>NZ_CP060395.1:1200000-2400000 GCF_015840335.1 Synechococcus sp. CBW1108
CTTGACCTGAAGGGGTTGGATGCCAGCGACTTCATTGATGTCATCAACGTCCTGGGCAAAATCAAGCAAAGAGACGCCGCCAAAGAGGCAAAGGAAGAGGAAGAGCAAAAGGGCACAACCCATTACCTTGAAAAAGAGTTCGTTTTTGACACCAGAAGGGATGTATTTATATACAGATCTGGGGCGACGAAAAGCGGGAGATACTACGTAAGAATATACGACGAAAAGACAAAGCGGGATTTTGTCCAAAGTTTAAGGACAACCAATAGAATTGAGGCGCTGGCGAAAGCGGAAGAACTATATGCCGAAAGGAAAGACACTCTCAGAAGAGGCGTAAAGACAACCTCCATCAACACAAAAGAGTTAATAAGAATATACACCAACGAAAGAATGAAGACGATTACCTCGATTCCCCATCAAGGAATAACAAAAGAAAGTTACAACACCTTAATCAAACACCTAAAGTATTGGCAAGAATTTATCGATTTTAAAAAATACGGAAAGACCAAACTGGAGGACATTCCTCCAGACATCGGGAAAGGGTTTGGATTATGGATTAAGGAACTTCACAAACAGCGGTACGGAGGGCGAGAAAGAAGCAATGAAACCATCAATCACACGATAGCAGCAGTCAAAAAGATGTATCGAGACGTCGCCATCGACGAGAAATACATCACAATGGCAGAATTCCCGATCTTTAGGTACCTCAAGGTAAATAGAGAAAAAGCACACAAGCGAGACATCATTGAAGCGGAAGAGTTCACAATGCTTCGGCGATGGATGACAAATATATGGTGCCGAGAGAAGGGAATCAGCGAGTTAGAGCGCACAAAGAGATACATCTACAGTCACTATCTGGTAATTAATTACTACACAGGATGCCGTAACAAGGAGATGCTGGGGTTGCGCTGGGGCGATATCTCAACGATTAAACACGAAGACAAAGAGTCACAGCGAATCAACAGAGGGATATTCATCCCCGCCGAGAATTCAAAGACGGGCAGGTCAAGAACATGTGTCGCCCCAGTCGCCTTTCAATTTGAACGGATAAAAGAGCACTACAAAAAATTGGGAATCACAAAGTTTGGGAGAGAAGATTTTGTTTTCATCAATCTTGCCAAAACGAAACGTGGGACAAATACCCCATACGACCAACCCGCCATGGAGAAACGCCTCAAAGCAGTGATCGAGGGAAGTGGTCTCAAGAAGATATTGGACGAAACCGGAAGACATATCACACAGTATTCAGCACGTCATTACGCTGCTACCGATGCCCTCATGAGGGGCGTCTCGATCTATGATGTTGCCTTAAATCTCGGCACAAGCGTCCACTACATCGAGCAAACCTACTCCAAGATAACGGCACTCAAGAAAAGCGGCGAAATCACGAAAGGGCAGGGGATCCACAAGGTAATCGAAGAGAAAGCAGCAATACCAGATCGAAAATACGAAATCACCGAAGAAGGCAATGTCAAAGTCGGAGATCTGGAATACAGCGAAGACCCAGAGTTCCTAAAACTTAACTATGAAGGTTATTATAAAAAGAGAGACATCGAATTTCAAAAAGAGGATGACTACGCCTGGTTAGAGGTGATGGAAGGGGACAGTAGGATTCCCAGAGAAGATGTCAATAAAGAAAGAGAGCGACTTAAGTGGAAATGGAATGGGCGAGAAGAAACAGGGGAATAAGTGTCACCACAGTTCCCCCGACTGCTCCAATCTCCGTTTCGCCCGCTGTTTCATCACTTGGTTGATCCTCGCTTGATGCCCTGCTTGCTGCTGGGGAGATCTCATCGGCGGCAATTTGGTGATCTTTGGTGCTGTTGGTGAGTTGGGCATCACAGGAGGGCCCTGGTGGACGCCAGGAGAGTCCTCAAGGCGCTTTTGAACAGGCGGCAGTGTTCCCTGCCATGAAAAGTCAGGAGGGTTCTCTGGGAGCACTCCCTGGCGCTTCAGGACGGTTTCCAGTGTTGGACAGTTCGTGTGCTTACCCGTAGTCCCCAGAGCATCTCGCTGGCGTACATACGCCTCAAAGTGCCTTGGGAAATGATCCTCCAGGAACTTGGTGAAGGAAACGCCCTTGTTACAGCGAAAGCACCTGTAGTTCCAAGCGGTTCCTCCAGACACCTGATACAGAGAGCCTTTGACCCTGCCCACAGTCATTGTACGACCCTTGTGGTCTTTGCTTCCATGCTGGCAATACGGGCATTGGAACTTGTATCCATTTTGTGTCTTTGTGAAAAACCCAAGTGAATACGAGATTCCTTGAATGATTGATTCTTCGATAGTCATATTTGCTAATTCGACGTTCTGACAGTATAACACAGAATTCCTAATCTGTAAATCATGAAAATTATAAATAACCTTGTAGAGGTTTAACAGAGATATACCCTTGTTAATCCCTTGTGTTCATCAGGTACTTGACAAGATCCTTGAAAACTGATACAATTAACCTTGTAAGGGGTTCAACAGGATCTTAACTTTGTTCAATGCTTAAGTTCTTGGTTTTCTAAAGTCAATTCAAAGCTGGAGTCCTTGAGTCCTCTCTAAAGAGAATTCATTGAAAACCAAAAGACATCCTAAAGTGTAATCAATAAAACACAATCAAATCAAAATCAGGATTACTTTAAATAATTTCCCAAAAAGTTTCTCAAAGCATACCTCAATAAAACCATAAGTAAATTATCAACATCAAAACAATTGATTCTATTTAGATAAACCCAGTAGAACTCTTGAAAACACTTTAAAATACAATTTTATATGTACTTCAGAAGTGTACCTAAGGTTGCTCTCTATTAAAATCAATTGATTCAGTTTAAAAATGATTCATGAATAAATAACTGTAGATAACATAAGGAAAAACATGAGGTCATTCCCAAAAGTAAAACAGATCAGTTTTAAAGAACGTGAATACCAGATGCTTCTAAAGCATCAAGAAGATCTAATGGATCTATACAAGTTAGATATTAGCGGTCTCTATAAGACCCTTCTTCGTGAAAAGCACAGAGAGGTCTTTGGGTCACCCATGAGGTCAAACTAAGAAAAGAACAACACACAATCAAATATTGCCATAAGGTCAAGATGAAAAACAAGAAACTTATACATGAACTGCTTCACTACCTGTATTCAGAAAGAGAGAAGATAGAATCCACTGGATATCGTATTGATCAGGATTTACGAAAGTCCTATCGCTTTATAAATGAAGAGATCCAGAATCTACAGATGATGCTCTTTGAGCATGAGTACACTCAATTCAGTGATCGCTTAGAAGAACTGTTTGAAGGTTCTCCTGGATTCACCAAAAAGGAGAAGAGTGATGCTGTTTAGGGATTATATTGAATTGCTATATCAGGCATATCTTCAGGACAAGGGGTATCTCCAGACGCTGAGGGACAAGATCAAATCTGAAGAATTTAATAAGGATCAAATGTATGATCCAGCATTTGTAGATGATTGGAAATCAATTGATCCTACGAATCCTGAAACTCATCACAGCAACAGAATCAAATTCCATCGAAATAATATCTACGACCCTCAGCAAGGTATCTACACCTATGAGCATCACCAGGATGCCAGAGAAAAACTGAGGGTCATTAGAGAGTGTCTATCAAGGAGGAGAGAGCGTGATAAGCATCAAAAATCCAAAGGTTGAAAAGTGGATCGATGAGATCCTCAAGCGATCCAAGTTCTCCGACCCACAGGAGTACCTGGAGCACCGAGTCAAGCAGGATTATGAGTCAGTGATGAAGAACAAGAAGTTAGCGTAGAGGTTCATATGATTACTTTTAAGGAACTCCGCCGTCGCCTGAATGAGGTCACAATTGAGCGGAGTATCTTCGACGACCTTGAGGAATTGCTCGATCTGATCGAAGGCACTTGCTATGTGTACAGAACTGACACGAACGCTGTTCTGGCAAGAGGCATCCCTGATTACGATTCAGCAAAAGACAGGGCAAATAAGATACGAAAATCATTGAACCTGAAATGGGATCAGGTTAGATTTCGGATGGAAAGAAAACAGCTACTCAGTTCGGTGTGAGTGGCGACGGAAAGTCCTTCACGAACAACAAAGGCGAAAGATATCCGATTCAATATTCACGAAAATATTCGCCATCCAAGAGGGGACGCTTCCAATCCTATTTTGATAAAGACAGCAACGATCATGATTTATCGTAACTTTCAGGGTTCAAGCAGATCCATCAACCGCCCTTCGTCATCAACCAACCGATGACACTTCCCTGTTGATTGGGCAAGACGCAGAGCAACCCGATAGGCATCCGCCTGGTTCTGCTTGGTCTGGAAGTTCTTCCAGTTTCCATTTTGGTCTTGCCACTCAATTTGGATGCTCATCGGATCACCCCCACAACTCAAGACCTATCCAGACAATGCTGCCGCTCTCCTCAAGAACGAGGATGCTTCTAGCTCAGCAGCAGGTGCTGGAGCAACATCCGCCGTTGGTGGAAGCGGCGTAGTTACTGGGCGGGGGACTGGGAGGTGGCTACCAAATAGCAATCCCTCGCCGAATGCCACTTTATTTATTCATAATCAATGATTTCTGTATATCTACTATTCCTGTTCCGCTCCAGTGACCAAAAGACGTGGCATCGATCTTGGGAGAACCTATTGATCTCCAGAGCATCCACATGTTTTCAAACCTAATATCATCCAGGAGTAATAGACGACTTTTTTCGGAAAGCTTGGTATCGCTTAGTAATTTCAAGAACTCATATTCAAAACTGCCATCTTTTGGAGCATCGCAAAAGATAAGATCAGCTTTGTCAAGTAGTGCTGCGTATTTATTGAACACACTCGGGCGGCTTAGATCATCCAAATGCTGAACAAAGTTACGCTCATTAAAATCTTTACTCTTTAAATGAGAATCGAACTTGTCATAAGCATGAATGTCAAAGGTGTGAATCTCTGCGTCAGGTGATGAATAGTCAAGCATAATTCTTGATGACATGCCAGTAAAAGTTCCAATATCAACCAAGCACTTGGGATCTGTTGTCGAAACTAATCCTGCCAGTAATCTATAGTGCTCGCCTGGATAAATATTGTAGTATATGCTATCCTGTTTGTCACTTGAAGAGTTGATTTGTATAATAGAAGCCCTAACAGAGCTTTGAGCAAGGATATTAATGAGCTTGTCGCAATTTTGCGTTGAAGGGTCATCGTCTAAGCTAGAGATGATAGATGGCA
The DNA here is from genome assembly GCF_015840335.1 of Synechococcus sp. CBW1108. NCBI lineage: Bacteria > Bacillati > Cyanobacteriota > Cyanophyceae > Synechococcales > Synechococcaceae > Synechococcus > Synechococcus sp. CBW1108. The sequence goes on from NZ_CP060395.1 coordinate 1,205,200, forward strand.
GAGTATGGCGAGAGCTCTTAATAGCCGTTTTTAAATGCGTGCTCTTAAACATCTTGAAAAATGATTTTTAGTAGCTTAACTTACTTGCCCCTCTGGACGCCTGATACCGATTGGACTGCTGGTAGCGGAACAGGGCGGGGGCAGTCGTGACGAACCCTGTTTCCAGGCAGCGGAACAGCAGTGTCTGCCCACGGAGATTTCGGTTTCTGGGTGGTGTGGCAGTCACGAGGACGGGATTGCCTCTCTCGGTAGTGTCCGCTGTTTTTCGCCCTCTATCGGTAGAGGTTGTGTCGGTTTGGCGGGTGAAGGGTTGCCTGCCTCGTCACCTCTGCTCTACCTACCGATAATGGGGGGAGAACTGGCAGAACGAGGAATTTAAAAGGTGGGGATCCCATTTCAAAAAGATTTGAAGGCACTTACAAAAGCAGTGCTGGACAAGAAGGTCGGGATTCACTACTGATGGGCAGCCCTGCCGACCCCAGCAGCGCGCGCCGCGTCATCCAGCTGCCCCTGGAACCGGGGCTGATCTGCCTCAAGGGGCTCAGCCCCAGCCGGCTGCGCTTCGAGGTGGAATACGGCCTGGAGCGGGGCACGACTGCCAACAGCTTCCTGTTCACCGCTGGGCCCTTGCTGGTGCACCCGCCCGGGGCCTCCTTTGCCGAGCCCTTCCTGGCCGAGCTGACGACCCTGGTGCCAGCCAATGCAGCCCTGAAGGTAGTGGTGGGCCACGTCAACCCCAACCGGGTGGCCCTGCTGCGCCAGCTGGCAAGCCGCTGGCCCCAGCTGCAACTGGTGAGCTCCAACCCCGGCGCCCGCCTGCTGGCGGAGCTCTGGAGCCAGCAGAAACCCAGCCCCGCCGGCAGCGAGCTGGCCCAGGTTCCGATCCCACCCCTACCGCCGATTGAGGTGGTCAAACAGGAAACCAGCAGCAGCTTGGCCGATGGCCACTCCCTGCGCCTGATCCCGACACCCACCCCGCGCTGGCCCGATGGCCTGATGGTCTTCGAGGAAACAGGCGGCCTGCTGATCAGCGGCAAGTTCTTCGCCGCCCACCTCTGCAGCGAGAGCTTCGCCGAGGCCAACCGCAGCAGCACCGAAGAAGACCGACGCTACTTCTACGACTGCCTGATGGCACCGATGGCCCGCCAGGTGGAGGCGGTGGTTGAGCGCATCGAAGAGCTCGACCTGCGCTCCATTGCCCCCGGCCATGGCCCGGCGATCAGCGAGAGCTGGCGCAGCCTGCTGCGGGACTACCACCTCTGGGGCGCAACCCAGGAGCGGGCGCGCCTTTCAGTGGCCCTGCTGTTCGCCAGCGCCTACGGCAACACCGCCGCCATTGCCGATGGGCTGGCCCAGGGGGTGGCTCGCACCGGCGTGCGGGTGGAGAGCATCAATTGCGAATTCAGTGAGCCCGACCAGCTGCTCGCCGCGATCCGCAGCTGTGACGCGATCCTGATCGGCTCGCCCACCCTGGGCGGCCATGCCCCCACTCCGATTGTTTCGGCCCTGGGCACGGTGCTGGCCGAAGGCGATCGGGCCAAACCGGTGGGGGTCTTCGGCAGTTTCGGCTGGAGCGGCGAAGCCCTCGATCTGCTCGAAAGCAAGCTGCGTGATGGCGGCTTCCAGTTCGCCTTTGATCCGATCAAGGTGAAGTTCAGCCCCGATGCGGCCAGCCTCAAAGCCATCGAGGAAACGGGCACCGCCCTGGGCCGCCGCCTGCTCAACGAGCAGCGGCAGAGCCTGAAGCGCAGTGCGGCCGGCGGCCTCAGTGACAGCCGCAGCAACCCGGCCGTGCAGGCCCTGGGCCGGGTGGTGGGCTCCCTCTGCGTGCTCACCACCAGCAAAGGGGAGGGCCAGAGCCGCCTGGGCGGGGCCATGGTGGCCAGCTGGGTGAGCCAGGCCAGCTTTACGCCGCCGGGGCTCACCGTGGCGGTGGCGAAAGACAGGTCGGTGGAGACCCTGCTCCACAGCGGCGATCACTTCGCCCTCAACGTGCTGGCGGCCGGCCGCGAATCAGGACCCATGAAGCAGTTCCTCAAGCCCTTTGCCCCCGGCGCCGATCGTTTCGCCGGCCTCAACCTGGAGCAGAGCCCGGGGGGGCAGCCGATCCTGCCGGAGGCCCTCGCCTGGCTGGAGGCCACGGTGCGGCAGCGGATGGAATGTGGCGACCACTGGCTGCTCTATGCCGAAGTGATCCGGGGGGGCGTCCTCGATGCCAGTGGCAACACGGCCGTGCACCAGCGCCGCAGCGGCGCCAACTACTAACGGGTGCCAACTTCTGACATGTGCCAACTAGACAGGCCCCCTGGGAACAGTTCCCCCTGGGCCCCGCTGGGGAGGGCCTGCTCCATCCTCGGCCATACTTCGATCACTGCCCAGGGCATGGATGGGTCGCCGTTTGTCCATATCGCTCTCCCTCCTATTGGCGGGTGGAGTTCTGGCCGGGTGTAACGGTTCCCAAAATCCGCCCCAATCTGAGGCGGCGCTCCTGCCCAGACAGATTTCCGCCATCGGGCGCATTGAGCCCCTCGGAGGCATCAGCAAGGTCTCCGTTCCGAGCTCGCTGATCAACGATCCCGTCCGTGAAATCCTGATTCAAGAGGGAGATCGCGTCGAGGCCGGGCAACCCCTGGCCATTCTCGAAAGCATTGATCCCCTCAGTGCCACGGTGCGTAAATCCGAGGCTTCCTTGCAGGTTGCCCAACGCAAACTCTCAGCTCAGGAAAGCGTGATCCGGCGCTACCGCGCCGACCTGGGCCAGGCCGAGGCGGAAGCGCGCCGAGCACGGGAGTTGTTTGCCTCTGGAGCCACCAGCGCAAACAGAATGGAGGCTCAAGTAGCAGAAGCCGAGAGCGCCAGCGCCCAGCTCGAGCAGGCGATCGCCGATCGGGCAACCCTGGATGCCGAACTTGTCGAGAGCCGGGCCAGCCTGGCGAAAGACAAAAGTGAACTAGCCAAGGCCACCATACGGGCGCCCTATGCCGGCACTATCTTCAAAATCAATGCGCGCGCCGGCGACAAAGTTGGAGACTCAGGGCTTGTCGAAATGGGAAACACCAAACAAATGGGTGTGATCGCTGAGGTTTATCAAACTGACCTACCAGAAATACGCTTGGGCCAGGAGGCAACCATCACTGCCGATGGATTCCCAGGCAAGACCGGCCGAGGCCGCGTCACGGAAATTTCCCGCCAGATCAGCCGCCAAAGTGTATTTAGTGGGGAGTCGGGTGAAAACGTCGACCGCCGGGTTGTCGAAGTCAAGATCGCCCTTCCCGAAAACGCCATGGCAAAAGCCAGTCGGGTCAATTACCTGCAGGTGAATGTGCTGTTCGCGCCCCTAACAGCAGCGCAGCGACAGATGCGCCCGGCGCAGTTATGAACCTGCTGGGCAGTCGCACACCTGTGGCGTGGCTGCAACTCAGCCACCGCCCCCTCCGGCTTCTGGCCGCTATTGCTGGGGTGAGTTTCGCCAATGTGCTGGTCTTCTTCCAGCTCGGACTCTCCGGTTCGCTCTACGACAGCCAAAAACGGCCCATCGATCAAATCAGTGGCCAACTGGTCCTCGTCCCGCAGCGATACACCAACCTGGGCGAACCTCTCAATTTCTCCAGGGCCCAACTCGTTCGGGTCCGAGGGGTTCAAGGTGTTGCTGGTGTCACACCTCTGTATATCGGTAAAGCCGACTGGCTCAACAGGGATACCCGTCAGAGTAAGCAAGCACTTGTCTTTGGGGTCACCCCAGAGAATCCAGCTATGAAGCTGCCTATCCTCCAACAAAACAAAACACTGCTCAAGCAGCCAAACACCCTCTTCTTCGATTCAGCATCGAAAAAAGCAGCTGGATCGGTCGTGCAGACCCTGGCGACGGGCAGCAGCTATCTGACTGAATTGCGCGGCCAACAGGCCAAGGTGGTGGGGATCTTCAAACTCGGACTCACCTTTGCCGCCGACATCAACGTGATCATGTCTGCAGCCAATTTTCAGACCTACTTCCCTGAAAAGAGCAACGATGACATCCAATTAGGTGTGATCCAGCTCAGTGCTGGCGCCAATGAAGCCCAGGTCCAGGCAACGATCTCCAGGTTTTTGGATCCCTCACTCCAGGTGCTGACGATCCAGCAGCTCAAAGAACGTGAAATGAGCCATTGGCAGCGCAATACCTCCTTTGGCTTGATCTTCAACCTGGGCGTGCTTGTGGGCCTGGCTGTTGGGGCAATCATTGTCTACCAGATTCTCTACTCAGACGTTGGCGATCACCTCAGCGAGTACGCCACCATGAAAGCCATCGGCTATGGCGACAACTTCGTTGTGGGGATCATTCTTCAAGAGTCCCTGCTCCTGGCAACCTTGGCCTTCTTACCCAGCGTGTTGCTTTCTATGCTGCTGTACCAAGTCCTGGTGCGTGCCACAGGGCTCCTGGTGGCCATGACCCTAGGCCGGGCCCTGTTTGTTTTTTGCCTCACCCTTGTGCTGTGCAGCGCCTCCGGATGGCTCGCCACAGGGAAGCTGCGGCGTCTTGATCCTGCCGAGGTTTTTTGATGGCCACCTCAGGGGAAAGCCCCCTCGTGGAAATTGCAGGCCTAAACCATTGGTTTGAAGAGGCGGGCAGACCCAAACAGGTGCTGCGCAACATCAACCTCAGCGTCCATCCTGGGGAAATATTAATCTTGACTGGACCCTCGGGTTCAGGCAAAACCACCCTGCTGACCATGGTGGGAGCCCTACGGGCAGCCCAAGAGGGCAGCTTGCAGATATTTGGCCAAGAGCTAAGGCAGGCGTCAAGCCAACAGCTCACGCAGTTGAGGCGCCAGGTGGGCTTCATCTTTCAAGCCCACAATCTGATGCCCTACCTCTCAGCCCTCCAAAACGTCCGGCTTGGCTTGGAGGTGCTGCCAGACTGGCTGCGGCAGGGACGCTCCGCCATGGATAAACGTTGCCAGCAAGGGCTCGAGCAAGTGGGCCTGGGCCATCGCCTCCATTACGCCCCCGCCAAACTTTCGGGCGGCCAGAAACAACGGGTCGCCATTGCCAGGGCCCTGGTAGCGGGGCCCAGGTTGTTGCTGGCCGACGAACCCACCGCCGCCTTGGATCGCGAATCCGGCAGGGAGGTGGTGGATCTGTTCCAACGCCTTGCCAAGGAGCAGCAAGCAGGAATTGTGATGGTGACCCACGACAACAAAGTGCTGGATATTGCCGATCGCATCGTGGCCCTTGAAGCCGGCGCCCTGGTTGAAGACTGACCCCAACTACCCCGCACGCCGCCAACAGCCACGCACGCCCCCAACTCATACCGAGTCCGACTTAGCCTATATTGGTCGAGCTGCCCTCCCAGCCCATGGACATCGCCAAGCCCAGCACCGCTGCCAACCTGGAAGCCGCCTTTGGCGGCGAGAGCATGGCCAACCGCAAATACCTGTTCTTTGCCGAGGTGGCCAAGCAGGTTGGCCATAGCGAGTTGGCCAAGTTGTTTCGCGACACCGCCGCCCAGGAAACCGAGCACGCCTTCGCCCACTTCCGGCTGCTGCACCCGGAGCTGGTGATCAGCGATCCGGCGAGCCTCAGCGAAGACCAAAAGCAGGCCCTGCTCAGCCGCTGCCTGGAGCTGGCGATCGAGGGCGAAACCTACGAGTACACCACCATGTACCCGGATTTCGCCGCCCAGGCCCGCGCCGATCAAGACTCCGGCGCCGCGGCTGAGTTCCAGGAACAGGTGGAAGAATCCGAGCAACATGCCGGCATCTTCCGCACAGCCGCCAAAAACTTCGGCCTGCTCACCCCAATTGAGCAGCACCACGCCGAGCGCTACGGCATTGCCCTGGAAGCCCTGCAGGGCAAGGGAGTGGCAGGGGAAGCAGCCACTCCCGTGGCCGGCAAATGGATCTGCAAGCTGTGCTCAATGATCTACGACCCAGCCGTAGGCGATCCGGATTCCGGAATTGCCCCGGGCACCGCCTTCGAAGCCATCCCCGACTCCTGGCGATGCCCGATCTGCGGGGCCCGCAAGGCCAGCTTTATTCCCTACCGCGAACCGGAATTGCTCGCCGCCTAAATCAGGGAGCTTTATTCAGGCTGTTTTGATCAAGCTGTTTTGGTCAAGCAGCCTGGGGCGGCGGCGTTGGATCGGTGTGCCTCTGGAAGGGCAGCACCAGGGTGGCCCAGTGGTCGGGCCGCTTGGGTCGGGGGCGCCGGGAACGGCGCACCCCAAAGGGCACGCGCACCACATTGGTGCCCTCCACTCTCAGGGTTTTGCCCTCCCCGGTTTCAGACCCGCCGTCATTGCCCTTCATGGTCCCCCAACAAAAAATTGGCGTCTGCCAGGCGAAGCAGATTGAACCCAGTGTGCGCCATCTGGGCCCCCCTGACCAGGCCCCCTGAGCAGCCTTACGCCACCACTTGGGCCATTTCCTCAACTGAAGGGCAGGAGCAGACCAGATTCCTGTCGCCATAGGCATTGTCGATCCTGGCCACCGCCGGCCAGAACTTGTTGGCCTGCTGGGTTTCGCCGGCGGGGAAGGCTGCCTGCTGGCGGGAATAGGGACGGTCCCAGACGTCGGCGGTCACCGCGGCCAGGGTGTGGGGCGCCCGCTTGAGCGGGTTGTTGAGGGGGTCGGCCTGGGCAGCCTCGATCGCCGCGGCCTCCTGGCGAATCGCCACCATGGCTGCGCAGAAGCGATCCAGCTCTGCTAGCGACTCACTCTCGGTGGGCTCCACCATCACCGTGCCGGCCACGGGCCAGCTCACCGTTGGGGCATGGAAGCCGTAGTCCATCAGCCGTTTGGCCAGGTCATCGACCTCCAGGCCGATGCTGCGCTTGAGGGGGCGCAGATCGAGAATGCATTCGTGGGCCACCCACCCATTGGCGCCCCAAAACAGCACCGGAAAGTGGGGATCCAGGCGCTTGGCAATCACATTGGCCGCCAGCAAGGCCACCTGGCTGGCAGTGCGCAAGCCGCTTCCTCCCATCATGCGGATGTACATCCAGCTGATCGGCAGGATGCTGGCGCTGCCCAGGGGTGCGGCGGACACCTGGGCAGCGCCAGCCCCATCCGAGCCTGGCAGGAAGGGCACCAGGTGGCTTGCCACCGCGATCGGACCCACCCCCGGACCACCGCCGCCATGGGGGATGCAGAAGGTCTTGTGCAGGTTGAGATGGCAGACATCAGCCCCATAGGAGCCGGGCTTGCAGAGCCCCACCTGGGCGTTGAGGTTGGCGCCGTCGAGATACACCTGGCCTCCGTGGTCGTGGACCAAATGGCAGACCCTGCGCAGATCGGCCTCAAACACTCCATGGGTGGATGGGTAGGTGATCATCAAGGCCGCCAGCTCGCCGGCATGGGCCTTGACCTTGGCGGCCAAATCCACCTCATCAATGGCGTCGTCCTGGCAGGCGACAGGCACCACCTGCATGCCCGCCATCACCGCACTGGCAGGGTTGGTGCCATGGGCGCTAACCGGAATCAAACACACCTTGCGGTGGCCTTCGCCGCGACTGCGATGCCAGGCCCGGATGGCCAGCAGCCCGGCGTATTCCCCCTGGGAGCCAGCATTCGGTTGGAGCGACACGCCTGCAAATCCGGTGATCGCTGCCAACCAGCCCTCGAGTTGGGCGGCCAGTTGTTGGTAACCGGCGGTCTGGGAAGGCGGAGCAAAGGGATGCAACTGGCCAAAGGCTGGCCAACTCACGGGCGCCAGTTCAGCCGCCGCATTGAGCTTCATGGTGCAACTGCCCAGGGGAATCATCCCGTGGATCAGCGACAGGTCTTTGCCGACCAGGCGCTGGATGTAGCGGAGCAGTTCGGTTTCGCTGCGGTATTGGTGAAACACGGCCTGGCTGAGCCAGGGGGCCCTTCGCCGGGGCAGGTCCGACCAGGCCTGCTCAACACTGGCCTGAGCCAGAGCTGCAACACAGGCGTTCTGGGCCTGGGCAGCCTGGTCGGCCCCTTCCGCCAGGGACGCCAACAAGGCTTGCAACTCCTCGAGCGAACTGAGCTCATCGAGACTGATACCCACAGCCGCACCGGCCGAGCGGAGATTGAAACCAGCCGCCAAGGCGCGGGCTACCAGGGCGTCCGGATTGGGGGGGCGCACGGTGAGGGTGTCAAAACCTGGTTCGCCGTCCGGCGCCAGGCCCAGGGCCCCCAGGCCGGCAGCCAAGGCGGATCGCAGCCCCACCAAGCGGCTGGCAATGGCCGTCAAACCGTCCGGACCGTGGTGCACGGCATAGAAGCCGGCCATGACCGCCAGAAGCACCTGGGCCGTACAGATATTGCTGGTGGCCTTGTCGCGGCGGATGTGCTGCTCCCGGGTTTGCAGGGCCAAGCGCAGCGCAGGTCGGCCCTCGGCATCTAGGGATTGGCCCACCAGACGCCCGGGGATCTGGCGCTTGAAGGCAGCGGTGGTGGCAAAAAACGCGGCATGGGGGCCGCCAAAGCCCATGGGCACCCCAAAGCGTTGGGCACTGCCCACGGCAATATCCGCCCCCAGCTCACCCACCGGAGCCAGCAACACCTGAGCCATCGGATCAATGGCCACGGCCGTGATCACCCCTGCCAGCCGCGCCGCGGCCAGCAGGGGAGACGGATCCCACAGGCCTCCCCCGGCTCCCGGCAGCTGCAACAAGATCCCAAAAACGTCCCCAGCCAGGGTTGGGGCAACAGCCCCAGGCCCCGACCCCGCCAGCGCCTGGGCATCGATCAACTCCAATTCGATGCCCAGAGGCTCGGCGCGGGTCTGGAGTACGGCCAGGGTTTGGGGGAAGACGGCCTGATCCACCAAAAAACGCAGGGCCTGGGGCCGCTTGCAGACCGACCGGGCCAGGGCCATGGCCTCTGCGGCAGCGGTGGCCTCATCGAGCAGGGAGGCATTGGCAATCGGCAGCCCGGTCAACTCGCAGATCAGGGTCTGGAAATTGAGCAGGGCCTCAAGCCGGCCCTGGGCGATTTCAGCCTGATAGGGGGTGTAGGCCGTATACCAAGCGGGATTTTCAAAGACGTGACGCTGGATCACCGCCGGGGTGGCCGTGCCGTAATAACCCTGGCCAATCAAGCTGCGCACCACCTGGTTGTGGCCTGCGATAGCTGCCAGTTCAGCCAGGGCCTGGGCCTCACTGCAGGGCTCGGGCAAACCCACCAAGGCCTCCCCGGGGGGCAGCAAGATGTCGGCCGGCACTATCTGGGCGGCCAGGTCTTCGAGGCTGGCCGCACCCACCTCCGCCAGCATGCGGCGCTGGTCCTCAGCCGAGGGGCCGATGTGACGGCTCTCAAAGGTTGCAGGCGAAGTCTCCATCAGGCTCCCTGCACCTTGGCGCCGTAGGCCTGGGCATCCATCAGGCCCTCGAGCTGGGCCGGATCGGCCGGCTGCAGCAGCAGTAGCCAGCCCTCGCCATAGGGGTCCTGCTGCAGCTCCTCGGGGCTGGCCAGCACGGCCTCATTGCGGGCCAGCACCACCCCGCCCACGGGCGCCAGTAGGTCTTCCACCGCCTTCACCGATTCCACACTGCCGAAGCTGGCCCCCTGCTGGACCGTGGCACCCACCTCGGGCAGTTCCACAAACACAATGTCGCCGAGCTGGTCGACGGCAAAGGAACTCAGGCCCAGCCGCAGCCGCTCGCCCTCAGGGCGCACGTACTCGTGGCTGTCGGCGTAGCGGCAATCGCCGGGGAAGGTGAGCGCCATCGCCTAATAAGAAAGTTTGCCTATTCTGACCGATCCAGGCCGGCTGTGGCCAGCGCCAGCAAAGCCCGCTCCAGGGCGATCCGGGCATGGGCCCGGTGGCTGCCGCCCTGGGCGAACAACACATAGGGCTCCCGCAGGGGGGCATCGGCGGAGAACTCACTGGTGCTGCCGTCGATGAAGGTGCCGCCCGCCATCACCAGCTCGCTGGCATAGCCGGGCATCGGCGCCGGCACCGGATCGAGATAGGCGCCCACCGGCGAGGCGGCCTGAAAGGCCCGGCAGACAATTTTGAGCCGTTCGGGATCCCCCAGCCGCACCGCCTGAATCACATCGCTGCGCTCTGCGCCGGGCAGGGGGTTTACGGCAAAGCCGAGATCACTGAACACCTGGGCCACCAGCTCGCTGCAGATCAGGGCTTCGGCCACCATCTGGGGGGCCAGGAACAGGCCCTGAAATAGCAGGCGATTGAGGTCAAAGCTGGTGCCCCCTTCACTACCGATGCCGGGGGCCGTGAGGCGACAGCAGGCCTGCTCCACCAGCGCGGCCCGCCCCGCCACGTAGCCGCCGGTTGGGGCGATGGTGCCGCCGAGGTTCTTGATCAGGGAGCCGGCGATCAGGTCGGCACCCACCGCCGTTGGCTCCCGGGTTTCCACCAGCTCGCCGTAGCAGTTGTCGACAAAACAGATGCAGTCGGGCTGGATCGCCTTCACCCGGGCGCAGAGATCTCCGATCTCGGCCACCGAAAGCGAAGGCCGCCAGCTGTAGCCGCAGCTGCGCTGGATCAACACCAGGCGGGTGGGCACCGCCAGGGCGGCCTCCAGGCCTGGGAGGTCCACCCGGCCGGCGGCGCTGAGCGCCAGTTCGGCGTAGGCGATGCCGAATTCCGCCAGGGAGCCCTGGCCCCTGCCGCGGATGCCGATCACCTCCTCCAGGGTGTCGTAGGGGCGGCCGGTGAGGGCCAGCAGCCGATCGCCCGGCCGCAGCACGCCAAACAGTGCCGCCGCAATCGCATGGGTACCACTGACGAACTGGAGCCTCACCGCTGCCGCCTCCGCTTGCAGCACCCGGGCGAACACCCGATCGAGCACTTCCCGGCCTTGATCGCCGTGGCCGTAGCCACTCACCGAGGCGAAGTGCTGCACGCCCACCCGCTCGGCCGCAAATGCATTCAGCAACCGCTCCATCCGGGATTGCACCCCGCTGGTGTGCCGGTCGGCTGCGGCGGCCGTAGCCGCCACCGCAGCCCCGATGCGCTGGGCCGCAATCCCTTGCGCTGAGCCGGCTGAATCAGTCATGGGATCTGGCTGGGCAGGCCCCATGTTGGCGGGCGAGCCACGGCTAGATTTGCGCCGCTGCCATGGCCCTGCCCGGCATCCACCACCGGGAGAGTTCGTTGGTTCTCAGTTCAGATCCGGCCAGCAACAAAGGCCTTCAACCCGAGTTGCTCAGGGTTGATAGCCCCAGCAGCCAGGAGGAGCGACGCATCCGCGCAGCGCTGGCCGCCAGGCGCGAGCCCCTACCGGCACGCCAGCGCAAGTTCAAGGGCGGCACCACCAGTTTCATGCTGGCCATGCACGTGGGGGCCGTCTTTGCCCTGCTGCCCCGGTTCTGGAGCTGGCAGGCCGTGCTCGTACTGGTCGTTCTCTACTGGACCACCGTGCTGGGCGTCACCCTGGGATTGCACCGGCTGGTCACCCACCGCAGCTTCACGGCCCCCCGCCCTCTGGAGCGCATCCTGGTGTTGATGGGGGCCCTGGCCTGCCAGAGCGGCCCGATCGAGTGGGTGGGGCTGCACCGCCACCATCACAAGTATTCCGACCAGCCCAACGACCACCACGATGCGGCCCGGGGCCTGTGGTGGGCCCACAGCGCCTGGATGCTGCACGAGATTCCGGCCCTGCAGCACGTGGAGCGGCTCACCGGCGACCTGCAGCGCGACCCCTTCTATCGCTGGCTAGACCGCTGGTTCCTGCTGCTGCAACTGCCCCTGGGCGCAGCCCTCTTCTGGTATGGAGAACTGGCAGGCGTGCACGGCGGCGGCCTGGGCCTGGTGCTCTGGGCGATCCCCCTGCGCCTGGTGATCGTGTACCACGTCACCTGGCTGGTGAATTCCGCCACCCACTTCTGTGGCTACCGCAACTTCGACTGCCCCGACCTATCCCGCAACTGCTGGTGGGTGGCGATCCTGAGCTTCGGCGAGGGCTGGCACAACAACCATCACGCCTTTCCCCATTCGGCGCGCCACGGCCTGCGCTGGTTTGAATTCGACATCACCTGGCAGCACATCAAGCTGCTGCGCTCCCTGGGCTGGGCCAGCCGGGTGCGGGAGGCCAGCTACCGGTGATCGTTCTACTAGCGGAAATCGTTCCACTAGCGATATCCCCCTAGCGGTGATCCTTCAGCTGCTGGCGGATTGCGGCGGCCAGATCCAACTGGGCCCCGGCCGCCCCACCGCTCAGGCCCAGGTCGGCAGCCTGCCTGCGCAGCACCTCGAGGAACTGATCCGCCTCCAGCTCCCCCTCGCCGGTGGCCCCGAGCCGGGCCAGGGTGCGGCGCAGATCGGCGAGTTCGCTGTCTAGCTCTGCCGCCGAAAAATCCCGCTGGCCCGCCATCACCTCGGCAAAACGCTGGCGCCGCTGGCGCTTCTCCACCGGATAGGCCTCCAGCAACTGGTCGCGGCAGAGGCGCCAGGGCCTGCCCGCCGTCAGCAGCTGGGCCAGGGCCCCGCTCAACGGCCCCGCCTCGGCATCGGTGATGCGCAGGTCGAAGGCCTGAGGCGGCTGACGCAGGCCAACAAACACCTCCAGCAGCTCGCCAGGACCCAACACCGGAGCCCCCTCATCCTGGACCGGCAGGGCGGAGGCCTCCAGGGTCGTCACCAGCTCGGGGCTGTCTACCAGTTGCAGGCGCAGGCCTTCGCCGAGCTCTCCGGCTCGGCCACCGGCGGCCAGCAGCTGGTTGATCCGGCCCAGGGCCAGAAACACTTCCGGGCCTGGGGAGGCCAGCTTGCCGTTGCGCAGCATGGAGAGCTGGGAGCCGTGGATCCGGCCCAGATCCAGGGCCTCTGCCAGGGCCGGCAACACCCGGTGGGACCAGCCGTTGCGCTCGTGCCAGACCCTGATCAGATGGGCGAAGGCAACCCTCCCCGATGCGAGTTCCTCCCGATAACCCACCTGATCCGGATTCGTATTGCTACTATTGTAGCCATTCAATCGGAGCCCGGGCCCTATGGCCGCACCAGCAAAACCAGCCAGCCAGCGCCTGGCCACCCGCCGGCCAGCCTCGATCAGCCGGGGAGTCAGCGGCCAATCGCGGGCCCAGGCCCTGCACCACTCCCGCCACGGCGAAGCCCCAGCTACCACCGGGCCCAAAAGCACCCGCTGGGGCACGATCGGCTTCATGGCGGCCATCCATGTACTGGCGCTGGTGGCCCTGCTGCCCCAGTTCTGGAGTGGGCCCGCCCTGGCCAGTTTCCTGGTGCTCTATTGGCTCACGGCCTGCCTGGGCGTGACGATCGGCTACCACCGCCTGCTCTGCCACCGCGCCTTCCGGGTGCCCAAGTGGCTAGAGCGCGTCTTCGCCACCTGCGGAGCGCTGAGCTGCCAGCACGGCCCCCTCGACTGGGTGGGCCTGCACCGCCACCACCACAAGTTTTCAGACACCCAAATGGATCACCACACCAGCCTCAAGGGCTTCTGGTGGAGCCACATGGGCTGGATGCTGGAGGCCATCCCCGCCATGGCGGCGGTGCCCCGCCTCACCGGCGACCTGGCCAGCGACCCCTACTACCGCTGGCTAAATAACTACTTCCTGCTTTTGCAATTGCCCCTAGCAGCCCTGCTGTTCTGGATCGGCAGTGTCACCGGCGCCGGTGGCTGGGCCCTGGTGCTCTGGGGAATCCCCCTGCGCCTGGTGGTGGTCTACCACTGCACCTGGCTGGTGAACTCGGCCACCCACCTCTGGGGCGAAGTGGCCCACGCCAGTGGTGATGGCTCCCGCAACAACCCCTGGGTGGCCGCCCTTACCTTCGGCGAGGGCTGGCACAACAACCACCACGCCTTCCCCCACTCGGCCCGCCACGGCTTCGGCCGCCAGATCGACCTCACCTGGCAGCACATCCGCCTGCTGCGCGCCCTGGGCCTAGCCACCGCGGTGCGGCTGCCGGCTGCCGCCAACCCTGGCGCCCGCTCCCTGGCGTAAGCTGACCAATCGGCTCTCCGCCAAACTCCCCCGTCCGATCCCATGGCCAAGCGCGTTCAAGTCGTCCTCAACGAAAACGTTCTGAGCCTGGGGAAGGACGGTGACCTGGTGGAAGTGGCCCCCGGTTACGCCCGCAATTTCCTCGTGCCCACCGGCAAGGCCGTGCCCGTCACCGCCGCCGTGCTGCGCCAGGTGGAGGCCCGCCGCGCCAAGGAGGCCGAGCGCCAGGCAGCCCTCAAGGCCGAGGCCGTGGCCTTCCGCACCGCCCTTGACACCATTGGCCGCTTCACCGTCAAGAAGCAGACCGGGGGCGACGACGTGCTCTTCGGCACCGTGACCAACGGCGACGTGGCCGAGGCCATCGAAGCTGCCACCAAGAAAGAGGTGGATCGCCGCGACATCACGGTGCCCGATATCCACCGCACCGGCTCCTACAAGGTGCAGGTGAAGCTGCACCCGGAAGTGGTGGCGGAGATCAACCTGGAAGTGGCGAGCTTCTGAGCGCCGTCCCCTTCGCCCCTAGTGGGCGATTGCGGGGATCCGGTGCAAACTGATGGCCCCGGGCGGAGCTCCGGCCCCCTGATCAGCCCTGTGCATCCCCCATTTTCCGCCTGCTTTTAGATGGTGAACGCGGCCCTGGCCGGAGCAGACGAACCGCTAGAGGCCAGGCAAGGCGGGCGGAGGCGTCTGCGCGAGGAGGCCAGCTTCGAGGCCCTGCCCGATTCGATTCCACCCCAAAACCTGGAGGCGGAAGAGGCGGTGCTGGGCGCCATCCTGCTGGATCCTGACGCCATCGGCCGGGTGGCAGACGTGCTGCAACCGGAGGCCTTTTATCTGGGCGCCCACCGCGAGATCTACCGCACGGCGGTGATGCTGCACAGCCAGGGCAAGCCCACCGACCTGACGGCCATGTGCGCCTGGCTGGCCGACACCGGCTCCCTCGAGAAGGCTGGCGGCCAGGGGCGGCTGGTGGAGCTGGTGGAACGGATCACCTCCACCGCCTCGATCGACCAGGTGGCCCGCCTGGTGATGGACAAGTTTCTGCGGCGCCAGCTGATCCGCTCCGGCAACGAGGTGATCCGGCTCGGCTTCGACCAGAGCAAGCCGATGGAGCAGGTGCTCGATGAGGCCGAGCAGAAGATCTTCGCCATCAGCCAGGAAAAACCCAGCACCGGCCTCACCCCCACCGCCGAGATCCTCACCAGCACCTTCAACGAGATCGAGAGCCGCTCACTCGGCACCTCCGTTGCGGGCATCCCCTGCAACTTCTACGACCTCGATGCCATCACCCAGGGCCTGCAGCGCAGCGACCTGATCATCGTGGCCGGCCGGCCGGCCATGGGCAAAACCTCGATCGTGCTCAACATCGCCAAGAACGTGGCCCAGCTCCACGCCCTGCCGGTGTGCGTGTTCTCGCTGGAGATGAGCAAGGAGCAGCTCACCTACCGGCTGCTCTCGATGGAGGTGGGCATTGAGAGCGGCCGGCTGCGCACCGGCCGGTTGCAGCAGGAGGAATGGCCCCTGCTGGGCCAGGGCATCAACAGCCTGGGCCAACTTCCTCTTTTCTTAGACGACAAGCCCAATACCGGCGTGCTGGAGATGCGCTCCCTCTGCCGCCGGCTGATGGCCGAAACCGGCAAGGAGCTGGGCCTGATCGTGATCGACTACCTGCAGCTGATGGAGGGCTCCACCCCCGACAACCGGGTGCAGGAGCTCAGCCGCATCACCCGGGGCCTCAAGGGCATGGCCCGCGAACTCAACGTGCCGGTGATGGCCCTCTCCCAGCTCAGCCGCGGCGTCGAATCGCGCACCAACAAGCGGCCCATGCTGAGCGACCTGCGCGAATCGGGCTCGATCGAGCAAGACGCCGACCTGGTGTTGATGATTTACCGCGACGAGTACTACAACCCGGAAACGGCCGATCGCGGCATCACCGAAGTGATCGTCACCAAGCACCGCAACGGCCCGGTGGGCACGGTGAAACTGCTATTTGAGCCCCAGTTCACCCGGTTCAGGAATCTTGCCGCCTGAGCACCCCACCCTCCAGGTGGTGACGGTCCAAACCGGCCAGCGCTACCCAGACCTCTGGGTGAGTCGACTGGCTGCGATGGTGGGCCGCAACGTCAGCGAGGCCCATCGCTTCGTCGTTTACACCGACCGGCCCGAACCGGCCCGCTTTGACGGGCCGAGCAGCCAGCACCAGCAGCTGGAGGTACGGGATCTGCAGGGAGGCGGCCTGAAGGGCTTTTTCGGCAAGCTGAAACTGTTCGACCGGGGCCTCACCGGCGAGGATCCCTTTCTGTATCTCGACAGCACCCTGGTGATCCGCTCCAACCTGGGCCCGCTGGTGGAGCTGGGGCGAACCAGCCGTTCCAGTGTCATCGGCGTGCGGGACTGGAACTACCCAATTCTCAACTCATCGGTGCTCTGGTGCCGTCCCGATGCCCACACCCAGGCAGTTTGGCAGTGCTGGCAGCAGGGCCATTACGCGGCCGCAGCCTTCCCGGGCGACCAGAACTTCATCTATCAGGTATTCAGCGACCATGCTCCCGGCGCCCTCTCCTACTGGCCCCCAGGCTGGGTGAGCTCCTACAAAGCCCTGCGCAAATTCGCCCGGCGCAATCCCGAGGCGGCGCGGGGCCAGCTGGAGGCCAGCTCCATCCTCAAATTCCACGGCCGGCCCAAGCCCAATGAGGTGCTGCACCCCTGGCGCCATCCACTCCGCACGATCCTGCGCCATCCACTCCAGCCCCGGCTCTGGGGCTACCTGGGCGAGGAGCTGCGCAGGCACTGGTGCTAGCTAGCAGCATTGAAGGTGCAAACCCAAAAATTGATCCAGCCCAAGGCGCACTAATAGGCCTATTTCGTAATATTTTCGCCCAGACTTGTCAACTCTTTGGGCGCAGGATAAGCCAAGAACCAAAGGAAAGTGATGGTGAAGAAGAAAGAGATTACAGAGATATTATGATGATAAAGGGGCTGGGGAAAGGCAGAAATCATCATCGCCACAACTACGGAAAACCCAGCACCCGAAATGATAGGGGCCACACCAGATCGGAGCCTAATGTAAAACAACCAAAGAATGCCAATAGAAAATATAAACCAGCCGGCTAGACCAACCAGGCCAGATGTCAACAAAATATCCAGATACTGGTTGTGCATGCCCGTCCAGCCCTTAAATTGATCTGTACATAGGTTTGCACTGCAGTAGGCAGCTATCACTTGATGGCCGTTCCCAGGCCCTATGCCAAGGAGGGGGTGCTGGAAAAAGCTTTGGAGTGCAATTTGCATCGCTATAAGCCGCTGCCCCTGGGATGCTCCCATGCCTTTTCCAGCAAAAAAGGCTGTTGTTTCGCTAGTAATTTGCCCATATTTGAAAACTGCAAGCGGCAACAAAATAGCAGCTGAAACCAAAAGTAATATAAATATAATCTTGGTATACACTGGGTTTTTTGATGAACGACCCAGCAAGACAAGCTGTACCAAACCGCCAAATACCAAGCCCAACAGCGCCCCTGCCGAACCAGAAGCGTACACAGCGATGACTGCACCCAAGCAACCAAAACCACAATATATTTTTTGAAGCCGACCGCCATTCCTACAAATACCGGCCAAAGCAAGTAAGGCAAGGATTGCGGCGATCTGGCCAAAGGCAATTGGATTAGTAATCGGCAGGCCAACTCGCTCTGAAGGAGCTAGAACAAGAGAATGGGCTGAGAACATGGCAGCAAACAAACCACCCGTGCTCACGCCACGAAACAGGAAATCCTCAAATACCCTGGGCCCAGCATAACTACGAAGCCCAATAATCAAGGGAATATATAATAAAGCCCGAATCGGATAGTCAAAATAATCTAGCGAGCCGCCATTTACCAGCAGAGACGGCACCATCAGCAATGGGAAGATCGCCAAGAGCTCGGTGAAGACATGATCCAAGGGCAATAATCGCCAAGGCCACCGGCCAAGCACCGCCACTAGGCTTAAGGACACCAATACCCCCGCAAACAACCCGAACGCGTTTTTAACCAGCAGGATGGAAGAGTAGAAAGCGAATACCGACCACTCAAGCAAGGCAAACCTGATAATTACTGGATGCAGTCTTACCAAAAAGCCGCCCATAAATACAGTCAATACCGCGCAATCAATGCTAGCCTAGCGAAGCAGGATTGCCAAGCCTGTTGACTATTTGCCGCGACCGTAGGCCATTAATAATGATGCTTAGAACCCAACCCAGCGCTGGCAACTCGATAGTCTGGGATACATGACAAGCTCCGCCACCAACTTCACCGAACACTTCACGGAAAATTTCGACGTGATCGTGGTGGGTGGCGGCCATGCCGGCTGCGAGGCGGCCCTCACCGCCGCACGTCTAGGGCTCAGCACCGCCCTGTTCACCCTCAACCTGGATCGAATAGCCTGGCAGCCCTGCAACCCGGCGGTGGGCGGACCGGCCAAGAGCCAGCTGGTGCATGAGGTCGATGCCCTCGGCGGCGTGATCGGTCGGCTGGCGGATGCCACGGCCCTGCAGAAGCGGGTGCTCAACGCCAGCCGCGGCCCAGCCGTCTGGGCCCTGCGGGCCCAGACTGATAAACGCCAGTACGCCCGCCAGATGCTGCAGCTGCTGCAGCACACGCCAAATCTGGCCCTGCGCGAGGCGATGGTGACCGGCCTGGAGCTGGAGGGCACCCCAGGAGAAGACGCCCGCGTCAGCGGCATCCGCACCTACTTCGGCAGCACCTATGCCGCGCCGGCCGTGATCCTCACCGCCGGCACCTTCCTGGGCGGCCAGATCTGGGTGGGCAGCCAATCGATGAGCGCCGGCCGCGCCGGGGAACAGGCAGCCGTTGGGCTCAGCGAAACCCTCGAGGCCCTGGGCTTCCAGATGGGCCGGCTCAAGACCGGCACCCCAGCTCGGGTGGATCGGCGCAGCATCGCCTTAGACCAACTCGAGGAGCAACCCAGCGACGCAGCCGATCGCTTCTTTTCCTTTGATCCAACGGCCTGGGTGAGTGGCGAGCAGATGAGCTGCCACATCACCCGCACCACCGCCGCCACCCACCAGCTGATTCGCGCCAACCTGCACCTCACCCCGATCTACGGCGGCTTCATCGACAGCAAGGGGCCCCGTTACTGCCCCTCGATAGAAGACAAGATCGTGCGCTTCGCCGATAGGGAAAGCCACCAGATCTTTCTGGAGCCCGAGGGCCGCGACACGCCGGAGATCTACGTGCAGGGCTTCTCCACCGGCCTGCCCGAGCGGCTGCAACTGGAGCTGCTACGCACCCTGCCGGGCCTGGAGCGCTGCGTGATGCTGCGGCCTGCCTATGCCGTGGACTACGACTACCTGCCTGCCACCCAACTCAAGCCATCCCTGGAAACCAAGCGGGTAGCCGGGCTGTTTTCGGCCGGCCAGCTCAACGGCACCACCGGCTACGAGGAGGCCGCCGCCCAGGGGCTGGTGGCCGGCCTCAACGCCGCCCGGCTGGTGCGCGGCCAGGAGCCTGTCCACTTCCCCCGAGAGGGCAGCTACATCGGCACCATGGTCGATGACCTGATCACCAAGGATCTGCGCGAGCCCTACCGGGTGCTCACCAGCCGCAGCGAATACAGGCTGGTGCTGCGGGGCGACAACGCCGACCGGCGCCTCACCCCCCTGGGGCGCGAACTGGGCCTGATCGACGAGCGCCGCTGGGGGATCTACGAGGACAAACAGGCGGCGATTGCCGCCGAGCAACACCGCCTCAACACGGTGCGGCTCAAGGCCAGCGAACCGGCCGCCGCCGCCGTGGAAGTCCAAACCAGCGCCCCCATCAAGGGCTCGATCACCCTGGCCGAGCTGCTGCGTCGCCCCGGCTTCCACAGCGCCGATCTGGCCCGCCACGGCCTGGCCGACCCAGAGCTGCGCCGCGATGTGGCCGAAGCCACCGAAATCGACATCAAATACAGCGGCTACCTGGCCCGCCAGCAGCAGCAGATCGACCAGGCGAAGAAGCAGGAAAACCGCCCTATCCCCACCGACATCAACTACGCCGCGATCGCCACCCTCTCCAACGAAGCCCGGGAGAAACTGGCGGCAATCAGGCCAATGAACCTTGGCCAAGCCTCCCGAATGGCGGGGGTCTCTCCGGCAGACGTCACGGCCTTGATGCTCTGGCTCGAGATCCGCAACCGCCAGGCCTCGTCAAGCCCAGCCAGGCTCGGTAGGTTGAAGCCAAGGCCGTAGGGGGTGACTTCTGGTGAATCCAGCACGGGGCATACCTACGTCCATGGCCTACTGGGAGCTGCGAGCCGAACAGGTGCTCAACCGGGTGTTTGAACCAGAAAAACCCATCGAGGTGGTGTTCTGTGACAGCCCCAGGCAAGCCCCCCTGCAGGCGGTGGAACCAACGCTCGTCATCAACCCACTCCCGAGCCATCGGGCCAAGCCTGGGCTTCTGCTGGCCATCACCACTGGGGCCGTGGTGGTGGCCACTGGCGCTGCCCTGGTTGTATTGGGCCTCTGGAACCAATCCCAGCAGGCCATCCAGCAGGAACGCAACATGCTTCTGATCGAGCGGCTGCGCAACATGGGGCCCAGCTCCGGCGCCGCCACTGCTCCAGCCACTGCTCCCGCCACTGCTGAAGGCGATCAGAGCTCTGCCACGGCGGCAGGCGCGGCCCAAGTTGGCGATCTGCCGCCGCCCCCGCCAGGTGAACCCTGGGTTGAGGAGCTGGCCGCCTTGCCCGCGACCGGCGCTCCCCTAGCCGGCGTACTCAGGGTGCCTGTCAATGGCCGCATCACCAGCCCAGCACCAGAGGCCAGCGGCAATAGAAATAGCAATAGCAATAGTGGTAACAGAAGTGGTGATGCGGACTCCAGCTCGCCCCAGTTGGTGGGGGTGGTTCAAGTGGCTGGTCAAAGTGGTTCGGCAATCTTCCAGATCGGGGGCAACTCAACAAGTGCGGCGGTGGGAGAAAGCATCGGCGCCAGCGGTTGGCGTTTGCGCTCTGCCAGCGGGGACAGCGCCGTGATCGAAAAAGGAAGAGAACAGCTGCGGGTCAGTATCTCCAGTGGCTTTTGATGCCATTGGGGCCCAGCTGACCCTCCAGCAAAGGTGAGGTGGAGCCCCGAAACTTGAACGCCCCGAGCCGCACCAGCGTAATCAGCGTTTGCTTCAACAGTTCAGCGGTGTTGGGGCGCTTTTTAGCATCTATTCCCCAAGGCACAAGCATTATTCTTGTTGACAATGGCTCATCAGATCTTGCCGAAACTAAAGCTCTAGCAAAGAGCCATAATGCGCTCCTGATTACCAATCATACCAATCTGGGCTTTGGCTCTGCATGCAATCAAGGCGCAGCTGCCAGCCAAAGCGAATTTCTCTTCTTTGTGAATCCAGACAGCTTTCTTGAAGCCACAACAATCACGGCCCTAGAATCCGCCGCCGCCGCAAAGCCCGAAGCATCCGCCTTCAATCCTAAGATCATCGACAGCCGGGGCAGGGTCTCATTTAAACGCCGGAGCTGCCTGCTTAGTGCCAACGAAATAATGGGCCCTATCGCACTTAAAAACGATAGCCCAGTGCCAGTACTCACAGGTGCAGCCCTATTTTTGAGCAAACGGAACTTTGATCGGGTTTACGGCTTTGATGAAAATATTTTCCTCTATCATGAAGACGATGACATCAGCATCCGCCTACGCAAGCAGGTGGGGCCAACTTGGTTGATCCATAACTCCTTGATGACCCACCTGAGTGGCCACTCGAGCGGGCGCTCGGCCAGCATTGCAGCTCTCAAGGCTTGGCATATGGGTCGCTCACTTGTTTATGTCACCACAAAACACCAGATCAAGGGGGCATTCCGCAAGGCGAAGGGCTCTGCCTGGCGACAACTGTTATCGCCGGCAACCCTGCTCAGCAAGCGAAAATTCTACAAGAATCGCGCTTTTCTCCAAGGGGTGCTCAGTGCCCGTCATGACCGGGGAGCAGGCTATAAACCAGACCCCCAATCCATCAAACGAGCATAGAGTTGATTAATTTGGTTTGCTTCGCCCTGCAGGGAATGGCACTGCAGAGATCTTTGGCGCCCATTGATCCCCATCTGCCAGAGCAACTGGGGATCCCGCAGCAAAACTCGCAATGCCATCACAAGCGAATCCACAGATCCGGTTTGAAAAGATGCCCCAACCTGAGGATCCACAAGCTGGGGCCAAACCCCAGCTCCGGACACCAAAACAGCGCGCCCACAAGCCATTGCCTCCAACGGGGTCAGACCAAAGCCCTCGGAACGGGACGCCGCGACGCAGAGGAGCAGGCGTCGGTAGCAGCTGCGTACGGTTTCGCGATCCAAATCGCCCAGAAAAACAATGCGTTCAGCCAGGCCAGCGTTAACAACCTTGACCTGCAAGGACTGGGCAAACTTTTGATGTTTATTCTGGCACAGCCCCGTAATTACAGCACTAAAATCGGGGAAGTCTGGAAGCACCTGGATCAGGGCTTCAATCAAAAGATCAGTTCCCTTACTGGGCCTTATGCGGCCAAATGCCCCGATCCAGTAGTGACCCGCCAATGAGCAAGGAACGCTGGCTAAGCCCTGGGGGAGTGGGGATGTCTTGAGCCTACTTAATTCGTCATTGGGAGGCGGCGAATAATAGCTAGTATCTACGCCGTGCTGAATGACTTGCGTGCAGGAAGCCAGAAACTGGGCTGACCTCTCCGATGTGGCAATTACCGCATCACAATTACGCAATAACATCCCCAACCATAGACCTGGTCGCTTGGGAGCTGCCGAGGTGAAAACAATTTTCCAGGGCTGGCGCAGCAGCGTTTTCAGCAGCAATCCAACGACGATCTCAATATCCCGACGGGCATGCCAGATCCGAAATCTGGCAGTAGATGGCGGAGTCCATCCCAGCCACAGCAGATGCCACCAACGCATGTTCGCGCTCAGACCTAAGCGACCCCAATCCAGTAGGCCGATTTTCATCGCCTGACGCTGCACGGGCACCAGCGCCCGCACCGTTGCCGACACCCCGGTGTAGCGGCGATGGAAGTTGGTGACGACCACGTCAGGCAAGCTGGCGGGCAGCAGGCTGGACCCCAATCCCGAACCCCGTTCCTTGTTACCTAACGTAAGTGCACTAGGCCAGAGGCCTTTGCGGATGTGGGCTAACCAATTGCTGAGCTCCCCCAGCGTGATCTGGCAGGCCAGCACCGACGCCGTCCTCGGCGGCCAGGCCGGTGCCGTGCTTTCGGGAGCCTGGCGGCTGATGCTGCTGGGCGATGGCAGCCCGACCCGTCACTTCCAACTGCTCACCGGTGACCCGGTGGAGATCGAATTGATCTCCATGGCACCTGAGACTTCGGCTGGTGCCAGCGCCGGCGGCCCTCCACCGGCCGAGATCAGCGAACTTGAAAGCCCCCTGCTGCGGCGCCAGGTGTGGCTGCGCTGCGGGGAACGAACCCTGGCCTGGGCCGAGAGCTGGTGGAACCAGCAGCAGGCCGACGCCTACCTGCTCGAACGGGATCAACCGATCTGGCGCAGCCTGACGGCACGGCGAGCCGAGCTATTTCGGGAAGTGGATGGCCTGGCCCGGGTGGATGCCCCCTGGCTGGCAGAGCGCTTCGGCCATGGCGGCCCCTTCTGGAGCCGCCACTACCGCTTCTTTCGAGGCGGGAAGGAACTTACGGTGATCAGGGAGGTGTTTTCGCCCGAACTGGAGCACTGGCTCGGGCCGGCCGGCCTCGCACCTGGCTCAACCCAGCCGCAGGGCCTCGGCCTGCAGGCGGGCCTGCTCCAGTAACTCCCGCAACCGATCCTCGTCGGTGTGGGAGAGGTTGGTGCGCAGCAACTTGGCGTGGGGGGCATGGGCCCGCAGCCGCTCGATCACCCGATCCGGGGTGACCTCGCGCACCAGGAGGCAAAGGGCCGCACTGCCGGAGGGCAGGGTTTCGCCCAGCTCGCGCATGAAGTCGTCGTTGATGCCGATATCCGAGAGAGATCCGGAGGCGGCGCCCACCCCCGCACCCACCGCAGCTCCAAGCAGGGGATTGAGGAACAGCAGGCCCACCAGGGTGCCCCAGAAGCCGCCACCGATGGCGCCGGCCGCCGTCAGGTTGATGGACTGACGCAGGTGCACCTGGCCGGCGGCGTCATGCTCCACCACAACCGCATCATCCAGGGCGATCAGCTGCTCGCGCTGGATATCCACCAGCTCCCGCCGCACCAACTCGGCCTCCTCGGCCTTGGGAAAACCAACCACCACCAGACTGCCCATCGCACCGGACGCTCACTGACCCAGGTTAGTCAGACCAGCTCGAGCTGGCCCCCGGGCGGCGCCGGCTGGAGCGGGGCATGGTCCGGCCGGGGGCACGGGAAAAGGAAGGGGAGGTAGCCGGCAACTGGGGTTCGGCCCTGGCCTGACCTGGGGCCTGACGCTGCCAGCGGGGCACCACAAAATCAGTATCGTCAGGCCAAACATCTGGCTCGCCCTGGCTTGTCTGTGGTGCCTGGCGAGCCTGAAGAGCCTGGGGGAGAGGGCCGCTGCGCCGCGAGATGGCCTCCAGGGGTTGGCGGCGCGGGGCTACCGGCAGGGGATCTTGCCAGGGTTCCCTCAGCTCCTCCCCATCCTCCAGAATCCAATCGAGCTTGCCTTCCACCCACTTGCCCAGGCCAGCCTGGAGCGATGGCCCCCGCTGGCGGCGCTCGCTGCCCCGGGCACCTGGCCGGGCACCGGATACGCCATTCACCAGTTGTCGGCCGGTGCTCACCAGCCGATCAAAACCCTGCTCGAGGGGCTCAGACCAGGAATCAGCCATCAAAATCATCCAAACCTAACGGCGACGGCCCGCCAGCCAGCGCTCCCGGCCCAGGCCCACCAGGGCGATGGTGAGCCCACCGAATTCCAGGGTCCAGAGAAAAACGCCCATGCAGGTGCCTTGCTGGCGCGACCCTAGGCCGCCTGCTCAAATCGCAACAGGCAGCTGGCGTGCCAGCGCCCGCCGTGAAGCCGCTCGCAACAGAGGCGGCAGGCCAGCCCCTTGACCCGGCGGCGGTAGGGGGCGCTCAGGCCGCAGTTTGGACAGCAGGCCAGCCAGCGGGGCGACAGCGTGCTTACGGGCAGGGGGTAGCGGTGGCGAATGCTGAGCCGAAACCCATCCTGGGCCCCATTGATGGCGGCCATGCGGGCGCGGAAGTGGGGGCCGTGCACCTCCTGGGCTCCCACCACCCGATCCACCCAGGCGTGGATCATTTCGTGGCAGAGGGTGCTGAGGGTGGCCTCCCGGGGCAAGGGCTCCAGCAGGGGCCGCGACAGCACAATTTCGCTGAGGGGACGCCCGTCGCGGTGGCGGCCAAAGCGATACATCCCCGCCGTGCGCCGCATGCGGCCATCGCTCCAGCGCAGCTCCACCAGCCGCTGGCCATCCGGCGCCAGGCTGCCGTCAAACCACTCCCGGTCAAGCTGGTGAAACAGGGGCAGCAGGGGCTCGAGCGGCATGCCGGCGGGGCAGTCAGTCAGACTCTGCCCCAGTCAACGCAAATTGTTTCGTGATGGACTGGGGTCTGACCCGTGACATCGGCACCAAGCTCCTGCTCGGCGGGGCCGGGGCCCTGCTCCTCTACTGGACCATCTCGGCAGTCAGGCTGGTGCTCAGCGCCCGCGGCATCAACCCCCTGATCAAACAGTTCTTCACCCAGGTGGCCAGCGGCCAGGTGGATGGGGCCTACCTGCTCACCACCAAGAACTACCGCTCCCACGTCAACCGGCAGCAGTTCATCCGCTTCCTGGCGGGTCTGCAGCTCAACAAATACCGCAACCTCAAATCGGGCCGGCCCCGGCTAGATGAGGGTCAGCTGATCCTCACCGTCAAGCTCAAGAGCGACGGCAAAGAAGAACTGCCGCTTGATTTCACCTTCGTAAAGGTGGAAGAGCAGTGGCGGGTGGATCGCATCACCAAGCTGGCTGCAGCCTGAATTTTTCTGTCTGAGGGTGCTGGCGTGAGTGCAGCCAACCAGGACCAGGCCAGGGCCAGCGAATTGCGGCGGCTGCTCAACCACGCCGCCCACGCCTACTACGTGCTGGATGCCCCCGAGCTGGAGGATCCGGTCTACGACCGCCTCTACCGGGAACTGCTCGAGCTCGAGGCCGCCCACCCCGAGCTGATCACCCCGGACAGCCCCACCCAGCGGGTGGGGGGAACGCCGGCGGCGGCCTTCTCCAGCGTGGAGCACCGCATTCCCCTGCTCAGCCTCGACAACGCCTTCAGCAGCGAGGAATTGGAGGCCTGGTATGACCGCCTGCTCAAGGTGCTCGACCGGGAACCCGGCACGGCGCTGCCGATGGTGGGGGAACTGAAAATCGATGGCAATGCCCTCGCCCTCAGCTACGAAAACGGCCTGCTGGTGAGGGCTGCCACCCGCGGCGACGGCGAACGGGGCGAGGAGATTACCGCAAACGTGCGCACGATCAGCTCAGTGCCCCTGCGGCTTCATCTCGATGAGCCCCCCGCCTGGCTGGAGGTGCGCGGCGAGGCCCTGATCCCCAACGCCACTTTCGCCGCCATCAATGCTGAGCGGGCCGAGCGGGATGAGGCCCCGTTCGCCAACCCCCGCAACGCCTGTGCCGGCACCCTGCGCCAACTGGATCCCAAGGTGGTGGCCGCCAGGCGGCTGGA
Source organism: Synechococcus sp. CBW1108 (assembly GCF_015840335.1). Taxonomy (NCBI): domain Bacteria; kingdom Bacillati; phylum Cyanobacteriota; class Cyanophyceae; order Synechococcales; family Synechococcaceae; genus Synechococcus; species Synechococcus sp. CBW1108. The sequence continues at coordinate 1,231,724 of NZ_CP060395.1, forward strand.
TTTCTTTGCCTACACCCTGCACCTGCCGCCAGACCCGCCCCAGGGGCCGCGCAGCCAGTGGGAGTGTCTGCAGTGGCTGCAGCAAGCCGGCTTCAAGGTGAATCCCAACGCCGAGCTACTGCCGGATCTGGCGGCAGTGGAGGCCTTCTTCAGCGCCTGGGATGGGCGGCGCCACGACCTCAACTACGCAACTGACGGCGTGGTGGTGAAGCTCAACGACCTGCGCCTCCAGGACGCCGCCGGCTTCACCCAGAAGGCGCCGCGCTGGGCGATCGCCCTCAAGTACGCCGCCGAGGAGGCCCCCAGCCGGCTGCTGCGGCTGGCCTGTCAGGTGGGTCGCACGGGGGTGGTGACCCCGGTGGCCGAGTTTGAGCCCGTGCCCCTGGCCGGCACCACGGTGAGCCGCGCCACCCTGCACAACGCCGATCGCCTGGCCGAACTCGATCTGCACGCCGGCGACACGATCGTGGTGCGCAAGGCCGGCGAGATCATCCCCGAGGTGGTGCGGGTGCTGGGCGAGCTGCGGCCCGCCGGGGCGGCACCGCTGGCGCTGCCCAACCTGTGCCCGGAGTGCGGCTCGGAGCTGGTGCGCGAAGAGGGGGAGGCGGCGACCCGCTGCGTCAATTCGAGCTGCCCGGCGATCCTGCGGGGCGCCCTGCGCCATTGGGTCAGCAAGGGGGGCCTGGATGTGGATGGGCTGGGGGCCAAGTTGATCGAGCAGCTGGTGGAGAAGGGCCTGGTGGGCTCGATCGCCGACCTCTACCGGCTGGATGGGGCCCTGCTGGCCAGCCTGGAGCGCATGGGCGCCAGGAGCGCCGAAAACCTGGTGGCCGCCCTGGCCGCCTCCAAGGCCCAGCCCTGGCACCGCCAGCTCTACGGCCTGGGCATCCACCACGTGGGGGAGGTGAGCGCCAAGGCGCTCGCTGCCGCCTTCCCCAGTGCCGCTGAGCTGGCAACCGCCGCAACCCACGATCCCCCATCAATCACCGCCGTCTTCGGCATCGGCGCTGAAATCGCCCAATCGCTGCAGCAGTGGTTTGCCACCCCGGCCAACCGGCTGTTGCTGGAGCAACTGGCAGGGCTGGGCTTCTCCCTGGCCGCAGGGCCAGGGGAGCGGGCGGCGTCAGCTGCGGCGGCGGGCCAGCAGGCCCCCCTGGCCGGCCAGACCTTTGTGCTCACCGGCAGCCTGCCCTCCCTCAGCCGCAGTGCCGCCCAGGCCCTGATCGAAGCCGCCGGCGGCAAGGTGAGCGGCTCGGTGAGCAAAAAGACCAGCTATGTGGTGGCCGGCGAGGAGGCCGGCAGCAAGCTCAGCAAGGCCGAGGGCCTGGGGGTGGCGGTGCTGGATGAGGCCGGGCTGCTGGCCCTGCTGGTGATGTAACCAACCCCAAGGTGGTGGGATCAGACTGGCCCCAAACCACCGCCGCTCCGCGCTGCCATGGCCGCTCCCGCCGCCTTCCGCTGGATCAAAACCGAGTGCGGGCGGGCGAAATATGCCGAGCTCGTCAGCCAGCCAGGCCCACTGGCCCGGCTGCGGCTGGCCTGGTTTGTACTGATCGCAGCACTGCGCGACTGGCGGTTGCCCGATCAGCCCGGTGGCTCTGCCCCCTGAAGAGCCTGCCGCGCTGCCCTACCCACTAGCCACACCACCAGAACGGTGGCCAGCAGTCCCACGATGCGCAGGGTCCAGGTGAGGGGATCGGCCTGGCCGGAGAGCACCTCGCGGAAGCGGGCCACATCTCCGGCCAGCGCACCCAGGCCGCAGAAGAGGATCGTGCCAGGCAGGATCGCGACCAGGCCGATCGAGTAGTCGCGCCAGCTCACCTCGCTGAGGCCGTAGGCGAAATTCAGCAGGGAAAAGGGAAAGGCGGGCGAGAGGCGGGTGAGCAACACCAGCTTCAGCCCCTCCCGGCTCACGGCCTGCTCAATCGCCTGCAACTTCGGCACCGCCGCCAGCCGCCGGCGCGCCCAGCTGCGCAGCCAGGTGCGCCCCAGCAGAAAGGCCGCCTGGGCACCCAGGCAGGCCCCCACGAACACGATCAAGCTGCCCCAGGCAGGGCCGTAGAGGGCGCCGGCCAGCATCGAGGCCCACACCCCCGGCAGCAGCAGGGTCACCCAGAGGGCATAGAGGGGAACGAATGCCACGGCGCCGGCAGGGGAGCGCAGGGAGGCAAGAACCATGGCTGTGGTCTCGGGATCGAACCATGGGCCGGGGGAGAACATGGATCAGGCCTGGCAGGGTCGGTAGCTTGACACCAGCTTCTAGAAGCCAATGGCCCGCCGCACCCGCACGGTGCAAACACCGCCACAGGGCCCGGAAGCCCAGCTGGTAGCCAAGTTGCAGCGCATCGAGGCGCTCTATGCCAGGGCCGGCAGCGACGGTGAGCGGGTGGCGGCGGGAAGGGCCCGCGAGCGCATCGAAGCCCGCCTGGCCGAGCTGGCCACCGAAGAGCCGCCGGTGGAGTTTCGCTTCTCCCTGTCAGACCAGTGGTCCCGCCACCTGTTCGTGGCACTGATGCGGCGCTACGGCATCCAGCCCTACCGCTACAGCCGCCAGCGGCGAACCACGGTGATGGCCCGCCTTAGCCGCAGCTTCGTCAACGACACCCTTTGGCCGGAGTTCCTGGAGCTACAGGCCAGTCTGGCGGCCTACTTCGACGCCCTCACCGACCGGGTGATCGAGCAGGCCCTGGAGGTCAAGGCCGGCGAGGCCGAGGAGCGCGGTGAGGAGACCGGTGAAGAGCCCAGTGGGGAGACCTCTGGCACAGGGGCGAAGCAGGCCCGATTGGAGCCAGTCGAACACCAGCCTTCGCTGCTGTAGAGGGCCCTGCTGGGGGTCGAGCCCTACTATCTCCGCCAAGGCAGCCATCCACGCAGGATCCATGACGCAGACGCTGGCGGGGAGGGTGGCTCTGGTGACTGGTGGAGCCAGGGGAATCGGCCGGGCGACCGCCCTGAAACTCGCCTCAGCCGGCTGCGACGTAGCGATTAATTATTACAATAGCCACGCGGAAGCCACTGCGCTTTGCGATCAAGTTCGGGACATGGGCAGACGGGCAATCGCGATCAAAGGGAGTGTGGGCGATCCCGAAAGCGTGAAAGATATATTTGAAAGTTTTACAGAGACATTTAATCGCCTCGACATACTGATCAGCAATGCCGCAAGTGGTGTGCTCAAGCCGGTCATGCAGATGAATAGAAAGCACTGGCGCTGGTGCCTGGAAACCAACGCCCTGGCCCTGGTGCTGCTCAGCCAGGAGGCGATAAAGCTGATGGCTGACGGGGGCCGGATAATTGCGCTTTCAAGCTTGGGGTCCAGCAGGGCAATACCTGACTACGGCTTTGTAGGAGCTTCAAAGGCTGCCCTGGAGTCACTTGTGCGCAGCCTGGCCCAGGAGCTGGGCCAAAGGGGAATTCGCGTCAACACCGTCAGCGCTGGGGTAGTTGACACCGACGCCCTCTCCCACTTTCCGAACCGGGAAGAACTGCTGGAAAGCTTCAGCCAGAGAAACCCAACGGGCAAAAGCATGGTGCCGGAGCATGTTGCAGATGGGGTCTATCTTCTATGCCTACCTGAAGCCGAGATGATCAACGGTCAAACCCTGGTGGTAGATGGGGGCTTCGCCATTTCTGGCTAACTCAAGCCAGCCCATGGGGAACTCTCCAATCCCGATTTGCCAATCCCTACCGATTGAGCCCCCACCAAACCCTACCAAGCAGCAAATGGACAGCGCAAACCTACTTGAAAACAAGGCAGTCGTTGTCACAGGCGGCAGCAGGGGAATCGGCCGATCAATTGTGCTTACGCTGGCTGCCCAGGGAGCCGATGTCACATTCCTCTATTGCAGCAATGAAGCAGCCGCCAATGAAACATTGGCAGCTGCTGCTGGACTCAGTGGCACTGTGAAAGCCAAAAGGGTTGATGTTCGCAATGCCGAAAACTGCGAGCAGGCAATCGATGAAATAGCCGAAGACGCCGGCAAGATCGACATTCTTGTCAACAGCGCCGGCATCATCAGAGACAACATTCTCGGCCTGCTTACAAATGACGACATACAAGAGGTGCTCGCCACAAATGTGGTAGGTGTATTTAATGTACTGCGGCCCGTAATCCCCTACATGGTCTCCAAGCGAAGGGGCAAAATCATAAATATCAGCTCCGTAGCCGGCGAAAAGGGTGGCCGGGGCCAAACAAACTATGCAGCCAGCAAGGGTGCAATCAATGCCCTAACAAAAGCCCTTGCAGTTGAGTTGGCACCGCGCAATATTCTGGTGAACTGTGTTGCACCCGGGGTGATCGAAACCGAGATGACTGAAGCCATCAGACAACAGGCTGGAGACGTGGTAAAGTCGCGTATCCTTCTTGGTCGCTTTGGCCAACCGGAGGATGTCGCTAACGTCGTGTTATTTTTCGCTTCAAGCCTGTCTGATTACGTCACTGGGCAAGTGCTTCACGTCGATGGCGGCTTCAAAATGAGTTAACTCCATGACCCAATCCGATTTCACCGCAGAGGAGATTGCAGCCGTATTTCCCAAGCTCGCCGAAACCATGGCCGAAGCCTTGGGCTGCGACGAAGAGGAGATCACCCTAACGGCTTCTCTAATTGACGACCTTGATGCAGAGTCGATTGACTTCCTGGATATAGTATTTCGACTGGAGAAAACATTTAAGGTCAAAATACCCCGCGGCAAAATTCTGGAAGATTCACGGGGGCCCCTCTCCGAAAGTGAATTTGAACAAAATGGTGTGGTAACCAGCGCCGGACTGGCCCAATTGAAGGCCTATTTGAGTGAAGTGCCTGCCGAACGCTTCAAGACACCTCTTAATGTGGCTGACATTCCCAGACTTTTTACTCCGGAAACCTTTTTAAAGCTGGTAATCAAAGCGCAACGAGAGCAAGTCGGTGCGGCTCAATAGCCAGGGGCAATGTCTCTACATCGCTTCAGCGCCTTCTCCTTTGTAGATCGCATAACCTCAATCGGGAGTTCTGGCCAGATCAAGGGCTCCTTCCTAATTCCAGCCCATCTGGAATTCTTCCCCCAGTCCCTAGTTGCCGAGGCGATCGGCCAGCTAGCCGCGTGGTACGCCATGTCAAGTCTGAATTTCGCGCGCAGACCCGTTGCAGCACTTGCCGGAGCAACCAAATACCACAGCGAGGCCCGCCCTGGCGAAAGGTTGAGCCTGGAGGCAATAATTGAGTCCTGCGATAGCGAGTCGGTTTCCTATTCAGGTGTAGCCACTGCGGGCGAGCGTCTCATACTCGAATTGGTAGACTGCTCGGGGGCAATGTTGCCCCAGCAAGAGTTTGACGATCCAGAAACTATCGGCCAACAGTTTAAACTCCTTGAGGCAACTGGAGCCAAAGAAAACAGGCTGGCTCAGGCTCCCTGTATATTGCCTACCGATATACAATCTGACGCCCTAGGGACGCTGGAAGGCAGCCTAATCATTCCAATTCAAGCGGATTTCTTTGCGGATCATTTCCCCAAAAAGCCTGTCTTTCCTGCAACACTTTTGATGCATGCCCTGTCATCAATGGTGATTGAGCAAATGAATTGCAGCCCAAGGCCCCTATCCAACCAGCCGCCCAACCAACCTAACCACCCCCAACTGGTCATATCTTCAATGGCAAGGGTGAAGGTGCGCTCCTGGATAGCCCCTGGCGACCAAGTCAAGTTAAGGGCAGAAGGCCTGACACCTGAGATAGGCCCAAAGCAGGTCAAATTGAGTGCCCATGTCGGCACCAAGTTGGTTGCATCGGCTTTGCTCAACCTTGTTGTCGCCCCATCCCCGCAGGAGGCCTAGAAAATGGTTACCCAGCCTCGCCGAGTTGCTATTACGGGAATGGGTCTCGTCACCCCTGTGGGCAACAATTTGGGTGAAACCTGGCAATCGCTGCTCGAGGCGCGCAGCGGCGTGGCGCCCATCAGCCTGTTTGATGCCAGCGGCTTTTCCGTGCGGATTGCCGCCGAGGTTAAAGGCGATACCTACCTCAGCAACACGGGCCACAAACGCCTGAGCAAAGCTGCCACCCGGTCCCATCTGTTCGCCCTAGCGTCAGCTGAAGAAGCCATTCAGGATGCGGGCATCCGTCCGGATGCAGCCAATGGCCACCGCTGGGGCTGCTCGGTTGGCACAGGCATGGTCAGCGTTGACTTTCCCGAGCTCGAAGCCTTGCAAAGGGAGGCCGCCCCCGCTGGCGAGCTGGATACGGATCTAATGCTGAGCAGCTCGATAGCCTCAGACCCTATCGCCTTCTGCCGCAGTCAATCGGCCCAGGGTCTATCGCTTCTAGTTGAGCGATATGCCATCAAAGGTTATACAACATCCGTGCACACCGCCTGCGCATCGGGAGGTCAAGCCGTTGGCACGGGCTTAAAACTGATCCGACGTGGCGACTGTGACTACGTACTTGCGGGGGGCTTCGATTCAATGATTAGTCCCCTGGGCCTAGCCGGATTCTGCCTGCTCAACGCAGTATCAACAGACAACCACAATCCCCATACGGCCAGCCGCCCCTTTGATGCCAGCCGCAATGGATTTGTCCTGGGCGAAGGGGCTGGCTTCCTTGTTCTGGAAGAATGGGAAGCAGCTGTTAAAAGGGGCGCTCGGATCTACGCAGAGCTAGCGGGGGAGGGCAATTCCCTTTCCAGTTACCGAATCACCGATTCCCATCCCTCCGGTGATGGCCCAATCCAGGCAATGCAACAAGCTCTGCAATCGGCCGGCATATTTCCAGAACAGGTTGATTACCTAAATGCCCATGGCACATCAACACCAATGAACGATCGCAGTGAGGCAGCGGCGGCGCATGTGGTATTTGGCAGCCATATTAAGGATCTAAGCGTGAGTTCAACAAAAAGCACCATGGGCCATCTAATCGCAGCAGCAGGGGCCGTAGAGGCGGCGATTTGCGCCTTGACCATTCATCACGGCAAGGTTCCAATCAATGCAAATCTCACCCAACGGGACCCAGACTGCAACCTCAATTTTATATGTGACAAGGCAAAGGATCAGGCTGTTCGCGTGGCCATGTCCAACTCTCTCGGCTTTGGTGGCTCCAACAGCTGCCTAGTATTTCGCGAGCCCGGGGCCTCATAATCGATGCAGACAGCGACGCGAGTTGTGATCACTGGCCTGGGTGCAATCTGCGCATCTGGCAAGCAGCCTGAGCAGATCCTTGATTCCCTATTGGATGGCACTATCAGCATCGCCGAAATAGGCGGCTGGGACGGGGAGAATTGGCCATGCCGATTAGGCGGGGTGGTTGGGTTCAGCCCAAGGGAACTGATCAATGATCGAAAGCTCCTTAAGCTAATCAAGAAAACAGACGTGGTCGGCATCTATGCCGCCGAACAAGCGCTGAACTCTGCTGGGATCAGTACATACCGGGAGTCACTGGCGAGTGCCGACGACGATAGTTTTGCCGAAAGATTTGGCCTTTATGTAGGCACCAGCGGCGGCTACTATGACACCCAGTATGATTTTTTGCCCCTGATCAGCGAAGCCAATGGCAGCATGCAGACCATTGGCGAAAGGCTGGGCGAAAGTGTCAATCCAATGTGGCTACTGGGCAACCTCCCCAACAACGTTGTATGCCATGTAGGCATAAGAAATAAGCTCAAGGGAGCAAACGCCTGTATCACAAATCACGGCACAAGTGGGTCCCTTTCAATCATCGAGGCCTTCGAAAGCCTACGCATTGGCGACACCGATCGGGCCATAGCCATCGGCCACGATGCCCCAGTCGAACCCCAAACAGTTCTCTACTACCAAAAGGCTGGGCTGCTTGCGGACGCCCAGCTCACCCCCTTTGATACCGATCGGTCTGGCTGCATCCTTGGCGAGGGCGGGGCAGCTCTAGTGCTGGAAACCCTGGAGGCGGCCGAGTCGAGGTCAGCTCCCATCCATGCTGAGATTCTTGGCAAGGGATGTACCTCTGAAGCCGAAGGGCTGCTGCCGGTGAGAGTGGATGGTGATGGCGTCGCCAGGGCCATTTGCCTGGCCCTGGAACAGGCAGGCCTGGAAACTCAGCAAATCGGAATGATTGTGTGCCATGGCAACGGCACTAGAACATCAGATCTCTCTGAGGGCGTGGCAATTCGCAGGGTATTCGGTACCCAAATCCCACCAATTACCTGCTTCAAATGGGCATTTGGCCACCTCTTAGCAGCCGCTGGAAGTATCGATACAGTTCTTGCCCTTACAGCACTTCAACGGGGAATTGTGCCTGCCATCGCACCCCTGAGCAACATCGATCCATCCTTGCAAGAACTGCCAATTGCGAAGGTTGCCAGAGAACCCATCTCTAATACGGCATTAATTTTATCGCGTGGCTTCGGAGGCCAGAACAGCGCATTGATCATCCGGGCAAGCAGCCGATGAGATCATGAATAATGCCTAATAGATACAAATGTGGTGTTGACCATGTAGATATCGCCCGAGTGCGGCAGCTGGTGGATCATTCATCTAATGAAGATCTCAAGGGAATCTTTAGCCAACAGGAACTCGATTATGCGGGCAAATCAAAGAGCCGCTATGGGCGCCTAGCCGCTCGCTTTGCCGCGAAGGAAGCTTGCCTCAAGCTATTTCCGCTGGAAACGGCAACCGCAGCCATTGATCTCTCTGATTTTTCAGTAGAGAATGATGGCTACGGGGCCCCCTTTATATGCCTATCGCCAAGGGCAAACGCCCTGCTGAATTTGTATGGATTTGAGCAGATCTCAATCAGCCTGAGTCACACCAAAGCCCACGCTGCGGCCACGGCAATAGCATCAAGCAAAGACTTTAAAGCCCCCCTGATCGGCAGATTGGCCTATCGGCTTCTACCCATCAGACGAAAGCTGGTGCTGGCCAATCTTGAAAGGGTCTATGGCAGAACACTTAGCAAATCTCAGATTAAATCCATAGCCCAGGCCCACTATGCCCATTTCATTAGAATCGGCATCGAGTTCATCCAGTTTCAGTTTCTATCCCAAGCCCAGCGGATGGCCCAGGCGAGGGTAGAAAATGCCGACCTGATCGGCGCCGCCCTTAGCAAGGGCCAGGGGGCCATCATCCTGACTGGCCATTTTGGTAACTTCACTACAGCCATTGCGGCCGGAGTTACCAACTTTCCTGAAGCCAGGGGACGTTTTTACTTTGTGCGCAGACCGTTGCAGCCGGCTTGGTTCGAGGCCCTGATTAATAAACAATTTGAAAAATCCGGTTTCAAGAGCCTGCCAAAAACAGGGTCGATGGAAGCAATCATGAACTGCCTAGAGGCGGGCCATGCGGTTGTCTTCCCCTTCGACCAACACGCTGGCGGCAAGAGCAGCATCCTGGTTGACTTCCTTGGCCACCCGGCCGGAACCTTTCGCAGCCTCGCCCTGATTGCGATTGCTTCAGGCGCCCCAGTAATTCCAGCATCAAGCTGGAGGGACGAAAATGGCAACCACGTATTGCGGTTTGAGGAACCCTTACAACTGATTGAATCGACCAGTGCAAAGGAAGAGATCCGGCTCAATACACGCCTTTTCAATGCGAGCCTGGAGCAAATGGTGCTGCGTCACCCGGATCAGTGGTGGTGGGTTCACCGGCGCTGGCGCAACTGAGCTGGTTTAGGGCTCATGCCGCCTGCAGGGCGTCGCTGCCGCATCGGGCGCAGAAGCGTTGCTGACCCAATTGGCGATGGCTGCATTTGCCACACACCTGCACCACCGGCGCCACATTGCGGCCATCCTCAACGCCATCGCGCAGGTCGATCTCCCGCAGCTTGGCCTCCAGCTCGGCCTGGCCAACATGGCCGCTGGCCAGCAGCAGCTCAAATAGGGCCTCAACCCGCAAAACCACCTGCTGCAAACGGGTGTCTACGGCATCCAGCCGGATGGCCAATTCCTCAGGGCTTGGTGGCGGGCTCGATCGTTCCATGGGGTGACATTAGGGGGCCAGGCTGGACCGGTAACTTGACTGCCACCTAGGGCATGCACGATGGAGATCACCCTGGTGGGTAGCGGCCTGTTGGGCACGGCGATCGGCGAACGGTTGCTGGGCCGGGGCTACCGACTCCACGTGTGGAACCGGCGGCCGGAGCGTGCCCTGCCGGGGCTGTGGCCGCGGGCGAGCTCGTGATCACCGTGCTAGGTGACGGCCCCATCCCCGCTGAGGTGCTGCTCAACCAGGCCGGCACCGCCCTCCCGGGGCGGCTGGTGCTACAGATGGCGACCATCGCGCCGGCCGAAAGCCGCGACCTGGCGATCGCCCTGCAGCAACGCAGTGCCCGCTATCTGGGAACCCCCGTGCTGGGGAGCCGGCCGATCTCGAACGGGCCCGGCCGGTGTTCATGGCCCTCGGAGGCGAACCGCGCCATCTCGGACATGTCGGAGCTGCCCTGCACACCAAGCTGGCCCTCAACCAGCTGATCGCCAGCCTCACCCACAGCTTCAGCCTGGCCCTGCACGCGGTGCAGCAGGCCGGCGTGGAGGTGGAAACCTTCATGGCAATCCTGCGCGAAAGCGCCCTCTACGCCCCCACCCTCGACAAAAAACTGGCCAAGGAACTGGCCGACGACCCATCAACAAAGCGTGAAAAGCGGAAGAACCGTAACGATATTAATCGAACCAAGGTTTCCTAGCAAAAAAGCATTCTTCAGCCATCAAGCTGTCTCTTTGCCCAACCCAAATCAATAGATATCCCTAGCGATGAACAGACTCCGTCAAATCCGCAAAATCTGGATTTTACTGGCTCTATGCCTGGCCCTCTATCTTCCTGGCCTCTCCAGGCTGCCCGCCACTGACCGCGATGAGTCGCGCTATATGCAAGCAACCCATCAGATGGTTGAAAGTGGCGATTTCATCGACATACGATTCCAGGACAATGCCCGCCACAAGAAACCTGTGGGCATCTACTGGCTGCAAGCCGGAGTCAGTAAGGCTGCGCAATTTATCGGTATATCCCCAACAGAACGCGCCTCTTACCGGGCCGTTTCAGCCATCGGTGCAACTGGCGCCGTGCTGGCACTTTTCCTGGGATTCAGGAGGTTGATGGGTGAGCACGATGCCCTAATTTCCGCTGTTTTTCTATCCGCCACGCTCCTGCTCAGCGTGGAAGCACATCTGGCCAAAACCGACGCGATGCAGTTAGCCGCGATAGTGACGATGCAAGTTGGCCTGGCCCGCTTGTATTGCGTCGGCAACACAAATGGATCGTGGCAAGCTCGCCTGCTTTTCTGGCTAGGTCTGAGCCTGGGAATACTGATCAAGGGACCAGTTGCCCCCGCAATCGCAGCCATGACCTTAGCGTGGATCTGCTGGACCGAAAGAAGCTTCTGGCCCCTGAGAGCGCTTCAACCTCTGCGCTGGCTTGCGTTGCCTGTGTTGATCGTTGGGCCATGGCTACTAAGTATTCAAAGCCTCAGTGAAGGCCAGTTTGTGCAGGACTCTATTGGGCGCGATTTTCTCGCAAAGATTCTCGAGGCCCAGGAGTCCCATGGAGCCCCCCCTGGCACCTATCTGCTGGTGACCCCAATCCTGCTCTGGCCCGTTTCCTGGCTTCTGATTCCCAAGGCCTGGCTAGGGCTCCAAAGCATCGAGGAGAGAAATCCACGCCTAACAACATTTGCTATCGCGTGGCTTGTGCCTTCCTGGCTGTTATTTGAAATCATGCCAACCAAACTGCCCCACTATGTGCTGCCACTGATACCAGCACTATGCCTACTTGGGGGAATCGGATTCAGCCAGAGTAGAGACCAGCAACAAACAGCGCTGGCGGCATCAAAGTGGCCGCAGAAAATTGGCTGGGCGGCCTGGATTTTTACAGGCTTGATTATCGTGGCAGGCCTCCCTGCGGTATCGATCTGGTCCTCTGGCAGGATTTCAACACCAGCTTTCCTCGTTAGCCTGCTCGGGATCGCGACCATTGCTCTTGCTCCCCGGCTGAAGAACGATGGACAGAGATTACTGGCATCAACGGCAGCAGCCGTGATCATCTTCGGCTTAATCTTTGAGCTCGCTCTTCCCCAACTAAAATCACTATGGCCAGCCGAAATAATGCGAAAGATTATTGACAGTCACGGCCTTGCCAGCGTACCAGTAGCTATCACCGGGTACCACGAACCCAGTGTCGTTTTCAATCTGGGGACCGACACCAAGCTGACAGATATAAATGGGGTGGTCAGCCATGTATCCAGCAACCCTGAGACGATTGCCATCGTGCCATTGGAGCAGGCCGATGAATTGCAGCGGCAACTCTCTCAGGAGGTCAGACTCAACACTTTTGGGCAAATTAACGGCTTCAATTACTCAAAGGGCAAAGCCGTTAACTTGGCGCTAATACACACTATTAGGGCTCCTGAATTGAAACCAATCCCCGCCCCGCCGCTGATAGATTAGACTCGGATCATACGAGACTCCGGATCAGGAAAGCTCAGCCATGTCCACAACCTTCAGCTTCCCCTCACGCCAATTTTGTCCCAGTCCACCCTGTGCGGCCACATCGCGATTGTGGCCATAATTTTATGGTTGGTGGGCTGCCTGGCGCTGCTGGTCGACGTGCCCCTCGCCGTCTGGATGGCAGATAAACCCCTACACAAGAAAATCTCTCGCATCCTGCATCTCGCCGAGTTTGCGGCCATGGCACCGGGGCAGCAATGATTCTGATTGCAGCCCTGGGATGCAGCAGGCTCAACTGGAGCCGTCAGGTGGAACGAAGCCTGGCCTGGCGGTTGATTGGCGGCACTTTCCTCGGCTCCCTTGTGGTTGATGTGCTGAAGCTCCTTATCCCCCGCGTCAGGCCTCGGGTTGCCCAGCTGGAGAATGCCGGCGCAGTGCTCGATACTTTCGGGCGACAGCTGCTGGAGGCTGGCGATCACAGCCGATCAGCATTGATGAGCTTTCCATCAGGGCATGCCGCGGTAGCGGATCAGCAGCAGTAGCCACTATCTCAGCGATATCTGCTTCGGTGCCGCCTTTGGATTGGCAGGGGCACTGCTTTGCATACCCAGAACGGCGCGCTCAGCCGCCGCTCCTGCTTCCGAATTGGGTTCAGCAGAGGAGTAGGAACGTTTCGCACGTCCTTGCAGGTAATTCGGCTATTACCCCTCTGATCGTTCTGCCGGTAGACGAGGTCGATCGCCTCAACAAGATCCAGCTCGGCACCCAGATCCAGCTGAAAAAACTCCAGGCACTGAAGGGCTTGGGCTTGGGCTTGACCATGCCCCTTGGGAGACATGCTTGCGGCAGGCGGCAAGATCATGTCAGCCCAACTCCCCCAGCCGCCTGCGGGCCAGGGCCGCCTGGGCTTCGGCTTCGGCCAGGTTTGCCTTGCACTCCAGCACCACCTCAGGCGGGGCCTTATCTGCAAAGTTGGGATTGGCGAGGCGACTCGCCAGGCCCTTGGTCTCCCTATCGGCCTTGGCGATGTCCTTCTCCAGCCGGCCGCGCAGGGCGTCGAGATCCACCAGGCCCTCGATAGGCAGCAGCACCTGCAGCTCACCACTCACGCCGGCCAGGGCCTTGGCGGCCGGAGCAGCTTCGGCCTGCTCGGGGCTGAGCGCCGCCACGCTCTCGGCTCGGGTGAGGGCCGTGATGTCAGAGCTGGCCTCCTGCAACAGGGCTGCCAGCTCAGCGCGACCAGTCACAAACGTCACCGGCGCGCTCTGGCTGGGCTTGAGCCCCGCCAAAGCCCGCAGGTTGCGCACCACCCGAATCGCCTCGATCAGCTCGGCAAACTGGGCCTCAAGCTGGTCGTCTAGAGCGGCCCGATCAAGCACCGGCCAGTGCTGCAAGGCCAGGAAGCTGCTCTCTGGCTGGCCAGTGAGGCCGTGCCAAAGCTCCTCACTCAGGTGCGGCATCAGCGGATGCAGCATCACCAGCAACTCGCCAAGCACCTTGGCCAGCACCTGGCGGGCGGTGCGCTGGTCGGCCAAAGCTGCTGGGCTCGGGTTTTCACCTGGGTTGAGCCGCCGCTTGATCAGCTCCACATACCAGTCGCAAACCTCATTCCAGGCGAACTCATAAAGCCCCTTGGCCGCCTCGCCCAGGCCGTAGTTGCCATAGCGCTCAGTCGTATCAAGATTGACGCGGGCCAGTCGCGAAAGGATCCAGCGGTCGGCCAGCTGCAGGGCCGCTGGATCCGGCTCACCCAGCGAGGCCGGCGTCTCGCCGCCCAGGTTCATCAAGGCGAAGCGGGTGGCGTTCCAGAGCTTGTTGGCGAAGTTGCGCGAGGCCTCCACCGTGGCGGAGGTGTCGGATTTGCGGTCGTAGTCGAGGCGGATGTCCTGACCGGCCCCCGCCACCTCGCGCACTAAGGCAAAGCGCAGGGCATCGGCGCCATAACGATCAATCAGAAGCAGCGGGTCGATGCCGTTGCCAGCAGACTTGCTCATCTTGCGGTTCTGTTCATCCCGCACCAGGCCGTGGATGTACACGTCTTTGAAGGGCATCTGGCCCGTAAAGGCGCCGGCCAGCATCGTCATCCGGGCCACCCAGAAAAAGATGATGTCAAAGCCCGTCACCAGCACGCTGGTGGGATACCAGCGGGCCAGGTCGGAGGCCTGCTCGTCCGGCCAGCCCAGGGTCGAGAAGGGCCAGAGGCCGCTCGAGAACCAGGTATCGAGGGCGTCGGGGTCCTGCTCGAGCAGCAGGGGGTGGGCGTGAGTGCCGCCGCCAAATTGGGCCCGGGCCTTCGCCATGGCTTCCGCCTCATCGCGCGCCACCACATAGGGCGTGTTGTCGGTAATCACACCGCCGGTTTCGCTCACCACAAACCAGGCGGGGATGCGGTGGCCCCACCACAGCTGGCGGGATATGCACCAGTCGCGGATGTCGGTGAGCCAGTCGCGATACACCTTGGCCCAGCGCTCCGGCACAAAGCGCGGATCTGGCCCGGCGGCAGCGGCCAGGGCCTCACGGCAACGGGCTGCCAGGGGCTCGGTTTTCACGAACCACTGGGTAGAAAGCAGCGGCTCCACCGGCACCTTGCCGCGATCGGAAAAGGGCACGCTGTGGCGGTAGGGCTCCACCCGAGCCAGGAACCCTTCTGCCTCCATGGCCGCCACCACGGCCTGGCGGGCCTCGAAGCGATCCAGGCCTGCAAAGCGGCCTGCCGCCTCATTCATGCTGCCGTCCTTGGCCATCACCGTGATCAGCGGCAGATCGTGGCGCTGGCCGATCGCGAAGTCGTTGGGGTCGTGGGCGGGGGTCACCTTTACACAACCGGTGCCGAATTCGGCATCCACGTGGTCGTCGGCGACGATCGGGATCTGGCGACCCACCAGCGGCAGGGTGAGGGTCTGCCCCACCAGCGCCGAGTAGCGCGGGTCATTGGGGTTCACCGCCACGGCCGTGTCGCCCAGCAGGGTTTCGGGCCTAGTGGTGGCAACCTCGAGGAAGCCGGCACCGCTGCTGAGCGGATAGCGAAAGTGCCAGAGGTGGCCGTCCACCTCCTGCATCTCCACCTCCAGATCACTCACCGCCGAACCGGAGGCGGGGCACCAGTTCACCAGGTATTCGCCCCGGTAGATCAGGCCCTGCTCGTGTAAGCGGTTAAAGGCCTCGATCACGGCGGTGCTGCAGCCGGAATCGAGGGTGAAGCGCTCCCGCCGCCAGTCCACCGAGTAGCCCAGGCGGCGCAGCTGGCCCACGATCGTGCCGCCGCTGCCTGCCTTCCACTCCCAGGCCTTCTCGAGGAATGCCTTGCGGCCCTGATCTTCATTGCGCTTTCCTTCAGCCTTGAGCTGCTTCTCGAGGATCGTCTGCACAGCGATCGAGGCGTGGTCGGTGCCAGGCAGGCACAACACGTTTTTGCCCCGCAGGCGCTGGAAGCGCACGATCGTGTCGATCAGGGCCGTGTTGAAGGCGTGGCCCATGTGCAGGCTGCCGGTCACGTTCGGCGGCGGAATGACGACGGAGAAGGGTTCACCCTGCGCAGCAGGATCCGGGTGGAAGGCTCCCGAGGTCTCCCAGGCCTGCTGCCAGCGGCTCTCGGTGCCCGCTGGGTCGTAGGTCTTGGGCAGGGCCTCGGTCACTGAGGGGCGCGGTGCCAGGGACACAGTGGCGTTCGGAAGGACTTCCCATGGTCTCAAAGGGAACGGCAGCGGAACGCTGAATTCTTCGAGACGCCGCCCGCAACCCTCCTTGATGGCTATGCCCGAAGCGGTCGCTTCCTCCGCCGGTTCTCGATTCGCCAGTAGTTCGATGCCACTGCCGTCTTCAGCGAGGCGGTGGCGACGGGGAGCTCGGCCCATCCGGACCTGCTTGCGCCGCCTCCGTCGTCTCCTCCAGCTGACCGTTGACCCAGTAAGCGACACGGCGGGGATGTGCTTGCAGGAAGGCCTCCACGGCCAGTCGCGGGCTGCTGTCCCGGGCAGCGAGCAGCAGATCCGCCAGCTCGTTCTGCTCGAGGTGGAAGCGGGCCAGCAGATCAACGACCTCGGGGAAGTCGCGGTCGAAGCCCCGGCGCGCCACGGCGTGGATCCGTTCGCGGCGGCCGAGCACCCCGCGCGGGTCGTCGAGGAAGCGCAGCTCGTGCCGGGCGAAGATCCAATGGGGCCGCCAGGCGGTCACCACCACCCAGGCGTCGGGGCTCCGCATCGCCCGTTCGAGCACCGCGGTCATCGCTGCGCCGCTGGCCGGCACGAGCTGCAGCCCCCCCTGAAGCCCGTAGGCCTCCAGGGCCCGCTCCGAGGCCTGCATCAGGCCGGAACCGGGGTCGATCCCCTGGATCCGCCCTCCCAGCCGAGCCGCTACGGCGGGGTCCCGCAGGTCCTCGATCGAACCCAGCTGCGCTGCCGGGATCCGCTCGGGCACGACCCAACCCAGTCTGCCGGTGTAAATCGGTCCGAGGTCGACCACCCGCGTGCGTACCCGATTCCAATAGCTGCGATGGGTTTCGGGCAGCCAGGCCATCAGCATCAGGTCAAGGTGGCCGCGTGCCACCCCCTCGTACTGGATGCCGATGTCAGCCATCACCCGCTCCACGTCCAGCCCGAGTCGCCGCTCCAGCAGCCGCTCAACCAGCAGGCTCACAACTTCGGCGTCGGCCCAGGACGTCCAGCCGAGTCGCATCCGGCTGGCCCTGCCCACGCCGCCGCTCCCCGCCGTCGTGGTGGCGGCTCCTCCAACGGCACCAGCGACTGGGGCGTCGTCGCCGAGTCGCACCACATAGGCCATCGCTAAGCAGGCCAGGCCCAGAGCGGCCAGGCCCCGAAGGCGGGCGAGCCAGCGGCCCTGGGGGGTGGTTCTCATCGCCACACTCCCCAGAGCCGGGCCAGCTCCCTCAGCCGCTGGCCCATACTGCGAGGTCGGCAGGCGAAGCTCTGGCCGAGGCGATCGAGCAGCACCGCCAGGATCACCACGGCGAGCCCCCCCTCGATCCCGAGCCCCAAGTCGAGCTGCTGGATGCCGCGCAGCACCATGTCGCCAAGGCCGCCGGCGCCGATCATCGAGGCGATCACCACCATCGAGAGGGCAAGCATGATCGTCTGGTTAAGACCTGTCATCAACGTCGGCAACGCCGCCGGGATCTGCACCCGGCGCAGGAGCTGGCCAGGGGTGCAGCCGAAGGCGAGCCCGGCCTCAATCAGATCCGCCGATACCTCCTGGATCCCCAGACGGGTGAGGCGCACCGCCGGAGGCATCGCAAAAATCACCGTGGCGATCGTGCCCGGAACCTTGCCAGTGCCGAAGAACATCACCGCCGGGATCAGGTAGACGAAGGCCGGCATCGTCTGCATCAGGTCGAGCAGCGGCCGTAGCAGGCCCCAGGCCCGCTCGCTGCGGGCCGCCAGGATCCCCAGCGGGAACCCAAGCAGCACGCAGATCGCGGTGGCCGAGAGCACCAGAGCAAGGGTGGCGACCATCGGCGACCACAGGCCCAGGCCCACCACCAAGGCCAGGGCGAGCAGGGCGGCAAGACCGAAGCCCGCACCGAGGCGCCAGATCCCCAGCAGAAAGATCAGCAGGCAGGCCAGCCAGGGCGGCGGCAGCAGCAGGAGGCTCTCCACCGCCTGAGTGAGGCCGTCCACCAGGGCGAAGACGCCGTTGAACAGGGGCTGGGCGTGCTCCAGCAGCCAGACCACCACGGGCTCCGCTGCGGACCCGAGCGGCAGGCGGCCCGGCAGCTGCGCCGGCATCGGCAGGGCATCGACCAGTGGCATCAGGCCAGGCTTCGCAGCAACCTGCGGGCGGAGACAACGCCCAGGAAGCGACTGCGCTCCCCGAGCACGGGCACCGGGTACGGGGCCCCCGCCACCACTGGGATCGCCTCCTCCACTGTGGTGGCGGCCGCCAGGGTTGGGCCCGGGGGCGGCGTCTCCGTAGGCGGCCAGGGGGGCACCGCCATGAGCTGCTCTCGTCCCAGCAGGCCGCGGTAGCGCTGGTCGCCCTCCACCAGGTACGCGACGCCGTCGGCTGCCGTCGCCCGCCGCAGCTGGGCCGGATCAGGGGGGCGCCGCGGATCGAGCACCAGCCCGGGCGGCTCGGCCAGGTCCGCCACAGTGAGCACCTGGGCTGTATCCACATCGCGGAAGAAGCGGCGCACGTGCTCGTCCGCGGGGTCGCGTAGCAGCTGGCGAGGTGTCCCCACCTGCAGAATCCGCCCTCCCTCCATCAGAGCGATGCGATCGCCGAGTCGGATGGCCTCGTCGAGGTCGTGGGAGATGAAGACGATCGTGCGCGGTCGTTGCCGCTGCAGCTCCAGCAGCTCCTCCTGGAGACCGCGGCGGATCAGCGGATCAAGGGCAGAGAAGGCCTCGTCCATCAGCAGCACGGGGGGATCCATCGCCAGGGCGCGGGCTAGCCCGACCCGCTGGCGCATGCCGCCGGAGAGCTCGGCGGGCAGCCGGCCGGCATCCCCCTCCAGGCCCACCTGCTTGAGGGCGGCCCTGGCCCGGCGCACCGCTTCGGTCCGGGGTCGCCCGGCGATGCTGAGCCCGAAGGCGGCGTTCTCGAGAGCGCTGAGGTGAGGGAAGAGGGCGAAGGACTGGAACACCATTGCCGTGGTGGTCCTTCGAAAGCGCACCAGCTCGGTGCCTTTCATGGCGGTGACGGCCCGTCCGCCGATGCATACCTCGCCGGCAGTGGCGGTGATCAGGCCGTTCAGCAGCCGCACCAGGGTCGACTTGCCGGAGCCGGAAAGCCCCATCACCACAAAGATCTCCCCTTGGCGCACCCGGAAGCTGACATCGCGCACGGCGACACTGACGCCGTAGCGGCCACGGATCTCGGTGTTTGTCAGGCTCTGCCTGAGCCTGGGAAGCACCTCGGCCGACCGCTCTCCGAACAGCTTCGTGAGATGGTCGACGACGATTGCATCCCCCATCCAGGCCTTACTCCAGACGTCGCCTCGGCGCGGTCGAGCGGCCGCTTACCGCTACCAAGCCTATGCAGACGGTCCCTGCGGTAGTGGCCGAGGCGGCTCGGCCGTAACACAATCGGCCCTGCGGGCTGCGCATCGCGACCCATCTCGTTAGGGTCGGACCAAGGGGCTTGAGCCGTTGGGGGGTGACCCACCCGCTTCGCTTAGCCCGTTGTCGTAACGATCGTGTGTAGATGCCACCAACTGTTTCCAAGGTCAGCAAGGTCCTTGACGATTCCCAGCGTTTCGGCGATGCGCCGGTCGAAGTTCGCGAAACCGATCACTACCAGCAGGAATACATCGAAGATTTTGCCGATCGCTGGGACGCACTGATCGACTGGGAGGCACGGGCTGAGGCGGAAGGAGATTTCTTCATCCGCCAGCTGCGCGACCGTGGCGTGCGCTCGGTTCTCGACGTGGCTACCGGCACGGGGTTTCACTCAGTGCGGCTGCTGGAGGAGGGATTCGACGTGGTGAGCGCTGACGGCAGCCCGAACATGCTGGCCAAGGCGTTCCGCAACGCCCGCGATCGCGACCTGCTGCTGCGCACCGCGCAGGCGGACTGGCGCTTCCTTAACCGTGACATTCACGGCGAGTTCGACGCTGTGATCTGCCTGGGCAACTCCTTCACCCATCTGTTCAAGGAACGCGACCGCCGCAAGGCCCTGGCTGAGTACTACGCGGTGCTCAGGCACAACGGGGTACTCATCCTCGACCACCGCAACTACGATCGCCTGCTTGAGGGCGGCGCGGCGGTCCGCTCCGGTAGGAGCGGTGTCTATTGCGGCAAGAACGTGGAGGTGGGCCCCGAGCATGTCGACGACGGTTTGGCCCGTTTTCGTTATGCCTTCCCTGATGGCAGCGCCTATCACCTCAACATGTTCCCGCTTCGCCGGGGCTACGTGCGGCGGCTGATGCGCGAGGTGGGATTCCAGAAGATCAATACCTACGGCGACTTCGTCTCAAGCCACGACGATCCTGACTTCTACGTGCACATCGCCGAGAAGGCCTACCGCTTCGAGACCGACCTCACCGAGATCTGATTCCCCATGTCTTCCTGCAACGCCCGGGCGTCCGCCGTTGCGTCCGCTTATTACGACAGCAGCGACGCCGACCGTTTCTACGCCGCCATCTGGGGGGGCGAGGACATCCACATCGGCATCTACCACGACCCGCAGGAGTCGATCGCTGCGGCCAGCGCCCGTACCGTGACCACACTAATGGAGCTGGCCGGTGGCGGCTCTCCCGATTGGACTGTGGTTGACCTTGGCGCCGGCTACGGCGGTGCCAGCCGGCGCCTGGCAAACAGCTGGGGCTGCCGGGTTGAGGCGGTGAACATCAGCAGCGTGGAGAACGGACGACACCGCGCCCTCAACCGTGCCGCCGGCCTGGAGGGACGCATCCGGGTCCACGACGCCTCGTTCGAGGCCTGCCCGCTGGAGGATGGCTGCGCCGATCTGGCCTGGAGCCAGGATGCCATTCTCCATGCCGGTGACCGCCAGGAGGTGCTGCGGGAGGTCAAGCGGCTGCTGCGTCCCGGCGGCGCTTTTGTATTCACAGACCCAATGGCCGCCGACGGCGTCGACTCGGTGCGGCTGCGCCCGATCCTCGAACGTATCCACCTTGGCGACCTGGGCAGCCCCAGCCGCTACCGCGCCTGGGCGGAGCAGGCCGGCCTGGTCTGCGAGCACTGGAGTGACCACACCGATATGCTGGTGAGCCATTACACCCGCGTCCGCGAGGAACTGCGCCGTCGCCGCGACGAACTGGCCGCCACGATCAACTGCGGCTATCTCGACCGTATGGACGCTGGCCTGGGCCATTGGATCGAGGGGGGGCAAGCGGGGCTGCTCAGCTGGGGGCTGATGCGCCTCCGGAGGCCAGCTGGCCCCACCTAGGTCTGCAGAGCCCCCTGGGCGTTCTCAGCTGGGGGCACCCAGGGAGTTCTTGAGCCGATTCACGGTGTCGTGAAGGAGCTCAATCGAAACATCCTCAGCGGAATCAGGATCGGAAAAACCGAAGGGATTGTCGATGTCGTCGATCAATCGCAGCAGCAGGATCACCAGGAAGGAGATCACGGCCAGGAAAAAAACCGACTCGGGCAGGCTTTCGGCTTTGGCCAGCACCAGGCCAGCGAACAGAAGCCCGGCTGCTGTGTAGGCCATCCAGTAAACGAGGGGAACAAAACCTGTGTCTCGGATGGTCTGCACCCGATTGATCTTTTGCAGCACCACTTCAAGATCCTGCATCAGCCTGCCGCGAAGTGTGGAAGCATCGCCCTTGATCTGTACAGCTACAAGCACCACCTGGTGATGGGTCTGGTGAAAGCAGCTGAGCAACGCCTCGGTATCGATCAATTCCAACAGCCACTTGATCAAGGCCTGGCCCAGATCTGTCACCGCCAAGAGGGCAGGGGCGACATCCGCGCCCTTGGCGTAGGCCGAAATCGCCTTGATTTCAAGCGAGAGGGATTCAAGTGTGGTGGCCAGCTCGCTTGGGATCTTTTCGCTCTCCTTGAAGTCTGTCAGCACCCCACTCAATAGAAAGCCCAACAGAAAAACTGTGGAAGCAACCATGGCTGAAAACAGCTGGCTTACCGAAATCCGTTCAAGCCCAAGAGAATGAATGCTGATCTTAATGGCGCATAGAATCAAAACCTGTATCGCAACCAGTCGAATTTTTCTGAAGCGAGTCCTGCGGGCTGCGCCTTGATGACCAAAACGTTTCAATGGCGCGATTTGTCCACCGTTTCAGGCAATGGTACGGGCCTTCCTCTGGGTTACGCACGTGTTGTGCGACACACGAGCCGGAATGGCAGCGCTTTACGCTTCAGGTGTGTTTTGTATCACTGATGGTTGAAGAACTTCTGGCTGCCGTGCGTGCTGATGAGGCTCTGCAGAGCCAGATGCGCACGGTGACAACCTCTGCCGGACTGGCTGAGGTGGCGAAGAAGGCCGGGCTGGACGTGGAAGCTGGTGCCCTCGTGAAGGGGTTTGCTCAGCTGCTCCTCCAGGCTGACAACGATCTGGCGGCACGCAACTTCGACAACCTCGGCTGGGATGTCGGTGAGCTGCTCTGGGCGCTCAAGACCTGGGAGCTGCCCAGCCAGGATTGAGCCCCCGTTGGTCCTGGGTCATCCCCTCGCCAGACGGCTGAGGAAGTCCTGGAGGTTGCCGGCGTTGATCCAGCCAGTGGCGATGGTTTTGCTGCAGTCGGGGTTCACCCGGCCGCGGTGGATGTGGGACGGCCCGGCCGGAAAGATCACTAGCTTGCCCCGCTCAGCCTGCTCGTGGTGCCCCTGCCAGTGGAACTCCGTGCCGGCCTCGGGCACCGTGTTGCAGTAGAGGATCCAGGCCAACACCCGGTGCACCGGTTCCGTGGCCTCGTCGCTGATCGTCCAGTCGCAGTGCCAGCGCTTGAAGCCCTCGCCCGGGGCGTAGTGCTGCAGGTTGAAGATCGGATTGATAAACAGCTGCTGGTCTGGGCAGCAGGCGCGAAACAGGGGCCGCTCCTGCAGATAGCGCTCCAGGCCGGCGCCCACCCCCCGCAGGATCACATCGGCTAGGGCGAAGGCTTCGGGATCGGAGCGGTCGAGCGCCACCAGGCTGATGTCGGTTGACACCTTGGCGGGCTCGCCGCCAGGCCCGAAGGCCACTCCGGGGCGCTGCAAATCGTTGCGCCGCCCATAGAAGGCCAGCACGCCATCGGCCAGGGCCTCAAAGCCGGCGTTGCGATAGGAGGCGATCAACTGCATCAGGGTGTCTGCTGGTCATGATGCCGCCAGGGAATGGCCACCACTCCTTCAAGATGCTGCCAGTGGTTCGGCTGGGCCACGAGCCGGGGCAGCAGTTCCAACCGCTCCAGGGCCTGGGCCACCCGGGCGGGCTCCAGGGAGCTGCCTTGATGCAGGGGGAGCACCAGCACCTGCTGCTCGGCCGGATCGGCCAGCACCTGGAGATCCATGTCGTCCAGTTCCCGTTCGAAGAACAGGCGGCGCATGCGGCCACTGACCGATCCCAGGGCCGCCGCAAAGGTTTCCAGACCCTGACGATCGCCGCTGCAGCCGCAGTTGAGCGACAGCCAGATCATCAGCTTGGCCCAACTCTCTGTGCTCCACAGGGGCTGAAAGCTCTCGCGGTGCTGGCGCACCAGCTCGCCGATGGCGAAATCAAACAAGCTGGCCTGCAGGCTGGAGGCGTTCATGGCCGCCATCCTGCCCAGCCGCGGGCAGACTGCAACCACCCGCGCCCGCCGCAGCCCATGGCCCTCGACTTCAACGATCCTGAACTGGAGTTCGGCGATCTCGTCTACGCCTACCAGAGCTGGGTGATGGCGGTTATCAACGATGAGAAGCTCGGCGGCAGCGAAACCCTGCTCACCGAAGAGATCGCCGACGACGCCCTCAACGCCATGCGCTTCCTGCCCGGCGAAGTGACCAGCGCCATCGAAACCAGCCTGGCCCGTGTCTATGACGTCGATGCCGAGGAGCTCGCCAACCTGCTGTTCCCGGAAAGTTGACACCCCGCAAGAGCAGTCGTGCCCCCTCTCCCCGCTGACGTCCACAGCCGCGCCGGCTCCGAGCTGGCAGCCGAGCTGGCCAGCAGCACCAGCCAGGGGCTCAGCGATCAGGAGGCAGAGCGGCGCCTGGGGGTTTGGGGGCCGAATGCCCTCGGCAACGGGGGGGGCTCACCGGCCTGGCGCCGGTTCCTGGGCCAATTTCACGACCCCCTGCTCTACACCCTGCTGACGGTGGGCGGGATCAAATTGCTACTCCACGAACCCGGCGAGGCGCTGGTGATCTGGAGCGTCACCCTGATCAACGCCGTGATCGGCTACGTGCAGGAAAGCCGGGCCGAAACGGCGATTGCCGCCCTGGCCCGAGCCGTGCGCACCGAAGTGGAGGTGATCCGCGCGGGCCGGCGCCATCGCCTCGCCTCCGAGCAGCTGGTGCCGGGCGACCTGGTGCGCCTGGAGGCGGGCAACAAGGTGCCGGCGGATATGCGCCTGCTCCAGGCCCGCAACCTGCAGCTGGATGAATCGAGCCTCACCGGCGAATCCCTGCCGGCGGCGAAAGACAGCGCAGCCGTTGCCAAGAGCACTCCCCTGGCAGAGCGGATCGGCATGGCCTATGCCGGCAGCCTGGTGACCAGCGGCCTGGGCCTGGGCCTGGTGGTAGCCACCGGTGCCGCCACCGAAGTGGGCCAGATCTCGAGCTCCCTGCAACAGCAGGTCAGCCTGAGCACGCCCCTAACCCGCAAGTTCCGCCGCTTCAGCCACACCCTGCTGCAGCTGGTGCTGGTGCTGGCCGGCCTCACCTTCTTGGTGGGTCTGCTGCGCGGCCGCGATGGGGTCGAGATGTTTGACGGGGCGGTGGCCCTGGCGGTTGGGGCGATTCCGGAGGAGCTGCCGGCGATCGTGACGATCACCCTGGCGATCGGCGTGAACCGGATGGCCCGCCGCAACGCGATCATCCGCAAGCTGCCGGCGGTGGAAGCCCTGGGCAGCACCACCGTGATCTGCTCAGACAAGACCGGCACCCTCACCCAGAACCGGATGACGGTGCAGGAGATCTATGCCGGCGGCGCCCTGGTGCCGATCGAGGCGCTCTGGCCAGGCAATGGCAGTGACGGTGATCTCCTGGCCAGCAATCGGGCCCTGGAAGAAACCCTGCTGGCAGGCCTGCTCTGCAGCGACGCCCGGCCCAGCCAGCAGGAGGGGCTGGTGGGGGATCCCACCGAAACGGCCCTGCTCCAGGCCGCCGCAACGGCTGGCCTGGACCGGCAGCAGGCCCTCGAGCGCCACCCCCGTCGGGATGCCATTCCTTTTGAGTCAAAACAGCAATACATGGCCACCCTGCACGGCAGCGACCGCATCCTGGTCAAGGGCTCGGTGGAAGTGGTGCTGGCCCGCTGCAGCCGCCAGCTGAACCCGAGCGGCCAGGCCGAGCCCCTGGAAGGCGAGCGCATCACCGCCGCGGTGGCGACCATGGCCGGCCGGGGCCAGCGGGTGCTGGCCTTCGCCATCGGGCAGGCCGATGGGGATCCCAACCAGCTGAAGCCCAGCCAGATCGAGCGGGGGCTGGATTTTCTGGGTCTGCAGGGCATGCTCGATCCCCCCCGCCCCGAGGCGATCCGGGCCGTGGCCGCCTGCCAGGGCGCGGGAATCAGGGTGAAGATGGTCACGGGCGACCACCTCGAAACCGCCCGCTCCATCGCCCTCCAGCTAGGCCTGGGAGATGGAGTGGGCAGCCTGGGGGCCATCGATGGCCGCAGCCTGGCCAGGCTCAGCCCGGCTGAGCTGGTCGACTGCGTCCGCCACAACGACGTGTTTGCCCGGGTGGCACCCGCCCAGAAGCTGGCCCTGGTGCGGGCCCTCCAGGCCGATGGGGCCGTGGTGGCCATGACCGGCGATGGCGTCAACGACGCCCCGGCCCTCAAACAGGCCGACATCGGCATTGCCATGGGCAAGGGGGGCACCGAGGTGGCCCGGGAAGCGGCCGACATGCTGCTGACCGACGACAACTTCGCCACGATCGAAGCGGCCGTGGAGGAGGGCCGGGCCGTTTACCTCAACCTGCACAAGGCCCTGGCCTTCGTGCTGCCGGTGAACGGCGGTGCCTCGATGACAATCCTGCTGGGGGCGGTGCTGGGCCTGGAGCTGCCGGTAACAGCCCTGCAGGTGCTTTGGCTGAACATGGTCTGCTCCCTGAGCCTCTCGATCCCCCTGGCCTTCGAGCCCCGGCCACCGGGGCTGATGCGGCAAGGGCCACGGCCCCCAGCCCAGCCCCTCCTGAGCTGGGGTCTGGTGCGCAAGGTGGTGCTGGTTTCAACCTTCTACTGGTGCTTCATCTTCGGGGTATTTCTCTGGGCCCGCTCCCATGGCCACAGCCTGCCCCTGGCCCGCACCATGGCGATCCAGGCCCTGGTGCTGGCCCAGATCGCCTATCTGGTCAGCATCAGCCAGGTCAGCAAGCTGGGCTGGCGCCATTGGCACCACAATCCGATCCTGCTGGCGGGCATCGGCACGGCGGTGGTGCTGCAGCTGGGCTTCAGCCAGCTCGGCTGGATGAACCGCTTCTTCGCCACGGCCCCCCTGGAGCCCCAGCAGTGGTTGATCTGCGGCGTGGCCCTGCTGGTGATGGTGCCGGTGGCCGCCATGGCCGAACGGCTCGATCCCACCACGGGAATTCCGAGGGACTGACCCGGTGATACTGGGCAATACCCGGTGAGGGTTCAAGCACCGGGTTGGCTGGACAACATGGCCAAATGCTGCCCCAAGGCTGGGGATCAAGAATCCGAAGCAGGGCAACATGGCCGATCGAGATACCTTCGCCGTAAACAGCGGAGAGAAGTTTCACCTGGTCGAGAACTTTCAGTTTGAAAGCGGCCAGACACTTGCCCTTGCGCGCATTAATTACACCACCCTGGGCATGCCCCAGCTTGACTCAAATGGACAGATCCAAAATGCGGTTCTGCTCATTCATGGAACCGCATGCAGCTGGCAGATATTCACAGAGGATTGGTGGGCCAACAGCATGTATGGCCCCGGCCAGCCGCTCGATCTGGGCCAAACCTTTGTGATTATCTCAGACAACATTGGTGCAGGCGGCTCAAGCAAACCAAGCGATGGCCTGCGCATGAACTTCCCCTCCTACCAGCATGGGGATGTGGTTCGGGCCCAGCACGACCTGGTAACCAATCACCTGGGTATCAACCAATTACGGGCCGTGATCGGCAGCTCCTTGGGCGGCAGGCTCGCATGGCAATGGGCAATTCAATATCCCCAGGCGGCCAAGAGCATCATTCCGATGGTCGCCTCTCCCTTTCCGCTGGCTGGCCGTCGTGGCATGCAGGATTATCTCGGAATTGAGCCCTTGCTCATTGATCCAAGCTGGGATGGTGGCAATTACCTTGAGCCCCCACGCAACTTTCCCCTAGCCATCATGACCTATTGGATATTTATGTCCGGGGTCAACCACCTATGGAGAGCTGCCCCCACCAGGGAGCTAGCCCTCCGGCACCTGCCCAGGCTGGCAAAGAAAATCGCCGCAAAACTAGATGCCAACGACTGGATCTACCAATTGCGCGCCAATGACACATTCAACGCTGCCCTATCACTTGAAGCGATTGAAGCCCAAGTGCTTGCCGTAGCAATTGACGGCGACGAAATGGTGCCAGTTGAGCTGGGCCAGTTGGATGAGGCCAGGCGCATACTTGCCGAGAAAATGGAAATCGTTCAGATTGGCGATTCCGGCTCGGGCAGGGGCCACACCTCTTTGCAGCATGTACTCCAGGCCTGTGCACCAAGAATTGGTGAGTTCCTTAAATCGCTAGACTGCGATTATTAAGCCAAAATTACTGGCCCAAACTGTTTGACAGCCGCCGCGGCTACTACGCGGAGCAAAAAGATAAGATGCGCGATGCCGGGTTCGAACCAGCGACATCCTGCTTGTAAGGCAGGCGCTCTACCGCTGAGCTAATCGCGCTTGCTGCGCAACCTACACCAACCAACCATGGCCAGCGGCCCCAGCCACGACCGAGCAACCTGGGGACTGTGTCTGCCCTTCGGATTGCTGTGGTGGCCGTGGCAGGGGCTGGCCGGGGCGGCCTGCGCCAGCCTGGCCTTCCTGCTGGGGGGCCTGCTGCTCTCCCCCGACCTCGACACCCGCTCCAATCCCACCCGCCGCTGGGGAGTCCTGCGGCTGCTCTGGTGGCCCTACCGCAACCTGCTGCGCCATCGCTCCCTGCTCTCCCACAGCCCCCTGCTGGGCAGCTGCGGGCGGCTGCTCTACCTGGGCAGCCTGCTGATCGGCCTCAGCTGGCTGGCCCAACCCCTCGGCACCCCTACCCCCGCCGCCCTGGCGCAGCTGGCCCAGCAGCTCTGGCGCGGGCACCAGCCCCTGGTGATCGCGGCGCTGGTGGGGCTGGAGGCCAGCGCCTGGCTGCATCTGGTGCAGGACGGTGATCCGATGCCCAAAACGCCGCGGTTGCTGCGGCGGGGGCACAAGCGGCGGGGGCGCAAACGGCGCCGATGAGAGGGTGGCGATGAGAGGGTGGCCCTACCGCGCCCCGCCACCCCCATGGGCTCCCCCTCCAGCACCCCGACCCTTGAGGCCCTCGCCGAGCTGATCGCCGTGGTGGCAAGGCTGCGCGACCCCAGGACCGGCTGCCCCTGGGACCTGGAGCAGACCCACGCCTCCCTGGTGCCCTACCTGCTCGAGGAAGCCCATGAGGTGGCCGATGCGATCCGCCATGGCGACGACAACCACCTGGCCGAGGAGCTGGGCGACCTGCTGTTGCAGGTGGTGCTGCACGCCCAGATCGCCGGCGAGGCAGGGCGCTTTGACCTGGCGGCGATCGCCCGCGGCATCAGCGCCAAGCTGGTGCGCCGCCACCCGCACGTGTTCGGCGGCGAGCCGGCCAGCTGGGAGGCGATCAAGGTCCAGGAGCAGGCCGAGCGCGAGGGCGCAAGCGCAAATTCCGCCAGCCCCCTCAGCGAGCGCCTGACCCGCAAGGTGCGCGGCCAGGGAGCCCTGGCCGGCGCCATGACCATCTCCAAACAGGCGGCCGCGGCCGGCTTCGAGTGGGATGACATCGAGGGGGTGTGGGCGAAGGTGCACGAGGAGCTCGACGAGCTCAAAGAAGCTGTGGCCTCCGGGGATCACCGCCATGCCCAGGAGGAGCTGGGCGACCTGCTGTTCACCCTGGTGAACGTGGCTCGCTGGTGCCGGATCAACCCGGAAGAGGGCCTGGCCGGCACCAATCGGCGCTTTCTCAATCGCTTCTCCCGGGTGGAGGCCGCCCTGGGCGGCGATCTCCAGGGCCGCAGCATCGGCGAGCTCGAAGGCCTATGGCAGCAGGCCAAGGCCCAGATCCGGGCGGAGAACGGGCCGCCGGCTGGCAGCTGAGGCGGCAGGCCCGCTGCCGATCTGGTGCTTCCGGGAGGTTGTACAGATGTACATGCTCCTGTAGGCATCCACAAACAGCTCAGTCTTCCGGCAGCAGAGGACGCGACCCCCGCTGCCCCTTGATGGCGCTGCGCAGTTTCTTGGCGGCGAGGCGGCGCTCTTTTGAACCCCGGGTGGGCTTGGTGGCCCGCCGCGGCGGCGGCGGTGGTTTGATCGCCTCCTGCAGCAGCTCCACCAGGCGCCGCTGGGCCGCCACCCGGTTCTGCCACTGGGAGCGGTGCTCGCTGGCAGCGATTACCACGCACCCCTCCACTAGCCGCCCCTCCAGCCGCCGCAGGGCCCGGGCCTGGAGCAGGGGCGGCAGGGCAGCGGAAGCCTCCAGATCAAACACCAGCTCCACCCGGGAGTCGGTGGTGTTCACGTTCTGGCCCCCCGGGCCGGAGGAGCGCGAGAAGCGCCAGCGCAGCTCAGCAGCGGGGATCACCCACCGCCCACTCAGCCGCATATCGCCAGGCACCCCACCAGTCATCACCAAAGCCTGTCATGGACAGCCCAGGGGGATCGGCAACCCGTGATGCGCAAATGTGGAGAGGTGATCCTTCCCGTCCATGGCCGCGAGCAGCACCCCACCCAGCCCAGGCTGGATCGACGAGATCTTCGACGGCGTGCGCTACGGACTCGAGGGCACGGTGGTCGCCGAGGCCCAGTCACCCATCCAGCGGGTGACCATCATCGACAGCCAGCGCTACGGCAAGGGCCTGCTGCTCGATGGCTGCTGGATGACGGCCGAGCGCCAGGAGCGGCATTACCACGAGGCGATCGTGCATCCGGCCCTCTGCGGCGCGGCGAGCATCAAGCGGGTGCTGGTGATCGGCGGCGGCGATGGCGGCACCGCCCGCGAGTGCCTGCGCCACGCCGGCGTGAAGCAGCTCGACCTGGTGGAGATCGACGGCTTGGTGGTGGAGTGGAGCCAGCAGTACCTGCCCTTGATCGGCGGCGGTTGCTGGAGCGACCCCCGCTTCCAGCTGACGGTGGGCGACGGCATCGCCTGGGCCGCCAATGCGCCCGATGCCAGCTACGACGTGGTGATCGTCGATGGCTCCGACCCGGCCGGCCCGGCCGAAGGCCTGTTCAACCGGGCGTTTTTCGAGCACTGCCGCCGCATCCTGCGGCCCGGCGGCGTGTTCGCCACCCAGAGCGAATCACCCGAGGCCTTCCGCCAGGTGCACATCGACACGGTGAAGCTGATCCGCGAGGTGTTCGGCTTCGCCGACCCGATGTATGGCTGGGTGCCCATGTATCCGAGCGGCTGGTGGAGCTGGACGTTCGCCGCCACAGACGGCCGTCGCTATCTGGAGCCGGACCCCACCCGAGCCGCGGCCGTCGTCTGTGGCTCGGAGATCTGGAGTCCCCGCTGGCAGCGGGGCGGCTTCGACGCCATCCCAGCCGCGATCGAGCGGGAGCTTCAGTAGCAGCAGGTGCCGCTGGTGCGCTGCTCGCGCAGGCGTTCATGCTGCTGGCTGATCAACAGCACGGCCAGGGTGGGGTGGTTGTGCAGCAGGTTGAGGAAGCGGAGGCGATCGAGCCGCAGGATTTCCACCGGGGTGCGGGCCAGGGCCTCATTGCGGTAGCAGCCATCGCCCCAGACGATGTCCTGGTAACTGAACAGCTCGCCGGGCCGGTAGCAGAGTTTTTCCCCACCTTCGCCAACCAACTCCACGATGCCGCGCCGCGCCCCATAGATGGAATCGGCCCGCTCCCCGCGGGAAAACACCTTGGCACCGGTGGGCAGGGTGAGTATCTCGCAGTCCACCTGGGCCGCCATCAACTCGATAGGGGTGGTGATCGACATAGTTGCGGTCATCTCAGCCTCCTCCGGGAACCATCAGATAACTTAATAACGCAGCATCCCTGCTGTGGCCAGGCAAAGCGGCCAGGCCGATCAGTCATGTAAAAAATTTATATCCGCTTCAGCTTTGGCCCAGGACGGCATCGAGGCTGAGTTGCTGATTCGCCAGGGACCCAGCTAGGGAGTCATCAGCTGATCCGGCGCCTTGCCCCCCCGCCAGCACCGGCAGCCGCGGTGGCCGGGCCGTCCAGTGGTGGCACCACAGCTCGGTAGCCAGCTCGGGGTGGATCTGCAACTGGCGCAGCTGGCACCAGCCCATTTCCGCCCCCCTGGGCGGGGCGCAATGGCGGCAGCTACGACAGCAGGGTCTTTGACCCATCAACAGATCGGGATTTGGTCTCCCAAGGTATGGACGCCTGGCACTGCTGGGAAGCAAGAAACCCGAATCTTTCGAGTTCCTTCGTGATTGCCGCGACCCCCCAATAGGATCCCCCCATGACCCTGCTGCACACCCCACTATTCGAAGCAGCCCGGGCGGCTGGCGGCCGGATGGTGCCCTTCGCCGGCTGGGAGATGGCCGTGCAATTTTCAGGCCTGGTGGCCGAGCACACCGCCGTGCGCAGCCACTGCGGCGTTTTCGATATCTCCCACATGGGGGTGCTGGGCCTGCGGGGCGATGGTGTCAAGGATGCCCTGCAGAGACTGGTGCCCACCGACCTGTTCCGCATCGGCACCGGCGAGGCCTGCTACACGGTGCTGCTCAACGAGGCCGGCGGCATCCGCGACGACCTGATCGTCTACGACCGGGGCTGGCGCCAGGGAGCCAAGGGCGAAGCAGCCAGCCATGAGCTGGTGCTCGTGATCAACGCCGCCTGTGCCGACACCGACACCGCCTGGATCCGCAGCCAGCTGGAGCCCGCCGGCATCACCATCGACGACCGCAAGGGCGATGGGGTACTGCTGGCCCTGCAGGGGCCCGAGGCCCAGGTGCGCCTGGAGGCCCTCTGCGGCGAAAGTCTTTCTGGCCTGCCCCGCTTCGGCCACCGGGAGCTGGAGCTGGCGGGGGCCACCGCCTTTGTGGGCCGCACCGGCTACACCGGCGAAGACGGCTTCGAGCTGCTCCTGCCCCGCCAGGCGGGCCTGGACCTCTGGAGCCAGCTGCTGGAGGCGGGGGTCACCCCCTGCGGTCTCGGCGCCCGCGACACCCTGCGCCTGGAGGCCGCCATGCACCTCTACGGCAGTGAGATGGATGCCAGCACCACGCCCCTGGAGGTGGGGCTGGGCTGGCTGGTGCACCTGGAGATGCCCAAGCCCTTCATCGGCCGGGCGGTGCTGGAGCGCCAGAGCGCCGAGGGGGTGGGGCGGCGGCTGGTGGGGCTGGAACTGCAGGGCCGGGCGATCGCACGCCACGGCTACCCGGTGCTGCACAACGGCGCAGTGGTGGGCGAGGTGACCAGTGGCAGCTGGTCCCCCAGCCTGGGCAAGGCCATCGCCCTGGCCAGCGTGCCCGTCGCCGCCGCCAAGCTGGGCACCGAGCTGGCGGTGGAGGTTCGGGGCAAGGCCGAGCCGGCCACCGTGGTGAAGCGGCCCTTCTACCGGCGCTGACGGCGCCGTGGGAAAATCGCGGATTCGCTTGCTTTCTCCCCATGCGCAGCCACGGATGCGGCGACCTGCGCCAAGACGCCAGCGGTCAGGCCGTAGAGCTGTGCGGCTGGGTAGACCGCAGCCGTGACCATGGCGGTGTGATTTTTGTCGACCTGCGTGACCGCAGCGGCAGCGTGCAGATCACCGTCGATCCCGACAACGGCGCCGCAATGTTCGCCGTAGCGGAGCACCTGCGCAACGAAACGGTGATCCAGGTGGCCGGCACCGTGCGCCAGCGCCCCGCCGACGCCATCAACGACAAGCTGGCCACCGGCCAGGTGGAAGTGATGGCGGCCTCCATCACCGTGCTCAATGCCGTCAAGGGCAACCTGCCTTTCCCGGTGTCGCTGCACGACGAGGAGAACACCCGCGAGGAGCTGCGCCTGCGCCACCGCTACCTCGACCTGCGCCGCGAGCGCATGGCCCGCAACCTGCGCCTGCGCCACCGCACCGTGCAGGCCATGCGCCGCTTCCTGGAAGAGGCCGGCTTCATCGAGGTGGAAACCCCGGTGCTCACCCGCTCCACCCCCGAGGGCGCCCGCGACTACCTGGTGCCCAGTCGGGTGTGCGGTGGCGAGTGGTTCGCCCTGCCCCAGTCACCCCAGCTGTTCAAACAGCTGCTGATGGTGGGCGGCATCGAGCGCTATTACCAGGTGGCCCGCTGCTTCCGCGATGAAGATCTGCGGGCCGATCGCCAGCCGGAATTCACCCAGCTGGATATGGAGATGAGCTTCATGGGCCAGGAGCAGATCCTGGAGCTCAACGAAGCCCTGATCGCCAGCATCTGGCAGGCCGTCAAGGGCATCGAGCTGCCGCGCCCCTTCCCGCGGCTCAGCTGGCATGAGGCCATGGCGCGCTACGGCACCGACCGGCCCGACACCCGCTACGGCCTGGAGCTGTGCGATGTCTCCGACCTGGTCAAAGACATGGGCTTCAAGGTGTTTTCAGGGGCGGTGGCCGCCGGCGGCGCGGTGAAGTGCATCGCCGTGCCCGGCGGCAACGAGGCGATCAGCAACGTGCGCATCAAGCCCGGCGGCGATGTGTTCAGCGAGGCCCAGAAGGCCGGGGCCGGCGGCCTGGCCTTCATCCGCGTACGCGAGGGCGGCGAGATCGACACGATCGGAGCCATCAAGGACAACCTCCCAGACGACAAAAAAGCCGAGCTGCTGGCCCGCAGCGGCGCCACACCCGGCACCCTGCTGCTGTTCGGCGCAGGCGACACCGCCACGGTGAATAAGGCCCTCGATCGGGTGCGCCAGTTTCTGGCCAGGGAGCTGGGCCTGGTGCAGGGCGAGCGGCAGAACGACCAGTGGAACTTCCTCTGGGTGGTGGACTTCCCGATGTTCGAGTTCAACGCCGGCGAAAACCGGCTCGAAGCCCTGCACCACCCCTTCTGCGCCCCCAACGCCGCAGACCTTGGGGCAGATCCGGCCGCCTGGGCCGAAACGCTGCCCACGGCCCGCGCCCAGGCCTACGACCTGGTGCTCAACGGCCTGGAGCTAGGCGGCGGCTCCCTGCGCATCCACGATTCGGCCCTGCAGCGCCAGGTGCTGCAGACCATCGGCCTGCCCCTGGAGGAAGCAGAGCGCCAGTTTGGCTTCCTGATGGAGGCCCTCGATATGGGCGCCCCGCCCCACGGCGGCCTGGCCTACGGCGTGGACCGGATCGTGATGCTGCTGGCGGGCGAGGATTCGATCCGCGACACGATCGCCTTCCCCAAAACCCAGCAGGCCCGCTGCCTGATGACCCAGGCCCCGGCCGGGGTGGCCGACAAGCAACTGGAGGAGCTGCATGTGGCGAGCACCTGGACGGAGGAGGAGGGGTGACTCCCTGGCCACCCCAGCCTCCCCCTATGAATGGCAAAACTGCTACCGATCAAACATGGCCTTGAGTGTCTGAATTAGACCACGCAATTCCTCGCTTGTAACTATGACACTCACGCCGGCTGCGCCAAGCTGATTGACACCTGCTTGGCCACTCTGCAAAGTTTCTCGCACCACAGGCGCTGTATCTTCGGTCTCCTTTTGAAGAGCCTTGGCCAGATCAGAAAAAAATCCCGCCCCTTGACGCATGGAACTCAATGTGATCGGGACATCACTGGCAAAGACCTTACCCGCATTGGCAATTGTTGCATCAAGCCGCATACGCGTTTGCGCCAGGCCTATCAACAATTCCCTTGTATCAAGTGCAGGATCGAGAGGAAGCTCAAGCGTTGAATCACTTGCCCGATTCAGCTCTTTAGGCTTCGTCTTAGATAAATCTGGCGTTATGGAAATAAAGGAATCCCCAATAAGCCCCTCCTGATCCACCCTCAAAACGCTGGATGGGCCGATAAAATTTGCATAGCTTGGGTCCACATCAAGTTTTCCAATTATACGGGCATCGTCTGCTATCGAGAGGGTCTTGAGCCGACCAACAGTCAGGCCAGACAATTTGACCTCCATGCCAGGGCTCAAGGATTTCGCCGATTTAGCCACCATGGTGATCCGCAATGGCCTTTGCCACCAGGAAATCCAGCCCTGCTCCAGGGCGAACGCCACCAATGTGGCGCCGAGGAGCACAAAGGTAATGGAGCTAAAAATCCAACTATCTCGCTTCATTCCACCAGCTTTTTAGAAAATCATTTGGCGCACAAAGATCCAAGCAATTTTTGTCGCCATCACAGCAGCAAAGACATGGACCGTCACCGAGCTAATCACCAGGGCAATGGGCTTACCCTTGCCGATGCTAGACCTAGACTCTATCAAGGCCCATGTACTTGCGATCATGACATAAACACTTGCCTCCAAGCTTGAAAGGGCCAAGTCTGCGGCCCTTACGGCAGCAAAAATAAGCCGGAATTCACCAATCACATCCTGACGAGAACTAATTAATACTCCAGCAACAACGGAGGCCAAAAGAAAATAAAAGTTCAAAATAGCGCCAGTAACCGCCGCGGGCACAACGACCCTTAGCCAAGCAGCACCAATCCCGAGCCGATAAAAACGAACCCAATGGGGGCTCAACCTCATGGTGATCAGCAGCGCACAGGCAATCGGCCCTGCCAGATGCAGCGATGCATTAACCAATAAATGGAGCCCAAACGCATTTGACTGGTGTAGCTTTTCGGCAATATATACACTTCCAGCACCCACAAATAGGCCGGCTAAAATTGCCTCATCGGCGCAGTGCTTACCATCTCTCTCGATAGCTCCCAGCAGGGCCATAAGCCGCTTGATCACAAGCCTCTTGATCACAAACCTAAATTTCCCGTAAGCGTTCAGGTGTCGCGGTGCCAGCACGTCTATTTCCAGGGACAGCTCAGCCGCCTGACGGGAACGCCGGTGGCCTGCGGAACAACAAAGCTCAACACAGGGCTGCCAGGCCCCACCGACCAACTAAAACGGAATTATTACGCATAAGCCCCATGGCCTCCAATCCAGCCGCTCCCACCGGCGCCCCCCCGATCGACATCGGCATCCCGGAAGCCCAGCGCCTCCAGATCGCCGCGGGGCTGGGCCAGGTGCTGGCCGACAGCACCGTGCTGTACGCCAAGACCCACGGCTTCCACTGGAACGTGACCGGGCCGATGTTCAACACCCTGCACCTGATGTTCATGGAGCAGTACACCGAACTCTGGATGGCCTTAGACGCCATCGCCGAGCGCATCCGCGCCCTTGGCTGCCCAGCCCCCTACGGCGGCGCCACCTATGCGGGCATCTCCTCAATTCCCGAAACTGCAGGCGTGCCCGGTGCCCTGGCCATGGTGCGCGAGCTGGTGGAGGGCCACGAAGCGGTGGCCCGCACGATCCGCAGCGTGTTTGCCACCGCCGATGGCGCCAAC
Organism: Synechococcus sp. CBW1108; assembly: GCF_015840335.1. Taxonomy (NCBI): domain Bacteria; kingdom Bacillati; phylum Cyanobacteriota; class Cyanophyceae; order Synechococcales; family Synechococcaceae; genus Synechococcus; species Synechococcus sp. CBW1108. Next base: position 1,268,277 of record NZ_CP060395.1, read on the forward strand.
GACCAGCCCACCGCCGACCTGCTCACCCAGCGGCTGCAGATCCACGAGAAGACCGCCTGGATGCTGCGCAGCCTGCTGGAGGCCTGAGCCGCAGGGGCGAGGGTGCTTGGGGCGCCCGGTACATTGAAGAATCCGCCGGCGGGATATGGCCAAGTTTGTTTTCGTCACCGGCGGGGTGGTCTCCAGCATCGGCAAGGGCATCGTGGCCGCCAGCCTCGGGCGCCTGCTCAAGAGCCGCGGCTACAGCGTTTCGATCCTCAAGCTCGACCCCTACCTGAATGTGGATCCGGGCACGATGAGCCCGTATCAGCACGGCGAGGTGTTCGTCACCGAAGACGGCGCCGAAACAGATCTGGATCTGGGCCACTACGAGCGCTTCACCGACACGGCCATGTCGCGGCTCAACAGCGTCACCACCGGCTCGATCTACCAGGCGGTGATCAACAAGGAGCGGCGCGGCGACTACAACGGCGGCACCGTGCAGGTGATCCCCCACATCACCGGCGAAATCCGCGAGCGCATCCACCGGGTGGCCGCCAACAGCAATGCCGACGTGGTGATCGGCGAAATCGGCGGCACGGTGGGCGACATCGAATCCCTGCCCTTCCTGGAGGCGATCCGGGAATTCCGCGGCGACGTGGGCCGCCACGACATCGCCTACGTGCATGTCACCCTGCTGCCCTTCATCGGCACCTCAGGCGAGCTCAAGACCAAACCCACCCAGCACTCGGTGAAGGAGCTGCGCTCGATCGGCATCCAGCCCGATCTGCTGGTGTGCCGCAGCGACCGGCCGGTGAGCGAAGAGCTGCGGCGCAAAATCGGCGGCTTCTGCGGCGTGCCCCAGCGGGCAGTGATCCAGGCCCTCGATGCCGACAGCATCTATGCGGTGCCCCTGGCGATGGAGCAGGAGGGCCTCTGCAGCGAGGTGCTCGACGTGCTGCAGCTCAGCAACGGCCCAAGCGACATGGGGCGCTGGCAGGAGCTGGTGACCAAACTGCGTCACCCCGGCCCGGCCGTGAAGGTGGCCCTGGTGGGCAAGTACGTGCAGCTCAACGACGCCTACCTGTCTGTGGTGGAGGCCCTGCGCCACGCCTGCCTGGATCGGGACGCCTCGCTGGATCTGCACTGGGTCTGCGCCGAACAGCTCGAAACCCAGGGGGCCGAAGCGCTGCTGGCGGGCATGGATGCGGTGGTGGTGCCGGGCGGCTTCGGCAACCGGGGCGTGGACGGCAAGGTGGCGGCGATCCGCTGGGCGCGGGAAGAGCGGGTGCCCTTCCTGGGCCTATGCCTGGGCATGCAGTGCGCCGTGATCGAGTGGGCCCGCAACCAGGCGGGTCTGGAGGGAGCCACCAGCGCCGAGCTGGATGGGGAGTCGCCCCACCCGGTGATCCACCTACTGCCCGAGCAGCAGGACGTGGTGGATCTGGGCGGCACGATGCGCCTGGGCGTCTACCCCTGCCGCCTGGCAGCCGGCACCATGGCCCAGAGGCTCTATGGCGACGAAGTGGTGTATGAGCGCCACCGCCATCGCTACGAATTCAATAACGCCTACCGCAGCCTTTTCACCGAAGCGGGATACACCATCAGCGGCACATCACCGGATAACCGGCTGGTGGAATTGATCGAGCTGCCAAGCCACCCTTTCTTCACCGCCTGCCAATACCACCCTGAATTCCTCTCCCGCCCCGGCAAGCCCCACCCCCTCTTCCGGGGATTGATCGAGGCGGCCCAGCAGCGGGCCGCCCAGGTGGCTTTCGCGCAACCGCTTCAAGCCTGAGCGGCGAGGATCTGCTCTCACCTGAGTTCACAGGCGGGCAAAGGGCCCCTGAAAGTTTATCCACGCTTGGCGTGTCGATCAACGCTGCCGACTACGGCCTCCAGCAGGGCGGTGCCGAACCCTAAAACCCTGACAACTGCGCCGGTACCTGCAACCAGCCCGCCCTAGCGACCGAAAGCCTTTGAGCAACAACTACCCGCCCAGCTCCGCCCCTGGAGGCCCTTCGGCACTGGAAGGCATAAAACGTTGCTGGCTCGCCATGTAGGACAGCCACGTCCTCTGCCAGGAGAATCGATGGGATCTCCCTGCTGGCCCCGGCAAGCCCTTTGACCCCTGCGCCCCAGCCACCGACACCCAATCCGAATCCACCACCGGCACCGCCCAGCCAGGCCCTGCCGGTGGTGGAAACCTTCCACTCCCTGCAGGGGGAAGGGATCCACGCCGGCCGCAGCGCCTTCTTCATCCGCCTGGCGGGCTGCGGCGTGGGCTGCAGCTGGTGCGACACCAAGCATTCCTGGGCCGCGGCGCCCCACCCCCTGCGCCCACTGGCCGAGCTGGCCGCCGAAGCCGCCTCAGCTGCAGCAGCAGGGGCCGCCTTTGTGGTTGTCACCGGCGGCGAACCCCTGCATCACGAGCTCTCCGCCCTCTGCGCCGCCCTCGCCAGCAGCGGCCTGCCCCTGCATCTGGAGACCAGCGGCGTCGATCCCCTGAGCGGCCGCTTCGACTGGATCACCCTCTCACCCAAAGCCCACCGGCCGCCCACAACCGAGCTGCTGGCGAGCTGCCACGAACTCAAGGTGGTGGTGCACGGGGCCGGCGATCTGGCCTTCGCCGAAGCCATGGCGGCAGCGGCCGCCGCCGCTGGCAACCAGCCAGCGCTGCTGCTGCAGCCGGGCTGGGACTCGCAGAGCGGCCAGGCCCTGGCCACGGCCCACGTGCTGCGGCATCCCCAATGGCGGCTCAGTCTCCAGAGCCACAAGTGGCTGGGGCTGCGCTGATCACTGCAGGCGGGCCGGCCGCTCCTGGACCTCGGCCTTCCACAGCCGCCAGCGCAGCTCCAGCGGCCGGGGCGCATCCACCACGATCGGTTGGCTGGCGTTGTAGGGCACCACAAAGGCCTTGCCAGCCATCGGCACAAAGGCGCGGCGCCGGGGCTGATCCGGCGGGCAGGCCATGCGGGTGGAGGCCAGCTGCCCCACATCGGTGACCCGATAGAGCAGGGGGCCGCCCGGCTGGGCGGGCTTCACGGGCCGCAGCTTGCCGCCGAAGGTCTGCCGGTTGCAATCGAGCTCCACCATCTGGCCCACGATCAGCTGGACCCGCCAGTCGGCGGGGTTGGTTGACAGCGCCGGATCGGCCTGGGGAGGCAGCACCCCCGGCAGCTGGATCACCCAGCGGCGATCGCCGGCGGCGGGTTTGGGATGGCTCGAGAGATCGAGCCGGGGGATCGCGGCTGCGGAGCCCCCAAGCAGCATGGCCACTGCAACCCAGGCCTGAAAGCGAACGCGCACCATCAACACTTTGCCTTTGCACTGCCGCCATCGTGGCGTGAATGGCCATCGGTCGCCTCAGGGAGGATGTACATCTGTACAACCTCCCGAAGCGGCTCGCGAATCAGACCCTCGCCCCCGTGTCCATCCCCCACCAACCCACCGGCCGCCGATCCACTGCTCGCCAGCCGACCGCGATCGCCCTGCTCTCCGGCGGCCTGGATTCAGCCACCGCCGCGGCCCTGGCGATCGAAGCCGGTTATCGGGTGATCGGGCTGTCGCTGGATTACGGCCAGCGCCATCGCCGCGAACTGCAGGCCGCCGCCGAACTCGCCCCGCTCCTGGGACTGGCTGAACACCACACCATCGCCGTCAACCTGGCCGCCTGGGGTGGCTCCGCCCTCACCGACACCGCCATCGCCGTACCCAGCGCCGGGGTTGAGGCGGGCATAATCCCGAGCACCTACGTGCCGGGACGCAACACCGTGTTCATCGCCTTGGCGCTGAGCCTGGCTGAGGCCCGCGGCGCCCAGAAGCTGGTGCTGGGCGTAAATGCTGTCGACTACTCCGGCTACCCCGACTGCCGCCCCGACTACCTCGAAGCCTTCCAGACCCTGGCTGAGCTGGCCAGCAAGGCCGGCCGCGAAGGCCGCGCGGCCCAGCTCTGGGCACCCCTGGTGAGCTGGAGCAAAACCCGGATCGTGCAGGAGGCCCGGCGGCTGGGCGTGCCGATCGAGCGCACCTGGAGCTGCTACGAGGGTGGCGAGCGGCCCTGCGGCGTGTGCGACAGCTGCCGCATTCGCGATGCCGCCCTGCTGGCAGCCGGGGTATGAGCCCGCCCCGCCACCGCGAGCCCCTGCATCACCCCCTGCCCTGGCGGGATCCCTGGCCCCTGGTGCAAGCCCTGGCGGCCGAGCTGGGCAGGGAGGGTCTGGTGTGGCTCGATAGCGATGGCAGCGCCCAGGGCCCCTGCAGCCGCCTCGGCCTGGCGCCCCTAGAGCAGCGCATCTGCCGCGGCCTGCCGGGGGAGGCCCGAGCCAGGGATCCATTTGCGCTGCTGGCCGATCTGGCGGCGGGCGGCGGCCATTGGATGGGCTGGCTCAGCTACGAAGCCGGGGCCTGGGTGGAGCCCGCACCCCATTGGCAGTCGCCCGACATGGCCCTGCTCTGGGCCGCCCGCCACGACCCGGTGCTGGTGTTTGACCATGGCAGCCAGCAGCAGTGGCTCGAGGGTCAAGATCCAGGGCGGCTGAGCAGCTTCGCTGCCCTGTTGGAGCGGCTTGATCTAGGCACCGCGCCTGCGAGCCAACCGCCGGCCGCGATCGCGCCAGCCTCCTGGCACTGGCACACGCCCCCCGAGCGCTTCGCCGATCAGGTGGAGCAAGTGTTGGCCTGGATCGCCAGCGGCGATCTTTTCCAAGCCAATCTCACCGCCTGCTGCGAGCAGCAACTGGCGAACCCCGCCGATCCCCTGGAGCTCTACGGCCGCCTGCGCCGCAGCTGCGCCGCACCCTTCGGTGGCCTGGCGGTCGCCGGAGCGGCAGCGGCTGGTGAGGCGGTGCTCTCGGCCTCCCCGGAACGGTTCCTGCGGCTGGATGGAACGGGGCAGGTGGAAACGCGGCCGATCAAGGGCACCCGGCCCCGCCACCAGCACCCCGACGCCGATGCCGACGCCGCCGCCGACCTGGTCACCAGTGCCAAGGACCGGGCTGAGAATGTGATGATCGTTGACCTGCTGCGCAACGACCTGGGGCGGGTGTGCCTGCCGGGCTCGATCCAGGTGCCCCAACTGGTGGGGCTGGAAAGTTATCGCCAGGTGCACCACCTCACCTCAGTAGTGCGGGGCCAGCTGGGCGATGGGCTGAGCGCCATTGACCTGCTGCGGGCCTGCTGGCCGGGGGGCTCGATCACCGGGGCCCCAAAAATCCGGGCCTGCCAGCGGCTGCACGGCCTGGAGCCGGTACCCCGGGGCCCCTACTGCGGCTCCCTGTTCCGGCTGGGGGCCGACGGGCAGTTCGACAGCAGCATCCTGATCCGCTCGCTGCTGCTGCGGGGCCAGCGGCTACGGGCCCACGCCGGCTGCGGCATCGTGGCCGACTCCGATCCCGCCGCCGAAGCCGAGGAGCTGGGCTGGAAACTGCAACCGCTGCTGGAGGCCCTGGCGTGAATCGCCCCCAGCCCATGGCCGCCGCGATTGCCTGGCTGGGGGATGGCTCGGGGCATGGTTGCTGGGGTAGCCCCGCTGACCTGGCCATACCGCTCGACGATCGGGGCCTGCTGCTGGCCGACGGCCTGTTTGAAACGGTGCTGGTGGAGGCCGGCCGCGCCTGGCTGCTGGCGGAGCACCTGGAGCGCTGGCAGGGCTCGGCGGCCCTGCTGGGGCTGCCACCACCACCGGGGGCAGCGACCGTAGAGGGCCTGCTGGGCGCAGCCACCGCCCGCAGCGGCATCGGCACGGCCCTGGGCAGCAGCGGCGCCCTGCGGCTCAACTGGAGCCGGGGCAGCAGCGACCGGAGCAGCACCAGCCGGGGGATCGACCTGGCCGGCAACGACGAGCCCCGCTTCTGGCTGCAGCTCAGCGCCATCGAGCCCTGCTTCGCGCCGCTGCGGGTGATCGTCAGCCCCACCGAAACCCGCAGCGCCACCAGCCTGCTGAGCCGCTGCAAGAGCTTCGCCTATGGGGCCTCGATCCAGGCCCGCCGCCAGGCCCGCGCCGCCGGCGCCGACGATGCCCTGCTGCCCAGCTCAGCCGGCGGCCTCTGCTGCGGCACCACCGCCAACCTGCTGGTGTGGCGAGGGGACAGCTGGATCACCCCACCGCTGAGCAGCGGCTGCCTGCCGGGGGTGATGCGGCGGCGGGCCCTGGAGCGGGGGCTGGTGGCGGAGGCCGTGATCGGGGAACAGGATCTGCTCGGGGCTGGGGCGGCCTGGTTGATCAACAGCCTCGGCTGCCGGCCGATCAGCCACCTGGGCGCGGTGCCCCTGGCGAGCAGCGGCCAGCAGCCCGGCCAGCAGCCCGAAAAGTTCTGGCGCCAACTACTCCTGCCCGATCGCCCCTGCGGTTAGTTGCAATGCAGTCAGTTGCAACGCAGTCAATTGCAACCCATGGTGGAGATCCGATAGGTGAAGCCGGTGGCCGCCTGGTCGGCACTGGCACCGATCTTGAAGTTGAGCTGGCTGACGGTTTTGCCGGGAATCGCCGGGAAGGGGCCCCACATGCGGCCCGTACCCATCTGGGGGGCGAACGACTCGTTGATCACCTGCAGATTGGAGCCATCGGTGAACTTGAGGTAGCCCTGGATCGGGTAGGTGGCACTCACCGAGGAATCAGCTGTGAAGAAAAATTTGTAGATGGCGTAGGGCTGGGTCACGAAGAAATCGGTGTTCCAGTTCGGACGGCCAAACGGATTGCCCGGGCCCACTGTCTTGAGCACGATGTTGGTGGTGCCATTACCTCCCACCGGGGCCAGGAATTGGCAGGTTTGGGCCTGAACTGGAGCCAGGCCGGCAATCAAGGTGGTGCTGCAGAGAGTGGCCGCAGAGGCCGCCGCGAAGGCCGCCGCGAAGTAAGCACGCATCAAATTTCAAAGTGAGATTAACCACCACCTATACAACCTCAAACGCTCAAGAATCGCTGGATCATCTCCGAACTGAGATCTGCCATGGCGCCACTGGCCACAATTCCACCCTTCTGCATGGCGTAGTACCAGTCGGATTGGCGCACAAAGCTGGGGTGATGCTCCACCAGCAACACCGAAATACCTGTCTCCCGAATGATGCGGCTCACGGCCCGCTGGATGTCGAGCACCACCGATGGCTGGATGCCCTCGGTGGGTTCATCGAGCAGCAGCAGGCGGGGCTTGCCGAGCAGGGCTCGGGCGATGGCTAGTTGCTGCTGTTGACCACCGGAGAGGTCGCCACCACGGCGGGCCAGAAACTTCTCCAGTACGGGGAACAGCTCAAACACCAGCGGGTCGATATGGCGATGGCGACCCATACCCCCCGGCAGGGCTTCAAGGCCCAATAGTAGGTTTTCGCGCACGCTGAGCTGGGGAATAATCTCTCGCCCCTGGGGCACGTAACCGATGCCGGCCCGGGCCCGGTGGTGCGGCAGTAGCGACGTCAGGTCCTTGTCCTCAAGCTGCACCGAACCACTGCGCTGGCGCAGCAAGCCGATGATCGTCTTAAGCAGGGTGGTCTTGCCGACACCGTTGAGGCCGATCAGACAGGCCATCTGGCCCGGCGCGATCGAGAGATCGACGTTGCGCAGAATGTGGCTCTCGCCGTAGTAAACGTTGAGGCCACGGATGGCGAGTAGGTGCCCATCACTACCCTCGGGGGGATGGGGGGTGGCAGGTTCACCGCGGGAGATAGTGCTGGTCATGCTGGGTCCTCAACTCCTAAGTACACCTCGATAACGCGAGGATCGCGCTGCACCTCATCCATGCTGCCCTCGCAGAGCACATGGCCCTCGTGCAGCACCGTGACTGGGCAATTGAGTTCGTGGATGAAGTCCATGTCGTGCTCGATCACCAGCACGGTGTGATCACCGGCGAGGCTGCGCAACAGCTCTCCGGTGCGCTCGGTCTCCTCATCGGAGAGCCCAGCGACTGGCTCATCCACCAGTAGAACCTCGGGATCCTGGGCCAGCAACATGGCGATCTCCAGCCACTGCTTCTGGCCGTGGGAGAGGCTGCCGGCCTGCTGGGAGGCGTGGACTTCCAGGCCCACAACGGCGAGCAGTTGCTGCACTCGGTCGCGCTGGGCGGCACTGAGGCTGCCAAACAGCAGGGTGAAGGGCGAATGGCTGCCCTTGACGGCCAACTCAAGATTGCGCCGTGGCGTGAGGTTGTGATAGACACGCGGCGCCTGGAACTTGCGGCCGATGCCGAGCCTGGCGATGCGGTGCTCGCTAATGCCCACCAGCGAGCGACCCCGGAAAAACACATCCCCCTTGGTAGGCCTCACCTTCCCGGTGATCACATCGAGGAAGGTGGTCTTGCCAGCGCCGTTGGGGCCGATAACGGCCCGCAGTTCGCCGGGAATGAGGGAGAGATTGAGGTCATTGAGCGCCCAGAAGCCATCAAAGCTGACACTCACTTGGCGCAGTTCAAGCAGAGCAGTCATGGCAAACCTCCAGATCCTGTGGAACCGGTTTCTTCAGCAAGGGCACGGGCTTCAATCTCGCGCTTCTCGGCCTGTACGAGTGGATCGAGGTCAAGGCCGGGATAGGTGGGAGCCAGCGGCGGCCAGCCCACCATCGCCTGAATGTGGCGAAGCCCGCCTTTGCGCCACCAGCCCACTACCCCATCGGGCAGGGCTGTAACCACCAGCAGGAAAAGCCCCCCCTGAACGAACAGCCAGGTTTCGGGTAGCTGTTCGCTGATCAGGCTCTTGGCGTAGTTGATCAACACCGCACCGAACACGGCGCCGATCAGGGTGCCGCGGCCCCCCACCGCCACCCAAATCACCATCTCAATCGAAAAGGGAACCGACATGAACTGGGGCGAAATAATGCCCGATTGCACGGTGTAGAGGGCACCACTGATACCGGCAAGAGCACCAGCGACGGTGAACACAAGGGTCTTGTAGGCGGTGGGGTTGTAGCCGGTGAAGCGCAGCCGCGGCTCGTCATCGCGCACTGCCACCAGGGCATCGCCAAAGCGACCGCTTGTAAGCCAGCGGCAGAGGAACCAGGCAGCCACCACGAGCAACACCGTGATCCAAAAGAGGTAACGCTGCATGCCATCGGAACCCACCAGCTCACCGAAGAAGCGAGCGGTGTCTGTCTTGAGACCGTTGGTGCCGTTAATCAGCTTCTGCTGGCCGTTGAAGAAGTTAAAAAACACCAGCAGGGCCGCCTGGGTGAGGATCGAGAAGTACACCCCTTTGATGCGGTTACGAAATACAAGAAAGCCCAGTACTCCAGCCACAATCGCTGGAATCACCCAGATCGCCAAAAGCGTGAACAGGGGCGAATTGAACGGCTGCCAGAAGAGGGGCAGGCTCTTGACGCCATAGAGGCTGAAGAACTCCGGCAACTGGCCAGGCTCAAGCGAATTGAGCGAAAGATGCATACCCAGGGCATAGCCGCCGAGGGCAAAGAAGATTCCCTGACCAAGGCTAAGCAGGCCGGTGAAACCCCAGATCAGATCAACACCCAGAGCGACGATGCCAAGAGCCAAAAAGCGACCGAGCAGGTTGAGCCGAAAGGGCGGCAACACGAAGGGCAGGATCAGGGCGGCCGCCACGATCAGAATCCAGGGCCACCAGCGACGCAGAAAAACGATAAGGAAAGGTGAGCTGCTCATCGCCTCAGGCCTCCACCATGCGTCCCTTTTGCGGGAACAGGCCTGCAGGCCTGAACTGCAGGAAGACGACGATCAGCACGAACACCAGCACCTTTGCCATCGATGTGGTGGCAAAAAAGGTGATCGTCTCGTTCAGGCCGGCGGGCATCGTCGGCCAAAGCAACAGGAGGGAACCAGAGCCGAGCACATAGCTCAAGATGCCGATGCCGAGGGCCGCCACCACGGTGCCGAGCAGCTTGCCGACCCCACCGAGTACCACGACCATGAAGCAATCAACGATGTAATTACCGCCAAGGTTTGGGCCCACCGAACCCAGCAGGGTGACGGCAACACCGGCCACCCCGGCCAGCCCCGAGCCAACCAGAAAGGTGAGGGCGTCGACCTTTTGGGTGGGGATGCCAAGGCAACTGCTCATCGGCCTGTTCTGGGTGACGGCCCGAATGCGGATACCCCAAACACTCTTCTGCAGGAACCAGTTCACCGCCACAAGGGCAATTGCCGTCAGCGCGATGATGAACAGACGGCCGGTGGGCATTGTCACCCCCGCCAAATCGATCGAACCACGCAGCCACTGAGGCGCCGTGACATCAATGTTGCGAGCACTGAACCAAGGCTGATCCAGGGCTCTCACGCTGCCAAGGGCCGAAGCCAGCCCAATACCCAGAACGCCGGCCAACACCCAGCCGCCAACGCCAAGCAGCGGCGCCCAACGCCTCTGCCACCAGATCTGGGGGGTGAGACGCGGCGCGAACATCCCCAGCAACACCGCCAGCAGCAAGCCGAGAAAGAAGGCCGTGGAAACTGAACGCACGAACTGCTGCAGGATCAGGCTGACGCCCCAGGTGGCCAGCAAGGTTTCCAGGGGACGGCCGTAGAGGCGCCTAATCACCGTCTTCTCGAGAAGCAGCCCGGCCAAGCCACTAACCAGGAAGGCGATCGGTATCGCAATCAGTAAATAGATGGGGAAGAGGCCGGAAAGGGGGCCGTTCTTGAGCAGGTTCTGCACCACGAAGGTGGTGTAGGCGCCGAGCATCATCAACTCCCCATGGGCCATGTTGATGACACCCATCAGGCCGAAGACCACAGCGAGGCCAAGCGCCGCCAGCATCAGCACCGAGCCGATCGCCAGCCCGTTGAAGAGCGTGTCGTAAAGAGCTGTCATGGAGTCCCGAAGGGGACAAAGGAACAAAAATAAAAAAGGGGAAGAAGACTAAATGTCTCCCCCCCCTGCAGCTAATCAAAGTGGGCTGATCACATCTTGAACTTGCCAGCGTCAGGACGATCCTGCGTCCAATCGCAGGTGTAGCCCTTGGTTTCGGGAACGAACTGGTTCCAGGCAATCGGCTTGAGCACACCCTTATCTTCGATGATCTTGAACATGCCGTCCTTTTGGACCTCACCAATCATCACCAGCTCGGTGGTGTGATGGTTGGGCTGCACCTCGATCTTGCCCTGGGGGGCATCGAAAGTAACCCCGATTAGCGATTTGCGCACGGCGCTGTTGTCAACGCTATTGGCCTTCTCCGCTCCAGCGGCCCAGAGATAGATCATGTTGTAGGCAGATTCAGCCGGGTCGTTGGTGACTCGGTTTTCGCCATATTTGGCCTTGAAGTTCTTGGTGAACTCCTTGGAAGCTGGTGTATCCAGGCTCTGGAAGAAATTCCAGGCCGCATAGGTGCCTTCCAGGTACTCAGGGCCGATTGCCGCAACCTCCTCCTCAGCAATTGAGAAGCTCATGATCGCGTAGCCGTTGGCAGGGGTGATGCCAGCAGCCTTCATCTGCTTGAAGAAGGCAACGTTGCTATCGCCATTAAGGGTGTTGACGATCACGCCACCCTTGGGCAGGGCCTGCTTGATCTTGGCAATGATCGGAGCCACCTCAGTGTTGCCAAGTGGCAGGTAGTCCTCACCCACCAGGTTGCCGCCCTCAACCTTGAGCTGCTCCTTCATGATCGTGTTCGCGGTGCGCGGATACACGTAGTCGGAGCCCACTAGGAAGAAGTCCTTGCCCTTGTTCTTCAGCAGCCAGGAGACCGCGGGTTCCGCCTGCTGATTGGGGGTAGCACCGCTGTAGAAAATGTTCTTGGAGCACTCCTGACCTTCGTATTGGATCGGATAGAAGAGGAAGTGATCCTTGGCTTCAAACACCGGCAGCATCGCCTTGCGGCTAGCTGAGGTCCAGCCACCAAACACCACAGCCACCTGATCCTGATCGATCAGTTTTTTGGCTTTCTCAGCGAAGGTGGGCCAGTCAGAGGCACCATCTTCTTCGACGGGAACAATCTTCAGCTTTTTGCCCTCGATGGTGATCCCGCCCTTGGCGTTGATCTCCTCGATCGCCATCAACTCGGCTTCAGCCACCGTGTTTTCGGAGATGGCCATGGTGCCTGAGCGGGAATGCAAAATCCCCACCTTCACTTCACCATCAAAATCGCCAGAGGCTTTTTCGCCGCCGCCGCAGGCCACGAGCGAAAGGCTGGCTGCCATCGCCGTAGCGCCAGCGACGTAACGCATGGTGGTTTTGCGCATCAGGGAAGACTTCATAAAAACTCCTACGGGAAACCGCTGAATGTTCCGCTTCTGCTCAGCGGTTGTAGGAAGGTATCCAGTAGTCCCATTTTGGCTTTGTAGCGGTTGCAACGGTTCCACTAAAAGCAAGCCAATTAGGGCAGCTGGGCCCACAAAAACTGCTCCACCGCCTCCAGCCCTTCGCCGCTGCGGATGTTGGTGAAGCACCAGGGGCGCCCAGGGCGCATGCGCTCGGTATCCGCTGCCATCACCTCAAGGATGGCCCCCACCATCGGGGCCAGATCGATCTTGTTGATCACCAGCAGGTCGGAGCGGGTGATCCCCGGACCGCCCTTGCGGGGGATCTTGTCGCCAGCGGCGACATCGATCACGTAGATGCAGAGATCCACCAGTTCCGGGCTGAAGCTGGCAGCCAGGTTGTCGCCGCCGCTCTCCACCAGCACCAGATCCAGATCGGGAAAGGCCGCCTCCAGCTCGGCCACCGCAGCTCGGTTGATCGAACAGTCCTCACGGATGGCGGTGTGGGGGCAGCCACCGGTTTCGACGCCGCGGATGCGTTCGGGCTCTAGGGCCCCAACTCGGGTGAGGAACTGGGCGTCTTCCTGGGTGTAGATGTCGTTGGTGACAACCGCCAGCTGCAGGCGATCGCGCAGCCGCCGGCACAGGGCCTCCACCAGGGCCGTTTTGCCCGAGCCCACCGGCCCAGCTACGCCCACCCGCAGCTTGCTCATCCGATCCGCTCAGCTGCGAAACAGCCTGGAGTACAGCTCGGCGTGGCGCAACTGGGCCAGACCCGCACCCACACCACCGCTCCAGAGCTGATCTGGATCGGCAGCCGCCAGTTCCAGGGCCCGCTCGGCAATCAAAGGCGCCAGGCCCAGCTGTAGGCGCTGGGCCTCGGTGGGTCCTAGGGGCACCAGCCGCAAGGCCGCACTGAGCTGGTTTGCCACCCAGCCATACAAGTAGGCCTCCACCAGCTCGGTGGCAGCAACCTCCAGGGCGCGGCCCGCCAGGGCAAAGGCTGCTGGCCAGGCCAGGTTCAAGGCGGGCGGATTGAAGCCCAGATCGGCCAGCAGCCCCAGCAGCGACGCCCCCATCTGACGCTGCTGGGCGCGCACCTCGGCCGCCTCCCGCAGGGCCAGCAACCAGCTGTCGCGCTCGCGCAATTCGGCCACCTCAGCCAGCAGCAAGCCCGGCAGGCTCGCCGCCTCCAGCGCCAGGGTGCCGCGCTGCAGCTCGGCCTCCAACCAGCGCCTCACCCCAGCCCCATCCAGCAAAAGCCCGCGCTGCACCAGCACCTCCACACCCTCCGAATAACTGAAGGCCCCCACCGGCAGCGCCGGGCTGATCAGTTGAAACAAGCGCAGCCGGCTAGTGGTCATGGCTTTGGCTGTGGCCGTGGGCGGAGCCGTAGGCACCGGACTCGGGCTGAAAGGGGGCCTGCAGCTGGCCCACCTGCAGACCGCGATGCTCCAGCAGGTGGGCCAGCACAGAATCGGCGAGCAGGCGCAGTTCACCAGCCCTGATCTCCATCGCCACATGGCGATTGCCGAGGTGATAGGCGGCCTGGAGCAGGGCCAGGGGATCGGCGCTGCGCACCTGCATCAGCTCCTCCAGCGCCGCCCGCACCTGCACCAGCGGTTCGGCAGCCGTGGCGGCCAGCCACTCACCGGGCTGCAGGGCTGCCCCCCGGGGCAGCTGCAGCAGCACCTGCCTGCCACAGGCAGTGCAACGCAAACCCCGCAGCTGGGTGCGCTCCGCCGCCGAAAGGGCCAGCACCAAGCCAGGAACGGCCCCCGGGCTGGCGGCCAGCCCGCGCTCACGCAGCACCAACGGCCGGTCAGCAGGCTCAGAGCTGGCCATCGCCGGGTGCACCATGGTCTTTAAACAGCATGCCTGGTGAATCATCCCAACACCATTGCGGCAGGCCGCTGGCACGGCGCCGCTGAGCTGGAGTTCACGGCCCGGCAGGGCAGTCCGGGGGAGCCGACTGCAACTGTGCACCAGGGCTGGGCCACCTCCCCCCTGAAATTGCAACGGGCCTACCCCCAGGCAGACGGCCGCTGCGAATTGCCCCTCCTGCACACCGCCGGCGGCCTGGTGGGGGGCGACCAACTCACGCTGCGGGCCCACCTCGCCCCAGGCAGCCAGGCCCTGATCACCAGCGTGGCGGCCCAGAAGGTTTACGGCACGGTGGGGCGCTCCCGTTTGGTGCCGCAGGGCCAGTGGGCCCGGCAGAGCCTGCACTTCAGCCTTGAAGCCGGCAGCGACCTGGAATGGCTGCCCCAGGAGTTGGTGCTGTTTGCCGGCGGACTGCTGGAGCAGAACCTCACGGTGGAGCTAGCAGCGGGGGCCAGCTGGCTGGGCATGGACGTCGTGCGGCTGGGCCGCAGCGCCGCCGGCGAAACCCTGGGCCAGGGGTGCTGGCGTTCACGGCTGCAGATTTGCCGCCGCGGCCCCGAAGGCCGCCGCTGGGAGCTGGTGGATCCCCTGGAAATCAGCGGCGCCCAACTCGCAGCAGAACACGGCATGGCCGGCCAACCGGTGCTGGGATCGCTGGTGTGGGCAGCGCCGCAGCCCCTGGGGGCCGCTGCCCTGGCCCAGCTGCTGGCCGACTGCCGCAGCGACCGCCAGGGCCTGGAGGGCGAGATGGCCTGCGGCGCCCTAGACCAAGGCCTAATCGCCCGCTACCGCGGCCCGTCCAGTCAGGCGGCCCGGTTTTGGTTCACCAGGCTATGGGCCCGGATCCGGGCCGCACGGGGCCTCTGCGCCCCGGAATTGCCCCGGGTATGGCCCTTCCAGGAACAGCCCTTGGGTTCAGGCTGAACGGGTCAAGGCGCCCTAAAGCTGCCAAAGTTGGGCCATGCACCTAACCCCCCAGGAAAAGGACAAGCTGCTGATTGTCACCGCCGCCCTGCTGGCAGAGAGGCGGCTCAACCGCGGCCTGCGGCTCAACCACCCTGAGGCGGTGGCCTGGCTCAGCTTTCAAGTGATCGAGGGCGCCCGCGACGGCAAGACCGTTGCCGCCCTGATGGCCGAGGGCAGCACCTGGCTGAGCTGTGAACAGGTGATGGAGGGGGTGGCGGAGCTGGTGAGCGAAGTACAGATCGAGGCGATGTTTCCCGACGGCACCAAGCTTGTGACCCTGCACAACCCGATCCGCTGATCGCTGCCCCCCAACCCCGATCCGCCATGCCCCCCCTGATCCCTGGTGAACTGCTGCCCGAACCCGGCGAGATCGTGCTCAACGCCGGCCGGCCCGTGACAACGCTGCTGGTGGCCAACACGGGCGATCGGCCCGTGCAGGTGGGCTCCCACTTCCACTTCTTTGAGGCCAACAGCGCCCTGGAGTTCGACCGCGACGCGGCCCGCGGCCTGCGGCTCGACATTCCCGCCGGCACGGCTATTCGCTTCGAGCCCGGCGACAGCCGCGAGGTACAGCTGGTGCCCTTCGCCGGCGAGCGCCGCATCTTCGGCTTCAACGGCTTGGTCAACGGCCCGCTCGATTAACCCTTTTTTTACATGCCATACCGCATCTCCCGCCGCGCCTACGCCGAGACCTACGGCCCCACCACCGGCGATCGGCTGCGCCTGGCCGACACCGAACTATTTCTGGAGGTGGAAAAGGATTTCACCGTCTACGGCGATGAGGTGAAATTTGGCGGCGGCAAGGTGATCCGCGACGGCATGGGCCAGGGCCAGACCTCCCGCGCTGAAGGCGCCGTGGACACAGTTGTAACCAACGCCCTGATCCTGGATTGGTGGGGGATCGTCAAGGCCGACATCGGCCTGCGCGACGGCCGCATCTGCGCCATCGGCAAGGCCGGCAACCCCGACACCCAAGCGGGCGTGACGATCGTGGTGGGCCCGGGCACCGAAGCGATCGCCGGCGAGGGCCACATCCTCACCGCCGGTTCAATCGACACCCACATCCACTTCATCTGCCCCCAGCAGATTGAAACGGCCCTGGCCAGCGGTGTAACAACCCTGCTGGGGGGCGGCACCGGCCCGGCCACCGGGACCAACGCCACCACCTGCACCCCGGGCGCCTTTCACCTGGCCCGCATGTTGCAGGCCGCCGAGGGGCTGCCGGTGAACCTCGGCTTCTACGGCAAGGGCAATGCCTCCAGCCCCGAGGCCCTCAAAGAGCAGGTGCGCGCCGGCGCCTGCGGCCTCAAGCTCCACGAAGACTGGGGCACCACCCCAGCCGCGATCGACTGCTGCCTCACGGTGGCCGACCGCTTTGACGTGCAGGTGTGCATCCACTCCGACACCCTCAACGAGGCGGGCTTTGTGGAAGACACGATCCGCGCCATCGGCGGCCGCACGATCCACACCTTCCACACCGAGGGAGCCGGCGGCGGCCACGCCCCCGACATCATCAAAATCTGCGGCGAGGCCAACGTGCTGCCCAGCAGCACCAACCCCACCCGCCCTTACACCCGCAACACGCTCGAGGAGCACCTCGACATGCTGATGGTGTGCCACCACCTGGATCCACGCATCCCGGAGGACGTGGCCTTCG
This sequence comes from Synechococcus sp. CBW1108, assembly GCF_015840335.1. Classification (NCBI taxonomy): domain Bacteria; kingdom Bacillati; phylum Cyanobacteriota; class Cyanophyceae; order Synechococcales; family Synechococcaceae; genus Synechococcus; species Synechococcus sp. CBW1108. The sequence continues at coordinate 1,284,909 of NZ_CP060395.1, forward strand.
CCGAATCGCGCATCCGCCGCGAAACGATTGCCGCCGAAGACATCCTCCACGACCTGGGCGCCTTCTCGATCATTGCCAGCGACTCCCAGGCCATGGGCCGGGTGGGCGAGGTGATCACCCGCACCTTCCAGACCGCCCACAAGATGAAGTTGCAGCGCGGCGCCCTGCCCGAAGACTCCGCCTCCAGTGGAGGCCGCAACGACAACACCCGCTTGAAGCGCTACATAGCCAAAACCACGATCAACCCGGCCATCGCCCACGGGCTCGATTCCCAGATCGGTTCGGTGGAGGTGGGCAAGCTGGCCGATCTGGTGCTGTGGAAGCCGGGCTTTTTCGGCGTGAAGCCGGAGCTGGTGATCAAAGGCGGCTCGATCGTGTGGGCCCAGATGGGGGATGCCAACGCCTCGATCCCCACCCCCGGGCCGGTGCACGGCCGGCCGATGTTTGCCGCCTTTGGAGCCGCCCTGGCCCCTAGCTGCCTCACCTTCATGAGCCAGGCAGCCCTCGATGCCGACCTCCCCCGCCAGCTGGGCCTGAAACGCCCCTGCGTGCCCGTGACCAACACCCGCGGCAACATCGGCAAGGCCTCAATGAAAAACAACACGGCCCTGCCGAAGGTTGAGGTAGACCCCCAGACCTATGAGGTGTTTGCCGATGGGGTGCTGCTCAGCTGCGAACCAGCCGAGGTGCTGCCGATGGCCCAGCGCTACTTTTTGCTGTAGCCGGGCTTCCGTATCAATACACACCGGCGATAACCCCGCCGGCTGGACATGATCCCGCCACGTCGAGGGGGTGATCCATGTTCACGGAATACAAACCCAACAAGGGCTACGACGAATATTTCAGCGCCGCCGACCAGCCCCGCAGCGCCCTGAGGCCCCTGGTCTCCTCCCTGGGTCAGCTGGGCCTCGACGAACTCAACCGCAACCATGCCGCCGCCGGAGTGCTCCTGCGGAGGCTGGGGGCCACCTTTCGCCTCAACGATTCCGGCAGCCAGGGGGGGGAGCGGATCCTGCCCTTTGATCCCCTGCCCCGGCTGATCAGCAACGACGACTGGCAGCGGCTGGAGGAGGGCCTGCTGCAGCGCCTGGAGGCGATAGACCTCTTTCTGGCCGACGTCTATGGCCCCCAGCAAATCCTGCGCGATGGCCTGATCCCCAGGGAAGACGTGGAGAGCTCCCAGGGCTGGCGGCCCCAGCTGCAGGGCTTCAAGCCGCCCCTGGGCCGCTGGTGCCACATCTCCGGCCTGGATCTGGTGCGCGACGGCCAGGGAGCCTGGCGGGTGCTGGAGGACAACCTGCGCTGCCCCTCCGGCGTGGCCTACTTCCTGGAAAATCGCCGCGTGATGAAGCGGATGTTCCCGAGCCTGTTCTCAGGACGCACGGTGCAACCGATCGACGATTACCCCTCCCGCCTGCTGCAGACCCTGCGGGAGCTGGCCCACTGGACCGATACCCCCAAGGTGGTGCTGCTCACCCCGGGGGTTTTCAACAGCGCTTACTTCGAGCACAGCTACCTGGCCCAGCAGATGGGCATCCAGCTGGTCGAGGGTCGCGACCTGATCTGCCAGGACGAGCGGGTGTGGATGCGCAGCACGGCTGGCCTGGAGCCCGTGGATGTGATCTACCGGCGCATCGATGACGACTTCCTCGATCCGGCAGTATTCCGCAGCGATTCAATGCTGGGGGTGCGGGGCCTGATGGCGGCCTACCGGGCCGGTCGGGTGGCGATCGCCAATGCCCCCGGCACCGGCGTCGCCGACGACAAGCTGATCTATGCCTACGTGCCGGAGATGATTCGCTACTACCTAAGCGAGGAGCCGATCATCGAAAATGTGCCCACCTACCTCTGCTCCCGCCAGGAAGACCGGGCCTATGTGCTGGCCCACCTGGGCGAGTTGGTGGTCAAGGCGGTGGCTGAGGCCGGCGGTTACGGCATGCTGATCGGCCCCCATGCCAGCCCGGAGGAGATCGCCGAATTCGATGCCAAAATCCAGGCTGATCCGCGCAATTACATCGCCCAGCCCACCCTGGAGCTCTCCACCGTGCCGTCGTTGAGCGAGGGTGAACTGTTCCCCTGCCACGTTGACCTGCGGCCCTACGTGCTGCGCGGCCGGGGCGCCTGGGTCAGCCCCGGTGGCCTCACCCGGGTGGCCCTGCGCCGGGGATCCCTGGTGGTGAACTCCTCCCAAGGGGGAGGCTGCAAGGACACCTGGATCGTGGCCGAGCAACCATGCTGAGCCGCGTCGCCGATTCGCTGTACTGGATCAACCGCTATGTAGAGCGGGCTGAGAACATCTCCCGCTTCGTCGAGGTGAGTGAGGCCATGGCCCTCGACTGCCCTCCCGGCAGCGCCGAGCCCTGGCTGCCCCTGATCGATGCCAGTGGCGATCGGGAGTTGTTTGATCGGCTCTATCCGGCCGGCGGGCCCGAGCAGGTGGTGGAGTTTCTGGTGCGGGCAGAAGCCAACCCCCACAGCGTGGCCAACTGCATCGCCATCGCCCGGGAAAACGCACGCCAGATCCGCGACGTGATCACCACCGAGATGTGGGAGCAGCTCAACGACATCTACTGGACCCTGCTTGACAGCGAAGGCTTCTGGAAACAGCAGCCCCAGGAGCAGTTGCGGGACATCCGTCGGGCCTGCCAGCTCTTCTATGGCATCACCGATGCCACCCTCAGCCGTGACCTCTCCTGGCACTTCAGCCGGCTGGGCCGACTGCTGGAGAGGGCCGACAAGACCACCCGCATCCTCGATGTCAAATACTTTCTGCTGTTGCCCTCCCCGGATGAGGTCGGCGGTGTGCTGGATGAACTGCAGTGGATCTCGCTGCTGCGCAGTGCCGGGGCCTATCAGATGTTCCGCCAGTCCCAGCAGCAGGCGATCGAACCGAAAGCCGTGGCCGCCTTTCTCCTACTGGATCCGATCTTTCCCCGGTCGGTGCGCTACTGCCTGGAGCGCATCAACGAAACCCTGCGCATCGTGCGGGGCCAGGCCGTGCCAGGTGCCCCCGATGAGCTCGAATGCCTCAGCGGTCTCACCCTGGCCCGCTGGAGCTACACGAGCATCGACGAGCTGATCGCCGGGGGATTGCACGAGTCGATCGACGATCTGCAAAGCGATCTCAACCGGCTCCATGATCTGGTCGAGCAGCGCTACTTCATCGCCGACTCCGCATGCGTGCCCGCGTAATCCACACCTTCACCTACAGCTACAGCGCACCCGTGCTGCTTGGCCCCCACCGCTTCTGCCTCAAACCCAGGGGCCAGGGTTTCCAGCGCCTGCTGGATTTCCAGCTGACGATCAGCCCCCAGCCCGGACGCCAGTACCCCCTGGTGGCCGCCAGCGGCGATGAAATCATCCGGGCCCGCTTCAACGGACCCTGCGAAGCCTTCAGTGTGCGGGCCAGCAGCCTGGTGGAAACCGAAACGCCCCCCCTGCTGCAGGCCTGCCTGGAGGGCAACGAACCCCTGCTGCCCTACCCCGTGGGCCACCTCAACGGGGATCTGGCCGGCAGCCTGGAGGGCTGGCTGCCCAATGGACAGCACGATCCAGCCGCGGTGGACGTGGCCCAGGAGGCGCTGATGGGCAGCGATCAGCGGGCCCTGATGTTCCTGCAGCAGCTGGTGGAGATCATCCAGGACCGGGTCAAGTACACCCAGAGGCACGTGGGTCCGGCCTGGCCCGCCGGCCGGACCCTCAAGGAGCGGGTGGGCTCCTGCCGCGACCTGGCGATGCTGATGGTCGAGGCTTGCCGCTGCGTCGGCCTGCCGGCCCGTTTTGTCAGCGGTTACCACCTGGTGGAACCGAAACCTGAGATTTACGACCTGCATGCCTGGGCCGAGGTCTACCTCCCCGGTGCCGGCTGGCGGGGCTTTGACCCGAGCGGCAGCGGCATCATCGACGACCGCTACATCCCCCTGGCCACCTCCTCCAAGCCGGAGCTGACGGCGGCGGTCACCGGCAGCTTCTCCGGCCCCAACGGCGTGGAGAGCAAAATGAGCTGGAGCATCGAGGCTGAAATCCAGGAGTCGGCAATCCAAGAGTCGACAATTCATGAGTCGTCCGGGGCCCCTGAGGTTCCCCATCCCCTCTGAGCCCGAGCCAGCCGTGTCTGAAGCGATCCCAGTCCCTGCTGAGGCCATCCCAGGTCCTGCTGAGGTGATCGAACAACGCCTGCGCCAGGCCGGCGTGCAGCTCACCATGGGAGGGGAGCCAACCTTGGTGCCCCTAGAACCGGATGGGGCGGAGTGGAACGTGGCCGCCGATGGCCCCACCAAGCTCGGCTATGCCAGGGCCCTGGCCAAGGAGCTGCAACGTCGGGCCTGGCCCGACAGCACCCTGCTCTACTGCCCCGGCAAGCGCTACGACGGCGAAGTCAATCCCCGCTGGGCCCTACGGCTGATCCGCGGCGGCGACGGCGACCCCCTGGCGCTCTGGCCTAGCCCGAACCCAGCCGCGGTGCCCAGAAAAAGCCAGGCGCTGAAATTTTTGGCGAAACTCGGCAAGGGGCTCGGCTGCCGCCTGCACCCCCTGGCCCTGCGGGACCCCCTCCAGGCCGAGCGGCGGATTTGGGCCATACCGTTGAGCTGCGAGCAGGGCCGCTGGCATTCGCTCAACTGGCCGCTGGCCAAGCCCCTGCGCCAGCTCAGCGCAGCCCAGGGCCCGGCCGGGCTGCGCCTGCCCCTGCAGCACTTCCCTGAGCAGGGCCTGCGCCAGGTGCTCACCTTGGAGCTCGACGGGGAGGGCTGGGGACTGTTTCTGCCACCCCTGGCCCGGGAGCCCCTGGAACAGCTGCTGCAGCTGATCGCCCGGCACAGCAGCGCCTGGCAGCGGCCGGAGCTCAGCGGCGTGCTGCCGGTGGACTGCAGCGGCCACTGGCAGGTGCTGGGCCTGACGGCCGACCCCGGCGTGCTGGAGGTGAACCTGCCGGTGTGCCCCAGCTGGCAGGACTATGCCGACTGGATCCTGCTGCTGGAGCAGGCCGCCGCGGCCGTGGGCCTGCGCTGTTGGCGGGAGCAGGGCGGGCGCCGCGAGGGCACCGGCGGCGGCAACCACCTGCTGCTGGGGGGGCCGAGCCTGGAGACCAACCCCTTCTTTGCCCGACCTGCCTGGCTAGTGGGAATCCTGCGCTACTGGCAGCACCACCCATGCCTGGGTTATCTGTTCAGCGGCCGCAGCGTCGGCCCGGCTTCCCAGGCACCCCGAACCGATGAGGGCTCCGCCAGCCTGCTGGACCTGGAACTGGCCCACCGGGCCCTCGAGCACCTGCCCCCGGGGGACCAGCGGGTGGCGATCGGCGAAACCCTGCGCCACCTGCACGCCGACCGCAGCGGCAACACCCACCGCAGCGAGATCAGCCTCGACAAGTTCTGGAACCCGGCCTGGACCGCCGGCTGCCAGGGACTACTGGAATTTCGGGCCCTGGAGTCCTTGCCTGAACCCGGCTGGACCAACGCCGTCGCCCTGCTCTGGCGCGCCCTGGCCGTGCATCTGCTCGAGCCCGCCCATCGCCCCAGCCAACTGCGTGACTGGGGCCCAGCCCTGCACGACAGGCTCCTACTCCCCAGCCAGCTCTGGAGCGATCTGGAGCAGGTGCTGGCCGAGCTCGCCGCTGCGGGCCTGGCGCTCGATCCCAAACCCTTTGCGGAGATCTGGCAGTGGCGCTTCCCACAGCTGCTGCACTGGCAGGAGGGGGCTGCAGAGCTGACGATCCGCCAGGCCCTCGAACCCTGGCCCCTGCTCTGCGACACGCCGGTGGAGGGGGGCAGCACCAGCCGCTTCGTGGACAGCTCCCTGCGGCGCTTCGAACTGATCACCAGCCCCGACTTCCGCCGCCGCTTCCGGCTGGAACTGCAGGGCAGAGCCGTGCCCCTGCCAGCTCCAGAGGAGCAGGGGCCGCTGGCCGTGCGCTACCGCCAGGAGGCCCTGTTCCCCTGCCTGCATCCCTGCCTGCCGGTGGATGTGCCCCTAGAGCTGGTACTGAGCGATGCCGCCAGCGGCACCAGGCTGCAGGCCTGGCGGCTAGAGCGGGAGGAGCAGGGCTTTGGGCCCATCGCCGACCAGCCCGGGGAGCCCAGGGGTAAGGGGCCAAGCCTGCGCGGCCCAGATCCGGGATCCTGCAGCCTCGATCTGCGCCTCTAGAGCTACCAGCTGACCCCGTGCAACTTGGGCAGGGGCGCCGTTTTGAAGGTGGTGGCAAACAGGCGCGGGATGCGGCGGCTGTTGTAGACGCGGAATTCCCGCTGCACGCTGGCACCCTCCTCGCGCACGGCCTGGTTGAGCACCACTGAGCCATCCGGGTCGGAAACGGAGCGGTGGAAGGTGCCCGGGGGAATGCGCAGGATGTCGCCACCGGTTTCCAGGCGAACTATGTGATAGGGGTAATTCCAGCCGAAATTCACCAGGTAGAAGGTGCGGCCGCCGTGGAGGGCCAGCAGGTTGTCCTCCTGGTGGGGGTGCAGATAAAACTGCCAGGCGCCGGTCTTCTCCTCGTCAGGGGGGCTGATGGCCGGGCCGGCATGGATCACCAGGTCGCGGGCATTCGATGCGGCGACGGTGATGTCAAAAAAGCGCACCGCCGGGGTATCCCGGAACTTCTCGTAGGGGATCAACTCAAACATCGGAGCCGGCTTGGGCATGAACGCAGTCATTAGGTCCGGCACGGGGGCTGGCTTGAGAAGCTTCAGTGAAACGAACAATCCGGCCTAGCAACCGTTTCAACCACTACTGAAACAGCCGAACCACGGGCCAGTTCCGCCAGTGACCCGAAGCCCTGCCCCCTCAGATCTGACCCTCAAAAGGGAATCGGCATCTCCACGGCAGCTGGAGCGGGACTGCAGGCGGCCACCCGCTGGGCCACCACCTGGCCCACCAGCACGATCGAGGGGGAGGCAAACGCCTCTGCTTCAGCCCGGTCGGCCAGTTCGCCCAGGGGGCTGAGCAACAGGCGCTGGCCCACCACCGTGCCCTGCTGGATCACTGCCGCCGGCGTGTCAGCGGCCAGGCCCCCCAACATCAATTCCTCGGCGATGCGGCGCAGGTTGTGCAGGCCCATGTAGATCACCAGGCCGTCGCTGCAGCGGGCCAAGCCACGCCAGTCGACCCCCGGACGCTGCTTGTCGATCTCCTCATGGCCGGTCACAAAGGTGACGCTGGAGCCGGCCCGCCGGTGGGTCACCGGAATGCCGGCGTAGGCGGGCGCCGCAATGCCAGCCGTCACGCCGGGCACCACCTGCACCGGGATGCCCCGGGCCGCCAGATGGGCCGCCTCCTCGCCGCCGCGGCCAAACAGAAAGGGATCGCCGCCCTTGAGCCGCACGATCAAACGGCAGCGGCCGGCCAGCTCGACCAGCACCGCATTGGTACTGGGCTGGGGCACCGAATGGTGGCCGCGGCGCTTGCCCACGAAGCGGCGCTCACAGCCCGCCGGCACCAGATCCAACAGGGCCTTGGGCACCAGGGAGTCGTAGACGAGGGCATCGCACTGCTGAAGCAGGCGATGGGCCTTGAGGGTGAGCAGCTCGGGATCGCCCGGGCCCGCCCCCACCAGATACACAGTGCCTGGCTGGGGGACAGTGCCGGGCTGGGGGGCGGTACTCATGGCAGGGCCTCCAGTTCGGCCAGCAGCAGCTGGTGCAGGAGCGGCCTTTGCAGCAGCGGCGGACCCACCTGATCGGCAAGCTGGTCGGTGAGCCGATTGGCCGCCAGAACCAGGGGCAGCGCCGGGGCGGAGAGGGACAGCTGCAGCTCGGCGAGGTGCTCTGCACTGTATGGAGTGGCCAGACAACGGCAACCGGTGCGCCGTTCCAGGGTGGCCAGATATCGCCCTGCCAGGGGGCCCTCGAGGGGATGGTGCAACAGCAGGGGCACAGCGAAGCCCTGGGAATCCCTGGGGCCCAACCCCGCCAGCTCCACAGCCAGCGCCGCCTGCCAGCGGGGCCAGGCCCCCAGAAAGGGGATGCGCTGCAGTCGCGCAAACCCAGCCCAATGGCGCGCGATCGCCGGCAGGTCGTGGCGCACATGGCCGCCCGGCAGCAGCAGCAAGGGCACCAGGGTGAGCGGCTGATCGCCCAGATCGCCCAGCAGCAGCTCCTGGGGCGCCGGCGGCGCCAAAGCGCTGAGGGCCTGCAGGCGCACGGGCGCCCCGCGGCGGCGCTCCAGTTCGGCAGCCAGGGCCACCAACTCAGCCGGCAGCCCCCCGCCCATGCGGCCATGCACCACCAGCAGCAGAGGCCGGGCGGGGATGGCCGCGAGGCGGCGACCAAGGCGCTCCGCCACCTGGGGATCCAGCTGGCGAAGGCCCAGGGGCACCAGGGCCCGGCGGGCGCCGGGCAGACGGGCCAGCAGATCCACCGCTGTGGCAGCCAGCTGGGTATCCAGACCGGCGGCGAGGGCGCTGAGCACAACCCGCAGCTGGGCCCGGGGCCACACCGACAGGCCCCGGGCCACCCCCTCCAGCGCTGAGCGCCGCAGGTGCCTGGCAATCGGCGCCTGCAACCAGGCCTGCAGCACCGGCCAGGCCTGACGCTGGCGCTGGTGACCCAGCAAGGGAAGCAGGGCCGCCGCCACAGCGGGGGGCAACTCCGCAGCAAGGGCAGCCGGGCCAGCGGCCAGCTGCTCCAGCAACCAGGCAGCACTGGCCCCATCCAGGTGGCGCAGCACCTGGGCGGGTAAGGCGGGATCGGGCTTGGCCTGCTGGCGCCACCAGCGCAGCATTCGCAACTGGGCCGGAGGATCCAGGCGCTCCGCCAGGACGGCCAAAAGATCCTGGTCTGCCCCCAGAACTCCAGCCTCCAGCGCCGCCAGCCAGTCTTCGGCAACCAGCTCAGGCTGGTGGCGCAACCTTTGCAGCCAGGACCAGCGATCCGCGCAGCCCATCGGTGGCAGATCCGCCGGCATTAGTTGGGGCTCAACAGGGGCCAGGGCAATCAGCTCGCGAGGTGTGCTGGGTAGGTAACCACTGGATTCCAGCCCGCTGGTGTTCTTACCACCACCACCCTGATCAGCTGGCTGCCTATTCGCGGCGGCGAGCTCCGAAGCGGTCCACCAGCAGCTGCTCCATCACGTCCGGTAGGTCGCTGAGAGGCACACCCTTGTCATGCAGCTCAGCCAGCCTCGGGTCGGCGTCCATGGAGCCGCCGAGGAAGATCTTCACGGCTTCCACCATCTCGCCGTCCTTGCGGGTCTTGGCTCCCATCAGGCCGATCTGACCCATGTAGGGCTGGCCGCAGGCGTTGGGACAACCGGTCCAGTGGGTGCGCACCCCATGGGGCAGCTCCACCCGCCGCTCCAGCTCCTCCACCAGCTCCTGGGCCGTGCTCTTGGTGGGGATCAGGGCAAAACTGCAGTAGGCGTTGCCGGTGCAGCTCACAGCCTCGGCCTGCAGGTGGCCGGGATCGGGGCGGAAGCGCTGCAGCAGCGGCTCGGCCAACAGCGCCTCCTGGCTGGCTTCCGGCACGTTGACGATCAGGGCGTTCTGGGCCTCGGTGAGCCGCAGTTCACCGCTGCCGTACTGCCGGGCCAGACCGGCCAGGGCCAGCATCCCTTCGGCATCGAGACGGCCCATCGGCACGTGCAGGCCCATCCAGCCGAGCCCCTCCTGGGCCTGGGCATTCCAGCCGAGGCCATCCCGGGGGGCCCGTGTCACCAGGTGCGTGCCGTCGTGGGGCTGGAGCGAGGCCATCGCCTCGCCGCCGGCCAACGCCCCATAGGCCGCCTTGATCGTGTCCCTGTAGGTCTCAAGCCCCAGATCATCGATCAGATACATCAGCCGGCTCTTGTTGCGCAGCTTGCGATTGCCGTTCTGCTCGAAGTGCAACAGCACCGTGAGGGCAAAATCAGGCAGCTGATCAGCCCGCAGCCACAGGCCGAGCGGGATGGCGAGTTCGTTGCGCTGGGCTGAGAAGAAGCCGCCCACCATCACGGTGAAGCCGAGCTCGCCGGCGTGATGGGCGGGCAGGAAGGCGAGGTCGTTGTGGAGCAGGAAGCTGTCGGGAGCACCGCCGACGGCCACGTTGAACTTGCGCGGCAGGTTGCGGGGGCCATCCGGCTGGAACAGCCGCGCCTGAATCGCCTGCACGAGGGGACGCGTGTCGACGATCTCCTCGGGATCGATGCCGGCCAGGGGGTTGCCGGTGATGTTGCGCGGGTTGTCGTGTCCCGACTGGCGACTGGTTAGGCCCACCCGCTCCATGGCCTCCAACAGCGGCGCCATGTCCTCGAACAGCAGGCCCCGCAGCTGCAGGTTCTGGCGGGTGGTGATGTCGGCGCTGCCGTGCTCGCCGCAACGATCCACCGCCTCGGCGAGCAGCACCAGTTGCTCAGCGCTAACCACGCCGTTCGGGAGTCGCAGCCGCAGCATGAAACGGCCGGGGGCGACGGGCCGAAAGAAGATGCCCATCCACTTCAGCCGGATGGTGAGGGTGGCCTCGTCGAGGCTGTCCCAGCCCGCGGCGGCCAGCTCAGCCAGCTGGGGTTGCAGATCGAGGCCGCAGAGATCGGCCTTGGCCTGCTCCACCTTGGTGAGGCCGGAGCTGGGGGCAGGCGCAGCGGGGGTGCTGGAAGAGCTCATGGAAAAGGTACACGGCGCGCTAGTACACGCCCAGACAACGCGGCCGTGAACGTGACCCCATGGCACCACCAAGCTCAGCCCCGGGATCGGGAGGGGATGGAGCCGGTGAACGCCAATGAGGGATGCGTTGTCCGGAATGGGAGGGCAGCGCCATGGCGCTGCGGCTCCCCTTCGAGATGAGCTGGGATCTGCAATCACAGACCTTCACTGATCTTGCAGGCGCGGGGCAGGACCGGGTGTCGTGGTCGTTACGGATCTGTTATCCCTGACCTGGCTGGCTTCAGCGCTCCCCCAGGGCACTCCAGAGGGTGGCGGGATGGGCCACCACCGAGGCGGCTCGCCCGGCGGAAGCGGCAGGCGCCGCGTCGCGTAGCAGACCGGCCAGCAGTTGAACTCCCAGGGACCCCACCACAAACATGCCGACGAAGGCGAGGGCGACGCCGAGGGGGGAGCTGGCGCTACGGGTGGTCTGCAGCGGAGTGGCCATGGCGGAGCTGCCGAAGAACAAACTCCAGTATCGAAGCTGGATGAGGGGATTCAGAAGCGGGCGCCGGCTGGGGGGGCAGGGCTCCAGGCCCCCACCAGAGCTGATCCAGGCGCCTCAACGACGCTGTTGGGCCGCAGCTCAAGGCTCACCAGACCATGCAGGCATCCGAGCAGAAGCCCGCAGCAGGCAGCAAATCGCATCGGCGCACCCAGGTCTCAGGATCGACTGTCTCCAGCCAGGGGGCCATCGGGATGCAGCGGTTGGTACCGAACCGAAGCCGCCTGGTTCCGGCGCCAATCTTCAGGATGTCTTCCGTGTCGGTTGATACTTCTTTTCCGTTCTGGCCTTTGTTCGGTGGGGCGCACGCTGGACGATCACTGGTGACAGCATGGAGTTCTCGACCATGCAGTTCGTGCGGCCCACGCTGCCCCCTCCCCTCAGCCCTAGATGGCGCTCCCTACCGGCACCCTGCCCAACGCCTCGCCTGAGACCGGACTGAACGGCCATGCCCCTGCTGCCGAGCTTCTGTCTGGCCGGGAGCGTTTCAAGCACTATCTGCAGAAGGTGGGCAGTGGCGAGCACACCAGCCGGGGGCTGAGCCGGGAGGAGGCCGGCCATGCGATGGAACTGATGCTGAACGAAGAGGCCACGCCGGCCCAGATCGGCGCCTTTCTGATCGCCCATCGGATCCGTCGGCCCGAGCCCCAGGAATTGGCCGGAATGCTGGATGTCTACCGGCGCCTGGGGCCGAGCCTGCACAGCGCCGAGCCTGCCCTCTGCTTCAGCATGCCCTTTGACGGCCGCACCCGCACGGCCCCCATTTACCCGCTCACCGCCCTGGCCCTGAGTGCGGCCGGGCTGCCCGTGGTACTGCAGGGGGGGGGGCGCATGCCGGTGAAATATGGCGTGCCGGCCATCGAGCTGTTCGCCGCCCTGGGGCTGGAGCTGCAGGGGCTGGACCTGACCACGGTGCAGGCAGGGCTGACGCAGCACCGCCTGGCCCTGGTGCACCAACCGGACCACTTCCCGCTGGCGGAGAGCCTCACGCCGATCCGCGACGACCTGGGCAAGCGCCCCCCCGTGGCCAGCCTCGAATTGCTCTGGACCGCCCATCAGGGCCCCCACCTGCTGGTGAGCGGCTTCGTGCATCCCCCCACCGAAAGCCGGGCCTGGAAGGCCCTGGAACTGGCCGGCGAGGCGATGGCCATCACGGTGAAAGGCCTCGAGGGCAGCACCGACCTGCCGATCAGCCGCGCCTGCATCACGGCCCGGGCCCAGGGAGGTGATGGGGAGCGCCTGATCCTTCACCCGCGCGACCACGGCTGTTACGACCACGATGCCCTCTGGCAGAATCTAGAGACCTGGCGCGAGCAGGCCCTGGCCGCTCTGGGTGGCCAGGGGCCCCTGGCCACCGCCCTGATCTGGAATGCCGGGGCCTATCTCTGGTATGGCGGTGTCTGCCAGGATCTGGCTGCAGGCGTGGCCCGCGCCACAGATCTGGTCCAGAGCGGAGCGCTGCTGGATCAGCTGCGTGCCCTGATCCAGTGGAGACACGATGCTTCCTGAAGGCTCCCATCCTTGCTCCCACTGCTTCGGCTTCGAGCGCGACTTCGTCGGGAACTGGCGCTGCATTCCCCTCTGCCTACGCCGCAAGCTCGATCTCTGCGGTGTGAAACTGCGGCTCAACCACTGGCTGGCCCTCACGGAAAGCCAGCGGGATCAGCTCGTGCTCTGGCGTGACGGCCCCGACGACCTGGCGGCCCTGGCGGCCGAGCTGCGCCAGAGCACGGCGGCCATGGCGGACGGCGGGGTCACCTCCCTGCCCATCCCCCGCGAAGCCCCCTGGCAACACCCTGGAGAGCCCCCCGCTGAGGTGAGCAGCTCAGCCGCAGAGCTGGGCTATGGGCTGGGGCCTGACCAGTGGAATGGTCTCTCGGAGCTGGAGCGGTTTGCTCTCTGCAAGCTGGCCCGCCCCGGCCACGACCATCACAACCTGCCAGCGGCGCTGGTGGAGCTGTTTGCCCCGACCGGGGCCACCTCCTGAACCCTGGCGACGGCCACGGCGGCGGCCTTGAGTTCGGGCTGCCTGGAGATCGGGCAGGCCTGCTCGTGCAGCAGGGCGTTGGCCTCACAGGCCTGCTCCTGCATGAAGCCCCAGTGCATCGGCAGAAACACGGTGCCCGGTCGGATGCGCTCGGTCACCGTCGCCCGGGCCGTGATCGTGCCACGCAGGGAGCGGATCTCGGCCATGGAGCCATCCTCCAGGCCGAGGGGGCCGGCATCCTCGGGGTGAATCTCGAGCAAGGGCTCAGGATGCAGGGCGTTGAGGCGAGGCACCTTGGCGGTGCGCGTCATGGTGTGCCACTGGCCCAAGTAACGGCCCACCGTGAGCACCAGTGGATACCCGTCGCTGGGAGGCTCCGCCAGGCCCATGGGCTGCTCGGCGATGAAGCGGGCCCGACCACTGGCGGTGGGGAAGTGGTGGTCGGTGTACAGGCGCCGGGGCTCTTGGCTGGGAGCTGAGCCGCAGGGGAAGGGCCACTGCTGGGGACCCTCGCTGGCCAGCAGGGCATGGCTGAGACCGGAGTGATCGCAGAGCCGACCGGCGGTGAGGGCGGTCAGCTCGGCGTAGACCTCCGCCGCGGAGCCGTAGCTGAAGGACTCAACGAAGCCCAGCCTGCGGCCCACCTCCGCGAACACCTGCCAGTCGGGGCGGGCCTCGCCGGGGGGCGGCCGAAAGGCCGGACACAGGGTGACCCGCCGCTCTGAATTCACCATCACCCCGGGCTTTTCACTCCACTGGGCCGCAGGCAGCAGCAGGTGGGCGTACTGGGCGGTCTCGGTGTCGGCATAGGCATCACTGAGCACCACCAACGGGCAGCGGCTCACGGCGGCCTTGACCCGCTCCAGGTTCGGCATGCTCACCAGGGGATTGGTGGCGGCCACCCACCAGAGATCAAGGGCACCGGATTCCATCGCCTCCACCTGCCGCCAGGCGTCGAGGCCAGGCGCGGGATCGATCGCGCCGGCCTCGAACCGCCAGGCCGCCTCCACCACGGCCCGGTGGGAGGGATCCACCACCGTGCGATAGCCCGGCAGCAGGTGGGCCAGCCCACCGGCTTCGCGGCCGCCCATGGCATTGGGCTGGCCGGTGAGGGAGAAGGGCCCCGCTCCCACCTTGCCGATCTGGCCGGTGAGCAGGTGCAGGTTGATCAGGCCCGCCACCTTGGCGGTGCCCTCCACGCTCTGGTTGAGGCCCATCGACCAGAGGCTGAGCACGCTGGGGGCCTGGCCCCAGAGCTGGGCCAGCTGCCGCAGGGCCGCCTCAGGGATGCCGCACAGCCGGCTGACCCGCTCGGGGGTCCAGGCCTGCTGGAGTTCGGCATAGGCGGCGAAACCTTCGGTGGACTCCTCGATGAACTCCACGTCGATCGTGAGCGCCTGCACCATCAGATGGGCCAGGCCGTGCATCAGCACCAGGTCGGTGCCGGGGCGAATCGCCAGGTGCAGGTCGGCCGCGTCGCTGGTGGCCGTCTGCCTGGGATCCACCACTACGATCGTGACGCTGCCGGGCTGGCGCCGTTTGCGCTTCAGCAGCCGCTGAAACAGCACCGGATGGCACTCCGCCGTGTTGGTGCCGATCAGGAAGGCCACGGCGCAGTGGTCGAGATCCTCGTAGCAGCAGGGGGGGCCATCGGAGCCGAGGCTGCGGGCATAGCCCGCCACTGCCGAACTCATGCACAGGCGCGAGTTGGCATCGAAGTTGTTGGTGCCGATCGCCCCCTTGAGCAACTTCTGGGCGACGTAGTAGTCCTCGATGTGAAACTGGCCGGAGCCATACATGGCGATCGCACCGGGGCCCTTGCTGGCCAGGGAGCTGCGGATCCTGGCCACGATGCTATCGATGGCCTGATCCCAGCTGATCGGCTGGAAGGGCTCATCCAGGCTGGCGCGAGCCAGCGGCTGGCTGAGCCGTCCGTGGCGCAGGGTGTCGCACACCGTGGCCCCCTTGATGCACACCTGCCCAAGGCTGGAGGGATGGCGCCGATCCCCCCGGGTGCCCCAGAGGGGAAGGCCGTCGGCGTCGCGCCGGGTGGGCTGATTTTTGGCAGCAGGGGGAAGCAACTCCAGGCCACAGCCCACGCCGCAGTAGGGGCACTGGGAGCGCACCGAGCCTGGTGGGGAAGCAGCCATGGAGCTCAGAGAACAGGCGGACAAAAAAGGGGCCGACCCAGGGCCTGCCCCTCATCAGCGATGCGGTTGAGGACCCGGATCAGACCAGCGGCGGGGAAGCCACAGCCGTTTCTCCTTCGTGGAGCTCATCGAAGGATCCCTTGGGCTCCTTCAGCATGAAGTAGCAGAGGAAACCAACGATCAGACCAGCCACACCCAGAACCTGGAAGAAGGCACTGTTGGAGGCAGCCACCACGGCGGGGGTGGGTTCGGCATCGGCGGCACCGGACAACCACAGCGGCAGCAGGCTGTAGATGGTGAGGTAGGCCACGGCACCCACGTTGCCGTAGGCGCCCACCATGCCGGCAATCTGGCCTGTGACCCGACGCTTCACCAACGGCACCATGGCGAAGGTGGATCCTTCCCCTGCCTGCACAAAGAAGGAACACAAAATGGTGATCACCAGGGCCAGCAGGATGCCGGCGGAGCCAACGAACGTTCCGGGCTTGATCATGCCCATCAGCAGATAGCCGAAACCAAGACCAACCGTGAGGAAGCCCATCGTCGACTTGCGCGACCCGAGCTTGTCCGAGAGCAGGCCGCCGCCGGGACGTGCCACCAGGTTCACAAACGCGAAAGCCGAGGCCAGGATTCCCGCTGTGGCCTTAGGCAGGTCAAAGGTGGTTTCGAAGAAGGTGGGGAGCATGGACACCACGGCCAGCTCCGAGCCGAAGTTCACGATGTAGGTGAGCTCGAGAATGGCCACCTGCTTGAACTCATAGCGATCCTCCTTGGGATACACCTTGGTTCCGGCGATCAACTCCTTGTTGGTGCGGATGATGCCCCAGGTCTGGAACCCGAAGAACAGCAGCACCAGCACGATGGCGATGGCAAAGCCGGTGTCATCGAGAAACTTCACCTTCTGAAGGCGCCAGGCCAGCACGGCCAGGATCACGCCGAAGGGCACGTTCATGCCGATCAGGCCCCAAAAGTCCCGCATGGAGGTCACCTCCAGGCCAGCCGTCCTGGCGGGGCGCTGGTAGGTGCGGCCAGGCGGGGTGTCTTCAACGTTGAGGTAGTAGAAGACGCCGTAGATGGCGGCGATGATGCCGGAGAGGGCAATGGCCCCGCGCCAGTTGAGCACCACGCCATCGACCGCGAAACCACCTCCGAAGGAGAGCCAGCCGGCCAGGGTGACCATGGTGAGGGCCGAGAAAGCGGAACCGAAGTTGCCCCAGCCGCCGTAGATGCCTTCAGCCAGGCCGATCTCCTTGGGCGGGAACCATTCAGCCACCATGCGAATGCCGATTACAAAGCCGGCGCCCACGATCGAAAGCAGCAGGCGGGCCACCACCAGCTGGTTGAAATCCTGAGCGAAGGCGAACAACAGGCAGGGGAAAGCAGAAAAAACCAGCAGCGCCGAGTAGGTGAGGCGGGGCCCGTACTTGTCGAGCAGCATTCCAATCAGGATGCGGGCCGGTACGGTGAGGGCCACGTTGCAGATTGCAACGGTGCGAATCTGGGGCACCGTGAGGCCCAGATCAGCCTTGACGGTGGTCGCCAGCGGCGCCAGGTTAAACCAGACAACAAAAGTAAGAAAGAACGCAAACCAGGTGAGATGCAGCGTCTTGTATCTCCCCTGGAAAGACCAGAGTTCACCGAGCATGTCGAGGTGGAATTATGATCGAAGCTTCAGAACGCTGAGCCAGACCTGATGGGCGGCGCTTTATGCAAGCCGCGATGCAACTACACCAGAGCGTCTGATTCATTTCTGTGGTTGACGCTACCGAGATCAGCCGATGCTGTTCCACGCCATTGGATTCCACGCCATTGGAACTGATCCGGCCCCAGGCCCCCCTGCGCTGCTGCCTGATTAGTGGCGGCAGCAGCCGGCGCATGGGCTGCGACAAGGCACTGCTGAGCCACCCCGAGGGCGGCAGTTGGCTGGAGCGCACGCTGCTACTGCTAGCCCAACTCCAGGCGCCGATCGCCCTGTTGAGCCGCCATGGGCCGCACCTGGAGCGCTCCGAGGCGCTGCAGGTCGAGCTCAAAGCGAGCGGCGTTGCCCTGGAGCTGATTGCCGAACCGCCGCCCTGGGAGGGGCCGCTGCTGGCCCTGCACCGGCTGATGGAACACCACCCAGACGAGCGCCTGTTGCTCTGCCCGGTGGACATGCCGGATCTCAGCCTGGCCGCCCTGCAAGCCCTGCTAGCGGGCGCAGCAACCGGGAGCCCGATCCGGCTGCAGCTGGCCCACGACGGCGAGCGGCTGCAACCGCTGCTAGGCCTCTATCCGAGCAGCGCCCCGATCCGGGCCCACCTGGCCGCAGCGGTGGGCCGAGGCGAACGGCGCTTGCAGAGCTGGCTGGCGACGCTGCCCTACCAGACGGTGCCATTGGATCCCCGTGCCATCCGCAACGTGAACCGGCCCGGGCCAAGTCAGTTGGCCTAAGCCAATTCAGGCGTCCGATTCGCCCAGCGCCGCCACCATGCGCTCGCACCGCTCCAGCTCCGCCTCGACCAGGGCCAGCAGCTCCTGCCGCGGCGCGGGCAACGGAAATGGGCCCTGCTCATAGCGGGCCTCCACCGCAAACACCTGCAGCTCAAGCAGCAGGGGATCAAGCTGCTGACCAGCCAGGGCGAACAGATCTTCGAGGTCGTGGACCCGGGGTGGCCGCCGGTCGGCCAGCACAATCCAGGCTTTGAGCAGTTTCTCCACCGCCTGCTGGGCGGTGAAGCCCCAGTCTTCGTCGGGATAGGCAGAGTCAAGGGTCAGCCCCAGGCTGCGCAGATGGCGACGCACAATCGCCAGCAGCAGCAAGGCGTCTTCAGCGGGCGACATACAGCACCCGGCCCTCACGGGCCACATCGCCGAACACGTGCCAACGGGAGCCACTCAGGCGCTCGGCATCAGCGCTGCCCGCCACCACCAGGTCGACAGCCACTCCCTGCCGGCCCAGCGCTCGGTTAAAGCGCTTCCAGCAAGCCATCTTTTCGGTCGGCGTGAGCTGGGGCTGGCCCACGATCACCGCCAGATCCAGATCTGAGTCGGGCCGTGCCTCACCCCTGGCCCGCGAACCAAAGGCGATCACCGCCTGCACATCGGGTTCGGCGCACAGACGCGCCAAGGCTTCCCCAGACCTCTGGGGATCCAACCCCGGACCCAGCTCAGGAGCCGGCTCCAGCGCCAGGGGATGGCGCCAGGGGATGGGGGGCGGCGTGAAACGCTCGGCAGCGGAGGCGACCATGCTGAAACGCTACCGCCAACATCAGCCCGCGAAACCCAGGAGCTTCGCGGCGGCCAGCAGCAGCACCAAGGCCAGACAGCGACGGATCCAAGCCACCGGCCAGTGGCGGCTACCAAGCCGCGAACCCACCGCACCGGCCAGCAGCACCATCAGCAACATCCAGCCCAGCTGGGCCGGCAGGGCCGGCAGCAGGGCCCCAGATGGCTGGCGGGCCAGCAGCAGGCCGGCCAGGCCGCTGAGCGAGTTGCCGAAGATGAACAGCGACGACACCGCTGCCGCCTGGCGGGTGGAGGCCCAGCTGCAACACAACAGCAGGGGCGTGAGGAACACGCCGCCGCCGGTACCGGTGAGGCCAGCCAGCAGCCCCAGCCCGGCACCGCTAAGCACAAGCAGAATCAGTGGCGGTTGCGTCAAGCGTTCGGGATCGCCTGGCTGGCGGAGAAAGCGCAGGGCCGAGGTCAGCAGCACCACTGCGACCAACCGCTGAAACCAGAGGGTGGGCAGATCGAGCCAGCCCCCCAGAAAGGCCGCCGGCAGGCCGGCCAGCAACACCGGCCAGAACAGCCGCCAGCGCAGGTGGCCGGCTCGCCAGAACTGCCAACTGCCCTGGGCCGCCACCGCGATGTTCAGGATCAGGGCAAGCGGCTTGATCTGCTCCGCCGGCAGACCGGCCAGGGCCAGCACGGCGATGTAGCCGGAGGCGCCCGCATGGCCCACGGTGGCATAGAGAAAGGCCACCAGGGCCAGGGGCGGCAGCAGCCAGAGGGTCACAGCCAGTGGTGCGGATAGGGCAGCGCCCCCTTCACCCAGCGGCTGAAGCCGGTCGCCAGCAGCACCAGCAGCAGCGAGCCGCTGAGCACGGGGGTGAGCACAAACAGGGGCGTGGGCCCAAGCACCACCCCCAGAAACGCCAGCCCGCCGGCGGGCGGGTGCAGGCAGCGCAGCTGCTGACCGAGCAAAACCGTGAGCCCCACCGCCAGGGCGATTACCAAGGGCCCCCGGCCCAGCCAGGCCCCCGCCGCCACACTCACCAGCGCACCCAGCAGATTGCCGAGCACGATGTTGCGCGGCTGGGCCAGGGGGCTGGCGGGGTAGCCGAACAGCAGCACCGAGGAGGCTCCCAGCGGCGCCGCCAGCAGCACCATGCCGCTCCAGGCACCGAGTAGGCCGAGCAGGGAGAGCGCCAGCAGCGCACCCAGCCAGGTCACAGATAACTGGCGGCGCTGGAAGTGGGGCTGATAGGCCCGCCCCCGCCGCCGCTGCTCCGCCAGCCAGCCTTCCCGCATCACCTTTCGTACACGCCCATCGGATCGTCCCCGCCATCCTCGCGAGCCAGCCCCAACCTCCTCGGCGCACTGTCGATGGCAGCCGGCGCCACCATGGTGACGACGGCTACTAATCAGCCAGCCAGACGCATCGGCCACGCTGCTGAAGACCTGGCCGTGACGAAGCCCGAGGGAGTCGTGGAGCACATGTCGCAGGTCCAGCGACTGAAGTTGCCGGGCTAGGAGGCTGTTGCGCATAGATCTGCGGCCAGCTTCTCCACAGACGCCTATCAATCTGCCCAGATTCCAGTGGTAGCAATGGATCTGGGCGATAGAATGGCACATGCACAAGACCTTTCGATCCTGGCAGCCGGAGCAGACAACCCTGCTGCCGCCATCGCCGAGGGAGTGGCTCTCAGAAGACCACCAGGTGTATTTCCTGCTCGACCTGGTGGATGAGCTGGATCTCTCGGCCATCTTGATCCCAGCGCAGGCCAAGGATCCCAGAGGTGAGAAGGGGTTTGACCCGCGGATGTTGACGATGCTGCTGCTCTACGCCTACTGCGTGGGCACCGTTTCCTCCCGCAAAATCGAGCGGGCCTGCTACGAGGATCTGGCATTCCGTGTGCTGACCGGCAACCAGCAGCCCGACCACAGCCGGATCAGTGAGTTCCGCCGCCGCAACCTCGAAGCGCTCAGTGATCTGTTTGTGCAGATCCTGCGGCTCTGCCAGGAGGCCGGGATGGTGAGCCTGGGCCATGTGGCGCTGGACGGCACCAAGGTGCAGGCTAATGCCAGTAAGCACAAGGCGATGAGCCACGAGCGGATGCTCAAAGCCGAGGCCCAGCTAGAGAAGGAGATCAGGGAGCTGCTGCGCAAGGCCGAGCTCCTGGATGCCCAGGAGGACAGCAAGTACGGCAAGGGGAAGCTGGCCAGTGACCTGCCCAAGGAGCTGCAGCGGCGTCAGGACCGGCTGGCGGCGATCAGCCGGGCGCGCAAAGCCTTGGAAGCAGAAACCGCCGCCGCTGCTGCCCGTGATCGCGCCAAGCAGGCAGCAGCGGCAGATGCTGCTGCCAATGCCGATGCCACAGATGCTGATGCAGCAGCGGATGCCAGCGAGCAGCAGCAGAAGCTGGCTGACAAAGCAGCCAGGACCAGGGAGAAAGCAGACGCCGCCAGGGAGCTGGCGATCGAGAAGGCCAACGAGGCAGGCCTTGAACCGCAGGGGCTGGAGCCACAGCCGGCTGATGCCATGCCTTATCGCGGCCTGGCCCATCGGGCCGATGGCAGCCCCACTGCCAAAACCCAGCGGAATTTCACTGATCCCGACAGCCACATCGTCAAAAGCGATGGCAACGTGCTGCAGGGCTACAACTGCCAGGCGGTCGTTGATGGCGACTACCAGGTGATCGTGGCGATGGGGGTGAGCAACCAGCCTCCTGATGTGGAGCACCTGGTTCCCATGCTGGAGCGCACCATCGCCAATACCAGCCAGGTGCCCAGGACCTTGATCGCCGATACCGGCTACTGGAGCGAGGACAACGCCAAGGCCTGCGAGGACTGCGGCGTTGATCCCCACATCGCCACAGGCCGGCTGCCGCACGGTCAGCCACCACCACCGATCTATGGCCCGAACCCCAAGCATCTAGATGCCAAGGGCCGGATGGCCCGCAAGCTGCGCAAGAAGAAAGGACAGAAGATCTACGCCCGACGCAAAACGATCGCGGAGCCGGTGTTTGGTCAGATCAAGGAATGTCGTCGTCTGAGACGCTTCCTGCTGCGGGGCCTGGAGAAGGTGAATGGGGAGTGGTTGCTCTGGGGTGCAACGCACAACCTCAACAAGCTCTGGCGCTACATGAAGAAACAGAGGCAGCAGCAGGCCATGGCTACCGGGTGAGGGGATTCTGCCGCTCCAGGCTGCCAGGCGGGGCTGCGCAGCGCTACTGAAACAAAGAATCTGATAAATTCACCAGTAGACGGCACAAAAAATGTGCACGGCGGGGAGAGATGGCGTCTGAGACGGCGCTATGCGCAACAGGCTCCTAGGGCAATCGAGGTGGGGCTGATAGGCCCGGGCGTGGCAGACAGGGTGGCGACGGCAACAGCTCAGCCTGCCCCGCGCAACAGCACCGGCACCCGCTTGAAGGCCGGCGTACCGCTCTCGGGATCGCTCACCGCCCGCATCAGCACGTTGGCCTCCGGATAAAACATCAAAGCCGCGCCGCGGCGCACCGAGCCGGGGATCAGCTCGATCCCGTCGAGCTGGCCCGCCTCACCCTGCACGGTCACCCGCTGGTGGGCCCGCAGACCACAGGCGGCGAGATCCTCCGGGTTGACCAGGATCGTCTGGCGGTGCGGCATGCCCCGATAGCCGTCGCCCAGCTTGTAGACCACCGTGTTGTGCTGGCCGTAACTGCGGGCGGTGATCAGGTTCAGCACCAGGCCCTGCTCGCCGGCGGCCAGGCCGCCGAAGTGATCCGCGTGCGGCAATCCGAGCTCGGGCAGCGGTGTCACCGCCAGCTGGGCCCGGCCAGTGGCGGTGGCGAAACGGGGCTCCTGGAACACCCGGCCGGCCACCTCAAATTCCTTCTTGCTGGCGTCGATCTCGGCGATAGCGGCATAACCGGGCACGGTGCGGGCGATCAGCTCGCGCACATACACCGGATCCTGCAGCCGCCGCCAGTCGATCGGCTCACTGCCGTGCAGGCGGTGGGCCAGCTCGGCCAGGAACTCCACCTCGCTGATCAGCTGGCCGCTGGCCAGATGGGTGCTGCCGGGCTCATTGAGCCGCACCCAGTTGTTGCCCGATTCAACGGTGGTGCGGTGGGGCGTCTCAAAGCGGTTGAACACCGGCAGCAGCAGGGTCTGGCGGGCCGCCAGGCCGTGGAAGTGGCCGGTGTTGGGCTTGGTGGCCAGGTAGATGATCGTGTCGATGCGGCCAAGGGCTGCCTGGGCCTGGCTGCTGTGGGGGTTGGCGCCATACAGGTTGCCGCCCAGACAGAGCAGGGAATCGACGGCGCCGGCAGCGGCCGCCTCGATCAGGGCGCGGGTGTTGTAGCCCCGGGTGGGGCTGAGGGGCCGGCCGAGCAGCTGCTCAAGCGCCAACCGCATCGGCTCGCGCAGATTCACCGTCACCCCCATCGAGCCGAAGCCCTGCACGTTGGAGTGGCCGCGGATCGGCATCGTGCCAGCCCCCGGCCGGGCCACGTTGCCCGTAAGCACGGCCGTGTTGGCGATCGCCTGCACGTTGGCGGTGCCGTTTGCGTGGTGGGTGATGCCCATCGCCCAGGCGAACACCACCGCCTTGCACGCAGCCAAGCGGGAGGCGGTGTGCTCCAGCTCCTCGCGGCTGAGGCCGCAACAGCCCGTGATCGCCTCCCAGCTGGTGGTCTCGATCTGCTCGATCAGGGCCTGCCAGCCGTCGGCATGGGCCTTCACGAAGTCGAGGGCGATGGCGCCACGCTCCAGCAGGGCCTTCTGCAGCCCCAGAAAAACGGCGGTGTCGGAGCCGGGAATCGGCTGCAGGAACAGGGAGGCGATCTCACTGCCGCCGCCGAGCATGGAGCGAATCGGGAAGGCGGGCGAGCCGAACCTGAGCAGCCCCGCCTCCAGCACCGGATTGATCACGATCACCGTGCCGCCGCGCTCCCGCAGGCGGATCAGCTCGTTCATCAGCCGCGGGTGGTTGGCCGGCGCATTGGAGCCCACCAACACCACGCCATCGGCTTGCTGGAGGCTCTCGAGGCTCACCATCGAGGTGCCGCTGCCAAACACCCGGCTGAGACCGATGCTGGAGGGGGCGTGGCAGAGGTCGGAACAGTCGGCCAGATTGTTGGAGCCGAGAGCCCGCAGCAGCAGTTGCAGCAGATAGGCGGCCTCGTTGGAGGAGCGCCCGGAGCTGTAGGAAGCAACCCGCTCCGGCGACGGCCTAGCGAAGGCCGCGGCGCTGAGGTCGTGCACCTCCTGCCAGCCGATCGGCTCGTAGTGGTCGCTGCCGGCTCGCCGGATCAGGGGTCGATCGAGCCGGCCCAGCTGGTCGCATTCGGCGGAACTGAGCTGCTGGAGCTCAGCCAGGCTGCGGCCGGCAAACACCTCCGCTGGCACCGCCGACTGCAGTTCGGCTCCGATCGCCTCCACACTCTTGAGGCAGCGCTGCAGCGGCTCGCCCAGTTCATCGCGAAAGCCGCCGTTCTGGCCGCCCGTGCCCCAGGCGCAACTCAGGCAAGCACTTTTGTGGTTGAGAGTCTGCCAAAGCCGCAACCCCGTGGGTGAGAGGGTGGCGCGGGCCCAGCCCTCGATCAGGGGCCAGCCGCCCCCACTGGCGGCGTCTTCTGGGGCCGGCAGCTGGGTTGGTGCCGGCGATCCAGATAGCTCAGGCGCCATGGCTACTACTGGCTGCGTTTGTCAAACCCTAGGGGTATGGCAAAGCAGCTGCCTCTGAGGGCAGCTGTGCCCAACGGCTGT
Source organism: Synechococcus sp. CBW1108 (assembly GCF_015840335.1). Taxonomy (NCBI): domain Bacteria; kingdom Bacillati; phylum Cyanobacteriota; class Cyanophyceae; order Synechococcales; family Synechococcaceae; genus Synechococcus; species Synechococcus sp. CBW1108. Next base: position 1,309,118 of record NZ_CP060395.1, read on the forward strand.
GCCCATCCACCTAAGCCCTGAAAAACGAACTTCATACGGGGCCTGGCCGCAAAGGGCACTCCAGCCGTTAAGAAGGCAACAACCAATAAGGCCTGAAGTGATGAACTCATGGGTGCTGCCAACTCAACCCACTCCCCCGATGCAGTAGGCGCACAGGAGTTAGGCCAAATTTGCGCCGCTGATGCTGGGGTTAACGCCTGAGCAGGAGCTCTAGCGTTGCGGCCATGGCCAGCGCCGTCCCCCACCCCGAAACCGTCGCCACCCGCGCCCACCCCAGCGACCGACTGGGCCGGCCGCTAGGGGTGCTGCGCCTATCGCTGACGGCCCGCTGCAACCTGGCCTGTCCCTACTGCCTGCCGGATGGCCACGAACCCCCGGGCCTGCTGACGCTGGGCCAGCGATTGCGGGTGATCGAAGCAGCGGTGGCCCTGGGGGTCCGCAGCCTGCGGCTCACCGGCGGCGAGCCCCTGCTGCACCGCCAGCTTGAGGAGTTGATCAGGGCCGTTCAGCCCCTGCGCGCCAAGGGCCTGGGCGAGATCGCCCTCACCAGCAACGGCGTACTGCTCAGTGCCGAGAGGGCCCGAGCCCTGCGCGCCGCCGGCCTCGACCGCATCACCCTCAGCCTCGACGGCACCACGGGCGCGGCAGTGGCCCGCATGGCAGGCCTTGGTGATGGGGCGGCCGGGGAACGCACCCTGGCCCAGGTGTTGGCGGCGATCGAGCACGCCCGCACCGCCGGCTTCGATCCAGCCCAGGGCCGCCTCAAGCTCAATGCGGTGATCCAGCGCGACGCCAACGACGACCAACTCCTACCCCTGGCGGGCCTGGCCCGGGAGCGGGGGCTGGAGCTGCGCCTGATCGAATTCATGGACGTGGGCAACCGCAACGGCTGGCGGGAAGCCCAGGTGCTCCCGGCCGCCGAGATGGTGGAGCGGATCGGCAGCCGCTGGCCCCTGGAGCCCCTGGGCCGCCCGGCCCACGGCACCGCCAGCCGCTGGCGCTACCGAGATGGGGGCTCGGGTGGCGCAAGCCAACTGGCGGTGGTGGCCTCGGTGAGTGCACCTTTCTGCGGCGACTGCAACCGGCTGCGGGTCACCGCAGATGGCGTCGCCTACACCTGCCTCTTTGCCGCCCCGGGCAGTGGCCTGGATCTCAAACCATGGCTACAGGAAAAACAAGCTGGACCAAAACTTGAACTAGCCATGGCCGCCCACTGGAATCAAAGAAGCGACCGCTATAGCGAGGAGCGCAACACTACAAATTCCAGCAACGGCGAACGCGCCGAGATGGCCTACCTAGGGGGCTAGGAGCAAACAGCCTGCTAATAGGATATTTGCCGTTCACCCCACCAGGGCACAGCGTGCGGTCCGTCAAGGAATCTGAGGTTATTTTATTTAGCCCCCAGTGCGAGCATGGGCTCGCGATGAACCACATGCTGAATGCCATGGATCAGACCTAAGACTGGATCAGCCTCGCCAAGTGGGCATACCTCCAGCCATGAAAGTTCCCCGATGGCGCCATAGCGCTTCAGGTGTCACGGAGATGTGGTTGACGGCTGCCAGCTTGGCGGCCTCTTGGGTTGACCGGGTAGCCAGCAGAGCGGCAGTGAAGGCGGGATCGCGCCGGGCCAGCTCTTTGAGTTGATGCAGGGCGGCGGTGGATTGCATTTGGCAGGTAGTCATCTCACTTTCCTCAACTATCTGTACCTATGCTAGGCAGCCTTATTCAGTCCAGAGATGAGTAAAAATACCCGTTTTGTTTGACACACAAAGGCAAGGCTCCTGCCTCTGGCAACCGCGCCAGCAACCCCTGGGCGGCACATTCATTCAGGGTATGCGTTCAGGGGTCGGGACGCCCCGCCGCACGAATGCAAGCCTGATCACTCACCGCTGAGCGATCAGAAACTCTTCCTTGCTCGTTCTTCTTCCCTCAGGGGTCGCTCAGCAGTGACGGCATCACCCCACCGCGGTGATGGGAGATCCAGGCCTGCTCGAGGAACTCCCAGACATCCCGCCCCTGTTGCCTAAGGGTGGTGGTGACTGTGAGCAGGCGGCTGCGGCAGATGGCACCGCTGGCTGATTGGACGCCGTGACTGATCTTGCGCTGAATCACCGATTGGCGCCGGGCACGTTCTGCGGCGTTGTTGGTGGGCTCTATTCCCTCGTTCTCCAGGAAGGTCCACAACCCATCTGTCACCTTCTGGAGCTGCTGGCAGGTGCGCACTGTGCTGGCCCAAGGCGTTCGCTCGCCGCGCTGGTAGCCCAGCTCCACTACCCGCTGCAACGTGGCCTCAAAGGTCTGGCGAATCGGCAGGCAGCTTTGCTGCAAGGCGGGCCAGTCAATCTTTCCCTCCTTGTAGTTGTGCCAGTGGCCAAACAGCTGCTGCTGCAGGCCCAGCAGCTGGGCTCCAAACTCAGCGCTGGCGCCCGGGCGTTCGGCGATGGCCGTTAAATCGCGGATCAGGTGCGCCCAACACAGCTGCCTTTGCATCACCGGCAGGTGGTTGTAGGCCGAGAAGCGATCGCTCACGACAATCCCGCCAAAGGCACTGCCGAGCAGCTCAATCGCAGCGGCCGTAGAACGGCTCAGCCCCTGCAGAAACACCGTCACCAGCGGTGTGACCATGACCCACTGCCAGCCCCGCTTTCCAGTGGGATTGTTGCCGTCGGCGTTGCCGGTGGGGGCGCCGGTCTCATCCACGTAAGCCACCGGTTGCTGACGGGCGGCCCGCAGCGCCTGGGCCATCGGTTCGGCCAACGCTGCACTCAGGCGCTGACGGACCCGTGCAATTGCTCCACGGCTCATCTCCACACCCAGCAGCTGCTGGAGCAGGGCCTGGGTCTTGCTGAAACTCAACGGGAAGGCACTGCCCAGTAGCCCCACCAGGGCACTGAGACGTGGCCCGTAGCGGCTGAGCTCCACATCAACCGGCAACGGGGCGCAGGTGCTGGTGGAGCAGCAGGGGCAAACCAACCGATGCAGGTGATGCTCGATCACCAGCGGCGTGATCGGTGGAATCTCGATCACCTGGTGACGCAGCGGCTCAAGGTCATCTCCCTGCAGCAGGGTGCCACAGCGGCGGCAGGCATCCGGGTAATGATCCACCACCTTGTCGACACGCTCAATCGGCAGCAGCTCCGGCCCACTGCCGGGATGGCCCTGCTGGCCGCCCCGCTTGCGGCCACTGCCCTTGCGCCGCTCTGGAGGCTTAAAACCCAGACCATCACTGGAGGGCGGTTTGGAAGAGTTGCGCGAACTGCGGCCAATCCGCTCCCGCAGGCTGGCCAGCTCGGTGGCCAGGGCGGTGAGTTGGCTGCGGAGCAGCTCAATCTCCTCATGCTGGGAAAGGATCAGCTCTCTTGCACCAGCCGGCCAGGTCTTCCAGTCAGCTTCTGAAATTCCGGCCGGAGGTGTGCTCATCACAAGCAGTCTCTGCCTGAGATGCAACCGGAAATCAAGCTGTCGTCAAGGGTTCGGCAGGGACAATGTTCGCACTGAGCAGTCCCGACCCCTGAACGGTTACCATTCAGGTCCAGTTCCACTCCCATAGCAAATGGGCACCGATGAGGCGCTTATTGGAGAGCCAATCAGCCTTGGAGACATCAAATCCTGCCGCCTTGGCAACGGTTACGGCAGCATCAAGATCAGCTGCGCCCATGAGCTTTTCCTGTAACTCCGCATCGTCTTTGAGCTGGAGCAGCAAGGCCTACAATTGATCTTGCGCCATCATCAAAAAGGATTAATGTTCCCTCCTTAACCTACTCCTGACTCTCCCCCTGGATGTACTCCCCCTGCATGGAGCAAGATCTCAGGGTTGCTGAGGCTTATGGGCCAGCCTGCCCATCCTGCGACTCTCGCAACCGCGGCAGCAGCTGAACCAGGTTGCAGGGTCGGGTGGCGCCATTGAGCTGGGCGGAGATCAGCCGATCCCAGGCCGTTTGCACCGCATCGAGGGAACCGGGCAGCACGAAGATCACGGTGCCGTTGGCAACTCCCGCCAGGGCTCGGCTCTGCAGGCTGCTGGTGCCGATCGTTTCAAAGGAGAGCACCCGAAACAACTCACCGAAGCCCTCGATCGTCTTGTCGAGCAGGGGCGCCACCGCCTCCGGCGTGCCGTCGCGGCCGGTGAGACCGGTGCCGCCAGAGCTGATCACCACCTGCACGCCTGCATCGGCAATCCAGCGGCTCACTTCAGAGCGGATCTGATAGCGGTCGTCTGGCACCAGCAGGCGCTGCACCAGCCGGTGGCCGGCCGACTCAAGCCGCTGCTGCAGGGCGTCACCGCTGCGGTCGTCTTCCAGGGTGCGCGTGTCCGACACCGTGAGCAGGGCGATGGCGAGGCTCACGGGCAGGGCTCAGGCGTTTGGGGCATTCTGAGTGGCGGAGCCAGGCGCTCGATAGTGATCGCTCCGCCCGAACCCTGCTGCTGCAAGCCATGGCCGTCTCAGCTGATCTGCCATCCCAAGTGCAGGTGCGCCTTTTCGCCGGCTTGAGAGAAGCGATGGGCTGGAGCGAGCAGCTGGTCGAGCTAGCCCCAGCAGCTGACGCCACACCTCACCAGCTTTGGCGGCAACTCGGTCTGCAACCCGCCCATCCCCCCGCCGGCGTGCGGGTGGCAATCAACCAGCAGTTCGCCACCTGGGACGCCAGCCTGGCAGCTGGCGATGAGCTGGCCTTCCTGCCACCGATCAGTGGTGGCTGACGCGATGGTCGCAATCCAGCTGGAAGCGGAGCCGTTTGAGCCGCTGCATGCCCTGGCCGAGTGGCATCAATTGCTGGCTGCAGAGCTGGGAATACTGCCTGCGGCCGAGAGTCATTTCGTGGGCCGAGTGCGCCCCAGCGGCGCCAACGACGCACCCCTCACAGCTCTGGAGCTGGAGCACTACCCAGGCATGAGCGAGGCCTGCATCGCCTCCCTGGCGGCCGCCGCCGCCGGCCGGCACGGGGCGACTGCAGTGCTGGTGAGACACCGGATCGGCTTGGTGTTGCCGGGAGACGCCATCGTGCTGGTGGCCATCGGCGCCGACCGCCGCGGCCCGGCCCAGCGCTGCTGCAAGGAGCTGTTGGAGGCCCTCAAGCACGACGCCCCCTTCTGGAAAAGGGAGTGGCACGCCGATGGCAGCAGCGCCTGGATCACGGGCAATACGGCCCTGTAAAGCCATGCCCCTCAGCTCCTGTAAACCGCGTCGTGACTGCCGATATCAATAGGGATCAGGCGCTGGCCATCGATTATCAGCTCCAGGGTGATCCTGTAGCTGATGTTGATCGACACGGAATGCAAGCCCTGCAACCGCCCCTTGAGGGCATGCAAGCGCAATGACGGATGACGCGGATTCGCTTCCAGCAGCAGCGGCGTCTTGCGGTAGGTGTCACGCAACTCAGGGTGACGCTGCAGAAAACGGGCCGCGCGCCGGTTGTAGCGCTCCGTGAACAGAAGGGTCCAACTCAAGGCCGCTCAGCCGCCAGGGCATCCAATCGCGCCAGGTGATCATCCACAGACTCCTGAACGCATCTCCCGGCGGCCACATCAGCGCGTGTCTCCTGCAGGGCCAGCTCCAGCACCACATACCTGAGGCGGCCGCGCACCGTCACGCCTGCCTCGCGTTCGTGCTCCAACGCCCGTGTGATCGCACTCACCCCAGCGGTCTTCAGCTCGTTGGCCGAGAGGATCTGCATCGCACGGGTGCCAGATTCTTAAACAATACGAACAACCGCACGCTTCAGAGCAGTGGCAGCCGCAGCAACTGAGCCCACAGCTCCGTGCCCGCCTCCAGGGCCCCCAGCTCCGCCGGGATCTCCAGCAGCAGATCCGCCCCCTGCAACGAGCCGATCCGCGAGGAGGCCTGGGACCCTGCCACCCGGGCCAGCAGCCCGCCATCGGCTGCCACCACGAGCTGGGCCCGGGCCAGCTCCGGCCGCCCCGCCCCCCGCCGCAGCGGCGCCTCCAGCCGCACCTTCAGCCGCGGCAGCAACTGGGGCTCCGCCCCCTCAAGCCGCTGCAGGGCAGGCCAGAGCAACTGCAAAGCCGTGACCGCCGCCGCCACTGGATTGCCCGGCAGCCCGAAAAAGGGCACCCCGGCCACCTGGCCCCAGGCGAATGGTCGCCCCGGCTTGAGGAACAGCTTCCAGAAGTTCACGGCCCCCAGCTCCGCCACCAGCGGCCGAATCCAGTCGCTGTCGCCGGCGGAGACGCCACCGGTGCTCACCACCACATCGCAACCGGCCGCCAGCTGCAGCAAGGCAGCCCGCAACTGCTCCGGTTGGTCCCCAACCACCCGTTGATCGGCCACCGCATAACCGAGCCGGTTTAGCAGAGCCGTGAGCAAGGCCGAATTGCTCTCCCAGATCTGGCCCGGAGCCCGCTGCCTCCCTGGCGGCAACAACTCATCACCACTGATCAACAGACCCAGCCGCGGCCGCTGGGTCACCGTCAGCTGGCGCACCCCGCAACTGGCCAGGCGTCCCAGCTCCGCCACCCCCAGCCGCTGGCCCGCCGCCACCAGCTCCTGACCGGCAGCAGCCTCCTCTTCGGGCCCGCGGATCCAAACGGAGGCTCCACAGGGCTTCAGCAGCTCCAGCTGATCCCCCTCCAACCCCACCAGCTCCTGGGGCAGCACCCGGCCACTGCCCGCGGGCACCACGGCGCCCGTGAGGATCCGCACCGCCTCACCCGCTGCCACAGCCGCGCCATAGGGGGCCCCGGCGGCCGAGGTGCCCTGCAGGCGCCAGCGGGCTCCCACCAGCGGCTGGTCGGAGCCGGCAATGGCGTAGCCATCCATGATCGAGGCCCGAAAGCCGGGCACAGCCTCGCCAGCCAGCATCGGCTGAGCGGTGATACGGCCCAGACAGACCGCCAAGGGCAGCTGTTCCACCAGCCCCAGGGGTTGGAGCTGCTCCAGAATCCGCTCGCGGGCCAGCTCCAGCGGCAGGCCCTCCGGGCCGAAGGGTTCACCCATGCCGTTGCCACTCCCCACCGCGGCCGCCACTCTTGGCCAGCAGCCGCACCGGACCGATGGTCATGGCTGGATCGGCGCTCTTGAGCATGTCGTAGAGGGTGAGCAGGCCCACCTGCACGGCCGTGAGCGCCTCCATCTCCACCCCGGTGGGACCGGTGGTGCGGGCGGTGGCAGTCAGGTGCAGACCAGAGCCATCGGCGGCGGGCTCGAGCTGCACACTCACGCCGCTGAGAGCGATCGGGTGGCAGAGGGGGATCAGCTCCCAGGTGCGCTTGGCGGCCTGGATTGCCGCCACCCGCGCCACCGCCAGCACATCCCCCTTGGGGGCGCGGCCCTCCAGCACCAGGGCCAGGGTGGCCGCCTCCATGCTGATGAACCCCTCAGCGGTGGCCTGGCGGGCGGTGGCGGGCCGATCGCCCACCTCCACCATGTGCACCTCGCCGGCGGCATTGAGGTGACTCAACTGGGGTGCCGTCATCTCCTCCTCAAACCGGGCGCCAGGCCCAAGCATGGATTGCCCGGCGCCAACCGTCCTCCCCTCCCCCCATAACGTGAGGAATCCCAGCCGCCCGGCCATCTCCCGCCCCTCCACCTTCTTCTGCGCCTTCCTCACCCTGCTCAACGACCGGCTGGGGGAGTCGATCGTGTTTCCGCTGTTGCCCTTCCTGCTGGCGAGCTTCACCGGCGACGGCCGGGTGCTGGGCCTGCTGGCCGGCAGCTATGCGGTGGCCCAATTTGCCTTCACGCCCCTGATCGGCGCCCTCAGCGATCGCTTCGGCCGCAAACCGGTGATCAGCATCTGCGTGGCGGGCTCGGTGCTGGGCCTGGCCCTGTTTGCCATCACCGTAAGCCTGCCCTGGCGGAGCCTCTGGCCGGCCACTAACGCCGCCGGGCTGCCCCTGGCCCTGTTGTTTGCCGCCCGGCTGATCGATGGGGTGAGCGGCGGCACCGCCGCCACCGCCAGTGCCGTGCTGGCCGACATCTCGCCGCCGGAAAAACGGGCCAAGGCCTTCGGCCTGATCGGTGTGGCCTTTGGCCTGGGTTTCATTCTCGGCCCGGCCCTGGGGGGGCTGCTCGGCCAGATCAACGTCACCCTGCCGCTGGTGCTGGCGGTGGCCATCGCCGCACTCAACCTGGTGCTGGTGCTCACCCTGCTGCCGGAAACCCACCCGCCAGAAGCACGCCGGGCCATGCCGCGCAGACGGGATCTCAACCCCTTTGCCGCCCTGCAGCGGGTGTTCACCAACCCCCAGGTGCGGCGGCTTTGCGTGGCCTTTTTTCTGTTTTTTCTGGCCTTCAACGGCTTCACCGCCGTGCTGGTGCTCTATTTCAAGCAGGCCTTCAACTGGGGGCCCGGCCTGGCGGCGTCCGCCTTCCTGGTGGTGGGGGTGGTTGCCACGGTGGTGCAGGGCGGCCTGATCGGCCCCCTAGTGAAACTCTGCGGTGAATGGCGCCTCACCCTGGCCGGCCTGGGCTTTGTAATCGCCGGCTGCCTGCTGATCCCCCTGGCCACAAAGGCCAACGCCCAGCCGGTGGTGTTCAGCGCCGTGGCTATCCTGGCCCTCGGCACGGGCCTGGTCACCCCCTGCCTGCGCAGCCTGGTGTCGCGCCGACTCGACAGCGAGGGCCAGGGCGCCGCCCTGGGCAGTCTCCAGGGGCTGCAGAGCCTGGGCAGCTTTCTGGGGCCGCCCCTGGCCGGCCTGGCCTACGAAACCAGCGGTCGCCAGAGCCCCTTCTGGCTTGGCATCGCCCTGCTGGTGGGGGTGGCCCTGCTGGTGGCTGGCGGCTTGCCGGGCCAGGGTCCAGGGGGAATGACAACCCCGATACACGGTTCAGAAGGCTGAGATTGCTACCTTGCGAACCTTCGAGGCCCGGGGCGCCACGGCCATGGCAAAAACTGAGACGCTGCTGGCCCCTGAGCTCTACATCAACCGCGAGCTGAGCTGGCTCGATTTCAACTACCGGGTGCTGGCCCAGGCCCTCGACGAGTACACGCCCCTGCTGGAGCAAGCCAAGTTCAGCGCCATCTTCAGCAACAACCTCGACGAGTTCTTCATGGTGCGGGTGGCATCACTGAAGTCCCAGATCGAAGCTGGCGTCAGCACCCTCAGCGACGACGGCCTCACCGCCCAGCAGCAGCTCCAGGCAATCCGCGCCAAGCTGCGGCCCCTCCTGGAGATCCAGCAGCAGCACTACCGCCATTCACTGAAGAGCCAGCTCTCCAGCTACGGCGTTCACCTGATCGACTACGCCAACCTCAACGACGGCCAGCGCGAGTGGATCGAGACCTACTTCCAGAACGCCATCTTCCCGGTACTGACCCCCCTGGCGGTGGATCCCTCCCACCCCTTCCCCTTCATCAGCAACCTCAGCCTCAACGTGGCCGCCCTGGTGCGGGATCCGGATACGGGCCAGCAGGAGTTCGCCCGGGTGAAGGTGCCCCAGAAAAACCTGCCCCGCTTTGTTCAGATTCCTGCCCAGCTGAGCGGAAAACAGCCCGAGCCGGTGTACACCGCCGTGCCGCTGGAGCAGGTGGTGGCCTTCAACCTCAGGCTGCTGTTCCCTGGCATGCATGTGGAAGGTCACTACTTCTTCCGCGTCACCCGCGACGCAGACCTGGAACTGCGTGACCTGGAAGCCGATGACCTGATGGAGGCCCTGGAGGAGGGGCTGCGCAAACGTCGCCGCGGCGGCGAGGTGGTGCGGCTGGAGGTGGCAGACGAAATGCCCGAGGTGGTGGTGCAACTGCTGATGGAAGGCACCGCGGTGGAAGCCGAGGACGTCTACCGGGTGAACGGCCCCCTGGGCCTCGACGACCTGATGAGCCTGGTCGCCATCCCGCTACCCCAGCTGAAGTTCAAGCCCCACAAGGGCCGCACCGCCACCGCCCTGGCCCGCACCCAGAAGGGCCAGCTGGAAGACGGCTCGATCAAGGCGGAGGAATTCGAGAGCATCTTCTCGGTGATCAGACGCGGAGACGTCCTGCTGCATCACCCCTACGACCTGTTCTCCACCTCGGTCGAGGAATTCCTCAACCAGGCGGCCGATGACCCCCTGGTGCTGGCGATCAAGATGACCCTTTACCGCACCTCGAAAAATTCAGCGGTGGTGGCAGCCCTGATCCGGGCAGCCGAAAACGGCAAGCAGGTGATGGCCCTGGTCGAGCTCAAGGCCCGATTTGACGAAGACAACAACATCCAGTGGGCCAAGCAGCTGGAGGCATCAGGGGTGCACGTGGTCTACGGGGTGCTGGGCCTCAAGACCCACACCAAGATCCTACTGGTGGTGCGCAAGGAAAAGGAACGTCTCAATAGCTACGTGCACATCGGCACCGGTAACTACAACTCCAAAACTTCCAGCCTCTACACCGACATCGGCCTGCTCACCGCCCGGCCCGAATTCGGGGCCGACCTGGTGGAACTTTTCAACTACCTGACCGGCTTCTCCAAACAGCAGAGCTTCCGGCGGCTACTGGTCGCACCCGTCACCCTGCGCAGCCGCATGGAAGGCCTGATCCGACGTGAAATCGACCACGCCCTGGCCGGCCGGGGGGGCCATATTCGGGCCAAGATCAATTCCCTGGTCGACCCGGCAATCATCGCCCTGCTCTACGAAGCCTCCCAGGCTGGGGTGACCATCGAATTGGTGGTGCGAGGCATGTGCAGCCTCAGGCCAGCTCTCGAGGGCATCAGCGATGGCATCACTGTGATCAGCGTGATCGGGCGTTTTCTTGAGCATTCGCGCATCTTTTGGTTTGGCAATGGCGGCGCAGCCGAATTGTTCATCGGCAGCGCCGACTGGATGTCACGAAACCTTGACAAGCGCGTGGAAGCTGTTGCCCAGATTGAGGATCCACGCCTGCGCCAGCAGCTCGAACAGATTCTCGATCTATACCTTCAAGACACCGGTGCCTGGCACATGAACAGCGAGGGCCAGTTCCAAAAGCGTCAACATGGGGGCGAACAACATCTCGTGCAGCAAGAAATGGTGAAGCGCTGGCGAGGCGGCCTGATAGCAGCCACTTAGGCCTGGTAAATGGCCTGGAAAGAGGCTTGGAAAGAGGCTTGGAAAGAGGCTTGGAAAAATCGGCGCAGCCTTATTAAACGGCAGCAATCCATACAGGAAGCCTTACCAATCAAGAGGCAGTGTGCGCGGTAGTGCTACATTCCTGTCAAATTCAATTCGGAGGCTTGGGTGTGGGGACGCCTTTGCAATCCGTTCCTGACGTTGTTGACAGCAGCGTTGCGGAGCGATCACCATCAGAGCTATCTAGTCAAGAGCCATCCTTGATGGCGTCCACAACAGCAGCAAAACCTGGCAAAGCCAAGGTTGTGCTGCCCCGCACCGGCGGTCGCGTCAGTGCAGATTCGATCGGCTGGTATCTGAGCACCATCGGCAGGGTGCCCCTGCTCACCGCAGCCGAAGAAATCGAGCTGGCCCACCATGTGCAGGCGGGCAAAAAGCTGCAGGAGCTACCCGCAGAGGAGCACACCCCCAGGCATAAACGCCAACTGCGCATGGCCCAGCGGGCCCGCGACCGCATGATGGCGGCCAACCTACGCTTGGTCGTCAGCGTGGCCAAGAAGTATCAAAACCAGGGGCTGGAACTACTCGATCTGGTTCAGGAAGGGGCAATTGGCCTGGAGAGGGCCGTCGACAAATTTGACCCTGCAATGGGGTACAAATTCTCCACCTATGCCTACTGGTGGATCCGCCAAGGGATGACCAGGGCAATCGACAACAGCGCCCGCACCATTCGCCTCCCGATTCACATCAGTGAAAAGCTCTCCAAGATGCGCCGCATCAGTAGGGAGCTTTCCCATCGACTGGGTCGCCAACCCAACCGGCTGGAGCTCTCCCACGCCATGGACATGGCTCCCCATGAACTGGAGGAGCTGATGACCCAGAGCGCCCCCTGCGCCTCGCTCGATGCCCATGCCCGCGGCGAAGAAGACCGCAGCACCCTGGGGGAACTGATCGCCGATCCGGCCAGCAACGAGCACATGGACTCGATGGACCGCCATATCCAGAAAGAGCACCTGGGCGCCTGGCTCTCCCAGCTGAATGAGCGGGAGCAGAAAATTCTCAAGCTGCGCTTTGGCCTGGAGGGTTCCGATCCCCTCACCCTCGCTGAGATCGGCAGGCTGATCAACGTCTCCCGCGAGCGGGTGCGCCAGCTGGAGGCCAAGGCGATCATGAAACTGCGCCTGATGAGCAACTACCAGCAGGCCGCCTGAGCCGGTGCCCGGCGGCTGGCCGCAACAACTCATCGGCGGTGCCGCAGTGGCTGGCTGGCTCACCCTGCTGGCCATCGCCGCCCGCCAGGTGCGGCAACGCTGGAACGGCCAGAGGGAGTGGAGTCGCAAGCTGGTGCACATCGGCACCGGAGCTGTGGTGCCGATCGCCTGGGCCTGCGGCACCAACCGGCTGATCGCCATCCCAGCCGCCGGGGCGATCACCCTGCTGGCGGCGCTCAACCACCGCTTCCGCCTGTTGCCGGCCATCGAGGATGTGGGCCGCCGCAGCTATGGCACCGTGGCCTACGGCGCCTCCATCACCCTGCTGCTGCTGCTGTTCTGGCCCCAGCAGCCGGCGGCAGTGGCCGCCGGGGTGCTGGTGATGGCCGTCGGTGATGGCCTGGCCGGGCTGCTGGGGCCCCTGGTGGCCTCCCCAAGTTGGCAGCTATGGGGCCAACGCAAATCTGTAGTGGGGACCGCTGCCATGGCAGCGGGCAGCCTGGCCATGCTGCTGCTGGTAAGTCAGCTGGCGCTGAATACGGGCCAGCCCCACCCGGAGCTTTCACCCCTGTTGGCCATCACGGCCGTTGCGGTGCTGTTGGAGCAGGTGGCGGTGGGAGGCCTCGACAACTTCACCGTGCCGCTGGCAGCCGGCTGGCTCTGGCAAAGGCTCAGCTGAGCACCAACTGGGTCTGACCCACAGCCTGGGCCAGGGTGTCGAGGGCAGCGGCGGTAGTGGCCAGATCAATGCAAGCATCGGTGATGCTCTGGCCGTAGGTGAGCGAGGCGCGCTGGAGCTGGGCCAGATCGGAGGGAATCTTTTGGCTGCCGGCCACCAGGTGGCTTTCCAGCATCACGCCCATCAGCTGGCTGGAGCCAGCCCGCAACTGCTGAGCCACCTCGCATGCCACCTCACTCTGACGGCGGTAGTCCTTGTTGGAGTTGCCGTGGCTGCAGTCCACCATCACCCGATGGGGCAGCCCCGCCTTGGCCAGCTGGGCGGCAGCCTGATCCACCGCCTCAAGGTGGTAATTGGTTCCCCCCTTGCCCCCCCGCAACACCAGGTGGCCATCGGGATTGCCGGTGGTCGAGACAATCGCCGCCTGGCCGTCGCCGTTGATGCCGAGGAAATGGTGGGGCCGGGCCGCGGCCTCCATCGCATTGATTGCCGTGATGGCACTGCCATCGGTGCCGTTCTTGAAGCCGATCGGCATCGACAGCCCCGAGGCCATCTCCCGGTGGGTCTGGCTCTCGGTGGTGCGGGCGCCGATGGCGGTCCAGCTGATCAGGTCTGCGATGTATTGGGGCACCACAGGATCCAGCAGCTCGGTGGCGGCAGGTAGCCCCATCTCGGCCAAGTGCAGCAGCAGGCCGCGGGCCAGCCGCAGGCCGGTGTTGATGTCATAGCTGCCGTCGAGGTGGGGATCGTTGATCAGCCCTTTCCAGCCCACGGTGGTGCGGGGCTTCTCGAAATAGACCCTCATCACCACCTCCAGCTCGGCGCGGTGGCGCTGGCGCGCCTCGGCGATGAAGTCGGCGTACTCGTGGGCCGCCGCCACGTCGTGCACCGAGCAGGGCCCCACGATCACCAGCAGGCGGGAATCGCGGCCATGCAGGATGGCCTGGATCCGCTCCCGGGCCTGCTGCACCGTGCTGGCGGCCCGATCGCTGAGGGGGAGGTCCCGATGCAGCACCGCCGGAGGCACCAGCGGCCGGGTTTCCACGATGTGGAGATCGCTGGTGGTGGCGTGCATAAAGTGCAGCACAGGGTTGGTTCAGCCTAGAGAGCGCTGAGCCAGCGACCCCTGCCAGCTGCGGGGCAGCCGCCCGATCAGCATGTTCTGCAGCCTTCGTCACCAAGGCCCCGGGGGCCGTTAAGAAGAATGGGAAGCAGATGACGCACAAGGGCATGTCCGCAGCCACCTTCCTCAGCAGCTACCGCGCCGCCGTCGCCGAGCGCGAAGCCCTGGGCGTGCCTGCCCTGCCGCTTACCGCCAGCCAGGTCCAGGCGCTCACCGAGCTGCTGGCCGCCCCCCCCGCCGGCGAGGAAGCTTTCCTGCTGCACCTGCTGAGTGAGCGCATCCCACCCGGCGTCGATGAGGCCGCCTACGTGAAGGCCGGCTGGCTCAGCGCCGTGGCCCAAGGCAGCGCCACCAGCCCGCTCGTGAGTCCGGTGGAGGCCGTGCAGCTGCTGGCCACGATGATTGGTGGCTACAACGTCAGCGCCCTGATCGAGCTGCTCAGCAACTCCGATCTGGCCATCGCCAGCGCCGCCGCCGAGGGGCTGAGCCGCACCCTGCTCGTCTACGACGCCTACAACGACGTGCTCGAGCTGGCGGCAGGCAACGCCTATGCCCAGCAGGTGATCGATAGCTGGGCCGCCGCCGAGTGGTTCACCGCCAAGCCCGAGCTGCCCGCCGAGATCACCGTGACGGTGTTCAAGGTGGAGGGTGAAACCAACACCGACGACCTTTCCCCCGCCACCCACGCCACCACCCGGCCCGACATCCCCCTGCACGCCATGGCGATGCTGGAAACCCGCATGCCCGGCGGCCTGGAGCTGATCACCGAACTGAAAACCAAGGGCTACCCGGTGGCCTACGTGGGCGATGTGGTGGGCACGGGCAGCTCGCGCAAATCCGCCATCAACTCGGTGCTGTGGCATACCGGCAGCGACATCCCCCACGTGCCCAACAAGCGCGGCGGCGGTGTGATCTTGGGCGGCAAGATCGCGCCGATCTTCTTCAACACCGCCGAAGATTCCGGCGCCCTGCCGATCGAGTGCGACGTGAGCGCCCTCAACTCCGGCGATGTGATCACGATCCGCCCTTACGCCGGCATGATAGAGCGGGCCAGCGGCGAGGCGAACGCCGGCGAAATCGTGGCCCGCTTCGAGCTCAAGCCTAGCACGATCAGCGACGAGGTGCGCGCCGGCGGCCGCATCCCCCTGCTGATCGGCCGCTCCCTGACAGACAAGGTGCGCGCCCAGCTGGGGCTGGCCGCCAGCGACCTGTTCATCCGCCCGGTGGCCCCGGCCGACACCGGCAAGGGCTTCACCCTGGCCCAGAAGATGGTGGGCAAGGCCTGCGGCCTGGCGGGCGTGCGCCCCGGCACCAGCTGCGAGCCGCTGATGACCACCGTGGGCTCCCAGGACACCACCGGGCCCATGACCCGCGATGAGATGAAGGAGCTGGCCTGCCTGGGATTTTCCGCCGATCTGGTGATGCAGAGCTTCTGCCACACCGCCGCCTATCCCAAGCCGGTAGACCTCAAGACCCACGCCGAGCTGCCTGATTTCATGGCCTCACGCGGTGGCGTGGCCCTGCGCCCCGGCGATGGGATCATCCACAGCTGGCTCAACCGCATGCTCCTGCCCGACACCGTGGGCACCGGCGGCGACAGCCACACCCGCTTCCCGCTCGGCATCTCCTTCCCGGCCGGCTCGGGCCTGGTGGCCTTCGCTGCCGCCATCGGCGCCATGCCGCTCGACATGCCCGAATCGGTGTTGGTGAAATTCACTGGCTCCCTGCAGCCAGGCGTGACCCTGCGCGATGTGGTGAACGCGATCCCCTACGTGGCGATTCAGCAGGGCCTGCTCACGGTGGCAAAGGAGGGTAAGAAAAATGTGTTCAACGGCCGGATCATGGAGATCGAGGGACTGCCCGATCTCAAGCTCGAACAGGCCTTTGAACTCACCGACGCCACTGCCGAACGCTCCTGTGCCGGCAGCACGATCAAGCTCAGTGTTGAAACGGTGAGCGAATACCTGCGCAGCAATGTGGCGCTGCTCAAAAACATGATCGCCCGGGGCTACGGCGATGGGCGCACCCTGGCCCGCCGCATCCAGGCGATGGAGGCCTGGCTCGCTGATCCACAGCTGCTGGAGGCCGATGCCGATGCCGAATACGCGGCTGTGATCGAAATCGATCTCGATGCCATCAGCGAGCCGATCCTGGCCTGCCCCAACGACCCCGACAACGTCAAAACCCTGAGCGAAGTAGCCGGTGCGCCCATCGATGAGGTGTTCATCGGCAGCTGCATGACCAACATCGGCCACTACCGGGCCGCCGCCACAGTGCTCAAGGGCCAGGGTGAAAATGCCGCGCGCCTGTGGGTATGCCCCCCCACCCGCATGGACGAAGAGATGCTCAAACAGGAGGGCTACTACGCCATCTTCGAGGCTGCCGGCTCCCGCATGGAGATGCCCGGCTGCTCCCTATGCATGGGCAACCAGGCCCGGGTGGAAAACGACACCACGGTTTTTTCTACCAGCACCCGCAACTTCAACAACCGCCTGGGCAATGGCGCCCAGGTGTACCTGGGCAGCGCCGAACTGGCGGCGGTGTGCGCCCAACTGGGGCGGATACCTTCGAGGGTCGAATACCTGAAGATCGCCGCCGAAAAGATCGACCCCTACGGCGCCGAGCTCTACCGCTACCTCAACTTCGATCAAATCGAGGGTTTCGAGAACAGCGGCCGGGTAGTGAGCAGCGAAGCAGAGGCCAAGGTGCTCGCGGGGGTGTAAAAGGCAGCCATGCTGCTTTCTCCACAGGATGCACGCCGCTTCATGACCACCTACGAGCGGGTGGCCATTGCCCTACATGCGGTCTGCGACAAGAAACCACCGAAGAGTCCATCCGCTTGCCTCGCTGCTGCCCGCAAGCGGCTCCAGCAGACCCCCGCACTGCTCGACCAAGCCGTTCGGTTTCTGGAGCAACGCGACACTGAGGCGGACCCAGAGGTGATCACGGCACTACGCCAGCTGCAGCTGGCGGAATGGGTACACCTCAAAGACCTAAAAAGCGGTGCCATCTTTCTCAATCAGGAGGGCACCGAGGCTTACAGCGTAGTGGGCCTCACCCAACTGCCGAGCGCCATCATCGGAGATCGTGGATTTCTTGTGGAAACCGCACTCTGCCCCTTCGCCGGCAAAATTCTCTGTGATGGGATTTTTGTCGCAAGAATTCAGCTGGGACAGGGGATCTGGCGCAGCTTCCATACGCGCTACCTCAGCCTCAAGGCCGCCGGACGCTTACATCGCAAGCCTGCCACTGCTCCGCCCTGGCAGCGGGCAGCTGCTCAATCAGCCGCACCCCTCAAAGACCCCCCGGCCTTGGAAATCCTGGAGCCTTGGGAGATGGTGCCGCTGGATGTGGTGGACGACGCTCTTGCCTATCTGGAGGCCAAATTGCAACACCATCACCCCCTGCGAGAGCACGCACTATTTCCCTTGCTCAAACGGGAAGACAGCCAGATCTGGATTGTCACCAAATACGATGACGACGGCACCACCTGGCTACTCGATCTCACCAGCAAGCGAAGGTTCCAAGGACGCACGATCTACGCCTTTCGGCAACTTACAGACCACGACGAGCTAGAGCTGATCATCCAACAGGACCACCAGCAATGGCTGGACGAGTTTGATGACGAAACCGATGCCCGCTGAGGCCTGCGTCTCTGCATCAGCCACAAAGGCACCCCCAACGCCGCCATGAGTGGCCTGATGGGTCCGCTGTCTGCCCTCGCCGGCAGATAAGACCAGGATGGTGTGGTGAGACGCTGGAGGTCACCATCCGGCGTCTCACCTGAACCAGGAAACCCTGCTGTTTGAACCCGCCCAACCGGTAGCGGGAGCGTTGCGTGCCGTGCTGGCCTTCCCCAGCACCTACACCGTGGGGATCACCAGCCTGGGCTACCAGGTGGTGTGGGCCAGCCTGGCCCAGCGGGCCGATGTGGATGTACGCCGCCTATTCACAGACCAGGGCGACCCGCCGCACCGCCACTGCGACCTCTTCGGGCTATCGCTGAGCTGGGAGCTGGATGGGCCGGTGCTGCTGGATCTGCTGGAGCAGCAACGCATCCCGATCTGGGCGGCCGAGCGGGGCGACGCTGACCCGATCGTGTTCGGCGGCGGTCCGGTGCTCACGGCCAACCCCGAGCCCCTGGCCCCCTTTTTTGATTTGGTGTTGCTGGGCGATGGCGAGCTGCTGCTACCCGCCTTCATCGATGCCCTGCAGCAGCACCGCAGCGCCCCGCGGGCCGAGCGACTACTCCAGCTGGCCCAGCTGCCGGGGGTGTATGTGCCGAGCCTCTATGCCCCCCGCTACTCCAGCGATGGCCAGCTGCTGGCAGTGGAGCCCAACCAAGCCGGCGTCCCCGCCACCGTGGCAAAACAAACCTGGCGCGGCAACACCTTGAGCCATTCGGCGGTGATCACCCCGGAGGCGGCCTGGCCCTCGATCCACATGGTGGAGGTGGTGCGCAGCTGTCCAGAGCTGTGCCGCTTCTGCCTGGCCAGCTACCTCACCCTGCCCTTTCGCACCCCCAGCCTGGAAGAAGGCCTGATCCCGGCGGTGGAAAAGGGCCTGGCCGCCACCCAACGGCTGGGATTACTGGGAGCCTCAGTAACCCAGCACCCCCAATTCGCCGACCTGCTGGCCTGGCTCGATCAGGATCGCTTCGAGGGCGCCCGGGTGAGCGTGAGCTCAGTGCGGGCCGCCACCGTGACCGCCGAGCTGGGCCGGATCCTGGCCAAACGGGGCAGCAAATCGCTCACGATCGCCATCGAGAGCGGCAGCGAGCGCATGCGCCAGGTGGTGAACAAGAAGCTCAGCAGCGAGGAGATCTACTCAGCAGCCCGCTATGCCAAAGATGGTGGCCTCACGGGCCTGAAGCTCTACGGCATGGTGGGCCTCCCCACCGAAGAAGACGCCGATGTGGAGGTCACCGCCGCCCTGCTGCTGGATCTAAAAAAGGCCACGCCAGGGCTGCGGCTGAGCCTGGGGGTGAGCACCTTTGTACCCAAGGCCCACACACCGTTCCAATGGCAGGGGGTGCGCCCGGAAGCGGAAAAACGCCTGAAGCTGCTGGCCAAGCGCCTCAAGCCCAAGGGCATCGAGCTGCGCCCCGAGAGCTATGGCTGGAGCGTGATCCAGGCCCTGCTCTCCCGCAGCGACCGACGCCTGGCGCCCGTGATCGCCGCCGCCCGCGGCCGCCACGACAGCCTGGGGGGCTGGAAGCAGGCCTATCGGGGGGTGCGGGAGCAAACCTCCGGCCCCGAAAGCCCGCCCGCCTGGGAGGAGGTGATCCATGCCAGCTGGAGCCCGGGGCGCGTGCTGCCCTGGGAGCACCTGGAGGGCCCACTCCCCAAAGCAACGCTCGCCCAGCACCAGGCTGGGGCCCTCACTCAAACACCGCCGTGCGCCCCCGATAGACCATCACCTGGCGCCTGAGGTGCAGCCTCACAGCCCTGGCCAGGGCGAGCCGTTCGCAATCACGACCCATCCGAATCAGGTCTGCGACCTCATCACGGTGACCCACCGCCACGGTGGACTGGGCAATGATCGGACCGCCATCGAGCTCCTCGCTGACGTAGTGGGCCGTGGCGCCAATCAGCTTCACGCCCCGCTCCCAGGCCCGGTGATAGGGCTGGGCCCCTTGAAATGCCGGCAAGAATGAATGGTGGATGTTGATCACCCGGTGGAAGGCATCGGGGGAATCGAACGCCGCCAGAAAACGGGGCGTCAGCACCTGCATGTACTTGGCCAGGATCACCAACTCGATCTGATGCTCCGCCAGCAACTCGAGCTGGCGGGCCTCCGCTTCCTCTCGGTTGGCCGCTGAGACCGGCAGGTAGGCAAAGCGTGCCCCGAATTGGGCCGCGATCGGCTCCAGATCGGCATGGTTGGCGATCACCAGCGGCACCCGCATCGGCAGCTCGCCGCTGCGCACGCGCCAAAGCAGGTCGAGCAGGGCGTGGTCTTGCTTGCTGACAAAGATGGCCACCGCTGGGCGGTAATCCGAGAAATTCACCCTGTAGGCGCCGTCCAGACGCTCAGCCAGGGCTCGGGCCGTGGGGCAGATCGCCTCCCGCGGCAGCCCAAAACCCTCCAGCTGCCATTCAATACGGCTCAAAAAGAGGCCGGCGCCCTGATCGCTGTGGTGGTCGGCGTGCACGATGTTGCCGCCATTGGCAGCCACCCAACCGGAAAGCTCCCGCACCAGCCCCGGCTGGTCTGGGCAGATCATCTGCAGGATGGCGGTGGGGGCAGACATGGTGCTGGCTCCTTCAGCTGCAGAAGTAGCACTCAAGGCACCGGCAGGATGCAGATTGCAAGCGACTACAGACCCTTCTAGGGGGCCGACCAACCCCGATACACTCAGGCCCACGAACCCCTGGCCTTGGCGACTGCAATGGTTTTTGCACAGATACCCGCCGTGATACCAGCTCCAATCCGTGCCTTGGCCCAGCAGCTGCGCCGGCTGGCCGCCCTTGGCCTGGCCCTGGCGCTCTGCCTTGGCCTGGCCGCCTGTGACGGCAGCCAGGGCAAGAAGCCCCCGAGCATCAGCCCCGAGGACATGGCCCTGATCGAGCGGCAGGCGGAGGGCTTCCTGGCAGCCCGCAACCGCCTACCCGAGTTGGCCGCCCTCGTAAATGACCGCAACTGGGTCTTCACCGCCAACTTGATCCACGGCCCAATGCAGGAAGTGGGCCGGGAAATGAGCTACATAAACCAAAGGCTGCTGCCCGCTGACCGCCCCGAGGCCGAGAAGCGCGCCGCAGCCCTGAAAACAGCCTTTGCCCAACTCGATGAGGCCGCCAAGCTCCAGGACGGCGACAAGCTGCGCAAGGCCTATATCAAGGTGGCGAGTGGCTTCGGCCTCTACGCCCAGGTGCTGCCTGCCCAGGTGCAGCAAGACCTGAAACAGGCCTGATCCAGCCAAGCCCCAGGGCCACCAGTCCGCGCTCGGTAATTGTGATCGGCGCGGGGCTGGTGGGTCGTTCCTGCGCCTGGCTGCTCCAGGGCCTTGGCCACCAGGTGCAACTGCTCGATCCCTGTCTGAACGGGGCCCCCGATCCAACCGCAGGCAGCTGGGCCGCCCTGGGAGTTGTGATGGCCCACGTGTTCCAGCGCGGCAGTGGCCGGGCCTGGCGGCTGCGCCAGCGCAGCCTGCACCTCTGGGGCCGCTGGCGCCAGGAGCTGGGGGAGCAGGGCTGGCCGCTGGCCTGGCAGCCGGGGCTGCTGATCCTGGCCAGCAGCCCCATCGACCTGGAGCGCCAGCAGCGGCTCCAATCCGAGCGCCAGCGCCAGGCCATCCCGCTGGAGATCTGGAGCCGTCAGCGGCTCGCCGACCTGAGCCCAGCCCTACCAGACGGGGCCATCGGCGGGCTCTATTCCCCCGCCGATGGCCAACTGGATCCGGGCCCGGCCCTGCAGGCGCTGCTGGGGGATGGGCGGCGGCTCGGAATCCAAACCTGCGGGGAGGCCGCCGCAAGGCTGGAGCGCCGCTCCGGCCAGTGGACGGTGCACACCCAAGCCGGCCAGGCCCTGCAGGCCGAAGCCGTGGTGCTCTCGGCAGGGGTGGCCAGCGCCGGCCTGCTGGAACCGCTCGATCACTTCCTGCCCTTGGAGCCGGTGCTGGGCCAGGCCCTCGAGCTCGAGCTTCCCCCCGGCACCCACTGGGGCCCCAGC
This sequence comes from Synechococcus sp. CBW1108, assembly GCF_015840335.1. Classification (NCBI taxonomy): domain Bacteria; kingdom Bacillati; phylum Cyanobacteriota; class Cyanophyceae; order Synechococcales; family Synechococcaceae; genus Synechococcus; species Synechococcus sp. CBW1108. The sequence continues at coordinate 1,330,784 of NZ_CP060395.1, forward strand.
CCGGCCTGGCCCGGCGCCGTGGTGTGGGAGGGGATGAACCTGGTGCCACGCCCCCCCAGCCAAGCCCAGGGCGAGCGGCTGTGGCTGGGGGCAACCCTGGAGCCGGGCTGCCGGGCCGATCCAGACGCCCTGGCCGCCCTGCGGGAACTAGGCGGCGCAGCGCCCACCTGGCTGCGGCAGGCCCAGCTGGTCAGGCACTGGCAGGGCCACCGGCCCCACCCGATCGGTGGCCCGGCCCCCTTGCTGGAACAGCTGGAACCCGGGCTGGTGCTGGCCAGCGGCCACTACCGCAACGGCCTGCTGCTGGCGCCAGCGACGGCGGAATGGGTGGCGCAGCAGCTGGAGGCTCCTTCTTAACCAAGCCCTAACCTGGCCCCTATGGCACTCATCCGTTTTGGTTCACGCGCAATGGTGGGGGCAGCCCTCGGCCTGGTTGGCCTCAGCGGTTGCGGCGTATCCCCCGGCGGGGGCACCAACCAAATCCTGCAGGCGGCAGGAGCCAGCTTTCCGGCGGGGCTCTACCAGCGCTGGTTTGCAGACCTGGCCGCCAGGGAAAGGATCCGGGTCAACTACCAGTCGGTGGGTTCCGGCGCCGGCGTGCGTCAGTTTGAAGCAGGCACGGTGGATTTTGCCGCCAGTGACAAACCTCTAGATGCCCGCGAGGCCGCATCGATCCAGCGGGGCGTGGTTCAACTTCCCCTCACCGCCGGCGCCATCGCCGTTGCCTACAACCTGCCCGGCTGCAGCCTCAAGCTCAGCCAGGCCCAACTGGTACAGATCTTCGAGGGCAAGATCACCAACTTCCAGGAGCTTGGCTGCGCCAACCAACCAATCCAGGTGGTGGTGCGCTCCGATGGCTCCGGCACCACCTACAACTTCACCAATTCCCTGGCCGCCTTCAGCCCCAGCTGGAAGAACGGGCCCGGCGTCGGCAAATCGGTGAACTGGCCCACCGGCGTGGGGGCCAAGGGCAACGAGGGAGTCGCCGCCAGCATGCTGCAAACCAAGGGCAGCATCGGCTACGTGGAAGCGGCCTATGTGCGGGGCGTGCTGCAAGCCGCCGCGATCGCAAACCGCAGCGGCAGCTTTGCCCTACCCGATGCTGCCGCTGCCAGCCAGGCCCTGGCCACAATCGACCTTGGGGCCGATCTCACCGGCAGCGATCCGAATCCCAGCGCCGGCTACCCGATCGTCACCTTCACCTGGGTGCTGCTTTACAAGACCGGCAACGGCGCAAAACTAGCTGCCCTTCAGCGCACGATCAATTACGCCCTCAGCGATGGGGCCCAGCGCCAGGCCCCTGGGCTCGGCTACATCCCACTCCCAGCTGGCGTGGTCACCAAGGCGAAGGCAGCGCTGGCCGGCGTGGGAGCCTGAGACCAGGCCCCCCTCTTAATCAAGCCCTAGGGCCCTATTTGCTCTCGGTGAACTCCGCATCGATCACGTCGTCACTGGCCGAGCCGCTGGCCCCATCGCTGGCGGCAGCGTTGCCGTCGCCACTAGGCGTGGCTCCGGCCGCGCCTGCCTGCTGGTAGACGGCAGCACCGGCGGCATAGAGAGCCTGTTGCAGGGTTTCGAGTTCCGACTTCATGGTGTCGAAATCGTCCTTGGCAATGGCCTCCTTGAGCTTGGTGGAGGAAGCCTCCACCTTGGCCTTGTCCTCGGCACCCACCTTGTCGCCCAGCTCGCCGAGTTGCTTTTCGGCCTGGTAAACGAGGGTTTCGGCCTGGTTCTTGGTGTCGATGCGCTCGCGCTTCTCCTTGTCGACGCTGGCGTTGGTTTCGGCATCCTTCACCATCTTCTCCACCTCGTTTTCACTGAGGGTGGAAGCGCCGGTGATCGAGATGCTCTGCTCCTTGCCGCTGCCCTTGTCCTTGGCGGTGACGCTGAGGATGCCGTTGGCATCGATATCGAAGGTGACTTCGATCTGGGGCACACCCCGGGGAGCAGGCGGGATGCCGTCGAGGCGGAAGGTGCCGAGCGACTTGTTGTCGCTGGCCATCTCGCGCTCTCCCTGGAGCACGTGGATCTCCACGTTGGTCTGGCCATCCACCGCCGTGGAGTAGGTCTCCGACTTCTTGGTGGGAATGGTGGTATTGCGGGTGATCATCTTGGTCATCACCCCACCGAGGGTTTCCACCCCCAGGGAGAGCGGTGTGACATCCAGCAGCAGGATGTCCTTCACCTCACCGGCCAGCACGCCACCCTGGATGGCGGCCCCCACGGCCACTACCTCGTCAGGGTTGACAGTCTGGTTGGGGTCCTTGCCGGTGACCCGCTTGACCAGCTCCAACACCGCGGGGATGCGGGTGGAACCGCCCACCATCACGATCTCGTCGAGTTCGGCCGACTTGAGCTTTGCGTCCTTGAGGGCCTGCTCCACCGGCACCCTGCAGCGATCAATCAGCTTGGAGGCCAGCTCTTCAAACTTGGCGCGGGTGAGGTTGAGGTCGAGGTGCTTAGGGCCCTCCGGAGTGGCCGTGATGAACGGCAGGTTGATCTCACTCTGGGTGGCACTGGAGAGCTCGATTTTGGCCTTCTCGGCAGCCTCGGTGAGGCGCTGCAGGGCCTGCTTGTCCTGGCGCAGGTCAATGCCCTCATTGGCCTTGAAACTGTCAGCCAGATAGTCAACGATCACCTTGTCGAAGTCATCGCCGCCCAGGTGGGTGTCACCGGAGGTGGAGAGCACTTCGAAAACGCCATCCCCCACTTCCAGCACCGACACGTCGAAGGTGCCGCCGCCCAGGTCGAACACCAGGATGCGCTCATTGCTCTTGCGGTCGAGGCCGTAGGCCAGGGCCGCCGCCGTGGGCTCGTTGATGATGCGCAGCACCTCCAGGCCGGCGATCTTGCCGGCATCCTTGGTGGCCTGGCGCTGGGAGTCGTTGAAATAGGCAGGAACGGTGATCACCGCCTGGGTGACGGTTTCACCGAGGTATTTGCCGGCGTCTTCCGCCAGCTTGCGCAGCACCTGGGCACTCACCTCCTCAGGGGCGAACTGCTTGTTCAGCACCGGGCACTTCACCTTGACGTTGGAGCCCGCCTTCTCGACGCCATAGCTCACTTCCTTCGACTCTTCGTTGACCTCGTCGACCCGACGGCCGATGAAGCGCTTGACCGAATAAAAAGTGTTCTCGGGATTCATCACCGCCTGACGCTTGGCGATCTGGCCCACCAACTGATCTTGGTTTTTGGTGTAGGCCACCACGGAAGGGGTTGTGCGGAACCCTTCGGCGTTGGCTATCACAGTTGGCTTGCCGCCCTCCATCACGGCGACACAGCTATTCGTAGTGCCGAGGTCAATACCAACAACCTTGCCCATGGATTCCCACCTCCTTGCGGTGAATGAAACGATCTGGAAACATCTTCAGCAACCAGGGCCTTTCCAGGCGAGGGGTGGTTCCCGAACAGGCCCAAGCACCGCCCCTTTCGCCATGACCCCATCGATTTCCGGACACACTGCCCTAGCTGGGGTTCTGGGGAACCCGGTGCACCATTCCCTCTCTCCGGCCATGCACAACGCCGCCCTGGCGGAGCTGGGCCTTGACTGGGTGTACCTGGCCCTGCCCGCCGCCGCCGACCAGCTGGAGGCGGTGTTGCGGGGGCTGGAGGCCGTCGATTGCCGCGGCCTCAACGTCACCTTGCCCCACAAGCAAGCCGTTGCCGGGCTGTGCCGCACCCTCTCACCCCTGGCCGAGCGGCTGGGCGCGGTGAACACCCTGGTGCGCCATCCGCTGGGGGGCTGGCGGGGCGACAACACCGATGTGGCTGGTTTCCTAGCTCCCCTGCGGGCCAGCAGGCGCGACTGGCAGGGCAAGCAGGCCGTGGTGCTGGGCTGCGGCGGCAGTGCCCGGGCCGTGGTGGCCGCCCTGGTGGAACTGGGTTGCGGCAGCATTGCGCTGGCTGGCCGCAACGCCGCCAAGCAGGAGGCCCTGCTGGCCAGCTGTCGCAGCTGGGCACCCCAGCTCGAGGCGCTCACCTGGCAACCCCAAAGCACCCAGCCCTGCCAAAGCACCGGGCTGGAGGGCGCGCTGGCCGAGGCCCGCCTGGTGGTCAACACCACTCCCGTGGGCATGGCCTCCGCCAGCGACCCAGGGGCCAAAGGCCGCTGCCCACTCAGCCCCGTCGAACTGGAGGCGCTGCAGCCGCAAACCTGCGTCTACGACCTGATCTACACCCCCCGACCCACGGCCCTGCTCGCGGCGGCCGCCGCCCAGGGCTGCGAAGTCCTGGACGGCCTGGAGATGCTGGTGCAACAGGGGGCCGCCGCCCTGCGCCAGTGGAGTGGTATCGACGCCTTGCCGGTGGCGGCGATGCGGGCTGCGGCCTTGGCCCAACTCTCCCCGCCAGGCACCGGCCCTTAGCCTTTGGGGATCCGGCACAATCGAGGCCATGCAGGCTCCCCCGATCTGGCAAAGGCTGCTGGCAGCCCTGGCCTACCTGCTGCCCTGGAGCGACGCCTTCCCCTTCGGCCGCAACCTGTTTGGCCTGTTCCCGGCCCTGCAGTGGCTGGGGGTGCCGATCCTGCCCATCGCCCTGCTGGAGCAGGCGGTGCCCTTTGGCGGCCTGGTGCTGTTCTTGGTGCTGTTCCTGGCGGTGGTGCGCAACAGCCGGGTGCCCTACCTGATCCGCTTCAACGTGCTCCAGGCGATCCTGGTGGACATCGTGATAGTGCTGATCAGCCTGGCCTTTCAGGTGTTCCAGCTCCATTCCCTCGACTTCATCGGCAAGACCCTCAGCAACACGGTCTTCCTGGGCGCCCTGGTGCTGGTTTCCTTCGCGGTGGTTCAAAACCTGCGGGGCAAGGAGGCCGACATTCCCAGCCTGTCTGAGGCGGTGCGAATGCAGCTGTAGGGTGTTGGATCCGTCGCCGGTGGGCCCCAGCCCGCTGGCCGCTGCCCCAAACCCTGAGGCGCCAACCCCAAGCGACCATGACGCAGCCCTATTACGAGACCATGTACATCCTTCGCCCGGACATTCCGGAGGAAGAGGTGGAGAGCCATGTCACCAAGTACCGCGATCTGGTCACCGAATCCGGCGGCGAGGTGCTGGATTGCCAGATGCGCGGCAAGCGCCGGCTCGCCTACACGATCGCCAAACATCGCGAAGGCATCTACGTCCAGCTCAACCACAACGGCGACGGCCAACAGGTGGGCCCACTCGAGCGGGCGATGCGGCTCTCCGAAGATGTGATTCGCTATCTCACCGTCAAGCAGGATGGGCCCATGCCCGCTCCCCGCACCCTGCCAGGGGCAGTCAGCGAAGCTGCCCCGATGGAACCGGCTGCGGTTTGATTCGGCCCGCAACCTGACACGCGATTAGGTCCAGGATCTGGCCCAACTTGTAATGCTTGCTGCGCAAGCGTAACCTCGGGCCATGGAGCCGGATCCCAGCCAAATCGAACCGGATACGCTGGGGCTATCTCCCCAGCAACTGGAGCGGGAGCTGGCCAGAACCAGGGAGGAGCTGCAGGCGATGCAGGCCCTGCTCGAGGACCTCCCCAGCGTTTTTGAGAACAAATTCCGGCAGCGACTGCAGCCCCTGCTCGAGCAGCAACAGCGACTGCTCAGCGAAAACACCGTGCTGCGCCAACACCTGCATCAACTCCAACCTGGCGTCGGCACGGCTCCCCAACCAGTGCTGCTGCCGCAGCAACAGGAAAGGCCCCGGCTGCGCCGGGCCCTGCGCCACGCCTTTGGACTGGCTGACCACAGCCAACATGACCAGAGCCAACCTGACCAGAGAAGTGCTGCCTAGCGCCGGCGGGCAGCCCAGAGGCGGGTGGGCAGGCCCCACACATAGATGAAGCCCTCGGCAGCCCGGTGGTCGAACTGATCGCCGGCGTCGTAGGTGGCCATGGAGGGAACGTAGAGGCTGTCGCTACTGCTGCGCCCCACCACAGTGGCGTTGCCCTTGTGAAGCCTGATCCGCACGGTGCCGTTAACCGCGCTCTGGGTCCGGTCGATGAAGCCGTCGATGGCGTCCTTGAGCGGCCCATACCAGAGGCCCTGGTACACCAGGTCGGCCCACTGCTGCTCGAGCTGGCGCTTGCTGCGCAGCACATCGGCCGCCAGGGTGAGGCTCTCGAGCTCCTGGTGGGCCTTAATCAGCAGCAGCAGCCCAGGGGTTTCGTAGATCTCCCGGCTCTTGATGCCCACCACCCGGTTCTCAATCATGTCGAGCCGGCCGAAGCCATGGCTGCCGGCCAGGGTGTTGGCGCGGCGGATCAGGTCCACCGGATCGAGGCGAACCCCATCGATGCTCACCGGGTTGCCCTGCTCAAAACCGATCTCCACCAGCTGGGCCTGATCCGGAGCCGCGTCCACGCTCACCGTGAGGGCATAGATCTCCTCGGGGGGCTCCACGTTGGGGTCTTCGAGGGGGCCGGCCTCGATCGAGCGGCCCAACAGGTTGAGGTCGATCGAATAGGGCGACTTCTTGCTCACCGGCGAGGGGATGCCGCAGCGCTCGCCGTAGGCGATTGTTTCCTCCCGGCTCATGCCCCACTCCCGCGCCGGCGTGAGCACCTTGAGATCGGGGGCCAGGGCGCCGATAGTCACATCAAAACGCACCTGGTCGTTGCCCTTACCGGTGCAGCCATGGGCCACCGCATCGGCCCCCACCTCGCGGGCGATCTCCACCAGCCGGCGGGCAATCAGGGGCCTGGCCAGGGCCGTGCTGAGGGGATAGCGCCCCTCGTAGAGAGCATTGGCCCGGATCGCCGGGAAGGCGAATTCGGTGATGAAGGGTTCGATCAGGTCAGTCACAATCGACTGGCTGGCGCCGGATTCGAGCGCCTTGCGGCGAATCGGCTCCAGCTCATCCCCCTGGCCCAGGTCGGCTGCGAAGGTGATCACCTCCTCCACGCCCCATTCCTGCTTTAGGTAGGGGATGCAGACGCTGGTGTCCACCCCGCCGGAATAGGCCAGCACCGCCTTCTTAGCCCGACCCATCCAGCCACTCCCGTGCTCAGACGTTCGATTCTCCCCTGTCGGGGTCGGGCAAGGACCAGTGAGTGAGCAACCACAGCCCCAGGGCCAGAGGCGGCACAAGCACCAACAACCACACCAGGGCAGGTTGCAAGGGCAAGGGCGCCGGCCAGCGCTGACCCGCTGCAGCCAGCAGGGCACTGAGGGCCAGGGCCAGGCTCCAGAGGCGTGCCACTCCAGCCAGTTTCATGATTTCCATCCTCTACACCGCTATGGTGATGGATTGGACTTGTCAAGCGCAGCCCCTTCATGAGCAACCTGGCAACCAGTGGCAGTAGCCGGCTCGACAGCATCAACCCTTCGCTGACGCGCTACGGCCGCAGCGAACCGGCTCCGGTGCTGCCCCTCCGAGATGAGCCCGACCTGCTGAGCTGGCTGGAGAGCAGCGGTCGCCTGGTGGCTGACGAGGAAACCGCCAGCACCGACGTGAGCACGGTGGAAGAGGAGGAACTCTCGGCATTGATGGGTGAGAAAGAGGACTACAACAAGGACGACGAACAACAGGAGGAAAACTGGGAAGACTGAGGTTGGTGGTGTCCCCAGGTTCCGGCAGTCAGCCCATGGCCTTACTGCTCGGCGGCGTCCTGCTTCTGGCCTGTCTGTTGAGCGACTGGCAGAGCCGCTCCCTCCAGCTCTCCGCGCCGCTGCTGCTGGCCGCCCTGGTCAGTGGGGGAGTCACCGCCTGGGGGGTGCCGCGGCTGCAGCGACTCAAACTCGGCCAGGTGATCCGGGAAGAGGGCCCCCAGGGCCACAGGAGCAAGGCGGGCACTCCCACCATGGGGGGCCTGCTGGTGGTGCCCGTGGGCGTACTGGTGGGCGGCCTGATCGCGCCAGGCGATCCGCGCCTGGTGGCGGTGGCGGCCGTCACCCTGGCCTTCATGGCCATCGGCGCCATTGACGACTGGCGCAGCCTCACCCGCCAGACCAACAAGGGCCTGACCGCCCGGGCCAAACTGCTGCTCCAGGCACTTGCGGCCACTCTGTTTCTGATCTGGGCTGGCCTGGGCCAGTGGCTGGGCGGGGCCGATGCTGGGGACATCGCCCTGCCCCTGGGTTGGGTGCTGCCGATCGGCTTGCTGATCTGGCCCCTGGGCCTGTTTGTCTTCATGGCCGAAAGCAACGCCACCAACCTCACCGATGGGCTCGACGGCCTGGCGGCCGGCTGTGGCGCCGTGGTTTTCTCAGGCATGGGGCTGCAACTGATGCTGCGCGGCCACGGGGGCGATGCCTCCCTGGCGGGCTTCTGCGCCGCAATGGCCGGCTGCTGGCTTGGCTTTCTGGCCCACAACCGCCATCCGGCCCGCCTGTTCATGGGCGACACCGGTTCCCTGGCGATGGGGGCGGCCCTCAGTGCCGTGGCCCTGCTTGCCAACAGCCTCTGGCCCCTGTTGCTGATGGGTGGGGTGTTCCTGGCCGAATCCCTCTCGGTGATCCTGCAGGTGTGGGTGTTCAAGGCCACCAAAGACCCAGCCACCGGCCAGGGCCGGCGCCTGTTCAAGATGGCCCCGCTGCACCACCACTTCGAGCTGGGGGGGCTGGGCGAGCAAACCGTGGTGATCCGTTTCTGGATCGCCAGCCTGCTACTGGTGGGAATGGGTTTGGTGCTGCTGCCCTGAACCCTGCCCCCTCCCCCGATCCCATGGCCTACTTCACCTGGAAGGAAACCGGCCTCAGCTCAGACTGTGCCAGCCTGCCGGCCATGGCCGCCCGCTTTGAAGAAGCCGCCGCCCTGATGCGCCGCATGGCTGCCGAAGGTTTCCAGCTTGAGCGGCACAGCGACGGCCAACACATCACCCACCCGGATCCCAGCGTGTTTGAGGCCTACGGCTTCATCAACGAGGAATCCCCCGTGCGCCAGCTCACCCTGCTGAACTGAGCTGCCAACGCCCAACCTGGGGATCAGTTGCGCCGCAGATAACCCACCACCCACACCACCACAAAGGCCAGGGAGGAAAGACCCAGGTAGATCAGGGCCCATTTCTGCAACGTGACAATGTCCCAGCCGAACAACAATCCATTGGCCGCGTCGCCGGCTGTGCTGAAACCCAACGGCCAACCCATCTGCGTGTCCCTGGATAGAAGTAAACCACTCTGATTGTGCCGGGTGCCAACCATCGTTGCGGCCCCCAGCGCCTGGTAGGCAAGGGATTTGGCCCTTATGGTGCATTCAGCAAAAGCAACCATGAGCCAGGTCCCACTCCGCCAGCGTCGCAGTGACGGCGACAGCAGCAGCCCGCCTGGGGTGACCGACCTGCGCAGCCGCCGCAAATCACCCCAACCGGCCAAGCCAACCGTGGCCGCCAAACGGCGCCGCCCGCCCCTGGTGCCCTTTGCCCTTGGGATTGCCCTGGGCTACGGCCTGGCCGGCCCCCTGCCCCAGCTGGCCACGGGAGCCATGGCCGCCCTGCTGCATGGGCCCCAGCAGCTCAGCGCGCTGATCAACCCCTTCGCCTCCGCCAAACGGCGCATCCTGGTGATCGGCACCGACAAGGTCGCCGAAAACACCGATGTGATGTTCACGGTGCAGCTCAAGGACGGCACCACCCAGCTCACCCAGGTGCCCCGGGACACCTTCGTGGAGTCGAGCGAATTCGGCATCGTCAAGGCCAATGCCCTCTACGCCTTCGGCGGCATGGATGCTCTGAAGCAGGAAATCGCCAACCTGCTGGATGCGCCGGTGGATCGCTATGTGCGGGTGAACCTGCGGGCAGTGGAGCACCTGGCGGCAGCCCTCGGTGGCGTCGAAGTGGATGTACCCAAACGGATGTACTACGTCGACAACGCCCAGAACCTCTACATCGACCTCTATCCGGGCCGCCAGGTGCTCAGGGGGGAGCAGCTTGAGGGCTTCCTGCGCTTCCGCCACGACGAACTGGGTGACCTGGGCCGGATGGAGCGGCAGAAACTGGTGCTGGCCGAGGTGTTTCGCAAGCTGGCCCAGCCAGCCACCCTGAACCGCCTGCCCGAGCTGCTCAAGGTTGCCGGCAACGACATCAAGACCGATCTCTCCCCTCTGGAGCTGGGCCAGCTGGTAACGGCCATGGCCAGCACCAAGCTCAGCACCGGCCAGTTACCCGGCCGACTGTTCTGGCACAACGATCTGAGCTACTGGATGCCCGACGCCAACAGCGAATACGCCGGTATTGCCAGCCAGGAACCGGAACCCTGATCCGCCCTGGGTTCAACGAAACATTGGGGTAATATCAATACAATTCAAAGAAAAGGGAGCTTATTTATGTTCCCAAAACGAGAATTGTCCCGAACAAAGATCGGCCTATTGAGAAATAAAATTAAAGCATTCAGCGCCCCGCTCTTCCGGCTTGCCGGAGAAACCACCAGGTTCAGGCACATGGGCCATCAGCACATCGGCAACAAAGCGATCCGATGACTCCTTGGAGTCCCAAATTGCCACAATCAACACACCACCATCAACCGCTCCAGCTGCGTGATGGAGCTGCCCCTTTGGCAAGCCACCCTTTGGATGAACAGCTGCGACTTCGTCCCGATACTGCTGTTCCGTTGCACCTGGCCAGAAATGGGTAAGGATATAAGCCATCAGCGAGAACGAAATAATAACCTTCCCACAGTAGCGACTGTGGCAAAGCAATCATGACTTCATCGTAAATGTTATTGTTGTAACAGGATGACGAAATCCTTATATCCTCTCTTGTATCACGCCACCACAACCTCAGGAGGATGCTGCTCCAGCACCTGCTTGAGATACCTGCCCGTGTGACTTGTGGGATGCTCGGCAACCTCCTCAGGAGTGCCCGTCACCACGATCTCTCCTCCCTTGTCTCCCCCTTCTGGGCCAAGATCCACGATCCAGTCGGCACAACGGATCACATCGAGGTTGTGCTCGATCACCAGGATCGAGTTGCCCTTGTCCACCAGCCGTTGCATCACATCCATCAGCTTGTGCACGTCAAAAAAGCTCAGGCCGGTGGTGGGCTCGTCGATCAGGTAGAGGGTCTTGCCGGTGGCCCGCTTGGAGAGTTCGGTGGCCAGCTTCACCCGCTGGGCCTCACCGCCGGAGAGGGTGGGCGCCGGCTGGCCCAGCTTCACGTAGCCCAGGCCCACATCCACCAGGGTGCGCAGCCGATCGGCCGCCTGGGGAATGGCTGAGAACACATCGGCGGCCTGCTCCACCGTCATCTCCAGCACATCGGCGATGGTGTGACCCCTGTAGGTCACCTGGAGGGTTTCGCGGTTGTAGCGGGCCCCCTTACAGACATCGCACTGAACATAGACATCCGGCAGAAAGTTCATCTCGATCACATTGACGCCTTGGCCGCCGCACGCCTCACAGCGGCCGCCCTTGACGTTGAAACTGAACTGGCCCACCTGATAGCCCCGGGCCTTGGCCTCCACCGTGGCCGCAAACACCTGGCGAATCGGATCAAAGGCTCCGGTGTAGGTGGCGGGATTGGAGCGGGGGGTGCGCCCGATCGGCGATTGGTCGATCACGATCACCTTGTCGATTGCCTTAATGCCGCGCAACTCCCCCAGGCCAGCCGGGAAGGGCACCTTCATACCCAGCTGGTGCTCCAGCGCAGGATGCAGCAGCTCATTCACCAGGGTGCTCTTGCCGCTACCGCTCACGCCGGTGACGCACACCAGCCGGCCCAGGGGGATCTCCACATTGAAGCCAGCGAGGTTGTTGCGCTCGCAGTTCACCAGGCTGATCCGGCGGCTGCCGCTGGTGCGGCGCTCGGCCGGGGTGGGAATGGAGCGGCGACCGCTGAGGTAGGCGCCGGTGAGGGAATCTTCCGCCGCCAGCAAATTAGCCAAACTGCCCTCAGCCACGATATGGCCGCCATGCACGCCGGCCCCCGGACCGATGTCCACCAGGTGGTCGGCGGCGCGAATGGTGTCTTCGTCGTGCTCCACCACGATCAGGGTGTTGCCCAGATCCCGCAGTTTCAGCAGGGTGTTGAGCAGGCGGTCGTTGTCGCGCTGGTGCAGGCCGATGCTCGGCTCATCCAGCACGTAGAGCACGCCGGTCAGGCCGGCACCGATCTGGGTGGCCAGCCGGATGCGCTGGGCCTCGCCGCCACTGAGGGTCATGGCCGGCCGATCCAGGCTGAGGTAGTCGAGGCCCACATCCAGCAGGAATTTGAGCCGCAACCGGATCTCCCGCAGCACCAGGTCGCCGATCTGGATCTGGCGCGGCGAAAGCAGGGGCTCGGCCCCTTCGCTTTCGCCCACCCCCATCAACGATTCAATCCGCCGCAGGGTTTCGCCCACGCTCACGGAAGTGAGTTCGTGGATGGCGTAGGGGCCCACCCGCACCGCCAGGGCTTCCGGTCGCAGCCGCAACCCATGACAGGTGGCGCACGGAACCAGCTCCAGGAACTTCTCCAACTTCTGGCGCACCGATTCACCGCTGGCATCGGCCAGCTGGCGCTCCAGGATCGGCAGGATCCCCTCGAAGGGCCGCTCAAAGCCGGCGCTCTTGCGATAGCGGCTATCGGCCTGGATCAGGATTGGCTCCCGGCTGCCATTGAGCAGCACATCGCGCTGCTCGTCGCTGAGCTGGTTCCAGGGCGTTTTGATCTCAAATTTGAACGCCTCACCCACTGAATAGAGCAGGGAGAAGTAGTAGGAGTTGTCCTTGTCGGCCCAGGGGGCAATTGCTGCATAAACCGGCAGGCTGGGATCGGGCACCACCCGCTCGGCGGTGAACTTGCGCAGGTGGCCGATGCCGTGGCAGTCGGGGCAGGCGCCGTAGGGGCTGTTGAAGGAGAACAGCCGCGGCGAGAGCTCCTCCATCACGGCGCCGTGCACCGGGCAGGCGAAGTTCTCGGAGTAGAGCCGTTCCTGCTCCACCCCCTCGGGCAGCTCCTCCCCCGCCTTCGGCACCACCTCCACCAGGGCCAGGCCATCGCCGCGCTTGAGGGCCGTGCGCAGGGAATCGGTCAGCCGCTCCTGCACCCCTTCCCTGGCCACCAGCCGGTCCACCACCACCTCGATGTTGTGGGCGTGGTTCTTGTCGAGCTCGATGTTGTCGGCGAGCTCGCGCACCTCGCCGTTGATGCGAACTCGGGCAAAGCCCTCAGCAACCAGACCCCCCAGCAGCTTCACGTGGCTGCCCTTCTTGCCCCGCACCACCGGAGCGAGCAGCTGGTAGCGGGTGCCCTCGGGCAGGGCCAGGATCTGGTCCACCATCTCGTCGATGGTTTGGGGCCTAATCGAGCGATCGCACTGGGGGCAGTGGGGTTCGCCGGCCCGGCCGAACAGCAGGCGCAGGTAGTCCTGGATCTCCGTCACCGTGCCAACGGTGGAGCGGGGGTTGTGGCTGGTGGATTTCTGGTCGATCGAAATCGCCGGCGAGAGCCCCTCGATCGCATCCACATCGGGCTTGTCCACCTGGCCCAGGAACTGGCGCGCATAGGCCGAGAGACTCTCGACGTAGCGGCGTTGGCCCTCGGCGAAAATCGTGTCGAAGGCCAGGGAGCTCTTGCCGCTGCCGCTCACCCCGGTGAACACCACCAGCCGGTTACGCGGGATCGTCAGATCAACGTTCTTGAGGTTGTGCTGGCGGGCACCCCGCACCCGGATCACATCCTCCAGGGCCCCGCCGCTGAGCACCCGGCTCGGATCCAGAGCCTTTTCGTGAACGGTCTGGGCGAGGGTTCTGCTGGAGGCAGCAGAGCTCTTGGCGCGGGGCATCCAGACGGCTCGACAGCTAGCCACTCTACGGATGCTCCCCGACCAGCTTGTAGGGGCGCCCCCTAGCGGGGCTATGCCGAACACTTCTCCAACAGGCTGGCGGCATAGCTGCGGGCTTCGCCGGAATCCCCACCCGCCAGCTCGGCGAGTTCCAGCTGGCGGGCTCGGATGTCCCGCAGGTGGGACACCCGGGTATGGGTGATGCCTGCCTCCACCTGCTTGGCAACACGGAAGTGGTGGTCGGCCGCCGCGGCCACCAGGGGCTGGTGGGTGACGCAGAACACCTGGCGACGCTGGGCCAGACGGGCCAACAAAGTGGCCATGGCCCCACTCACCCTGCCACTCACTCCCGTATCGATCTCGTCAAACAGCAGGGTGACGTGCTGATCAGCTGCGGCCAGACAGGTTTTCAGCGCCAGCAGAAATCGGGACATCTCGCCGCCAGAAGCCACCTCTGCCAAGGGAGCCAGGGGCACTCCCGGGTTAGCGGAAAACTGAAACTGCACCCCATCGGCCCCCTCCTCAGCCGCCGGCGCCGGATTGATAGCCACCGCAAAGCGCACATTGGCCAAGCCCATCGGCCGCAGGGCCTCCATCAGCTGCCGCTCGAGCTCACTGGCGGCCTGAAGGCGGGCCGCACTGAGCTCAGCATTGGCCCGATCCCTTTGCTGGCGGGCCCCATGCTCGGCCAACTCCAGGGCCGCCAGGGATGCCGCACCGCCCCCCGGAGCCAGCTGCTCCCGCAGGCGATCCCGCAGGGCGATCAGGGCCTCCAGCCCCTCGCCATGGCGGCGCTCGAGGGCCTTGAGCTGGGCCATCCGCTCCTGTAGGGCCCCGAGGCTTTCGGGATCGCTGTCGAGGGCAGCGCCATAGCCATCCAGGTTGCGAGCCAGCTCCTGGAGGCCTGAAAGGGAATCACTGCAGAGGTTGCGCAAGGGGGCGACCCCGCCGTCGAGCCCCTCCATCAGGAGCAGCTCCTGCTCGCAGACTGCAAGATGGTCGAGCACGGAGGGCGCCTGCTCCGCCCCCTCCACCAGGCGACCCAGCAGGGCCATCACCCCTTCCTGCAGCCGCACGCCGTGGGCGAGGCGATTTTCCTCCGCCAGCAACTGCTGGCGCTCCTGGGGATCCTCGAGCTGGGCGGCCTCCAGGTCTGCCAGTACCTGTTCCTGCAGGGCACGCTTCTGCTCAATCTGGTCAAAGTCAGCGCGCGCCTGATCCAGTTCCGCCGCTGCCCGTTTCCACTGGCTCCAGGCGGTGGCCACCGGCTCCAACAGGGCCTGGACGGGATCCCCAGCGAAACGGTCCAACCAGCGCCGCTGCTGGCCAGGTCGGCCCAGTTGCTGGGTTTGGCCCTGCACGGTGAGATCCAGCAGCAGGGGCCTCAGCTCCTGAATCTGGGCCCGACTCACCGCCACACCGTTGAGACGATGGCGGCTGGTCAGTCGCTCCTCCGTGAGCCGCCACTCCCGCGTCAGCAGCAATTCATCTTCCGGCTCCAGTTGCTGCTGCCCTAACCAGTTCAGAACTGGAGGGGTGAGGCTGAAGCTGGCCTCAATCACGCCGCGCTCGGCACCCTGGCGCAGCAAGCGGGCCCCCGCACTGCCCTGGGCACCGCCCAACAGGGCATCGAGGGCATCGAGCAGGATCGACTTGCCCGCCCCGGTTTCGCCGGTGAGCACCGTGAAACCCGCGGAGAAACTGAGCTCGAGCCCCTCGATCAGGGCGATGTTCTCGAGACGCAGTCCAGTCAGCACAGGTCCGTCCGACAAGCGGAAGGTGATCGCCCTGACCGTAGCGGCTGGGTCTTTCGTTTAGAAGGGGGGGAAATTCTTAAACGGCCCCGTGGCATGGTGAGCGCCCCTCCTGAGCCAGCTCCGGAAATCACGCCTGAGGCCCCAGCTCAAGGCGACAAAGAGTCTCCCGCTCGAAGCGACAAAACCGAGCTCAGCGACTTCATCGAAGCGGCAGGCCTACTCAGCTACGACCCGGCCGCCATCACCCGGATCTACGCCGGCCACCCCCAGAGGCTGATCCGGCGCCTCTGGCAGACCCTGGTGCCGATTGGCCTCTACCTGCTGGGGGTCTGGTTTGACTGGTTCACCGGCCTGCTGAAGGGCCCCGATCGGGCCCGGGCCCGGGCCCGGGAAGCAGCAGATCTGATCGCCTCCCTGGGCCCCGCCTTCATCAAGGCCGGGCAGGCCCTCTCCACCCGGCCAGACATCGTGCCGCCGCTGTTGCTGGAGGAGCTGGCCCAACTTCAGGACCAACTTCCAGGCTTCGATTCAGCCCTGGCCATGGCCTGCATCGAGGATGACCTCGGTGCCCCGGTGCTGGAGATCTATGAACAGCTAGATGCAGAACCGATCTCCGCCGCCTCCCTCGGCCAGGTGCACAAAGGGGTGCTCAAGGGCGGTCAGGAGGTTGCGGTCAAAGTGCAACGACCGGGGCTGCGCGAACAGATCACGCTCGATCTCTACATCGTGCGCAACATCGCCGCCTGGCTGAACCAGAACGTGGGCCTGATCCGCAGCGACCTGGTGGCCCTGATCGATGAGCTGGGCAAGCGGGTGTTCGAGGAGATGGACTACTGCAATGAGGCGGCCAACGCCGAACGTTTCGCAGCCCTGCACGCCCACAACACCCGCATCGCCGTCCCCCGCATCTATCACCAGGCCACCAGCCGCCGGGTGCTCACCATGGAGTGGATCGAGGGGGTGAAACTCACCAACCTCGAGGCCGTGCGTGGCATCGGCGTTGACCCCGACGAAATGGTGAATATCGGTGTTAATTGCAGCTTGCAGCAATTGCTGGAGCACGGCTTTTTTCACGCCGACCCCCACCCGGGCAACCTGCTGGCCCTCTCTGACGGCCGCCTGGCCTACCTCGACTTCGGCATGATGAGCGAAGTGAGTCGCGAATCGCGCACGGGCCTGATCCAGGCGGTGGTGCACCTGGTCAATCGCAACTTCGGCAAGCTCAGTAAGGATTTCGTCAGCCTGGGCTTTCTTGCCGAAGACGTCAATCTCGAGCCGATCGTGCCGGCCTTCGAGAAGGTCTTCGGCCAGGCGATCGAGCAGGGCGTCAGCCGCATGGATTTCAAAGCCGTTACCGACGACCTCTCCGGGGTGATGTATCGCTTCCCCTTCCGGGTGCCGCCCTATTACGCCCTGATCATCCGCTCCCTGGTGACCCTGGAGGGGATCGCCCTGAGCGTGGATTCTGAATTCAAGATTCTTGGCGCCGCCTATCCCTATTTCGCCCGGCGACTGATGGAGGATCCCGATCCCAGCCTGCGTCAAAGCCTCAAGGAAATGCTCTTCGACGGCGACATCTTCCGCTGGCAGCGGCTCGACAACCTGATTGCCAGCGCCTCCCAGGGCAGCCAGCTGGATCTTGAGGGGCTACTGGATCAGGTGCTGACCTTCCTGTTTTCAGCCAATGGGGGGCTGCTGCGCCAGCAACTGGTGGAAGCGGTGGTTTTCCGCATGGACGCCATGGCCTGGCACACCACCTTGCGGATCGGCAAACGGTTACCGGAGAGGCTCCAGCCCCCTGGCCTGCGCAAGCACCGGCTGAGCGACGCCAACGAGCCGCTGCTGGACCTTGAACCGGTGCGGCAATTAACGGGAATTCTCCAGGCCCTGCCGGGTTTTGAGCCCCAGATGCTGATGCGGCGCCTGCCCAGGCTTCTGGGCGAACCCCAATTGCGCCAGATGGGCATTCAACTTGCCCGTGGCCTGGCTGAACGCAGTGTGGTGCGCCTGGTGCGCGATGTGTTCGTCTCCGCCTGAATCCTCAAACGGCCGATCTAGGTTTGACCCAACTAGATCCATCTAAAAGGTTGCACATGCATAGGACTCGGGTGCTGGGCCGTACGGCGGCAGCCGCCGTGATGGGCATGAGCCTGCTGGGGGGCCTGGGGATCTGGTCGCCACCCACCGCCGGTGCCGCTGAGAATCTCGTCTTCGTCAGCGGGGCATTTCGGCGCTCGATCCCCGTGGCCGATCTGGAGAAACTGGCCGCCACCGGCCAGGCCCAGGGCCTGCTTGCCGATGTGCTGAGATTCAGCAACCAAAATCCCAAGACCGTTGGCCAGCTGCTCAACCAGTCGGTGAAGCTGCCGGTCACACTGGTCAGCAGGCTGCTGAACACCCGCATCGGTGAGGCCATCCTCGAGCGACTGGCCCAGATTGTTTTTCCCCTCAACGCATCTCAAGCTGGTGTCGTTGCCCTTCGCTCCGGCCTGGTCATGGGTGTGGTGGAGGGCAATGGTTCGATCTCAGCCATTTCCTTTTTCCGGGCCTACCCGGTTCGGGAAATGGAGGTGAGCATCCCTGCCCTGATGAACCTGATCCGCAAGGCCAGCTCAATCACCGACCTGGTGCGCTTCTTCTCCGAATCCCCCCTCGATGGCCTGCGCGGCGAGACCCCTAAAGGCACACCGTAGATTCGGCCTAGCAACTGCCTTAAACCGTGTCCCTGCTCCGTTCCCTGAAACGTCTGAGCCAGGGGCAATATGCTGGCTGTCCCACGATGCAGGACTGGCCGGGCCTGATTGAGGCCTATCGCCGTTGGTTGCCGGTCAGCGACAAGACGCCGGTGATCACCCTGCGCGAGGGAGCCACTCCCCTGATCCCCGCTCCCTTGATCGCAGAGCGCATCGGCAGAAAGGTGAAGGTATTCCTGAAATACGACGGTCTCAATCCCACCGGCTCCTTCAAGGACCGGGGCATGACGATGGCGATCTCCAAGGCCAAGGAGGAGGGCTCAGAAGCGGTGATCTGCGCCAGCACCGGCAACACCTCGGCCGCTGCCGCCGCCTATGCCCGCCGCGGCGGCATGCGGGCCTTTGTGCTGATCCCAGATGGCTACGTTGCCCAGGGAAAACTGGCCCAAGCTCTGCTCTATGGCGCCGAGGTAATCGCCATCCAGGGCAACTTTGATCGGGCGCTTGCAATTGTGCAGGACATGGCCAGTAAGTATCCAATCACCCTGGTGAATTCGGTCAATCCATACCGCCTCCAGGGCCAAAAGACAGCAGCCTTTGAAGTTATAGAAGCCCTTGGGGAAGCGCCAGATTGGCTCTGCATCCCCGTTGGCAATGCTGGCAACATCAGTGCCTACTGGATGGGATTCAACGAATACAAGGCAGCTGGCCGCAGCAGGAAATTGCCGCGGATGATGGGATTTCAGGCCGCCGGCTCTGCCCCCCTGGTGCTGGGCCATTCGGTGGACCAACCAGACACGATCGCCACAGCGATCCGGATTGGCAACCCAGTAAACAGGGACAAGGCTCTCAAGGTAAAAGACGAAAGTGGGGGGGATTTCATGGCCGTAACTGATGCCGAAATCATTGACGCCTACAAGCTGCTCGGCTCTGGTGAAGGGGTGTTCTGTGAACCCGCCAGTGCCGCCTCGGTAGCTGGGTTGTTGAAGCGTCGAGAGGAAGTGCCCCCGGGCGCAACGGTGGTGTGCGTGCTGACCGGTAACGGCCTCAAGGACCCAACCACTGCCATCGAACACAACGATGCCCGCTTTCACACCGGTCTGGCGGCGGATACGGCCAAAGTTGCAGAGGTGATGGGCTTTTAAAAACGCTCCCTTGGCCCCAACCAATTATCAAAGTGGCTAATTCATACCTGGGGGAAAGGCATGGAAAAGGCGGGGATGGTGATCCGATTTCGCCAACCTCCTGGTAAAGCATTTTTCCCCAATGGCGGGAAACTGGGCAAAAGACTTGGCCATCCCCAGCACCGATTCAAAATGCCCCAGCCAAATGGGCCGGCAATGGCTTCTAGGAACTGGGGTCTGGTGGGTTTTCCACCGTTCCCCCAGCCCCTACTACGGATGTTTTTATTTCTTCTAAAAATCCTTTAATCCCTTAATCAGAAGGGCGGTTGGATACGGTTCACCGGCGTTGCGGAATCAGCCAGGCTGTGGAAGCGTGGGTCCTAACCAACGCTGGCCTCCAGGCAACCCAGTCCATACGCCATGAAGCTGGTCTGTTCCCAATCCGAACTGAGCTCCAGTCTCCAGCTGGTGAGCCGGGCGGTGGCGAGTCGCCCGACCCACCCGGTGCTTGCCAACGTGCTGCTCACTGCCGATGCGGGCACTGGACGCCTGAGCCTCACTGGTTTTGACCTCAGCCTCGGCATTCAGACCAGCTTCTCCGCCAGCGTGGAAACCAGCGGCGCCATCACCCTGCCGTCCAAGTTGTTTGGGGAAATTGTCTCGAGGCTCGCCAGTGACAATCCGATCACCCTCCACTGTGAGGAGGGGACTGAGCAGGTTGAGCTCACCAGTGTTTCCGGCAGCTACCAGATGCGAGGCATGCCGGCGGAGGATTTCCCTGACCTTCCCCTGGTGCAGAGCGGCACCCCAATCCGACTGGAGGCTGAGGCGCTGGTGAAGGGCCTGCGGGCCACCCTGTTTGCCAGCAGCAGTGATGAGTCCAAGCAGATTCTCACCGGTGTGCACCTGCGGCTGGATCACCAGGGGCTCGAGTGTGCCGCCACCGACGGCCATCGCCTCGCCGTTCTCTGCCTGGCCCACGCCGGTGCCCCCGCTCAGGCCGAAGACGGTGAACCAGGTGAACCATTCGCGGTCACCGTGCCGGCTCGCTCCCTGCGCGAACTGGAGCGCCTGCTCTCCGGCCGCCAGTCGGACGAGCCCCTGAGCTTGTTTTATGACCGGGGCCAGGTGGTGTTTCTCTGGGCTGATCAGGTGCTCACCAGTCGCAGCCTGGATGGCACCTATCCCAACTACCGGCAACTGATCCCCGATGGGTTTAGCCGCACCATCAGCCTTGATCGCCGCGCCCTTGTGTCTGCCCTGGAGAGAGTGGCCGTACTCGCAGATCAGCACAACAACGTGGTGAAATTCAGCGCGGATCCGGCCACCGGCCAGCTGCTGATCCAGGCCGATGCCCAGGATGTGGGAAGTGGCTCTGAGGCCGTAGCGGCCGAGATCACAGGGGAAGGGGTCCAGATCGCCTTCAACGTGCGCTACCTGCTCGATGGTCTCAAGACGATGGCTGCCGACAAGGTGTTGCTGCAGTGCAACGCCCCCACCACACCGGCGATCCTTACGCCTGGCGACGGTGCCCAGTTCACCTACCTGGTGATGCCCATCCAGATCCGCAGCTGAAGGTGGGCAAGCTTCCGGAGCAGTTGCTGTTGAGTGAGCTGCTGCGCAGACGGGTGCGCTGCCACCAGGGGTTGGACCACGGGGCCGGCCTCCAGGTGTGGATGCATCCCCCTGTTCATCGGGTGCTGGGCTGGATCTCGAGGCCTTCAGCGTTTGGTTCCCGCCGGCTGGTTTGGAAGCTCAACCAGCTGCGCGGCTTGATCGACCTGGAAGTGTTGGTGCAGGGGGAGCCGGCCGAAACGGAACAGGGGGTGGTCGAGAGGTTGCCCTGCCTGATCGAGGCCGAGGTGCTCGACCGGCGGCAGCAACCGATGGGCACCCTGGCGGATGCCGCCATCGAGTTGGCCACCGGCCGTATTCGCCATTACCTCTTGAGCCGCAGCGATCCCCGCCTGCCCGGCAGCAGCCGCTGGCGGCTCAGCTTGGATCGCCTGGTCGATCAGCAGCCAGGCCGGGTATGGACCAATGTCGAGGGTCTCGACGACCTGCCCCTGGCCAGGGCGAGTGTGCGGCAGGACGTTTTGCGGCGCTCCCGGCGCTGGCGAGAGCAGATGCAGCAGGTGAGTGGTCGTTTTGAGGAGAAACTCGAAGGATGGTTGGAGGAAACCCCTTGGCAGGAGCCGGGTAGCCCCCCTGAGCCAGCCCAGCAGGAAGCCCAGCCCAGCCGTTCCCGAGATGACGATCCCTGGATCTGACCAACCCAGGGCGACCGGTCCAGCCACCCTCGTGGAAACTGGAAAGATCTGCCTCAGGTGTCTGTGGTCGCCGCTCCCGCCTATTCCGTTCCCGAGGCACTGAAAAAGGAGAACCTCAGCCAGGCCGATTACGACGAGATCTGCCGCCGCCTGGGCCGGGCCCCCAACCGGGCCGAACTGGGCATGTTTGGGGTGATGTGGTCGGAGCACTGCTGCTACCGCAACTCGCGGCCCCTGCTTGCGGGCTTCCCCACCACCGGCCCCCGCATCCTGGTGGGCCCTGGCGAGAACGCCGGCGTGGTGGATCTGGGCGAGGGCCAGCGCCTGGCCTTCAAGATCGAGAGCCACAACCACCCCTCGGCGGTGGAGCCGTTCCAGGGGGCGGCCACGGGTGTGGGCGGCATCCTGCGCGACATCTTCACCATGGGAGCCCGGCCGATCGCCCTGCTCAATGCCCTGCGTTTTGGGCCCTTGGAGGACGGGCGCAACGTGGGCCTGATGGAGGGCGTGGTGGCCGGCATCGCCCACTACGGCAACTGCGTGGGCGTGCCCACCGTGGGCGGTGAGGTGGCCTTCGATCCCAGCTACTCCGGCAACCCTCTGGTGAACGCCATGGCCCTGGGGCTGATGGAAACCGAGCAGATCGTCTGCTCCGGCGCCGAGGGCGTGGGCTACCCGGTGGTGTACGTGGGCAGCACCACCGGCCGCGACGGCATGGGCGGCGCCAGCTTTGCGTCCGCCGAGCTCACCGAGGCCTCCTTGGATGATCGGCCCGCCGTGCAGGTGGGTGATCCGTTTCTCGAGAAAGGGTTAATTGAGGCCTGCCTGGAGGCCTTCGCGAGCGGCGATGTGGTGGCCGCCCAGGACATGGGCGCCGCCGGCCTCACCTGCAGCTGCTCGGAGATGGCCGCCAAGGGGGGGCTGGGCATCGAGCTGGACCTCGATCGCGTGCCCGCCCGCGAGACCGGCATGACGGCCTATGAGTTTCTGCTCAGCGAATCCCAGGAGCGGATGTTGTTTGTGGTGAAGCCCGGCACGGAGGAGGTGCTGATGGAGCGTTTCACCCGCTGGGGCCTGCAGGCGGCCGTGGTGGGCAGGGTGCTGCAGGAAAATGTGGTGCGGGTGCTCCAGAACGGGGAGGTGGCGGCCGAGGTGCCCGCCAGCGCCCTGGCCGACGACACCCCGATCAACCACCACGAATTGCTCAGTGAGCCTCCGGCCGAGATCCAGGCCCACTGGCGCTGGCGCGAAGACCAGTTGCCAGCTGAGCTGCCGATCAGCTGGAACGGTGCCCTGCTGGAGCTGCTAGACGACCCCACCATCGCTTCGAAGCGATGGGTGTATCGCCAATATGACCACCAGGTGCAGGTCAACACCGTGGTGCCCCCTGGCGGTGCCGATGCGGCCGTGGTGCGGCTGCGTCCCCAGCAGGGGGAGGGCGCCATGGCGGCATCGAGCCGTGGCGTGGCAGCCGTGGTGGATTGCCCCAACCGCTGGGTGGCCCTCGACCCCGAGCGGGGGGCCATGGCGGCGGTGGCTGAAGCTGCCCGCAACCTCAGCTGCGTCGGCGCTGAGCCCCTGGCGATTACCGACAATCTCAACTTCCCCTCGCCGGAAACATCCACCGGTTACTGGCAGCTGGCGATGGCCTGCCGCGGCCTTTCGGCCGCCTGCACGGCGCTCGACACGCCAGTCACCGGCGGCAACGTCTCTCTCTACAACGAAACTCGCCTGCCCGATGGCTCCATGCAGCCCATCCAGCCCACGCCGGTGGTGGGCATGGTGGGCCTGGTGCACGATCTGGCCCAGCTGCGGGGCCTGGCCTGGCGCGAAGCCGGTGATGCCATCTGGCTGCTCGGGGTGCCCCTGGCAAGCCAGGCTGGCGCCGCCATTGAGGAAAGGGTGAGCCTCTCTGGCAGCAGCTACCTGGAGCGCATCCATGGTTTGGTGACTGGTCGCCCGCCGCTGATCGACCTGGCATTGGAACGGCAGGTGCAGGCGTTCCTGCGCCAGGCCATTGGCGCCAACCTGGTCAATTCCGCCCACGACCTCAGCGATGGCGGCCTGGCGGTGGCTGCAGCGGAGTGCTGCATTGCCAGTGGCCTTGGCGCCCAGCTCCAACTGCCCCCCAGTGGCGATCGCCTGGATCGCCTGCTGTTTGCCGAGGGCGGTGCCCGCATCCTGGTCAGCGTGGCGCCTGCGGCGGCCCAGAGGTGGCAGGCGGCGCTCGCCGCTGCTGCCGTTCCGGCCCAGCCGATTGGGACAGTCACGGCCCTGGCCTCCCTGAGGATCAGCCAGGCCGGCAGCTTGCTGGTGGATCAGGGAATTGGGGAGCTGCAGACCTGCTATGAGCAGGCCATCCCCCGGCGCATGGGTGGGGATCTGGTGCAGAATGCCAGCTCCTTCTGATCCTTACGTGGGTCCGTGCTGGTGATGCATTCGGACCCCACCGATCAGCGGCCTGACAAACCAGAGGAGGCCTGCGGCATCTACGCCGTACTGGCGCCTGGGGAGCCGGTGGCAAACCTCACCTACTTTGGCCTCTATTCCCTCCAGCATCGCGGCCAGGAGTCGGCAGGTATCGCCGTCTTCGATGCCGGCCACAAGGTGCGGCTGCATAAAGACATGGGCCTGGTCAGCCAGGTGTTCGACCAGGACGTGTTGGAACGCCTGGTCGGCGACCTGGCCGTAGGCCACAACCGTTACTCCACCACCGGTAGCAGCAAGGTCTGCAATGCCCAGCCGGTGGTGCTGATGACCCGGCTAGGCCCGTGCGCCCTGGCCCACAACGGCAACCTGGTGAATGCGGCCGAGCTGCGCCTGGAGCTGGCAGATATCGCCAGCGAGCTCACCTCCACCACCGATTCCGAGTTGATTGCCTTTGCGATCCAGCAAGCGGTGAATGGCGGCCGCGACTGGGATGGGGCAATCCGCCATGCCGCCAGCCGCTGCCGCGGCGCCTTCAGCCTGGTAATCGGCACCCCCCAGGGCTTATTCGCCCTGCGTGATGGTCACGGCATCCGCCCCCTGGTGTTTGGTCACATCGGCGATCTGGTGGATGCCCAGTGGGTTGTCAGCAGTGAGTCCTGTGGTCTCGACATCATCGGCGCTGTTTTTGACGGAGACGTGGAACCAGGCGAGATCATCCATTTCAGAGCGGGTGATCCCCTGCCGGAGCGCAGCAGCTGGTGCGTGGAGGAGGCCAAGCTCTGCATCTTCGAGATGATCTATTTCGCCCGACCCGACAGCCGCTTCTTCGGCGAATCCCTCTACAGCTACCGGGTGCGGATCGGCGAGGCCCTGGCCCGGGAAACGCCTGTGGCGGCAGACATTGTTATCGGTGTGCCCGATTCCGGCATTCCGGCTGCCATCGGTTACTCCCAGGCGAGTGGCATCCCCTTCGGCGATGGCCTGATCAAGAACCGCTACGTGGGTCGCACCTTCATCCAGCCCACCCAGGCGATGCGCGAGGCGGGAATCCGGGTCAAACTCAACCCCCTGCCCGATGTGCTGGCGGGCAAGCGGGTGGTGGTGATTGATGATTCGATCGTGCGCGGCACCACCAGTCGCAAGTTGGTGCAGGCCCTGCGCGATGCCGGGGCCCTCGAAGTGCACATGCGGATCAGTTCGCCGCCGGTCACCCACCCCTGTTTTTATGGCATCGACACCGACACCCAGGACCAGCTGATCGCTGCCCGGCTCAGCCTCGCTGAGATCTCCTCCCACCTGGGCGTCGATTCGCTCGCCTACCTGAGTCAGCAGGGCATGGTGGAGGCGGCCCAGGCAAATTCCAGCCATTTCTGCACGGCCTGCTTCGACGGAAGCTACCCAATCGAGATGGACGAGCAGGTGCGTTCCAGCAAGTTGATGCTGGAGCCCTCCGGAATCGCTGCCAGCGTGCTGCTGCACCGGTAGTTGCACTACCAGCTGCACCGGTAGTGGCCCGGCACTAGGGGGTGTTGATCAACGGCACCAGTTCCCGAAGTTGCTGGCCCGCCGGCAGATCGAGGCAGATGCCAGCACCGCCGCAGTCTTCCGGGGTCAGCTGGCTGAGCTCGAGGCGGCCGCTCCAGCCCCTGTCGCTCAGCAATCCCACCAGGGGCCTGTCGGCTCCGCTCAGGTCGATCAGGGCATCGCCCCGCTGTTGGATCCGCAGGCCGATCTGGCCCATGTCACCGCGCTGGCACGGGCGCAGGCTTGAGATTCGCAGCAGCTTCAGCTGCCCGGCTCCGCTGGCCAGCAGCAGGCTGGCCGATTCGTCAGGGGCGCAGGCTGCCCCCACCACCACCTCGCCTGGCAGCAGCCGCATCAGCATCGGGCCCTGGGCTGCACGGCCCATCAGCGGCAGGTTGGCTTCGTTCATTAGGAGGCGAAGCATCCGCCCGGTGCTGCTCGCCACCACAAGGAGGTCCCCTTCCTGGCCGCTCACCACCCGGCGCAGGCTCACCCCTTCCTTGAGTTTGAGCACCGTGGTGGCCCTCCCAGATAACTCCTGGAATTCCCCTACGGGCAGGCGCTTGAAGCGTCCGTCGCTGCTCAGCAGCCCCAGGCTTCCCTGTTTCGGCAGCGGCAGCACCTGAACCACCTGCTCCCCTTCGAGGCTTTCGGGCAGGAAGCGCTCCAGATTGCCGGGCTGTTGGGCAGCAAATTCCCAGCGCAGCAGGGCCACCCGACCACTCACCGTGAAGGCAAGCAACAGCGGCTGGGCGGCGATGGGCAGGATCAACCTGGCGGGAGCTGGTTGCTCGGCCAGCTTTGCGGGCTCCTCGAGGTGGAGGCGACCCAGCACCTGGGGGCTGATGATCTTGACAGCCCCATCCGCCTGGATCAGCAGGCGACTATCCGGGTTGAGAGCTGCAAAGGCCTGTTGCCTCTGGAGCTCGGCGTTGGGGCGAACCGCCGCGGCCCGCTGGGCCACCAGGGCGTCACCCCCCTCCACCAGGCGGGTGCGCCGGGGTGTCGCAAAGCGCTTGCGCAACGACTTCAGCTCGGCCACCAGGGTGTTGAGCAGCAGTGTCCGGTTGTCGAGCAGCTGGCGCAGCTGGCCCTGCTCCGCGGCCAGGTTGTCCGCTTCCTTGCGCAGGCTTGCCTGCTCCAGTCCGGTTAGGCGCCGCAGGGGCATGGCCAGCACCGCATCGGCCTGGCGCTCGCTCAGATCGAATTGCACCTGCAGTCCCGCCCGGGCACTGGCGGCATCGCTGGCAGCGGTAATCAGGGCTATCACCCTTTGCAGGGAGTTGAGGGCTTTGATCAGGCCCTCGACAACTTCGAGTCGATCCTCACAGCGCTTGAGGGCGTAGCGGGTGCGCCTGATCAGGGTGAGTTCGCGGTATTCGAGGAATTCCTGCAGCAGGCGCCGCAGGCTCAGCTGTACCGGCTGGCCATTGACGAGGGCCAGCAGAATTGCCCCAAAATTGCTCTGCAGGGCGGTGCGGCGCTGGAGGTCGGCCAGCACGGTTTCGGCATTGGCGTCCCGCCGCAGCTCCACCACCACCCGCATGCCTTCCCGGTCGCTCTCGTCGCGGATGTCGGCAATACCGCCGATCTTGCCTTCGTTCACCTGCTCTGCCAGTTTCTCGATCCAGCCCGCTTTGCTCAGCTGGTAGGGCAGCTCGGTGATCACCACGGCGCCGCGTCGGTGTCGGCCCTTGCCGGGTTGCACTTCCTCGATGTGGGCCACCCCCCGCATCGGGATGCTGCCCCGGCCCAGCAGGTAGGTGTCGCGCAGCCCCTGGCCCACCAACACCTCGCCGCCGGTGGGGAAATCCGGGCCCGGTACCAGCTCCAGCAGCTTTTCGTCGCTGAGATCCGGGTTGCCCACCAGGGCGATCAGGGCATCCACCACCTCGCCCAAGTTGTGGGGCGGGATGTTGGTGGCCATGCCCACGGCGATGCCGGTGCAGCCATTGAGGAGCAGGAAGGGCAGCTGGGCGGGCAGAACCGTTGGTTCCTGTTGGGAGCCGTCGAAGTTGGGGGCAAAATCAACGGTTTCGCTGCCTATTTCATCGAGGAGGCCCTCATTGGCGATCGGGGCCAGGCGGGTTTCCGTGTAGCGCATTGCCGCCGCCGGATCGTCGTCGACGGAGCCGAAGTTGCCATGTCCATCCAGCAATGGATGGCGGCTGGCGAAGGTCTGCACCTGGCGCACCAAGGCGTCGTAGACGGCCTGGTCGCCGTGGGGGTGGTATTTGCCCAGCACGTCACCGACCACCCGGGCGCACTTGCGGTAGGGGCGATCGGGGGTGAGGCCCAGCTCATGCATCGCGAAGAGAATCCGCCGCTGCACTGGCTTGAGCCCGTCCCGCACATCCGGCAGGGCCCTTCCCACGATCACGCTCATCGCGTACTCGAGGTAGGAGCGCTGCATCTCCTGATGCAGGGCGATCGGCTGGATGCGCGGATCGTTGCCCGGATCCCTACCCGGATAGTCACCCGGTCCGCTGGATTCCCCTGAATGCTCCTCGGCCATCCGTTGCTGTGGTCTAGGGAGGGAAAGTGGGGCTCAGCCTACAGATGCTGTCCAGGGATCCCCAGCCCATCTGGGGGGTTCAGTTCAAGCTTGGCCTCACTCCTCTTCGCTGCTTTCCCCCTCAGGGCTGGCATTGGCGAGGGCCCGATCCACCACTGGTTTGAGCTCGCCCAGCAGCAGCAGTTGCTGGGTGGTGCTGCGCAGTTTCGGACCCCAGAGCTGTTCTTTTTGATAGCTCTCCAGCACGTAGTTGGGGTCGTTGTCTAGGGCTTTGCTGGCCAGTTCCAGGGCTTCGCTGCGCCCTTCGGCGCCACTGGCAAACAGGCCAGCGGCCAGGGCCAGGGTCGGTTCGGCAGCGTCTGGTTTGATGCCCAACACCTGGCGCCAGCGCTGGATGGCGGCCTTGTTCTGGCCCTGCTCGAACAGCACCAGCCCCTGGTTGTTGAGGGCTTCCCAGAAGTCTTTGCGCAGGGAGGAGGCCCGCTCAAAGGCCGCCAGGGCCTCGCCGCTCTGGCCGAGAAGGATGCGGGCGTTGCCGAGGTCGAAGTAGGCCCCCGCATTGCTCCTGTCGAGCTTCAGGCCCTGCTCCAGCAGGTTGATGGCCTCACTTGGCTTGCTGGCCCGTAGGGCCAGGGAGCCCTCGGCAAACCAGATGCCCGGGTTGCGGGGATCGAGTTGTTTGGCCTTCGCCAGGGAGATGCCGGCCTGCTCCAACTGGTTGCTGCGCAGCTGGGCCTCGGCCAGCAGCACCCAGCCGCGGGGGTCTTCAGGCAGCAGCTGCACCGTCAGGGCCGCAAGGCGCGCCGCATCCCCGGCCTGGCCTAGGCGCAGCAAGCGGGCGGCCGCCTGGGCAATTCCCATTCCGGCGCCTTCGAGCTCCTGGCGTTGGGGTACATAGACGTAGGGCACCAGGGCCTTGGCGGGTAAGCCCGTGGTGAGCAGCAGTCCGATGGCACCAACCAGAGACCAACAAGTGCGCATCCGGCGCCGTGCCATCGCTTGGGTACAGGTTTGGCCACCCTAGACATGGCTGCCCTCATTGGCCCTGAGGTTGCGACGCCACATCCAGGGTTTGATCCGTCGCAGGGCCGATGCCCGCAGTTTTTCATCCCACTCACCGTCACCCCACTGCAGGGCTGATTCGGCCCGCAGATCCAGCAGCCAGGGCCGCGGCTGCAGATCCGGGTCGTCGCTGCTCGCCAGGGGCTGCTGGTTCCAGGGACACACCTCCTGGCAGATATCGCAGCCGGCCACCCAGCCCTCCATTGCCGTGGCGATGGCGGCGGGCAGCTCGCCATCGCGGTTTTCGATTGTGTGGAAGGCGATGCAGCGGCGGCTGTCCACCACGAATGGTTCGCTGATGGCGCCGGTGGGGCAGGCCGGCAGGCAGCGGCTGCAGCTGCCGCAGAGGGGCTGGGCGGGGGCGTCGGCGGGCAGCTCCAGGCTGGTGAGCAGGTGGCCTAGCAGCAGCCAGGAGCCCCGTTTCCGGTGGATCAGGTTGCCGTGCTTGCCGATCCAGCCCAGGCCCGCCTCTTCGGCCCAGGCCTTGTCCAGCAGCGGGGCGCTGTCGACGCAGGCCCGCCAGCGCACGCCGGGCACCTGCTGTTCCAGCCAGCGGCCCAGCCGCCGCAGGCGGCCATCGATCAGCCGGTGGTAATCGCGGCCCCAGCCGTAGCGGGCCACCTTCAGGGAGCCGGGGGCCCGCTCGGCCGCCACGTAGTAATTGAGCCCCACCGCCAGCAGGCTGCGCACCCCCGGCAACAGCTGCTCCACCGCGCGCCGGCGCGGGTCGGCCATCCAGGCCATGTCGGCCTGATATCCCGCCGCCAGCCAGCGCTCCAGGGCCGCCGTTCGCAGGCCCAGGCGCTCCCCGGCGGGCACGGCGGCGAGGCCCACCGGGTCAAACCCCAGCTGGAGTGCCTGCTGTTTCAGCTGGAGTGCCAGCTCCCCGTGGGCGTTGTGCGCCATCGCCCGTACACTTGCGCCGTTATCCCAATCTGCCGCGAGCATCCGCCTGTGAGCACTGCCTCCTTCGGCCGCCTGGGCCATCTGCTGCGTTGGCTTGGCCTCACCCTGGTCGTGTTGTTCGGGCTGCATCTGCTGGCCCTGGTGGCCAGTTGGAACTGGTCGCTTGAACCCTTCCGCTCCCTGCTCGCCGAAAGGTTGGTCAACGAGGCGCCCCTGGCACTGGTGGGTTTGCTGTTGATGCTGCTCGGCAGCCGTCTCGACCATCCCGCCGCCGGCCGCACCCCCCTGCGCTTGCTCGTGGCCGTTCTGGCCATCCTGCTGGCCGTGGCGATGGTGGTGGGGGTGCCCCTTTCGATCGGCGCCAGCCAGGCTCTTGAGGAGCAGGCCAGCCAGGCCGATGGGGCCATCGCCCAGCAGTCTGCCCAGCTGGAGAGGCAGAAGCAGCAGCTGCAGGACCCTGCCTTTGTGGATCAGTTGATCGCCCAGGCGGAGCAAAACGGCCAGATACCCGAAGGCGCCAGTTCGGAACTCAAGAAACAAAAAGCCCAGGAGTTCATCGAGACCCAGCTCAAGCCCCAGCTCGAGCGGGCGGAGCAGCAACTCGCCCAGGCCAGCCTGGGCCGTGATGTGGCCGTTCAGCAGCGCCGCTATGCCGGCACTGGTGCCGCAGTGGTGCTGGCGATCGGCTTCGTGCTGGTGGCTCTGGTGGCCCTGCTCTGATCAGGCGAAAGGTGCGCCTGGCTGGCTAAGTTGCAGAGTGGTAGCTGCAGGCCGGATTTCCGGATTGTCACTTGGTTCAAGCCAATCCCAAGACAGATCAGCCCCTGGGGGACCGGCTTCAGGCTGACCTCAAGAACGACCTGATCGCCGGTTTGCTGGTGGTGATTCCCCTGGCTACCACGATCTGGCTGGCCACCACGGTGAGTCGTTTTGTGCTGGCTTTTCTCACATCTATCCCCAAGCAGTTCAACCCTTTCAATACCCTCAGCCCCCTGCTGCAGGAGCTGATCAACCTGGGGGTTGGGCTGCTGGTGCCCCTGCTCGGCATCCTGCTGATCGGCCTGATGGCCCGCAACATCGTCGGCCGCTGGCTGTTGGAATTCGGCGAGGGCACCCTGCTGCGCATTCCCTTGGCGGGCTCGGTCTACAAGACCCTCAAGCAGTTGCTGGAAACTTTCCTGCAGGGCAACTCAACTAAATTTCGCCGCGTGGTGCTGGTCGAATATCCCAGGGAGGGGCTGTTTGCCCTGGGGTTTGTGACCGGCGTGATTGGCAGTGCCCTCCAGGCCGGCCTGCCCGAGCCCATGCTCAGCGTGTTCATTCCCACGGCCCCCAATCCCACCACTGGCTGGTACACCCTGGTGCCGGAACGCTCCGTCAAGGACCTTGAGATCTCGGTGGAGGATGCCTTCCGCACCATCATTTCCGCCGGCATCGTCAACCCTGACGAGCGGTCCACCCCCAATCGCAGTTTTTCCAGCCTGCTGGCCCAGCTGCGCACCCCCCAACTCTCCTGATGCAGAGCCGCACCCTCTCCCGCGAACTGGCCCTGCTGATGCTGGGTCAGATCAGCGACCGCGGTGGCCCAAAGCCGGTGCTGCCCACCGCCATGGATTGCCTGCTGCAGCAGGTGCTCGCCACCTTGAGTCAGCACGTGCGCGACGCCCTTGACCGATCCGCAGAGGATCTGCAGATAGCCCAGCAGCAGTTACTGGACAGCGAGTTGCAGGAGCAGGGTGAGCAGCAGCTGCCACGGGTGCGTCAGCACCTAAATGCGGGTCTGGCGGCGGCCGAGCAGGCCATCAATCGCCTCTCCGCCAGCCTGGAGTTGCCGCGGCTGCTGCTGCTGGCCGATCAGGATCAGGTGCGCCGTGGAGCCCTCGCCCGGGTTGAGGCCGTACTGCGCGATCGCGAACTGATCGATGGCCGGCTCGATGGGGTGATGGAGGGTTGGCGCCTTACCCGCCTGCCCCGCATCGACCGCGACATCCTGCGTCTGGCAGCCGTGGATCTCGACAGCTTCCAGACCCCCCCGGCGGTGGCCTGCAACGAGGCCGTGGAGCTGGCGAATCGCTACAGCGACGAACAGGGGCGCCGCATGATCAATGGGGTGCTGCGCCGTTTCACCGCCGCCCGAGCGGTGGCGGGAGCCTGAGGGCGCCATGGCATACGACTGGTTCAATCGCACCGGCCCTGGCGAAAGTGAAGCTGGGGCCCCACCGGATCTAGCCGCTGACGCGCCAGATCCCAATGCAGAGGCGCTTGAGTGGGCCCGTCAGGCCTATGCCCGGCTCAAGGCCCAGCAGGAAGCCCAGCAGGTGGCCGAGCAGGTGGCGGAGCAAGGACTCGCGCCGCTTCTCCAGGCAGAGCCCGCGTTTTCGACAGGGTCCCAGATCGGGTCCCCTCCCACCCCCCCGCAGAATTTTGTACAATCTGTACGGAATTCTGCAGGGGACAGTGCCCCGTCCTCCGCTGCCTTGGCCCCCGCTCCCGAGCCGGCTGCAGCGGCTCCTTCCCTGTTGGAGCGGGCTGCGGCCCAGCGGGCTGAACGCCAGCAGGCGATCACCGCCAGTCCGCCCGCAGACACTCAGCCCGCAGACACAGAGACAGATACCGCCGAGCCCAGCCTGGGTGACTTCGACACAGTCTTCACCTGGTCTGCCGAGGTGTTGGCGGCCCAGGGCAAGCGCGCCGATCAGGTGTCACTTGAGGAGATCGACTGGCTCGGCCGCCTGCGCGGTGGCCTGGAGAAAACCCGCCAGGGCTTTGTCACCCAGCTGCTCGACAAGCTTGGCGATGACCCCCTCACCCCGGAGGTGCTGGACGATCTGGAAACCACCCTGCTGCGGGCTGATGTGGGCGTGAAGGCCACCGACCAGGTGCTCGATGCCCTGCGCCAGCGCCTAAACCTGGAGGTGGTCGATCCCAGCGAGGGGCTGCGCTTTCTCAAGGAGCAGCTGCGCGCCATTCTCGACAAACCGATCAAGGCCAGCCCGGCATCCTTGCTGGCTCCCCAGCGGCAGCAGCTCAATGTGTGGCTGCTGGTGGGTGTCAATGGCGTCGGCAAGACCACCACCCTGGGCAAGCTGGCCAATCTGGCCGTGCGCAGTGGCTACAGCTGCCTGATTGCGGCCGCTGACACCTTCCGGGCCGCTGCGGTGCAGCAGGTGCAGGTGTGGGGCGAGCGCAGCAACGTGCCGGTGGTGGCTAACCCCAGCGCCAATGCCGATCCGGCGGCGGTGGTCTACGACGCCATCGGTGCGGCCCAGGCCAAGGGCACGGAGCTGGTGTTGGTCGATACGGCCGGCCGGCTGCAGACCAAGCACAACCTGATGGAGGAGCTGGCCAAGGTGCGCCGCATCATTGACAAGCTGGCTCCCGAGGCGGTTGTGGAGTCATTGTTGGTTC
The DNA here is from genome assembly GCF_015840335.1 of Synechococcus sp. CBW1108. Classification (NCBI taxonomy): domain Bacteria; kingdom Bacillati; phylum Cyanobacteriota; class Cyanophyceae; order Synechococcales; family Synechococcaceae; genus Synechococcus; species Synechococcus sp. CBW1108. The sequence continues at coordinate 1,364,134 of NZ_CP060395.1, forward strand.
TCGATGCCAGCCAGGGTCAGAACGGGCTGCGTCAGGCGATGGCCTTTGCCAAGGCGGCTGGCCTTACCGGCGTGGTGCTCACCAAGCTCGATGGCAGTGGCCGCGGCGGCGTCGCCCTGGCGGTGGCATCGGAGGCGGGGCTGCCGATCCGTTTTATCGGCGCCGGCGAGGGTATTCGCGATCTGCGCCCCTTCAACAGCTTTGAATTCGTCGAGGCCCTCCTGGCTCGGTGAGCAACAAGCCGCCACCGCGCCCCCCGCAGCAGGCCAGCCCGGTCCTCTCGGCGGCTGCTTCTCTGCGGCAGTTACTCGACAGCCTCAGCCGGGAGCAGCGCCGTAACCAGGAGCTGCTCGTCTCCCTGGCCTTCACCCTGCGCAGCTTCACCAACCTGGGCCGCTTTCTGGAGCTGGTGCCCCTGGTGGCATCCCGGCTGGTGGAGGCAGAGGGGGCCGTGCTGGTGGTGTTTCACGAAGATGGCCGCATCTGGCGCGAGCAACTCCAGGCTTCGCCTGGGGATCGCTGTGCCGAGCTGGTGCGTCAACTGGCTGCCCTCGGGGATGGGGAGCTGAACCTGCTCGACCAGCGGGTAGGCCGCTTGCTGGGAGGTAGCCAGGTGTTTGCCACCTCGGTGATGGCCCGCAGCGTGCAGCGGGGGCGGCTTTATGTCTTCAGTGGGCGCCAGGGCTTTGCCTGGAGTGAGGTGCATCGACGCCACCTGCAGCTGGTGGCCGATCTCAGCGCCGTGGCCCTGGAAAATGATGCCCTGCAGCAGACCATGCGGCGCCATGAGCGCCTCGATCGCCAGCTCAGTACGGGCGCGGAGATCCAGGCCCAGTTGCTGCCCGATCACTGTCCAGTGATCGACGGGGTCGAGCTGGCAGCCCGCTGCCGGCCCGCCTTCCAGGTGGGTGGTGACTACTACGACTTCATCCCCACCTGCCCCCAGTTGCAGGGCCAGCGCCGTGAGCAGGCCCGCTGGGCCCTGGTGATGGGAGATGTGATGGGCAAGGGTGTGCCCGCGGGCCTGTTGATGACCCTGTTGAGGGGCATGTTGCGGGCGGAGGTGTTGAGCGGCCACTCCCCGGAACGGATCCTTCACGATCTCAACCAGCTGGCCCAGGAAGACCTGGCCCATTCGCACCGTTTCGTCACCCTCTTCTACTCCGATTACGACCCCAAAACTCGCCGATTGCGCTTCGCCAATGCGGCCCACAATCCGCCCCTGATCTGGCGGCGGCGGCGCAACCAGGTGGATCGTCTTGATGCCCCCGGCCTGCTGATCGGCCTGCAGAGCGAGGCTGACTACGGCATCGAGCAGGTAGTGCTGGAGTCGGGTGATGTGGTGCTCTATTACACCGATGGCGTCACGGAGGCCACCGGGTTCAGCGGCGAACGCTTCGATGAGGAGCGGTTGATCCGCCAGCTGCAGTCGGCCTGCCATGCCGGCCTGGGAGCCCAGGGGATTCTCGACCAGCTGTTTGCCCGGCTCGATCGCTTTGTGGGGGTGGAACGGCAGCTTGACGACGATGCCTCGATGGTGGTGCTGAAGGTGCGGGAGGAGCTGATGCTGCCCTTGCTGCCAAGCTGAATCCCCGCCCCGCGCCCTTTGCCCAGCCCCGAATGGCCATTGATCCAGCTGAGACCAACTGGAGCCAACGCTTTGAGCAGGGGCTGAATCCGGCCATTGAGCGTTTCAACGCATCGATTGGTTTCGACATCAACTTGCTCCAGCATGACCTTGACGGCTCCGTCGCCCATGCCCGCATGCTGGGTAGCTGTGGGGTGATCAGCGAAGCCGAAGCGCTCCAACTGATCGAGGGCCTGGAGGCAGTGCGTGCCGAGGCGGCCTGCGGCAGTTTCCAGCCCGGGCTGGAGGCCGAAGATGTGCACTTCGCCGTGGAGCGGCGCCTGATCGAACTGCTGGGCAGCCTGGGCAAGAAATTGCACACCGGCCGCTCCCGCAACGACCAGGTGGGCACGGACCTGCGGCTGTGGCTGCGCAGCCAGATCGATGCGATCGATGCGGCGCTGCTGCGTTTCGAGCGGGCCCTGCTGGATCAGGCCGAGCTCCACAGCAGCGTCCTGATCCCCGGCTACACCCATCTGCAGCGGGCCCAGCCGGTCTGCCTTGCCCACCACCTGCTGGCCTACATCGAGATGGCCGAACGGGACCGCTCCCGCCTGGCCGATGTGCGCGGCCGGGTGAACTGCTGCCCCCTGGGGGCGGCTGCCCTGGCGGGCACGCCTGTGCCGATCGATCGACGCCAGACATCTGCCGAGCTGGGCTTTGAGGCCATCTATGCCAACAGCCTCGATGCGGTGAGCGATCGGGATTTTGCGGTGGAGTTCATGGCGGCCGCCAGCTTGGTAATGGTGCACCTCAGCCGGCTCAGCGAGGAGGTGATTCTCTGGGCCTCCCAGGAATTTGGCTTCATCGGCCTCACCGACCGCTGCGCCACCGGCAGCAGCCTGATGCCGCAAAAGAAGAATCCGGATGTGGCCGAGCTGGTGCGTGGCAAGAGCGGCCGGGTGTTTGGCCACCTGATGGGGCTGCTGACCATGATCAAGGGTCTGCCCCTTGCCTACAACAAGGACTTTCAGGAAGACAAGGAAGCCCTGTTTGACGGGGTGCGCACCTGCCTCGATTGCCTTGAGGCCATGGCGATTCTGTTTGAGGAGGGCTTGGAGTTTCGGCCCGAGAGGCTCGAGGCGGCGGTGGCGGCAGATTTTTCCAATGCCACCGACGTGGCCGACTACCTCGTGGCGAAGGGGGTGCCCTTTCGTGAGGCCTATCAGCTGGTGGGCGGCCTGGTGAAGGACTGCCTGGCGGAGGGGATTCTGCTAAGGGATTTGCCGCTGGAGCGCTGGCAGCAGCTTCATGCCGCTTTTGAAATCGACATCCACGCGGCGATCACCCCCCGCCAGGTGGTGGCGGCACGCCGCAGTGAGGGGGGTACGGGGTTTGACCAAGTGCAGCAGCAGCTGCAACGAATTCGGAGTCTTCTTGACTCCTGAGGGCCGTCAGCTTTTGGTGGGCGTCTTAGGGTGCTGGAGTTAGCGGCCTAAGGGCCCACATGCATCGGCCCCGTGGTCGATCTACGGTTCGTGAGTATCTTTGTCGGCAACCTTCCTTTCCGCGCTGAGCAGGACGACGTAGCGGAACTGTTTGCACCCTTCGGTGATGTGGTCAGCTGTTCCTTGCCCCTTGAGCGAGATACCGGGCGCAAGCGCGGCTTCGCCTTCGTGGAGATGGTCGATGACGCTGCCGAAACCAAGGCCATCGACGCCCTGCAAGGGGCTGAGCTGATGGGGCGCCCCCTGCGCATCAACAAGGCTGAGCCCCGTGGGGCCGGCGGCGGCGGGGGTGGCGGCCAGCGTCGCGGCGGTTACGGCAATGGCGGCGGAGGTGGCGGTGGCTATGGAGGGGGTGGCGGCGGCTACGGCAATAGCAGTGGAGGTGGCGGCAGGAGCACTGGGGGCGGCGGCTCGGGTGCCCGCGGCTGGGAAGACCGCAGCTATGGCTCTGGCGCCCCTGCCCCCAGCGACAATTTTGATGCGGGCCGCACCCGTCGCCGTCGCAGCGGTGGCGGCGATACCGGTGGGGGCAGTTACTACGGGGGCGCCGAAGGCTAGGCAGGGGCGCTGGCTGGCCAGACCCCGCCTAATAGCCCCGCTCCTCCAGGGCCAGGGCTGCCGCTTCCAGCACGCTTGGGTCCGCATCTCGGCAGCCGGCGGCTCGGGTGAGGCCCTGGCGCCAGCGCCTGGCTCCTTCTACCCCCTCCACCAGGTGGACCAGGTGGCGGGCGATCGGCCAGAGCCGTTTGCCCCGCTGGCGCCATCGCTCCGCATGGGGAATCAGGCCCCGCACCACACTCGATGCGGTGGCCTCGGGCTGGCTGTCGTCCGCGAACACCTGCCGATCCACCCCCGCCCACTGCAGCGGGTGCCCGTAGGCCGCCCGGCCCACCATGGCCCCATCAACCAGCTGGAGTTGTTCCAGGCAGCTTTCCAGGCTGGTCAGGCCGCCGTTGAGCTCGATAGTGAGGCCGGCCCGATCCCGTTTGAGCTGATGCACCAGCTCGGGGCGCAGGGGCGGAATCGTGCGGTTCTGTTTGGGATCGAGCCCTGCCAGCCAGGCCTTGCGCGCATGGACCGCAAAGCGTCGGGCCCCTGCCGCCGCCAGCGAGTCGACGAAGCCAAGCAGTTCGGCGTAGCTGTCGCGCTCGTCAATGCCGATCCGGTGTTTCACCGTTACCGGCAGGGGGCTGGCGGCGGCCATGGCGGCCACACACCGGGCCACCTGGCCCGGATCGGCCATCAGGCAGGCCCCGAAGCGGCCCTTTTGCACCTTTTCGCTTGGGCAGCCCACATTCAGGTTGATTTCGTCGTAGCCCCAGTCGGCCGCCAACTGGGCGGCCTCCGCCAGCAGTGCCGGATCGTCGCCCCCGACCTGTAGGGCCAGGGGTTTTTCTACTGGATCAAAGCCCAGCAGCCGCTCCAGCCGGCCATCGGGCTGGCTGGAGCCCGGTTCCAGGCGGGCGTGATGGAGGGCTCGGGCCACCACCATCTCCGTGTAGAGCAGGCTGCGCCGGCTGATCTGGCGCATCAACACCCGGAAGTGTCGATCCGTGTAGTCCATCATCGGAGCCACACTGAAGCGATAACTGGCCGGATCGATCTGCCCCATGCCCCCATGCTGCCCGCCCGCGATGCTGATTAACCATGCCGTCTAGCCATGCCGCCGTGGTGGTGGCAGGGGGTGGAGCGGCGGGCTTCATGGCTGCCATCGCCGCCGCCGAAGCGGGGGTGGGCGATATCTGTCTGCTGGAGGCCACCAGCGAGCCCTTGCACAAGGTGTTGATCAGCGGCGGCGGCCGTTGCAACGTCACCCATGCCTGCTGGGATCCCCAGGCGCTGGTGGGCCATTACCCCCGCGGCGGCCAGGCCCTGCGGGGCCCCTTTGGCCGCTTTGGCCCCGGCGATGCGGTGGCCTGGTTTGGCCGGCACGGGCTGGAGCTGGTGGAGGAGGCAGACGGCCGCCTGTTTCCCCGCTCCAACCGCTCCGAGTCTGTGGTGGCCAGCCTGCGCCGGGCGGCCCTGCAGGCCGGCGTGCGGCTCCATACGGGAGTGGGTTTGCAGGGGGCTGCCCTGGCCAGTGGCGGGGGCTTTGCCCTGGAGCTCCGCGGTGGCCAGGGCCAGCAGATGACAGCTGGGCGGTTGGTCCTGGCCACTGGCAGCCACCCCAGCGGCCGCCGTTTGGCGGCGAGCCTGGGCCATGGGCTGGTGCCTCCTGTGCCTTCCCTGTTCACCCTGGCCATGGCCGGCAATCCCCTGCTGGAGTTGGCTGGTGTGGTGATGGATTCGGTGGAGCTGGCCTTGCAGTTGCCCCCGGATCCGGCGGGCGGTGCGGGCGGGAGCCGTTTTCGCCAGCGGGGCGTGGTGCTGATCACCCACTGGGGCATCTCCGGGCCGGCCACCCTGCGCCTGACGGCCTTTGCAGCCCGGGCCCTCAAGGCTGCCGGCTACCGCGGCGAATTACGGCTCGATTGGACCGGCGGCCAGTCCCAGCCCGAGCTGGAGTCCATGTTTGCCGAAGCCAAGCGCGGCCAGGCCAAACGCCAGCTGGCCAACTGGCGGCCTTGGCCGCAGTTGAGTCGCCGCCTCTGGCTGGCCCTGCTCCAGGGCCAGGCGGTCGATCCCCAGCAGCGCTGGGCCGACCTGACCAAGCGTCAGCAGCAGGGGCTGATCACGGCCCTGCGGGATACGCGGGTGGCCGTGACGGGGCGGGGACCCTTCGGCGAAGAATTTGTGACGGCCGGGGGCATCCCCCTCGGTGAGGTCAACCTGGCCACGATGGAAAGCCGCCGTCAGGCGGGCCTCTACCTGGTGGGTGAATTGCTGGACATAGACGGGGTCACCGGTGGATTTAACTTCCAGCACTGCTGGAGCAGTGGCTGGCTTGCGGGTCAGGCCTTGGCCAGGGCCTGAGAAGCTGGCTTGGGCCTATTTGATTTGATCGAATACGGAGAACATTGGCAGATACATTGCCAGCAGAATTGAGCCGACAATGCCGCCAACGACGACGATCAGTGCCGGTTCGAGCATGGAGGTTAGGGCCTTGACTGTGGCGCCAACTTCGTCTTCGTAAAAGTCGGCAACCTTGGAAAGCATGGTATCCATTTCGCCTGTTTCTTCGCCGATTGACATCATGCTGATCGACAGCTCTGGGAATGCCTTCATGTTGCCGAGGGCGACGCTCAGGGGGATGCCTTGCAGGACCCCCTCGCGACTGCTGCTGATCGCATCAGCCATGATTGAATTACCCGTTATTTCTTTGACGATATCAAGGGACATTAGGATTGGCACTCCCGCCCGCGAAAGGGAGCTGAAGGTGCGGCAAAATTGGGCGGTGGCTGATTTTTGAATTAACTCGCCAAAGAGGGGGAGCTTGAGAATGAATGAATCAACCCTGCGCCTTCCTGGCGGCGTCGCATAAAACCTGCCAAAGATATAAATAAAGATTGCCAGGCCGGCTGCCAAATAAAGGGTGAATGGAGATCTCAGCAGGCTGCTCAGGTTCACCATGGCCTGGGTAAACCAGGGCAGCTCAGCGCCAAGGCCATCAAAAATACCGGCAAAGGTGGGAATGATGAAAATGGTCATGCCCAGGAATACGGCGACGGCTATAAAAAGCACCGCCACGGGATAGCCCATGGCACCTTTGATCTGATTTTGAAGTTTGGCATTGTCCTCCAGCAGCTTGGCAAGCCGTTTGAGGGATTCGTCCAGTACCCCGCCTGCTTCCCCAGCTTCCACCATGGCGATGGTGAGCTTGTCAAAAACCTTGGGCCAACGTCTTAGGGCTTCACCGAGGGAGGTGCCCTGGTTCACCTCCAGGCTGATCGATTCGAGTGCACGCTTGAACATTGGCAGCTTCTGCTGGCCTGCCATCAGATCGATGCTGCGCACAATCGGAACGCCAGCATTCACTAAGGCGGCCATCTTGCTCGCAAAAACAGCTTTGTCCTTGATGCCTGGCCTGGTCTCGATCAGTTCGCTGAAGCGTGAGAAGTTCAGCTTCTGATTCAGGAGTGCTTTGGCATTGAATTCACTGACCGATGCCTCCGTTTTCTGTTTGATCTCGGTGGCTCGGATGCCGCGCAGGCGCAGGGAGCGTTTGGCCTGGCTTGGATCCGCCGCCTCGATGTCGATGACAGCCGCTTTCCCCCGGGGGTTGATGTAGGTGGCGGCAAAGGTCGGCATGGATCAGCCCAATTGGCTCACAAGCCGTTTGAGTTCTTCAGGTCTTGATGATTTTAAAAGGGCCGTATCCAGGCTGATCTGGTTACTTAGTACCAGGTTGGCAAGGGCCTTTTCCAGGGTTTGCATGGACAGTTGTCCCCCTGTTTGGATCTGGGAATAAAGCTGGGCCGTTTTTGCTTCCCTGATCAGGTTTGCCGTTGCCGGGGTGTTGACCATGATCTCCTGGGCCAGTACCCGGCCGTTCTCGCCAGGGCCCTGGTGCTTGCGTTTGCAAAGGGTTTGGGCAAAGATCGCCACCAGGCTGGTGCTCAGTTGCACCCGGATCTGGGTTTGTTGGCCAGCTGGAAACACATCAACCATCCGGTCGACGGTTTGGGCGGCCGAGCTGGTGTGCAGGGTTGCGAAGACGAGGTGACCAGTTTCGGCGGCTGTGATGGCCAGCTGGATGGTTTCGAGGTCGCGCAGTTCCCCTACCAAAATCACATCTGGATCCTCGCGAAGGGCTGCCCTCAGTGCATTTGAAAAGCTGCGGGTATCGTCGTTTACCTGGCGTTGGTGGATGATACTTTTAGCTGGCTTATAGGTGAATTCAATCGGGTCTTCAATGGTGAGAATATGCTCTGCTCGTGTTTGATTAATGTGCTCCAGGATTGCGGCCAGGGTGGTGGTTTTACCCGAACCTGTGGGGCCTGTTACCAGGATCAGCCCCTTTGGCGTGTGGCTCATTTCCTCAACGATCGGCGGCAGCCCCAGGCTCTCGAGCGATGGCACCTTATTGGCCAGGGCCCTCAGGCAGGCGGCATAGCTGCCCCGCTGCCGATAGACGTTGACCCTGAAGCGGGCTAGGCCTTTGAGGCCATAGGCACAATCGAGCTCCCAGGTTTGTTCCAGTTGTTTTCGCTGTGAGTTGTTCAGCAACGAAAAGATCAGCCTGTTGCAGGCTTCTTCTTCGAGGATTTCAGGCTGCATGGGCCTGAGTTGGCCATTGAACCTTCCATAGGGCGGCAGGCCGGCGCTGATGTGCAGATCGCTGCCCCCATCTGCAACCAGTTGGCCCATCAGCTCTTCGATCATTACGGCCATGGGTAGGTCAGCGGGTGGTTAGCGAGTACTCAGCGGGTGGTTAGACAGTAGGGGCATTCGAGCCACTCATCGTGCAGGCCAGCGCCGCAACTTGTGCAGGTAAGGGTGCTCAATGATCGCGCCCGTCGCTCTGACTCGAGGCCGGAATCGGTCAACAACATGCGCTCAACTTCGCCCAGGGTTGTGTGGCCATCGCGCACCAGCTGGAGTCCATAGCCCAGCAGGGTTTTCATGCCGTTTTCTATGGCCATTCGCCTCAGCACATCGGTGCTTTCATGTTTGGCCACCGCAGCGGCAAGCCCGTCGCTCATGCGCAGAATCTCGTATACACCGACGCGGCCTTTGTAGCCGGCGCCGTTGCAGCTGCTGCAGCGGTTGTGATCGTTGCGGCTTTGGGTGTTTGCTTTGTAACTTTGGGTGTTTGCTTTGTAAAAGGTGACATGGGTCTCGTTGCTTCCCATTAAGCCAAATCTGGCCAGCTCTTCGGGGCTGGGTTCATAGCTGATTCGACAGGCTGGGCATACCCGGCGCACCAGGCGCTGGGAGACGATTCCGAGCAGGGAAGCACTCACCATGAAGGGTTCGACGCCCATCTCACTGAGGCGTGCGATGGCGCTGGCCGCATCGTTGCAGTGCAGGGTTGTCATTACCAGGTGGCCTGTGAGGGCCGCCTCGATAGCTGTTTTTGCCGTTTCCAGGTCGCGGGTCTCGCCAACGAGCAGCACGTCCGGGTCCTGACGCATGAAGGCGCGCAGCGCCGTACTGAAGTCAAATCCCTTATCACGGTTGACCTGGGTTTGGGTGATGCCAGGCAGGGTGTATTCGATTGGATCTTCAACCGTGGAGATATTTATCCCCGGATCGTTGCGCTCGGCCAGCAGTGCATAGAGGGTCGTGGATTTGCCAGATCCAGTTGGCCCGGTTACCAGCAGCATGCCGTAAGGCTTGGATCCCATCTCCCGCAGGGTCTGGCGGGCCTCCCCATCGGTGATCAGGGTGTCCAGGCCCAATTGGGTGGCCCCGCTGTCCAGCAGGCGCAGGCAGATCTTCTCTCCGTTGCGGCCCGGCAGGGTGCTGACGCGGAAATCCATTTTCCGACCCCTGAACATGCGCCGGATGCGGCCGTCCTGGGGCAGGCGACGCTCGGCTATGTCGAGCTCAGCCATGATCTTGATGCGGGAGGTGACCGCCGGAGTGAGGCTTTTGGGCAGATCTTCAAACTGCTTTTGCAGCACGCCGTCGAGGCGGAAGCGCACTTCCAGGGTGTTTTCCTGGGGTTCAACGTGGATGTCACTCGCCCCGGAGGTGAGGGCCTCGATCAGGATTCGGTCCACCAGGCTGATGATTGGCGATGCCGTGCCGCTGGCCCCCGCGGCGGCGCTGGTCTCCAGATCTTCAATCTCGGCAATCTCCTGAAGCTGGCCAGGGCCCGAGCTGGCTATCCCCAGCTCCTGGGTCAGGGATCGGGTCGCAGCCGGTGGGGAACTGGGGGGCAGCATTTGGCCTGGACGCGACGGTGTGGAGCTCATGGCGTCAGGAGGTGCGGGCTTCCGCCGCTTGTGGGAGGTGGGCCTGAAGCTTCAACATGTTTAAAACTAAAGTCTGATCTTGTCAGCCATGAACGGTGACACCTCTATGAGCGGCGACCCCTGCATGGGCGGCGACAGCTCCCTGCCAGGAGACAGCTCCCTGCCAGGAGACAGCCCCATGCCCGCTTCGATGCCGGCTGACAGCAATCCTGGAGCCGGTGCAGACAACCCTGCCCCCTCCGCCGGGGAAAATTCGGCCGAGGGGGCAGGGGCCCAGGCCCCCGCTGGCGCAGCCGAATCGGCTTCCGTGCTGGAGGAGAAGCTGGCTTCCCTAAAGGCCGAGCATGAGGCCCTCAGTGGCCAATACATGAGATTGGCCGCCGATTTTGACAATTTCCGCAAGCGTCAGAGTCGCGATAGCGACGACCTGCGCCTCCAGATCACCTGCTCCACCCTCGGTGAAATCCTGCCGGTGGTCGACAATTTCGATCGGGCTCGCCAGCAGCTCAATCCCCAGCATGAGGAGGCCCAGACCCTGCATCGCAGCTACCAGGGTCTCTACAAGCAGCTGGTGGACGTGTTTAAACAGCTGGGTGTGTCGCCGATGCGGGTCGAAGGGGAGCCCTTTGATCCCAGCCTGCATGAGGCGGTGCTGCGGGAGCCCAGCGACGCCCACCCCGAGGATGTGGTGATTGAGGAGTTGCAACGGGGGTACCACCTCAACGGCAGGGTGCTGCGCCATGCCCTGGTAAAGGTTTCCATGGGGCCCGGCCCGGCCGATTCCAGCGAGGGCGCCCCAGCTGGCCCAGGCGCGCCTGAGGAGCACAACGGCTGATGGCCGATTACTACGACCTGCTGGGCGTTGCTCGTGATGCCGATCCCGACACCCTCAAACGGGCCTACAGGCGGCTGGCGCGCCAGTACCACCCTGACGTCAACAAGGACCCTGGTGCCGAGGACAGGTTCAAGGAGATCGGTCGGGCCTACGAGGTGCTCAGCGATCCCCAGACCCGGGGCCGCTACGACCAGTTCGGCGAGGCGGGTCTGGGGGGCGGCGGCGGCATGCCCGACATGGGCGACATGGGTGGCTTTGCCGACCTGTTTGAGACCTTTTTCAGTGGTTTTGGCGGGGCGGCTCCTGGCCAGGGCCCCCGGCGGCGAGGGCCCAACCAGGGGGACGACCTGCGCTTGGATTTCACCATCAGCTTCCAGGAGGCGGTGTTTGGCATCGAGAAGGAGGTGCAGATCCGCCATCTCGAAACCTGCAACACCTGCCAGGGCACCGGAGCCAAGCAGGGCAGTGGCCCCACCACCTGCGGAACCTGTGGCGGCTCTGGCCAGGTGCGCCGGGCTACCCGCACGCCCTTCGGCAACTTCACCCAGGTGGCGGCCTGTCCCACCTGTGAGGGCAGCGGCCAGGTAATTGCTGACCCCTGCAATGCCTGCGGCGGCCAGGGGCTGCAGCAGGTGCGTAAAAAGCTGCGGATCAACATCCCCGCCGGCGTTGATTCGGGCACCCGGCTGCGGGTGGCCAACGAGGGCAACGCGGGCCAGCGGGGCGGCCCCAGCGGCGATCTCTATGTATTTCTGACCGTCCAGTCGGCTTCGGGCCTGCGCCGCGATGGTATCCACATCCATTCGGAGGTGACGCTGAACTACCTCCAGGCAATCCTGGGCGACACCATCGAGGTGGTTACGGTCGATGGCCATGAGCAGTTGGAAATTCCCGCCGGCACCCAGCCTGGAGCCGTGATCACCCTGCAGGGCAAGGGGGTTCCCAAGCTCGGCAATCCGGTGGCCCGAGGCAATCACCTGTTCAGTGTCAAGGTGCAGCTGCCCACCAAGCTCAATGGGGAGGAGCGGCAGTTGCTCGAACAGCTGGCCGGTCACCACACCAGCAAGGGCCAGAGGCATCCCCACAAGAGTGGTCTGTTCGGAGGCCTATTCGGTTGACAGCCGGCCCCGATCCATCGGCTCCGGCGGCCCAGCTCGACCTGCGCGGTACCCCCTGCCCGCTCAATTTCATCCGCACCAAATTGGCCCTCGAACGGCTTGGCTCCGGAGAGCTTCTTTGGGTTGATCTCGATGGGGGCGAGCCCCAGCAGCTGGTGAGCGAAGGCCTGATCAGCGCCGGCCACCGGGTTGAATGCCGGGTCCACCCCCACCAGGAGGGCGCGGTGCGCCTGCTGGTGCTGTGCCATGGCGGCTGAGCCAAAACCCCAGCGCCTGAGAGGGCTGGTGGTTTCCCTGCTCGCCAACTACTGCTGGGTGGAGTTGGACCAGCCCGGCTCCAGCGGGGTCACCCGCCTGCTTTGCACCAGGCGCACCCGGCTTGGCAAGAGCGGCCAGACCATCGCCGTGGGGGATCACGTCTGGCTGGAGGGTATCGATTGGCCGGCGGGCCGGGGGGCCGTGGCGGCCCTGGAGCCCCGCGCCGGCCTGCTGGAGCGGCCGGCGGTGGCCAACGTGGCCCGGGTGGTGGTGGTGGTGGCCCTGGCCGAGCCGGAGCTTGATCCCTTGCAGCTCACCCGCTTCCTGCTGACGGCCGAGGCCACGGGCCGGCTGGTGCTGTTGGTGTTTTCCAAGGCCGATTTGGTGTCCCCAGCGGTGGCCGCTGACTGGTGCCGGCGGGCTGGCGCCTGGGGCTACGAGGCCCTGGCGCTGTCCATCCAGACCGGCCAGGGGCTGGAGCGGCTCAGCCAGCGGCTCAGCGAGCCGGGCATTTCCGTGTTGTGCGGCCCCTCCGGCGTCGGCAAGAGCAGCGTGCTCAATGCCCTCTGCCCGGAGCTGGGCCTGAGGGTGGCGGCGGTGTCGGGGCGGCTGCAGCGGGGACGCCACACCACCCGCCACGTGGAGCTTTTCCAGTTGGCTCCGGGCGCCCTGATGGCCGACACACCTGGCTTCAACCGGCCAGAGCTGCCTGGCGAGGCCAGCGATTTGGGCCCCCTCTTCCCAGAAATACGCAGGCGTCTGGAGGCAGGATGTTGCCGTTTTAAGAACTGCCTGCACCTGGGCGATCCAGGTTGTGCAGTTGGGGTCGACTGGGAGCGCTACCCGCTTTACAGCCAGTGCCTTGGAGATCTTGCTGGCCAGAGCGGGCGGCAGGCAGGTAGGCAGTCAGGTAGCCAGGCAGAGCGCTCAAATCGCTCTGGGGGCCCCGGCCTGGCCAGCCACCTGCGCCAGCCATCCCGGCGGCTCCAGCGCCAGCAGGTGCTGGACGGGGAGTCCCTCGGTCAAGCGGATGGTGATTCGAATCTCGATTCTGAAAGCGATTTGGAGCGCGAAAGCCAGTCCGAGTTCAGCCCCCCAGGCCTGGCAAATTGAGATTGAGTCCGCCGGTCAGCTCCTCCATGCGGCCCTTCATGGTGCCGGTAGAGAGCTCATAGGCCGATTGCAGGGCCTCCAGCACGGCCGCCTCGCTGGCGGCGGCCCCTTCTGCCAGCAGCTCCGGGGCCAGTTGCACCCGCAGGGGTTGCTGGTTGCCAGAGAGCCACACGCTTGCCCTGCCGTCGGCGCTGCGGCCTTCCAGCTCCATGGCGTCGAGCTCCTCCTGCAGCTTCTGGGCGTTCTGCTGGAGTTCCTGGGCTTTCTTGAAGGCTTCGGTGAGCTGACCGAAGTTGGGGAGTCCGAAGCCAGCCATGCCCAGGGAGTTGCTGAGCGCAGGCTAGTTGCCCTTCAGCCCCCTGGCCCGAAGCCCAGTCGCTTCACCTCGGGGTGGAGTGCAATCCCGCAGCCTGTCATTACCCGGCGCTGCACCTCCTCGATCAGGGCGCTGATGTCGGCGGCCGTGGCCTGGCCCGTGTTGACGATGAAATTGGCATGGATCGGCGACACCTGGGCCTGGCCGATCTGCAGTCCCTTGAGCCCCAGGGCCTCGATCAGCTGGCCGGCCTTGTGCGGTTCTGGATTGCGAAATACGCTGCCGCAACTGGGTTGCTGGTATGGCTGGGTGCTGGTGCGGCTGTGCAGGTTGGCACTGGTGCGGGCCGTGATTGCGGCGGGGTCGTGGCCGGCCGCCAACTGGAAGCGAGCCGAGAGCACGATCCAGGCCTCCGCCTGGAGGCGGCTGTGGCGGTAGGCAAACTCGAGGGCTTCGGCAGGCAGATCAAAAGGAGCTTCGGGCCTGGTGGGATCCACTAGGCGCACCGACTTCAGCCACTCGGCCGTGCAGCCCCCTTGGGCGCCCGCATTCATCACCACGGCCCCGCCCACGGTGCCTGGGATGCCCACGGCCCACTCCAGGCCGCTGAGGCCGAGGCGGGCCGCCTTGCGGGCCAGGGTGGGGATCGGCTCGCCGGCCTCGGCCTCCACCAGGCCGGTGCTGGCATCGAGGCTGCTGCCCTGCAGGCGGCGGTTACAGAGGGTGAGGCCCGCCAGCCCGGCATCGGCGATCAGCAGATTTGAGCCTGCCCCAATGCACCGCAGGGGCATGGCCTGGGCCTGGGCCCAGGCCGCCAGGGCCACCAGCTCCGCTTGGTTGCCTGGCTCGGCGAGCCACTCGGCAGCCCCCCCCACTTTCCAGCTGGTGAAGTTGGCCAGCGCGACCCCTTGGCGTAAAGCGAGGGGCCAGCTGGGAGCCGGGGCCATCGTGCTCAGGCGGCCAGGGGAGCGACGCTGCCAGCCGCTGGTGGGCGCTGGCAGAGCTGGTCCCAGAGGCCATTGACATCCCCGGCGCCCATGGCCAGCACCAGGTCACCCTCCCGGCTGGCAATGACGACCTGGACCGCCAGTTCCTCGAGATTGGCGGCTACGAGCACGGGCTTGCCCGGATCCAGCTGGAGCAGGGCCGTGGCGATTGCGGCGCTGTTGATGCCTTGGATTGGCGCTTCCCCGGCGGCGTAGAGGGGGGCGATCAGCACCGAATCGGCCTCGACCAGGGCCGCAGCAAAGCCATCTAGAAACTGGGCGGTGCGGCTGTAGCGATGGGGCTGAAACACCGCCACCAGGCGCCGGGGGGGCGCCGGCAAGGGGCTGCGGCCGCTGTCTACCATCAGGCGTGCCATGGCCAGGGTGGCAGCCACCTCGCTGGGGTGGTGGGCGTAGTCGTCGACCACCAGCCGCCCCTCCCAGATGCCGCGAAAATCGAAACGCCGGCCAGGGGTCTGCAGGGCGGCCATCGCCTGAGCGAGTTCGGCAAACGACACCCCCTCGAGCCGGCAGGCGGCCATCGCCGCAACCGCGTTGCTGAGGTTGTGGCGACCGGCCAGGGGCAGCTCAAACGATCCCACCACCTCGCCGTCTTCGTAGAAGTCGGCCAGGGTCCCGTCACCGCGCTGCTCCCGGGCGATGGCGGCAAAGGAAACCCCCTCGGGCGCTTCGATCGACCACCAGTGGCTTGGCTGGAATTGATCCCGCAGGGTGGGGCAATCCCGGTTGGCAAGCAGCCGCTCGGCTTTGCCGGCAAACCTCTGCAGGGTGGTGATCAGGGCTTCAAGGTTGGGGTAGTGGTCGGTGTGATCCAGCTCAACGTTGGTGAGGACGGCGAGGGAGGGCTTGAATTTCACCAGGGAGCCATCGGATTCATCGGCTTCAGCGACCAGCAGGGGGCCTTTGCCATGGCGGCCATTGCTGCCGAAGGCCGGCACGATGCCCCCGATCACGGCGGTGGGGTCGTGGTTGGTGGCCGCCAGCAAGGTGGCTATCAGGCTGCTGGTGGTGGTTTTGCCGTGGCTGCCCGCCACGGCGATCGAGGGCTGGCTGTTGATCAGGGCGGCCAGCACATCGGAGCGATGGCAGATGGCCAGACCCATCCGGCGCGCCTCAGCCAGTTCCGGGTTGGTTTCCGGCACCGCTGAGCTGATCACCACCAGGGGGGAGACGGAGGTGCCGCTGCGGATTGCCGCCACGGTGGAGGCGCTCTGTTCCAGAAAGACCCGCACCCCCAGCCGGCGCAGCCGGTCCAGCACGGCGTGGTCGCGGGGATCGGAGCCGCTCACCGCATAGCCCCGCTCCGCCAGGATCCCTGCCAGGGCAGACATGCCGATGCCACCAACTCCGATGAAGTGCAGTGGTTGATGGCGATCGAGCAGCGGCGGCAAGTTCAGATCCTGATCAGGGTCCGGTGGGCAAGAAATTAAACGGGCACCTGCTTCTCGATCTTTACGAGTTGCTGCGCGTTTGGCCATGGTCCATGGCCGGAGTCCCTTCGGCAAGAGGGTTCGGCGACTTAATTTCTGTATGATCTGCAGCCAAAACCACCTTAGCTAGCGGCTTTTGCCGTATTCGGCCATGACCCTGCGCGTTGCGATCAATGGATTTGGGCGAATCGGTCGCAATTTCCTGCGTTGCTGGCTGAGCCGCGGGGCCAACACCGGCATCGAGCTGGTGGGTCTCAACGGCTCCGGTGACACCACCACCAATGCCCACCTGCTCAAGTACGACACGATGCTGGGCCCCCTGCGGGGCGTCGATGTCACCACCACCGACAACGCCATCTTCGTCAACGGCAAGGAGATCAAGGTCTTCTATGACCGCAACCCCGCCAACCTTCCCTGGAAGGAGTGGGGCGTGGATCTGGTGATTGAGTCCACCGGCGTCTTCAACGACGATGTGGGCGCCAGTAAGCACTTCGAAGCCGGCGCCAAAAAGGTGATTCTCACCGCACCCGGAAAGGGGGCAAAAGTGGGCACCTTCGTGGTTGGAGTTAATGCCGACCAATACCGCCACGAAGACTGGGACATCCTCAGCAACGCCAGCTGCACCACCAACTGCATGGCCCCGGTGATCAAGGTGCTGGATCAGGAGTTCGGCATCGTCAAGGGCACGATGACTACAACCCACAGCTACACCGGTGACCAGCGCATTCTCGATGCAGCCCACCGCGATCTGCGCCGTGCCCGGGCCGCGGCGGTCAACATTGTGCCCACCAGCACCGGGGCTGCCCAGGCGGTGGCGTTGGTCTATCCGCCGATGAAGGGCAAGCTGAGCGGCATCGCCATGCGCGTGCCTACTCCGAATGTGTCGGTGGTCGACATGGTGCTCGATATCAGCCGTGATACCACCAAGGAGGAGGTAAATGCCTTGCTCAAGGCCTCATCTGAAAATGGCATGAAGGGCATCATCAAGTACTGCGACCTGCCCCTGGTTTCCAGTGACCATGCCGGCACCGACGAATCGGCGATCATTGACTCAGACCTCACCCTGGTCATGGGAGGCAACATGCTGAAGGTCATCGCCTGGTACGACAACGAGTGGGGCTACAGCCAGCGGGTTGTCGATCTGGCCGAGATCGTGGCCCAGAAGTGGCAGTGAGTTCAGGCTGGGCCTGATCTGTGCGGGCCGTCCTTCGGGGCGGCTTTTTGCTGCGGATTGATTAGTTTGCCGTTTTCATCGCAGACCATCCAGCTCCTTGCGAGTGGCGATTAAGGCCACGCCGGCCAGTGGCTTGGCAATCGACAGCCTGGCCCTATGCATCAGCCACCTCTGCAGCGCTGCTCCCCGCATCAGACTGCCTCCATCGCCCCACCGCCATGCCGCCCGATATCCGCGGGCAGCAGCGTTTCGCCAATTTCTGCCTAGCCCTCGATCAGCTGGAGACCTTCTTCGAGCCCCCTGCGCTCAATGAGCGGGTGCGTCAGGGTCTGATCAAGGCGTTTGAGTACTGTTTCGATCTGGGCTGGAACCCGCTGCGCCTGGCTTTCCGGATGGGGCTGATCGACGATGGCGAGGGCTGGCTAGCGATGGTGCAGGACCGCAACCTCACCAGCCACCCCTACAACCGCAGCACCGCCGCCGCGGAGGAAGGGGATGGCTGAGCCTCCCGTGCCTTGGGCCGCTTTCGCTCCGGTTCCGACCTAGACCTCACCCTGGTGGCGCCGGGTCTGCGCCACGACGACCGCCTGCGGCTGATGGGGGCTCTCGATGAACTGCTGCTGCCCTGGAGCATCGACCTCTCGCTGTTGCACGAGCTGCCCGAACCCTTGCGCCAGCACGTGGCGCGGGTGGGGCGGCAGCTGGTGGTGCCTGGCTGAGCGGCACCGGCATGACGCTTGTTGCCGCGCCTCAGGCGTGGGGCTGGAGGTTCTCTGCCCCTTCGATCACCCGGGCTGAAACGATTCGGTCGTCGACGCCGAGCTCCTCGAGCACGTCCATTCCTTCCACCACATAGCCGAACACCGCGTTGCGCCCATCTACCAGGTTGAGGCCGGCGGGGGTGAGCTCCGGCTCGTATAGGAAGAAGAAGAACTGGGACGATCCGTCGTCGAGCTTCCCGTCGGAGTGGGCCCAGCCCAGGGTGCCGTAGGTGGCGAAGGGCAGCACCGGTTCTGCCTTGTAACGGCCGACGTCCTCGAAGGTCTGGTTGTAGATCGGCTCGGCATCTTCGGTGATGCGGATCTCCAGCGGCACGTGCCGTTCCACGCCGCTTTTCGGATCCACATAGCCCATGGCCTCGCCCTTTGGATCGCCGCTCTGGAGCACGTAGAAGTCTTCGGCCCGGGTGAAGGGAAGGCCGTCATAGAACTTGCGCTGCACCAGATCCACGAAGGCGCCGCCCGTGAGCGGGGCGTTGTAGCCGTCGATCACGGCGGTGAGGTCGCCCTTGCTGGTGCTGATGACCACGGTGGCCCGGCCCAGCAGCCTCGGCAGGGCGTCGAACTCAGCTGGGATTTGGAAGGGGAAGGGGCCCACCAGCCGGGCCTCGGCGCTGCCGATGGTCGCCAGGGCGGCCCGACGGGTCGCCAGGAAGGCATCCCGATCCTGGGCATCGGCGGCCGTGGCCACCTCGCGCAGCTGCTGCTCGAGCTGGTCGAGCAGCTCTGCGGCCGTGGCCTGATCCTCGGAGTCGAAGCGCTTAAGGATGGCGTCCCGCTGGGTCGTCAGCAGCGACTGGCTGCGGGTCACCGATCCCGCCAGGGGTTTCCAGCGCTTGGCCCGCAGGTCGTCGCTGGTGGCTTCCAGCCGGTGCTGCAGATCCTGCAGCTGGGGAGCGTCGATGGGCAGGGCGTTGCGCAGGATCGCCTCGGGATCCTTCACGGCGTTGCCCTGGGGCAGGGCCGCCCAGGCGACGGGGGCAAATAGCAGCGCCACCAGGCAGGCCGCCAGGAGCTTTAGCCCGTACCCGGAGCCGGTTTGCAACGATCTCCTCGCCATCGAGATGCCCGTGACTGAGCGGACTCTGGCATAGGCGCCTGGCAGCGGAATGGCTCTGGGCGCCCCACGTACAATCAACCCGTTCTGAACTGCCGGAATGATCTCCAGCAATGACTTTCGAACTGGCACTTCAATTGAGCTGGATGGCCAGGTCTGGAGGGTCGTTGAGTTCCTGCACGTCAAGCCGGGCAAGGGCTCGGCCTTCGTGCGCACCAAGCTGAAGGCTGTGCAGAGCGGCAGCGTGGTGGAGAAGACCTTCCGGGCCGGCGAGATGCTGCCCCAGGCCGTGCTTGAAAAGAGCACCCTCCAGCACACCTACATGGAGGGCGACGACTTCGTTTTCATGGACATGGGCAGCTATGAGGAGACCCGCCTCACCGCCAAGCAGATCGGCGAGAGTCGCAAGTACCTCAAGGAGGGCATGGAGGTGAACGTGGTGGCCTGGAACGGCAAGCCCCTGGAAGTGGAGTTGCCCAACTCGGTGGTGCTGGAAATCACCCAGACCGATCCCGGCGTCAAGGGCGACACCGCTACCGGCGGCACCAAGCCCGCCATCGTTGAAACCGGCGCCCAGGTGATGGTGCCCCTGTTCCTCTCGATCGGCGAGAAGATCAAGATCGATACGCGTACCGACAGCTATCTCGGGCGGGAGAACTGAGCGCCATGCAGCTAAGCCACGACCAGCTTCAAAAGTTGCTGACTCTCCTGGGAGACAGCGACATCCAGGAGTTGAAGCTCGAAGGGGACGACTTTCGGCTCGAGGTGCGGCGCAACCTGCCAGCTGCGGCTCCGGCGGCGGTGTTCCAGGCCGCCGCGGCTCCCCCCCAGGCCATCCCGATGCCTCCTGCGGCCGCCCCCCCGCCGGTCACCCTCTCGGCGCCGCCCCCTGTCGCCGTTGGCAGCCGCAGCGATCTGCACGAGGTCACGGCCCCGATGGTGGCCACCTTCTACCGTTCCTCGGCCCCTGGTGAGGGGGCCTTCGTCGAGGTGGGCTCCCGCATCAGGGTCGGCCAGGTGGTGTGCATCCTCGAGGCGATGAAGCTGATGAACGAGCTTGAAGCCGAGGTGGCCGGGGAAGTGGTGGAGATTTTGGTGGAAAACGGCACGCCGGTGGAATTCGGCCAGGTGCTGATGCGGGTTCGG
This sequence comes from Synechococcus sp. CBW1108, assembly GCF_015840335.1. Classification (NCBI taxonomy): domain Bacteria; kingdom Bacillati; phylum Cyanobacteriota; class Cyanophyceae; order Synechococcales; family Synechococcaceae; genus Synechococcus; species Synechococcus sp. CBW1108. The sequence goes on from NZ_CP060395.1 coordinate 1,384,242, forward strand.
CCAGCCTGATAGGCCAGCCCAGATCCCTAGCCTGAAATCCTTAGCCCAAATCCCTGGCAGTCAGCAGGGCTGCCTCCATGCTGGTGGCCCGCGCCCGCCCCTGGCCGGCGATGCCAAAACCGGTGCCGTGATCTGGTGAGGTTCTCAGGAAGGGCAGGCCGAGGGTGGTGTTTACGGCGGCATCGAAGGCAAGCAGTTTGACCGGGATCAACCCCTGGTCGTGATACAGGGCCAGGTAGCCATCGGGGCCCCGCTCCCCGCCGGTCCAGGCCGCCGCCGCGCTCAGCCAGCAGCTGTCCGGAGGCAGGGGGCCCTCCAGGCGCACCTGCGGATGCTGCTGGCGCCAGTTGTCCAGCGCCGCCTCCAGCCAGCAGACCTCCTCCTGACCCAGCTGGCCCGCCTCGCCCGCATGGGGATTGAGCCCCGCCACCACCAGGTGGGGGGCTGGGGTGAAGCGTTGACAGAAGGCGAGCAGCCGATCCAGCTTGCGCCGCACCAGTTCCCCATTGAGTTGGCGCGGCACGGCGGCAAGGGGGATGTGGGTTGTGGCCAGCAGGGTGTTCAGGCGCCAGTGGCCTGCGGGAGCCAGGGCCGTGAACAGCATCGACGCCTCCACCACGCCGGCCAGTTCGGCCAGCCGCTCGGTCTGGCCGGGGTAGGGGTGGCCGGCGGCATGCCAGCTGGCCTTGGCAATCGGGGCCGTGACCAGGGCCTGGCAGCGGCCGCTCCGCACCTGTTCCCAGGCGGCGGTGAGCCAGGCGAAGCTCGACTCCCCGCAGGCCGGGCTGCTGACTCCTAGCTGGCAGGGGGCGGCCAGGGGCAGGTCGAGCACCTCCAGCTCGGCGGGGTCCCGTAGGGTCGGGCCGGGGTGGTGGCGCAGCTGCTGGTAGCTCTCTTCCAGCCAACGGCGACAGCCCACCAGGAGGGGGCTTTCATGGCGCCATTGGGGGCTGGCGAGGGCCTTGAGCGTCACTTCGGCGCCGATGCCGGCCGGATCCCCCAGGGAGATGGCCAGGCGCGGCGGGTTGGAGTTGGATGGGGACTGGCTGCTGGTGGAGGAACCCATGCTGCGCTGGTTGTTGCTGGGGGGTCTGGTGCTGGGCTTGGCCACGGGAATCAATAAGGGCTGGATCGAGCTGCGCTGGGGGCGCCTGCTCGGCGACCTGGGCCTGCCCTACGTGGCCGATCCGGCCGATCTCAAGGACTGTCCACCGGCCAGCTCCTCTGCCAGGCAGGCCCGGTAGCCCTCCCGATAGCTGGGGTACCGCAGGACATAGCCAAGGGTGGTGCGCAGCAGCTGGTTGCTGGTCCGTCGGTTTTCAGACCAGAAGCTGCGGGCCATGGCACCCATGCTGGCCTCAATGGCGGCGTAGTGCTCCACCAATGGCAGTTTGTGCCCCAGCAGGTGGGCTGCGTAGCCAAGGGTTTCACTCGATGGGCAGGGGCAGTCATCGGTCACGTTGAGCACGGTTGGACGCCGCCCGCTGGGCAGGGCCAGGCAGTGCAGCAGGCAGCCAACGACGTCGTCTACATGCACCCGGGAGAACACCTGGCCGGGCTTGTGGATCAAGCGGCTCTGGCCGGCCCGCAGGGACGCAAAGGGGGAGCGGCCTGGCCCGTAGATCGCCGGCAAGCGGAAGATCTGTACGGGTAAGCCGCTGGCCAGCCAGGCCTGTTCGGCAGCCAGGCGGGCCTGGCTGCGGCCGGCCCGGGGGGCGGGGGGGGCAGTTTCATCCACCCAGGTCCCACCGGTGTCGCCATAGACGCCGGTGGTGGAGAGGTAGCCCAGCCACTGCAGGGGGAGCTGCCGTAGGAGTGGGCCCAGCAGCTCCAGGCTCGGCTCGGCCCTGCCCTGGCCGGGAGGCACGGTAACCAGCACGTCCGTGATGCCGGCAAGGGCTTCGGCGGCGGGCACCAGGGCAGGTTCGCTGGCGCTGTCGAACTGAAACCAGCCCAGGTCTTGGTCTGCACACTCCCCCTGCCTGGGCCGGCGGCTGGTGAGCCGCACCGCCAGGCCCCGCTGGTGGGCAGCGCGGGCCAGGCGCAGGCCGGTGTAGCCAGCGCCGATGACCAGCAGCTGGCGCGCAGGCTTGACAAGCGGCTTGTTCATGAGTACACCTGTATCAGTTCTCCGCGGCTAATGCGATGGCGGTCCCAGCGCCACTCTCTTCACCACTCTCCACCAGGCTCGAAAAGGGCCGTTCCAGACCATTGAAATCCGCGAAATCCGCCAGGTATCTTTCCTCCCACGGGGGGCAGGGGGCCGGGAGCCTGGCCGTGCTGCTTTTGCTGCTGGCCGTGCTGGTCGCCCCTGAGCGCCCCCAGGTTCAGGAGGCCATCTGCCAGCGCCACAACGGCGTGGAGGCCTGCCGGGTCTGGTGAGCTTCCGCTTGCTCCAGGGTTCCGCCGGGATGGACCCACTGCAGCAAGCGCAAGGCCAGGCGCAGATCGCCATCGCACCAGGCCCGGATCGCCATCGCCCGCCGAGGGTCGTAGAAGGTTTGGCGCCGATACCACTCAAAGGCGTTGGCGTCCCCCTTGTGGCCGTTGCAGGACAGGCAGGCAGGTACGCAGTTTTCGGTGACGCTCAGGCCCCCCCGGCTCTGGGGATGGACGTGGTCAATCGATTCAGAGGGTTCGCCGCAGTAGACGCAACGTCGATCGGTGACGAGGTGAAGGGATTGGCGCCAGCGTCTGACGCGCAACTTGGGACATAGATCTTCTAAGAAAACCCCATCCCTGGCCTGCATCAGAGCGCCCCAGTTGGCGGAAGTGTGCCTTCATCGCCTGGAGTGTCAATGTGTCGAGGGTTGCACTTCAGCGGATGCGTTGCCTGTTGCGCCTGGGAGCGACGGGTCAGATCGAGGTGGTCAGCCCCTACGACGCGGTGACCCAGGCCCAGTTGCGGGCGATTCGGCCCCGGGGTTCCTGGTCGGGGCGGCGGCGCTGCTGGTGTTTTCCCCTGGAGGCTGGAGCGGCGCTGCGGCAGGCCCTGGCGGGTCGTTTCCCGCTGGAGCCTGAGCTGGCCCGTTGGCTGGCCTGGATGGAGCAACCCCTGCCGCCCCTGCCACCCCACCGACAGCTGGTGGTGGAGGCCCAGCTGGGTGAGCCCTTGCTGGATGGGCGCTGTCTGTTTGCCCACCAGCGGACCGCGGTGCGCTGGCTGCTGGCGCGGCGCGGCGCGGTGCTGGCCGACGCCATGGGGCTGGGCAAGACCCTTACCGCCCTGGTTGCCGCCAGGGCCCTGGTGCGGCTGGCCGATTGCCGCATCCTGGTGATTGCCCCTGTCGGCCTGCATGGCCACTGGCAGAGCGAAGCGGCTGCCCTGGGCCTGCAGCTCGAGCTGCACAGCTGGGCTCGGCTGCCGCCGGCCCTGCCGCCGGCCGGCACCGTGTTGATCGCCGATGAGGCCCATTTCGCCCAGAACGGCCAGACCCGGCGCAGCCAGGGCCTGTTGCGGCTGGCCCGCCATCCCCGGCTCAGGGCCATCTGGCTGCTCACGGGCACGCCGATGAAAAATGGTCGCCCGGCCCAGTTGTTCCCGCTCCTGGCCGCCATCGGCCACCCCCTGGCCCGGGACCAACGGGCCTTTGAGGAGAACTTCTGCCAGGGCCACTGGCGTGAGCAGGCGGGGCGGCGGCTTTGGCAGGCCAGTGGGGCTAGCCATTTGGAGGAGCTGCAGCGGCTGGTGCGGCCCCTGGTGCTGCATCGCCGCAAGCAGGATTGTCTCGACCTGCCCCCCAAGCGGCGGCAGTTGTGGCCCGTGGAGCTCGCTGGCCCCCAGGCCCGCGGTTTCCAGCACCGCCTCCAGAGCAAGGTTGAAGATTACCGCCGCCGGGCGGCCCGCGGCGAGGTGCGCCGGGATGGGGAGGTGTTGGCGGTGCTGACGGCCCTGCGGCAGATCGGCTCCGACTACAAGTTGCCCGCCACCAGGGAGCTGGTGGCGGGGCTGCTCAGCCAGGGCGAGGCGGTGGTGGTGTTCACCGCCTTTGTGGCCACTGCCCAGTTCTTGCATCGCAGTTTTGCCGCCAGTTGCCTGCTCACCGGGGCCCTGCCTCCGGCGCAGCGCCAGGGGCAGGTGGATGCTTTCCAGCGGGGCGAGCAACCCCTGCTGATTGCCACCTATGGCACCGGTGGGCTGGGGTTCACCCTGCATCGGGCCCGTCATGTGGTGCTGGTGGAGCGGCCCTGGACCCCGGGCGATGTGGAACAGGCGGAAGACCGCTGCCACCGCATCGGCATGGGCGCCTGTCTCACCTGCCACTGGCTGCAGCTGGGGGTAGCTGATCAGTTGGTCGATGGGCTGATCGCCAGTAAGGCCGAGAGAATCGCCCTGCTTTTGGAGCGCCGCAACCTGCCGGCCATGGTGCGGGATCTGCTGGCTCGCTGGTGATGGCTCAGGGTTTGCCTCGGCGGCAGAGCTCCTGACGCAGCTTCAGATCGTTGCGCAGCTGGGGATCCAGGCTGTTTGCCGGGATTTGCCGGGCCAGGGAGGAGGCCTTGGCTATGTCGGCGCAGGCGGCAGCCTCATTTCCGGCCAGGCTGTGGAGCAGATAGCGGTCGTTGAGCGGGCTGGGGTTGGCCGGGAAGGCCGCCACTACGGCATCGCAGTGGCTGACGTGCTCGGGCAACTTGTCCAGCGTTATGTTTTGGAGGCATTCATGGCTGCGCAGTTGCTGGCCAGGCAGAGGCTCCTCTGAGCAACCTGCCAGGAGCATGAGCAGGGCTCCGGTGAGCAGTGCCCTAGCGGCCGCCACGGAACCCGGCAGCCAGCCATGGTGAGACCTATGGACTGACTTTCTTATTGGGGGCACTGCTGCTGCCCGCCTCTGGCTTGGCTTCAGGTTTTGAGAACAGGTCACCGAGATAGCGGCCGCAGTCTGGATAGACACTGGGGTTCTGGACGACGGCTTCAGTGATCATCACTGCAGCGTGTTCCGGAGAGGTTTTAAACAGCTTGTCGCTCTGGCGCTTGATCACGGCATAGGCCGCATCCCAGCTCACCTGGTGGCTGTTGCCGTTGTTGCGCATGAAGCAATAGATCTGTGCCCCCTTCCCGCCCGCGCTGGGAGTGCTCTCTGGCGTTTGGGCCTGGCTGGGCAGGCTCGCCAGTGGCAGGCATGCCGTCACAAACAGGACGATCCGCAGCATGCCCTGGCGCAGTCGCGGCGATGGCGGCAAAGGGAGGCTCGGGGCCATGGCTAGGGCAGCGTCAACGGTTAGGGCCCACCGTATCGATTCAGCTGGCCTTGGCCAGGCCCGGTTTCTGTGCTGTTATCGGCATCACTGCTCGTCTAGCGATGGCCCCCGAGTCGGTTTCCTTCCGCATCAGCCGCAACGCCGAGGATCTGGCCCATACCGTCCATGCCCTTTCCCAGCGCCTAGTGAAGCTGGAGCAGCGTTTGGCCGGTCTGGAACTGCAGCTGGATCGGCGGCTGGATTCGGATCCCCAGGAGATCGCCAGCCTCGCCAATGTGGAGCGACTGGTGCTCGACTGCCGCGCCCTGCTTGAGATGCAGGAGGAACCGGGCGAGAAATCCGCTCCGCTGGCAGCGGCGGCCTGAGCGCGGGGGCTGGTCACCAGTGGCAGAATGGTAAGAAAGCGGCCATGGCCTATCCCACGCAGTTCCATTCCGGTTTGCAGCACGGCTCAGCCAACCGTTGCCCCCAAATTGGCGGGGTGTCCGCTGCTTCCCCTTCCCGTAACTCTTTCCCCTCCAACAGCGGCGAGGGCGACCACCAGCTAGAGAAGTTGGAGTTTGCCTTGGCAGTTGCCCTCACCCGGGGAGATCTGCAGAGGTCCCAAACTCTGCGCGATCAGATAGCGGCCTTGGGGGGCAATCTAGAAGAGCCGGGCACCTGAGCGGGGGGCCTGGATGGCCCCCATTCCTTCAGTTCCATATGGTTGAGATGACAGCGATTCTTTCCAGCCAAGTGCCAATTGCGGCCCCAGAACAAACTGCTTCGGCCCCGAAGCCAGCAGCCAGAGCTGGGGCCTCCGAGTTAGACGGGCGAAGGGATCAGCTCCAGAATTTGATTGACACCAACACCAGCCAAGCCCAGCTAGCTGCTGAACGGGGAGATGTGGCAGCAGCAGCCCGCCTTATTCTCGCTGCATTGGATGGGGAACGCCGGATAGCGGCGACCAATCCCCAGGTACTGCAATTGATCAGGCCCCGGGCCTGAGCCAGAAATCAAGGGGCGGGCTGCGCCACATGCAGGTTGATTTGCAGGAGCTGGATAGCCCAAACGCCTGCGTCAGGATTCAGTACAGTCCATACAGAACTCAGGGCTCCGCAACTCCTTTGCCCTGGGCCCTAGCCCCGCCAGCTCGGTGTCGATGGCCCCATAGAAAAAACAAGGGGGGTTGACGGGCTTTATTGGGGGAGATGCTCGTCCAAGGCCGTGTTGATTTTCAATTTCTATGAATCGGTCGGCAATCTGGTTGTTGAGGGAACTGGGTGGTCTTTTAATGCTTGATTACTACTTTTATTCTCTCTTTAGCAGCGTCATTGGCCTTTGTGAGATCACTGGGTCAGCCAGCCTTGGAGAGGGCATAGTTCGCCCCAAAACTTATTAATCAAGCGACGGCTGCATTAACTTGGGCTTTGAATATTTTTATGGTAACTCGGGATTGATTCCACATGTGTTTCAGGTGCTTCCATTTTCAGCGGCTTCACCTTCAGCGGTATAATGCTCGCGTCCTTGGGTATGTATGCTACTCTCAGTCCAAGTCAATGCCAGTGCCAGTTCCAGTCAGAGCCCAGTATCCGTTCCCGGCCCACTACCCCTGCTTGGCCTAGGGGTTGCCTTCTGCTTCAGTCGTCGTCTGAGCCGGCGTGTGCGCCTTCTCTCCAAGACTAGCCAGCCATCCTGATACAGCCCAGCTCACTAGCTTTTAGGGGAGACGCCGGCAACAAGGTCGTCCACAGGCAGTCTGGAGAGATGATTAATTCGGGCCACTAACCGCATTGCGCGCAATCAAGCTGCAAGGCTGTAACTGCTGCCGGCCGATGCGATCCCATAGGTGCCGGAAGGCGTCAATTTGCTGCTGCGCCCAAACCTTGAACTGGTGGTGCGGCGGACAGCAAAAGCCAGAACATTGTGGTTTCTGGCCACCTGAACTGGACTGTGCTGCCATAGCCGGCGATGCGGATCTTGGCCTAGAGGGGCAGCACTTTGGCTGTGGTGATGGTTCAGAAGGGTTAGAAAAGCAAGGCGAGCGTTGGGGTGGCTCCCATCGTGGCGGGTGATCGATTGAGATTGGGCCGTAGTCAAAAGCCCGAGCCAATAAAAAAGCCCCCTCTTGCGAGGGGGCCGGGGGGATTCCGTTTATGGGTTGGCGTTAGCCAGGTTGTAAAGCCTCAGCCAATAGCCGGTGCGGTCAGTGCCACGGGGGTGGCGGTGGCAGCAGCCAGGTCAAGCGGGAAGTTGTGAGCGTTGCGCTCGTGCATCACTTCCATACCCAGACCAGCGCGGTTCAGCACGTCTGCCCAGGTGTTCACCACGCGGCCTTGGCCGTCGAGGATCGACTGGTTGAAGTTGAAACCGTTCAGGTTGAAGGCCATCGTGCTCACGCCCAGGGCGGTGAACCAGATGCCAACCACGGGCCAGGCAGCCAGGAAGAAGTGGAGGCTGCGGCTGTTGTTGAACGAGGCGTATTGGAAGATCAGGCGACCGAAGTAACCGTGGGCAGCCACGATGTTGTAGGTCTCTTCCTCTTGGCCAAACTTGTAGCCGTAGTTCTGGCTCTCGCTCTCGGTGGTTTCACGCACCAGCGAGGAGGTAACCAGCGAACCGTGCATGGCGGAGAACAGACTGCCACCGAAGACACCTGCCACACCCAGCATGTGGAAGGGGTGCATCAGGATGTTGTGCTCAGCCTGGAACACCAACATGTAGTTGAAGGTGCCGGAGATACCCAGGGGCATGGCATCCGAGAAGGAGCCCTGACCGAAGGGATACACCAGGAACACAGCAGACGCTGCTGCCACAGGGGCGCTGTAGGCAACGCAGATCCAGGGGCGCATGCCCAAGCGGTAGGAGAGTTCCCACTCGCGGCCCATGTAGGCGTAGATGCCGATCAGGAAGTGGAAGACCACCAGCTGGAAAGGCCCACCGTTGTACAGCCACTCATCGAGGCTGGCGGCTTCCCAGATGGGGTAGAAGTGCAGGCCGATGGCGTTGCTGGAGGGCACAACGGCACCGGAGATGATGTTGTTGCCATACATCAGGGAGCCAGCTACGGGCTCACGGATGCCGTCGATGTCGACAGGGGGTGCGGCGATGAAGGCCACGATGAAGCAGATGGTGGCAGCCAGCAGGCAGGGGATCATCAGCACACCGAACCAGCCCACGTAGAGGCGGTTGTTGGTGGAGGTGACCCAGTCGCAAAACTGGTTCCACGCAGAAGCGCCTTGGCGCTGCTGAATAGTGGTTGTCATGAGAACGGATGGGGAAGTGCTCGCCAGATCTGGGCCGGAAGGCTCAGCAGGAAAGCGGTAGGTAGGTGCGGAGCAGGAAACCGCCCGCTCATCTGAACTTAACACCTGTTCACACTTTCAAGTCAGTTCCGGGCCACCATTGGCCAGTAGCAGGGCTGATGGCACCGATAAGCCCGGCTGATCACACCCTGCTGGGCCTCAACTCGAGAGGAGCCGCAGCAAGCACCCCTTGCGGAGCCTTGCGTTGCTTTGAGGCCATCTCCGATCTTTGGTGCCAAACTTGATTGCATCAGACCTCCAGTTGGATGCCGCCGCTGGGAATTGCGATCGAGTTCGGCGACCAGCAGGCCCTAGCTCTGAGCGAAACAGCTTCCCTTCTCCGTGTCAGCGATTCTGAGCAGAGCTGGCTGCTGCTGATTGGTTCTGAGCAAAAACAAGGATCTTTATCGCTGCCTGGCTTGATGCGGTGGCTGAGCCTGACTATTTGGGCTTTGTTCTCACTGTCCTGGAGCGGAGCCGATGGCGCAGGCTCCGACTACTGCAGTTGCTTCCGAGAGATTGTCGATCTCCCATAGGACCAAAAACTCGGCATAGTCTGTTGATCTGAAATCAGCCCATACCCCATGGCCCGATAGCCCTGCAGCCGCCGCTCCCACATGCGTTGCGGCATTGGGTGGCCGAGATCGAGCCAGTCGATGATGCGCACGCTGGTTTTCCCTGCTTGCTGCCGGTGCAGGCGGCCGGCGTATTGCTGCAGCGTGCCTTTCCACGACACGTGCAGCGCCAGCAACAGGGTGTCGAGTGGCGGATGGTCGAAGCCTTCACCCACCAAACGCCCCTTAGCCACCACGATGCGGGGTGCATCGGGAGGCAACGCTTGCAGCGCGGCCAGGGTGGCGCTGCGCTGGCGAGCGCTCAGTCGCCCATGCAGCAGGAACAGGTTCGACACCTGCTCAGCCAGAGCTGTAGCGATCGCCGTGCTGTGATCGGTGCGCTCACTGAGCAGCAGCAGCTTGCGGCCCGCTTCCCAGCAGGCGAGGGCCTCGGCCACGATCTGATCTGTTCGGTGTGGATCCTCCGCCAGCCGGCGCATCAGCTCCTGAATCGGCAGATCAGTGGGTAGCGCTTGGAGTTCATGGGTGCGGCTCACCAGTTCCAGGGTCTGGGGCGCCCCGGCGGGCCGCTTGGCGGTGTGGCGAATCGGGCCGCACTGCATAAAAATGATCGGCTGCAGACCGTCGCGGCGCACCAGGGTGGCCGACAGCCCGAGCACGTAGCGGGCCTTCACCTGGCGCAGGATCGCCTCAAAGGACGCCGCCGCGATGTGGTGACACTCGTCGACGATCACCTGCCCGTAGTTCTGCACTACGGGGTTCACTTCGCCCTTGCGCACCAAGGACTGCATCACGGCGATGTCGAGGCGGCCGGAGGGTTTGGCCTTGCCGCCACCGATGCGACCGATCGCTTCAGCGGAGACGTCTAGGAAGGTCTGCAACCGCTCCTGCCATTGGCGTAACAGCTCGGCCCGATGTACCAGCACCAGGGTGTTCAAGCCTCGCTGAGCCAAGATCGCTGCCGCCACGACGGTTTTCCCGAAGGCCGTCGGTGCCTGCAGCACGCCGATGTCGTGGCGCAGCATCGCCTCCACTGCGGCCGCCTGGTCGTCCCGCAGCTGGCCCGCGAACGCCAGCTCCAGCGGTGAGCCGCTCTGGCGTTCATCCACCAGCTCCCAGCCGATTCCCTGCTCCTGCAGGAGGGTCTGCACCGGCTCCAGACAGCCGCGCGGCAGGGCGATGTGTTGCGGGAAGTTCTCAGCGCAGCCGATCACCCGCGGCTTGTCCCACACCGACTGGCGCATGGCCTGGGCTTTGTAGAAGGCGGGATTGGCAAAGGCCGCCAGGCGGATCAGGCGATTGAGCAGCGGCTGCGGCAACCCCGAGCGCTCCACATACAGCCGATCGGCCAGGGTGAGGCTGAGCGCCGCCGGCAGCGGCCCGCTGATCTTTGGCACCGGCGGAGGTGTCAGCCATGGGGTCGCCAGGTCCTCCGCGACGATGAAGGCGAGATCGAGGGGATGGCCGCCGCCGGTGGCGCCCTGAATCACGCTCTGCAGCCCCGCTAACGACAATCGCTGCAGAGTCGCAAGATAGGCCCACTGGTCGGGATAGGGGTGCAGGTCGTCATCCACGAACACGCTGCAGCCCCGCTGCCGAGCTTCCTTCTGCAGCGGCAGGGCGATCAGATTGCCTAAACCGCCCTTCGGCAGGGTGTCCTGGTTGGGGAATAGCCGGTCATAGGAGCCCAGCTCCAGCTGGCGTGTCGAGGAGCAGGTATGGCTGATCAGGGTGGCCCCCAGCTGGCGAGCCTCCCGCGCCGACACGGCCTCCTCGAAGAACACCCACACGTGGGCGCCTTCGCCGGAGCGGGAGATTTCCAGCGCTGCGGGCACCGCCAGCTCCCGACAAGAGCGCATAAAGGCCCGGGCGTCGTCCCGCCAGTCCTGCTCGTCAAAGTCGACAGCCAGCAGGTGGCAATGGTCGTTTTCCAGCAGGGGGTAGAGGCCAATGGTGTGCTCGCCGGCCAGATGGCCGTAGATCGCTGCATCGCTGAGGGGCAACAGCTCCCGGTGCTGGCAATCGCGGCAGGCCACCCGCGGCTTTTCGCAGATGCCCTGCCGCCACTCATTGGCGCAGGCAGGCCCGTAGCCCGAGCGCCCGCTGCTGGTGCTCTGCCAGCGCAGGGCATAGACATCTCCGCGGCCGCGGAAGAGACGCCGGAACAGCGCCACCTTCTCCTGAGGCGAAAGAGGACCATTGGCGGAGGGGCGAACCGAAATGGGCGAGGGTTCTGCTCGGGCAGGTCCGCCGGGACTCCAGGCGATGCCGTGAGCCTCCAGCAGCCCAATCAAGCGAGCGTTCTCCTGGCGTAGTTGATCCAGCTCAGAGCGCTTGGAGTCGGCCATGGGTCATGCGCTCCCGCTTGCCTACTGCCACAACAAGCACCAGCACCTCGCAATCCCGCACTTCGTAGACCAAGCGGAAACCAGCGGCGCGGAGTTTGATCTTGTAGCGATGACTGGATCCCCTCAGCTTGCTGGCGGGAATCCGCGGTTCGATCAGCCGTTCGGCCAGCTTCTTCTTGAACTGCTCCCGGATCCCTGCGCTCAGGGTCCGCCATTCCCGCAGGGCCTCGGGATGAAAGGCCAGCTCATAGCTCATCGAGGCTGACCCGCAGCGGCTCCTGCCCATCCGCCAGCCGGGCATCGGCAATGCGGCCCAGCTCCAGGTCTTCCACGAGATCCATGAGCTCCTCGTAGGCCTTGGCCGGAACGCAGTAGAAGGCTGGCTCATTGCGGTTGAGCACCGCGACCGCCATCCCTTCACCGGCCGCCACGGTGGCCATCGGGTTCTTTTTGTGTTCCGAGATGCTTACGGCGGTCTCGGTCAGAACGCGATGTGCCATCAGGGTGTCAGGCCAGCTCAGGACTGCGTCATAGGTCGCGCTTCGGGTCTCATATTCGGTCGATCCACTGCGGCAACCCGGGCCGATCAAGGACGGTCAAATCAGGCCATGAAACGACCCGGAGGTGAGAAGCCCTGTGAGAAAGTTGAACCAATCGCGGGCATTAGCTGTCATTCACAGTCAACTTCTGGAGTGCTGCCGGCGAGTGCCAAGCGAGATGATCGCTTGAGAAGCAACAAACTTTCAGGCCTGAACTGGTAAGCGGGTGACCGGACTCGAACCGGCGACGTTCAGCTTGGGAAGCTTCTCGATGGATTAGCCGAACCGCCTGCGCTGCGGCGAGTCTCATAAGCCCGCAGGCTTGGATGTGAGAAGGTCTGTGAGAAGGTTTTGGCCTTCTCCCTTGCTGTGAGAAGGCGCAGGTTTGAGCCGGCGGATGTAGGGCGGAGGGGCATGGGCGGGTCTGTGAAAGGCGTTCTCTTGGCGCATGCCCAGCAATTCTTTGTTTAGGGCATTCCTATGCAAAGGCCGGAAGGTAGAAGCGAGGTCTGCAAGTTGGATCCAGAGGCCTCGAGAGATTGGCAGGCTGAGGTAACCATCGTCGAATCCCCTGCGGTTTCAGCAGTGCGTCCGGTCGTCAGCTGAGGTCTGTCGCTCCCGCCCGGGTGCCGATCGTCCCGGTCCATCAAAGACAGGGCTGCCTCACGACGAACACGTAGCCGGACTGGACGACGACCGCGTCGGTAGTGACGATGGTGGGCTAGGTAGGGCGCCTCTTCCGCCAGCCAGCGGTAGCGCCCTTTGGGTCGGTACTCAGCAAGGTGGGATTCCACGCGGAAGGCCCTGATGGCTGTGTATGAACATCGGCTGCTTGGCGGGAAATTGCACTTTGGGGGATGCCGCAGCCACCTCAGCCCCTCAGGATGGCTGGAGTCGTTCCTGCTGTGTTTTGCTTCCAAGGTTTGCCTCTGAAATCAGCATTTGCCCATGACGGATTCTCGACATCATGAACCACCTATTTCTGGCTTTTCCGAACAGCGTTGGGCCTTTGACCGTCTGAGCTTTCTCTGCGGACAAATTCAAGCGCAACAAGTAATCATCGGGAATCGCCTTGGTTGGTTCAGTGCCGCGCAAGGGGTGCTGTTTCCCCTGTACCTGTCGGATCAGCGGCGGGGCTCCATGCCTCCCATTTGGGCGCCGCTGTTGGGGATTGGGTCTGCTGTGGCCATGGCTCTCACCCTAGGAGCGATTGTCTTGCGAATCCATCAGTTGCACTTTCGTCTTCAGATCCTTGATCGGGAGTGTCGCAGCAACAGCATCGTTCTTGATCTCCTGTTCCCAATTCGCACCGATGACGGCCTGCTCAGACATCTGCGGTGGACGGACTGGGTTCTGCTGTTACTTCCTGTCGCCTGCGTGCTGCTGTGGGGCCTCTTGATGCTCCTGCCAGTCGCTGAGGCGGTGCCTCTCCAGCCTCCTTGGAGCTGCCGAACGCACTGATTCAGTGCCAGGTTCAGTCCGACGCACAGCGAAAGCCCATGTGACATGTGGCAGTGTCAAGGGTCTGGGCGATCAGTGCGGAGGGCCGGTAGCGCAGGCAGTAGTTGTCGGCGCACAGAAATGATCCCCCCTTCACGATCCGCCGCTCCTGCTCGCCAGGGTCGACGGGCCAGGGTGTGCTGGTCCATTCCCAGACGTTGCCGCACACATCCAGCAGGCCATAGCCATTGGGCGGAAAAGCCCCCACCGGGGAGGTCCCGAACCAACCATCCCGTTGTTCATTGCTCCACGGAAAGGGCCCCTGCCAGGTGTTGGCCATCCAGCGGCCTTGGGGATTAAGTTCCTGTCCCCAGGCGTAATCGGCATCCACCAGGCCGCCGCGAGCCGCCACTTCCCACTCCTGCGCTGTGGGCAGCCGCAGGCCCGCCCAGACGCAGTAGGCCTGGGCATCGGCCCAGGTGATGTGAACCACCGGATGCGCTTCGAGCCCGTCGAGGGTGCTGCCGGGTCCCTGGGGATGCCGCCAGTCGGCCCCTGGAACCAGCGCCCACCAGCGCTGGGGCCGGCTGCGATCCACGCTGGGCGGTGGAGGCTGAAACACGGCGGATGCGGGGATCCGCTGCTCCGCCGTTAGGTGCGGGTATGCGTGTGGATCAGGCGGCTGCTCGGCCACCGTCACATAACCCGTGGATGCCACGAAGGTGGCGAACTCAGCATTGGTGACCGGCGCCAACGCGATCTGAAAGCTCGTGAGCTGCACCTCTCGCATTGGCGCTTCCTCGGGATAGAAGCGATCGGATCCGATGCGGTAGCGGCCCGGTGGGATCGTCACCATCCCACCGGGCTTATCGGGGCAGGATCGCCGTGTCATGGTCGGGGGCGTTGGCTCTGCCCCACTGTTTCAGCTCCGCCGGGAAGCTAAGGGCAGCGGCGCCGAATTTGCACTTTTAGATCACTGCCGCCCGGCGAACGCCCGTAGAACCAGCTGATGCATGAATGGTTCCGGCTCCTTTCGGCTATGGCTCGCGTCCAGCGCCACCACCGATTCCCTCAGGGGAAGGCCGCCCTGCTTCTGGCCCTGCTGCAGGCGTTCTGCCTGACCAGCGCAGCGACGCCGGCGCAGGCCGCTGAATCCAGCAACCTGCGCCAGCGTCCAAACGTGCTGCTGATCGTCTCCGACGATGCCGCCTTTGGCGATGTGCCCTGGGGAGGCGGCAATGCCGCCATGCCCAATCTCCAGTCCCTGGCCAACGATGGTGTGGCGTTCGGCAACTTCCACACCTCGCCGGTGTGCTCGCCCACCCGTGCCTCGCTGCTCACCGGCAACGACCCGATCGATGTCGGCCTCGGCGCATTCGACTACGCGATCTATCCCCCCACCAAGGGCAAGCCCGGCTACGAGGGCTACCTGACCCGCAACACCGCCACGATCGCCGAACTGCTGCGAGATTCCGGATACCGGACGGTGATGGCAGGCAAGTGGCACCTGGGCGGCCCAGGCCATGGCGGCTGGGGGCCCTGGGACTGGGGCTTCCAACACTCCTACGGCATCCTCACTGGCGGCGCCAACCACTGGAACCAGCAGGTGTTCGGGCCCAGCCCCAAGAACCCCGAGCATCGGGCGCTGATGGCCCAGCGGATCGTGCCCACCGAGCCATATTTTGAAAATGGCCGGCCGGTGGAGCGGCCACTGGGCATTCATTCGGATGATCTGTTCAGCGGCAAGCTGCTGGCCGATCTGGAGGAGGGCCGCAGCAGCGGCAAGCCCTTCTTCGCCTATCTCGCCCTCACCTCGCCGCACTCGCCGCTGCAGGTGGCGCCCCCGGTGATCAAGAAATTCGTCCCCTATTTCTATCAACATGGTTATCAGGGTCTGAAGCGGCTTCGCTACGAGGCCCAGAAGCGCTCCGGGCTGATCGCCGCTGATGCGCCGTTCCCGGATCAGAGCGCCAACTGGCTGCTGCAGCGCTGGGATGCGTTGAGCGAGGCGGAGAAGCAGAGTGAGGCCCGGGCCATGGCCACCTACACGGCCATGCTCGAGCAACAGGATCAGACCATCGGCCGCGTGCTGAGCTACCTGCGCGAAACCGGCCAGATCGACAACACCCTGATCATCTACCTCTCGGACAATGGTCCTGAGGGCATGGACGACGAAGGTCCGACTGCGAACCCCACCCTGAGCCGCTGGGTGAACGAGAACTTCAGCCAGAACCCCGCAGACATCGGCCGTGGCAACACCTTCCTGGAAATGGGAGCGAACTGGGCCAACGCCTCCAACGGCGTCCTGCAGTGGTGGAAGTGGTATCTGGCGGAGGGAGGCGTGCGCACGCCGCTGGTGATTCGCCCTCCCGTCGGCGCGGCCCTGCAGTCCCGTGGTGGCATCCGCCAGGCCTACGTGAATGTGAAGGATGTGCCGATCACGATTCTCGATTACACAGGGATTCGCGCCCCCTCGGGCCGCTATCAGGATCGCGCCATCGTCACGCCCACGGGGTTGTCGATGCGGCCCTTTCTGGAGGGCCGTGCTAGCAGCGTGCGCACGGAACAGCAGTGGGTGGTGAGCGACATCTTCGGCAACAGCTCGATTGTGGCCGGCCGCTACAAGGCCTCCCGCCAGAGCCGCGCCATGTTCGGCGACGGCCAGTGGCGCCTGTTCGACATTCAAGCCGATCCCGGCGAGACCACACCGCTCAATGCCTCCCAGCCCCAGCGCCTGCGGCAACTGCTTGACCTTTATATGAGCTATGCCAAGGCCAAGGGGATTGTGCCTGTTGCCGACAACTGGAGCCCCTGGCAGGGGTATCTCAAGACATTACCGAGACCCGCCGAAACGCCACTGCCAATGCCTGCTTCCCCTGCTTCTGCCGCTCCCGCCAGCCGCTGAAGCCACCTCGGCTGATCAGTCGGCCTGTGGTGCATCTCCTGTTGACCCCTCCCTGATGATTCCCGCCACCCCATTGCGCCGCCCTTCGCTGCTGGACAAAGCGATCGCTTCAGCCCTGCTGCTGATCACGCCGGAGTACCGGAACGTGCGTCGCCGGCAGCGCGGGAACGGCCGCTCCAACACGCCGACGCTGGCCCAGCCGCCGGCCATGCCCCTGGAGACGATCGAGCTGCTGGGCGAGCGCATCCGCATCGCCCGCCAGAGTCGCACCGGGGCGCCCACGGTGCTGCTGCTCTGCCCGCTGCCCCAGAGCATCGTGGCCTTTGCGCCGATCTGGACCGCCTTAGCGGAGCGCTTCGATCTTGTGGCGGTGGATCTACCGGGCTTCGGCGGCAGCAGTGGAGGCGTTGGCTGGATGACCTTTGAAGCCCAGGGGCGTTTTCTGGCGGCCTTGATCGCGAAGCTGGGGCTCAACAAGCCCCACATCGTGGCGCCCGATGTGGGCATGGCCGCTGCCGTGGCGGGTGAGGCCCAGCATCCCGGCCTGGCCAGCAGCCTGATGATCGGCGACGGGCCCGCTATCGCCCCTTCGAACAACGGCAGCATCATCAACAAGCTGGTGCATTCCGGTTTCTGGCGCTTCATGGTGGCCATGGCCGGAGCCGGCACCTTTGTGGAAGCCGCCAACCGTCTGGCCTATGTGAGCTACACCCCCAACCAGATCGAGGTGGACGACTACATCCGCTCCTATGCGGGGCGGATCGGCCCGATCTGCCGCTGGTTCCGCGATTACCCCAGAAGCCTCGCCACGACAGACCCCGCCCTGGCGCAGCTGGATCTACCGGTGCAGCTGTTCTGGGGCCGCCATGACGCCCTGCTGAATGTGGAGAACGCCACGCGCCTGCAGCAGCGCTTGCACCGCGTTCGGCTGGAGGTTCTCGAGAACGCCGGCCACTTCAGCTACCAGGACGACGCGAAGACGTTCGCGGATCTGGTGATCCGCTGGGTGGAACACGACCACCGCACGGTCTGAGACCCTTGCCCTGTCGCCATTTGCCATGAAGTACAACCTCAACTTCGGCACCTCGGTGCTGCTGACTCTCCCGGTCGGGAAGCTCGATCTAGCCGACTGGATCGTGAACTTCTCTTGTGAGCAGTACGTGGCCTGCACGCCGGCCTCCCACTCCCACCAATATTCAGGCCTCTACCGTGATGCCGATGGCGACATCGTGATTCGCAATGACGAATACGTCGGTGGCTTCATGATGACCCAGTTCTATCGGCCTAAGGTGATGACGCCCCATCACGTGCGTCTGGAAAGCCGCACGAAAGCTCGCTTTCTGCAGGTGTGGCCGATGATTTTCCCTATCTACTGGGATCTCAGGGTAGAAGCCGCAGGACCAGATCGCACACTGTTTCAATGTCGCATCGGCGCACGGCTGCCATTCTTCTATTTCATCGCCAGCAAGCTGATTCGCACCCTTTTCTGGTCGCAACAACATGCAGATGAGGAAACGCCGCTGTTCGCCTACTTCGCCGCCCGCTGGGCCACCCGTGAGGACAGCGACCAGCCCAGGAACCTCTGGCGCTGAAGAAGAGTGTCGCCTGGTACCTCGCCGAAATGGTGGCGATAGAGACGAGCGAAATGGCTGGGGTTGGCGAAGCCATGGCGCTGGGCGATCACAGCCACGGTCGTGCTGCCTGGTTCGGCACGGGTCAGAGCACGGCGAGCGGCTTCCAGTCGCTGCAGGCGCAGGAAGCGCATCGGTGCCATTCCGAATATCTCATCGAACGCATATACCAGGGTGCGGCGTGAAGTGGGGATGGCGCTGTAAAGAGTGCGCAGGCTAATCGTGTCGTCTAACCGCTCCTCTATCAGCCGCCGGCTGAGCTCCGTGATCAGCAGCCGGTCATTGCGGCTGCTGGTCATGCCGTGGTGGCAATCGGGCGTTTCGATCGCGGCGATCAGCAATGGCAGCAGGTCGTCGCGCATCAAGCGGCAGGTGGCCCAGGATTGCCCGGCATCGCCCGGCGGGCCTGTGGGCGCCTGAAAGGCCTGGCAGAGCAGCCGCCGCAGATCACCACTGCAGGCCGGATGCAGCTGAAAGGCATTGACAGCAAGCCCATCAGGATCCAGATCCCTTCGGCCGATCAGGGCCGCCGTCTGCCAGAAGAGCTTCTCCTCCACCAGCACAGCGGCGAACCGGTGGGCAGCGGGGGCCTGGAAGTGAATCTCGCGCTGGAGGTCGAAGCCCACCGCAATCTCAGGGTTCAGCTCATGGCCATGCACCCGCGGCAACTCAGCCGCAGACCGGAGCGTGATGTTGCAGAACACGCGCCCCACCGGCTTGGGGCCGCTGATGAAGGTGCGCCGACTGAACTGCAGCCGCAGCAGGCTCACCCCCTCAGTTGCCACCAGCTCCAGGCGACTGGGATTGATGCCCGCCTCGAGTTGCAGCATGCGGCTCTGAAACCCCAGCAGCCGCGCCGCCTCTTCCAGGAATCCCAGGTCGTCGTGCTCCAGCCGCAGCCGCCGCACCGAAGGAGTGCCCACGCGGGTGCCAGGTGGTGGCGAGATTTGCACTTCTGGGTCGGGCGGGCTGCGGATACTCCAAGACAATCTGCACAATCCCGCCGCTCTGTTGTGGACGCCTCGCACCAGGCCACCCCGTCGCTCCCATTCATCCGCCGCCGACCGAGCCTGCCTGCACTCCTGATGCTGCTGTTCATCGGCGCACCAGCAGTGCTGCGGGCCGAGCCGATGCGTGCGGCGCCAGACCCAGCAGAGTCGTCGCCTGCTGATGTGCAGCAGCTCCCCATCCCGGCATCGGATCAGCCGAAATCCGCCGCCAATCCTTGGGCCTGGACGGCTGAGATTTACGGCTTCGCTCCGTTGCGCACCACTGGCGACACCACCGTGCGCGGCTTCACGGTCGAGAGTGACGTGACCCTTGGCGAGGCTCTGCCGTTGCTCGAGTTTGGCGCAGCCCTGTCCGCCGACAATGAAGTTGGCCGGTCGGCGACAAGCTCGTTGGCCGGTGGGGTGAGTGCTGGAGACCCTGGTGCCGATGCGCAGGGACCAGGTGATGCCGGCACCACTGACAAGCCACCAACGCAATCTGTTCATGACGAAACGACGAGGCGGCAGCAGCCAGGAGGCTGCTGCCGCGGCGGCGGGCATCTCAGTGCGCAGTGCTCGCCGGATTGAATGCAATCAGCTGCAGCCGCGGGCGAACCAGCCCCGTGGCCGCACCCGCCCCGATCCGCTGGTAGGGGTATGGGAGGAGGAGCTGGTGCCGTTGCTGCAGCGCTCACCCGCGCTGACGCCGATCACGCTCCTGGAGCATCTGCAGCAGCAGAAACCTGATGTGGACTGGATTCCGCTACAGCGCACCCTGCAGCGCCGGGTGCGGGAGTGGAAGGCACTGCACGGCCCGGCGCCGGAGGTGATCTTCCCTTTGAGCTATGAGCCTGGCGAAATTGCCTTCTGTGACTTCACCCAGCTCAAGGGGGTGGAGGTGACGATCGCCGGCCAGGTGTTCCCCCATCTGCTGTTCCACTACCGCCTGGCCTGGAGCGGCTGGAGCTATGCGCAGGTGGTCCAGGGCGGCGAGAGTTTTGCAGCCCTCTCCGAGGGTCTGCAGAACGCTCTGGCTGCCTGCGGCGGGGTGCCAGGTGAACTGCGCACCGACCGGTTATCAGCAGCGTGCCGTAACCGCAACGGCAGTTTCAGCTCCGACATCACCCGCCGTTATCACGCCCTCTGCAGCCACTACAGCCTGGCCTACAGCCGCAACAACCTGGGGGTGGCGCATGAGAACGGCCGTGTGGAGAGTCCCCATGGCCATCTCAAGCGGCGGATCGAGCAGGCGTTGCTGCTGCGCGGCAGCAGTGATTTCGAGACGCTGGCTCAATACCAGGCTTTTCTGGCCGCGGTGATTGACCAGTACAACAGGCCGCGCCTGATCCGGCTGGAGCAGGAGCAGGCGGCGCTGCGGCCACTACCGCGGTTTCGTTTTGCCGACTACGACATTGAACAGCTCACGGTGCGGCGCACCAGCACGATCGAGGTACGCAGAGTCGTGTATTCGGTGCCGCCGCGGCTGATCGACCAGCGGCTGACGGTGCGGATCTTCCACGACCGGCTGCAGCTGCTTCTGGGCCGGCAGATCGCCTGCGAACTGGAGCGGCGCCACGGCGGTGTCGAGCGTCATGGGCGGGCGTGGAGCATCGATCTGGAGCACCTGATCGATGCGCTCAGGCGAAAACCCCGGGCATTGCTGCACTGCAGTTACCAGCGGGAGCTGTTCCCCGATGAGCGCTGGTGGCAGCTGTGGCAGCAGCTGCGCAATGGCGGTGACCGTGACGCCGCCGCCCGATTGATGGTCGAGGCGCTGTATGTGGGCTGCCGCCTGGCGGGCTACGAGCCAGTGCTGGGTTGGCTCGAGAAGGCCCATCAACGGCAAGGGCTGTCGCTGGCGGCGCTGCAGCAACGCTTCCGGCTGCCGCCCCATCGCCCCCACCCACCGCAACGCATTCCCCAACACAGCCTGCAGAGCTATGACGACCTCCTTGCCCTCCATCCCGCGGCCCCAGGCGGCGGAAGCCGCCCTGCCGATCCTGCTGCGACAGCTGCGGTTGGCATGGATCCGCTGCCACTGGCAGAGCATCGCCTCGCAGGCTGAGGGCGAGGGCTGGAGCCCCAGCCAGTTTCTCTATGCCCTCTGTGAGCAGGAGGTGGAGCAGCGCCAGCAGGCCCGCCAGCAACGGTTGCTGCGATCAGCCCAGCTGCCCTGGAGCAAGGTGCTGGCGGATTACGACCATGGCGGCCGAATCGAGGCGCACCGATGGCAGGAGCTGGAGGCTCTGAGCCGCCAGAGCGAGTGGCTGCAGCGGAGTGAAAACGTGCTCTTGTTCGGCCCCAGCGGTGTGGGCAAAACCCATCTGGCCATCGGCATCGCCCTGGCGCAGATCGGCCTGGATCAGGCCTGCCGCTTCTATCCCGCCACGAGCCTGGTGCAGGAGCTGCAGAAGGCCCGCGCCGAATACAACCTGCCGGCAGCGCTGGAGCGGCTGGATCGCTACCCGCTGCTGCTGATCGATGACATTGGCTATGTGCGGCGGGATGAACAGGAGAGCAGCGTGCTGTTTGAGCTGATCTGCCACCGCTACGAGCGCCGATCGCTGCTGATCACCGCCAATCAGCCGTTCACCGCCTGGGATGAGATCTTCCCCAGCAGCTCAATGACCGTGGCGGCGGTGGACCGGCTGGTGCACCACTGCCACATCGTCGAGATCAGCGGCGACAGCCACCGCCGCGCCCAAGCAAGCCGGCGCAGCGGCAGCAAATAGCCACAGCAGCCGTAGAGAAGCGGAGAACAGCCCGGGAGATTGTCGTCCGGCGACAACCTGGTGCCGATGGTGCCAGACCCCGGCGGGGAGCTCCGCGCTGCCGGCGGACTGTGCGGTCCGCCGGCTCGTGCGCTCCAGGGCAAGGTTCAGCGGAGGTCTCGGCGCCTAACCGGCCAACGTGGTTGTCGCCTGGTGCCGATCAGAGGAAGTCAGTGCTGGCAATGGCTCTGAGCGATGGATGGCTCAGTATTCGTGTCGCCTCCAGCGCCATTTCCCCCCGGTTGTCGCCGGCGACAACCGGGGGGAAATCAGTTCCCCTCACCGGCCAACTTGATTGACGCCAAGCGGCCAAGGGGGTTGACGCGGGACACAGCCCTGCGCGGCAGCGTTGAACACGAGCGCTTGGGCCTGCTCACGGATCTGAGTTACGTGCGCCTCGGTGCAGAGAAGGTGCGGACAGGTCGCTACGGCGTGTTCAGCGGCAGCGGTGAACTGACGACGATCCAGGGGCTCTACGACCTCGCTCTGCGCTATCGATTCGGTGATCGCGAGACTGCCGTGGGCCGTTCAGGTCAATTCAGCGTCATCCCCTATGCAGGACTACGCCTGGTGCAGGCGGAGCTGGGAGTCTCGGCGGAGCTCCTCAATGGTCGCCAACAGCCGGAAGGAACCCTTGATCGCACCTGGGTGCAGCCGCTGCTGGGCACCCAGGCCGGGGTGTTTCTGTCTCCAAGGCTGCAGCTGTTCGCCCGGGCGGATATCGGTGGCTTCGGTCTTAGTGGCAGCGACGATCTCAGCGGCAATGCCCAACTGGGACTGGCCTATGCAGTGGGTAACAGCACCCAGCTGCGGCTCTCCTGGCGCTACTTCGGCATCAACTACAACAACGGAGGCTCACCGGACAACGGCTTCAGCAGCTATCAGAACGGCTTGGAGGCTGGCGTGAAGGTGTTGTTCTGACAAGCATGCATGGGTCCGCGCGGTGCGGATTTGCATGGTTGTGCCAGCTGGCTGCTCAGACGCTGCCCGCTTCAGCCCCCGCCTCGATGCTGCAGCGTCCTCAGAATCTTCCTTTCGGCGCATCCAGTCGCGATCAGGCCTGGGCACGAACCGTTTTCAATCCTCGAGATGCCGATGACCTTCCACAAGTGCCGCCGTCGTGCTCTGAAGGCCGCCCTGCTCGGTGCCGGGGTGCTGACCGCTCTGTTGGCGGGGACCCCGGTTCTGGCCCTAGAGGAGGTGCTGATCGAGATTCCTCTGCTGGAAACCACCGTCAGGGTGAGCCTCAATGAGTTGGGTGGTGCTGAGAAACTGCAACAGGGAAGCAGTGATCTGGCGGAGCTGGATCGTGCCACCGATGGCGCCGTCGGGCGTCAGGTGCGGAGCCTCCTCCTGCAGCCCGTTCCACTGAGCCTCCGGCAGGTGGCCGATGGTTCCGTGGGCTCCCCCCTGCTGGAACAAGCGATGTTGGTGATCTCCTCGCTCGGCACGGTGGAGGGACGCTCCACGGACCTGAGCGGACGCACGTTGCGGGACGCGCTGCTTCGGGCGTCAGCCCAGGGGGAACCCACTCTGTTGAGCCTGATGCAAGCGATCCCAGGTCAGCGTGTGACCCTCAATCTCGGCCGCGCCCGCGCCATCGTCAGCCGGATGGCGCACCAACGGCAGCAGGCGGAGGCTCTCCTCGCCAGCACAACGGCAACAACAGCCGCCCCTGCAACTCCCCAGGCGCCGGTGGCTGCGGCCAGTTCGCGCGATGATTGATTCACCCGGAGGTGAGCATGACACCCAGACTCGGCCTGCGCCGATTGTTCCTGATCTGCGTCCTATTTCTGGCTACAGCATGTTCCCGCGATAACGAGAGCATCTCGGAAAGCCGTTACGTCGAGCCAGACAGGCTGTACCAGGCTCTTGCAAATAACGTCCGGACGAATCCGGAGTTCGAGGTAATCGTGGACATCGATCACTCCCGGCGTGCCGCGGAGGCTGGCTCATCGATGCCGCCGGCCCATGTGCTGATCTGGTCTGATCCGGAACTGGAGGCTGCGATCCTGCGAAACAACCCGCGCGCGGGCGTCGACTTGCCGCTGCGAGCGCTCGCGTTCGAGGACCAGAGCACGGGCAGGGCTGCCGTGATTACCAACACCTACGACTATGTGGCACGTCGCTATTCGTTGCCCGAGGATGCGGGCGTCCGAACGCGCTATGAGGCCGCAATTGCCAAGGCCGTGAGGGGAATTCCAGATAGCTCGGTAGCGAGGTTTCCCTCTGACGCAATGCCGGACGCAGGGCTGGTCACTCTCCAGAGTACGCATGACTTTGAGGCAACCGAGCGGCGAATCCAAGGCACGATTGACGCTCAATCGGACGCGGTGACCTTCGCCAGAGTCGATTTTGCCGCCCGCGCGAAGGAGCATGGCGTCGTCTTGAATCCAACAGCCCTGATTCTGTTCGGCGCGCCGGGACCCGGTGGGAAGGCGATGGAGTCGGCACCGACAATGGGTCTCGATGCCTTTTGTCAGAAGATTCTGATCTGGCAGGACAATAGTGGCACCGTTCACGTGACCTTCAATGACCTACTGGCTCTTGCCGACAGACAGAAGATTTCAGTTGGATTACCGCTTCGGCTCATTAATCGTCGGCTGAAGAAGACCTTGTCAGAAGCCCTAGGGAACCCCTGAAAAACCTAGTAAACTGGCCTCAAGTCCAAGCTTGAGACTGTCCGGTGAGCGGATCACTTCAGCTGGGGTTCAGCGATTACGAGCAGGTCTACGCCAAGAAGAAGACGCGGCGGCAGATCTTCCTCGACGAGATGGAAGCGACGATCCCCTGGAATAACTTCCATGCACTGATCCGTCCGGTTTACCATCAGCCATCTGCCAAGGGAGGCAGGCCGCCGTTTCCGTTGGAGGTGATGCTGCGCATTCACTTGCTGCAGCAGTGGTTCACGCTGTCGGATCCGTTGATGGAGGAGATGCTGATCGACACCCCCTGTTTCAGGCGCTTTGTGGGGATCGACATGGTCTCTGAGCGGATTCCAGATGAGACCACGATTCTGAATTTTCGTCATCTGCTCGAGGAGCACGGAATCGGCGAGCAGATTTTCGAGGCGGTCAAGCAGGCGCTCAAGGATCAAGGCGCCCTGCTGCAGGAGGGGACGATCCTCGATGCCACGATCATCCACGCCCCCAGTTCCACCAAGAACAAGAAGTGTGAACGGGACCCGGAGATGCACTCGGTGGCCAAGGGGAACCAGTGGTTTTTCGGCATGCGTTGCCATATCGGAGTGGATGCGGCCTCAGGCTTGGTCCACTCCGTGGTCAGCACCGCCGCCAATGTGCATGAACTGAACACCGCCACCGAGCGGCTGCACGGCGAGGAGAAGATGGTCTACGGAGATTCAGGCCATCTCGGCATTGAGAAGCGCGAGGAATTCGCAGACAGTCCGTGCCAGTTCCGGATCGCCATGAGGCCAGGCCAGCGCCGTGCGCTACCCGATACGGCGGAGGGAAGGCTGGAGGATTTGTTTGAGACGGCCAAAGCTCACCTGCGAGCCAAGGTGGAACATCCCTTTCGGGTGATCAAACGACAATTCGGCTTCCAGAAGACGCGCTACCGAGGCATCAAGAAGAACGATCACAAGCTCAAGATGCTGTTCGCCCTGGCCAACCTCTACAAGATCAGGCAACGAAGACCAGCAACAGCATGAGTGCAGAGGCTCAGTGTGCCTAAAAGCCAGAAATCCTGAACAGAAGACGATGATTCAGGCCGCATGAAGCGATCTAAAGCGCCAGCGATGCAGAATCATCACGTGTAGAGGTCTCATAGACGAGACTGAGACCACCCTGAACTGAGGAGCGGGGCTTGATCAGAGTTTCCCTAGAGCAATGACCGCTCGAGCCCATCTAGTCGCCGGCGTCGTTCACTCATCGAGCGCAAGGCGCTGGACCGGACGCGCTGCTGCGGGCCAGGGCCTCCGCCAGGGTGGTGTCTACTGCTGCTGGATTCTGTAGCGGGTGCTTGGGTCGGCGGGGTTCTGGATTTGAACGTCACAGCTGATGGTCCCGTCGTCTGCGGTCTTGCAGTTGGTTGGCTTCAGCTCGGTATTAGGTCCGATGAACTGCTGATTGCCCTTCCTGCGGAAGTAGACCTGCCCGTCCTGAGCGAAGGCAGGAGCAGCGAACAGTACGATCGTAAGCAGCTGAATCAGGCGCATCGACCTTTTGAGAGTGCAGCGACCCTAGGCGAAATCACCTCTGTCAGGCGACAGCGAAAACTGGTCCGGGACCAAAAGCGGATGTCGCTTGACAACCTCAACCCCCTATAGAGATAGGTGCGGGCGTCACCCCATTGGCTACATCAAAGGCGCTGGCAAGGTCGCGCGTCATGAAGCGGGCGTCGTTGCCCATGTGGACCTCAAGGCTGCGGCCCCGCGGCGCCTCAGGCGGTGACTTTGCGCGGATCGAGCTCACCGGTGCCAGCGCCAGCGAGATGGAGGCCAACCAGTCCTTGGTGACTCGGCTCGGTGGTGATGCCAAGGCTTGGTTGAGTGCCGTGGATTCGGCTCTTGATCGCCAGCAAGTGCCTCTGGCCTGGGCGCTGCTCTTTGCTCCACAGGATCCGCGCTCCAACGACCTTGATGCTCTGCGACGGGAAGTGCTGCAGCGGGGGTGCGGGGATGGCCAATAGGGAGAAATCAAAAACCCCCGAGCAGTGCCCGAGGGTCCTGAACCAATCAACATTCCAATGGCTGTAGATGGTCGAAGCTGCTGGCGTTGGCGCCTGGGGCCGAACGTTCCAGGTGTGGGCCGTTTTGATCTCTTAGGAGTTTGCAGAAAAACCGTCTGACGAGGCGCGTTTTTCCTTCCGGAGAACTGATCACACGCCGGAAGGGCCCGGGTTCAGCAAATCAGCGGATCAGAACGCACGATGTTTTGCGTTTTGCTCTGTTGGGTCTGTCTGATCCCTGCCGCCTGGTCACACTTCGGGGCAACGACCTTTTCATGGTCATGCCGCTGCCATCGCTGGCTTGAGCAGGTTGCCCAGCCGGATCAGGTTGTAGGCGATCACATGCAGGCCAAACACCGCATTGACGTTCTCAGTGCCGCGCACTTTGAATTGGCGCAGCCCGCCCCACTGCTTGATCCAACCAAACACCTTCTCGATGCCGCGGCGGGCGTTGATCGACTTGGCGTAGCCCTTGTGGCGAGTGGTGCGGACATCGATCGCAGAACCACCAGGCCGAGCTGTGTTCTGCGCCACGTGCGGTGTCACGCCACGCCGCCGCATCTGGACGACAAAGCCCCGGGTGTCGTAGTTCTTGTCGGCACCAAGGGTTTTCTGGTGGGCACCGGGGATGGCAGCAGCCATGTCTTTGGCGGCATCCCGCTCCCCAGTGCCCACGGCCTGTGTCACCCTGCAGTCCACGATCAGGGCATGGCGGTTGTCCATCAGCACATGCCCCCGGTAGCTGGGAAGTGCCGGGTGGGCATTGGATTTCCGGCACAGGAGCGCGTCGGGATCGGTGCTGGAGCGATGGGTCTGGTTGCTGAGCTTGATGCCGCGGAAGTCGCCTTTGGCACGCTTCTTTTCGCCTTTGGGAGCACCAAAGCCCTCACCGGGGCCTGACGGTGGTGGCAGTGGATCGTCCTGCCCGTCGATCCGCTCCAGAGATGCATGCGACGCCCAGGCCTGCAGCAGCGTGCCATCGACGGAGAAGTGCTCATCACTGAGCAGGGGCTTGATCTCGGGAGCCGCCATCAGCTTCTTCAGGAACGTTCCCATCACCTGGTCATTGAGCAGCCGCTCCCTGTTCTTGGTGAATGTGGTGGGGTGCCAGATCAGATCATCCGGGCTCAGCCCCACAAACCAACGGAACAGCAGGTTGTAGTTGAGCTGCTCCAACAGCAACCGCTCCGAGCGGATGCCGTAAAACGCCTGCAGCAACGAGGCCAGGAGCAACTGCTCGGGCGGCACCGAGGGTCGGCCTTCTGCGGCGTAGAGCGCACAGAAGGTGGGATTGAGTCGATCGAGGGCCTGATCCGCCAGTTTCCGGATCCGCCGCAGCGGGTGGCTGGGGTTGGTGCCCGCCTCCAGCTGCAGCATGCGGCTGCGAAATCCCAGCAGCCGTGACGTCTCCTCGAGAAAACCCAGATCGTCGTGCTCGATCCGCAGCCGACGCACCAGCGGGGCTCCCGCTGATGCGGCCATGGAGAGACATTGCACTTCTGGGACGAGCCTGGCACTGATGCCCATGGAAGCTCAAGAGCACGACTCGTTGTTCATCGATGCCTCCCACAGGCCGCCAGGCTTGGGGCCTGCAACCCTGGCGGGGTCACCATGGCCAGCGGCAATCCCGGCAGCGAAAGTCACCAACAATGCTGAACAGACGATGAACTGCCACTTACGCCTGGCCGGACGGCTTGGAAGCGCACTGATCGCCACCCTGATGGCTTCGGCCCCGGCTAGGGCCCTAGAAGAGGTGGTGATTGAGATCCCCCTGCTGGAGACCCGTTTCACAGTACGCCTGGATGAACTGCAGTCCCCTGAGGCCTTGCGCCAGGGCAACAGTGATCTGGCCGAGCTGGATCGCGCCACCGGTGGCGCCGCAGGTCGCCAGCTCAGGGAGCTGTTGCTCCAGCCAGTGCCCCTCAGCGTGAAACAGGTGGCCGATGGTTCGGTGGGCTCGCCCCTGCTCGAGCAGGCCATGCTCGTGATCGCCTCGCTCGGCACGGTGGAGGGGCGCACGACCGACCTCAGCGGGCGGACGCTGAATGAAGCCCTGCTGCGGGCCTCCGCGAACGGCGAGCCCACCCTGCTGAGCCTGATGCAGGCGATCCCCGGTCAACGGGTGACGCTCAATCTCGGCCGCGCCCGTCAGATCGTCACCCGGATGGCGGGGCAACGGCAGCAGGCTGAAGCGCTGCTCGCCACCACAACCGCCGCCGCCCTGCCCGCTGGCACGACGAACGGCCCTGGGGTGGCTGTGAACCGGCGGCTGGCCAGCCTGCAGGTTCCCCATCGGCCCCAGCCGCTGGAGGTGATGGTGATCGAGCCAGCCAGCGGTGCCAACGGCCGTCTGGTGCTCATCTCCCACGGCCTGTGGGACAAGCCGACCAGCTTCGAGGGCTGGGGAACGCTGCTGTCCTCACGGGGCTACACCGTGGTGCTGCCTCGCCATCCCGGTAGCGACAGCAGCCAGCAGGAGGCGGTGCTGGCGGGCCAGGCGCCGCCGCCGGGCCCCGAGGAGCTGGCCCTGCGCCCGCAGGATCTGAGCGGCGTGCTCGATGCGGTGTTGGCGGGTCGGCTGGGCTTCGCCAGGCCTGTCGATGCCGAGCGGGTCGTGGTGCTGGGCCATTCCTGGGGGGCGACCACGGCCCTGCAGGTGGCCGGGGTGAGGCCCACCGACAGCAGCCTGCGCCAACGCTGCTCGAACGTGGATGATCCCGATCGAAACCTGAGCTGGACGCTGCAATGCAGCTGGCTGAAGGGTGCACAGAATGCCGCCCTCCGAGATCCCCGCGTCATTGCCGTGGGGGCTGTCAGCCCGCCGGTGTCGCTGCTGTTTCCCCGGGGCTCAGGCGGCGAATTGAGCGGCCGTGTGCTGCTGGTGAGCGGCAGCCGCGACTGGGTCGTGCCTCCCGATCCCGAAGCGATCCAGCCAATGCGTTGGGGCAAGACCCTGGGCAACCAACTGGTGCTAGTACAGGACGGGGATCACTTCAATCTGCGGCCTGGGCAGAACAGCGCAGGTGGTGCCGTGGGGCCGCTCCTGCTGGCTTGGACGGAAGCCGCCTTTGCAGCCGGTCCCGCAGTACGGCCGTCGCCGGGGGCTGCTCCTCTGCTGACCGGTCAGGCTTGGGGCAATGCCGACCTGCCGATGGCCGATGTCACCAGCCGCCTGGCGAGCCCCTGACCCAGCGGGATGCGGTGAAGCCGCCGGTTGGTGGCTGTCGCGCGGGTGGTGATCGAGGCTCCCGACCTTTTGCCCTTGCCGCTTCCCGGCAACAGCCCAAGCATCACAGTGGGCATGTCGTCATCGATGAGGGTCTGGCTTACACCGCCTGGCGCGCGCAAGAGCGGGAAGAGGCGCTGGTCCTGAGCTGATGGCCAGCCTTCTGGTCGACATGACCGGTCGCTGACAAGAGACAGTGTCGATCGCATAGATCCCGCTGCTGACGGCCGCCGGCCCTGATGCAGTGCGCGACTGCCCATGGCTATGCGGTGTTCACTCACGACCTGGATTTCGCAACGATGCTGGCGTTGTCCGGTGCCAGGGGACCAATCGTCCTGCAGGTCCGTGGGCCGAATGTGCTGCCGGCAGCTGTGGCAGGTCATGCAGACCTTGCGGCTGCGGGTCTTAAGCAGGGACTCCTGAAAAAAGAACCGCAACCTGGATCCGATCGCAGCCAAATAGCAGGGCGTAGGCAGCCCAAACGCACGGTTATCCAGTGGCCAGTGATTGGTTTGTTTCAAGCTGCCAAATGTTCCTGAGCCCCATCCAGAGACTACCTGGCCATTTCCAGGTACATAACCAGGCAAAAATAGTGATAAAAAAGAGGCGGAGGAGCCTCCGGATCTTCTCTGCGCACATCACCACAAAGGCCATGGAGATGGAGTTCTCTGCACCTTTGCTCAGCCGAGCCATAATCAAGTCCAGTGAATACTTCCTCTTCCCTGATCCAAAGCATCCCTCCACTTCATTTCGCCTCCGCTGGTCAGCGCTTAGCTGCTGCTTGTGAGCAGCACTGATCTCTGGATTCTTCGGCGGCCTCCCCAATCGCTTACCAGAGAGCCGTATATCGTTCCGAGTGCAGAAGTTTCGGTTCTTGGTATTGATGTAGATTCGATCAGCGCAGATTCGCTCGGGGTAGCAGCCATGCTCTTGCTTGTATTTCATGGCCTGTGGAATTAAGTCTTCGGATTCGTTGTATGGATCCCAGCTGATCCTGTGCAGGAAGGCAAAGCCATTTCGCACAGAAACACTAATTTTGGCGCCAAACTCAACAGCAGCTCTCGTTTTACCACGAACCATGGGCCGAACGTGTCGCTGAACCAAGTTCACGATACGATCGGGCATGCTGCGCGTTTTCGAGTACAGCAGGATGCTTTGCTGGCGGTGCAGCTCGCTGATCACGAGGAGCTTCTGCCACCAATGGGTCTTCAAGCCCGAAAGCATTGCCCCGGAGTGGATCAGGGCATCAATAGCATCAAGATTCCGCTGCAGATAGTCCAGCTGGCGTCGTATCGTGGCTTTGATTTTGCGGCGACGCGGCTTTTTCTGCTTAGCAACCCTGAGGAAATTGGCACGCGCCTTGCCACGGTCATATCGGGGACTGTGTTTCCGTAGGTCTGAATTCTGTTCGCAGAGATCGTCGATGATCCGTTCGGTCGACTCCCTCGCTTCGTTGAGCAACTTCAAATCAGTTGGATAGGTAATGTCGGCTGGTGTGCACGAGGCGTCAATGCTGAGTGTTCCCCAATTCTTGCCTTCTGGCCAATCGGCCGGCTTCACAAAGTCGTCAAGTGAGAGCTGGTTGTCAGCATAGGCACTTGGATCGTTAGTGTCGTCGTCATCTTGTTGTGACGCCACAACCTCCATCAGCATGGCCTTGCCCCGCTCGGCAATGAGTTCATTGATCCGGGTGAGTTCCTCTTCGGAGAAACGCTTGCGGAAATGAACCATCATTGATGGGTCGAATGGTGCCTTGCTGGAATAGCCGGCATAGCCAAGGAAATACTGCATGTAAGCGTTTTCTCGGATCTGCTCAACGGTCTCCTCGTCGGTCAGACCAAGCCGCTGCTTGATGAACAGCGCACCAAATGCCAGCCGTACAGGCTTTGCTGGGGCGCCAGTGGTGGGATTGAACTGAGGTGCATATGATTCCTCCAACTCTTCCCATGGCATCAGGGAGGAGAAGATTACCCAGCGATTGTCCGTGTCCAACGTGCCGCCAAAAGGCAGATGGAAATCCTCGATTGAGAGCTGCCCGTTATGGCGTTTCTGGTACATCTGCAGTGCTCAGCAGTTGTAGCAATCGTCAATTGCCCTGAACGAGCCCAGTTTATCAAATTTAGATCGCTGAAACAAGCTGCGCTGCAGTCGATTTGGCTTTTTCAGGAGTCCCTAAGCAGCATGGCTTCGTCGAGGTGGGCCTCTCCTCAACCGGGAGATCGTGCCTGGCGGCCAGAGCCGCGAGCCGGTGTCAAGCGACACTGAAAACTGAGCGGAGGACCAAAAGCGGATGTCGCTTGACAATCAAAACCGCCTGGGCACAACCACTTAGATCGAGGCTGACCAGCAGCCTTCCTGGCCGGCCGCCAGGCGGGCATCGGCAATGCGGCCTAGCTCCATGTCTTCCACGAGATCCATCAGCTCCTCGTAGGCCTTGGCCGGAACGCAGTAGATGGCCGGCTCATTGCTGTTGGGCACCGCGACCGCCATCCCGTCACCGGCCGCCACGGTGGCCATCGGGTTCTTTTTTGTTCCGAGATGCTTACGGCGGTCTCGGTCAGCACGCGGTACGCCACCTGGGGGTCAGGCCAGCTCAGGACTGCATCAGAGGTCGCGTTTCAGGTCTCGGATTCGGTCGATCCACTGCGGCGATCCGGACCGATCAAGGACGGTCAAATCAGGCCATGAAACGACCCGGCAGTGAGAAGCCCTGTGAGAAGGTTGCACCAATCGCGGGCATGACCTGTTATCCACGGTCAGCATCTGGCATGCTGCCAACGCGTGCCAAGAGAGATAATTACTCAAGGCACAATAAATCTCAGTCCTGGACTGAAAGCGGGTGACCGGATTCGAACCGGCGACGTTCAGCTTGGGAAGCTGACATTCTACCACTGAATTACACCCGCAAGGTGTAGATTTAAATTAACAGAGTCACGGGAAGCCTACGGCCAGTCAGTGGCTTCCCGCAACGCATGCGACTCAGCCCTGGGCCAGGGCAGCGGCGCAGGCGGCGACTCCAGCTCCGGGGTTGCCCTGGTGCATGCCCAGGTCTGCCAGGGTGGCCTCGATGGCGGCCACGGCCGTGAGCACGTCGCGATCGCAAACAAAGCCGAGGTGGCCGATGCGGAACACCTGGCCTTTGAGGTGGTCCTGGCCACCGGCCAGGAGGATGTCAAAGCGCTGTTTGACGGCCTTGCGCAGGGCTTCTGCATCGATGCCGTCTGGTGCCACCGCCGTTATGGCCGGGCTGCCATGGCCCTCGGCGGCATAGAGGGGCAGGCCGATCGCCTTCATGCCCGCCTGGGCCGCGGTGCGGTGGCGGCTGTGGCGGGCGAAGATCGCCTCGAGTCCTTCGGCCTGCATCATCTCCAGGGCGGCCTCAAGGGCGAAGTAGAGGTTGATGGCCGGTGTGAACGGGTTGCTGTCGGCCTGGGCCGCTTTGCGGTATTTGGCCAGATCCAGATAAAACTTGGGCAGATCGGAGCGCCCAGCGGCGGCCCAGGCGCGGGCGCTCATGGCCACGAAGGCCAAGCCCGGCGGCATCATGTAGCCCTTCTGGGAGCCGGAGCCGATCACGTCCAGGCCCCAGGCGTCCATCGGCACAGGGCAGGCCCCCAGGCTGGTGACGCAGTCGGCAATCGTGAGGGCGGTGCCGTGGGCACGCACGTGCTGGGCAATGGTTTCCAGGTCGTTGATGACGCCCGTGGAAGTTTCCGAGTGGGTGAGGATCACCGCTTTGATCGCCTTGGCCGTGTCGGCTTCGAGGGCGGCCCTGAACGCCTCGGGATCCAGCGGCTGGCCCCATTCGGCCTTGATCACCTGCACGTCCAGGCCGTAGGCCTGGGCCAGCTTCACCCAACGTTCCCCGAACTTGCCGTTGTCGCCGCACAGCACCCGCTCGCCCTTGCTGAGCACGTTGATGATCCCGGCCTCCATGGCGGCGGTGCCGCTGCCGGTGATCACCAGCACATCGCTGCTGGTTTGGTGCAGCCATTGGAGCTGCTCGGTGGTGCGCTTGACGATCGTCTGGAAATCGGCGCTGCGGTGACCAATCGGGTGACGGCCCATGGCCTGCAGAACGGTTTCCGGCACTGGGGTCGGGCCGGGGATCATCAGGCTGAGTTTGTCCTGCATGGTGAGGGGTAGGGCTGGCGGCAGCGGGCTGGCCAATCAACCACCATAAAAAAGTCCTGCCCGTGTCTGTGCCCATGCCGATCGATCCGTCGGCCCCGCCCCAGGGCTACACCGTGCCGGTTTGGCTGGCGGCGGCGGCGCGGGCGGCCCTGCTCAGCCTGCGCGGCGAAGCCTGGCAGCGTCTCCAGCCCCTCTGGCTCGATCCCAGCCCGGCGGGCCCGGAGCAGGCGCAGCAGCCCGCTCTGGTGCCGGTGGAGTCGGCCGCACCCCTCGCCGATGGTTGGGTGCTGGCGATGGTCCGCTGTGATCCGGGGCCTGAGGTGCTCGATCTCACCCGGGGCCTGGTTCTGTGGGTGTTGTTGCGTTGGCGCCAGGGCCCGGGTGAGTGGCTTGCGCTGCGGGCCGGTGAGGGGGTGGGGGTGCTGCAGGCCAGCGGCGAGCCCTGCCTCTCGGCCTATGCCCGCCAGCTGCTGGAGTGCAATCTCCGCCCCCTGGTGCCCGAGGGCCGGGGCCTCGAGCTTGTGGTGGTGATACCCCAGGGGCGGCGGTTGGCCGAGCGCACCAGCAACGCCGCCTTTGGCGTGGTGGACGGACTGGCCCTGATTGGCACCCAGGCCGAGGTGCAGCGCAGTGCGGCCCCCGATCAGCTGGCCTTGGCCCTGGCTGACCTGCGCGGGCGCTGCGGGGCTGAAGGCTTTGGCGGTGCTTTGGTGTTGGTGATCGGCGAGAACGGCCTGGATCTGGCCCAGCAGCTGGGGGTGCCGGTTGACCTGTTGGTTAAGGCGGGCAATTGGATCGGGCCGTTGCTGGTGGCTGCGGCCGAGGCGGGGGTGCAGCGGCTGCTGTTGTTTGGCTATCAGGGCAAATTGATCAAATTGGCGGGCGGTATTTTTCACACCCATCACCATCTGGCCGATGGACGGGCTGAGGTGCTCACGGCGCTGGCAGCCTTAGCAGGCCTGGGCGGGGCTGCGCTGCAGGCCCTGCACGATGCCGCCACGGTGGAGGAGGCCTTGGCGCAGTTGAGTCGGCACGACCCAGCCAGGGCGGAGCGGCTGCGCCAGAGCATCGCGGCGGCGGTGGAGCGGCGCAGCCTCGCCTACCTGGCCCGCTATGGCCAGGAGCGGATGGCGGTGGGGGCGGTGCTCTTTGACCGCTCCCGGCAGATCTGCGCTGTCGGGCCGGTGGGTTTCGAGCAGCTCAGCGCCCTGGGAGTGCAGTCGTAGATCGCCGCCCCTAGGCTGACCAGAATGCCTTCGGGCTAAAGCGCTGTCGATGTCCCAAGCCCCATCCCCCACCTTCGCATCTACAACTGCCCTGTCGCCCCAGACCGCCCTGTCGCCCCAAATCGACGCCACGTCCCAATCGAGCCGCTATCCGGCGGTCGTGATCCTCGATTTCGGCTCCCAGTATTCCGAACTGATCGCCCGGCGGGTGCGGGAAACCGAGGTGTTCTCCCTGGTGATGGCTTACACCACCAGCGCCGAGGAGCTGGCGGCCCTGGCGCCCAAGGGCATCATCCTCAGCGGCGGCCCCAATTCCGTGTATGAGGCCGGGGCGCCGGTGTGTGATCCGGCTATCTGGGGGCTGGGCATCCCGGTGCTGGGGGTTTGCTACGGCATGCAGCTGATGGTGCAGCAGCTGGGCGGGGCGGTGGTGGCCGCCGGTCGCGCCGAATACGGCAAGGCGCCATTGCACGTGGACGACCCGATCGACCTGCTCACCAACGTGGAATCGGGCTCCACGATGTGGATGAGCCATGGCGATTCGGTGCAGCGCCTGCCGGATGGCTTTGCGCGCCTGGCCCACACCGACAACACCCCGGAAGCGGCCGTTGCCGACCACCAGCGGCGCCTCTACGGCGTGCAGTTCCATCCCGAGGTGGTGCACTCCAGCTGCGGTATGGCCCTGATCCGCAATTTCGTCTACCACATCTGCGGCTGTGAGGCTGACTGGACCACCGCCGCCTTCATCGACGAGGCCGTGGCCGACGTGCGCGCCCAGGTGGGCGATAGGCGGGTATTGCTGGCCCTGTCGGGCGGTGTGGACTCCTCCACCCTGGCCTTCCTGCTGCACCGGGCGATCGGCGACCAGCTCACCTGCATGTTTATCGACCAGGGCTTCATGCGCAAAGGGGAGCCTGAATTTCTGGTGGAATTCTTCGATAAGCGCTTCCACATCAACGTCGAATACATCAATGCCCGGGAGCGGTTCATCAACAAGCTCGATGGTGTCACCGATCCGGAGGAGAAGCGCAAGCTGATCGGCACGGAGTTCATCCGCGTGTTCGAAGAGGAGAGCAAGCGGCTCGGCCCCTTCGCCTACCTGGCCCAGGGCACCCTCTATCCCGACGTGATCGAAAGTGCCGGTACGGGCATCGATCCCAAAACCGGCGAGCGGGTGGCGGTGAAGATCAAGAGCCACCACAACGTGGGCGGCCTGCCCAAGGATCTCCAGTTCAAGCTGGTGGAGCCCCTGCGCCGCCTGTTCAAGGACGAAGTGCGCAAGGTGGGCCGCAGCCTGGGCCTGCCCCAGGAGATCGTGGGTCGTCACCCCTTCCCCGGGCCGGGCCTGGCGATCCGCATTCTGGGAGAGGTCACCAGCGAGAAGCTCAATATCCTGCGCGATGCCGATCTGATCGTGCGCGAGGAAGTGAGTGAGGCCGGCCTACATAACGAGATCTGGCAGGCCTTTGCCGTGCTGCTGCCGGTGCGCAGCGTGGGGGTGATGGGCGACAAGCGCACCTATGCCTTCCCGATCGTGGTGCGCTGCGTCTCCTCGGAAGACGGCATGACGGCCGACTGGTCGCGTTTGCCCTACGACCTGCTGGAGAAGATCTCCAACCGCATCGTCAACGAGGTCAAGGGCGTCAACCGGGTGGTGCTCGACATCACCAGCAAGCCCCCCGGCACGATCGAGTGGGAGTAGCCCCGGCCCCGCAGCTTCGATACCATCGGCTCCCAGCCCTGCCGTCGTGACTGCTGCCACCGTGACCTCCGGCTCGACAACCCCTGATTCCGACAGGCAGCGCAGGCTGCAGCAGGACAGCATCCAGTTCGGGGCAAAGACCGTCTACCTCAACCCCTTTCTCTATTGGCGCCGCTTCGACGCCAATACCGACCGTTGGTTGCGGGAGCCCGGCCAGTTAATGGAGGAGCAGATCCTCACCAACCGGGCCCGGTTCTACCCCGAAGTCAACTGGGATCTGCTCGATAAGGACGAGCGCGATGCCAAGGATGGGGCGGTGGAGATGTTCATCAAGAGTCTGGAGCTGATCAGCACGTTCAACCCCGAGCTCACCGCCGGCCAGCTGCTCGAGGTGGAGCGCAAGATGGCGGTCACCAAGAAGCAGTCCTTTGAACGCTGGGTGGCCCGGGCCCTGAAGCGGCGCCTGAATGAGGAGCACAAGGCCCGGCGGCGCTTCGACCGGGAGCGCAGCTGGCTCGCCTGGATGGAGTGGCTTTCCCTCGATGTGACCCGCCAGGCCCTGGTGCCCCTGGCCTCCTTGCTGGTGATTGCGGTGGCTGGGGGTTGGTGGTGGGGCAGTCAGCAAAATTGTCGCCAGGTGATCGTCAATCCGGGCATCCAGCGCCTAGCCCCCTGATCCGGGGCCCCAGGCAGGTCAGACTGGCAATCTTGAGCCAGGACTGCCGCAATGGCCACTGACCCATTTGATGCCCTGCGGCTCACCCTGATGCAGGACCTATTGCCCGTCGGCCTGGCAGTGGTCGACCGCGCTCGCAAGGGCGGTCCCCAGGCGGTGCTGGCTGCCTTTGATGGCCGCTCAGAGGATCCGCTCGGCAGCCTGCGCCAGGAGGGGGAACCGGCCGCAAGTCAGCTGCGCCAGGGGTTGGACCGGGTCAGCCCCGGCCTGGGCAATCCCGTGATGAAGGTGGAGGTGCACGACGTGGCGGCCGAAGCGGCTGATCCCCAGGACGCCCTGGAGTTGCAACAGGGTCTGGCCCGCATAGCTGAGCGGCTGGAGCTGCTGGAGCAGCGGCTCGAATCCGACTGACCATGGCCTTTGGTCCAGGGGCTTCGCGCCATTGCGGCATCGGCCGGCAGCCCGCCTGGTTGCTGGCGGTGGTGCTGCTGTTCAGTGGGGCGATGGTGGCGCGGCTGGCCTGGCTGCAGCTGGTGCACGGCGCTGAGAATCGGGCCAGGGCCGATGAAAATCGAATCCGGCTGATGCCCCGTAATCCGATCCGGGGCCGGCTGTTGGATCGCCATGGCCAGGTGCTGGCCAGCAGCCGCCTCACCTACAACCTCTACATCCAGCCCCGGGAGGTGGGCGAGACCCAGTGGCCCGCCCTGCGGGATCGGCTGGCGGCGGTGCTGGCAGTGGGGGCTGGCGAGTTGGATGCCAAGCGTCGCAGCGGAGCCAATGCGGAGGGATTTCGGATTGAGTTGGCCAGGGGGCTCAGCCCTGAGCAGGTGCTGCGCTTTAAGGAGCAGGCCGCCGGCCTGACGGGCGCCGAGGTGGATGTGGACATCCTGCGCAGCTATCCCCACGGTCGGCTGGCGGCCCACGTACTCGGCTACACCAGCGGCATCACCGAGGAGGAATACGACCAGCTCCAGCCCAAGGGCTACCGAATCCGCGATCGGGTGGGCCGCAGTGGCGTGGAGAAGCAATTCGAGGGCCACCTGCGGGGCGAGTGGGGCGGCCAGCAGGTGGAGGTCAATGCGGCAGGTGAGGTGCAGCGAATCCTGGGCGAAAAACCCGCCAGGGCGGGGAAGGACCTACGCCTCACCCTGGATCTGGAGTTGCAGAAGGCGGCGGAGCGGGCCCTCGATGGGGTCCGCAAGGGGGCGATCGTGGCCCTCGATCCCCAGACCGGAGCCATCCGGGCCCTCGCCAGTCGGCCCACGTTTGATCCCAATGTGTTTTCCCCCGCCCCGAGCACGAGCCAGTGGGCCAGCCTCAACACCCCGGATGCCCCCCTGCTCAATCGCGCCTTCCAGGGCTTTCCCCCGGCAAGCACCTTCAAGATCGTCACCACCATCGCGGGCCTTGAATCGGGCCTGTATGCGGCCGACTCGAAGGTGATGACGATGAACTCCTTCTGCTACGCGGGCCTCTGCTACGGCGACCATGGCGCCCACGGGGCGATCGGTTTTCCCCTTGCCCTGGCGGTGAGCAGCAACACCTTCTACTACCAGGTGGGGCTCAAGGTGGGCCCCGATGAGCTGTTCAAGGCCGCCCGCCGGATGGGCTACGGCCAGGTCACCGGCATCGAGTTGAAGGGCGAGGAAACGCCGGGGCTGCTGGGTGACCAGGCCTGGAAAAGGGAGGCGCTGGGGGAGGAATGGACGCCCGTGGACACGATCACCTCGGCCATCGGCCAGGGGGCCCTGCAGGTGACACCGATCCAGATGGCCCGGCTCTATGCCGCGGTGGCCAATGGGGGCTGGCTGGTGACGCCCCACTTGGTGGAGCGCCCCACCGAGCGCACCTGGATCGGGCTCAAGCCGGCCACCTTGAAAGTCCTACGCGACGGCCTGCGTCAGGTGGTGACCAACGGCACCGCCACCCTGCTCAACGACCCCAACCTGCCGGCCGTGGCTGGTAAGACCGGCACCGGTGAGGACCCACCCCGGCCCGACCATGCCTGGTTTGGGGGCTATGCCCCAGCTGGAAAGCCCACCCTGGTGATCATCGCCTTCGGCGAAAACTCCGGGGGCTATGGCGGCACCGTGGCGGCGCCAATGGTGAAGGCGTTGATGACCACCTGGTTTCGGGGCGCTCTGGCCGCTGCCCCCGCCCGCCCCTGACTCAGGCGACCAGCTGCAGTTCGGGATGGGCCAGTAGGCGTTTGTAGTAGCCGCGCAGTTGGTCGGTGGCGCCAGCCCAGCCCCAGCGCTCCGCTTCCTGGCGAGCGTTCTGGCGCAGCTGGGCCCGCTGGCTGGCATCGCCCAACAGGCGCTCGACGGCCGCGGCCAGGCTGCCCTCCTGGTCTGGTTCGTAGAGGCAGCCGTTCACCCCATCGCTGACGATGTCGGGGATGCCACCGCGGTTGGCGCCCACCACCGGGCAGCCCGCCGCCATCGCTTCTAACAGCACCAGGCCCAGGGTTTCGGTGCTGGAGGGGAACAGGAAGGCGTCGCCGCTGGCATAGGCCGAGGCCAGCTCTTCCCCGGCCAGGTAACCCACAAAGTGGGTGGGGGTGCCGGCAAAGATCTTCTCGAGTTGCTGGCGGTAGGGCCCATCCCCCACCAGGGCCAGCCGGGCCTCCGGCAGGGCATCGAGCACGGGCCGGATCCGCTCGATCTGCTTTTCGGCCGACAGCCGGCCGATGTAGAGCAGCAACTTGTCGGTGTCGCTGTGGCCGTTGAGCAGCCGCTCCCGCATGGCCTGGGAGCGCAGGGTGGGCCGGAACAGCTCCGTATCCACACCGCGCTGCCACAGGTCGGTGTTTTGGATGCCCTTTTCACTCAGTTCCTGCACCATCGCCGTTGAGGTGCAGAGGTTGAGCCGGGCCTGGTTGTGGGCGGCTTTGAGCAATTCCCACAGCAGGGGCTCGAGCATGCCCATGCCGTAGTGCTCCAGGTATTTGGGCAGGTGGGTGTGGTAGCTGGCCACCAGCGGGTAGGCCTTGGTTTTGGCCAGCCAGATGCCGCCCAGGCCCAGCACGGCCGGGTTGACCACGTGCACCAGGTCGGGTTGGAAGAGGTCGAGGGCTTCGGCCACCGCGGGCCGCGGCAGGGCCAGCTTGAGCTCGGGGTAGAGGGGCAGCGGCATGGCCGGCACCCCCACCACCTTGGCCCCCATGTAGCTGGCAGGCGCACCCTCCGGGCAGAAGATCAACACCTCGTCGCCGGCCGCCACCAGGTGCTGCACCGTCTTGGTCAGCCGGGTGACGATCCCGTCGACCTTGGGCAGGAAGGTTTCGGTGAAGAAGGCGATTTTCAAGGGTTCAGGTCCCGCCTCAGGCCATCTGAATCGCCTGGGCCTGGGTGCGGGTCCAGGCCGAGACGCAGGGGATGCGGCTGCGGTCGCAGCGGTCGGCCCAACGGCGGGCCACATCCACCACCTCGGCCAGCAGGCCGTTATCGAGGGTGGTGGGGTTGAGGCCCAGCTCGATGAAGCAGCGGTTGTCCACGATCAGGTCGTTCTCAACGGCCTCGTTGCGGGGGTTGGGCAGGTAGTTGATCTCGGCGCCGGTGAGAGCCGCCACCTTGCGGGCCAGTTCGCCCACCTGGTGGCTCTCGGTCATCTGGTTGAAGATCTTGACGCGCTCGCCCCGCTCCGGGGGGTTTTCCAGGGCCAGTTGGACACACTTCACCGAGTCGCGGATGTGGATGAAGGCGCGGGTCTGACCGCCGGTGCCATGCACGGTGAGCGGATAGCCGATCGCCGCCTGCATCAGGAAGCGGTTGAGCACGGTGCCGTAGTCACCGTCGTAGTCGAAGCGGTTGGTGAGGCGCGGGTCCCGCTCGGTGGCCTCGGTGTTGGTGCCCCAGACGATGCCTTGGTGCAGGTCGGTGATGCGGACCCGGTCGTTTTTGTTGTAGTAGAGGAAGAGCAACTGGTCGAGCGTCTTGGTCATGTGATAGACGCTGCCAGGAGAGGCCGGGTGCAGGATCTCCTCCTCAAAGCGGCTGCCGTCGGGCTGGGGCACCTCCACCTTGAGGTAACCCTCGGGGATGGTGGCGCCGCGGTGGGAGCCGTAGCCGTAGACGCCCATCGTGCCCAGGTGGATGATGTGGATATCGAGGCCGCTCTCCACGATCGCGGCGAGCAGGTTGTGGGTGCCGTTGACGTTGTTGTCGACCGTGTAGCGCTTGGTGGCGCTGCTCTTCATTGAATAGGGCGCGGCCCGCTGCTCGGCGAAGTGGACGACTGCATCGGGGCGCTCCGCCAGCAGCAGATCCACCAGCCGCTGATACTCATGGGCCAGGTCGAGGTGCAGGAAGCGCATCGGCTTGCCGCCCACCTGCTCCCAGGCCCGCAGCCGCTCACCCATGGTGGCAATCGGGGTGAGCGACTCCACCTCCAGATCGATGTCGATCTTGCGGCGGCTGAGGTTGTCGACGATGACCACTTCGTGGCCCGCATCCGCCAGGTTCACCGCGCAGGGCCAACCGCAGAAGCCGTCGCCACCCAGAACGAAGACCTTCATCCCAACCCCCATTCTGAAAAGTTCCAGACCCCTGCAGGTCGAGCAGATGCTCCGCTGGGCAAGCTACTACAGGCGTTCGGCCCTGGACTTGCCAGGCCTGTCTCAGCTGCCCACCAGGCCGGTTCCCGGGGAGCTGGCCCTGGCCTCAGCTCGGATCGGCAGGCGTCCGGCATGGAAGGCGCTGCGGCCAGCTTCCGTAGCCAGGGCCATGGCCCTGGCCATCACCGCCGGATTGCCAGCCAGGGCGATGGCGCTGTTGATCAGCAGGGCATCGGCGCCCATTTCCATGGCCTGGGCGGCCTCGCTGGGCACGCCGATGCCGGCGTCGACCACCACTGGCACCCGGGCGTTTTCGATGATCAGGGCGATGTTGGCGGCGTTGCGAATGCCCTGGCCGGAACCGATCGGCGAGCCCAGCGGCATCACGGTGGCGCAGCCCACCTCCTCCAGCCGTTTGGCCAGCAGCGGATCGGCATTGATGTAAGGCAACACTGTGAAGCCTTCCTTCACCAATTGCTCGGCGGCCTCCAGGGTGCCGAAGGGATCGGGCAGTAGATGTTTGGTGTCGGGGATCACCTCCAGCTTCACGAAGGTGTTGTCCTCCTGGCCCGCGAGCTTGGCCAACTCCCTGCCCAGCCGGGCCACCCGCACGGCCTCCTCTGCAGTGGCGCAGCCGGCCGTATTGGGCAGCATCCAGATGCGGGTCCAGTCGATGGCCTCGATCAGGCCCCCATGGCCGGCAGCCTGGCTCTGGACCCGCCGCACCGCCACGGTGACGATTTCGCAGGCACTGGCGCTAATGCTGGCCTGCATCGCCTCGAGGCTGGGGTATTTGCCGGTGCCGGTCATCAGGCGGCTGCCGAAACGGCGGCCAGCAATCACCAGCGGGTCGCTGGGGGCAGGGGTGGGGGCGGCGGTGGTGACCACGGAGCAGGGCCGGAGCTTGGCAACGGTCCTAGCCTCCCACTAGCTGGTTCCTCCCACCGTGTCCCTGGCCATTCTTCGCTCGCTCCCCTGGCTTGCCGCTGCCCCCTTGGCCCTGCTGGCCCTGGTGGCCTCGCCGGCAGGGGCGTCCACCCCCTTGGCGGTTGGTTCGGTCGGGGCCGAAACCTTCGATCCCGTGGCCCGCGCCCAGCTGCTGGCTACCCAGATGGCCCGCACCTGGAGTGGCGGGTACCAATCCTTTGGCATCGGCCAGAGCGGCCCCAGCCAGAGCATCCAGGCCGAGCTGCGGCTGGCCAGCGTGACGCCGATGGGGCAGATGATTGACCTGCGCGGAGAACTCACCCTCGGCGGGGTCACAACCCCGGTGCAGGGCAACCTGAACGCCGAGTCTGACCAACTCGATCTGGTGATGCTCTGCCAGTGCGAGGTGGCGGGCCTGGAGATGGGTGGCGTCTTCTCGGGGCTGGAGGGGCTGCAGCTATCCGGCTGGCAGTCTCCCCGGCTCACCAACCCCGGGGGTCGCCTGGATCTGAAGCCCCTGGGCTCCAGTCCAGCTGCTGGCGGGCTGTGATGGGCTGGATTTAGGCGCTCTGGTCCAATCCGCCCTTACGGGCCAGCAATTTGAGCCGTT
Source organism: Synechococcus sp. CBW1108 (assembly GCF_015840335.1). Lineage (NCBI taxonomy): Bacteria > Bacillati > Cyanobacteriota > Cyanophyceae > Synechococcales > Synechococcaceae > Synechococcus > Synechococcus sp. CBW1108. Next base: position 1,427,671 of record NZ_CP060395.1, read on the forward strand.
TGCGGGCGGTTTTGTTGCTGGCATCGAGGGCCATCACCTGCTCATAGGCCTCTTTGGCCTCCTCGCGCTTCAGTTGCTTCTCGAGGGCGTAGGCCAGGTTGTTGAGGGCAACCGGGTAGGCCGGTTTGGCGGCTAGCGCCAGGCGGTAGTGGCGGATGGCGCTCTTGTAGTTGTTCTGGGCGGCCAGGGCAAAGCCCAGGGCGTTTTCAATCACCGCCTGGGCTTCGGCGGGCTCCTTGGCGGCCTCGGCTTTTTTCAGGGCCTGCTTGAGCGATTCGGCGGCCTGGCCATACAGGCGCTTGCGCAACTGCACCGAGCCCAGCTCATAGAGGGTGGCTGCATCGGAGGGCTGGTTGCCATCCTTCTGCTCCAATTTGGCCAGGGTGACCTCATCGGCGCGCACCCGCCAGAGCTGGCGCCCAACCACTACGGCGGCCACGCCCAGAAGAACGATCAGCCCAATCAGGTAGGTCTGCGGAAGGAGGGCGTCCAAGGGGACCTACCAGGGGATTTCAGGTTTGGGCGGCACCCACCACGCTGCTGAAGCTGGCCGGGTCAACCACGGCCAGCTGGGCCAGCATCTTGCGGTTCAGGCGCACGTCAGCTCTTTTGAGGCCACCGAGCAGACGGCTGTAGCTGAGGCCGTTGAGGCGGGCTGCGGCGTTGATCCGGGCAATCCAGAGGCGGCGGAAGTCGCGCTTGCGGCGACGGCGATCCCGATAGGCATTGCAGAGCGCCTTCATCACCCGCTGGTTGGCGGTGCGGAAGAGGGAGCCGTTGCCACCGCGGAAGCCCCGGGCTAGGCGCAGAACTTTGTTACGGCGTTTGCGGGCAACGTTGCCCCTCTTGACGCGTGACATGGCGGTGAATCAGGGGTGAATCAGGAAAGAAAAAGTTAAAGAGTTGGGGCCAAAACCCCGTCAGGCGTAGGGGAGCATGGCGCTGACGTTGTCGGCATCACGCTCGTCAACCAGCGCCATAGTGCCCAGGTAACGCTTGCGTTTCGGGCTCTTGTGATCGAGCAGGTGGCTGCGGAAGGCCCGGCGACGCATGAACTTGCCCGTGCCGGTGGCCTTGAACCGCTTGGCGGCCGCTTTGCGGGTCTTGAGCTTCGGCATGTCTCGCGTCGCGGCGGGCACAGACAAGCAGAGTACGACGTGGCCCCACCCTCCTCCAAGCCGCCCGCCTGCTGCGATGTTCCGGTTCCCCTTCCCCCCGGCCCCACCAGTGCTGCAAGCAGGGATCTGGGCCAGTGCGCTGTTGTTGAGCGGGGGATGTAACGCGGCATCCCTGAAGGCGGCAGCCCTGCATTGGCAGGTGCCGCCGCCGCCGCCCGTCTCCGCCGTTGCGCCCGTGCTCTGGGTTGCCCTGGCGGCCCAGCTCCAGCCGCCCACACCCCTGCGGCTGCGCAGTGCCACAGGCAACCTGCGGCTGGAGACCTCCAAGGGCGAGCGGTTTGCCGCCCCGGAATTCCTGCTCCAGTGGCGTTCCGTTCCCCTGGCCGAACCCCTCACCCTGCGGCGCCAGGTGTGGGGCCCCTTCGCCAGCTATGAAAGTGCCGAGGAGGCTGCCGCCCGCTGGCGCCAGGCCGGGGCGGAGGTGGTGATTGCCCATCCGGCCGAGTGGGAGGTGTGGGCTGCGCTGGAGGCGCCGGTTCCGGCTGGGGTGACGCCGCGGCGGCTGGAGCAGGTCCAGCGCCAGCGCCTGGCATTGGAATTACGCCGGCCCGGGGGGGACGCCGTGCTGCTCGAGGGCCCCCTGCGGCTGGAGGCGCCCGGCGGGTTGAGCTGGCAGGGAGGGGTGTTTGCTGGGCCCTTCCGGCTGCAGGGCGATGCCTACGGCAGCTGGACCCTGGTGGAGGAGGTGCCCCTGGAGCGCTATCTGCTGGGCGTGGTGCCCCATGAGATCGGGGCAGGGGCCCCGCCGGCCGCCCTCGCGGCCCAGGCGGTGCTGGCCCGCACCTGGGCCCTGCGCAACCAGGGGCGCTTTGCGGTGGATGGCTACCACCTCTGCGCCGACACCCAGTGCCAGGTGTATGCCGATCCCCGCCAGGCGGGGCCGGCGGTGCGCCGGGCGATCGGGGTGACCCGCCACCAGGTGTTGGCCTGGCAGGGGGCGCCGATTCATGGGGTGTATCACGCCACCAATGGGGGCATTTCGGCCGGTTTCGAGGAGGTGTGGAATGGCTCCGCCCTCCCCTATCTGCGGCCCTGGGTGGATGGCCCCGGGGCGATCCAGACCAAGGTGACCCTGCCCCTGGAGCCGGCCGGGGTGGCGGCGGCCCTGGCAGCCACCTCCCGGGCCTATGGCTTCGATCACCCCCGCTTCCGCTGGTCCCGCCTGCTGGATGGGGCCCAGATCCAGCGGGCCCTGGCCAAGACAGCCCCCCAGCTCGGCACCCCAACCCGCTTGACCGTGCTGGAGCGGGGCCCCAGTGGCCGGGTGCTGGCCCTGGCCATCGACGCCAGGGGCCCGGCCGGAGAGCCCCAGAGCGTCGTGCTGAGGCGCGATGCCATCCGCCGCAATCTGCGCCAGTTGCCCAGCACCCTGTTTGTGCTGCGTCCGGAAGGTTCGGGTCGCTGGCGATTTGATGGGGGCGGTTTTGGCCACGGTGCCGGGTTGTCCCAGGCGGGCGCCATCGATCTGGCCCGCAGGGGCTGGAGCCTGGCGCAAATCCTTGGGCACTACTACCCAGGCACCAGCCTGGAGCCCCTGGTCGCCCTGCCCAGGGACCCAGGGTCTGCGGCCGGTTCCCCCTAGGATTCACCTACTTCTGGGATCGCCATGGCTGCGGGTGGCAGTTCCACCGATCACCGTCGTGGCAAGTCGGGGCTGTTCCTGGTCGCCTGTGGCGGGGCCGGGCTAGCCCCCCACTGGCTGCCCGAACCCCTGCGGTTGATCCCAGCCCTCATCCTGGCCGTGGTGCTGGGTGGCTACAGCCTCCGCACCCTGCTGCTGCAGGCCTTCCGCCCTTACACCCCCCCCCCGGCTTCGGCCTTGCCTCCCGCTTCGCTGCCGGCCCCGCTGCCGGCGGTGGATGTGGTGGTGGCGGCCCGCGATGAACAGGCTGTGATCGGCAGGCTGGTGGAGCGCATTGCCCAGCTGAGCTATCCGCAAGGGCAGCTTCGGCTTTGGGTGATTGACGACGCCAGCCGCGACCGCACCCCCCAGCTGCTGGCAGAGCTTCAGCAGCGGTATCCCTTTCTGCAGGTGTTGCGGCGGGAAGCCGATGCCGGCGGCGGTAAGTCTGGGGCCCTCAACCTGGTGCTGCAGCAGTTGCAGGGCCGCTGGATGTTTGTGCTCGATGCCGATGCCGATCTCCAGAGCGACACCCTGGAGCGGCTGATTCCCTTTGCTGAAACAGGCGGCTGGTCGGCCGTCCAGCTGCGCAAGGCCGAGGTCAATTCCAGCGTCAACTGGCTCACCCGGGCCCAGGCCATGGAGATGGCCCTCGATGCGGTGATCCAGCAGGGCCGGTTGGCGGCAGGTGGGATCGTGGAACTGCGGGGCAACGGCCAGCTGCTGCGCCGGGATGCCCTGCTCAGGAGTGGGGGCTTCAACGAGGCGACGGTCACCGACGACCTGGATCTCAGTTTCCGCTTGCTGCTTGAGGGCGAGCCGATCGGGCTGCTCTGGGATCCGCCCGTGCAGGAGGAGGCGGTGCTCGGCCTGGCTGCCCTCTGGCGTCAGCGCCAGCGCTGGGCTGAAGGGGGCCTGCAGCGATTTTTTGACTACCTCCCGGGCCTGCTTTCGGAGCGGCTCAGTGGGGTTCAAAAGCTCGATTTGGTTTGCTTTTTTCTGCTCCAGTACGGCCTGCCGCTGGTGGCGATCGCCGACCTCTTCGGGGCGGCGATCACCCGCACCCCGCCCACCCTCTGGCCCCTCTCCTTTGTGGCCTTCGGGCTCTCCGGGGGCGCGATCATGGCCGGCTGCAACCGACCCCGGGAAGGCCCGGCCCTGCCGGCGATGAATCCCTGGAACTTGGCCCTGGGCATTGCCTATATGGGCCATTGGTTTGTGGTGATTCCCTGGACCAGCCTGCGCATGGCCCTGAGGCCCAAGACCCTGGTGTGGGCCAAGACCATGCACCTCGGGGAAGAGGAGGAGCCTGCGCTTGAGGATCCGGCGGCTGCCTGATTTTGCCGGCCTGATCCTCAAGCCCTGATCCCCAAGCCCTGCTCAGGCAGCGGCGTCGTCTGGGTCTATCCCTTCGAGGGGCCCATCGAGATCAACCACCTCGCCGTTGAAAAACTCGGCCAAGCGCCGGGCTTTCTCATCGAGGGGCGCCATGGGAGGTGGGGGTTTGCTGGCCGGATTCAGCTCCGCAGCCGGTTGTGGTTGTGCTGTCTGGACTGGGCTCTGGACTGGAGCCTGGGCTGGAGTCTGAACTGGGCTCTGAACTGGGCTAGCAGCAGGTTGGGGCGCTCGGGCGGTGGGGGCTGGCGGCGGTGAATGGGCGCCACCTCCCTCCAGCAAGAGCTGGCGCGGGCTGCCCAGGGCATTGGTTACGGCCGTTTCCAGCAGGGGTAGACGGCTCTGCACCATGGCCATCCAGTTGCCGGCCACCTGCACCACGGCTCGACGCTCATCCAGCCGCACCAGTTGGGCCTGCTGGGAGAGCAGCATGCGGGTGGAGGGCAGCTCCAGGCCCGCCAGGATCTGTTGCCAAAGCTCGGCAAGGTTTGGCGACCCAGCGGTCGCAGTGGCTTGCGGTATCGGGTCTGGTTGGGGCGCTGGGTCTGGTTGGACCGGGGTTTGGGGCAGGGGAGCTGGCTGGGGCGCCGGAGCTGGCTGGGGCGCCGGAGCGGACTGGACCGGCGCTGGGGTTGCTGGTGCTGGGGTTACCGGTGCTGGGCTCACCGCAGCGGGTTTGGCCGGGGCGAGAACCACCGCTTCGGCCAGCAGGCCCAGCATCAGCACCTCCAGCCAGAGGCGTGGGTTGACGCTGTGGCGCAGCTGCTGCTCGCTGCCCTTGAGCTGGGCCTGCCACTGCAGCAACCGGGCCTTGCCGATGGTCCGGGCCAGCTCGGGAAGTTCGCCGCGAAATTGGGCTGACACGCCGGTGAGCTCGAGCCGGTCGGGGGCGGCGCCTGCCAGCACCAGATCCCGCAGCAAGCTCACCAAACCCTGCAGCACGGCGCCGGGTTCCCGGCCCCGTTCCAGCAGCTCCCGGCAGCCCTCCAACAGCCCCAGGGGCTCGGCCCCGGCCAGGGCCCGGGCCAGGGCCAGCAGTTCCTGCTCCGGCACGGCCCCCAGCAGCTCCCAAACGGCCGTGGCCTCGATTGGAGCTGGCAGCAGGCTGAGCTGGTCCAGCAGGCTCTCGGCGTCGCGCAGGCCCCCCTGGGCCCGCTGGGCCACCACGTGCAGGGCCTCGGGGGTAATGCCGATCGACTCGCGCTCGGCGATCCAGCCCAGGTGCTGCTCGAGGGCCTGCAGGGGAATGCGGCGGAAATCAAAGCGCTGGCAGCGGCTCAGGATCGTGGCCAGCACCCGTTGGGGGTCGGTGGTGGCCAGCACGAACACCACCCGTGGCGGCGGCTCCTCCAGCGTCTTGAGCAGGGCATTGAAGGCGGCGGTGGAGAGCATGTGGCACTCGTCCACCACATAGACCTTCCAGCGGGCCTGTACCGGGGCGAAGCGGGAGCGCTCAATCAGCTCGCGGATGTTGTCGACGCCGGTGTTGGAGGCGGCGTCGATTTCGATCACATCGAGGGCAGCGCCGGCGGCGATGGAGGTGCACAGCTCACAGACGCCGCAGGGGTCAGGGGTGGGTGCCTCGCTGCCGATGCAGTTGAGCGAGCGGGCCAGGATGCGGGCGCTGGAGGTTTTGCCGGTGCCGCGGGGGCCGCAGAACAGGTAGGCCGGCGCGATCCGGCCGGTGAGCAGGGCGTTGGTCAGGGTGGCGGCGATCGCCTCCTGCCCCACCAGCTCCTTGAAGCGCTGGGGCCGGTACTTGTGGTGGAGGGGCTGGTAGCTGGACATCGCTGCTCGAGGTTACCGGTCCTCCCCCGGTTCGAACTGGCGCCGCAGCCGCTCTTCCAGTTCTTCGACCTCCGCCAGCTGGTCGGCCAGCCTCTGGGCCGCAAGCCGCAGGGCGGCGAAGCGTTCCTCGCCCCAGCGCGCCTCCGCTTTGGCCAGCTCGGCTTCGAGCTTTTCCTGCAGGCTGAGCCGCAGCTGGTCGAGCTGGGCCAGGCTGCGCAAGGCGAGCTCCTTGCCCTTCTCCAGGTGGTTGTTCTGGCGCAGCAGCAGTCGGGCGCCGCTGAACACGGCGGCTGGCAGCCAGCTCTCCACCTGAGCGCTGCGGTGCCGGCCGGTTTTGCACCAGTGGGCGAAGTGCTCGCAGTTGTTGAAGAGCAGGTTGTATTTCTGCTCGCCCAGCCTTCCCATGGCGCGCCTGAGGGTGACGCCAACCGGGGAGCAGCTGCCCGCCGGGTAGGGCACCTCACACACGGGTTCACCGCGGCTGAACTCCGCCAGGGGGCTGCGCAGGATTTCGCGGCCCTCGAGGTAATGGGCCACGCTGCCGTCGCCCAGGTCGATGCCGTGGTGCAGGAACAGACCGTGCTGACGGGGAACCTGCAGGTGGGCGGCGGCGGGCATTGGCGAGGAGGGCAGCAGCCTGACGCGAGAGCCTGGGCTCAGGCGCTGGCCTGCTGGGGGGCTTCCTCAATGGTGCCGGCGCTGAGGGACACCACCTTGGCCTGGCTGCGCTGCTCCACCAACTGGCGGGTCACGGTGAACCTCTTGATGTCCGTGCGGGAGGGCAGGTCGTACATCAGATCCAGCATCAACTCCTCCACGATCCCGCGCAGGGCCCTGGCGCCCGTCTTGCGGCGGTTGGCCTCGATGGCGATGGCTGCGACGGCTCCGGGTTCGAAATCGAGCTCGACGTTGTCCATGCCCAGCAGGGTCTGGAACTGCTTGATCAGGGCATCGCGGGGTTCGGTGAGGATGGCTTCGAGGGCGTTGTTGTCGAGCGGCTCCAGCACCGCGTTCACTGGCAGGCGACCGATGAATTCCGGGATCAGCCCGTAGCGCACCAGGTCTTCCGGTTGGAGGTGGCGCAGCACCTCGGCCGCATGGCGATCTTTATTGATGCGGGGCCGGCTGCTGCCATCGGCGCTGAGGAAGCCGATCGAGTTGCGACCCATCCGCTTCTGCACCAGGTCTTCAAGACCCACAAAGGCGCCGCCGCAGATGAACAGGATCTGGCTGGTGTCGATCTGGATGCAGTCCTGATGGGGGTGCTTGCGGCCACCCTGGGGCGGCACGTTGGCGACGGTGCCTTCGAGCATCTTCAACAGGGCCTGCTGCACCCCTTCCCCGGACACGTCGCGGGTGATCGAGGGGTTTTCGCTCTTGCGGGCGATCTTGTCTATCTCGTCGATGTAAATGATGCCGCGCTGGGCCTGCTCCACATCCAGATCGGCTTTCTGTAGCAGCCGCAGCAGGATGTTCTCCACGTCCTCACCGACGTAGCCGGCCTCGGTGAGGGTGGTGGCATCGGCCACCGCAAAGGGCACCGCGAGCATTTCGGCCAGGGTCTGGGCCAGCAGGGTCTTGCCACAGCCGGTGGGTCCGATCAGCAGGATGTTGCTCTTGTGCAGGCGGGTGGCTGTCTGGTCCGTTTCGCCCTTGCCATCCCCCTGCCAGGCCAGGCGTTTGTAGTGGTTGTAAACGGCTACCGACAGACTCTTTTTGGCCTCTTCCTGGCCTACCACTTGGCTGTCGAGGAAGGCCTTGATCTCCTGGGGCTTGGGCACCTCGGCCAGGGTGGGGATGGGCTTGGAGATTTTTTTGGTCGCAGGCTTGCTGCGGCCGGTTTCCGGGGTGTGGCGGGCACCGCTGACGGATTGGCCATCAACCAGCTCCTCATCCAGAATCTCATTGCAGAGATCGATGCATTCGTCGCAGATGTAGACACCAGGACCGGCAATAAGTTTGCGGACCTGGTCCTGCGATTTGCCGCAGAACGAGCACTTGAGGTGGGCGTCAAACTTTGGCATTGGCAGGGATGTCCTAGGTCCAGGATCGACCTTGGAACAGGGTTCCTCAGCCAATCTTTCAGGGTTAAGTCGGGGCTTTGACCGGGTTGGAGTCGGTCACAACCTGATCGATCAGGCCGTATTCAACCGCCTCAACAGGTGAAAGGAAATAGTCGCGATCAGTGTCTTCTGTGATCTTCTCGAGGGGCTGGCCAGTGTGCTCCGCCATCAGGCGGTTGAGGGTGTCCTTTAGGTAAAGGATTTCCTTGGCCTGAATTTCGATGTCCACCACCTGGCCCTGGGCTCCGCCCAGGGGCTGGTGGATCATGATCCGGGCACTGGGCAGGGCCAGCCGTTTGCCCTTGGTGCCCCCCGAGAGCAGGAAGGCGCCCATCGAGGCGGCCAGGCCGTAGCAGATGGTCACCACATCGGGGGAAACCTGCTGCATGGTGTCGTAGATCGCCAGGCCGGCTGTCACCGAGCCACCCGGGGAGTTCACGTAGATCTGGATGTCCTTTTGGGGATCTTCCGCTTCTAGGAAAAGCAGCTGGGCCACCAGGGAATCGGCCACCTGGTCGTCGATGCCGGTGCCCAGGAAGATGATCCGCTCGCGCAGCAGCCGCGAATAGATGTCAAAGGCGCGATCGCCTTTGCCTGACTGCTCCACCACGGTGGGCAGCACCCCCGGCGAGCCACTGGGGCCCCAGTGGCTGTGAACTGGATGGCGAATGGTGGCGTCGATCACGCACGGTTAAGGCTCCTGCAAGCAATCTATGGGCTCTGCAGCAGCAGCTGGGATCAATCCTCCTGGTCGGTTGACTTGGGTTTGGGTTCGGCCTTGGCTTTGGCCTTGGGCTTGTCGGTCGTCTCGGCTGGCTCTTCCTCGGCGGCGGGGGCCTTCTCGCTGATCGTGCTGTTGGCTTCGAGCCAGTCGAGCAGCTTGTCGCGCAGTAGGTCTTCGGCGACCGCTAGCCGCAGCCGTTCCGGGTCGATGTTGGTCTGGTCGCTGAGGCCTTTGCTGATCTCCTGCAACTTGGCTTCGAGATCGCCGGCCTCCAACTCGATCTGCTCGGCGGTGGCGAGGGCCTTGAGGGCCAGGCTGCGGCGCAGGCGCTCCTCGGCCTCGGGGCGGGAGGTGTCCATCAGGCTGCGCACCAGATCGGGGGTGAACAGCTTCTTGACGTCCATGCCCTGCTGGGCGATCTGGCCGGCGGTCTGCTCCAACAGGTTGCGAATTTCCTGCTGCACCAGCGTTTCGGGTAGCTCCACCTCGAGCTCCGCCACCAGGGCGGCGAGCAGGGCGTCGTGGCGACTGGCCTTGGCCCGGCGCTCGGCGTCGTCTTTGAGGCGGATTTCCAGGTCTACCCGCAGTTCTGCCAGGGTGGCCTTGTCGCTGGCCTGCTGGGCGAAAGCGTCATCGAGGGCCGGCAGCTCGCGGCACTTGAGATCCTTCAAACCGATTTCAAAACGGGCCTGGCGGCCGGCGGCCTCCTCCTGCTGGTAGCTGTCGGGGAAGCGGCACTCGATGGTTTTTTCGTCACCGATGGCCATGCCGATCACGCCCTCCACGAAGCCCGGGATCATGCGGCCCTCCTCCAGTTCCACCTCCATGGCATCGCTGTTGCCACCACTGATCGGCTCGCCGCTATCGAGGTAGGTGCCGCTGAAACTGACCACCGCCACATCGCCGCTGGCGGCAGGCCGGCCCTCCACGGGCACCAGGGTGGCCAGCTGCTTGCGGGATTGGTCGATCAGTTCGTCGATGCGGGCGGGGTCGTAGCTGATCGTTTCGGCTTCGGCCTTGAGGCCCTTGGTGGCCTTGAGGGTGGGGGTGGGCTCGACGTCCAGTTCGAGGGTGATGGTGAGGGCGCTGCCGGGCTCAAAGCGCGCCAGGACGGCCTCAAACCCTTCACTCAGCTCCGGCCGGCCGAGCGCCGCCAGGGGCTCCTGCTCGAGGGCGTCGCGACAGGCCGCTTCCACCAGGTCTTCCAGGGCGGTGGCGCGGATGCGCAGGGGGCCGATCTGCTGCAGCAGCACCGGGCGGGGCAACTTGCCCTTGCGGAAGCCGGGCAGCTTGATGCTGCGGCTGAGCTTCTCCACGGCGGCGTCGTAGCTGGCCTGGCTGCGGCCTGCGGGGATGGCCACCTCCAGGGCCATCCGGCTGCCCGGGCGGGGGCTGGCTTTGACGGACAGGCTGGCAACTGGGGCGGCGGCAGAGCTCATGGAAAGTCGATGCAGGGGCCGATCCTAGAAAGCGGCCGTTCCGAGCCCCGTAGGCCTATTGTTCGGGAGGCGCAGAAGAAGGCAATAGTTCGGTTCAGCTCATTTGCAGGGTTGGGATTTGATCCCAGCTCCTCGCTTTGCGGCAGCATCCCGCCCCCCTGTATGCCCCGATCCGGGCCTCTCCACGTCCATCCCGGATAAACCAGCAGCTTTCGATCCCGTTCCCGCCCCCTTGACCGCCGTCCAGACCAGCCTTTCCCCCAGCTCCGTGTGCCTGCCCAACCGCCCCCTTCGGGTGGCCGTTCTGGGGGCCAGTGGAGCGGTGGGCCAGGAGTTGCTCCAGCTGCTCGAGCAGCGCCGTTTTCCGGTGGCCGAGCTGCTGCCCCTGGCCTCGCCCCGCTCCGCCGGCCAGAGCCTGGGCTGGCAGGGTCGTGCGCTCACCATCCAACCAGTGGAGGCCTCGGCCTTCGAGGGCGTCGATCTGGTGCTGGCCTCGGCCGGTGGCTCGGTGTCGCGCCAGTGGGCGCCGCTGGCGGCTGCGGCTGGTGCCCTGGTGATTGACAACTCCAGTGCCTTCCGCATGGATCCGGAGGTTCCGCTGGTGGTGCCGGAGGTGAATCCCGAGGCGGCCTTTAGCCACCGGGGAATCATTGCCAACCCCAACTGCACGACGATCCTGCTCAGCCTGGCCCTGGCCCCCCTCCATGCCCGCCGGCCGATCAGGCGGGTGGTGGTGAGCACCTATCAGAGCGCCAGCGGCGCCGGCGCCCGGGCCATGGAGGAGCTGCGCAGCCTCAGCCGCACGGTGCTCGATGGGGGCGAGCCCGTCAGTGAGGTGCTGCCCCACTCCCTGGCCTTCAACCTCTTTCTGCACAACTCGCCGCTGCAGCCCAATGGCTACTGCGAGGAGGAGCTCAAGATGCTGCACGAAACGCGCAAGATCATGGGCACGCCGGAGTTGCGGCTTTCGGCCACCTGTGTGCGGGTGCCGGTGCTGCGGGCCCACTCCGAAGCCGTCAACATTGAGTTTCACGAGCCCTTCCCGGTGGAGGAGGCCCGGGCCCTGCTGGCAGCTGCCCCCGGCGTCGAGTTGCTGGACGACTTCGATGCCAATCGCTTCCCGATGCCCACGGATGTGACGGGTCGCGATCCGGTGGCGGTGGGACGCATTCGCCAGGATCTCAGTGAGCCCAATGCCTTGGAGCTCTGGCTGTGTGGGGACCAGATCCGCAAGGGTGCGGCCCTCAATGCCATCCAGATCGCTGAACTGCTGATCGAAGCCCCAGGGGCCCTGGCTGGGGGTGGCCCTTGAAAGCGATCCAGACCCCAGCTCCCCCCTTCGGGCGTCTACTCACCGCGATGGTGACCCCATTCAGCGCCGAGGGGGAGCTGGATCTCCCCCTGGCGGCCCGCCTGGCGGCCCACCTGGTGAACCAGGGCTCCGATGGGCTGGTGGTGTGCGGCACCACCGGCGAATCCCCCACCCTCAGTTGGGCCGAGCAGCACGCCCTGTTTGCCACGGTCAAAGGGGCCCTGGCGGGCCGGGCCAAACTGATCGCCGGCAGCGGCAGCAACTGCACCGCCGAGGCGGTGGAGGCCACCCGGGAGGCGGCTGCCCTCGGCGCCGATGGCGCCCTGGTGGTGGTGCCCTACTACAACAAGCCCCCGCAGGAAGGCCTCGAAGCCCATTTCCGGGCCGTGGCAGCGGCCGCCCCAGAGCTGCCCTTGATGCTCTACAACATCCCGGGCCGCACCGGCACCAGCCTGGAGGCAGCCACCGTGGCGCGCTTGCTTGACTGCCCCAATGTGGTGAGTTTCAAGGCCGCCAGTGGTAGCACCGAGGAGGTGAGTGCCCTGCGGGCCAGCTGTGGCGACCGCCTCGCCATCTACTGCGGCGACGATGCCCTCACCCTGCCGATGCTGGCCGTGGGGGCTGTGGGTGTGGTGAGTGTGGCCAGCCACCTGGCCGGACCCCAGATCAGCGCCCTGATTCGGGCCTTTTTCGAGGGCGATCAGGCCCGGGCCCGGGCCTTGCACGAGCAGTTGCTGCCGCTGTGCAAGGCCCTCTTCTGCACCACCAATCCCATCCCCGTCAAAGCAGCCCTGGAGCTTTGCGGCTGGCCGGTGGGTGCCCCCCGTCTTCCCCTTCTTTCCGCCAACGCCGCCGTGCGCCAACGCCTCTCCGAAACCCTGGCTGCCCTGCGTCCCACATGACGCCAAGGCTTGAGACCAGCTTTATTTAGATCAATTTTATCCAGGTCAATTCAGTTTAGACTAGTTTAATTATTTTCAACAGTTAACCCTCTTTTCGTATGACGAGCTCCAACGGCACCACCCAGCTCAATCGCAACCAGGTAAATAGCAATCTAGTAAATAGCAACCAGGTTAATGGCAATCAGGCTGGCGCCAAGAAGCCCCACCTGCGGGTAATTCCCCTGGGCGGCCTGCACGAGATCGGCAAGAACACTTGCGTGTTCGAGTACGGCGACGACATCATGCTGGTGGATGCCGGATTGGCCTTCCCCAGTGATGGCATGCATGGCGTCAATGTGGTGATGCCGGATACCAGCTATCTCAAGGAAAACCAGAAGCGGATTCGCGGCATGATCGTGACCCATGGTCACGAAGATCACATCGGTGGCATTGCCCACCACCTCAAAAACTTCAGCATCCCCGTGATTCACGGGCCGCGTCTGGCCCTAGCCATGCTCACCGGCAAGATGGAGGAGGCCGGTGTGATGGATCGCACCATCCTCCAAACCGTTGCGCCCCGCGATGTGGTGAAGGTGGGCCAACACTTTTCAGTGGAGTTCATCCGCAACACCCACTCGATGGCCGATAGCTTCTCGCTGGCCATCACCACTCCTGTGGGCACGGTGATCTTCACCGGTGACTTCAAATTTGACCACACGCCGGTGGATGGCGAGACCTTCGACATGGCTCGCCTGGCCCATTACGGCGACCAGGGTGTGCTGTGCCTGTTCAGCGACTCCACCAACGCCGAAGTGCCGGGCTTCTGCCCCCCTGAGCGCTCGGTGTTCCCCTGCCTGGATCGCCATATCTCCCAGGCAGAAGGTCGGGTGATCATCACAACTTTTGCCAGCTCGATTCACCGGGTGTCGATGATCCTGGAGTTGGCCATCAAGAATGGCCGCAAGGTGGGTCTGCTGGGCCGCTCCATGCTCAATGTGATCGCCAAGGCTCGGGAGTTGGGCTACATGCGCGCCCCCGATGACCTGTTCGTGCCGATCAAGCAAATTCGCGACCTGCCCGATCGGGAAACCCTGCTGCTGATGACCGGCAGCCAGGGTGAGCCCCTAGCCGCCCTCAGCCGCATCTCCCGCCGTGATCACCCCCAGGTGCAGGTCAAGAACACCGACACGATTATCTTCTCGGCCAGCCCGATTCCGGGGAACACCATCTCGGTGGTCAACACCATCGACCGGCTGATGATGCTGGGCGCCAAGGTGGTCTATGGCAAGGGCGAGGGCATTCACGTTTCCGGCCACGGTTTCCAGGAAGATCAGAAACTGATGCTGGCCCTTACCAAGCCCAAATATTTCGTGCCGGTGCACGGTGAGCACCGCATGCTCATTGCCCACAGCAAAACGGCCCAGTCGATGGGCGTGCCGGCCGACAACATCTTGATCATTGACAATGGCGACGTGGTCGAGCTCAGCCCCGACTCCATACGCACCGGGGATCCGGTGAAGGCCGGCATTGAATTGCTCGATGCCTCCCGCAACGGCATCGTCGATGCCCGCGTGCTCAAGGAGCGCCAGCAGCTCGCCGAGGATGGGGTGATTACCATGCTGGCAGTGATCAGCACCGACGGGGTGATGGCGGCCCCGCCCCGGGTCAACATCCGGGGGGTGGTCACCGCGGCCGATGCCCGCAAGCTGTCGATGTGGGCGGAGCGGGAAATCGGCTGGGTGCTCGAGAACCGCTGGAACCAGCTCTGCCGCAATACCGGCGGCAAGGCGCCGGATGTCGATTGGGTGGGCGTGCAGCGCGAGGTGGAGGTGGGCCTGCAGCGCCGCCTGCGCCGCGAGTTGCAGGTGGAGCCCCTGATCATCTGCCTGGTGCAACCCGCCCCCGCCGGCACGCCGGCCTACAAGGGTCGCTCGGAGGGGGAGAGCGACAGCCGTCCGGCGCCCCGGGGCCGGGGTGGCCGCGATTCAGGTGGCCGAGATTCAGGGGGCCGCGCCTCGGCGCCCCAGCGCCAGCTGGCGACCGTCGGCGCTCCCAGCGCTACCGCAGTAGCGGTTGCAGTGGCCGCCCCCGCTCCTGTTTCCGCTCCAGCGCCAGCAAACCTTGAGCCGGAACCCGCCGGCCGCACCAAGCGCCGCCGCTCCGCAGCTGTGGGCTGAGGCTCGGCTCATCTTGGCAGCGGAGCGACTCAGCCGATAACGACCCGCAACAGCCCCTTGGAGAGCTCGGCAATCTCCTCGGGGCTGGGTTGGGCAGCCACGGGCAAGATGGCCAGGTCTACTGCCTCGGCAGTTCTGGGATTGGCCTGGGCCAGCTCGATCAGTTCGGGTTCCTCAATAACCTCCACTTCTGTTAGCCCCACCTCGGTTAGCCCCACCTCCGGTTGGGGCACTTTGCCCCGCCCCACCTTGCCCCGCCCCACCTCGCCCAGTTGCTCCATCCAGGGGGTGGCAGCCGTGCCAGCGGTGACAGCCGTGGCAGAAGAGGCAGCCGTTGCCGCCGGGGATTGGTCAGGTGTGGCCTCGGCTGGCGCAACGGCGATGTCGGCCAGGTTGATGCATTGCTTCAGGCCCTGTTCGGCGATTTCCCGCAGCATCGTCTCCTCGCTGGCGGCCAGCACCCGGCTGTAAAAACCAGTGGCCGTCTGGGCATCCTGGTAGCCGTAGCAATAGGTGTGACCCAGCAACAGCTGCAGGCGCTGGCGCAGGGGATGGCTGGGGTCGTCGGGCAGTTCCACCAGCAGGGCCTCGCTGAGGCTGGCCACGTCGTCCCATTGGCGCCCGTTGTAGAAGCCTTCAATGGCCTCATAGCGCTGTTGCAGGGATTCCGGCGAGGCGGTCACTGGGGAGACTCGGGCTGGAGCCACAGTGTGCGCTGATCCCAGTGCAGCTGCCAACCGGCGCCCAGATCGGCCCGGCCCGGGGGCTGGCCAGCCTGCAGCCGCGACAGCAGCAGCTCGATGGGCCGGGCCGCCAGCACCTGCTGGATCTGGCACTCCAACCATCGGTGCAGCAGTTCCCCCTGGTTGGCCGGCGCCAGCGCCACCAGCCCTAAGCGCTCGAGGGCGGCCGCGGCTCCAGGCCCCCTGGGGCTGGTGAGGTTTTGCAGGGCCAGATCCACCATTTCGGTGCGGCATTCCAGTTCGCTGACCAGCCGTTCGGCCTGGGCGCCGATGCGCTGGGCGGCGCCGGGGTGGAGAGCTTCGAGCACCGGCAGCACCTCGGCCCGGATTCGATTGCGGCTGTAGCGGAGGTCGTGGTTGGCCGGGTCGTGCCACACCGGCAGCTCCAGTTGGCGGCAGAGGCGGGCGGTGTCGCTGCGGGAAAAGGTCAGCAGCGGCCTGCTCAGTTTGATGCTGCTGGAGCTGTGGGAGTCGCTGGAGCCCTTGGCTAGGGGCCGTTGGCTGCGCAGGCTGGCCAGGCCGCGGCGGTGGCTGCCGCGGGCCAGGTGCAGCAGCAAGGTTTCGGCCCGGTCGCTGGCGGTGTGGCCGGTCACCACGTGACTGGCCCCCAGGGCCCGGGCCCTGGCCTCCAGCTGGCCATAGCGCCATTGGCGGGCCATTGCTTCGCTGGGCGGCCCCCCTTCGTTGGGCGGGCCCCCTTCGCCGCAGCGGTCAACCATCAGGCTGAGGCCCTGCTGCAGGCACCAGGCCGCGAGTTCCTCGGCCTGGCGGGCCGAATCGGCCCGCCAGCCGTGGTCGCCGTGCCAGAGCAGCAGCGACCAGTGGTGCAGCCGGCGCAGGTCGAGCAGCAGGGCCAGTAGGGCCATCGAATCCTGGCCGCCGGACACCGCCAGCAGCAGGGGCGCCCCCGCCGGCAGCAGGCCGGGGTGGCGCAGCAGGTGCCGGTGCAGCCGCAGGTGGTCGGGGCTCCAGCGCTGGCTGGGGTGGGGGCCGGGGTGCAGCGTCGTAGGGGCTCCGGATGGGAGAATCACCCCACCATTTCAAAGCCAAGGGCCCATGCCTGCGATGTCGCGCTTCGAACAGCTGCCCGCTGCTCTGCAGGCCGCCCTGGCGGAGCGGCGCCTGCTGAAGGTGATCGCCGGACTCACCAACTTCGATTCGGCCGCGGTGGAGCGGATCAGTCGCGCCGCTGGCCAGGGGGGGGCCGATCTGGTGGATGTGGCCTGTGATCCGGCCCTGGTGAAGCTGGCGGCCCGGGCCAGTGGGCTGCCGATCTGCGTCAGCGCTGTGGATCCCGAGCTGTTTCCCGCTGCCGTGGCCGCCGGGGCCGCCATGGTCGAGATCGGCAACTACGACGCCTTCTATCCCCAGGGCCGCATCTTCGACGCCGCGGAGGTGCTCGAGCTAACTCGTCGCAGCCGCGCCCTGCTGGCTGGGGTGGTGCTGAGTGTCACCGTGCCCCACGTGCTGCCCCTCGACCAGCAGGAGCAGTTGGCGGTTGAGCTGGTGGCCGCCGGCGCCGACATCATCCAGACCGAGGGGGGCACCAGCGCCAGGCCCTTCAGTGCCGGCAGCCTGGGCCTGATCGAGAAGGCCGCCCCCACCCTCGCCGCGGCCCACGCCATCAGCCGCGCCCTGGCGGCGAGCCCCTCCCAAACCAGCCCTTCCCAGACTCCCGTGCTCTGCGCATCCGGTCTGTCGGCCGTCACCGTGCCCCTGGCGATTGCCGCTGGTGCCAGCGGCGTGGGGGTGGGATCGGCGGTGAACCGGCTCTCCGATCCCCTGGCCATGGTTGCGGCGGTGCGCGGCTTGCGCGATGCCCTGGGGAGGGCCCTGGCCCCATGCCTAACCTGAAGTTCTAAACACCCTTCCCCCCGTTACGGGTTAGCTGTTGTCATGGGTTCTCTGATCTGGCTTCTGCAGTGGCCAATCCGGGCCGTGGTGCTCTTGATCGTGGCCTGGTTGCCCCTCGGCGTGGAGGTGAGCAGCTTTCCGATTGCCCTGCTCTCGGCCGTGGTGATCGGCTTGCTCGGCACCTTGTTGATCGTACCCCTCAAGCTGGTGCTGGGTCCGATCTGGGCGGTCACCAGCCTGGGCGGCTTGATCAGTCCGGTGAGTCTGCTGTTCAACTGGGCCATCACCGTCATCCTGTTTGGCCTGGCGGCCTGGTTGATCCAGGGCTTTCGGCTCAGGAACGGCCTGGTCAGCGCGATCCTCGGCGGGGTGGTGTACGCGGTGCTGTCGGCTGTGATCCTGCGGGCCCTCGGCCTGGACGTGGACTTCACCAGGGCCGCTGGCCTGCAGATGGCCGTACCTGCAGCCTGAGTCACAACTGATGGGCTCGGGCCCGAGAATGGGCTGATGGTTCCGTTCCAGCTCCACGCCCCTTACCTGCCCAAGGGCGACCAGCCCACGGCCATTGCCGGGCTGGTGAGCGGGGTGGAGTCGGGCGAGCGCTACCAGACCCTGCTGGGGGCCACCGGCACCGGCAAGACCTTCACGATCGCCAACGTGATCGCCCAGACCGGCCGGCCGGCCCTGGTGCTGGCCCACAACAAAACCCTGGCGGCCCAGCTGTGCAATGAGCTGCGGGAGTTTTTCCCGCACAACGCCGTTGAATATTTCATCAGCTACTACGACTACTACCAGCCGGAGGCCTACGTGCCCGTCTCCGACACCTACATCGCCAAAACAGCCTCGATCAACGAAGAGATCGACATGCTGCGCCACTCGGCGACGCGCTCGTTGTTTGAGCGCCGCGATGTGATCGTGGTGGCCTCGATCAGCTGCATCTACGGCCTGGGTATTCCCAGTGAATACCTCAAGGCGGCGGTGAAATTTCAGGTGGGGGAGACCCTCAACCTGCGCGGCTCTTTGCGGGAGCTGGTGAACAACCAGTACTCCCGCAACGACCTGGAAATCTCGCGCGGGCGCTTCCGGGTGCGGGGCGATGTGCTGGAAATCGGCCCGGCCTATGAAGACCGGCTGGTGCGGATTGAGCTGTTCGGCGATGAGGTGGAGGCGATTCGCTACGTAGATCCCACCACCGGCGAAATCCTGCAGAGCTTGGAATGCATAAATATCTATCCGGCCAAGCACTTCGTGACCCCCAAGGAGCGGTTGGGGGAGGCGATCCAGGCGATTCGCAGCGAGTTGCGCGAACGCTTGGAACTTCTAAACGGCCAGGGGCGGCTGCTGGAGGCCCAGCGCCTGGAGCAGCGCACCACCTACGACCTGGAGATGCTCGAGCAGGTGGGCTACTGCAATGGGGTGGAGAACTACGCCCGCCACCTGGCCTGCCGCGAAGCGGGTACGCCGCCTGAGTGCCTGATTGACTACTTCCCCAAGGACTGGCTGCTGGTGGTTGATGAGAGCCACGTCACCTGCTCCCAGCTGCAGGCCATGTACAACGGCGACCAGTCGCGCAAACAGGTGCTGATCGAGCACGGCTTCCGCCTGCCTTCAGCTGCCGATAACCGGCCGCTGAAGGGCTCGGAGTTCTGGGAGAAGGCCCAGCAGACGATCTTCGTGAGCGCCACCCCGGGCAACTGGGAGATGGAGCAGAGCCACGGCCAGGTGGTGCAGCAGGTGATCCGGCCCACCGGCGTGCTCGATCCGATCGTGGAGGTGCGACCCACCGAGGGTCAGGTGGACGACCTGCTGGGCGAGATCCGCACCCGGGCCGAGAAGCAGGAGCGGGTGCTGGTGACCACCCTCACCAAGCGGATGGCGGAAGATCTCACCGACTATCTGGCGGAGAACGGGGTGCGGGTGCGCTACCTGCACTCGGAGATCCATTCGCTCGAGCGGATCGAGATCATCCAAGACCTGCGCAATGGCGAATACGACGTGCTGGTGGGGGTGAACCTGCTGCGGGAGGGCCTCGACCTGCCCGAGGTGTCCCTGGTGGCGATCCTCGATGCCGACAAGGAGGGCTTCCTGCGGGCCGAGCGCTCCCTGATCCAGACCATCGGCCGAGCTGCCCGCCATATCGAGGGTGTGGCCCTGCTCTACGCCAACAACCTCACCGATTCGATGGCGAAGGCGATCTCGGAAACGGAGCGCCGCCGGGCAATTCAGCACGCCTACAACCAACGGCACGGCATCACCCCCACCCCCGCCGGCAAGCGGGCCGGCAATTCGATCCTGGCCTCCTTGGAGCTGTCGCGCCGGCTCAGCGACGACCAGCTGGAGCAGGCCACCGAGCAGGCCGAACACAACGAGGTGCCGCTCGATGCCCTGCCGGAGCTGATCCAGCAGCTGGAGGAGAAGATGAAGGGGGCCGCCAAGAATCTGGAGTTCGAGGAGGCGGCCAACCTGCGTGACAAGATCAAAAACCTGCGCCAGAAGCTGGTGGGCAGGGCTTAGCCCCTGCAAGCAGGCTTAGCGCCCGGCGGCTTTGAGAACAACTTTGATTGTTTTGGCCATGATCAGCAGATCCAGCCAGAGGCTGGCGTTGCGGAGATAAAAGAGGTCGTAGCTGAGTTTGAGCTCCGAATCTTCCACGCTGGAGGTGTAGGGCATATTCACCTGGGCCCAGCCGCTCAGGCCGGGCCGCACCCAGTGGCGCAGCCGGTAATTGGGAATCTCCGCCTCAAGCTTCACCTCGAGTTCGGGTCGTTCCGGCCGCGGGCCGATCAGGCTCATTTCACCCCTGAGCACGTTGATCAGCTGGGGCAGTTCGTCGAGGCGGGTTCTGCGCAGCCAGCGACCTATCCGGGTGACGCGATCATCCCCTTCCTTGGCCCAGAGGGCGTCTTCGCCTTCCGCCTCGGGCACCATCGAGCGCAGTTTGAGCACGGCGAAAGTTTGGCCCAGCAGGCCGGTGCGTTGCTGGCGATAGATCACGGCAGCGCCATCCTCCAACCAGATCAGCCCTGCCGCCAGGGCTAACACCGGGCTGGCCAGGAGCAGCAGCACCAGGCTGAGCAGCACATCGGCGAAGCGTTTGAGTTGCTGCTCGAAATTGCTCTGCTCCCCATCGATTCGGCTTGAGAACAGCAGCCATTGATCGCCCACCCAGCGGGGCGGAATCCGCTGCAGATACTGTTCCGCCAGGGCAGTTAGGGAGATCACGGGATGGCCCTGGCCCACTACCTTTTCGCAAAACTGCAGCACATTCGCTTCAGCGACGACGCCACTGCTGAGGGCGATGGCTGAGCTGGGCGGATCGCTGGACCAGAGCGTTGGGCTGAACTCAAGCACCAGGGGCATCGGCAGGGCACTTGGGCTGCGCCGCCACTCCTGCCCCACGGCCTCGGCTTCCTGCGGCAACGCCACGATCTGCCAGGCCGGCTGGGTGTTGAGCAGGCGCCCCTGGCGCAGGCCCAGGCGCACAAGGGCGCTCCAGGGCACCAGCAGGCTGAACAGGGGAATCAGGCTGCCCCGGTGCAGCAGGGTGATTGCTGGAGAGGCCCGCAACAGCCAGCCCAGCAGGGCGCTTGCCACCAGAGAGGCCCCTGCGGTGGTGGCGAGCCGCAGAAGCATGCGGCTCCTGCGCAGCCGCGCCTGTTTCAGCAGCGTGTAGGAGCCGAACAGCCAGCCCAGGCTGAGATAGATCAGCACCAAGGCCAGCAGCAGCAGCTGTTGGTTGGCCAGGGTGCTCTGGCGCAGGGCGTTGATGGCTACGGCAAGCAGCACCAATCCCGCCCCATCGAGGCTGGCGGCAACGGCCAGGGGCAGGCGAGGGCGGGCCCAGCCCATCAGCTGGGGGCCTCCATGTCCTGGGCAGCCATTGCCTGGGCAGCCGTGCCCTGGGCCCGGTGCAGCACGGCACCCCCCAGGTTGAAGGTGGCGTGCACCGCCCGCAGGGCGCGCACCCCATCGGCTTCGGCCACCACGCAGCTGGTGCGGATCTCGCTGGTGGCGATCAACTCGATGTTGATGCCCGCGTCGGCCAGGCTGCGGAACATGCGGGCGGCGGTGCCCGGGGTGCAGGGCATGCCGGCACCGACAGCGCTGATTCGGGCGATGGCTGGGCCCTGCTCGAAGCGCGCCCCGGGCCACTGGCGCAGCAGGGGCGCCATGGCTTGCTCGGCCCTGGCCAGGTCGTCGCGCTTGAGCACAAAGCTCATGTCGCGACTCGGGCCGGGATGGGTGCGCTCCGACTGCACGATCGCATCGAGGCTGATGCCGGCATCGGCCAGGGTGCGGCAGACGGCCGCGGCGGTGCCGGGTCGATCGGGCAGGCGCTGTACCGTCACCTGAGCCTGGCCGCGGTCGAGGGCGACGCCGCGCACGGCCGGATCGCCGAGCTGGCAGGGGCCTGGGTTGGTACGCAGGTGCTGCTCGGGCAATTCGAAGGCCTCGCTGGCTGCCCGCAGGGCCTTCTCCCCCTGCTGCCCGTCGACAAGGCAACTCACCTTCACCTCGCTGGTGGCGATCAGCCGCAGGTTGATGCCGTAGCGGGCCAGGGTGTCGAACAGCTTGGCCGCCACGCCAGGCCGGCCCATGATTCCGGCGCCGGAAATGCTCAGCTTGGCCAGGCCCGCCTCGGCCCCGAGCTGGGCGCCGCCGGCGCCCAGGGCGGCCCCCATGCTCGCCAGCACTTCCCGGCACACCAGCTGGGCCCGGTCGGATTCGGCCGCGGCCAGGGTGAAGGCGATGTCGTTGGAGGCGCCTTCATGGGTGGCCTGCACGATCAGGTCGATGTTGAGGCCGGCATTGCCCAGGGCCTCAAATAGCTGGGCTGCAACCCCGGGTTGGTCTGGCACATGGGAGAGGGCCAGCACGGCCTGGTTTGCTTCCAGCTCGGCGCTGTCGACCGGCTTGCTGAGTTCCAGCCCCTCGTGGCCGATCGGCCGGCCGGCGCCACTGGTGAGGCGGGTGCCGGGGGCCTCGCTCCAGCTGGAGCGCACCACCAGGGGCACCCCGTAGTTGCGGGCGATCTCCACGGCCCGTGGGTGCAGCACGGAGGCCCCGAGGCTGGCCAGCTCGAGCATCTCATCACAGCTGACGCTGGCCATCAGCTGGGCATCGGCCACCTGGCGGGGGTCGGTGGTGAGCACCCCGGGCACATCGGTGTAGATCTCGCAGGCGTCGGCCCCCAGCGCCGCCGCCAGGGCCACCGCCGAGGTGTCCGATCCCCCCCTGCCCAGGGTGGTGATCTCGGGGGTGCCGCCGGCGCCGCTGCTGGTGCCCTGGAAGCCCGCCACCACCACCACCTGGCCATCAGCGAGCAGGCGAAGCAGCCGGTCGGTGCGGATTTCCAGGATGCGGGCGCGGCCGTGGGCCGATTCGGTGACGATGCCGGCCTGGGTGCCGGTCATCGAGACGGCCGGCACGCCCTGCGCATGGAGGGCCATCGACAGCAGGGCAATCGACACCTGTTCACCGGTGGCCAGCAGCATGTCCATCTCCCGTTGGGGCGGATTCCTGCTGATGGCCGCGGCCAGGCTGGTGAGTTGGTCGGTGGTGTGGCCCATGGCCGACACCACGATCACCAGCTCGTGGCCCTCCTCCCGGCAGCTGGCGATGCGGCGGGCCACCGCCTGAATCCGCTCCACATCGGCCACCGAGGTGCCGCCAAACTTCTGAACCAGCAGGGCCATGGCGGGGGCGGCGTTGGTGGGCGTCTGTGAAATAAGGATTGATTATCCGCTTTGGTCTATGACCGGCTTGGTCTTTGAGCGGCCTGGTCTTTGAGCGTCATGCTCTCGCCCTGGAGGTGGGCTTGGCTTGGCATCTGGTTGGGCCCTGTTAGGGAGTTTGTACTGCTGTACAAACTCCAGGAGCATTGTTTTGGAGATCACTGTTCAGTTCAGTTCAGCCCGCCAGCAGGAAGCCGTCGCGGAAGGCGTCGCCAGCCGGGGTGCCCCGTTTGAGGGCGGCTTCCACCTCGAGCAGCTGGCCGAGCAGGCGCAGGAAAACGGCGCTCTGGCGGCCGCGGATCTGTTTGCGCATCACATAGATGCGTTTGGGGTTGCCGATGCCAGCCGCCTTGGCGATCACGGCCACGTCCTGCTCGCCGGCGCGCTCCAGCAGGCTGACCCAAAGCCACCCACGGATCTGGCTGCTGAGGGCGGCCACGATCCGCAGGGCCGGTTCGTTGGCGGCCAGCAGGGCATCCAGCAGGGCGATGGCATCGGCGGGGCGACCCGCCAGCAGGGCATCGCCCGCCGCCAGGGAGCTGGTGGCCTGGCCCCCCACCAGGGCCTGCACGGCAGCCAGGCCGATCTTGGCGCCGGAGCCGACATACAGGCTCAGCTTCTCGAGCTCGCTGGCCAGGCGCGCGCTGTCGCTGCCGATGGCGTCGGCCAGGGCTTCGGCGGCGGCCGGCTCAAGGCTGAGCCCCAGTTCCCGGGCGGTGCGGATTACCAGGTCCACCTGGCCGGCGCCGTCCCAGATGGCCGGCAGGGCAAAGCTCTGCTCCCGGGCCTGGCCGGCCTTCACCAGCTTCTGCAGGGCCTTGGTGGTGCGCAGGCGGGCGTCGGGTTTGCCGGGACTGACCAACACCAGATGGCAGCCCTCGGCCACCTGGGCCAGGGCGGCCTCGAAGCCCTCGGCCAGCTCGGCCGGGCACTGGCTGCAGAAGGGGCTGCGCTGCAGCAGCACCACCCGGCTGCCGGTGCCGAATGGGGGCGTGCGGGCCTCCTCGAGGGCCTGGGCCGCCTGGCCGCCGTCGTTGCCATCGAGGCGGCTGAGGTTGAGGCTGGCCCAGGTGGGATCGAGTTGCTCCTGCACCAGGGCCTCCACGGCGCGGTTGCGGGCCGCCTCGTCTTCGCCCCAGAAGAGGTGGATGGGCATCGGGTGGGGGCTGGGGGCTTGCTGCCGGCGGCGCTCAGAGGCGCAGGACGCTGGGCACGGGATGCTGGCCATTTTGGGCCAGGGCGGGATGGTCGGTGACCAGCACTGCTGCATCGCCGACAGATTTGGCGCCCGGGTTTGGTCCCTGCCTGTGCGGTAGAGCAGGCTCTTCTGGTGACTGACGACGTTGTATGGCCGACGCCGGCGCCGAGTTTGATCATCCGATTTTTTGTGAAAGCCTGCGGCTGATCCGAGACTTGCCGGGAACGGCGGCGGCGCTGGCGGCGCTGGGCACCCTGCAGCAGGACGTGTTGCTGCGGCTGATCCACAGCAGTGGTGATCCAGAGCTGGCCGGACACTTGCGGTTTGGGCCGGGGGCCTGTGAGGCGGCTCTGGCGGCCCTGGCGGCTGGGGCGCCGATCCTCACCGACACGGCGATGGCGGCGGCGGCGGTGGCGCCGATGGCGGGGCGCACGTTCGGCAATCAGGTGCGGAGCGTGCTGGATTGGGCTCCCGAGCGGGCGCCGGCGGGCTCGACGCGCACGGCGGCTGGGATGGCGGCCGCGCTGGCAGCGTTGCGCCCGGGAGTGGTGCTGATTGGCAGTGCCCCCACGGCCCTTGAGGTGCTGCTGGAGCTGGTGGCGGCAAAAACCGTGCCGGCGCCGGCCCTGGTGATCGGCATGCCGGTGGGGTTTGTGGGGGTGGCCCAGAGCAAGCGCCACCTGGCTGAGAGTGGCCTGGTGCATATCCGGCTCGAGGGCTCCAAGGGCGGAGCCGGCCTGGTGGCTGCGGCCTGCAACGCCCTGCTGCGCTCTGCCTGGCTTCAGGCGGCGAGTGCGCCGTCCCCTTTGATCTCCTGATCCACCTGGATGACGCTGTTGGCCTCGATGCGGCCCAGCACCTGGCGGGCCCGCAGCACCACCGCTGCCGGTACCCCGGCCAGGCGGGCGGCCTCGATGCCGTAGCTGCGGCTGGCGCCGCCGGGGGCCACCCGGTGCAGGAAAACCAGGGCGTCGCCTGTTTCCTGCACCAGCACCTGGGCGTTGGCCACATTCGGGAGCTGGTCGGCCAGGGCGTTGAGCTCGTGGTAGTGGGTTGCGAAGATCGAGCGGGCGCCGATGCCGCCGCGCTCGGCTGGGGTGGCCAGATGTTCGGCCACGGCCCAGGCGATCGACAGGCCGTCAAAGGTGGCGGTGCCGCGGCCGATCTCGTCGAGCAGCACCAGGGAGCGGGCGCTGGCGTGGTGAAGGATGTTGGCGGTTTCGGCCATCTCCACCATGAAGGTGGATTGGCCGCTCGCCAGGTCGTCGCCGGCGCCGACGCGGGTGAAGATGCGATCGGCGATGCCCAGGCGCGCCGCAGCCGCTGGAATCCAGCTGCCCATCTGGGCCATCAGCTGCAGCAGGCCGCTCTGGCGCAGGTAACAGCTTTTGCCGCTGGCGTTGGGGCCGGTGAGGATGATCAGGTCGGGGCGGGGATCGGAGTCGGGCGCGGCCTCGGGGATGGCACCCAGTGCCACGCCGTTGGCGGTGAAGGGCTCCTCCACCAGCAGCTGCTCCACCACCGGGTGGCGACCGGCTTCGATCTGCAGCAGGCGGGCCTCGGGACCGCTTGGGTCGGTGATTTCCGGGCAGCAGTAGCCGCCGGTGGCGGCCACCTCGGCCAGGGCGGCGAGGGTGTCGAGTTCGGCCACCAGGCGGGCGGCGCTGCGGATGGCGGCAGCCTGCTCGCCGACGCGGCCGCGCAGGCTGCAGAAAAGCTCGTATTCCCGCTGGGCGGCGCGGGCCTTGAGCTGCTGGATGGCGCCCTCGCGGTTGCGCAGGGCCGGGGTGACGAAGCGCTCCTCGTTGGCCAGGGTCTGGCGGCGGATCCAGTGCTCCGGCACCGCCGCCGCCTTGGCCTTGGTGACGGCCAGGAAGTAGCCGAAGGTGCGGTGGTATTGGAGTTTGAGGGTGCTGATGCCGCTGAGCCGCCGCTCCTCGGCTTCCTGGCCGGCCAGCCAGGCGTCCTGGTCGTCGAGCTGGTTGCGCAGCCCATCGAGGGCCGGGTCGACGCCGTCGTGGATCAGGCCGCCCTCGCTGAGGGAAAGGGGTGGGGCATCGAGCAGGGTGTGGCGCAGGTCGGCGGCCAGGGCCTCGAGCTCGGGCCAGGGCCGGGCCAGGGCCTGCAGGGGGGCGCTGCTGGCTTTGGCGAGCTGGGCGGCCAGCTGGGGCAGGCGCTCCAGACCATCGGCCAGGGCCACCAGATCCCGGGCGCCGGCACTGCCCGCCCCGGCGCGGCCGGCTAGGCGCTCCAGGTCGCCCATGGGCCGTAGCAGCCGGCGGATCGCCAGCCGCAGGGAGCGCTGGGCCACCAGCTCGCTGACGCCCCCCTGGCGCTCCAGGATTGCGGCGCGCTCCACCAGCGGCGCCAGCAGCCAGCGGCGCAGGCAGCGACCGCCCATGGCGGTGTGGGTGCGATCCAGCGCCCAGAGCAGGGAGCCGTGGATGCTGCCGCCCAGCTGGGTTTTGGTGAGCTCCAGGTTGCGGCGGGTGGCGGCATCGAGCACCAGCTGGTCGCCGGCGTGCCAGGTGGTGGGGGGATCCAGGGGCACCTGGGCTTCCTGGAAGGTGGTGTCCAGGTAGGTCACCAGGCCGCCCGCTGCCCGTAGTGCCAGCGGTGCTTCCCCGAGCCCCAGGCCAGCGAGGCTGGCCAGGCCGAAGCGCTGCTTGAGGGTGGCGGACGCTTCCGGCGCCTCAAAGGGGGTGCGGGGTAGGGGCGTCAGCCGCAGGGCCTCGGGGCACCAGGCGGGGCTGGCGGGGGCGTCGGCGCTGGGCCAGAGCACCTCGGCGGCCTCCACCTGCAGCAGCTCCTGGTGCAGGGCATCGCTGCCTTCGCGCTCCGTGACCCGGAATTCGCCGGTGCTCACATCGGCCACCGCCAGGCCCCAGCGGCGGCCAGAACGATCCCGATCGCTGGAGCCCGCGCCCTCCAGCACCACCGCGCAGAGCCAGTTGTTGCGGCGGGCGGCCAGCAGGCCCTCTTCGAGCACGGTGCCGGGGGTGAGCACGCGGGTGATGCCCCGTTTGAGCAGTTCGCCTTTGGCTGGCCCCTTGCTGGCGGCGGTTTCCAGCTGGTCGCAGAGGGCCACACTCAGGCCTCGGCGCACCAGTTCACCGCAGTAGCGCTCGGCGGCATGGTGGGGGATGCCCGCCATCGGCACCCGACCGAGCGCCTTGCCGGCCTCCTTGCCGGTGAGGGTCAGCTCCAGCAGGCGCGAGAGGGTGATGGCGTCTTCGAAGAAGCACTCGAAGAAGTCGCCCAGGCGATAGAGCAGCACCCGGTCGGGATGGGCGCGCTTGAGCTCCACGTAGTGGCGCAGCATCGGCGGCAGCTGCTCCGGCTCCACCAGGCCGTGGTGGTGCCAGGGGGGCAGGTCGGGGCCGGCTGCCGGCGGGGCTTCCGGCGCCGGCCTGGGGCTGGCCTGGCGGGTGCGGGGCCGGCCCGCTTTGGCAGGCGGCGCCAGCTCCTCGGTAGCCGGCGGGCTCTCCTCGGGCAGGCCCAGGGCGGCTGCAAGCGAAAGCTGCTGGTCGGCTTCCGCGGCCACGGCGCTGGGGTTGCTCGGGGGGAGCTGATGGTAGGTGCGCTAGCCCGATCAGCTCTGCCGGAATGTTCAGCTTTTTTAGGTCAGCTTTTTTGGGGAATGAACTCCACCTCGGGAATTCCCTCGAAGTCGGCGACCTGGGTGAGCAAGGTGGCCTGGTGGGCTAAGGCGGTGGTCAGAGCGTTTCAGCCAAGGCATCGATCACGCTTGGGTAGTACGTAGCTCTGGTCGATCTTCTTGGGGGCTGGCATCGAGTTGTGAAGCAACGGTGCTGGAGGCCTGGTCCTGCGTGTGAGAATCCCCCAACTGACCGGCAAAGCGCCGCTGCTGATCTATGCAGATCCTCAACACCCTCACCGTTCTGGCCTTGGTGGTGCTGTCGTTTGCGCTGATCGTGGCGGTGCCGGTGCTCTACGCCAGCAGTGAGGATTCGGGCCGCTCCAACCGCCTGATTCTGCTCGGGGGCATTGCCTGGGTGGCGCTGGTGCTGGTCAACTGGGGTATGAGTCTTTTCGTGGTCTGAACGATTGGCGATTTTTGAGGGCCGGTTTACGGACACGGGTGGTCTGCGCATCGCCGTGGTGGTCGCCCGCTTCAACGACCTAGTGACCGCCAAGCTGCTCAGCGGCTGCCTCGACTGCCTGGGCCGCCACGGCATCGATATTGGCTCCGGCGACGGCTCCGGCAGCGCCCAGCTGGATGTGGCCTGGGTGCCCGGCAGCTATGAGATTCCCCTGGTGGCCCAGCGCCTGGCAGCCAGTAGGCGCTATCAGGTGGTGATCACCCTGGGGGCGGTGATCCGCGGCGACACGCCCCACTTCGATGTGGTGGTGGCCGAGGTGAGCAAGGGCGTGGCTGCCGTGAGCCGTGCCACCGGCGTGCCGGTGATCTTTGGCGTGCTCACCACCGACACCCTGCAACAGGCCCTCGAGCGGGCCGGCATCAAGAGCAACCTGGGCTGGAATTACGCCCTCCAGGCCCTCGAGATGGGCAGTTTGATGGCGGCACTGCCGGCCTGAGCTGTCTCATGAGCTGCTTCCGAGGGGCTTGTTCCCGTGCGGGCTGCTTGTGGGAACCCTGGGGGTGTCTGCCGAGGTACTTAGGGAGGTTGTACAGATGTACAACCTCCTCGAGAGCCCTGGATCAACCCCCTACCGATCCCGCCGCCATGACCACCGTTCCACTGGCACAGGCTCGCCAACAGCTCTCCGGATTGGTTGATCGCGTGCGGGCCGGTGAGCCGGTGGTGATTAGTCGCCATGGCAAGCCGGTGGCGCGGCTGGTTTTTGAGCCCTCGGCCGATCCCACGGCCCAGCAGTGGCTTGAGCGCTTACGTCGCCTGCACCACGAGGCAAGCCATGGAGCCGTTTGATCCCTGGCGGCGGATGGGCAGCCATGGCCGGCTGCTCGATGTCTCCTTGTTGCGGGCACTGCTGGTGCCGGGGCCTGACGGGGCTGCAGCACTGGATTGGTTGGAGCAGGTGGACGGTGGCCTGCTGATGGTGAGTGCCTGGAGCGTGCTGGAGTTTGAGGAGGAGCTCACTGGCTTGCCGCAACGTGAGCTTCTGGATGCCTTTCTCGCCGAGCGTTGCCCGGTGGTGTGTTTCGAGTCTGACGACTTTGCGATGGTGCGTCACTGGCAGCGCTATCGACCTGGCCTGGCGGCGCTGCTGGCCTGATGTCTTACCCGGTGGAGGAGCTCTGTTTCACCAGCAGCTCCTGGGGGGCGGCGTCGCTGAAGCCCAGCTGCCGGTAGAAGCTGGCGCTGTTGGTGGTCATCAGGTAGGTGCGGGTCACGCCGCGCAGGGCTGGGGCCGCCAGTAGGGCCTCCACCAACTGGCGGCCCAGCCCCTGGCCCTGGAGGTCTGGCGGGATCACCACATCCCAGAGCACGGCGCGGAAGACGCCATCGCTGCTGGCCCGCCCGAATCCCACCAACCGCTTGCCGCGCCAGATGCTCACCACCGCCGCACTGCCGGCCAGCATCTGGCGCAGCTGGCCGAGGCTGCGCCCCTGGGCCCAGAAGGCGTGCTGGTTGAGGAGCCGTTGCAGCTTCCACAGCCCGCGGCTCGGCCACAGGCCCGGGCCCAGCCCCAGCCAGCGCAGGCCGGGTGCCCCTGGGGCATGGATCAGGAGGCGCGGTGCGTCCATGGCAGCATTACCCGGAGACAAAGGGCGATCGGTGCAGCAGCGCAAGGGCATCATCCTGGCCGGGGGCAGTGGCACCCGGTTGCACCCGATCACCCAGGCGGTGAGCAAGCAGTTGCTGCCGGTCTTCGACAAGCCGATGGTCTACTACCCGCTCAGCACCCTGATGCTGGCGGGGATCCGGGAGGTGCTGATCATTACCACCCCCCACGACCGGGCCGCCTTTGAGCGGCTGCTCGGCGATGGTTCCGCCTGGGGCATGGCCATTGAGTACGCCGTGCAGGCCAACCCTGATGGGCTGGCCCAGGCCTTTTTGATCGGCGCCGATTTCCTCGCAGGTGCGCCGGCGGCCCTGGTGCTGGGCGACAACCTGTTCCATGGTCACGACCTCAGCCCCCAGCTGCAGGCCACCAATGGCGGCAGGGCGGGGGCCACGGTGTTTGCCTACCCGGTGCGCGATCCCGAGCGCTACGGCGTGGTGGAGTTTGCCGCCGATGGGCGGGTGCTGAGCATTGAGGAGAAGCCCGCCAAACCCCGCTCCCGCTTTGCGGTGACCGGCCTCTATTTCTACGACGACACCGTGGTGGAGCGGGCGCGGCGGGTGCTGCCCTCGGCCCGCGGCGAGCTGGAGATCACCGACCTCAACAGCCAGTATCTGGAGGAGGGGCTGCTGCAGGTGGAACTGATGGGCCGCGGCATGGCCTGGCTCGATACGGGCACCTGCGATTCCCTGCATGAGGCCGGCAGCTACATCCGCACCCTGGAACACCGCCAGGGACTGAAGGTGGGCTGCCCGGAGGAGGTGGCCTGGCGGATGGGCTGGATCAGCGGCGCCCAGCTCGAGGCCCTGGCCCTGGCATTGCGCAAGAGCGGCTACGGCGATTATTTATTGCAGCTGCTGGAGAGTGGCGATGCGGGCTGAGTCGTTGCGGGGTTCCGGTGGGGCCGTGGTGGAGGGTCCCCTGCTGCTGACGCCCCAGGTGTTCGGCGACGATCGCGGCTTTTTCCTGGAGAGCTGGAATGGGGAGCGCTGGCAGGAGCTGCTGGCGGCCCATGGCCAGAGCCCCGTGCCCTTCGTGCAGGACAACCACTCCCGCTCGGCCCGGGGCGTGCTGCGCGGGCTGCACTGGCAGCTGCCGCCCCACCCCCAGGCCAAGTTGGTGCGTTGCGTGCTGGGGTCGATCTTTGATGTGGCAGTGGATCTGCGCCGTGGCTCGCCCAGCTTCGGCCAGTGGTTGGGGGCTGAGCTGAGCGCCGCCAATCACCAGCAGCTCTGGGTCCCGGTGGGCTTCGCCCACGGCTTCCTCACCCTCAGCGAGCACGCCGAAGTGCTCTACAAGACCACCGACTTCTGGAGCCGCAGCTGTGAGCGGGCCCTGCGCTGGGACGATCCCGACCTGGCGATTAGCTGGCCCCAGCTGGAGACTGCCCCCCTGCTTTCCGAGAAGGATGGGGCGGCCCCGCTGCTGGCGGAGCTGGGCGCCGCCGATCGGTTCGACTGAGCTTGGGGATTAACAGGCATCCCGACCTAACAGGCATTGCGACTTATTAATGCTGAATTGGCGAAAGCCTGTTGACCCCGGCGCGGGCTTGGGCAGGGGCTGCTGGCTCTATTGCGATTGGCTGGCTGGATCGATATAACTCTGCTGATACGAGCCGCGCCGTTCCGGCAAGGGGGCTGATGATAAATAAATTCATTGCGCTGCTCGATCGCTGGATTGCGGCTTCCAGTGGTGCTGACCGCCGGATTGAGGAGCTCGAAGCCCTGCACCGCAAGGGTCTCTATGCCATTCGCCACTCCCCCGAGGTGGATGTGGCCCCAGCTGACTACTGCGAAGCGGCTGGCCTTCCCCGCGGCACCCACTGGCCGGTGGTGGTGGCTGCCGTGCTCGATGAGGTGTCCAACAGCCAGCAGAGCCACACCGTTGAAACCCTCAGGGCCCTGGTGCAGGCAAATTTCCTCAGCCAGCAGGGGATGGAGCGCACCCTTGCCTTCATGGCCAAAGCAAACCCTGTTGTCAAAACCCTGATCTTCGACCGCCGACTGGATGCCGCCTGAGCCTGAATTTATGATGACTGACCTGCTCCCTGCCGGTATTAATCGGGTGCTGGTGACCGGCGGCGCCGGCTTCATCGGCGGGGCGGTGGTGCGCCGCCTGCTGCGCGATACGACCGCGGCCGTGTTCAACCTCGACAAGGTCGGCTACGCCAGCGACCTGACCAGCATCGGCCCTAACCCGCGCCACCAGCTCCTGAAGGTGGACCTCGCCGACGCGGCCGCCACGGCCGAGGCCGTGTGCGCGGCTGACCCGGACCTGGTGATGCACCTGGCGGCGGAAAGCCATGTGGACCGCTCAATCGATGGGCCCGGCGCCTTCATTGAGAGCAATGTGACGGGCAGCTTCAACCTGCTGCAGGCGGTGCGGACCCACTGGGAAGCCCTGGCCAGCGAGCGACAGGGGCGCTTTCGCTTCCACCACATCAGTACCGATGAGGTGTTCGGCTCCCTGGGGCCCGAGGGTCGCTTTTCAGAAACCACCCCCTACGACCCCCGCAGCCCCTACTCGGCGAGCAAGGCGGCGAGCGATCACCTGGTGAGCGCCTGGCACCACACCTATGGCCTGCCGGTGGTGCTCACCAACTGCTCCAACAACTACGGCCCCTGGCAGTTCCCCGAGAAGCTGATCCCGGTGGTGATCCTCAAGGCGGCGGCGGGCGAGCCGATTCCGCTCTACGGCGATGGCGCCAACGTGCGCGACTGGCTCTATGTGGAAGACCACGTGGAGGCCCTGCTGCTGGCGGCAACCCGGGGACGCCTGGGCCAGAGCTACTGCGTGGGCGGGGCAGGCGACCATGGCAGCCCGAGCGAACGCACCAACAAGCAAGTGGTGGAGGCGATCTGCAGCCTGATGGATCAGCTGCGGCCTGAGGGCGCCCCCCATGGACGCCTGATCACGCCGGTGACCGATCGCCCCGGCCACGACCGGCGCTACGCGATCGATGCGGCCAAGATCACCAGCGAACTGGGCTGGCGGCCTGGCCACAGCTTCGAAGCGGGCCTTGGGGCAACGGTGCGCTGGTATCTCGACAACCTGGCCTGGTGTGGGCGGGTGCAGGCCCAGGCCGGCTACCAGGGCCAGCGGATCGGCACCAGGGCGCCTGGCCTGCCAGCGTGAGGTTGTGAAGGTGAGCTTGTGAAGGTATTGCTCACCGGCGCTGCCGGCCAGCTGGGCCAGGCCCTGATCCACTCCAGGCCCGAGGGTGTCGGGCTGATTGCCTGCGGCCGGGCCGAGCTGGACCTGGCCGATCCGCAGGCCTGCGCCGCGGCGGTGCGGTTGCACCGGCCGGCCTGGGTGCTCAATGCCGGCGCCTATACGGCGGTGGATAGGGCCGAAAGCGAGCCGGAGCTGGCCCAGGCCGTCAATGGCGGCGCTCCGGCGGCCTTTGCTGAAGCGCTGGCGTCCACGGGGGGCCGGTTGCTGCAGGTGAGCACAGACTTTGTCTTCAACGGCGCCCAGGGTTCCCCCTACCGGCCCGACCAGCCCCTCGATCCGCTCGGGGTGTATGGCGCCAGCAAGGCCGCCGGCGAGGTGGCGGCGCTGCAGTTGGCCGGTGCCCGGGTGCTGCGCACCAGCTGGGTGTACGGCCCGGTGGGTCAGAACTTTTGCCGCACCATGCTGCGGCTCCACCGCGAGCGGCCCCAGATTGGCGTGGTGGCCGACCAGGTGGGGTGCCCCACCAGCACCCACACCCTGGCGGCGGCCTGCTGGCGGGCGATCGGTCTGGGGGCCCCCGCCGGCGCCGACCAACCGCGGATCTTGCATTGGAGCGATGCCGGCGCGGCCAGTTGGTATGACTTTGCGGTGGCGATCGGCGAGCTGGGCGTGGCGGCTGGCCTGCTGGAGCGGGCCGCCAGCGTGCGGCCCCTCACCAGCGCCGAATACCCCACCCCGGCCCAGCGCCCCAGCTACTCCTTGCTCGACTGCAGCGCCAGCCGGGCCGCCCTGGGGCTCGAGCCCCAACATTGGCGAGCGGCCCTGGCTGAGGTGTTGGGAGTGGTCTTGGCTGAGGTGAGGCCGGCGAGCTGAGCCGGGGGGCAGCCAGCTGCTGTCGTTGTGCCCATGGCCGTAATTGGTCAGGGCGAATTGCTAATCCCTTTGCTAACCCCTAGTCTTGACCATCCATTGGCTAGCCGAAGGGGGTGCCAAGCAAGCAAACAACCGGCGATGGCCGCCACTATCTATCTGCACTGGGCCGCGACGGCCTACACCTGGGTGCGCAGCGGGCTCTACCACTCGATCATCCGAGGCGATGGCCAGGTGCAGCGGCTGCACAGCTACGCGGTGGACCTGCCGGCCCACACCTGGCGGCGCAACAGCAATGCGATTGCCCTGAGCTGCGCCTGCATGGGCGGGCGCCCCGATCCCTGGACCATTCCGCCCACCCCCATGCAGCTGGAGGCCCTCTGCCAGGAGGCCGCCGCCGTGGCCCGCAGCTGGGGCTGGGATGCAGGCGCCATCACCATCCAGCGGCTGATGACCCACGCCGAGGCCGCCGCCAACCGCGACGGGCGCCAGCCCCACGACAACTACGGCCCAGTGATCTGGGGCGGCACCGGCGAGCGCTGGGACCTTCTTCAGCTGGAGAAGGGCGGCCCGCCCACCGGCGGTGAGCAGTTGCGCCAGCGGGTGCGCCAGATCCTGCGGGGCGAGGCGGGTGCAGCGGGTGCGACGGGTGCTTCGGGTGCGGAGATGGCGCCTGATCCTGAGCCTTTGCAGTTTGTGCGCAGCAGCGTCATCCAGGCGCGCGGCGAGCCCCTGGCAACCGCGATCGATGAGCATGGCAGCAGTTGGGCCCTGGCCGCCGAGCTGCTTGAGCGCTACGGGCTTGCGTTTGAGTGGGATGGGCAGCGCCGCCGGATTATCGTGGGCGCCCTCGATGTGGTGCCGCTTTTCCGGGAGGATGCGGTGCAGGCTTCGGTGGGCTGGCCGCTGGTGGAGATCACGCTGCAGCAGGCCCTGGCGCCGGTAATCCTGCGGGGGATCCTGCGCGAGGGGCGGGCCTGGTGTCGGGTGCTGGAGTTTGCCGAGGAGTTTGGGATCAGCGCCAGCTTCGATCCCTTTGCCCTGGCCGAGCGTCGCGGCGGCTGAGGGGCAATTCAGGGTTCGGAACCGTATTTGGAACCGTATTTGGAACTGGGCTCGGAGCTGGGAGCGGTCAGCTCAGGCACTGTCAGCCCCTGTTGGGGCCAGCGATCAACGGAGCCACTCCTGCGGAAGATCGACAATCGCGCGGAACTCGGGATCCTTGTGCAACAGGGTGGCGCCCACCTGCTGCGCCGCCGCAGCGATCCAGGCATCGGCCAGCGAGAGCGAGTGACGCGTCTTGATGCTGGCGGCTTGTTCCAGCAGACGCTCTGAGGCCTCCACCCAGCGCAGCGGCAGGGCCTTGAGTTGCTCATAGGCCAGGCGGCCGGCGCGCTCGTCCTCGTCTTTCCACACGCGGTAGAGCACCTCCATCCGGCTTAGAAAGCAGGCGTAGCAGCGGTCGGGTTGCTCCAAGGTCTGTTCGACCCGTTCGGCGCCCGGTTCGTCGTCGCGCAGCGTGAGCAGCGCCGAGGTGTCGAGCAGGAGCAGCGATCCCATCTGGCGGGTCATTCATCTGCCAGCCGCTCGGCTTCGCGATCGGCCAGCAGGCGTTGGCTGGAGCCGCTACGGCGGCCCATGCCACGGAAGGCTTTCACAGGGGAGGGATCCACCGGTACCACCCGGATGGAGCCATCGGCCTCCACGATCCATTCCAGGCGCTGGGCTGGCCCAAGGGAGAAGCGCGTCCGAATGGCGGCCGGGATCACGGTTTGCCCGCGAGCTGTGATGGTGCTGCGCATGGCCGAATTCCGGCGTGTGAATTACCAAATTCTATCTTTGATCATTCATGGCTTCGGCTTGCCCAATGGCAAATGGCCGCTTCTCCTGGGCTATGAGCACCTGGCTGTGGACCAGCAGCTGGCTGTCCATTGGCGGAAGCCCTGTTGCTCCATCAAATCCGCTGGGCAGCACCGACCTGCGGCACCTGTTTGTGCTCCCAGAGGCGATGGCGCTGATGTCAGGCGCAGAGGTGTTGCGGCTGGCAAACAGCGGCCTCTGCAGTCTCACGGCCTTCCCGGACCTGGCCATGCCTCTCGATTGGCTGCTGACTGAACCCGAAGGGTTCGAAGGGGAATGACCCTGGGTCAAGCTCGTTGCTTGGGGGTGTCGGGAAATCTGTACAGCTGTACAGATTTTGGACGCTTTCAGCTCAGTCCCAGCCGGCGGGGGCGATCAGCCACGTTCACCGGGATTCTGGGGCTTTCCGGGTTCACCGTGATCGACCGCAGCTGGGGCCGCAGCAGGAGATCCATGTAGGGCACGCACCTCGAATCCCTGCAGCTCGGGGCGGGTGGTCGGGGTAAAAGGGTTTTGCCCGCAGGGATGCCCGCCATGGATGCGTTCACGCCATTCCCCCATACTCCTCCAGCAACGAGATCACGTCTCGGACTCGCCTGGCGTTGCGTTCGGAGGGTTCGAGCTGGTGCCTGTGCTGGACAAGATTGCACTTGAGCTTGCTGCTGAGCTCGTCGAGCCGCTTGATCTCTTGTTCGATCGCGTAGCGCTCCATGTCGACGTCGATCGTTGGATGCCAGCTTGCTGTTCTATAGCCGCCGCCACGGCGGCAGCTGCTCCCAGGAGGTTGACATGGGTATAAATTGGTAAAAGGTGTGATCAGGGCGAGGAGCAGGGGTGCAAAAACCGTAATCCAGCCTTGCCGGTCAAAACACAAAGTCACCGTAGCGAGCCCAAGCCCTCAGTACAGGAAAACTACTGGGGCATCCGTGGAATCACGGGCCAGTCGGACGGCCGGATCCAGGGCCTCGATCTGCGGCCAGAGCTGCTGCGGCGCGATTGAGCGCTCGCAGCCTGAACCCGAAGGGTTCGAAGGGGAATGACCTTGCGTCAGGCGACCGGCCTACTTGGCCAGGCTCACCGGGGCTGCAGCATGTGATCGATGTCTTCCATGGGGATGACCCCCAGCAGCACCTCGTTGCCCAGCACCATGGCGCCGGTGTCCACCGGCCAGGATGACTTCGCGCTGTTCCAGCTCCCGCAGTTGCAGCTGGATGGCGATGTGGGGCCCGGTGGGGATGGTTTGGAGAACAGCATTCCCCGGTGGCCTCCTGCAGGACTGATTGAGCCCATGGGCTCCCTGCTGGCCCAAGGGCCTTCCCGGACGTGGCCATGGCTCTTGATTGGCTCGCTGATTGAACCCGAAGGGTTCGAAGGGGAATGACCCTGGGTCAGGCGCGTTGCTTAGGAGTTTGCGGAAAAACTGCCTGAAAGGCCGCGTTTTTCCCTCCAGAGAGCTGATTGTGCTCCGTTCGGGCTGAAATGATGCGTTTCAGCGGTTCAGAACGCCCGATTTCAGGCGTTTTGCCCCGTTGGGGCTTCCTGGAGGCCGCCTCATTGGCACACCTCTGGGCAACCACCTGTTCATGCCGCCGCCATCGCCGGTTTGAGCAGGTTGCCCAGCCGGATCAGGTTGTAGGCGATCACGTGCAGGCCAAACACCGCACTCACCTTGTCGGTGCCGCGCAGTTTGAATTGGCGCAGACCGCCCCACTGTTTGATCCAACCAAACACCTTCTCGATACCGCGGCGGGCATTGATCGACTTGGCGTAGCCCTCGTGGCGCGTGGTGCGGCCATCAATGGCGGAGCCACCAGAGCGGGCGGTGTTCTGAGCGACGTGCGGCGTCACGGCGATGCGACGCATCTCGGCGACAAAGCCCTTGGTGTCGTAGTTCTTGTCGGCACCGATGGTTTTTTGGTGGGCACCGGGGATGTCAGCCGCCATCGCTTTGGCGGCTGACATCCCCGGTACCCACTGCTTGGGTAACGCGGCAATCGACGATCAGGGCATGGCGGTTGTCCATGAGCACGTGGCCTCGGTAGCTGGGTTGAGCCGGGTGGGAATTGGACTTGCGGGCCAGCAAGGCGTCTGGATCGACGCTGGAGCGGTGGGTCTTGTTGCTGAGCTTGATGCCGCGGAAGTCACCCTTGGCCCGCTTCTTACCGGGCTTTGGAGCGCCAAAGCCCTCGCCAGGGCCTGACGACGGTGGCGGTGGGTCCTGCTGACCATCGGTCCGCTCCAGTGAGGCATGGGACGCCCAGGCCTGCAGCAGGGTGCCATCCACTGAGAAGTGTTCGTCGCTGAGTAGCGGCTTGACCTCCGGAGCACCCATCAGCTTCTCCAGGAAGCGCCCCATGACCTGCTCGTTCAGCAACCGCTCCCGATTTTTGGTGAATGTGGTGGGGTGCCAGATCGGATCATCCGGGCTCAGGCCCACAAACCAGCGGTACAGCAGGTTGTAGTGGAGCTGCTCCAGCAACAGCCGCTCCGAGCGAATCCCGTAGAACGCCTGCAGCAACGAGGCCAGCAGCAGCTGTTCTGGCGGCACCGAGGGCCGGCCTTCTGCGGCGTAGAGCGCGCAAAAGGTGGGATTGAGCCGATCGAGGGCCTGATCCGCCAGTTTCCGGATCCGCCGCAGCGGATGACTGGCCGGGATCCGCTCCTCAATCGACACGTAGGAGAACAGGGAGCCGCTGCGCTCCCGGTGACCTCGCATCTGGGCTGGGCGGTTAATCCATTTTCGCGCAGGCTTGGTTTTTCAGCAAACTCTTAGGTGTGTCTGCAAATCAGTACAAGCTGTACAGATTTTGCACGCTTTCGACTCAGCCCTGGCCGGCGGGGTCGATCGGCCAGCTTCACCGGGATGGCAGGGATCTCCGGGCAGGTTTCACAGCGATCGACTGCAGCTGGCGCTGCAAACTCCTGGCCCCCCGGTTTCAGGAAAGATGTCACCCCTTTGATCCATCCATCCGGGGGCTTGAGGACATGACCAATGCGCCGATACAGCGAGGCCGTTAAGGCTGATGTGAGGAGACGGATGCACCCGCCCCACAGGCAGAGCGTGGCCCGGATTTCAGAGGAGCTGGGCATTCACGTGATGACCCTCTACAAATGGAGGAAGGCCTGGCGGTTGCAGGGAGAGGTGGTGCCGGCATCCGAGAAGGAACCAGAGGGCTGGAACGCCGCCGACAAGTTCACGGTGGTGCTGGAAAGCGCCGGGCTCAATGCCACCGAACTCAGCGCCTACTGCCGCGAGCGGGGCCTGTTCCCTGAGCAGGTGAGCCGTTGGCGGCAGGCGGCCCAGGATGCCAACGCCAAGCCGGTGCTGACGATGGCCGAACAGAAGGAGCTCGAGAAGCTCCGCGCCCAGGACCAGCGGGAGATCAAAGCCCTCAGAAAGGAACTGCAGCGCAAGGAGAAGGCCATGGCGGAGATGGCGGCTTTGCTGGTGCTGCAAAAAAAGTGGGATGCCTTCTGTTCGGAGGACGCGGAAGGCTGACCAGCGCCGTGCACCGGCGGAAGGTGATCGAGCTGATCGGGGAGGCCAATGCTGCGG
Source organism: Synechococcus sp. CBW1108 (assembly GCF_015840335.1). NCBI lineage: Bacteria > Bacillati > Cyanobacteriota > Cyanophyceae > Synechococcales > Synechococcaceae > Synechococcus > Synechococcus sp. CBW1108. Next base: position 1,466,969 of record NZ_CP060395.1, read on the forward strand.
GCGCCGGCCTGGTGAGGGCCTGTGGTGTGATCGGCATCTGCCTGCGCACCCTCAAACGCTGGCGGAAGGCCTTCCTGGGTGATGGGGACGGCGTGGATCGCCGTAAAGGCAGTGCTCGGCTGGTGGGTCACCGCCTGAGCGAGGAAGAGCGCCAGCGAATCCTGCTGACGTGCAACCAGCCGGAGTACGCCGCGCTGCCGCCAGGGCAGATCGTGCCGGCACTGTCCGATCAAAAGCTCTTTATTGGTTCAGAGAGCAGCTTCTATCGGGTGCTGCACCAGGCGGGTCAGTGCCACCGCCGGGGGAGGGCCAGGCTGCCTCAAGAACCGCGCTCGGTGCCGCGCCTCAGGGCGGATGGCCCGAACCAGGTTTGGAGCTGGGACATCAGCTTCCTGCCGACCACGGTGCGGGGTGTGTGGCTCTACCTCTACCTGGTGATCGACGTCTGGAGCCGCAAAGTGGTGGCCTGGGATGTGGCCGAGGTGGAGTCGGCTCAGATCGCCGCGGATCTGGTGCAGCGGGCCTGCCTCAAGGAGCGCTACCACCGCCCCAACGGCTTTGGCCGCCGCCAGTGCCAGCAGCAGCCACTAATCCTCCACGCCGACAACGGCAATGCAATGCGCGGGGCGACGCTGGAATCACGGCTCGAGGAGATGGGCGTGCTCAGATCCTTCTCCCGGCCAAGGGTCTCAAACGACAACCCATACTCGGAATCCCTTTTCCGTACGGTCAAATACCGCCCCGACTACCCCAGCCGGCCATTCGCCAACAAAGAGGAGGCCTGTGAATGGGTGGCAGCATTTGTGGATTGGTACAACCACCGGCACCACCACAGCGCGATCAAATTCGTGACGCCCCACCAGCGCCACAGTGGAGCTGCCAAGGCCATTTGCCAGCAGCGCACTGATGTCTACGAGGCCGCCCGCCGTGCCAATCCAACGCGCTGGAGCGGTGCCACCCGCTGCTGGAGTCAACCGGCAGAAGTGTGGATAAACAAGCCAACAGAAGAGCCCGATCCGGTCCTGGCGCTACCCTTAATCAAGGCCGCCTGAATGGCAGCCAAGGAGTGACAACTTTCCTGAAAGTCACCGGGCTAGCCGCGCATGACCATGGCAGCCCGTATGGTTTTCAGTACTAAAGTGAAGGTATCGATTGGCATGTCGCAATGGCAGACCCGAACCTCCTGGCCAATGTGCTTACCTCTGCCGAGCTCAAGCGCCGCGGCATCGTGGCGATCGAACAAGCCCTTCAGCGCGGACCAGTGCACCTGTTGAAACGTAATCAGCCTGCTGCGGTGGTGTTGAGCGAGCAGCACTACCGGCAGCTGCAACGTCAGGCTGATCAGGCCGTCAGGCCCGAAACATCGGCTTTGGAGTGGTTGTTGATGCAACCTCAGGCGCCCCAGCCGCGCAGTAAAGCAACCATTGACGCTGAGCTGGCTGCCGAGCGCGACTGGTGAGTGGCTGCCGTGATTGCCTTTCTCGATGCCAGTGCCCTTATTTACCTGCTTGAGGGTGAGCCACCTTGGGCCTCGGCGGTCAAGCATGAGCTGCAGGCCCCGGTGACTTTCAGGAAAGTTGTCACTCCTTGGCTGCCATTCAGGCGGCCTTGATTAAGGGTAGCGCCAGGACCGGATCGGGCTCTTCTGTTGGCTTGTTTATCCACACTTCTGCCGGTTGACTCCAGCAGCGGGTGGCACCGCTCCAGCGCGTTGGATTGGCACGGCGGGCGGCCTCGTAGACATCAGTGCGCTGCTGGCAAATGGCCTTGGCAGCTCCACTGTGGCGCTGGTGGGGCGTCACGAATTTGATCGCGCTGTGGTGGTGCCGGTGGTTGTACCAATCCACAAATGCTGCCACCCATTCACAGGCCTCCTCTTTGTTGGCGAATGGCCGGCTGGGGTAGTCGGGGCGGTATTTGACCGTACGGAAAAGGGATTCCGAGTATGGGTTGTCGTTTGAGACCCTTGGCCGGGAGAAGGATCTGAGCACGCCCATCTCCTCGAGCCGTGATTCCAGCGTCGCCCCGCGCATTGCATTGCCGTTGTCGGCGTGGAGGATTAGTGGCTGCTGCTGGCACTGGCGGCGGCCAAAGCCGTTGGGGCGGTGGTAGCGCTCCTTGAGGCAGGCCCGCTGCACCAGATCCGCGGCGATCTGAGCCGACTCCACCTCGGCCACATCCCATGCCACCACTTTGCGGCTCCAGACGTCGATCACCAGGTAGAGGTAGAGCCACACACCCCGCACCGTGGTCGGCAGGAAGCTGATGTCCCAGCTCCAAACCTGGTTCGGGCCATCCGCCCTGAGGCGCGGCACCGAGCGCGGTTCTTGAGGCAGCCTGGCCCTCCCCCGGCGGTGGCACTGACCCGCCTGGTGCAGCACCCGATAGAAGCTGCTCTCTGAACCAATAAAGAGCTTTTGATCGGACAGTGCCGGCACGATCTGCCCTGGCGGCAGCGCGGCGTACTCCGGCTGGTTGCACGTCAGCAGGATTCGCTGGCGCTCTTCCTCGCTCAGGCGGTGACCCACCAGGCGAGCACTGCCTTTACGGCGATCCACGCCGTCCCCATCACCCAGGAAGGCCTTCCGCCAGCGTTTGAGGGTGCGCAGGCAGATGCCGATCACACCACAGGCCCTCACCAGGCCGGCGCCCGCAGCATTGGCCTCCCCGATCAGCTCGATCACCTTCCGCCGGTGCACGGCGCTGGTCAGCCTTCCGCGTCCTCCGAACAGAAGGCATCCCACTTTTTTTGCAGCACCAGCAAAGCCGCCATCTCCGCCATGGCCTTCTCCTTGCGCTGCAGTTCCTTTCTGAGGGCTTTGATCTCCCGCTGGTCCTGGGCGCGGAGCTTCTCGAGCTCCTTCTGTTCGGCCATCGTCAGCACCGGCTTGGCGTTGGCATCCTGGGCCGCCTGCCGCCAACGGCTCACCTGCTCAGGGAACAGGCCCCGCTCGCGGCAGTAGGCGCTGAGTTCGGTGGCATTGAGCCCGGCGCTTTCCAGCACCACCGTGAACTTGTCGGCGGCGTTCCAGCCCTCTGGTTCCTTCTCGGATGCCGGCACCACCTCTCCCTGCAACCGCCAGGCCTTCCTCCATTTGTAGAGGGTCATCACGTGAATGCCCAGCTCCTCTGAAATCCGGGCCACGCTCTGCCTGTGGGGCGGGTGCATCCGTCTCCTCACATCAGCCTTAACGGCCTCGCTGTATCGGCGCATTGGTCATGTCCTCAAGCCCCCGGATGGATGGATCAAAGGGGTGACATCTTTCCTGAAACCGGGGGCCCTTGCTGATGGGCACCCCCAGCTGGCGATTGCCCTTAGCCGCCTCAGTGTTCTGGAATGCCGCGTGGGGCCCCTACGGCGCTGGGATCAGTCAAGTTTGGAGCGCTTCGATGGCTTTTTCGCCCGCAGCGATTTGCTGTGGCAAGAGCTCAGCCCAGCGGTGGTGGAGCAGGCCACAACGTTGCGAGCCCACCATGGGCTCCGCACCCCCGATGCCCTGCAGGCGGCCTGTTGCCTGCAACTGGGCCAAGACGCGGTGATGCTCAGTGGCGATGGCGATTTTGAACGCATTGCGGGGTTGCGGCTGCGTCTGATCCGTTGAGCTCAGCGCAAGGATCATTTCTTTCCATAGGTGGCATCGGACGTGGCCATTCCTCTCGATCAAGCGCGTTGCTTGGGGGTGTCAGGCAATCTGTATAGGTTGTACAGATTTTGGATGCTTTCAGCTCAGTCCCAGCCGGCGGCGGCGATCAGCCAGGCTCACCGTGATCGACTCAAGCCGGCTCAGACCTGATCGATAGAGGCCAATGAAGGGAGATCACGGCTGACGTGGAGAATGCGAACCAAAAGCAAAGACGAAGCACCAGGCTGAAACAGGATCAAGAAGCGCTGCTGAACACAGCAACGGATGTCAAGACCGAGCGCAGTGCTCTCGGATGGCTTGGATAAACCGAATAGCTGCAGGTGCGCTGTCGATCGCGATGGTGTCTGCGATCTCTTCTAGATCCAATTCAGCCTGCTGAGAAAAGACAACCTCCATCAATCAAGGCTCAACCAACACAGCGGAATGGTTGCTGTACTTCTGCTCGAGCCTCTGAAACACAGTTTCAGCGCTCTGCCCTGGCCCGCTGTCCAGTCCGTGGCGCACGTCTGCGCGAAGGGCTGCCAGAGCTGCTGCATGACGCTGCTCTTCTTGCTCGAGGAGTCTCAGGGCATCACGCACAACCTCGCTGGCACTTGCGTAGCGGCCACCACTGATCTGATCCTTGATGAACTGCTCGAAATGGGAACCAACGACGTAACTGGAAGGCATCACCAGCGGCGCTCACGAGGCCACCGGCCTGAGCGCCGCGGCAGCGTCAGGACGTTCAAGCCATTCCCCCGTACTCCTCCAGCAGCGAAATCACGTCTCGGACTCGCCTGGCATTGCGTTCGGAGGGGTCGAGCTGGTGCCTGTGCTGGACAAGATTGCACTGAGCTTGCTGCTGAGCTCGTCGAAACGCTCGTCGAGCTTCCGTAGCCGCTCGTCCTCTTGCCTCCTCTGCTCGTCTTCTCTCCTCATCTGCAGAATTCTCTGCTCGAGCTCGTATTGCTGCACGCTTGTATCGATCGTTGGATGCCAACTTGCTGTTCTATGGCCGCCGGCACGGCGGCAACGATGCAAGGAATTCCTGCTTGCTGCGGTAGGTCGACGGAAGTGGCTCCCAGGAGGTCGACATGGGTGTAATTGGTAAAAAGTGTGATCAGGGCGAGGAGCACTGCGGCGAAAACCGTGATCCAGCCTTGACGGTCAAATCCCAAAGCCACCGTAGCCAGCCCAAACCCTGAATACAGGTTAGTACAGGCAAACTAGCAGGGCATCCGTGGAATCGCGGACCGGGCGGATGGCCGGATCTCGCACGGCACCCCTCAGCCCTGGGCGGCCTCCGCGGTGGCTGCAGCGGCCCACGCCAACCAGGCGGTGGTGGCAGCAGTGCAGGCCAAGGCGCTTTTTTGGTGGCGCCACCGCCACAGCGGCTTTAACGCGCGGCAGCAGAAGCTGCTCAACCGGCTGCTCGATGCAGAACCCGAAGGGTTTGAAGGGGGGATGACCCTGGGTAAAACGATTGGATTCACCACGGTAAACCGGGCCACGGCCTGGCGGGATCTCAGTGAGCTGGTGGAACTCCAGGCCCTCGAGCCGATCGGCGCTGACCGGAGCCGGGCCTATCGGCTTTTCACGCTGCGGCCAGATCCAGGGCAAGGCGCTTCAACTCCGCTGCGCCAGCCCTCCAGCCAAGTTCCACGCAGAGAGTTATTTGGGTGTGCGCGCATCACCGCAGCAGATGCACGGGTTCGCCGGCTTCGCTCAGCAGGCGCGCTGCTTCGCGGTCGAAGGTGGCTAGCTGCTGGCTGCCCAGCTGTCGTCCACCGAAAGCGATCACGCCATCGGCGAAATCGCCGCCCGATGCGAACAGCTTGAGCCCGGCTGTCACGGCCGGTCGATCGGCCACCACGCTGCTGCTGGCAAACAGCGCTTCGATAGCGCTGACGCAGTCGTGGTTGGAGAAGCGGTAGACACGGCGTAGCACCCAAACCAGTTCGCACAACACAGGCAGGGGGATCGCCACCAGCTCCGCCTGCTCCAGCAGCGCACTGGCTGATTTGGCCTGCTCGGGATCGTCCTGCACCAGGGCGCGCACCAGCACGTTGGTGTCGGCCGTGATTTTCATGGGCTTTTGCTGGGCTGGGCGTTTGCGTCGCCGAGCCCGGCCCAGCCGGCGGCGGCGGCCTTACTCAGCTCCTCCAAGCTTGCGCAGTGGCTGCTGCGGCCTGCCAGTAGGCCGATGAAGCTGTTGATGCTGCCGGTGGCTTGCTCGGCGTGCAGCTCCAGCCGGCCGCCAGGCAGCACCTCCACATCAATGCGCTGGCCAGGCTGAATGCCCAGATGGGCCAGTAGATCCTTGCGCAGCGTCACCTGCCCTTTTCGGGTGACGGTGAGGGACCGCGATCGCTTGCGCCTTTGCGTTGGGGGCTCGACCATTGCAATGCGCACCTTCAATCTTGATTGTAAGGCGTTTTTGCCTTGCCGATCAGATTGGCTTCTGTGGCACCCGATGGTCTGTGATTTGACCCTACGTCGATTCACATTGCGGATTTAGCCCGCCATTCCGCCATACTCCTCAAGCAATGAGATCACATCTCGGACTCGCCTGGAGTTGCGTTCGGAGGGGTCGAGCTGGTGCCGGAGCTGGACAAGATTGCACTGAGCTTGCTGCGGTAGGTCGATGGAAGAGCCTCCCAGGAGGTCGACATGGGTGTAATTGGTAAACAGCGTGATCAGGGCGAGGAGCAGGGAGGCAAAATCCCTAAATACAGGATAGTACAATTAAACTATCGTGGGCATCATTGGAATCACGGAGAAGCCCAGTCCGGCTCCAGTGAGGGCTTGCGGTGCTCGCTGGGGCTGGGAGTAGGCGGTGGGCCCGGCCGGATCTGGTTGCCACGACCGGGATATACTTTGGCTATTCGAGCTGAGCTGCGGTGAAAGTGAAGGTGCAGGCCTGGGGCAACAGCCTGGGGCTAAGGATCCCCAAGGCCTATGCCGCCGAGCTGGGTGTGGGCTCTGGCAGTGAAATGGAGCTGAAGGTGGAGGCCGGTGCCTTGCTCGCCAGGCCCGCAGAGGCGATCCACCTGGATGCCCTACTGGCTGAGATCACGGCTGAGAACCAACACAGCGAAACTGACTGGGGTGAGCCCACCGGTGCGGAGGTGTGGTGAGAGCACCGGCGCGCGGGGCTCTGATCTGGCTCAGCTTCACACCACAGAGTGGGCGTGAACAGGCTGGACGCCGCCCGGCTTTGGTGGTGTCGTCATCGACGTACAACAGCAAGGTTGGCCTTGCTTTGGTGTGTCCCATCACCAGCAGGGTGAAGGGATACCCATTTGAAGTGGCGCTGCCGGAAGGGGGGCCGGTGCAGGGGGTGGTGCTGGCGGATCAACTGCGCAGCCTGGACTGGCGCAGCCGAGAGGCTGAGCTGATTGCCAATGCTCCGATTGCGGTGGTGGAGCGGGTGCTGCAGCTGGTTGGAGCGCTGTTGAGCAGCCCGTAACAACCCGTAGCTGCACCAGGCACCGCACGACCGGCAGCCCCACTCACCAGCACAGGCGTGGCTGCAGTAAGAGCCAGATCCAGGAAGACCTGATCATGGGGGTCTCGCACGCGGTGGGAGCTTGCAGGGATGGGACCCGTCCAGCTTTCACACCACGGCAGTAGATCTTCTAAGAGGCGCTCTCGATCCGCTGCTGGGGTGTGATTGCCCAACTGGTGCGGGAATGCCCTCTTGGCCATGGGGGTGTGGAGCGGGTGGCCCATGAGCTTGCTGCTGGCTGGCCCTTTCCAAGGGCTGGTTGCAACACCCAGCAGTTTGCGGTCGACTTTGCGGCCGCCATGGAATCACTCAGGCCATGGCTACCCGTCTTTGGAAAGCATGATCATCGGATATAATCCGATGATGCCACCTAGAATGCACAAACTAATCCATCCGCTGCAGGCCTTCAAGCCTGCACCGCTGGCGCGGGAAGCACTGGATGAAGCTCTCAGCGGTTATCGGCGCCCTAACGACAAGGTGAGCGAATGGCTGAGAGAGGGCGCCCTGCAACCGCTGCGTCGTGGGCTGTATCTGGTGGGGGCGCCGCTGCGCACCAGCCCCGCCTGCCTACCCTTGCTGGCCAATCACCTCTATGGCCCTTCCTACGTATCCCTCGACTTCGCCCTGGCCTGGCACGGTCTGATACCGGAAGGAGTGGCGGAGGTCACCTCGGTGACCCCGAGGCCAGGCCACCTACACAGCAATGCCCTGGGACGCTTCAGCTATCACCATCTGCCACTGCGCTACTACGCGGTGGGGCAAGAACTGGGCCAGTCAGCCGATGGGCTCAGCTTCCTCATGGCCAGCCCCGCTAAAGCGCTGGCAGACCGGCTGGTGCTCAGCCGCTCCTTACCGGCGTTGTCGCGCCGTGCCATGCAGCAGTGGCTGATGGAAGATCTGCGGCTGGATTCCGAACAGCTGGGCGAGCTCAACCTGTGCGAACTCCGCGCCTGCCTGGCCACCGGCTACAAGCAAAGACAACTGGGAACCTTGCTCAGCGTGGTCGAAAGTCTGCAACAGGAGCTGGCGCCATGAACCGGGTGGTTGAGCAGATGCTGCAGAGGATTCCTCTCGACAGTGATGCGGCGCGGAGCCAGGCCTTGCGGGAAGTGATGCAGGAGATTGCCCTGGCGGGGCTCTACCGCCGTGGTTTCTTTAGCAAGGCCGCGTTTTATGGCGGCACCTGTCTGCGCATCTTTCATCAGCTGCCGCGATTTTCCGAGGATCTGGATTTCTCGCTCCTGCAGCCAGTTCCCCACTTCTCACTGCAACCCTATCTGCGAGGGCTGGAGGAGGAATTTGCCGCCCTCGGCATCGGTGTTGGGCTTTCAGCCTTTCTCAAGCCAACCTCCACCGTTGTTGAACTCGCAATAAGTGGCACAAAAATTCTGAAGATCAAATTGGAGGTCGACACAGACCCGCCCCTGGGATTCAGCACCGAGGAGCAGCTCCTGCTGGAGCCCTTTTCCTGTTACGTGAAATGCTTCAGCCTGCCCGATCTATTCGCCGGCAAGATGCATGCCGTGCTGTTCAGGCAATGGCAACAACGGGTCAAGGGCCGCGACTGGTTTGATCTGGAGTGGTATCTGCGCCAGGGCGTCCCCCTGCATCTCGATCATCTGGCTGAGCGGGCTCGCCAGAGTGACCATTGGCCAGCGGATCAGCCCTTCACGGAAGCGACGTTGCAGACGTTGCTTCATGAGCGCATCGAGCGACTGGATGTAGCCAATGCCCGCATCGACATAGAACGCTTCATCCCAGACCCCCAGCCGTTGGCAATCTGGTCGCCCGACTACTTCCAGCAACTCGCCCGACGGATCACAACGGTCTGAACATCAGGCCGATGGCCTTCTGCGCAGATAGGTCTGCGGCCAATAGGTCACCTGCTGCCCCACTCTGCCGCCCTTCGGTGATTCGCTGGTCTAGCCGGAAGGGAGTTTGGTTGAGCAAACGCAGGCCCGAGCGACTCAACGGACATGGGGTCAGCGTCAAAGGTTTTGGCTGCAGGGAGGCCCGCCATGGCTGCCTGATCACGCCGGTGGCCGCAACTAGGGAAATTTCTCCATGTCCAGGTGCCAGGTCAGAACTGCGCGCCCGGTTCCTGCCGATCGATGCGGTCCTGTTCGGCCAACAGGGCGAGGTAGGCGTTCAGTCTTGCTCGGTTGAGCTCGTCGGAGGGGTCGAGCTGCACTCGGGCGCTGAGTAGAGCTGCGCCGCGGAGGAGAGCAATTCCCTGCCCCTGGCGTTCAGCTGCCTCAGCTTGGAGTTTTCGCGCTTCAGCTGCTCGGTTTCGTTCTTGATCTGCTCTGCTTCGTTCTTGATCTGCTCTGCTTCGATCCTCAGCTGCTGCGCACGCATCCTGGCGTCGAGCCCACGCATCCTCGCGTCGTGTGCACGCGTCCTGGATTCTTCGATCCTCCTCTCGACGCCGGGATCGCGACGCCAATTGAGCATCGACAGCCACAACCGCCAGCGAGGAAGCGATGAGCCATACGCCCCATTGCCGGTTGAGTTTGTGTTTGGTTGAACCGAAGGCGATGTGGTCATAGGAGCTGTAGAGAGCGATGAGACCGATCACAAGGCCGCCGATGGCTTGCATCCAGGCCTGGCCATCGAAACCGAGAAACCTCCAACGTCTATATTCCGATTCTGGCGCAAGATCGGCCACAGCAGCGAGCGGATGTAGCTGGGCTCATGTAGTACATGCATTCGCCTAAGGCGGTATCGGCCGAGCATTTTTTTGCCCGCCATGGCTGCGTTCACGCCAATCCATCGTATTCCTCCAGCAGTGAGATCACATCTCGAACTCGTTGCGCGTTGCGCTCGGAGGGGTCGAGCTGGTGTCGGAGCTGGACAAGATTGCACTGAGCTTGCCGTTGATCTCGTCGAGCCGCTTTATCTCTTGCTCGATCGCGAAGCGCTCCACGTCGACGTCGATCGTTGGATGCCAATTCAGCTTCTGCAATAGCCGCCGCCACGGCGGCAACGATGCAAGGAATTCCTGCTTGCTGCGGTAGGTCGACGGAAGCGGCTCCCAGGAGGTCGACATGGGTGTAATTGGTAAAGAGCGTGATCAGGGCGAGGAGCAGGGCGGCAAAAACCGTGATCCAGCCTTGACGGTCAAATCCAAGCAACACCGTAGCCAGCCCAAACCCTTAACACAGGATAGTACAGGTAAACTAGCAGGGCATCCGTGGATTCACGGGTAGCCCGCCGCACGACCCAAGCCCTAAACCCCGCAACCCGCCCGCTTACGGGCAACAACCTGGGGCACCAGCCACTCGCTGGTGGTCCCGGTAGCCCACCAAAGCGTGAGGCGCAGGGCATCCCGAAGAAGATTGCGGCGTTCACCGGGGCTGGGGGTGGCGGGGCGAAGCCGCCATCGGCTCAGGGGTGATGGTGGGATGCACCAAAAACATCAAGCTGGTTTCACCAAGCAAGCGGGCAACGGGTAGCCGCTCGGCTGGAGCCAGGCCCTTCAGGCCCTTGGCAATGGTTAGAAACGCTGCTTAGCAGCTCAGTTCTCTAGAAACGTCTCCACACTGATACCTGATTGGCGCAGGATGGCGCGAAGGGTTCCCTCGGGCATGTCACCAGGGTGGTTCGGAATCGTGGTGTAGCGATTGCCTGAACGTTGGTACCAGATCTCGTGGGAACCAGCTGCTTGGCGGTCAAACGCAAAGCCGAAGAGCTTCAAACGCTTGGTGACATCGCGGTAGCGATAACCAGACAGACGACCCACTACGCGCTGAGGACAACGGGAAGCTCAAAGGACTGCGCGAGGGGAGCAGAAGATTCAAGTTCACCCCGATCAAGCCGCGCTTCGTGAAGCTTTTTGGCTACATCACGGGCAATCTCGAGGGTCTCCGTCACGGTGCGCCCCTGGGCGACCAGACCAGGAATGCTTCCACAGGTGGCCAGGTAGCCACCCTCAGGCAGCCGCTCCAAATGAAAGTTGACGAGCCATTCAGCCACGATGGAGGTCTCGCAGGGTCATTTCAATTTAGGAAGACAATTGTTCCAGGTAACTGGCGGCGAGGAGCAGGGCGGCAAAAACCGTGATCCAGCCTTGACGGTCAAATCCCAAAGCCAACGTAGCCAGCCCAAAACCTGAACAGGATAGTACAAGCAAACCAGCGGGACATCCGTGGAATCACGGGCCAGGCGGCCGGCCGGATCCAAGGCCTCAATCTGCGGCCAGGGCTGCTGCGGCGCGATTGAGCGCTCGCTGATTGAACCCGAAGGGTTCGAAGGGGAATGACCTTGCGTCAGGCGACCGGCCTACTTGGCCAGGCTCACCGGGATGTTGGGGCTTTCCGGGTTCACGGTGATCGACTGCAGCTGGGGCCGCAGCACCAGATCCATGTCTTCCATGGGGATGGCTCCCAGCAGCACCTCGTTGCCGAGCACCATGGCGCCGGTGAAGCAGCGGCGGTTGGCGAAGCTCACCTCAATGGGGCCCATGTAGGGCACCGTGCGGCGGCGTCCATCGGCCAGGATCACCTCCCGCTGCTCCAGCTCCCGAAGCTGCAGCTGGATGGCGATGTGCTCAGGGATGCAGAGGTGCACGGCCCCGGAATCGGCCAGGGCACTCACCTCCATTCCCTGCAGCTCGGGTCGGGTGGGGTTGGAGAGCTGAACTGTGCCGTGAATCAAGCCCATCTGGTCAGGGTAAAGGGGGTTTTCCCCGTAGTAATGCCACCGCCTGGTGGGGATCAACCGTGTCCTGGTAACCGGCGGTTGCTGCGCGAACTATCAGGGCATCCTTGGAATCACGGCCTTCCCGGACGTGGCCATGGCTCTCGATGCCCTAGCTGATTGAACCCGAAGGGTTCGAAGGGGAATGACCCAGGGTCAAGCTCGTTGCTTGGGGGTGTCAGGAAATCTGTACAGGCTGTACAGATTTTGGACGCTTTCAGCTCAGTCCCAGCCGGCGGGGGCGATCAGCCAGGCTCACCGGGATGTTGGGGCCGCAGCAGGAGACCCATGTAGGACACGCACTTCCATTCCTGCAGCTCGGGGCGGGTGGGGTTGGAGAACTGGACGGTGCCATGAATCAAGCCCAACTGGTCAGGGTAGAAGGGTTGTCAGGGGCGTCATGGCGAAGAGAACCAGTTGAGCAGCTGCAGCCCATCAAACGCCGCAAAATCGCTGATGTTGCGTGTCACAAGCACCAGGCCCTGGGTTGCAGCAATCGCGGCGATCTGACCATCAGCAAAGGCAGGCCGCAATCCACGTGCCTCAAGGCGAGCGCGCTGTTCGCCATGCCAGAGCGCCGCAGCATTGTCGTAAGGCAGCACAGGCAGGCCGCTTGAGAGCAGGTTCTGCAGATAACTGCGGAACCGGTCTTTTCTGCGGCCGTCGGCCAAGCGCTGGATCCCATAGCTCAGCTCATGAATCACCAGGCTGGCTGTCTGCAGGCTGTGACCACCCTGCTCAAGCTCTGCCATCACCACGGCATCCGGCCGCTCCCGCATCGGTTCCGACAACACGTTGGTGTCGAGCAGAACGTTCACGCCAGCCACACCTCGCGGCTGACCGAACGGTCACGCCAGCTGTTGACAGACTCCTCGCCAGCCATACCAGAAGCCAAGGGCCAGTCGTCTGGATGGCTGGGCTGACCGGCCGAACGCCATTGCGCGATGGCCCCCCACAGCTTTGAGCGCTGCTGCTGGCCCTGGAGAGCTGCATAGGCCTGCTCGGAGAGCAACACCGCCACAGGTTTGCCGTGGCGGGAGATGTGCACCACCTCACCACCCTCGGCTGCGTGCACAAGGCCCGCCAGCTGAGCCTTGGCCTCAGACAGGGATACCGGCTGTGTCACGGCCACGACGAACGCTTCTGACCATAATATTAGTCAGGCTGCCCGGTGTCAAACCCACCTGATCAGGGTAAAAGGGTTTTGGCATCAGGGATGCCCGCCATGGCTGCGTTCACGCCATTCCTCCGTACTCCTCCAGCAGCGAGATCACATCTCGGACTCGCCTGGCGTTGCGTTCGGAGGGTTCGAGCTGGTGTCGGAGCTGAACAAGATTGCATCGAGCTTGCTGCTGAGCTCGTCGAGCCGCTCGTCCTCTTTCTCGAGTCGTTATCAGCTCCGCCGGCCTTCGGCTACAGCCGCTGCTCGATCGCGTATCGCTGCACTTTCAGCTCGACGGTTGGATGCCAATTCAGCTTCTGCAACAGCCGCCGCCACGGCGGCAACGATGCAAGGAATTCCTGCTTGCTGCGGTAGGTCGACGGAAGTGGCTCCCAGGAGGTCGACATGGGTGTAATTGGTAAACAGCGTGATCAGGGCGAGGAGCAGGGCGGCGAAAATCGTGATCCAGCCTTGACGGTCAAATCCCAAAACCACCGTAGCCAGCCCAAACCCTGAACACAGGATAGTACGGGCAAACTATCGGGGTATCCGTGGAATCACGGGCCAGGCGGACGGCCGGATCCAAGGCCTTGATCTGCGGCCAGGGCTGCTGCGGCGCGATTGAGCGCTCGCTGCCTGAACCCGAAGGGTTCGAAGGGGAATGACCTTGCGTCAAGCGATCGGCCTGCTTGGCCAGGCTCACCGGGATATTGGGGCTTTCTGGATTCACGGTGATCGACTGCAGCTGGGGCCGCAGGACGAGATCCATGTCTTCCATGGGGATGGCCCCCAGCAGCACCTCGTTGCCGAGCACCATGGCGCCGGTGAAGCAGCGGCGGTTGGCGAAGCGCACCTCAATGGGGCCCATGTAGGGCACCGTGCGGCGGTGTCCATTGGCCAGGATCACCTCCCGCTGTTCCAGCTCCCGCAGTTGCAGCTGGATGGCGATGTGTTCAGGGATGCAGAGGTGCACGGCCCCGGGGCGGGTGGGGTTGGAGAGCTGGCCGATGCCGCGAATCAAGCCCATCTGATCAGGACTACACAACTAGTTGCGGCCATGGAGAGCGGGCTGTAGCTGGGGGAGCCGCGTTGAGACCCTGTTCCACGGAGTTGCTCAGCAGCTCTTGAGTGTCATCTGTTTACTTCTAAGGTGGCGACTATTTCCTGATCAGCGGGAACCATCCAGCCACGCCTGGAAGTCGGCTGGGCTGAGGATCAACAGGGGATTCACCGATCCCTGAAGGGCTAGCAAGTCTGCATCGCCACTCACCAGCACAGGCGTGGCTGCAGCCAGAGCCAGATCAAGGAAGACCTGATCATGGGGGTCTCGCACGCGGTGGGAGCTTGCAGGGATGGAACCCGTCCAGCTTTCACACCACGGCAGTAGATCTTCCAGTAGGCGCTCTCGATCCGCTGGGTTCAGTTTGAATTTGGAATAGGCCAACACCCGTAATAGCTCTCGCACCGTGGGTTCAGCCACAACAGGAATCAACGCATCGCGCTGCCAGCAAGGCCGCAACCAACTGAGCCGGCCATTGGCGAACAACAGCGCTGAAAGCAACACATTGGTGTCGAGCACCGCTCGGATCGGATCACGGCTCAAGTCTGGCGGGCCCATTTCACTGCATCGGCCACATCGGCTTCGCTGATCCCGAGCTCCGCCAGACGGGCACGCACCGCCGTGGCTCCACCGGGGTGGAGCGGCGTGAGCACGATGCGGCCGTTGTCGCAGGTGACGTCGTAGTAGTCGGCCTGGCCCGTCTGTTCCACCACGGCCTTGGGTAGGGTGAGCTGGTTTTTGCTGGTGCACTTGGCAACAACCATGGCCCTGCCCTGCGAAGGAATCCTTACTCTAGGAGTTTCCTTGCCGCCGCTGGCCTGCTACCCATGGCAGCCCAAGGCCTTTCCAACCCGTTATGAACGTGCTGCTTACGGGAGCTGCTAGCCGAGTTGGATCTGGTGGGGGTGACGGAGCGGAGCACGCATCAGATCCAGCAGCGCACTGGTTGCGCCGGCCCGTCTGCGGAATTGCGGGCAGTGTTGTTTGGGAGTGTCTGCAAATCTGTACGTGCTGTACAGATTCCTGAACAGTGTTGATCCAGGTGCGCCTGGGCCGTGATCAGGGTGGTGGCGGGGCGCAGCCGAGACGCACCTCATCGCCCGCCATGGCTGCGTTCACGCCATTCCTCCGTACTCCTCCAGCAGCGAGATCACATCTCGGACTCGCCTGGCGTTGCGTTCGGAGGGTTCGAGCTGGTGTCGGAGCTGGACAAGATTGCACTGAGCTTGCCGTTGATCTCGTCGAGCCGCTTTATCTCTTGCTCGATCGCGTAGCGCTCCACGTCGACGTCGATCGTTGGATGCCAATTCAGCTTCTGCAACAGCCGCCGCCACGGCGGCAACGATGCAAGGAATTCCTGCTTGCTGCGGTAGGTCGACGGAAGTGGCTCCCAGGAGGTCGACATGGGTGTAATTGGTAAACAGCGTGATCGGGGCGAGGAGCAGGGCGGCAAAAACCGTGATCCAGCCTTGACGGTCAAAACACAAAACCACCTTAGCCAGCACAAACCCTGAATACAGGATAGTACAGGCAAGCTAGCAGGGCATCCGTGGAATCACGAGCAGCTATCTGGGGCATCAACCAGGAGCCGGTGCTGCCATTGGCGCGGTCGATCAGCATTTGGGGGTGTCTGCAAATCTGTACAAGTTGTACGGGTTTTGGACGCTTTCAGCTCAGCCCCAGCCGGCGGCCAAACTCACCGGGATGTTGGGGCTTTCCGGGTTCACGGTGATCGACTGCAGCTGGGGCCGCAGGACGAGATCCATGTCTTTCATGGGGATGGCCCCCAGCAGCACCTCGTTGCCGAGCACCATGGCGCCGGTGAAGCAGCGGCGGTTGGCGAAGCGCACCTCAATGGGCCCATGTAGGGCACCGTGCGCCGGTGTCCATCGGCTAGGATCATTTCGCGCTGTTCCAGCTCTCGCAGCTGCAGCTGGATGGCGATGTGCTCAGGGATGCAGAGGTGCACGGCATCGGGTCGGGTGGGGTTGGAGAGCTGAACGATGCCGTGAATCAAGCCCATCTGATGAGGTTAAAGGGGGTTTTGGCCGTAGTAATGCCGCCGCCCGGAGGGGGATGGTTTGGAGAACAGCATTCCCCGGTGGCCTCCTGCAGGCCTGATTGAGCCCATGGCCTCCCTGCTGGCCCAAGGGATCAACCGTGGCCTGGTAACCGGCGGCGGCTGCGCGATCTATCAGGGCATCCGTGGAATCACTGCCTTCCCGGAGGTGGCCATGGCTCTCGATTCCCTCGCTGATTGAACCCGAAGGGTTCGAAGGGGAATGACCCTGGATCAAGCGCGTTGCCTGGGGGTGTCTGCAAATCTGTTCAAGCTGTACGGATTTTGGACGCTTTCAGCCCAGCCCCAGCAGGCGGGGGCGATCGGCCAGGCTCACCGGGATACTGGGGCCGCAGCAGGAGACCCATGTAGGGCACGCACCTCCATTCCTGCAGAGCCAACCCACCGATGGCAGCACCCAGCGGCAGTGGGGGGGCAGCAGCGGAGCGCCGTGGCAAGGTCACCTAATGTCCCCCCATGGCCCTACGACTTGACGCTTTCTCCGAAGCGGCGCTGGCGGAACTGCGCCGGCACAATTTGCTGCAGCTTCTGGTGCAGCGCCAGCTGGTGGCGGCTGCTGTGGCCGACGCATCGCCCGAGCCTGAGGCCTTGGAGCAAGCCAAGCAGCAGTTTCTCCGCAACCAAAAGCTCACTGAGCCTGAGGCCCTACGGGCCTACCTACTTAATAACTGTCTCAGCGAGGCCGATCTCACCTGGCAGATCGAGCTGCCACTGCGGATTCGCGCCCACTGCAACGAGCATTACCGCCACAAGGCCGAGGCCCACTTCCTGGCCCGTAAAAACCAGCTTGACCGGGTGGTTTACAGCCTGCTGAGGGTGAAGGACGGCTACCTGGCTAGGGAGCTGTATCTGCGCCTGGATGCGGGCGAGGCCAATTTCGCCGACCTGGCGGCAGAGTTTTCGGAAGGGCCCGAGAAGCAAACCAAGGGCATCCTGGGGCCGGTGCCCCTCACCCAGGCCCATCCGGCCCTGGCGGAGCGACTGCGCACCAGCCCGGCTGGCCAGTTGATGCAGCCTTTCCAGATTGAGAGCTGGTGGCTGGTGGCCCGGCTTGAAAGCTATACACCGGCCACTTTTGACGACAACATCGCCACCCAGATGGCAGCAGAGCTGTTTGAGCAGTGGGTGAAAGAGGAGACCAGCCTTAGGATGCGAGATCTCCAGCTGGCGGGTACGGGCACAACGACGGCATGACCCAGACGCCCACAGCAACCCTGCAGCAGCTGCCTGCCTTCCGCGATCTCTCGGCACCGGCGCAGCAGCGACTGGAGGCAGACATCAAGCTGCTGCGCTTCCGCATCGGCCAGAGCCTCACCGAAGCCAATGCACTGCCGGCCCAGGTTTTCGTGCTGCTGCAAGGGGAGTGCCGTCTGCTGGGCAGTGAGCAGGGCCGCCTGAGCACGCTGGCGCGGCTGGGGCCGGGCAATCTGATAGGTTTAGCATCCCTGCTGCGGGCCGCGCCCTGCGAAACGGTCACCGCCGCCACCGAAGTGGTGGCCGCCGCCATCAGTGACAGCATGGTGGTGGAGCTCTATCAACAGGAAGCCAGCTTTCGCAACTGGTGCGACAACGCCCTCTGGCCTGCGGAAGTGGCTGCCTTGCTCGAGCTGCTGCAAAAGGAAGATGCCCAGACAGACCGCTCCCTGCTGAACAAACTGGCTCGGCTGGTGAAGCAGGCCCAGCTCCTGCCCGCTGCGACCCACCACACCCCATTGGCTCTCCAGGAGGCTGCTGAAGGGCGGCAGCTCTACCTGGCCAGCGCCAACTGCGCCAGCGCCCAGCTGGGCACGGCCCTCGATCCCACTGCCCCCCTGCCCCAGGCCAGCCCACCTTTTGGCCTGAGGGTGATCAGCCTGCCCGCTGGCCTCGGCGCCCGCACCCAGGGCGGCAGGCCAGCCCTGGGGGCCGGCGATCCAGCTGCTGCGCTCAGCATTGCTGAGGCACCTACCCAGCCTTCGATCAGCAGCCTCAGCCTGGGCCAGGCCGATCCGATGGCGGGCTTCCGGCTGGTGAAAGGCGAAGGCCCGCTGGAGGAAACCCTCGCCTGCTTCCAGATGCTGGCGGCCCAGATGAAGCTGCCCTTCCGCCGTGATTCGATCGAAAAGGTGCTGCGCGACAGCCTGCGCCGGGGCCAGACCCCAACCCTGCAGCTCTGCGGCCAGCTAGGCGCCAGCCTGGGCCTGCATGTGGTGAATGCCAAGGTGCCAGCAGAGCTGGGCATCCGGCTGCAAACGCCGTCGCTGTTGGCCTGGGATGGCGGTTTTGCGCTGGCGGTGAGCAGTAACGCGGCAGGGCTCACCCTGGCTTCCCCGCGGCGGGGGATGGTTGAACTCAGCCCCGTTGCGCTGGAGGAGGCCTTCCCGGAGGGCATCGATCTGCTGCTGCTGGATCGGGCCACCACCACGCCCAATCAGAAATTCGGCCCGGAATGGTTCTGGCCCGCCCTGAAACGCCACCGCGGGGTGCTGGCCCAGGTGTTGATCACTTCGTTTGTGGTGCAGCTGTTTGGCCTGGCCAATCCGCTGCTGATCCAGGTGATCATCGATAAGGTGATTTCCCAGCGCAGCCTCGACACGCTTCAGGTGCTGGGTATTGGTTTGGTGGTGGTGACCCTGCTGGAGGGGGTATTGGGCAGCTTGCGCACCTTCCTATTTGCCGAAACCACCAACCGCATCGACCAGCGGCTGGGGGCTGAGGTGATCGATCACCTGCTGCGGCTGCCGCTCGGCTATTTCGACCGCCGGCCCGTGGGTGAGCTGGGCTCCCGCATTGCTGAGCTGGAGAAGATCCGCAATTTCCTCACCGGCACGGCCCTCACGACGGTGCTGGATGCGGCCTTCTCGGTGATCTACATCGTGGTGATGGCGATTTACAGCTGGGCTCTCACCCTGGTGGCCCTCGTGGTGCTGCCGATCCAGGTGGGGCTCACCGTGCTGGGGGCGCCCCTATTCCGGCGGCAATTTCGCCAGGCAGCCGAGGAAAACGCCCACACCCAAAGCCATCTTGTGGAGGTGCTCACCGGCATCCAAACGGTGAAGGCCCAAAACGTGGAGATGGTGAGCCGCTGGAAGTGGCAGGAGCGCTACGGCAAATACATCTCTCGCACCTTTGAAAAAACAGTCACCGGCACGGCGCTGAATGAAACGGGCCAGGTGCTGCAGAAACTCTCCCAGCTGCTGGTGCTGTGGGTGGGCGCGACGATGGTGCTCAAAGGGGAGCTCACCTTGGGCCAGCTGATCGCCTTCCGGATCATTTCCGGCTATGTCACCCAGCCGCTGCTGCGCCTATCCAATATCTGGCAGAGCATCCAGGAGCTGCGGGTGAGCTTCGAGCGGCTCGCCGACGTGATCGACACCCCCCAGGAATCGAGCGAGGCAGATCAGGCCAAGATTCCCCTGCCGCCGATTGAAGGGGCGGTGAAGTTTGAGGATGTGAGCTTCACCTTCCAGGCCGGCACTCCAGAGGTGCTCAAGCAGATCAATCTCAGCATTGAGCCGGGAACGTTTGTGGGCATCGTGGGCCAGAGCGGCAGCGGCAAGAGCACCCTGATGAAACTTTTGCCGCGGCTCTACTCGCCCACCAGTGGCCGACTGTTGATCGACGGCTACGACATCGACAAGGTGGAGCTGTATTCAGTGCGGCGCCAGGTGGGTATCGTTCCCCAGGACCCGCTGCTCTTTTCCGGCTCAGTGGCAGAAAACATTGCCCTTACCAGGCCCGATGCCGACAGCGAGGAGATCGTGCATGCCGCCCGGCTGGCGGCCGCCCATGACTTCATCATGCAGCTGCCATCTGGCTACAGCACGCCGGTGGGCGAGCGTGGCGCAGCCCTCAGTGGCGGCCAGCGCCAACGCATCGCCATTGCCCGCACCCTGCTCAGTAACCCCAAATTGCTCGTGATGGATGAGGCCACCAGCGCCCTCGATTACGACACCGAACGGCAGGTGTGCAACAACCTGCTGGAGAGCCTGCGCGAGTGCACGGTGTTTTTCATTACCCACCGGCTCACCACGATCCGCAATGCTGATCTGGTGGTGATGATGCATCAGGGAGCAATTGTGGAAATGGGCAGCCATGGGGAGCTGATGGAAAGGCGCGGCCGTTACTACGCCCTTTATCGCCAGCAGGAGGCGGGCTGATGCAGCCACTAAAGCGAGCCCAGGCCGCAATCGAGCAGCGGGTTTTGGTCAGCAGCCACGACGAAACAGCCCTGCAGCAATCCCGCTTCTGGGTGCGGGCAATCACCTGGGGGCTGGTGGGCACGGCCAGCTTTGGCGTGGCCTGGCTGGCCCTGGCCAAAACCGAAGAAATCGTGGTGGCCACAGGCAAGCTCGAACCGATCGGCTCGGTGAAAGAGATCCAGATGCCGGTGGGGGGTGTGGCTGAGGCGATCCTGGTGAAAGATGGCCAGCAGGTGAAGGCAGGCCAGGCGCTGATGCGGCTCGACACCGAGGCATCCAGCCAACGCAGTAAAAACCTGGGGCAGAGCCTGGCTCTCAAGCAGAAGCAGCAGGGCCTCAAACAGCTGGAATTGCAGCGCTACCTGGCCATGAACCGGGAAGAAACCACCATGCTCACCAAAAAGCTGGCGCTGGAACGCCAGATTCTCAGCCGCTTGGCCTCCCTGGCTGCGGTGGGAGCCTCAGCTGAGCTGCAGGTGTTGCAGCAACGCAACACCGTGCAGGAAGCCGAGGGCAAGCTGCAGCAGAGCCAGCTGGATCGCTTCCGCCAGGAGGCCATCCTCAGTCAGCAGATGCAGCAGCTGGAAGCGGAACAAAGCGAGTTGCGCAGCCAGATCAGCGAAGCCAGCGTCACCCTGCGCTATCAGACCCTCCGCTCCCCTGTCGATGGGGTGGTGTTTGACCTCAAGCCGAAATCCCCGGGCTATGCAGCCCAGAGCACCGAGGCAGTGATGAAGATCGTGCCCTTCAATGCCCTGGAGGCAAGTGTGGAGATCCCCAGCTCAGACATCGGCTTTGTGCGCAAGGGCATGCCGGTGGACGTGAGCATCGATTCCTTCCCCGCTACCGACTTTGGAGTGCTGCAGGGCACTGTCAAGGGTATCGGCTCTGATGCGCTGCCACCGGATCCGGCCAAGCAGGAGCAGGAATACCGCTATCCAGCGGTGATCAAGCTGGCCAGCCAGCAGCTCAAGCTCAACAGCGGCCAGCGCCTGCCCCTGCAGGTGGGCATGAGCCTGACGGCCAACATCAAGCTGCGTAAGGTCACCTACCTGCAGATGCTGCTGGGGGGCTTCAGGGATAAGGCCGACTCCCTTCGGCGTGTTTAGGCGGGCTTCGTCAATGAACGGTTTAGAAGCTGTCACAAAACCCTGACGCTCTCGCTTGACCTCGGTTGGTGCTACCGGTAAAGTCTACGGGTTACCTCAATCTTTGAGAACCTTGGCATTCACAACGGTCACCGGCTCCAACGGCGTGACTTCCCTGGTCGGTACCACCGGGGTTGACGTCGCAACCATTGTTACATTGCAAAGCAATGTTTTTGTAGGCGCTAATACCGCTGATGATACCATCACTGTAAATCTTGCTGGCAATCAGGCCGCTACTGATTACGTAGTCCGCATGGGCGGTGGTGGAGATAGAGTCAACATCACCAGCACTCTATTGAATTCATTCGTTTCTCTTGACGGCACAACTCTTGCCAACGACGGCGACGACTCTTTCAACGCAACCGGAGCACTAATCAACTGTGAAATTGTTGGCCGCGGCGGCAATGATGAGATGGGCTTGGCTGGTGCTTCACTCCAGCTGAGCAATTCAACCGTTAACGGCAACACAGGTGTCGATAGGATTCGCCTCGGCGCCTCTTCGGCTTCCTACGTCTACGGCGGAGCTGATTCTGATACGATTACTACAACTGCTGGTGCAGCCAACAGCTCCTCGTCGGTTATTATCAACGGCAACAAAGGTTCTGACTTTGTTACCCTCGCTGCCAGCGGATTCGCTTCGGGAACTGTTTATGGCGGTAATGGCAACGACACCATTAACGCAGCCGCTGTCACCGACGCTGCAGCTGCTGCTCTAGGTGTAACGGCTGCTGGTGTGTATCTCTCGGGCGATCTGGGCGATGATACTATCACCGGATCCAATGGCATTGATACCATTAATGGTGGCGATGGCGCTGATGTAATCAATGGTGGTACTGGCGCTGATGTAATCAATGGTGGTATTGGCGACGACAACATCACCGGTGGCGCTGGCGCGGACGTCATTGCTGCCTTAGGTAATGACGTACTTGTTTACACTACTCTGACTGACTCGGCTCTGACTTCAGCTACGTCGAACACTGGTTTCGACACTATCACCGAGTTTAGCGCTAACTCTGCAGTTGCTCCAGCTGTCAATGGCGATCGTTTTGATGTTGCGGCTGCTCAAGTTACAGCTGCGGCTGCAGTTGGCGGTATCTTCAATGCTGGGACGATAGCAGGCGGGGCTAACCTCGCTGCAACCCTCGACACAGCATTTGATGGTAATCTCATCGCAAATGGCGTTGGCATTGTAACCATCAACACCGGTTCTTTCGCTGGTAGTTATGTGGTCCTAAACGATGCCGACACCAACTATACATTTGCTACCGATGCCGTAATTAAGGTTAATTCCACTGCCAACATCGTAGCTAACACCTTCATCTGATCCCTCTTCGATTCAGCTTAAGCCTCCCTGCTTTCGGGGAGGCTTTTTTCTTGTAGTGGTAGGCCCCTTTTATAGTGAAAGTTCTTTTCGTCCATCAGAATTTTCCTGGCCAATATCGGCATATTATTTATTCCTTACGTGCCTCTAAGTCGTTTCAGCTGTTGGCTCTCGGGGTAGAACCGCTGCAAGAAAGCATCCCTGATAACATCAAGGCGCTACGCTATCCGATTCCTCGAGGTAATACAGCAGGCATCCATGAATGGGTGTTGGAATCAGAAACCAAGGTGATCCGCGGCGAAGCCTGCGCTCGTGCTGCCCATCAATTATCTCAACAAGGCTACACACCTAATTTGATCTGCGCGCACCCAGGTTGGGGTGAATCCCTATTTCTGCGTGAAATCTGGCCAGGCACTCCGATCCTGCACTACCAAGAGTTTTATTACCAATCCAGAGGGTTTGATCTGGATTTTGATCCTGCCACGCAGGGCGCAAAAAATTGGGAAAAGGCAGCCAAAGGCAGTATGAAAAATGCTGCTCTTCAACTCGCCCTTGAAGCCAGCAGCTGGAATGTCTGCCCTACGGCTTTCCAACGCAGCACCTTTCCCAGCCACTGGCAAGAGAGCATCAGCGTCATCCACGACGGGATTGATACGAATCGGGCCCAGCCCAATTCCTCTGTTCAGCAGCTGAAACTGCCCGATGGCACCCAGGTGCGTCGTGGCGAACCGATCATCACCTTTGTAAACCGCAGCCTGGAACCCTACCGCGGCTGCCATACCTTCATTCGTGCGATCCCTGAATTGCAGCGCCGCTGCCCGAAAGCTCACATCGTGATCGTGGGCCGTGTAACTGGCGTGAGCTACGGCGCCGTGTGCCCTGAGGGTGAATGGAAGGATTATTTTCTGCGCGAGATCGAAGGCAACTACGATCACTCCCGCGTTCATTTCACCGGCGAACTGCCCTACGGCGATTTCCTGCAGCTATTGCAACTCAGCCAGGCCCATGTGTATCTCACCTATCCCTTTGTGCTCAGCTGGAGCCTGCTGGAGGCGATGAGCACCCAATGCGCCATCGTGGGCTCCGCCACCGCCCCCGTGCAGGAGGTGATCCAGCATGGCCACAACGGCCTCCTGGTGGATTTTTTCGATCATCAGGCCCTGGCCGAGAGCGTGGCCGAGCTGCTCAAAAACCGCACCCTCGCCGAAGAACTCGGCCGCAACGCTCGTGCCACCATCCTCAAGGATTACAGCTTTGAGCAGTGCGTGCCCCGCCATTTGGCGCTGATGGAGCTGGTGGCTTCCGGGGCGCTGAGCCGGCGGTGAGGGTCAAGGGTGCAGCTCGTTCCCGCGCTGATCGGCCTGCTGCGCAGCCTTGGTGAGGGTCGGTCACTGGGGCAAGTCGCCGGAGCATCATCGCCGGCTGGGGACACTCTTGCTGGAACAGCTCGGTGGTCTCCCGCAGGTTGGCTAGGGTGGAGACCCGGGCCCATTTTGGCCGGATGAGGACTCTCATTCACCCATGGACCAAAATTTGGAGGCCACCTCAGTCTGGGGAGTCGGTGGACGGTGGTACCAGAGCAGCCCGGGTAGTTCCAATCGTTTGCATGCAAGCGAACAAAAGCGCTTTGGAATGGAGAGACTCCTCCAAAATTAGCTGCGATCGCAAAGCAGGCCGAGAGAAAGCTTTCACAGCTTGGCTCTGCTGCCGTTCTCGATGACCTCAAGCTTCCACCAGGCAACAACCTGGAAAAACTCGTAAAAGAGAAAAAGTGGCTCGGTTATCACTCAATCCGAGTGAATGATCAATGGAGGCTGTGCTTTCGATAGACCGTGTCAGGCCCAATGGATGTACAGACTGTTGACTACAAGCGCGGAGCAGGGTGGCCCCACCCCCAAGCTACACAATACAATGGACTAAAATGAAAACACCAGAACTCAGGGATCCAGCAACACCAGGAGAAGGTCTTGACGAAGAATTCCTTAAGCCATTGGGAATTAGCGCGTACAAGCTATGCAGTGAAACTGGCCTAGGTCAAACCCAGGTGGGAGAAATAATCAAAGGCAGGCGGAGGATTGCCGACGAAACAGATGCAGCCCTTTGCAAGTATCTCGGACTAAGCCGAGCATACTGGCGCCGAATGCAGATCTCCTATGACCAGCGCAAAAAGGCACGCAAATTACGCGCTATTGAAGATAACATTATACCCTGCGCTGGGCCGAATCTAAGGAAAACTAAACACGAGCTTGTAGGCTGCTAGCCAAAGCACACGATCGCCATCGCTTTCCTTGCATTATTTGCTCCAAATATTTTGACAATTCAGATAATTAATCATTCTGAATAATTATCACCAAGCTGCAAAACGCCACCGAGCAAGTTCCTCCCGCTCGAGCTGGCGATAGGGATCCATCCGAAAAGCAGCCCGAGCCCCCCTCATTAGCCCTGCGCCGAGCCAGGTCGATCAACGCCGAGGCGTGGAGCGCCTCAACGATGCTGCTCCGTATTTGCAAGGTTAATCGCCATGTGGATTGAGCGGCTCACCTTGATCTCCGAGACGCAATTGACCTAGCAGTTTGCGGACGCTTTGCCGCCACGATGGAATCACTCAGGCCTTGCAGCTGAGATCCACTCGTTTATCCCAACAGCATCCCTTCACGCCGCACCAAGGGCAACAACTCGGGTCCAGGTCGTCCTTCAGGCACACAACACCACCCTGGCAAGTCCTCTGCAGCACACCAGAGCAACACAACATGGGCTGCAAGTGGCAAGAGCTCCTGGCATTCCTGCCCATGCGCAACCCGTACGCATGGTGATGCTGAGTCGCTCTCAGTAAGGGCCGCCGTAGGGGCTAACAGGCCCTGAGCACCTTGCTGCTTGAGGTGGTCAACCAAATTCAGCCTGTCTATCTGAGCCTCAGGGGAGGTGCTTAACACCTGCTCAAGCGGCAACGAAACAGCCCTCAGCTCCCATTGGTCCCAATCGACCGGAATTAAAACAGCCCAGAGCGCCGCAGCAACACCGGCAAGGTCCTCGGGTGTGTGGATCTCTTGGTGACGGATCCATTCCGCCCAGGCCACGATGGGCGTGCTGGCCAAATAGTGGACAGGCTGATCGCCAACCCGGTTCCAGCGGCCAGCCCGTTGGCCGGGCGAAGACCAGAGAAAGGGATGACGGCGATCGCAAACACGAAAGCCGAGGTGTAACAACGTCACGTCAACTCGCCACCATGCCAATGCAAGCGGAATGGGCCAGGCTCGCGATGGCACGAATGGCTGCATCATCGGGATCCCAGTCGCCTTTCAGACGATCGCGGGGGGCCTGACCATCCAGCGAGCTGCGAGGCCTCTGAAACCAGCGGCGGATGCCGTGAGCGTTGTAGGTGCCCTCCAATTGATCGATCACCAAAGCAAGCCAGTGCAAGCGTGCCGCAACGGCATCAGAGCATTGACGTTCACCCTTGCAGTACCGGCGAATGGAAACGGCACTCAGCCCCAACAAAGCGGCTAGCAACTCATCATCGTTGAGCACATCGCGAACGGCCTGCCACTCAGTGGCAGGTGAAGGGCAATCTTCGAGACGGTCGTAGATCTCCGCAAGGAGGTGCTGACGTGTCGACTCATCTGACGGCTCCTGGCTCAGCCATTGCTGTGCTGCATTGCTGCAGATGCCCTGACGCCGTAATGCCTCCATGGCGGCAGCCGTTGAGGCATGAGGAGGCACAACACCCATCCGCACCACACGCGCCCGGAACCGGGCCTCGTCGAGGGAGTCACAAGCCCCCTTGCCCTGCCTGGATCTTGAATGGATTACTTCCATGATCCAAATCTAGGCCACTCCGTTTCGTGCGCTTCAAACTCCGGATGGTTGGCCAGGAACGCCAGCTGCTCAGGCCGCAGGTAAGCGTTGCCGGGCGGCTGGTGGCCCAGGTCGATCACCTCATGCTCAAGGGGAGTTCCGCAATGGCGGCAGGGGTGCGGGCTCATGGCAAAACCTTACTGGCGAGATCCAGCAGTTTTTGATCGGCGCTGAGCAGGTTGGCCACCTCTCGCCGAGCCAGCACGAGATACAGACAGTCATGCACCGGGTGATCCAGGTGGGTGGCCAGCGCCAAGGCTTCTGCTTGCAGGCTGCGATCCGGTTCGATGTGGTCTAAAAGCTCTGCAGCCATGCTGAGGCGCCACTGCAGGCTGTCTGCTTGCAGCTGGCCAGCGCGCAGGAGGCGCCAGAGGGCATTGGCCACCTCTGTGAGCATCAGCTCAGGCGCCATCACCAGATCCGCAGCTAACACCGCTTCATGCAGCTCGGCGGCCAGCGCTGATCCCTCAATGATCCTCACCACCGCCGAGGCATCCAGCACTAATTTTGCCGCTGCTCGACTGCCCATCTCAGCGGGATCGATCCTGCCGGATCAACTCTTCAGGGGGCGGATCGAAAGGCGCGAGGTTCTCCTGCCTGGCCAAAGCCTGCAGGCCGGCCAGGGCCTGGAGCCGGCGCTCGCGGGGATCACCACCGCAGGCCTGCTGCAAATCATTGAGGGCCTGCTGGCTCAGGCTGCGGTGATGCCGCCGTGCACGCAGCTGGAGCAACTGATGGAGTGGATCGGGCATGTCCCGAATCTGTAGTGTTGCCATCGACCCAAGGCTCATGCAATCTGCATGCATTCTACGTGAGCTTCAATTCAAGCAGCGGCAAGGCATTGGCTGCCCCCGGCGAAAGCTCCACCGCATGCCACTCGCCGCCGCTGGGCGAACCGGGCCTCAGGTCTACCGCCACATCCCACCCCAGGCCTGCGCAAAGGCCGGGCAGCCGGCTCCTGGGCGCGGAAGGCATTGAGAAAGGCGCCGCGGTGATCACTGAAGGGCTGGCCCACCAGCTCCAGCACGCCGGCGATGGGGGTGGGGCAGGCGGGATTCGGTGGGCATCAGGAGCCCTTGCGGGCGCGGAAAGCACCACCAATCAGCGCAGCAGTAGCTCCGATCCCAATCACCCCAACGATTTGCTTGCCTTGAAAAATGGCTGCCAAGCTGGCACTGCTCACGCCGACAGCCATCAGAATCCCTGCAATCAGCCCAAGGTTGGCGCGGAAAAGATCTGATGAGACGATCTTTCTCTCTAATTCGTGCCTGTGGGCCGTCTCGCTTTCAACCAATCGCAACAGACGCTCGCCAGCGTTCTCGATGCTGCGTTCATAGGCTTCGATGGCTTGGGGCGGGGGCAGTACTGCATTTACTTCTGCCTGCCAGCTGACAAGGGTGAAAAAGGCTCCTTAGGCATTCAGCAGCTTTGACAGTGCCTGATCACGATCGGCGCGCAAAGCCTCGAGATCTGCCCGAAAACTCCGCGATCCCTGGGTTCGGCGCACAGTTGCTTGGGCCAAGGGCTCACAATCAACTGCGGCTTCCAGGCCTCGCCAAAAGCTGGGCCGCCGGCGACCCAAGCGCTGATAGAGGGCATCGGCCTGCACTGGTGTGGAAGTTGGCGGCAGGGCAGGCATGGACCGGCTAGTGAGAGGAAGTAACTAGATGTCTAGACTCCTTTATCATGGCGCAGGCAGGGCTGTGCTTGCAACCTGTGTTTGTGCTGCAGGTGTGCAAACCACTTTGCTGCTTTCGTAGGCCTCCACATCCGCCAGGCAGCACGCCAGCGGACTAATGCGCTCGTGCACGGCGCGATACCAGGCCACGGTGCGGGCCACGTTTGTTGCCCGCTGTCAACTACGTAGGCGGGCCTCAGTTCTACCGCCACATCCCACCCCAGGCCTGCGCAAAGGCCGGCTCCTGGGCGCGGAAGGCATTGAGAAAGGCGCCGCGGTGATCACTGAAGGGCTGGCCCACCAGCACCAGCACGCCGGCGATGGGGGTGGGGCAGGCGGGATTCGGTGGGCACAGATGTACTCAGATCACAACGGGCAACTGGGATTTCACGGGATCAGCAAGCAGCCGCGCCATGCCAGCTGGATCGCTGATGTCCAGGCAGAGAAGGGTGGAACCGATGAACTCCAGCGTGTAGCCGTCGCCCTCCACCACCAGATCCGGGATGCCTCGGAGGCTGGGGTGGCGAAACAGGATGGCTCCGCTGTCAGCGTCGACCAGCCGCTCCATGCCTTTGAGCTGATGGCTCAGTTGTTGGGGAAGATCCATCGGCCACCTCCGCGTCGATTCGCCACCGTGCGCTCATCTGTTGGGTAGGTCGTGACGACCTTGACGTCATTGTTGCTCAAGATCACCACCCAGGGGCGGCCTTCCCAACGGATCACAAGCCCGGAAGCACCACTGGAGACATCCAGGAAGGGCTCGCCCCCCTGAAGAGCCGTTTGCCAGCCCTGGAAACGCTCCCCCTCGATCCCGTAGGTCTGCAGCTACCCGAATCACCGTAGGCCTCCAGATCCGCCAGGCAGCAGGTCAGCGGGCCACGGTGGTAGGCGTGGGGGTCAGAGCCATCCCGCCATGCGCCGGGCCATGTGGAAGGTGACATCACTGCGCTGGCCCACACCGGCTCGGCCTGGTCTTCCGGCTTGATTGGCCCGTCGACAAAAAAGCGTTGGGGGGCATTGGCCACCATTTGCTCGCAGCGGTGGGGCATCAATACAAAGCGGTGCTCTGTGCGTTGGCTAAACCAGGCCAATTTGTCGGCATAGCGGTGATCCTGGATCACCAGATCATCCTCCAAATAGAGGCTGAGATCGGCGCAAAGTGCCCTACGAGCAGTCCATCCCGATCCTGCAGCTCTCCCAGGCGCACGTGCATCTCACCTATCCCTTTGTGCTCAGTTGGAGCTTGCTGGAGGCGATGGGCTGCGTGCCCCGCCATCTGGCGCTGATGGTCAGCGGATTCTGCGAAGCACCAGGGGCTTCGAGACAGCCGCGAAGCTTCTGAACAGTCAGAGCTCCAGCAACTCAATCTCGCAGCGAATGCCTGGCGCTCGTGCAGCACGGGCGTCGGTGGTCAGCAAGGGCACAGCCAGCTGCTCCGCCAGGGCCACGTACAGCGCGTCATAGGCCGAGAGATTGGCCCGTAGCTGCCACGCACGCTGCCACAGCCCTCGGGAGCCATGGCGCCGCAGCCCCAGACAACGGGCCGTATCCAGAGCCATCCATGCAGAGCGCTCTGGCAGCCTGCCCGCCAACAATAGGCGCCTGAGCACAGAGAGAAGCTCAGCGTCGATCAGTTCGGGTGCATGAAGGCTGGCATTGGCCAGGCGAGCCCGGGCGGCACCATCGATCAGCAGGGCATCGATCAACGCCGAGGCATCGACCACCACAACAGTCATCAGCGCTCATCACGGCTGGCGTGGAGCGCCTCAAGGATGCTGCTGCGCTCGAGGTCATGGGACGGCAGGGCCGAGAACAGCTCGGCGTTGTCGGCCCGCCGCGCAGTTTCTGTGAGCTCCTGCAGCGCAAAAGTGCTAAGTGGCACGCCAGCCAGGCTGGCGAGTTTCTCCAGCTTTTCGGCCACGGGGTCCGGCACGTGTCGGATGTACAGGGTGCGCATACCAGCAGGCCTGCTTGCTAATTGCTAGCAGTTTAGCCCTCGAGGATGGGATCAGCTCGCCCGGACCCAATTAACCTTGCATATCACGAGCTTGGCTCCGTATTTGCAAGGTTAATCGCCATGTGGATTGAGCGCCTCCAGGCGAGTCTGCTGGCAGAGCGGCTCAGCCAGTTTGCAGCCGTCGTGCTGCTGGGGCCGAGACAGGTCGGCAAGACCACCCTGGCCCGCCAGCTCGGTGCCCAGTTGGATGCGGTCTATCTCGACCTCGAATCCCCCAGCGACCAGGCCCGTCTCAGTGATCCCGAGCTGTACCTCCAGCGGCAGCGCGGCAGGTTGGTGATCCTTGATGAAGTGCAGCGCGTTCCAGAGCTGTTCGGCCTGCTGCGCGGCCTGATCGACGCCAACCGGCTGGCCGGCCATCGAACCGGACAGTTTCTGTTGCTCGGCTCCGCCTCCATGGATCTGCTGAGGCAAAGCAGTGAAAGCCTCGCCGGACGGATCGCCTGTCTCGAGCTCAACGGCCTGAACGTGCTCGAAGTTGGTCAACCCGCGCTGGATCAGCTCTGGAATCGCGGCGGCTTCCCCGACAGCTTTCAGGCGGCGAGCGACAGCCAGAGCAGCCTCTGGCGAGCCCAGTTTCTGCGCACCTAAGTGCGTCAACTGCAGCCGCTGCTCGCCAATCCCGGCAAGCGCTTGGTGAAATCACCCAGGATCTATGTCCGCGATAGCGGCTTGGTGCACACCCTGCTCGGCCTGGACAACCTGAACCTGGTGCTGGGCCATCCCGTTGCCGGCAGCAGTTGGGAAGGGTTTGTGATCGAAACCCTGCTCAGCCTGTTGCCGGAGCGGGCCCAGGGTTGGTTTTACCGCACGGCCGCCGGGGCCGAGATCGATCTGGTGATCGAGTGGCCGAACGGCAACCGCTGGGCCGTGGAGATCAAACGCAGCAGCACCCCAAGGCTCAGCCGAGGTTTTTACCAGGCACGCGCCGATCTTCTGCCCGATCGCTGCTTCGTGGTGGCGCCCATCCAGAGCGCCTACCCCCTCACCGAAGGGGTGGAGGTGATCAGCCTGCCTGAACTGGCACGGCTACTTCAGGCTCAAAGAAGCTGAGCCTGGCTATCCACCCAGCCCGGCAGCGGCAGCCGGCGCCGCTCAGCCCAGCGTTGAATCCGGCGCGGCACACCACCAATCCCGCGTGAGGGATGGCGCGCCGCCGCCCGAAACCAGGACCGCGGCCCCACCAGGCCATAGGCCAGAAATAGCAGGGCGTATTGGCCGCTCACCCAGGTCAGGCTTTTCCACGGTTGCGGGCTGAGCTCCGGCAGCGGCCCCGAGCAGCCGGGCTCGAAGCTCCAGTGGCTGCCATTCGCCCCCAGGGCCGGCGGCGCACACTCGAGATAGGCCTGCTGCACCACCCGGAAACGGCCATACCCCAGCGCTGCCAGCCGCCGGTGCTGGCGCAGCACCCCCCGCAAGCTCTCCTTGCCCGTTTCCCAGCTCACCGTGGCAGGCCGCACCGCTAGCCGCCCCAGATCCGCCAGCACCGCCTCATCGGCGCCCTCGATGTCGATCTTCAGGAAGCCGGGGCAGCCATGGCGCGCCACCAGCTCCTCCAAGCACAGCGTCGGCACCCGCACCGGCTCCCCATGGGGCAGGCCGTGGGCCTGGGCATTGCGTTGCACCCAGCGCAGATCCACGCTGCCCCATTCGCTGCGCTCGGGATGGGGATAAAAGAGCAGCTCTGCCTGCTCCTGCCGCTGCGGCCAGCCCACCAGGGCCGCATGCACCAAGGTGAAGCGGCCGGTTGCGAGCTCGGCGGCAAAGCGCTGCCGCCCCGCCGCCACCAGCTCAGCATTGGCCTCTACCGCCACCACCCGCCGGCCCATCGCCAGGTAATAGCCGCTGTCTTCGCCGCGGTGAAAGCCCAGGTCAAACACCAGGTCGGCCTGCCGGCCCAACCCCTCACCAGCGGATGCCATCGGCGTGCTCGATGCCGTCATTGCCGGGCCTCTGGCTGCCGCAGGGGCAGCTGCCCCAGAAGCAGCAGAAAGGATGGATGGCCATGTTCAATGCCCAGGAAATCACGATCAGCCCACATCGGCTTGAGCACCGGAAACTGGCCCAGCACCGTGCCGGTGGCGGCCGTTTCCAATGGCCCCACAAAGGCTGTGGGCACGGCAGCCCGTGCCAGCAGCTGCTGTCGCTGCACCTCGCTCAGGCAGAAGCTGCCGGAATGGGGATTGCTGGCCTCGGCAAACCCCACCGACCGCCCATCCCAATAGGTGCCGCGGGCAAACTCCTGCTCTTGATCAGCCCACACCGGCTCCAGCTGCTCTATCGGTTTCACCGGGCCATCCACATACAGCCGCAGCGGCGCCTGGGCCACGCAAGGCTCCAGCCGGTGGGGCATGAGCACGTAGCGATGTTCGGTGCGTTCGGTGAACCACACCAACTTGTCCACATAGCGCGGATCGGCGATCACCAGATCATCTTCCAGATAGAGGTGCAGATCGGCTCCACCCTCCTGGTGGCGCAGCCAGGCTGCCGCCGCCAGCGGCAATTGCAGCGGATCCTCCAGATCCAGCTGGTGCAGCGTCAACCGATCGGCAAATAGGTCTGCAACTTCTTTGAGATAGTTCCCTCCCGTCACAAACAAGTGCAGCTCCACCTGCACCCCGGCCAGCCGGGTGCCGGCTAGCGGCGTGGCCGGTGTTTGCTCCAGAACCTGTTCGGCTGGATTGAGGATCAGGTCGATGGCCTGGCGATTCAGCGCCAGCACTCCCGCCAGGCAGCGGCCCAGAGCCACGCTGCGTTCCAGCTTGGTGCCTACCCGCGTAGATCCGTAGCCAATCGGGCTCTCACTTTCTCGGTAATAGTGGGGAACCACCACCCGCAGCCGGCAGGGTCGCATGGGCTGCATCGGTGGCACAGGCACGTAACAGGCATTCAAGCGCCTGTAATTCTGCAACCCCAGCGCCAACTTCAACCCCCACGCCATGGAGCTCCCACCCGCCCACCTGTCTGCCGAGCAATGCGTAACGCTGATGTTGGCGCAAGCTCAACGATTGGGAGTGCTGGTGCGCTGGCAGCCGCTTGGCCCCACAACACTTGAGGGCGCATATCACGCCAAGCCAGGCCAGCCTGGCGTGCTTGAGCTCAGGGCCCAGGTATCAGCGCCTGCAACCCCCGAGCTCTGCAGCTTGATCAGCCATGAGATGGTGCACGTGCTGCAGCACTGGCGCGGCCAGCTACAAGCCCTACTGCCCCTGGGCTGGCCCACCGATGGCGCCCCGCCCGGCCGTCGCCTTTCCGTTCACGAGGCCGAGGCATACACCGCCCAAAGCCAACCACAACTAGTGCTGGCGGCGTTGCGGCAGTTGCAGCCCCCCTCGGGGCGAGGGGTTCAGATCCAGCTCAAGCCGTAGCGGCTCTCCACCCAGCCATAGGTGGGCTGCAGCTGCTCCCGCAACGCCTGCCGCAGCCTCTGCGGCACCTTCGCCGCCTCGCCCTGGCCGGCGTTTGCGGGCTGGGCCAACGGCGGCAGCGGCAGAGCCTCCAGCTCCAGAAACGTGAGCACCTGCCCCCACGCCCGCTCGGGCTGGGCAAACAGATCCTCGCTGCGCAACACCAGCAGCTGCTTGGCGGCAAAGAGGGCTTCCAAGCGCAGCAGCTGCTGCTCGTAGCGGCTGCGGGCCAGGTAGCTGTGCTCCTGGTGGCTGCGGTGGCTGCCATCCGCTGCGGCAAGCACCGCCTCGGCCCCCGCTAGCCGCTGCGCTTCCGCCGCCAGGGCGGGTTCGAGCTCCAGCGGCTCCAGGCCCAGGCGCAGCGAATGGAAATACTGCGACAACGCCCGCTCCACCGGATCGCGCAGCAGCACAATCAGGCGCGCCTGGGGCAGCAGGGCCTGGATCCGGGCCGGCGCCGCCGGGTGAAACAGGTAGTAGGGCGTGATCTCACCGCAGCGCTGCAGGGCGCCAGCCTCGGCAAACTGCTCTCGATACCAACCCTCCCCAAGGGCGTAGTGGAGGCTGAAGTAATGCAGTTCCTTGGCGGCGGGCAGAAACGAACCCGGATGCTGCTCCAGCAGGCGCTGCAGCGTTGTGGTGCCCCCCTTCTGCACCCCCACTCCAAGAAACTCAGGCAACCTGCCGCCCATAAACTCCTCCCACCGGGAAAGGCCGATCAAGCCATGATCATCGCGGAAGCCTTTCGTTGGCTGCACCTGCCCAAAACCGGCGGCACTTCGATGAACCGCCTGTTCCTCGAGCGGGCCATTCGCCAACCTTTTGCCTTGATCAAAAGCAATGGCGCAAACTCCCTGCACCAGCATAGGCATCTCCATCTACCGGCAGCCCGATCCCTGGGTGCGGGCCTGCATCGCCAGTGCGCGGCAGCAAAGTGACGTCTCCATCGAAATCCTGATCCGACCCGATGGCCCAGAGGCCCTCAGCCCTGCCCTGCAGAGCTGGCTGCACCATCTGGCGCTCATCGATGCGCGGGTGCGCCTGCTCCCTGGCGCCGCCAACCTGGGCACCTTCGGCTCCTACCGCGCCATCTTTGACCAGGCCCAGGGCCAGTTCTTGGTTCAGCTCGATGCCGACGACCTCCTCCATCGTGATGCGATTGCCCGCTGTCGAGACGAACTAGAGCAGCACCCAGAACTTGCCTTCCTCTACACCGATTGCCTGGAGATCGACGGCAACAGTCAGCCGCTGCGTAAGGGCTGGCGGCAACAGATCCCCTATTCCTCCACCAAAAGCCTGGTGCAATTCATCCCCTTTCATCTGCGGCTGGTGCGCCGGGTGGCCTATGCCCAGATCGGCGGCTATGACGCCAGCCTCCTCTACAGCGGCGACTACGACCTCACCCTGCGCCTGGCCGAAGTGGGCGCTGTCGGCCACCTCCCGCAAGCGCTGTACCTCTACCGCATCCATGACACCAATACCTCGACACTCAGGCGCCAGGCCACCGCAGAGGAAGCGCTGCGCGTGGCCCGGGCAGCGCTGCAGCGGCGAGGCCTGCACCCGCGCTTCAGCCTGGAGCTCAGCCCAACCCAGCAGGTGCTGCTGAAGCAGCAGCAGGCATGAGTCAACCGCCTCTGCTGGTGGTGGGCATGCACCGCAGCGGCACCTCGTTGCTGGCGCGCATGCTCCAGCAACGAGGCCTGCATCTAGGTGACGACCTTGTGCCCGCCGACCAGCACAACCCCGATGGCTACGGGGAAGACAAGCGCTTCGTGGCCTTTCATCGACACATCCTCAGCCAGGCCACACCGCCAGCACCCGAAGCCTGGCTCGACTGGGGCTGGAGCAGCGCCGGGGCATTTCACTGCGCAGATCCCCATGCAGCCCCATGGCTCCGAGCCCTGCGCCCGGCAGCCGAAGGCCTGTTGGAGCGGAGCCGGCGCGAGCAACCCTGGGGCTGGAAGGATCCCCGCACCACCCTGTTGCTGCCGTTCTGGGAAGCGCTCGAACCTGAGGCCTGGGTGATCGGGATCTATCGCCACCCCTGGGAAATTGTGGACGCGCTGCAACGGCTGCGCCCGCCGGTCTTTCTGACCAACCCCCACTGGGCATTGCCGATCTGGCTGCACTACAACCAGGCCCTGCTGGAGCGCTGGCAGCGCCACCCCCAGCGCACCGTGCTGCTGAATAGTGGCGCCTTGATTGCCCAACCCGCAGCCCTGGGGTCTGTGCTGGCTCGGCGGCTGGGATGGGCGTGGAGCGCGCATGCAGGGGAGCAGCTGGCCGCGCTGCGGCGGCCCGACCTGCACCGCAGCCCCCCAACCGCCGACGCCCTGCCGCTGCTGCATCGGCTGGTGAGCCCCGAAAGCACGGCTCTACTGGAGGCGCTAGAGCGCAGCGCCGATCTACCTGTGGGCCTGCCTCCGCTGCAGCCGGAACGGCTGGCCGTGTTGCAGGCCCAGCCAGCCGCCAGCCCCCGGTTGGCCGTGGTGATCCCTACCTTCAACCAGGGCGACCTACTGGTGGAAGCGGTGGCCAGCGTGGAGCGCGAAGCGGCCCGCAGCGGCTGTGCCCCATCGTTGGAACTGCAGATCGTCGACGATGGCAGCAACCAGTCCAGAAGCCTGCAGGTGCTGGATCGGCTCCAGGCGCTGGGATACCGGGTGCTCAGCCAGCGCAACCATGGTCTCTCGGCGGCCCGGAATGCAGGCATCCGTGCCACCACGGCACCGCTGTTGCTGCCCCTCGACGACGACAACCGGCTATTGGCGCCCTACCTCAGCCAGGGCCTGGCCTGGCTGGAGCGTCAGCCCAATCTGGCGGTGGTGTACGGCGATCGGCAGGAATTCGGGCTTCGAGAGGGCCTCGTGTGCGTCGGCGTCGATGCCCCGCGCGCGTTGCTGCTCCAGTCGCGAATCGATGCCTGCGCCCTGCTCCGCCGGGAGTGGTGGCAGGCGGCAGGAGGCTACGACCAGGGCCTCACCGCTTTTGAAGACTGGGATCTCTGGCTGGGCATCCTGCGCCAGGGCGGTCGCTTTGGCTACCTCCCCGGCCCAGCCTTCTGCTATCGCGTGCGTCCCAACTCCATGCTGCAGAGGCATCTAATACGCCAAAGCCAAGCATCAGACCAATTATGCAAAATACGCATAAAAGCCTTGGAACAGTAAGGCCAGCGATGAAGTAGGGTTTCTTGAAAGGAAATCCTACAAATGCCAATTTCTCTTGGTAGTATTGGCTACGCTCCTGATCCGAGCACAATCCTTGTAGGCATCCACGGAGACGTCGATCCAGTTGCATTTCAAGGGATAAATGCCGACGCTCTATTCGCGATTAACCTCATTT
This sequence comes from Synechococcus sp. CBW1108, assembly GCF_015840335.1. Taxonomy (NCBI): domain Bacteria; kingdom Bacillati; phylum Cyanobacteriota; class Cyanophyceae; order Synechococcales; family Synechococcaceae; genus Synechococcus; species Synechococcus sp. CBW1108. Next base: position 1,504,049 of record NZ_CP060395.1, read on the forward strand.
CGGGCCAAGGGGCCACTACCACGCAAGGATCAATAGAATCAATAGAGCTAATTCCGGTCACCAGTATATATTCAGATTTAAAGATAAACCTCAGCGCGCCGCTCCCTGCGGGAACCGAGTTAATTCAAGTTGCATATGCCGACCCCGAAGGAGATCAAGAAACAGGAATACTTCAAGATTTATCAGGCTTAGATCTTGGCACTCAAGCGTTAATTAATATACTGTTTGATGTTGATTCGCCAACTCCTCTTGGCGCTAAACTTCGCCAAGATGGAACGACTATTCGAATCTTTTTTAATGATCCTTCAGGGCTGGATGCTGCAGCACAGCCAGCTGTAGATCAATTCACAATCGATTCCCTTCAAGACGCCTATGATTCATTCGCTCCTGATACTATTTTAGCTATTGGAGACGGCTATGGCAGCAATTATGTAGACCTTGGAATTACCAATCCCCAAAAAATAGCAATTTTATCACAATCTCTTCTAGCAGAAGGGAATACTTTTGCGGTCACTTATAGCGATGTATCACAAGACAACGACAGCTCATCGGTTATTCAAGATAAATTTGGGAATGATGCTAGTAATTTTGTTGTATTTCTACAACCAATCGGGCCTCAATTAATTAACGCCTCACTAAGCTCGGATGGCTCGACCATCCGCTTGGTTTACGATGAGCCAATTTCGCCTGGCTTTATTAGCTCAGAATTGTTCACGCTCAATAACTTAGATTTAGAAGGAAATAATATCCCCGTCCTATCTGTACAAACCCATGGGGGAGGTGTCAACTATATTGATCTTGTATTTGACGAAATATATACTTCATTCCTTCAAGATCCAACTGAACCACTTTATCTAAGCTATTTAGATCCCAGACCTTTTGAAAATGATATCAATGTAGCGGAAGGTGTAAATGGGACTGATTCCGAAAGCTTTGGGTATTTCCCTGTACAAAAATACATTTCATCTTCACTTGGGCCGATCGCTCAAAATGCTTATTTTTCTCCCCAACTAAATCAAACCGCAGTAGAAATTCTCTTTTATACTCCGCTCAATATCCCTCTGTCGAATGTCTATACAGGCTACAGCAATTTTACGCTTAATGTTTCATCCGCATCTGGGATTTCCTCCTACACCCCAATCAGCCATGTAGTATTGGGCAGTAACAAGCTTATCTTAAATTTTGCACCTGATTTAATTATTCCCGAGGGGGCTTCTTCCGTAATAAGCTATACCGATCCGAACCCAAATTTAGATGATATTAATGGTGCTGCACTCGAAAATGCTAATGGAAATGATTCCACTAGTTTTAATCTGGCGGTAATTGCTGATCAATTTGGAGTAGACAATGGCTTAATTAATTACAAGAAAATCTCGCTTGGATCGGATTCTAATTCAGACACTTTACATAACATAGGGGCTATTGCTGATTTTCAAGACTATTTTCAAAAAGCCGTAACTAATTCCAGTATTAATGGAGGTAACCTCATAGCGGAAGGCCTTGTAATTGACTTGTCGTCAGTTAAGTTCCAAGGCTACGTCGGCAGCGAGCTTGATAAAGTCTCCTTGCAAGGATTTAATAATTTAGCCTTATCATCCGAGATAAATCTTCCCAGCGGTGGTTTGTTCTTGACAACTGGTGGAGGTAGCTTCCCTGCTTATAATTCTGTATCAAATTATGGAAGCTACCGAGGCCAACTCGGAAATCCAATATTAGATGAATTTGTTTTGCAATCATATCCTTATGCAGGCTTAACATATGATGCAAGTGTTTTGAGCTTTGATTTCACCCCCGACCAAGATATTGAATCAATACTAGTTGATGTTGTCTTTGCCTCTGATGAATATCCCGAATATGCAGATACATCATTTGTTGATATTGCTGCGGTTTGGTTCGGCGATCAAGCAACTCTAATCAATTACGCTTACTTTGATGGAGATATTAATAAGCCGCTCAGCATTATTAGTAATTCAATATCGGATTCACGCTTTGTTAGTAACTTCCCTTCATCGCTTCCTTTTGAATTTGATGGAATCACCAAGACTCTGACACTAGCCATCCCCCTAGTAGGCTTAACGCCAAATGAAGATGGGTCCATAAATATCAATATCGGCATCGCCGACTCTGGCGATTACATTTTTGACAGCTCCATTTGGATCAGCAATCTTAGAGCTAGCAAGTATGATTTAAAGGGCACGCTACTGAAGCAAAGCGTTGGCGCCGGCGAAACTTACATTGCTCCTGAAAACGTAGCAGTCTATGCCACCGTCGGCGACGAATCAACTTCCACTGGCAGTAATGACGCCGATATTTTGTACTCCCAGAGGATAATGATGCAAAGGTGACATTTGTAGGCGACCCAGTCAAATTTGACGGAGATACATTCGAAAATGTCAATAATAATACCGAACTCAAATTCTATGGTGTGTACTATCCCAATGATTTTAAATATGAACTGGGATCAGCAATTGTAACTCTAAACACTCTCAATGGTCCAGTCACTTTCACGCTTGAAGGGGATTATTTTGACATCACAAAATTCGACGTTCAGGCTAATAACGGTGTAACAACCCTTGTGTACACTGGCCCTCTTGTTCCCGGAGGTGGTATCGGAGGCGGAGGTGGCACTGGTGGTGGCAGTGGTGTTGATTCTTCAACGCCCATCTCAAGCAACCCCGCCACTACCGCACCTGTCATTCCCCCGGATTCCCCGTTGGGCAAACCCGACGCAATCTTCGTTGGCGACAATGGCAACAACGTCTTTGTTGGAGGCGATGGCAACGAACTCATCCTCGGCGGAGGCGGCAACGACTACCTCAGCGGCCGCAAGGGCATTGACGACCTCAGAGGAAACGCTGGCGCCGACACCCTGATCGGCGGCGAAGGTAATGATTATCTGCGCGGCGGTAAAGACAACGATCAGCTATTTGGGGGCAAAGATGACGATCGCCTGTTCGGTGATTTGGGCGACGACATCATCGATGGCTGGCTCGGCGATGACACAATCAATGGCAATGCCGGCAATGATCAACTCATTGGGGGTCTTGGTGCGGATCGCTTTGTCGCCTCCAAAGGCAAGGACACCGTGCTCGACTTTTCACTGGTTGAAGGCGACACCGTGTTGATCCTGCCTGGCCAGTCGTTTGAGTTGCTGCAGGTGGGTATCGATCTGGTGATTCGGCGTGAGCAAGGTGACCTTACCTTGCTAGGCGTTGATCTGACCGCCTTCCAAGCGGCCAATGCGATCATTCAGATCTGATCCCAAACCCGCCCATGCCATGCCACCCCCCCCTGATCCTGGTGGTGGGCATGCACCGCAGCGGCACCTCCCTGCTGGGTTCGCTGTTGCAGGCCCTGGGAGTGGAGTTGCCCGGGCAACTGATCGCCGCCGATCAGCACAACCCCGAGGGCTATTTCGAGTGGCAGGAGCTGGTGGAGCTGCAGGAGCGGCTGCTGATTGATCTGGATCGCTGGTGGCCTTCCGCCAATGGCTGCCTGTCGCTGCCCCAGGGCTGGCTGCAGCATCCCGCCACCCGCTCCGTGCGAGGGCAACTCGTGGATCTGCTGCAACCACAGCTGCCCCGCCGCAACACTCCCTGGGCGATTAAAGACCCCCGCACCAGCCGCCTGCTGCCCCTCTGGCTGGATGTGGCCGCCGAGCTGGGGATTCCCCTGCGCCTGCTGCTGGCGGTGCGCGATCCAGCCGAGGTGGTTCGGTCCCTGATTCGACGCGATGGGCCCATCACCGGCATGGATCTGGGCCGTGCCCAACAGCTCTGGTGGCGCCACAACCTCGAGCCCCTTAAGGAGGCAGCTGCGGCGGATCTGCCCTGGGCAGTGATCGATTTCGGCCTCTGGTTCAGCCAGCCCGAAGCCCAGCTCGAGCGGCTGCTGGCGGCGCTGCCTGAGCTGCGCCCCAGCGCTGAGCAACGCCGGTGCGCCCTTGCCCTGATTCGCCCGGAGCACCGCCGCTCCCTGGCGGCTGCCGAGCCCCTGGTGCTCCATCGCCAGGTTTGCCGTTTGCACCGGCTGCTGCTCACGCCCGGCCAGCGCCGCTGGCCCGCCGCCGAGCCCCCCCGCGCCCTGGCCGCTGCCGCAGCGGCGCCGCCCCCGCCGGAGCAGCTCGCCACCAACCCCACCACCTGGCCAGCCTGGCTGGAGCACTGGCGCTACCATCCGGCGCCGCGTTATCCCGGCGCGGCCGCCCTGTCGCCCGAGTCCCTGATCAGCCTCTGCGGGATGCCGCACACCAGCTGGCAGACCCATCTCTGGATCCAGCAGCTGCCGATTCCCCAGCTGGGGGATTGCAAGCTGCTCGATCAGACCGGCAATTCCCACGGCCTCCAGCTGGCGGCCGGCACATTGGGGGCCCAGGCCGGAGGGTTGGAGCGGTTTGCCATCAACCTCGAACTACCGCCTCCCGAGCGAGCCGAGCACTGGCTCAACCACTTGCGCAGCCAGCAGGTGGTGTGGGATCCGGATCCCGCCCGGGTGTGCCTGTTGCGGGCCCTGGGTTTGCGCGCCTACTGGCTAGATCCCAAGGCAGCTCCCAACGGCTGGCTCGATCTGGGCCCCAAGGCCGTTGAGGCATGGGGGGCTTGTTTGGGGTTGCCCCAGCCCTCCCCTTGCCGTTGCCTATGCCTGGGCCCTGGAGGCGCTGAGTGGGAGCATTCCCTCGGCGCTTGGGAAGCTCAAGCGGGTCGTGCAGTTTTTCACTACCTCCCCCAATTGCCACTCCACGGCAATGAAACAATGGACAACGCTCGTCTATTGGCTGCCTGGCTGCTTTCGGCTGCATCAGCAGCCGAAAGTGTTGTGGCCCTGGGTGATCCCTGCTTTGCCCTCGACGCAGCCTTGACGGCCCTTCTGGGTGGCGCACTGCGCCAGTTTCAGCAACCATTCACACCAGCAGAGCTCTTGGCCGAGCTCCAGGGCTGCCCCGTGGCCAGCGCCTCAAACCCTCCCTCTCCTGATGTTGATTGCCTCCTCAATGTTGAGGGGGCTGGGCCGCCCCATGCTGCCGTGGTGATCAGCCTGTTCAACTACGCCAACAAGATTGAGCAGGCACTCGAGAGCGTTGCCGCCCAGACGCTCAATGATTTGGAGCTTGTGGTTGTTGATGATGCCTCCAGCGACGCCAGTGCTCAAGTGGCCCAAGCCTGGCTAGAGAGTCACGCTGAGCGATTTAGTCAAATCAAGCTGTTGAAACACCGCGCCAATGGCGGCCTGGCCGCCGCACGCAATACCGCATTTCTCCATTGTGTATCCGAATGGGCATTCGTTCTTGATGCCGACAACCTGCTCTTTCCTGATGCCGTTTCTGCCTGTTTAGCTCAGGCTCAATTGGCTGGCCCTGGCGCTGCCGTAGTGCATCCGCTGATTGAGGTGATCGGCGATGGCCGCCATGGCCACGACGGGCGGAGCTTGATTGGGCGCCTCAGCTGGCAGAGGAGCGCCTTTCTCCATGGCAACGTCATTGATGCCATGGCCTTGGTGCGACGTTCTGCCTGGCAGGCTGTGGGCGGGTACACCCATATCGAAGGTGGCTGGGAAGACTTTGATTTTTGGTGCAAGCTGATCGAAGCTGATTTTTATGGTGTTCTCTGCCCTCGAGTGCTCGCCCGCTATCACACCCACAGCAATTCGATGACAGCCACCTCGACAGCACGCAACTGGCGGCCCCTGAGCCGCTGCCTGCAGCAGCGCCATCCCTGGCTTGAACTTCCCTACGCCCGTTGACGCTCCAGCTCCTGCGCGACTGGCCACCGGGCTACGGCGGCGTCGAGCGGGTGGCCCATGAGTTGGCGGTGCACGGGCATCAGCAAGGCCTGAGAGCAACGGCGTTCAGCCTGGCGGGCCCCCCCGGGGGAGACCGAGCTGATCCCCTGCCGGTGCCCTACCGGCGCGTGCCCTTGCCCCGCCTGGTCCTGGGCCGGCTCCTGCTGCCCCTGCCCAGCCGCAGCCTCTGGCAGCTGCTCAGCTCCCCCCAGCCCCTCCACGCCCATCTGCCCTGCCCGGGGGTGCTGCTGCTGCTGCTGCTGGCCCGCCTGCTGCGGCCCCGCCGCCAGCTGAGCGTGCACTGGCACGCCTTTCTGCAGGTGGAGCCCACCCCGGCAGGCCTGCTCATCGGCCTCTACCAACACCTGGCCCTGGCTGTGGTCAAGCGACTGCCCCGGGTGATCACCACCTCACCGGTGCTGGAGGCGGAGCTGGTGCGCTGCGGCTGCAGGCCTGCCCAGCTGCGGGTGTTGCCCTGTTGCCTCGATGCCGCTCTGGAGGCGGCCGCCCTGGCCCTGCCGTTCCGGCCTGCCGCGCCAGCCGAGACCCTTCAAGTGCTGTTTATCGGTAGACTTGACAGCTACAAGCGGGTCGATTGGCTGCTGGCCGCTCTGAACTGCCTGCAGACCCCCTGGCGGCTCGACGTGGTGGGCGATGGGACCCGCCGCCACCAGCTCGAGCAGCTGGCCCAGGGGCAGCCGGTGCGGTTCTGGGGGCGCCTGGATGAGGCGGCCAAGGTGGATCGCCTCGCCGCCGCCCAGCTGTTGGTGCTGCCGGCCGATCGCTGCAACGAAGCGTTCGGCATCGTGCAGCTCGAGGCCATGGCCGCCGGCATTACCTCCCTGGCCTTTCGCCTGCCCCGCTCCGGCATGGCCTGGGTGTCGCAGCTGCCGGGCCTGAGCTGGTCGGGTGACCCCGCCGACCTGGCCGCGGTGCTGCAACGCCTGGCCGCCGAGCCCACCTGGCGGGCTGGCCTGGGCCGGCAGGCACGGGATCGCTACCTGCAGCTGTTTGCCCGGCAGCGGTGGCAACGCCAGCTGGAGGGCCTGCATCTCTAGGCCAGAGTTAACCTCGCCAAGCCACGTTCGCCTGGCTGCCCGCTTGCCTCAGCCCCTTCCATCCCCCGAGCGGCCCGTGGTGCTCGACCTGCGCCATGTGCGGCTGGACATCCCGGTGCTCACCACCGAGACCCGCAGTCTCAAAAGCACCTTGATTCGCTCCGTCACCGGCGGCAAGCTGCGGCGTCGCAGTGGCGGTGCAGTTATCACTGCCCTTCAAGATGTTTCCTGCACTGTGCGGGAAGGGGAGCGGGTGGCCCTGATCGGCCACAACGGCGCCGGTAAGAGCACCTTTTTGCGCCTGATCTCCGGGATCTACCTGCACACAGGGGGTCACTTTGAGGCGCGGGTGCGGGTGTTTCCGATGATCCACAAGAGCTTCATCACCAGCCCGGAGCTCAGTGGCCTGCAGGCCATCAAGGCCCACTACTTGCTCGTGAACGGCAACTTGCGGGGATTTGAGCCGTTTTGCGCCGATGTGATCGAGTTTTCCGGGCTGGGTGATTTCGTTCACCTGCCGGTGAAGACCTACAGCCAGGGCATGGCGGCCCGCCTGTTGTTTGCCGTGCTCACCGCCGGCAGCCACGACTGCCTGGCCATGGACGAGGGCTTCGGTGCTGGCGACAGCAGCTTCTATGACCAGGCCCAGCAGCGGCTGCACGACTTCCTTGCCACCACCGGCACCCTGCTGCTGGCCTCCCACTCCGACGATTTGCTGCGGCGGTTCTGCCAGCGCGGCCTGGTGTTTGAGCAGGGTCAGATCGTGTTTGACGGACCGCTCGATGCGGCCCTGGCCCACTACCACCACAGCTGATGGCTACCCCTTCCCGTGTCTCAGTGCGCAGCACCCTGGCGGAAGCTTGGTCGATGCGGCGCGTCTGGTGGTTCACCGCTACGGCCCGCACTAGGGCGCGCTTTGCACGCACATTTTTTGGCAGCTTTTGGCTGGGGCTCTCCAATCTGTTTTCCATCGCCGCCTTGGCCCTGGTGTATGGCACCGTGTTTAAAGTGGAAGATTTTGATGCCTATGTTGTTTATCTAGGTGTCGGCTTAGTAGTGTGGAATAGCATTAGTTCGGCCATTGGCTCGGCGCCCAATTTGTTTGAGCACAACCATGCCCATGTGCACAACACCAACCTCAATCCAATCTTTTATACTTTAGAAGAGTGGGCCTTTCAGCTGCAAACCTTTGCCCAGTCTTTTCTGCTGGTGTTGTTGGCTCTGAGTTGGTTCCAGCACAACTTGCTACTCAATCTTCTTTTGCATGGCTGGCTACCTCTGCTCAATCTTGGCCTGTTTATTTATTGGCTGCCGTTGATTGTTTGCCTGTTGGGTGCCCGTTTCCGGGATGTGTACCAATTGGTGCCGATCCTGCTGCAGCTGGTTTTCCTGCTGTCGCCGATTCTCTACAAAAAGAAAAATCTGGGGGCGATGGCCTGGACGGCCGATTTCAATCCCCTCTATCGCATCCTCAGCCCGATCCGCCACACCTTGATGGTTGGCGAGCTGCAGTGGGTAGTGGGGCTTGTGTTGCTGGCCGTCAACCTGGTGGGCATCTGGGTGGCGCTCAAGCTGCTCAACCGTGAACGGCCCTTCCTGCCCTTCTTGATCTGAACCGGAGCCTGGCGTGGCACAGCTGATCAACCTGCTCTCCTGGCTGCCTGGCCACTCCGGCTTCGGTAGCTATGTGCAGCGGGTGGTGCCCGGCCTGCCCGGCCTGCGGCTGCAGCTTGATGCCTGCGGCCGTGGTGCCTTGATCGATCCGTCCCACTGGTCGGTGGATCCCCCCCCCCAGGCGCCTCGCCAGCCGATGGCGCTGCTGCAGCGCTATGGCTTGGTGCAGCACGGCCTCTCGCTTCCCCGCCTGCTGGGGGAGCGGGGTTTGGCGGTGGAGCAGCTTGAAGTTATCTATTCGCCCTTCTTCGAGGCCCTGCTTGCTTGGCCCCAGGTGCCCCAGTTGATCACCTGCCACGACCTCACTCCCTTGGTGCTTCCCAACAGCCGCAAGGCCTGGCTGCGCTACCGCTTCTGGCAGCCGCGCCATCTCCGCTGTGCCACCAGGGTGCTGGCGATCAGCCGCTATGTGGCCGACCAGTTGCTCGGCTTTGGTGTGCCCGCCGAGCGCATCGCTGTGGTGCCCAATGGCATCGAGGTGCTCCGAGAACGCATCACCACCCCCGCCAGTGAAGATCTGCTGGTGCTGGCCCGGCACGATGCCAACAAAAATCTCCCCGCCCTGCTGGGGGCTCTGGCCGGTGTGCAGCGGCGCCTGCCCGATTGGCGCGGCGTGGTGCGCATTGTTGGCCGCAGCGGCCGGCAAAGCCCGCTGCTGCAACGCCTGGTGCGGCAGTTGCCCCGGCCCGAGCAGGTCCACTGGATTCCTTCCCTGGAGCCCCAGCAGCTGCTGCAGCACCTGCGCCAGAGCCTGGCCCTGATCTCAGCCAGCCTCGAAGAGGGCTTCGACTATCCCGTGCTCGAGGCCAAGGCCGAAGGCTTGCCCACCCTGATCAGTGATATCCCGGTGCACCGCGAGTTCCACCAGGGGAGTGCGCTGTTTTTTCCGCCGGCCGATGATGGGTCGGTGCTGGCGGCCCAGCTGCAGCAGCTGCGCCAGGATCAACGCGCTTGGCACCAGCTATCGGAGGCGGGGTACCTTCTGGCTCAAGAAATGAGCGTGATCCGGCAAGTGGATCAGATCGCCGCTCTGATCGCTGCTGTGGCTTCCAGCTGAGGTCGTTCAGCGGCCCGCTACCCGCCCGCCAGGATGGCCAGCTCGGCCTGGATCACCCGGCTGATCGAGGCCTGGAACGCCGCATCGATTGTCTGCTGCAGCGCCCGATATCGGCGGATGCGTTGCTGACGCAGCTCATCCAGCCACAGGCTTTGCTGCTGGCGGCGCAGGTGCTCTGGGCGGCCCTCGCTGGCCTCCAGCCTTTGGCGCTCTATCCGGCCAACCACCAAGCGCATGGCACTGGCCCAGTCGCTGGTTTCCAGCGTGCTGCACAGCAACACATGTTGTTCGAAATCATGCAGTTGCTGGATCTCCCGGTGCGATTCCGATGGGCTGGCGATCACAGCCAGGCCCAGGCAGGCCGCATCCAGCACGGGAATGCCAAAGCCTTCCACCAGCGAGGGGCTGACAACCGCCAGGGCGTTGAGGAAGAGCTGGCGCTTGGTGGCCTCATCCACATAGCCGGTGAGCAGTACGTCGGGATGGCTGTTCACCAACCCCTTCACCTTGGCGCTGTAGCGGTCGGCTTTGAGTTTGCCGGTGATACAAAGTTTGATGCCGTGGCGCTCAATTCCGGCTTCAATAAAGGCCTTCAGCACAAACAGCAGGTTTTTGCGTGGCTCCACCGAGGAGTTGAACAGCAAATAGCGGCAGGGTTCGAGAGTCTGCAGGCGCCGCTGCGCTTCGCTATGTAGCGAGAGTTCTGGAATCCGGGCTTCCCAGTCGCAGGCATCGGCTGGAAATGTCAGCGAGGGGGATTGGATCACCACGCCATGGGCATGGTGCCGGCTGGATGTTGGCTGCAGGATCGCAGTTTCGTATTTATGGCGGGTTGATTCCGACACAAACAGCCGCCCGGCATGGGCGCAGGCACGCAGCCGGCGGGAGAAGCCGATCACGTGATCGCTCGTTTGCACATATTCCAGCGGGATCAGGTCATGGATGCTCTGCACCACGAAGCGAACATTGCCAATGTGTATGTTGAGCGGACATGTGGTAATCACGCCATCAAATCCCTCGAGATCTAACAGCAGCACATGGCCGGCTCGCCTTTGGGCCAGGCGAAATGAGTGCACGAAAATATCGCTTGCACAGATTAGGCCGTCCACATCTTGCAGATAGCCCAGCCGCTCGCTCTGCAGATAGGGATTGTCGAATATATTTTGAACCGGAATTGCCCTGAGGTTGCTTTGATTAAACCGTCGCTTGGGAAACAGTGTGCCAACGAACTCGTCAAGCAGGGCTCGCAGCTTTTTGATGTTTTTAAACAGTGGAATCCGCTGCAAAAAAACCTGCATAGCGTTATAATCAACTTCCTTGCCGCTGTTCAGGCTCTCCAGCACGCGGGCTGAAAAAATCATCTTGGCCGTGCTGCTCGGCAGTCCACTGGCGCGCACATCCGCTATGGAGGGATCAAACTGGGTCAGCAGCCACACCTCGGCGCCTGCTTGCCGCAGAGCCTTGAGCACCCCCTTGCTATAGACGGCGATACCACGGTGTTCGCGCTGTTCCAGATCGATCGCGGTGACCAGCACACGCAAACCTTGTAGCTGGCCCGCTGCGACGCCGGCGCCCAAAGGTGTCTTGCTGTTCATGGCCGCCCCCCTTGGCGGCTGCTTACCGCGGGCCTCCTTCCCAGCAGTGCTTTGAGGCGTAACCGCTCTTCCTGGAGATCTTCGATCGCCCCTGCATCCTGCCGGAGTTTTTGCAGCTCCATCTCGAGTGTCGCCTGCCGTTCCTCCAGCAGCGCATGGCGCCCCTGGAGCAGCAGGCGCAGTTGCAGGCTTTCGCCCTGCTGTTGTTCCAGCAGCCGTCGCAGTTGCTCAGCGCTCGCCTGGGCCAGATAGCTGTGGTATCTCGATCGCAGCCGCAGCAAATCCTCGCTGTTGGCAGCCTGTTCCGGTTCCTGTTCCCTGGTGCTTTCGGCTTCGTGGATGGCGTGGGCTTCAGCACACAGCCACACCTGTTTGCCGAGATGCTGTTGCACGTCCAGGCAGAGCTCCACGTCTTCCCCGCAAACGCGATACTGCTCATTGAGGGGCTGGGCCAGGGCATCTGCCCGTCGAATCCATTGCAGCGCCCCTGTCACCGCCGCCACGGGGCCCGTGGCCGGGACCGCCGGATCCTCGGCCGGCACCAGTTGATCGAGGGTGTGATATGCCGAACCCCTGGCATCAAAATTGATGCCGGCATGGCAGAGCAAGCCCGACTCCGTGCGCAGTACAGCACCCACCAGGCCGATCGTCGATTCACGCTCCAGGGTTTCGATCCCGGCATTCACGCAATTGGGATCAAGAATCAGATCGTCATTGGCGATCATCAATAGATCGGCATTGGAGCGGCGAATCAGGCCATTGATATTGCCTGCGAAATGATAAGGAACCGGTGGGCAATATGGAAATCAAAGCGACTTCCATTCATAATGGAACGCTCTTCCTCGGGAGTTCCGTTCCACGAGCACAGGATCTCGGTTTGCAGTGGATCCAGGCTACACCCTGCATTGAGGGACTCCAAAAACCTGTTCAGGAGCTTCGCCGTGCGCGAAACCACCAGAATCGAAAGACGCATCAAGGCTTGACAATGTCAAGGGATTCTACCAACACAATTGATATTGCCCAAGGGTCTGCTGGCTGGCCCCCTTCTGGGTTGACGAGCTTCGCGGCCCTGCCCGCCCTGGCTGCAGGCTTCCCTGAAGCGGTAGGAGCAGCGGGATCATGCAGATCAGCGCCGGCGGGCAGGCCTTCAGGCCCAGAAGCTGCGGCGGCGAATCCTTGAGCTCGCTGCCCGTTGCCATGCTTGGTTCACGCTCCTGCCTCGCAAGTCGAAGTGCTCTTGGCCACAGCTCGCATCAAGTAACCCTGGGGGCGTAAGTCCCCGCAAGCCCTCCAGCAATGGAAAGCGGCCTTACCGCCGTATGAGCATTCGCAGGAATTGGAGCAGCAAAGGAGAGCCAGGTCAGGCCGTAGCGGTTGACTGTGGACCTGTCGTGCTTGGCAATCGCTGCCGGCTGTATCGCCGCCGCCCCAGAACTTCCAAGATGTTCAGATATTAGAGTCTCTTGGCGACCGCATGGGCTTGTGCCTGATTATGAGGAACTTTCTGAAACAGGCGCTGGGATTCAACACCCTGAAAAACAGACTCAAGACTTACATTCATGCCGTTGTTGACGAGGCAATTGAGGCAAGTTCTCAGGCTGGAGCAATCACGCAGCTACGTCAGTCGAGTTACCAGATCACCTCCCGCCTCGCCAGCTGTCTCCAGCCTGGGCAGGCATCGCCTCATGCCCTATTTGGCTCGAGCCTATGCCGCGCTGAAGACCTGATCAACCCTGCCTATCAAGAAATCTGCAGAGATGATCTGCGCTGCGAGCCGGTTTTTCATCGCAAACAGTGGGAGTTTGTTTACATCATTCATCAGTTAAGAGTAAATGGTTTCCTCCAGTCGGGATTTAGTGGCCTGGGCTTTGGGGTTGGCACAGAGCCGCTGCCCAGCCTATTTACATCGCTGGGTTGCACCATCCTGGCCACCGACGCTCCTGACGATGTCAGCGACGAAGGCTGGAAGCGCACGGCCCAGCATGCCAGTGCCCTCAGGCAACTATGGCGCAGCAAGATCATCTCCTACGATAACTTTGCAGCAGACTGCACATTCCAAGCCCTCGATATGCGGGCCCATGATCAGATACCAACAGGCCATGACTTTCACTGGAGTTCCTGTGTGATTGAACATATCGGAGGCATCCGCGCAGCACAGGACTTTCTGCTGGCCAGCGCAAACAGGCTAAACCCTGGCGGAATCGCAGTGCATACTACAGAGTTCAATCTTTCGTCTGATCTGGATACCGTTGATGAGCCTGGCACCTGTGTGTTTCGCGCCAGGAATCTGCAGCAACTGAAGGTTGAACTTGAAGAGCTAGGACTGCAGATGGAGCCATTAATACTCGACCCCGGGATGCATCCCTATAATTATCATGTTGACGCACCTCCCTACGACAGTAATGTACACCTACGTCTGCTGCTGGAGAAGTTTGCCGCCACCAGCATCGGAATTGTGATCCGCAAGCCTGGTTGATGCTCCTGTTTCAAGCTGCTCCAAGCGCTGCCGCTGGCCTTCTGCACTTTTTCTCTGCCGGGAGTTCGGGCTGGTCCTTGCCATTGCTTCGCGCACAGCGGCAAGCGTCCCATCGCTGTGATGCAAAGCAGCAGTGGGCGCCAGTAAACCTTGGCCATCCAGGGGGGCACCAGGGCCAGCGTCCAGAACCTGATCCAGAGGCATGGCAACCGGCTCGACCTCCCTCCCGGAGAAAGGGGTGGCGGCGATCACAGACCCGAAACCCAAGCCGCAGCAGCGTCAACTGGCCACCACGCCCCTTGTCTAATTTAAAATCAGTGGACCTCGGCCGTACGGCGCTCAGCTGAGTTGCCCTGCAATGCCCTGCTGCCTGTTCGCGAATCTGTTCAGGATTACGTACAAGCTGTACAGAATCCTGAACAGCTGCAAATCATCGTTTCCCACCCGTGAGGCGGCCAAGGATTCGCCCTTGCTCGCCGCTAAATCAGACTCGCAGCTACGCCAACGCCAGCCAAATCTTCAGATCGGGTGGATCGACCCGGGGGATCATAGCTCCATTAGTTCGAACAAACCGGCGTGGCTGAGCTGATGACTGGGAATTCCCAGGAGAGCAGCCCCCAGCTATGGCAACGCAGCGGCAATGGCAAAGACGCTGCTTACTTCAATGCCCATCACCCTTTCCCCCTGCGGCACGTCGTCACAGCGTTCCGATCAGCCATTCCCCGCCAGCCAGGCCGCCAGGTCGGCCGGGCCCTGGAAGTCGAGCAGGGCAACTCCTTCGGAGAAGGCTGCGCCTACTTGTGCCACGAGTCAAATGTTCTTTATGAGCACTGACGCAACTACATCGAGGATGGGAGTGTGGCCTCCCGGAGCCGGCCTGCAGGGGCAGGCTCCAAACCACCCCATGCTGCTGTGGTTAAGAGCTGCGGTAGTGAGCGATGGGGAAAAGGCGGCCTCGAGCTGCCAGGTGAGTGATGGGAAGATGAGCAACAGCGAATCGCCGCTGACGCATCGAAAAGTCTTCCAGATGCTGTCAAAACGGGTGCAGGTAGGCGGCACCCGGATCAGTGTGGACGTTACCTGCTTACGGTCCACGCGGCAGCCGGTGTTCAGGCGACATGAGCCCATCACAGGCCTCGATGTGGAACGTGGGAACCTGTCATGGGGTGTAAAGGGAAAGCCACAAGTGGCCACAACCACGAGGGCGAATACCAAGACCCATGCCAGGGGCGGATCAGCCCGTAGTAGTGATGAAGGAGCTGTAATGGCTCTGGAGCAAAGGGGCTGTGTTATCCCGTCCGGATCAACTCAACAACTGCCATTGGCAGGAGGAAGGAGATGAGCCCGGACAAGCCGCTACCGATCACCAAGGCGATGGTCTGGAAGGCCTATCAGCAGGTGAAACGGAACGGGAATGCGGCCGGCGTGGATGGTCAGAGCCTGGATGACTTCGCTAAGGATCTGGAGAACAATCTCTATAGGCTATGGAATCGGATGGCATCCGGGAGTTACTTCCCGCCGCCGGTTCGGCGTGTTGAGATTCCCAAATCCAACGGCGGAGTTCGCCCTCTGGGCATTCCGACGGTGGCTGATCGCATCGCGCAGATGGTGGTCAAGCAGATGCTGGAGCCCCAGTTGGAGCCGATCTTCGATCAGGACTCCTACGGCTACAGACCGGGCAAGTCGGCCCACCAGGCTGTGGAGAGCTGCCGTAAGCGCTGCTGGAAGTACGACTGGGTTGTGGATCTTGATATCAAGGGGTTTTTCGATTCAATCGATCATGACCTCCTGATGCGGGCCATCCAGTTCCATACGTCCGAGCGCTGGGTTGTTCTGTATCTGCGGCGCTGGTTGGAGGCTCCGGTGGAATTGCCGGATGGGTCCCTTCAGCCCCGGACCAGTGGCACGCCTCAAGGTGGTGTCATTAGCCCCCTACTGGCCAATCTGTTTCTGCACTACACGTTCGACAAATGGATGCGGCGGAGTTTTCCCCGCGTCCCGTTTGAGCGTTATGCAGACGATGTGATCTGTCACTGTCACTGCCGAGCTGAGGCTGAACGGCTCATGGATGCCTTGCAGGAGCGATTTACCTCCTGCGGGTTACAGCTGCATCCTGAGAAGACCAAAGTGGTCTATTGCAAGGATAGCAGCCGCCGTGGTCAGTTCGATCAGATCCAGTTCACGTTTCTCGGCTTTTGCTTCCGACCACGTATGGCCAGGAACCGCTATGGGGAGATCTTCACGAGCTTCCTCCCGGCGGTGAGTCCGCAGGCGCTTAAGCGCATGCGAGAGAGGATCAGGAAAATGCATCTGCGTAGGCGGATGTTTTTGCCTTTGGAGGAGATCGCCCGGCTCCTGAATCCGATCCTGCGGGGTTGGATTCAGTATTACGGACGTTTTTATCCAACCGAACTGAGGGCCAAGCTATTTGGCTATCTCAATGAGCACCTAAGCGCATGGCTGCGTCAGAAACACAGCCGGTTGTTGCGGCATGACCGCCGCAGCCGGCAAGTACTGGCGAGGATCGCTCAGGAGAGGCGGGATCTTTTTGCTCACTGGCGTGGTGTTGGTGTTGCGGCTGGATGACAGGAGCCGGATGACGCGAGAGTGTCACGTCCGGATCTGTGGGGGCCTCGGGGGGAAGTTCCCCGGGGCTACCCGGCGGCCAGCGCTTCCAACTGCTCCAGCGGCAGGGCCTGGATCTGGGCGGTGGTGGCTTCGCTGAGGGGGCCGCAGCGGCAGTTGAGTTGGCGGAGGGCACGGCTGCAGCTTCATCTCGCCGGCCTTCCCGGCGCCATTCTTTGCGGCCCTGGCCAAAGATCTCCCGGTAGGCGGCGCTCTGGGTGAAGTCTTCAACGGTGAGGCCAGTCATGGTGCAGATCTCCTGCAGGGGGCGATCGCTGAACCGTGCCAACAGAATAGTGGGGATCAGCGTGAGCACCTCAGCACTTTCCACGCTTGGACTGGCTGCTTCCGAGCGCACCAGCAGCGCCAGTAACTGCTGGAATTCAGAGGCCCCCGCCCGCCAGCGCTCTGGCAGCAGCTCTACCCACTGCACCCGGCAGTCGGGAGGGGGTGATCACCACCACCTGCCAGGCGTAGATGCTGGGGTCTTGCTGCAGAAGCCGCGCTGATTCGGCATAAAGGCGCCGGAGAATACCGGGATCCGGCCCCATCTGGGCTTCCAGGATCAGGGCTGGCAGCTCGGGGCGCTCTTTTAATGCAGGTGCTGAAAACCGGTAGCCACCGGCATCTGCGAGCCGTGCATCCAGTAGAAGAGCTTGTCGGAGAGTACCCGCTCGTTTGGGCTGCAGCTCGTGCGGGGCTTGGCGGGATTGGGCCTCGTTGGGGGTTGGAGGCAGAGCGGTTTGTTCCGGCTGGGAAACCTGGCGGCTCAGGGGGAAGCCAGCCACCATGCCAATTTGGGCGCCTCCTCGAGTTTGTACAGCTGTACAGACTCCTGCACAGCTGCAAATCAGAGGGGACGCCTCAAGTGTTTCCCGCCAGCCAGGCGGCCAGGTCGGCCGGGCCCTGGAAGTCGAGCAGGGCATCGGCCAGGGCTTCCAACTTTTTCACCGGCAGGGCTTGGATCTGGGCGGTGGTGGTTTCGCTCAAGGGGCCGCAGCGGCGGTTGAGTTGGCGGAGGGTGACCGCTGCTTCGCCGTCTTGCCGGCCTTTGGCTTCGCCTTCTAGGCGGCCTTTGGCTTCGCCCTCCTGGCGGCCCTCAGCAAGCCAGTCTTGTACCGCCCTGGTGTGGCGGATCTCCTCAAGGGGAATGCCGGCAATCACCATGATTTGCTCCGCACTGAAGAAAGGAAACCGCTGAGCCAGCATAGGCAGCACAACCGTGTCCAGATCAGGGCGGCTGGCCAGAATCTGCTGACTGCTGGCGGCCAGCTCGCTCTCAGGCCTCACCGGCAGAGTGAGCAAGTTGAGCAGCGGATCGAGATCCGGCTGCTGGCTCAGCTTCTCCAGGCTGATCCAGTGCACCTCCGCCAGAAACACCCGCAGGTGTCGCGGTAGCTGGGCTGGCCCCAGCTTGTGGCGCTGGTGCGGTGTGATCTCTACCACCTCCAGGTGCTCCACCTGCGGGTGCCGCTGCAGAAACCGGTAGGTCTGCGCCGCCAGGCGGTGCTGGAAACCGGGATCCGGGTGCATCTGCACCTCCAGCAGCACCACCGCAAACTCCGGACTGCCGGTTTCGGCGCAGCCCGTGCTTTCCCTTGGCCAGAGCACGCCATCGAGGCGGTGGCTGAGCTCTTTCAATTCAAGGGCTTGAAAGCGATAGAGCCGATCGCCGGGGGCGCCTGGGTCGAGGCACAGTGCGTTGGCGGCGGCTGAGCCGGGCAGCAGTGAGCGGATCAGGTCGGGGGCACTCTGGAAGACGCGGTAGTACCAGCGGTCGGTGTTCACTGGTTGCGGGCGCTTGCTGGCGAAAAGGTAGCCGCGGCTTGGGGTTGGGGCTGCAGCCCGTGCGGGGATTGGTGGCGCTGGGTGTTGCTGGGGTGCGGGGGCCTCGGGGTTTGTTCGGGCTGGGGCGCCTGGCGGCTCAGGGGGAAGCCAGCCGCCATGCCAATTTGGGCGCCTCCTCGAGTTTGTACAGCTGTACAGACTCCTGCACAGCTGCAAATCAGAGGGGGCGCCTCAAGTGTTTCCCGCCAGCCAGGACGCCAGATCGGCCGGGCCCTGGAAGTCGAGCAGGGCGTCCGCCAGGGCTTCCAACTGCTCCACTGGTAGGCCCTGGATCTGGGCGGTGGTGGTTTCGCTCAAGGGGCCGCAGCGGCGGTTGAGTTGGCGGAGAGTCATCTTGGCGGCTTCGCGGGCGATGCTGGTCCCATCTCGGCCTTTAAAGTCAGGGCAGCACCTGGTCGGCGAGCCGTTGCAGGCGTTGATCAGCCGTAAGGATGCGAGCGGCTTCCCGCCTAGCCAAAGCCAGGTACAGGCAGTCATACACGGGATGGTCGAGATGGCAGGCCAACGCCAGCGCTTCCACCTGCAGCTCACGGTCTGGCTCGAATTGATCCACCAAGCTGCCGCTGCGCTGAAGTTTCCACAGGGCATTGGCCACCTCTGTGAGCATCAGCTCCGGGGCCAGCACCATTGAGGCCTCGGCGAGCTGCTCAGCCCAGCCTGCGGCCGCAGGGTCATGGCAAATCAGCCGCACCACAGGGGAGGCGTCGAGCACCAGTGTGCCTGCCCCTGCTTCAGTGGCCATGGTCAGCGTTCACGATCAGCGCGGATCAGATCTTCCGGTGCCTGCTGCCATGCCAGCGACTCTCGCCCTTGCCAGTGCCGCGCGATGCGCTCCAGGGCCAGCAGGCGCCGCTGGCGGGGATCACCACCCACCAGTGCTTCCAGATCCACCAGGGCCTGCTGGCTGAGGCTGCGCTTGTTCAGGCTGGCTCGCCGCTGCAACAAACGATGCAGGGGGTCTGGCAAGTCGCGGATCTGAAGCGACGGCATCGACACACCCAACGCAGTGATCCAAGTTTAATCCTTAAGCATGCATTTTTCATGCACCGGACATGAGAACGGTCATGCAGGCATCGCGATGATTTGCTCTGCGCTGAAGTAATGAAATCGTTGAGCCAGCATAGGCAGCACAACCGTGTCCAGATCAGGGCGGCTGGCGAGGATCTGCTGACTGCTGCCCGCTATTTCGCTCTCAGGGCGCACTGGCAGGGTGAGCAGGTTGAGCAGCGGATCGAGATCTTGCTGCTGGCTCAAGGCCTCCAGGCTGATCCAGTGCACTTCCTGCAAAACTGCCTGCAGCAGCCGGGGCGGATTGGATGGTCCCAGTCTCAGGCGGTGATGGGGCGTAATCACCACCACCTCCAGGTGCTCCACCCTGGGGTGACGCTGCACAAAGCGCAGGCTCTGGGCTGAGAGGCGCCTGTGGAAACCTGAATCCGGGTGCATTTGCACCTCCAGCAGCACCACCGGACACCCTGGGCCAGAGCACGCCATCGAGGCGATGGCTGAGCTCTTTCAATTCAAGGGCTTGAAAGCGATAGAGCCGATCGCCGGGGGCGCCTGGGTCGAGGCCCAGCGCGTTGGCGGCGGCGGCTGAGCCGGGCAGCAGTGAGCGGATCAGATCCGGGGCGCTCTGGAAGACGCGGTAGTACCAGCGGTCGGTGTGTGGCCTCCGGCCGACTTTGTCTACACTGGCTGCGGGCGCTTGCTGGCGAAAAGGTAGCCGCGGCTTGAGGGTGGGGCTGCAGCCCGTGCGGGGATTGGTGGCGCTGGGTGTTGCTGGGGTGCGGGGGCCTCGGGGTTTGTTCGGGCTGGGGCGCCTGGCGGCTCAGGGGGAAGCCCCGGCCGTAGGCGAAGCCTTCTCCGCAGGAGTTGCCCTTCAGTCTCCCAGGCCCACAGGAAGCTGCTGCTTGATCGGTTCTGCCAGGAGGCGGCCCAGTGCTCCTGGATCGATGATGTCGAGGCAGAGCAGGGTGGGGCCGATGAATTCCATGGTGTAACCGTCGGCCTCCACCACCAGATCGGGGATCCCCTGGAGCGTGGGATGGCGAAACAGGATCGCGCCGGTGTCTGGATCCACCGACTGGCGCATGTTCCGCAACTGATCCGGCAGGGTCAACGGTTCAGAAACAGCCATCGTCCTCCGGCCCGGCGGGCCTGCACCGTTCTTTGGTCGGTTGGATACACCGTAATCACCCTGGTGTCATCGGGAGTGAGCACGGCCACCCAGGGGCGATCCAGAAACTCGAACACCCGTGCCCGGCCGCATCACGCACAAGCTCGGGGTTGACCCCATAGAGCGCGCATTTCTCGAGGGCGAGCCCGATCGCTTCATGCACGCGCTCCACCACCCCATTGAACTGACGCGTCACGACCTGTGCTGGCAATGAATGGTGGCCAAGGCTGCAGCCCGTGCGGAGCTTGCTGCGTGTGGAGCTTCGTTGGCTGGTGGCGGCTGAGTGGTTTGTTCGGGCTGGGACGCCTGGCGGCTCAGGGGGAAGCCAGCCGCCATGCCAATTTGGGCGCCTCCTCGAGTTTGTACAGCCTGAATCTGTACAGCTGTACAGACTCCTGCACAGTTGCAAATCAGAGGGGGAACTAGGTGTTGCGCATAGAGAAGGGCAGGTTGCCGGGCAGCCGCCATACACGGAGCATCTGGCCGCGCTTGAGGGCTGGGTCGTAGGTGGTTCGTTCCAGCTGGGTTCGGATGGGGCCGATGATCCCCACCCGCTCCCAGCGGCAGATCTCGAAGCTCCCATCCTTGAGCCCCTCTTCGCTGCCTGCTCGCTAAGGCTCCTGGTGCGGTGACTTTCAGGAAAGTTGTCACTCCTTGGCTGCCATTCAGGCGGCCTTGATTAAGGGTAGCGCCAGGACCGGATCGGGCTCTTCTGTTGGCTTGTTTATCCACACTTCTGCCGGTTGATTCCAGCAGCGGGTGGCACCGCTCCAGCGCGTTGGATTGGCACGGCGGGCGGCCTCGTAGACATCAGTGCGCTGCTGGCAAATTGCCGCGGCAGCCCCACTGTGGCGCTGGTGGGGCGTCACGAATTTGATCGCGCTGTGGTGGTGCCGGTGGTTGTACCAATCCACAAATGCTGCCACCCATTCACAGGCCTCGCCCTTGCTGGCAAAGGGCCGGCTCGGGTAATCAGGCCGGTATTTGACCGTACGGAACAGGGATTCCGAGTACGGGTTGTCGTTTGAGACCCTTGGCCGGGAGAAGGATCTGAGCACGCCCATCTCCTCGAGCCGTGATTCCAGCGTGGCCCCACGCATTGCATTGCCGTTGTCGGCGTGGAGTATTAGGGGCTGCTGCTGGCACTGGCGGCTGCCAAAGCCGCTGGGGCGGTGGTAGCGCTCCTTGAGGCAGGCCCGCTGCACCAGATCCGCTGCGATCTGGGCCGATTCCACCTCGGCCACATCCCATGCCACCACTTTGCGGCTCCAGACATCGACCACCAAATAGAGGTAGAGCCACACACCTCGCACCGTGGTCGGCAGAAAGGTGATGTCCCAGCTCCAAACCTGGTTCGGGCCATCCGCCCTGAGGCGCGGCACCGAGCGCGGTTCTTGAGGCAGCCTGGCCCTCCCCCGGCGGTGGCACTGACCCGCCTGGTGCAGCACCCGATAGAAGCTGCTCTCTGAAGCAATAAAGAGCTTTTGATCGGACAGTGCCGGCACGATCTGCCCTGGCGGCAGCGCGGCGTACTCCGGCTGGTTGCACGTCAGCAGGATTCGCTGGCGCTCTTCCTCGCTCAGGCGGTGACCCACCAGGCGAGCACTGCCTTTACGGCGATCCACGCCGTCCCCATCACCCAGGAAGGCTTTCCGCCAGCGTTTGAGGGTGCGCAGGCAGATGCCGATCACACCACAGGCCCTCACCAGGCCGGCGCCCGCAGCATTGGCCTCCCCGATCAGCTCGATCACCTTCCGCCGGTGCACGGCGCTGGTCAGCCTTCCGCGTCCTCCGAACAGAAGGCATCCCACTTTTTTTGCAGCACCAGCAAAGCCGCCATCTCCGCCATGGCCTTCTCCTTGCGCTGCAGCTCCTTTTTTAGGGCTTTGATCTCCCGCTGGTCCTGGGCGCGGAGCTTCTCGAGCTCCTTCTGTTCGGCCATCGTCAGCACCGGCTTGGCGTTGGCATCCTGGGCCGCCTGCCGCCAACGGCTCACCTGCTCAGGGAACAGGCCCCGCTCGCGGCAGTAGGCGCTGAGTTCGGTGGCATTGAGCCCGGCGCTTTCCAGCACCACCGTGAACTTGTCGGCGGCGTTCCAGCCCTCTGGTTCCTTCTCGGATGCCGGCACCACCTCTCCCTGCAACCGCCAGGCCTTCCTCCATTTGTAGAGGGTCATCACGTGGATGCCCAGCTCCTCTGAAATCCGGGCAACGCTCTGCCTGTGGGGCGGGTGCATCCGTCTCCTCACATCAGCCTTAACGGCCTCGCTGTATCGGCGCATTGGTCATGTCCTCAAGCCCCCGGATGGATGGATCAAAGGGGTGACATCTTTCCTGAAACCGGGGGGTGCAAGGTGACTGGTCATCCCACCAAGCCCCAGCCGTGGGCATCGAGGATCTCCAACACGGCAGGTTCTGGGGAGATTGCAGGCCAATGCATCAGATCGCCGAGGCATTCCTCCTCCCAGGCATCGGTGCAACGCTCGTAAAGCGCCAGGTTGGTGCCGCGGGGCAACAGGCGCGAGGGATAGAGCAGCCCATCGGGTTCCTCAGCGGCATCGTGCCACCAGCTCGACCAGGCCTGGCACACCGGCAACTGCTCGCGGTTGCTGAGCAGCTGGGCATCCAGGTTCAGGCGGGCCAGGGCCGCCCCCCTGAGATCCAACACCTGCAGATCACGGCGAGCCGTGAGCCTGGCAATGCAGCGCTCCTCCAGTTCCTGGCGGCTGAGGAACTTCACGGCCGCAGGCAGGTGGCTGGCCATCACCTGATGGCCAAAAGTTTCAGCAAAGGCCGTCTCTAGATCGCCCGCCACATAGAGCACGCCAAAGGCGGCATCCGGTGCATTCCAGCGGCCCTGCCCATGGCGTCCCCAGTGCAGCGCACTGGGGTGGCGGCAGCGATGGATCCGAATCCACTGGCTACCGGCAGCAATTCGCAGCAGGCGCAGTCCTTGGGCCTGCTGCGTCGGCGGCAGCGGCAGGCGCACGTCAGCGAGCCAATTGGCAGCCAAACTGGCGTGCCTTACGGCTCACCTCCTCCAGTGCCAGCGGTTCCGCTCTGCACAGCAGAGCGGCCGGGGTGTCGCCCAGCGCAGGGTCAGGGCTCAGCAGAAAGCGCACCTGGGCCGGGCCGCTGTCGGTATCGAGCAGGGGCAACACCGCTTCCAGGGCTGGCCACACCCGCCCGCCCGCCAGGTCGAACTGAAAGGCCGGATACACGGTGTGTTTGCCATGGCGCCAACCGAGCAGCCGCTTGCGATCGCGCCGCTTGCGCACTCCCTCGCCACTCAGCCCGAGCAGCTGCTGCACCTCTGCGGAGCTGAGGCTGCCGCCGCTGGACTTGAGCAGCTGGGCTAGGGCCTGCTCGCCCCGCAGCCGTAGCAGCGCGTGCCGCGGCGGTGGCGTGGGCTCCAAGCGCCAGGCCTCGATCACCAGCTCTGTGAGCAGACTGAGGTCGTCGAGGGTCACGGGAGCCTGCCGATGGCTCATCGCCTGTACAGGCCCTCCCGGCGAGGCCAGTTTGCTGAGTACCAACTGATTCACGCGCAGCAGCAACGCGCTCGCTTGGGGGTCGCCCGCAAGTACAGACGCAGGCCCCGACTCCTGAACAGCCATGACGGCAACCTCGAGCTTGCTGGGCGGGTTGGCTTTGTCAGTATGGCGCACTGATCAGGACAAAGCCAACTGGGTTGGGTTGATGGCCTGGGGTTCGGTGGCACCGGGGTTCGTTCCGGTTGGGCAGCTTTGCGGCTCAGGGGGTAGCCAGCCGCCATGCCAATTTGGGCGCCTCCATGAGTTTGTACAGCTGTACAGACTCCTGCACAGTTGCAAAAACAGAGGGGCCGCCTCAAGTGTTTCCCGCCAGCCAGGCGGCCAGGTCGGCCGGGCCCTGGAAGTCGAGCAGGGCGTCGGCCAATGATTCCAGCTGCTCCAGCGGCAGGGCCTGGATCTGGGCGGTGGTGGCTTCGCTGAGGGGGCAGCAGCGGCGGTTGAGTTGGCGGAGAGTCATCTTGGCGGCTTCGCGGTCTTCGCCCTCCTGGAGTCCCTCTTGTAGCCCCTTCTGGCGGCCTTCTTGGCGGCCTTCGGCAAGCCAGTCCTGTACCGCCCGGGTGTGGCGGATCTCCTCAATGGGGATGCCGGCAATCACCATGATTTGCGCCGCACTGAAGTAAGGAAACCGTTGAGCCAGCGTAGGCAGCACAACCGTGTCCAGATCAGGGCGGCTGGCGAGGATCTGCTGGCTGCTGGCGGGCAGCTCGCTTTCGGGTCTCACCGGCAAGGTGAGCAGGTTCAGCAGCGGATCGAGATCTGGCTGCTGGCTCAGCTTCTCCAGGCTGATCCAGTGCACCTCCTCCAAAACTGCCTGCAGCAGCCGGGGCGGATTGGATGGACCTAGTCTCAGGCGGTGATGGGGCGTAATCACCACCACCTCCAGGTGTTCCACCCTGGGGTGACGCTGCACAAAGAGCAGGCTCTGGGCTGAGAGGCGCCTGTGGAAATCTGAATCCGGGTGCATCTGTACCTCCAGGAGCACCACCGGACACCCTGGGCCAGAGCACGCCATCGAGGCGGCGGCTGAGCTCCTTGATTTCAAGGGCTTGAAAGCGATAGAGCCGATCCCCTGGAGCGGCTGGGTTGAGGCCCAGCGCGTTGGCGGCGGCGGCTGAGCCGGGTAGCAGTGAGCGGATCAGGTCGGGGGCACTCTGGAAGACGCGGTAATACCAGCGGCCGGTATTCACTGGCTGCGGGCGCTTGCTGGCGAAAAGGTAGCCGCGGCCTGGGGTTGGGGCTGCAGCCCGTGCGGGGCCTGGTGGGTTTGGAGCCTCGTTAGCGGCAGGAGGCTGAGGGGTTTGTTCGGGCTGGGGCGCCTGGCGGCTCAGGGGGAAGCCAGCCGCCATGCCAATTTGGGCGCCTCTATGAGTTTGTACAGCTGTACAGACTCCTGCACAGTTGCAAATCAGATGGGCCGCCTCAAGCGTTTCCCGCCAGCCAGGACGCCAGGTCGGCCGGGCCCTGGAAGTCGAGCAGGGCCAGGATCTGGGCGGTGGTGGTTTCGCTCAAGGGGCCGCAGCGGCGGTTGGGTTGGCGGAGCTCCACCTTGGCGGCTTCGCGGGGGATGCTGGCCCCATCTGGGCCTTTAAAGTCAGGGCAGCACCTGGTTGGCGAGCCGTTGCGGGCGTTGATCAGCCGTAAGGATCCGAGCGGCTTCCCGCCTAGCCAAAGCCAGGTAGAGGCAGTCATACACGGGATGGTCGAGATGGCAGGCCAACGCCAGCGCTTCCACCTGCAGCTCACGGTCTGGCTCGAGATGATCCACCAAGCTGCCGCTGCGCTGAAGTTTCCACAGGGCATTGGCCACCTCTGTGAGCATCAGCTCCGGGGCCAGCACCATTGAGGCCTCGGCGAGCTGCTCAGCCCAGCCTGCGGCCGCAGGGTCATGGCAAATCAGCCGCACCACAGCGGAGGCGTCGAGCACCAGTGTGCCTGCCCCTGCTTCAGTGGCCATGGTCAGCGTTCACGATCAGCGCGGATCAGATCTTCCGGTGCCTGCTGCCATGCCAGCGACTCTCGCCCTTGCCAGTGCCGCGCGATGCGCTCCAGGGCCAGCAGGCGCCGCTGGCGGGGATCACCACCCACCAGTGCTTCCAGATCCACCAGGGCCTGCTGGCTGAGGCTGCGCTTGTTCAGGCTGGCTCGCCGCTGCAACAAACGATGCAGGGGGTCTGGCAAGTCGCGGATCTGAAGCGACGGCATCGACACATCCAACGCAGTGGACCAAGTTTAATCCTTAAGCATGCATTTCGCATGCATCGATCATGAGAACGGTCATGCAGGCATCGCGATGATTTGTTCGTTCTGCTGAGCTCCGGAAATCGTTGTACCAACATAGGGAGGACCACCGAATCCTCATCGGAGCGGGCGGCACTGGCAGTGGCAACTCCACCCGCCTGGGGATGCATGGCTCCAGGGTTTGCAGCAGCGGAGCCGGCAACCAACGCTTCAGCTGCGTGTCATCCCGAGGGCGAGGGTGATGAAGTCAAGCTGTTCATCGCGTGGGGCAGCTTGGAGCCCTGCCAGGCCGCGTTCAGCATCATCAGCAGCGCTCAAGGCTTCTCCCTGCTTGAAGCGAGCCGCTGGGTCGTAATCCGCTTGGTGCCGTAGTTCCTGTAATCGCGGGAAGGCCGCAAGAAATTGTGCCAACCCTTGGGAACAACCCTGGAGCTCCGGGCGGCTGCAGGCTTTCTTGGCCGTCAGGTGGTTGAGGTTTCGATGCACCCGCATCCAAGCAGCGGATTTCTGGGTGGCAGCCGTGCTGATGGATCGCCGTAGATCAGCTTGCCGGGGCCGGCGCTGATGCACGTTGGCCAGCTGGCGGGCCGTTGCGATCAGATCACTGGAGAGAGCCACTCACCAGTTCTCCGTGCCCAGGATCCGCTGGTCGTCGTGGAAGTCGTAGCGGAGGTGCGGAAAGCGGCGCTCCCCCATTTTCCAAAGAGCGCGGCTCACGGAGATGGTGCTCTGGCTGAGAATTTCTGGGTCGATGCCAGGCTTCACAAGCCGGAACTTGAGGTGAACGAACAGCACCGGATCGCCATCGTGGTCGAGCCCTGGATTCACCAGCACCCCTTCCAGGCCCTGGCTGCTCAGGAGTTCCTTCAAAACGTCGCGGATCGTTTGCTCAACTTCCGCCGACACCGGATGGTCGAGATCGCGCTCGTAGGTGAAGGCCGTCATGGCGGTTGGGCTGCCAGGAACTATTAAAGAGATCGTAGGCAGGGTTGCGAAGGCTGAGCCGGTCACCGATCGATTCAGCTGTTGGCCGCCAGCCAGGCGGATAGGTCGGCTGGGCCCTGGAAGTCGAGCAGGGCAACTCCTGCGGAGAAGGCTTCGCCTACTTGTGCCACGAGTCAAATGTTCTTTATGAGCACTGACGCAACTACATCGAGGATGGGAGTGTGGCCTCCCGGAGCCGGCCTGCAGGGGCAGGCTCCAAACCACCCCATGCTGCTGTGGTTAAGAGCTGCGGTAGTGAGCGATGGGGAAAAGGCGGCCTCGAGCTGCCAGGTGAGTGATGGGAAGATGAGCAACAGCGAATCGCCGCTGACGCATCGAAAAGTCTTCCAGATGCTGTCAAAACGGGTGCAGGTAGGCGGCACCCGGATCAGTGTGGACGTTACCTGCTTACGGTCCACGCGGCAGCCGGTGTTCAGGCGACATGAGCCCATCACAGGCCTCGATGTGGAACGTGGGAACCTGTCATGGGGTGTAAAGGGAAAGCCACAAGTGGCCACAACCACGAGGGCGAATACCAAGACCCATGCCAGGGGCGGATCAGCCCGTAGTAGTGATGAAGGAGCTGTAATGGCTCTGGAGCAAAGGGGCTGTGTTATCCCGTCCGGATCAACTCAACAACTGCCATTGGCAGGAGGAAGGAGATGAGCCCGGACAAGCCGCTACCGATCACCAAGGCGATGGTCTGGAAGGCCTATCAGCAGGTGAAACGGAACGGGAATGCGGCCGGCGTGGATGGTCAGAGCCTGGATGACTTCGCTAAGGATCTGGAGAACAATCTCTATAGGCTATGGAATCGGATGGCATCCGGGAGTTACTTCCCGCCGCCGGTTCGGCGTGTTGAGATTCCCAAATCCAACGGCGGAGTTCGCCCTCTGGGCATTCCGACGGTGGCTGATCGCATCGCGCAGATGGTGGTCAAGCAGATGCTGGAGCCCCAGTTGGAGCCGATCTTCGATCAGGACTCCTACGGCTACAGACCGGGCAAGTCGGCCCACCAGGCTGTGGAGAGCTGCCGTAAGCGCTGCTGGAAGTACGACTGGGTTGTGGATCTTGATATCAAGGGGTTTTTCGATTCAATCGATCATGACCTCCTGATGCGGGCCATCCAGTTCCATACGTCCGAGCGCTGGGTTGTTCTGTATCTGCGGCGCTGGTTGGAGGCTCCGGTGGAATTGCCGGATGGGTCCCTTCAGCCCCGGACCAGTGGCACGCCTCAAGGTGGTGTCATTAGCCCCCTACTGGCCAATCTGTTTCTGCACTACACGTTCGACAAATGGATGCGGCGGAGTTTTCCCCGCGTCCCGTTTGAGCGTTATGCAGACGATGTGATCTGTCACTGTCACTGCCGAGCTGAGGCTGAACGGCTCATGGATGCCTTGCAGGAGCGATTTACCTCCTGCGGGTTACAGCTGCATCCTGAGAAGACCAAAGTGGTCTATTGCAAGGATAGCAGCCGCCGTGGTCAGTTCGATCAGATCCAGTTCACGTTTCTCGGCTTTTGCTTCCGACCACGTATGGCCAGGAACCGCTATGGGGAGATCTTCACGAGCTTCCTCCCGGCGGTGAGTCCGCAGGCGCTTAAGCGCATGCGAGAGAGGATCAGGAAAATGCATCTGCGTAGGCGGATGTTTTTGCCTTTGGAGGAGATCGCCCGGCTCCTGAATCCGATCCTGCGGGGTTGGATTCAGTATTACGGACGTTTTTATCCAACCGAACTGAGGGCCAAGCTATTTGGCTATCTCAATGAGCACCTAAGCGCATGGCTGCGTCAGAAACACAGCCGGTTGTTGCGGCATGACCGCCGCAGCCGGCAAGTACTGGCGAGGATCGCTCAGGAGAGGCGGGATCTTTTTGCTCACTGGCGTGGTGTTGGTGTTGCGGCTGGATGACAGGAGCCGGATGACGCGAGAGTGTCACGTCCGGATCTGTGGGGGCCTCGGGGGGAAGTTCCCCGGGGCTACCCGGCTTGTGCCACGAGTCAAATGTTCTTTATGAGCACTGACGCAACTACATCGAGGATGGGAGTGTGGCCTCCCGGAGCCGGCCTGCAGGGGCAGGCTCCAAACCACCCCATGCTGCTGTGGTTAAGAGCTGCGGTAGTGAGCGATGGGGAAAAGGCGGCCTCGAGCTGCCAGGTGAGTGATGGGAAGATGAGCAACAGCGAATCGCCGCTGACGCATCGAAAAGTCTTCCAGATGCTGTCAAAACGGGTGCAGGTAGGCGGCACCCGGATCAGTGTGGACGTTACCTGCTTACGGTCCACGCGGCAGCCGGTGTTCAGGCGACATGAGCCCATCACAGGCCTCGATGTGGAACGTGGGAACCTGTCATGGGGTGTAAAGGGAAAGCCACAAGTGGCCACAACCACGAGGGCGAATACCAAGACCCATGCCAGGGGCGGATCAGCCCGTAGTAGTGATGAAGGAGCTGTAATGGCTCTGGAGCAAAGGGGCTGTGTTATCCCGTCCGGATCAACTCAACAACTGCCATTGGCAGGAGGAAGGAGATGAGCCCGGACAAGCCGCTACCGATCACCAAGGCGATGGTCTGGAAGGCCTATCAGCAGGTGAAACGGAACGGGAATGCGGCCGGCGTGGATGGTCAGAGCCTGGATGACTTCGCTAAGGATCTGGAGAACAATCTCTATAGGCTATGGAATCGGATGGCATCCGGGAGTTACTTCCCGCCGCCGGTTCGGCGTGTTGAGATTCCCAAATCCAACGGCGGAGTTCGCCCTCTGGGCATTCCGACGGTGGCTGATCGCATCGCGCAGATGGTGGTCAAGCAGATGCTGGAGCCCCAGTTGGAGCCGATCTTCGATCAGGACTCCTACGGCTACAGACCGGGCAAGTCGGCCCACCAGGCTGTGGAGAGCTGCCGTAAGCGCTGCTGGAAGTACGACTGGGTTGTGGATCTTGATATCAAGGGGTTTTTCGATTCAATCGATCATGACCTCCTGATGCGGGCCATCCAGTTCCATACGTCCGAGCGCTGGGTTGTTCTGTATCTGCGGCGCTGGTTGGAGGCTCCGGTGGAATTGCCGGATGGGTCCCTTCAGCCCCGGACCAGTGGCACGCCTCAAGGTGGTGTCATTAGCCCCCTACTGGCCAATCTGTTTCTGCACTACACGTTCGACAAATGGATGCGGCGGAGTTTTCCCCGCGTCCCGTTTGAGCGTTATGCAGACGATGTGATCTGTCACTGTCACTGCCGAGCTGAGGCTGAACGGCTCATGGATGCCTTGCAGGAGCGATTTACCTCCTGCGGGTTACAGCTGCATCCTGAGAAGACCAAAGTGGTCTATTGCAAGGATAGCAGCCGCCGTGGTCAGTTCGATCAGATCCAGTTCACGTTTCTCGGCTTTTGCTTCCGACCACGTATGGCCAGGAACCGCTATGGGGAGATCTTCACGAGCTTCCTCCCGGCGGTGAGTCCGCAGGCGCTTAAGCGCATGCGAGAGAGGATCAGGAAAATGCATCTGCGTAGGCGGATGTTTTTGCCTTTGGAGGAGATCGCCCGGCTCCTGAATCCGATCCTGCGGGGTTGGATTCAGTATTACGGACGTTTTTATCCAACCGAACTGAGGGCCAAGCTATTTGGCTATCTCAATGAGCACCTAAGCGCATGGCTGCGTCAGAAACACAGCCGGTTGTTGCGGCATGACCGCCGCAGCCGGCAAGTACTGGCGAGGATCGCTCAGGAGAGGCGGGATCTTTTTGCTCACTGGCGTGGTGTTGGTGTTGCGGCTGGATGACAGGAGCCGGATGACGCGAGAGTGTCACGTCCGGATCTGTGGGGGCCTCGGGGGGAAGTTCCCCGGGGCTACCCGGCTGCCAGGGCTTCCAACTGCTCCACTGGTAGGGCCCGGATCTGGGCGGTGGTGGCTTCGCTCAAGGGGCCGCAGCGGCGGTTGAGTTAGCGGATGGTCATCTTGGCGGCTTCGCGGGCTTTGCCCAGCCCGAAAATCTCTCGGTAGGCGACGCTCTGGGTGAAGTCTTCAACGGTGAGGCCAGTCATGGTGCAGATCTCCTGCAGGGGGCGATCGTTGAACCGTTTCAACAGAAAGGTGGGGATCAGCGTGAGCAGCTCAGCACTGTCCACGCTTGGACTGGCTGCTTCCGAGCGCACCAGCAGTGCCAGCAGGCGATGGAATTTGGATGCCCCCGCCCGCCAGCGCTCTGGCAGCAGCTCTACCCACTGCACCCGGCAAGCCAGAAATTCGGCCACCACCTGCCAGGCGTAGATGCTGGGCTCTTGCTGCAGAAGCCGCGCTGATTCGGCATAAAGGCGCCGGAGAAAACCGGGATCCGGCCCCATCTGGGCTTCCAGGATCAGGGCTGGCAGCTCGGGGCGCTCTTTTAATGCAGGTGCTGAAAACCGGTAGCCACCGGCATCAGCGAGCCGTGCATCCAGTAGAAGAGCTTGTCGGAGAGCACCCGCTCGTTTGGGCTGCAGCTCGTGCAGGGCTTGGAGGGATTGGGACCTCTTTGGGGGTTGGAGGCAGAGCGGTTTGTTCGGGCTGGGCAGCCTGGCGGCTCAGGGGGAAGTCCCACCAATGCATATAGGCCTTGTTATGTAGCGTCAGATCGTCAGATCTCTGATGATCTTTTTAGCAAGAATTTCGTTGATCTCGCGATGCCTCGGCACAGGCTGGGTGCGCCCAGTTTGGGGTTGGTGAAAGATGTCGTGTCGCGCTCCATGGCGCAGGAGAACACATCCGGCTTGCTCTAGCTCTCTGATCAGATCGGACCGCTTCAAGCGACAACAAGCTCACCAACCTTGCGAATTCCGGGCAAGTCATCTTTAGAGAATTCGTGATACAAGTCAAGCAGTTGATCTTTCAAGTCCTCGAGATCATCACCCTGCGTCCAATGGGCAGGGTAAGCATTTAGGTAGCCGAGGAAGCGGCCATCTGATTCGCGCCAGTAAGTAAACGATTCGCTTGCGGGCTTGCTTTCAGAACTGCTTTGTGAATTGTTGTTGGCAGGCGTCATCATGCTCTGAAGCTCCTTTTATTACTGAATTGTAGCCCCAGGAAAACTTGGCTGCACTGCCCATTGGGGCGTTCGGACTGGGCGCCTGGTGGCTCAGGTATTGGTGGCCAGCCAGGCCGCCAGGTCTGCCGGGCCCTGGAAGTCGAGCAGGGCGTCCGCCAGGGCTTCCAGCTTCTCCACTGGAAGGGCCTGGATCTGGGCGATGGTGGCTTCGCTCAAGGGGCCGCAGCGGCGGTTGAGTTGGCGGAGAGTCATCTTGGCGGCTTCGCGGGCTTCGCCCTCCTGGAGCCCCTCTTGGCGGCCTTTGGCTTCGCCCTCCTGGCGACCCTTAGCAAGCCAGTCCTGTACCGCCCGGGTGTGGCGGATCTCCTCAATGGGAATGCCGGCAATCACCATGATTTGCTCCGCACTGAAGTAAGGAAACCGTTGAACCAGCATAGGCAGCACAACCGTGTCCAGATCAGGGCGGCTGGCCAGGATCTGCTGCCTGCTGGGGGCTCAGCTGCGTTGCACCAGCTCGGCATCCGCGAGGCAACCAAGGGAAGCCGCTGCCTTGGCCAATTGTTTGTCTGCTGTGATTAAAAGTGCGTCATGTTTGAGCGCCAGAGCAAGGAAACTAGCGTCATACACACTTAGAGAAAGGGCTATAGCCTGCTCCAGCGCTGCTAAAGCCAGTTCGCTGGCGCTGGTGGGCCGAAGCGGCAGCTGCAGCAGATCCGCAAGCAGAGCACGGCATTCATCCAAGCTGAGTAGCTGGCGCTGCACCTGTTTCAACAGCACAGAAGCGCACTCAAGCAGGCAGAGATCGGGAATCAACAGCAAGGCATCGCCACTGCACCCCCGTTGCATGGCGAGCTCCAATGAGGGGGGCAATGGTCCATCGGCCAGATAAAACCTCAGCAGGGCAGAGGTATCCAGTACAAAAGCGTCGGGTTGGATCTGTGCTGAGGCTGTCTGAGCTGATGCCGTCATCGCTTCAGCGGCTGCGGTCGGCCTGAATGTCGGCAGCTAGATCTGGGAAATGGCGCCCAGCCAGCAGCGAACGCCATCGCCGGGCCCGCTCCACCCCACCCACCTGGGCGTAGCGCACCTCCCGTTCAATGAGGAGCCGCACCTGCTCCTGCATGCTGCGGTGGTTGTTGGTGGCGAGCTGCCGCAGGCCCTCATAGGTCTGCTCCGACAACCCTCGCAAGCTGAGTGATGGCATTTTACTTCGCTCCAACTGATCTCATTATGCCATCGCCAACTGCATGGTGAAGTTGGAGCTCCGTTGGCGGGGGTGAACAGAAACTCGCAGTACAGGCTGTAAAGAAGGCCGGACGGTGCTTTCAGGAGTGGGCGGCCAGTCAGGCGGCTTTCGGGGGTGTAGATGCGGATGGGGAGGGGGCTGCTGACACCAGATGTGTCGTGCTCCTGTCATGGCCTGGGCAACCATCAAGTCTTGGCCCAGCCGCTGATCCAACTGGAAGGCCAGTCGCCACCAAACTCGGGGCATGATTTGCTCCGCACTGAAGTCCGGGGGGAAACCGTTGAGCCACCATAGGGAGCACAATCGTTTTCAGATCAGGGCGGCTGGCCACAATCTGCCGACTGCTGGCGGCCAGCTCGCTTTCGGGACGCACCGGCAGTGTGAGCAAGTTGAGCAGGGGGTCGAGCTCTGGCTGCTTGCTCAGCTCCCCCAGGCTGATCCAGTGCACCTCCCCCAGAAACACCCGCAGGTGGCGTGATCACCACCACTTCCAGATGCTCCACCTGTGGGTGCTTCTGAAGAAACCGACAGCTCTGCGCCGCCAGGCGGCGCTGGAAGCCTTGATCTGGGTGCATCTGCACTTTCAGCAGCACCACCGGAAACTCCGGGCTGCCGGTTTCGGCGCAGCCCGTGGTTTGGCGCGGCCACAAAACACCATCGAGGCCCAGCGCGTTGGCGGCGGCCGCTGAGCCCGGCAGCAGCTCACGGATCAGGTCGGGGGCACTTTGGAAGACGCGGTAATACCAGTGCTCGGTGTTCACTGGCTGCGGGCGCTTGCTGGCGAAAAGGTAGACGCGGCTTGGGGTTGGGGCTGCAGCCCGTGAGGGGCTTGGTGGGTTTGGAGCCTCGTTAGCGGCAGGAGGCTGAGCGGTTTGTTCGGGCTGGGGCGCCTGGCGGCTCAGGGGGTAGTCCTTCTGATGCACTCAAAGAAGAATCACAGGCTCACCGACTGCAGCTAGAAGACGCGCGGCCTCCTGGTCGAAGGTCACCAGTTGTTCGCTGCCTAGTTGGCGGCCTCCATAGGCAATCACTCCATCAGCGAAGTCACCACCGGCGGCCAGGAGCTGCAGCCCGATGCCCACAGCTGAGCGATCCACCCGCCGCAGCACCCACACCAGTTCGCACAGCACCGGCAGTGGAACAGCCACCAACTCTGCCTGCACCAGCACGTTGGTGTCGGCGGTGATCTTCACAGGCTTGCGCTTCCTGATTTGCGCTCGCTGCTGGACAGCGCGGCCCAACCAGCCTCCATGGCCTCGTGCATCTCCTGCAAGCTGGCTCGATGCTTGCTGCGCCCGGCCAGTAGCCCGATGAAACCGTTGATCGTGCCGGTGGCCTGTTCGGCATGGAGCTCGAGCCGCCCACCGGGCAGCACCTCCACGTCAATCCGCTGGCCGGGCTCAACGCCGAGATGGGCAAGCAGCTCCTTGCGCAAGGTCACCTGGCCCTTGGTGGTGACCGTGAGGGTTGCACTGCCTGAACGTGCCGGTGGTAACCGCATGGCCGAAGCAGGAGCTGAGCCCAGTGTAAGGCGGTTCCGCCTTGTGCGACCAGCTCCAGCGACAAGGGCCGGTTCGCCTTCCTGGCGCCCCTCCGCAAGCCCGTCCTGCACCGCCCTGGTAAGAAAGATTTCTTCTCAGAGAATGCGGGCGATCTCCATGATTTGCTGCTCGGTGAGTTCAGGAAAACGTTGCACCAGATAGGCGGTACACCAGATAAGCGGTACACCAGATAAGCGGTAAAACCTTGTCTAGATCATGGCCGCACTGGCAGTATGAGCAGGTTCAGCAGGGGGTCGAGATCTGGCTGGCTCATATCCTCCAGGCTGATCCAGTGCACCTCCCCCAGAAACACCCGCAGGTGGCGTGATCACCACCACTTCCAGATGCGCCGCCAGGCGGGGCTTGATGCATCTGGAACCCCATTGGCGGTTGGAGGCAGAGCGGTTTGTTCGGGCTGGGGCGCCTGGCGGCTCAGGGGGAAGCCAGCCGCCATGCCAATTTGGGCGCCTCCTTGAGTTTGTACAGCTGTACAGACTCCTGCTCAGTTGCAAAACAGAGGGGTCGTCTCAAGTGTTTCCCGCCAGCCAGGAGCTCAGGTCGGCCGGGCCTTGGAAGTCGAGCAGGTCCAGGATCTGGGCGGCGGTGGTTTCGCTCAAGGGGCCGCAGTGGCGGTTGGGTTGGCAGAGGGTGACCTTGGCGGCTTCGCGGGGGATGCCGGAATCACTCACCACCGCACTGGCAGCGTGAGCAGCACCAAATCAGAACATCTAGTCAGAAATTCGCCTTAAGAGGGTAACGACCGGGGTGACGGATTGATTCTAACGAAAGATCAACGTCAAGATCAGGCCAGTGAAGATGTGAACTAGATGGCCGAACCACATTCAGAGCCTGATCGATCGTCGCCGATCTGAACCAAGGGAATTCAGAAAAGGGTAATGCCAGCTCTTCGTCGTCAACCAAAACCCAGAGGCAATGCCCTGAGATGTTGGTGACCTCAGCGTCCAAAGCGATCGTTCCAGGCATTGATAATCTCCTGTTGACGAGACTTAACAAGGCGTTCGGCTTGGCCGAGCTTCGTTGCAGAGAGGCCGATGTTTCGAGCAAGCTCAATAGAGGGGGCAAGCTAGAACTTCGCCTTGCCGTCGGGGTGGCTGACATGAACGTGTATCCGACTTTCCTCCCGAGAGAAGAAGTAAAAACGGAATTCACCCTCACGAAAGACGGTGGGTGACAAGCGCCCTCCTCTTAAGCCACATCATCATAGTCATTATGATCCACACTCCCCGGGGGTGCTGGATGGGTTGGTGTGCGCTATCTCGGCCTCAGGCATCGTGTTCCTTCCTCGTCTTCATTCCTCGTCCAGTGATCAGCACCGTTTCAGTCACAACCGCTCCGGATGCGGCACGAAACCCGGGTGGCGTGAACGATTCCGTACAAGCTGTACAGAATCCTGAACAGCTGCCGAATCAGGCGTTGGCGGCCGGGCGCGGATCCCGGCGGTAGCGACGTCAGTGCGAGGAAAGCGCCTCCGGCGCGATGGCCGATGCGCACAACGCGGTAGTGACCCACCCGTAAGCGGCGCAACCCTTCGGGAGGGCGGCAAGCGCTTTGGCGGTGGACGGGCTGGGACTCCTGGTGGCTTAGGGGGAAGCTGCTCAGACGCGATGCAACGACACGGCGTAGCCGGGCCAGTGACCATCGGATGACACGGCCATCAGCCCCTCAACCCGCGCCTGGGCAATCAATAGCCGATCAAAAGGGTCGTGATGCACCAGGGGCAGCTGGGCGGTTTCAATCACATGCGCATCGAGCACCGGCAAGAGCGCAGCACCGGCGCCAAGGCTCTGATCGCGGAAGGCGGCCGGTGTCACGTCCAACTTGCCGAGGCGGTGCTTGATGGCCACCTCCCAGATGCTGGCGACCGACACCAGGCAGGGGCTGGCGGCCAACAACTCTCGTGTATTGGATCCCAGCCGTGGATCGTCGAGGAGCCACCAGAGCATCACCTGGGTGTCGAGCAACAGCCGCATCAGCTGTTGAACAGCTCGGCCACCTGCTGATCCACAGCCTCAGCGAAGGCGGCATCCACCTGGCTGGCCAGGAGCTCGGGAGAGGCCGCAGCCAGAGCGCCCAACTGCTTCAGGCCGGCAGCCGACGCGCACGGCACCAACTTCACCTGGGCCTTGCCATGGCTGGCAATGATCACCTCTTCACCGGCCAGGGCTGCCTTCACCAGCCGCGACAGCTGGCTCTTGGCATCCAGCATGTTCACCTGCACGGCCATCGCCTCAGCTATTAGCCATCTTAGCCAGAAATGGCTGTTGGCTTGCAGGTTGGCGAAAGGAAGCGCCTGGATCTGGGCGGTGGTGGCCTCGCTCAAGGGGTCCGCAGCGGCGGTTGAGTTGGCGGAGGGTGGCTTTGGCTGCTTCCTGGGCTTTGCCCTCCTGGCTGCCCTCAGCAAGCCAGTCCTATACCGCCCGAGTGTGGCGGATCTCCTCAATGGGAATGCCGGCGATCACCATGATTTGCTCCCTGCTGAGCCCTATCCTCATCGGGGCGGGCGGCACTGGCAGTGGCAACTCCACCCGTCCGGGGTGCGTGGCTCCAGGGTCTGCAGCAGCGGAACCGGCTACCAACGCTTCAGCTGCGAGTCATCCCGAGGGCGAGGGTGATGAAGTCAAGCTGTTCATCGCGTGGTGCCCGGTGTCAACTACGTAGGCGGGCGCGTTGCCTAATTGTCGCCGCGCATGGAAGCCAGCCGCCATGACAATTTGGCCGCCTCCTTGAATCTGTACAGCTGTACAGACTCCTGCACAGCTGCAAATAGAGAGGGGGGAACTAGGCCTTGCGAATTAGGCGTTCAGGTAAGCGCCGAGTGGTTGACCAGAACGTCGTCGCTCATCTCAGGCACTCATCCGCTCGATCAGGATCGACATCGCCATCGGCTTCCAGCAACCGGCCGGAAGTCCCTGACGATCGATGCAGGGCCAGTTCGAGCACCGTTTCCAGGCGGATCACCCGGCCCTGGAGATCGTCGAGGCGGCGTTGCTGCTCCTTCATCAGCCCAGCCATCTCTTCCACCTTGTCGTTCATCCGGATCACGGTGGTGAGAGCCGAGAGAACCCGATCTGAAACGCTCATGGTTGAGCGCCCAAGGCAGCTCTCACCTCAGCCAGTGCCACATCCAGGGTTTGTTCGGTGCGGCTGGTGCTGAGTTCCAGCTGCCTGAGGGCAGCTTCGAGGGCTACCGCTTCCGCGAGGGAGCGCATTTCGGCTTCAGCGTTGCGGTGGGCATACGCCACTCCCGCCTCACGGAAAAACTGCCCGAGTGAGAGGCCAAGGCTGTTGGCCCGCTCGGTATAGGCAGCCTTCTCTGTGGGTGTCATCAACACGGCTATCCGCTCAGTGGCTCTCTCAGTGGCTCTCTCAGTGGCTCGCTCTGGGGGGTGCTGTGGACCCTTGCCGGCTGTCACGATGATCTGTGCATGATCAGCACATGCT
This sequence comes from Synechococcus sp. CBW1108, assembly GCF_015840335.1. NCBI lineage: Bacteria > Bacillati > Cyanobacteriota > Cyanophyceae > Synechococcales > Synechococcaceae > Synechococcus > Synechococcus sp. CBW1108. The sequence goes on from NZ_CP060395.1 coordinate 1,542,378, forward strand.
AAGGCGAGTGCGGCGGGGCTGCAGCCCGTGCGGGGTCTGGTGGTAGTCGGGCCTCGATGGCGCCAGGAGGCTGAGTGGTTTGTTCCGGCTGGGGCGCCTGGCGGCACAGGGGGCGAGTCCCACCGATGTCGAGAAACAGCCATCGTCCTCCAGCAGAAATTCGAACACCCGAGCCCGGCTGCCGTCTCGCACAAGCTCCGGGTTGACGCCACAGAGCGTGCATTTGTCGAGGGCGTGTTGGCTGAACTCCATGGAGAGTCTCAGATCACGAGCTGCTGGTGGGCCACCTGGTGATGGGCGGCGGCCTTGCAAAGGCCGCGGTCAAAGCTGGCCAGTTGCAGGTTCAGCCGTTGGCAGACAGCCAGATGCAGAGCATCCCCTGCCCGCAAGGGGGCTTGAGCCAGACAGAGACGCGCAGCGGCCTCGAAATCGTCTGGTGCCAGAGGTAGGTCCTGCAGGCGATTCGCACGCAATACCCCAAACCGCTGCCAGGCTTCTTGAGATTCCTGCGGCGTGATCGCACCGCGGCGCTCCAGCAGAGCCAAGGCAGAGGCCAGTTCCGTGCTCACCCAGGCTGAGATCAGCAAGGGCTGTTGCGCGTGGGCTTGCAGAAAACCCACGGCCGCGGCAGTGCCTGCTTCGTGCACCAGAGACGCCACCAGCAGGGAGGTGTCGAGATAAAGGCGCCTCAACAGCGAGCTCCATCGCGCAGCTCCTGCAGCAGAGTCGCCGCATCAATTCCTTTGTGCAGGGGTTGTTCTGTTGTGGCAACCAGGAAGGCTTCGAGATCAAAGCTCGCCCTTGGCTGCTCGGCCGCCTGGGTGAGCCGGGCCACAGGCACCCCGCGTCGGGTGATCTCCACGTCTTCGCCGGATTCAACGGCATCCAGGAGGGCTGAAAGCTGCGCCTTGGCCTGGGCCACGTTAAAACTGCGCATCCTCTGGAGAGTTGGTCAGATGACCAAGTATAGCGGTGGCTGTCTCGGCTGGCTTGGTTTCAGGCACTGATCCGCTCGATCAGGATCGGCATCGCCAGCGCATCCAACAGGGCCACAGCGATTCCGAGGGAATCGGCAGCACGCGCAATTCGGCTCGCCCGGCACTCACCATCACAAACAGCCGCACATTGCGGGCTTCAGCGAGCCTGTTGGCAGTTTTTCTTGAAATAGTTGTCAACCGCCGCCACACCGCAACTGAAGCCGGCGCGTACAAGGCAATCACGCCTATCGCTGAGCTCTTGAGATGGCACATCCCGCGCCGGTCGGAGCGGCCTAGGGGAAGCTCCTCAGGGTGGTGGAAAGCCGTGACGTGAACGATTCCGTACAGCCTGTACTGAATTCTGAACAGCCGAATCAAGGCCCTTTTTCAGCCGTTGGCGGCCAGCTAGGACGCCAGGTCGGACGGGCCCTGGAAGTCGAGCAGGGCCAGGATCTGGGCGGTGGTGGTTTCGCTCAAGGGACCGCAGCGGCGGTTGAGGAGGCGAAAAGTCATCTTGGCGGCTTCGCGGGGGATGCTGGAATCGGTGCCGCCGCCTTTGGAGAGCCTGTTTGTTCGGGCTGGGGGTCCTGGTGGCTAGGGGAAGCGCAATAGAATGGAAGGGTTCGTGTGGGGCCGGCAATGGAGGTCGCCACACTCACCGCCAAGGGGCAGATCACCGTGCCCAAGGCTGTGTGTGACGCCCTGGGTCTGCCAAGGCTCAGAGCGTTGGTTGCGGCCGCAGCCCCTGCGGGGCTTGGCGGGCTTGGATCCTCGCTGGCGGCTCATGGGGAAGTCCTCAATTCTGTACGGTCCGTACAGAATCTTGAACGTTGCCGAATTGGGAGCAGCTAATCAGGCTTTCTCCGTCAGCCAGTGCTTTGATTCATCTGCAGCAGCTCGACCGTCACCCGGTGATGGGCGGCGGCGGCGCACATGGCTTGATCGAAACTGACCAGACAGCTTTCAAGCGCTGGCACAGGGCAATATGCAGGGCATCTCCGGCCCGTAAGGGGGGGGCATCAGTAAGACAGAGCCGAGCCGCAACGTCAAAGTCCGCAACGTCAAAGTCTGCCGCCACCGCAGCCTGCACAACCAATCGCCTCTCGCGTAGCTCCTGACTCTCTTCCACAATATGAAGCTACCAGATTTTCCAAATCCATGCATGTGCATCGGGGGTCTGCCAAGCCGAACCTATACCGATTCAACCTGCCTGGCAGCGTTGCTACTGATTGTCGATAACCAGAGAAAGTTAGAACAGCAAAATGGCGCGCAATCCCCAAGGCCAATTGACACATTCTTTTCTGAGCCGCTCCTTGAGGTGATGGAGGAAAGATTTATCCATCATCATCACAACCCGAAGCTTGCACAAGTACTTGTGCAAATTGAGGTTAAGACATTCATTGTGCTGCCAAGTCCCGGCGCCGTATTCGCCAATGTTTTCTTTTCCGGCGTCAAAGAAGAGGCAAAGGTAGCACAGTTGATCAATATTTATAGCGATTGGCTTGTCGTCCTGCCAAGTGCGCAGGAGTCCCCAAACGCCATCGTGGTCCACGCCGACCAAGTGGCAGCTGACCCAGTAATTATTGCCAAAGCTCTCTCGCGATTCGGTTTGATCGGCGGTTGCATCACAGAGCAGGAGGTGAGGACGCTATTCGAGCAAGCGATCACAATGACGCCGTATATCAGCGAGGCCAAGTATGGAAAAGGGTACGACCCATTCGGCGCCATTAGGGAACCCAGCGAGCTTGATGGCATTGGTGAAAAATTCTTGCTCCGTTACAAAGGCGGCGCCGAACTCATTGAGAGTTATATGGATATTTCCAAGGACATCGGTTTGATCTAGATCTTACGGGTAATCAGCAGAGTGGAAGAGCCGACGGCCTGGCGGGCAGGGCGGCCGGCTCAGGTTTGGGGAGCTCTGGGGTTGCAGCACGTTGGGAGCAGGGGGAAGTTCCTTCGAAGAGCTCCTCGGCCCGGGCATCAAATGCTTTTGACCGTACAGTGTACGTACGTCACCGGTCTCGTCTGATGGCAACGGCCAAGCAGCCCGCCAAAACCAGTCGTATTGAGCTGCGGGCATCGGACGGCGACCGTGAGTTGCTGGATCGTGCCGCAGCTGTCATCGGCACCGACCGAAGCTCTTTCCTCTTGAACCAGGGACGACTCGCCGCCCAGCGCGTGCTGGCCAATCGTGAGCAGTTTGTGCTGGATCAGCTTGGGCTGGAGGAGTGGGAGCGCATCAACAACCTCCCCGCTCGCAACCTGCCCGGTCTTATTTGTCTGCTCCAGCGGCCATCGCCGTTTCAGCCGCAGGCATGACCGCGTTTAACCCACCTGTCCAGCTGGCAGCCAACCACCAGCTGGATGGTTTTCGTTGCCGCTCGCCTGAGCAGACCAACTGGTTGGTTGCGATGGCCAGACAAGCTCACGGATCGGGAACCACGCGCGTTTTTGTGGTGTCAGAGGTCGATCAGCCGGTTGTTGTTGCCTTTTACGCGTGGTGCATGGCCAGCGTGGCTATCGCCGATCTGCCCGAGCGCCTCCGCCGTGGAGCCTGTCGCTATCCCCAGCCTGTTGCTTTGCTTGCTCGCCTTGGGGTTGACCAGCGCTATGAAGGTCGAGGCCTCGGTGCAGCGCTGCTCGCTGATGTGATATCACGGGTCGCGGGCTTGAGTGAAGCCATTGGTTGCCGTGGCTTGCTGGTGCATGCCGAATCAGAGCAGGCCCGAGCTTTCTACGGGCATCTGATTCCTGAGTGGGAGCTTTCACCAACGGATCCCATGCACCTCGTTCTGCTCCTGAAGGACATTCGCCATACCCTCAACAGCTTGCGCTGAATCGAGACAGCAGCTAATCAGGCGTTCTCCGCCAGTCAGTTCGTCACAGATGCCGATGCCGATTACGCGGCCCTTGCCCATCGGCGCGGGGCAAGCAGGCTGGAGACGCGTCTGTCAGCCGATCAGTTGCAGAGGTAAGTCCAGGGCTTGGGCACACTGGCCCAAACCACGGTCGGTACTGGCCAGGGTGAGTTTGTGGCGCTTGGCCAGGGCGAGATGCAGGGCGTCGCCGGAGCGAAGCGGCAGATCTTGGCTCTGCTGGAGCCACTGGCGGGCCTGCAGAAAGTCGCTGCCACGCGGCTCCAGCAAGCGCAGCCGCTCCTGGCGGAAACACTCAAACTCGCTCTCGATCCATCGGGCCCGTTCAGCCGTGAGCTGGCCACGACGCACACATGTCGCCACCACACCAGCAAACTCCAGCAACACCCAGTGGCTGATCCAAAGTTCCGTGCCATCGCGGCTGAGCAGCCACGTCTCGGAGGCGTCAAAGCCGCTGTCGCCCAGGAAGAGCGACAACAACACGCAGCTATCCAGATAAACCGGGCCAGCCTGCTCACCTGCCGTGGCAGTCATGGCTCGTCGCGCAATTCACGCACCAACTCCACGGCACTGGCTTCCATGGGTGGGGCTTCCGCGTGCAACCGCCGCAGACGTTGCACCCAGGCACTGGCGCCAGGCTCACGGGCATAGCCGTGATCGCGCACCAATCGAGCCACCACCTGCCCCCGCCGCGTGATCACCACCTCGTCTCCAGCCTCGACGGCGTCGAGCAATGCCGACAACTGGGCCTTGGCCTCCGCCAAACCAACCGTTTTCATGACCAGAATCGACAGCAAAATGACCAGATGACCTTCTGGTCACCAAGAATCTAGGCCGAACCAGGGAGCAGGGAGCTCTTCAGGGCGGACAGCTGAGGCCACTCGCCGCATCCCATCCGCCAGCGCCACCTTCAGGCGGTAGCTCCCTGGGGCGCCGGCGCCGGCTGGAACATGAACATCGAATAGATCACGTTGCGGCGCATCTGGGTCATCATCTCCAGGAACATGTCGTAGCCCTCGTTTTTGTATTCGATCAGCGGATCCTTCTGGCCATAGCCGCGCAGGCCCACCGATTCCCGCAGGGCGTCCATTGCCTGCAGGTGCTCACGCCAGAGGGTGTCGATTTGCTGGAGGATGAAGTAGCGCTCCGCTTCGCGCATCAGCCCCGGCCGCTGCTGCCCAACCTGGCCCTCCTTGATGTCGTAGGCATTGCGCAGCTGCTCCTGCAGGAAGGCCTTGAGCTCTTCCACCCCCAGGCCCTGTAGCTGGTCGGGGGTGAGATCCTCCAACAGGTAGATGAACTCCTTGGTTTTTTCCACCAGCCGGCTGAGATCCCACTCCTCTGGTGGCAGCTCTGGATTCACATATGCCTCCACAATGTCTTCTACCGTGCGCTCGCCATAGCCGATCACCTGGGCCTTGAGCTCCCGCCCTTCCAGCACGCGGCGGCGCTCCGTATAAACCGCTTTGCGCTGGTTGTTCATCACCTCGTCGTATTCAAACACCTGCTTACGGATGTCGTAGTAATAGGTTTCCACCTTCTTCTGGGCCCCTTCCAGCGAGCGGGTGAGCATGCCCGACTCGATCGGCATGTCCTCCTCCACCCGGAACGCATTCATCAGCCCGGCGACGCGATCGCCGCCGAAGATACGCAGCAGGTTGTCTTCCAGCGACAGGAAGAAGCGGGTGGAGCCCGGGTCGCCCTGGCGGCCGGCGCGGCCGCGCAGCTGGTTGTCCACCCGGCGGGATTCATGCCGCTCGGTGCCGATCACATGCAGGCCGCCGGCTTCGCGCACCTGCTGCTCGTCCTGCTTGACCACGCTGTCGTATTCGCCCTTGACCTCGGCGATCAGTTCCCGCAAGGCCTGGATCTGGCCATCGTCGCTGGGGGCCTTCTCGGCCGCCTGGGCGATGCGGTCTTCCAGTTCCAGCACCGTGAGCTGGCGATCGCCCCAGGCCGCCACCAGCTGCTTGCTGAGCTCGGTGAGGGCCAGTTCAGTTGCCTGCGAGAGGCTGCAGGGGTAGAGGCTGCCCAGGCTGCGGGCTTCGCGGGCGGCCTTCGCCGAGGGGATTGGCCGGTGCTCGTTTTCAGGTCGCACCAGCTTGGGCAGCAGCACTTCGCGCAGCTTGAGCCGGGCCATGTAGTCGCTGTTGCCCCCCAGGATGATGTCGGTGCCGCGACCGGCCATGTTGGTGGCGATGGTCACGGCGCCGGAGCGGCCAGCCTGGGCCACGATTTCGGCCTCCCGCTCCACGTTTTCGGGCTTGGCATTGAGCAGGTTGTGGGGGATCTCCTGCTCCGCCAGCAGGGCGCTGAGCAGCTCGGATTTCTCCACGCTGGTGGTGCCCACCAGCACCGGCCGGCCGCCCTTGTGTACCTCGGCGGTTTCCAGCGCCACGGCGCGCCACTTGGCCGTTTCGGTTTTGTATACCTGATCAGTCCAGTCCGAGCGGGAGCGGCTGCGGTTGGTGGGCACGATTGTGACTTCGAGTTTATAGGTTTTCTCGAATTCCACTTCTTCTGTTTTGGCGGTGCCGGTCATGCCGGCCAGGCGCGGGTAGAGCAGGAAGAAGTTCTGGTAGGTGATTGAGGCGAGGGTTTGGGTTTCGGGCTGGATCTCCAGCTCTTCTTTGGCCTCGATCGCCTGGTGCAGGCCGTCACTCCAGCGGCGACCTGGCATCACCCGGCCGGTGAATTCATCGACGATGACCGCATCGCCATTGCGCACGATGTAGTTGACGTCCTTGGCGAACATCTCCTTGGCTTTGAGGGCATTGCCGATGAAGTGGGCCCAGGGATCTTCCGGGTTGAACAGATCGCTCACCCCCAGCAGTTGTTCGGCCTTGGCATAGCCTTCGTCGGTGAGGGTCACGTTGCGCTGCTTCTCATCGACTTCGTAGTCGCCCTCGGGATCGATGCCGTCCTTACCCATTTCGGCGGCGCGCTCGAGCAGGGCGGCCACCTCGGCAGCGCGCCGATATTTCTCCTGGGGGCGCTCGATCTGGCCGGAGATGATCAGGGGGGTGCGGGCCTCATCGATCAGGATCGAGTCCACCTCGTCGATCACGCAGAAGTTGGGCGAGCGCTGCACCACTTCGGCGATGTCGCTGGCCATGTTGTCGCGCAGGTAGTCGAAGCCCAGCTCGCTGTTGGTGGCATAGGTGATGTCGCAGGCGTAGTTGGCCCTGCGGGTAGCGGGCGTCATGTCCTGCTGGATCAGGCCCACCGAGAGGCCCAGGAAGCGGTGCACCTGGCCCATCCACTCGGCGTCGCGCCGGGCCAGGTAGTCGTTCACGGTCACCACGTGCACGCCCCGGCCGGTGAGGGCGTTGAGGTAGGCCGGCAGGGTGGCCACCAGGGTTTTGCCCTCGCCGGTTTTCATCTCGGCGATCTGACCGTTGTGCAGCACCATGCCGCCGATCAGCTGCACATCGAAGTGGCGCATGCCCAGCACTCGCTTGCCCGCCTCGCGCACCACCGCAAAGGCCTGGGGCAGCAGCTCATCGAGCAGGGCCCGCTCCTTGGCCGCATGGCCGGCCACCTGCTCCAGCTTCTGGCGGAATTCAGCGGTGAGTCCCCGCAGCTCGTCGTCTGAGAGGGGGGCGATCTCCTCCTCTAGCAGGTTGATGTCGGAAACGATCGGCTGGTAGCGCTTCAGCTTGCGGGCATTGGGATCACCCAGCAGGAGCTTGAGCATTGATGCGGACTGGCCAGCACAACCGTCATATTACCGGGCGGCTACCACAGCCGCGAAGTTTTGCCGCTGCGGCGCATGCCGATGGCGGCTAGCTATCCACCAGCTTCTGGCGCAGCAGATCGCGGAGTGGTGCGGGCAGGGGTGGGTTCCATCTTGGCCGAAATATGGGTATGGGTAGAATTAGGGTTGATTTCTACCCGGTTCCCTGAGGGGGCGTGAGTGGCGATGGGCATGAACATCAAGGATCCGCAGGTGCACGCCATGGCCCGTGAGCTGGCGGCCCGCCGTTCCACCACCGTCACCGATGCCGTGCGCCAAGCCCTGCGGGCGGAGTTGGCCCGCTCCTCCAGTCCTGAGGCCCCCCGTGCCGTTGAGGCTAAAAAAGCAGCGGTTCGGGCCATCTGTGCGCGCTTCAGTGCTCGGCCTGAGTGGCAAGGCCGCACTAGTAAGGAGCTTCAGGACGCCCTTTACGACGATCGGGGCTTGCCGAAATGAGGAAGCTGGTGATGGAACTCGTGATCGACCCCTCGGCTCTGATGGCCCTGCTGCTGCAGGAGGCAGAGGCAGAATCGCTGCTTGAAGTGGCGGCTGAGGCTTCGGTTGTGCATCTCAGCGCGGCGTCGCGCGTCGAGCTCGGCTTGGTTTCCGAGTGTTCGCGCCATGGGATTGCAGACAGTGAGGTCGAACAGTTGCTCTTCTCCCTGGGCGTCCAAGTCGTGCCGTTTGATCAACACCATCTCCACTGGGCCCTCCACGGCTGGCGCCACTACGGCAAGGGTCGCCATCGGGCGGGCCTCAACCTGGGCGATTGCTTCAGTTATGGCCTGGCCATGGCCCTCGACCTGCCGCTGCTGTTCAAGGGCGACGACTTTGCCCGCACTGAAGTGAAGGTCGCCCTCAGCTGGTGATGCCAGGGTTGTCGCCGAGGAACTCCAGGATTTCGCGGTCTTTGAGGTTTTGGGCGGCTCCGGTGCAGGCTTCCAGCACGGGTCGCCCGGCCGCCAGCTCCCGCAGGCAGGCCTGGGTGCGGGTCAGCTCGGTTTCCAGCACGTCGATGCGCTCCATCAGGTTGCGGATCACATTCGCTTCCGTGTCTGGCAGGGCTGAGTGGGCCAGGGGGTCGATGCGCACGCCGCTCTGGTGGATCACCCGGCCGGGGATGCCCACCACCGTGCTGTTGGCCGCCACGTCGCGCAGCAGCACCGAGCCGGCGCCGATGCGGGTGTTGGTGCCCACGGTGATCGCCCCCAGCACCTTGGCGCCGGCCCCCACCACCACGTTCTCCTCCAGGCTGGGGTGGCGCTTGCCGTGGGCCTTGCCGGTCCCTCCCAGGGTAACGCCCTGATACAGGAGGCAGCGGTTGCCAATCACCGCCGTTTCACCCACCACCACTCCCATGCCGTGGTCGATGAACACGCCATGGCCGATCCGGGCCCCCGGGTGGATCTCAATGCCTGTCACCAGGCGCCCCAGCTGGCTGAGCAGCCGCGCCATCAAGGGCAGCAGCGGCAGGTGGCTGCCCCACAGCCAATGGCTGAAGCGATGCAGCGTCAGGGCGTGCAGGCCCGGGTAGCAGAGCAGAATTTCCAGCGTGCCGCGGGCCGCCGGATCGCGCTGTTTGATGATCGCCAGGTCGGCCTGCAGTGCCTTGAGCATGGCGCCATCCTGCCGGAGTCGGTGGGGGTTTGACCGTGGGGCACCCCTTCGGGCATGATCAACCCGTCGACCCGTTCGACGGTTGCGGATGTAGCTCAGTGGTAGAGCATCTCCTTGCCAAGGAGAGGGTCGAGAGTTCGAATCTCTTCATCCGCTTGATCTAGGCCAGTTGATTCAGGCCAGCAGTCCTATTTCCTTGCGCAGGGAATCGATGGTGGCGCTGCCCAGGTAGCTCTGGGCGCAGTGAACAATGGGCATCCGAATCAGCTGGGCCCGGTTTTGGCGCAGGCTCTGCTCCACCAGCGGCAGGCTGGGCCGATCGCAGAGCACGTGGCTGGCGGCCCGTAGCAGGGCGAGCAGGCGACTGCCCGTGTCGGGGTTGGCGGTCATCACCAGCAGGTCATTGCCGCGCATGCTGTGCAGGATCACCTCGGCGGCGCGCAGGATGCCCGGGCTGATGCTCACCAGGCCCACGCAGCTGCCCTGGCGCAGCTCCTTGAGCAGGTCGAGTTCCTGGCGGAAATCGTTGAGATCCACCGCTACGGCCCGCACCCCATGGAGCTTGGCGATCGCCTCAACCGGTTGGAGGAAGTAGCGGCTGGTCACCACCGTGCCGTTGTTGGATTCGGTCAACACGGCCGCCAGCTCCTCCATCGGCACCACCTCCACGGGCACCTCCAGGTTGGGAGTGAGCTCCTCGGCGATCAGGTGGGAGGCGCCCAGGTCTTCCTGGGGGGTGCTGACCAGCACCCGGGCGCCGCAGCGCAGCCGCCAGTCAATCTCGCGGGTGAGCAGATCGCGGGTCTGTTGCAGGGTGCAGCCGCCATTGAGCAGTTCGTCGACGCTCTGGCGCACCTGGCGGTCGATATCGGGTAGGGCCCGGCCGCGGGGCCCTACCAGGGGCTTGATCTCCCGGGGTTTCTGCTGGTCGCGCACGTAGATGCCCGAGCCTGCCATCGCTTCCACCACGCCGTCGTTTTCCAGCTGGCGGTAGACCTTGCTGATCGTGTTGCGGTGCAGGCCTGTCTGCATGGCCAGCTGCCGCGTGCTTGGCAATCGATGCCCCGGTGGGTAGTGGCGAGCCGCAATGGCGAAGCAGATCTGGTTGTAGAGCTGCGTTGATGCCGGAATATCGCTTTCCTGCTGAATGTGAAATCGCACGCCGGGGTTCAGCCAATTGGGCTACTGGCCACCTTACGGAGCCCCAGTCCAGGGGACAATGCCTTCTTTGGCATACGCGCGTGTGCCGGTTTGCTTCTGGTCGGCCGGTTGTGCCTGGGGCGCGGTGGCAGTGGCAGTCGCGGTGTGTGGCGCGACGCTCTAGGTAATTGTACAGCTGTACAAACTCCCTAACACTCCCCACAGCCCGACGTTCGACCTCCCATATCCAAATCCACTGCAGCTCTCCAAAGCCCCCAAAGCCCTCAAGGCCTGTTGAGGCCGGTTGGCAGCACCTCTCTCTCCCCAGCTGCGCGCCTGGCGGGGCACGGTTACGCGGCCCTGGCGATCTTCTGCTGCACCGCCCCTGCGCATTGGCGAGGGAGCTGTTTGCCCAAGCGCTCTAGGCGGGCAACTTCAGCCCGCAGCCTGCTTCAGCCCGCAGCCTTCGGGGCGGCGGTTTTGCGGGGGCTGAGGAACATGATCATGTTGCGACCTTCCCGTTTGGGGGGCTGCTGCACCTCAGCGTTGTTTTCCAGATCTTTGGCCATCCGCATCAGCAACACCTCGGCCAGGGCGGTGTGCTGGATTTCGCGGCCGCGGAAAATCACGGTGCACTTGACCTTGTCGCCGTCCTTGAGAAAGCGCTGGGCCTGACCGATTCGCACCTGGTAGTCGTGGGAGTCGATCTTGTAGCGCATCTTCACTTCTTTGACTTCGGTTTGGTGTGACTTCTTCTTGGCCTCCTTGGCCTTTTTTTCCTGCTCAAACTTAAATTTGCCGTAATCCATGATCCGGCACACCGGCGGATCTGCCTTCTCGCTCACCAGCACCAGATCCAGCTCCCGGTCTTTTGCCACCTCCAGGGCCGCTTCGCGGCTGATCACCCCCAGTTGACTGCCATCCGCGTCAACCACCCTCAGGTTGGGGTAGCTGATGCGATCGTTGATATTGGGCAGCTCCCGCACGGGAGCACGGCGGTCAAAACGGGGACGTGGAGGCATTCAGGGGTGTGAAGGATCGCGAAATCGCTAACGCTTCACCCTAGACCGCGCTCGACCTCCTGCAGGGCTTGTTTGAGCAGGGCTGCCTCACCCTCACCCTCAGCCTCACCCTCCCCCCCCAGCCAGCAGGGCCGGTGGCGGCGGCGGAACCAGGTGCGCTGTCTTTTGGCGAATTGGCGGGTGCGCAGCTGGGTGAGGGCTCCGGCCTCCGCTGCGGTGAGAGTGCCCGCCAGGAGCTGGCGGGCCTCGGCGTAGCCGATCGTGTCGAGGAGGGGCAGCTCCGGCCCGTAGCGCCCGATCAGGGCTTCGGTTTCAGCCACCAATCCCTGCCCGTATAGGGCCCTGGTGCGCTCGGCGATGCGGGCCTCCAGGTTGGCTGGGTTCAGGCCCAGCTCGAGCAGCCGCCAGGGCGGCGGCGTGGCCCCCTGCTGCTCGGAAAGGGGCCTGCCCGTGGCATAGAGCACCTCCAGGGCCCGCTGGGTGCGCACCGCATCGGTGGCCGCGATGCGACCGGCGGCCACCGGGTCGCCCTGGCGCAGCAGCTGGTGGCAGAGGGGCTGGCCGAGGGCTGCCAGCTGGGCGCGCAGCTGGGGTTGGGGCGGTACGGCGGGGGGATTCATACCCTGGGTGATTGCCTGCAGGTAGAGGCCGCTGCCCCCCGCCAAGAGCGCCAGGGGCTTGCGGGCCAGTTCGGCGTTGAGCTGGGCCTCGGCGATGGCGCGGAATTCCTGCAGGTTGAGCGGTTGGTCTGGATCGCGCAGATCCAGCAGCTCGTGGCGGGCCTGGGCCCGCTGGGCGGCGGTGGGCTTGGCGGTGCCCACATCCATCTGGCGGTAGAGCTGGCGCGAATCCACGTTCAACACCGCCAGATCCAGGGCCCTTGCCAGGGCGATCGCCAGGTCGGTCTTGCCGCTGGCCGTGGGGCCGAGCAACACAATCACCAGCGGCTGGTTGGGGGCCATGGCCATACCTTGGCAGGGGGTGTCCAGCCGGGTTGGCGGTGGTAAATTGGGCCTCGTAATGGGCTTTTGAGCCCGTTTGCGTCTTACTTGCCCCGGGATTTCTCCGTCCTGTGCCGAATCCCTGGGGAGACCTTCCTGCATGAGCGACACCAGCAAAGTTCAGGCCGCCTATGGGGCCGAGCAGATCCAGGTTCTCGAGGGACTGGAGCCGGTGCGCAAGCGGCCGGGCATGTATATCGGCTCCACCGGTCCCAGGGGTCTGCATCACCTGGTTTACGAGGTGGTCGACAACGCCGTCGATGAGGCCCTGGCGGGCCACTGCGACCAGATCCTGCTGGTGCTCAACGACGACGGCTCCTGCTCCGTCACCGACAACGGCCGCGGCATCCCCACCGACATCCATCCCCGCACCGGCAAGAGCGCCCTGGAGACGGTGCTCACCGTGTTGCACGCCGGCGGCAAGTTCGGCTCCGGCGGTTACAAGGTGTCCGGCGGCCTGCACGGGGTGGGCGTGTCGGTGGTCAACGCCCTCTCCGAGTGGGTGGAGGTCACGGTCCACCGGCAAGACCAGGTGCACACCCAGCGCTTCGAGCGCGGCGCGCCGATCGGCATTCTTAAGTCTGCCCCCGGTGAGACGGGCCGCACCGGCACCTCGGTGTGCTTCAAGCCGGATCACCAGATTTTCTCCACCGGCATCGAATTCGACTACCAGACCCTCTCTTCTCGTCTGCGGGAGCTGGCCTACCTCAACGGCGGCGTGCGGATCGTTTTCCGCGACGACCGCGCCGCCGCCCTAAATGCCGCTGGCGAGCCCCATGAGGAGATCTACTTTTACGAAGGCGGCATCAAGGAATACGTCGCCTATATGAACGCTGGGAAGGATCCGCTCCATCCCGAAATCATCTATGTCAACCGCGAGAAGGAAGGCGTGCAGGTGGAAGCCGCCCTGCAGTGGTGTGTGGATGCCTACTCCGACAGCATCCTCGGGTTTGCCAACAACATCCGCACCGTCGACGGGGGCACCCACATCGAGGGCCTCAAAACGGTGCTTACCCGCACCCTCAACAGCTTCGCCAAAAAGCGCGGCAAGCGCAAAGACGCCGACAGCAACCTGGCCGGGGAAAATATCCGCGAGGGCCTGACCGCCGTGCTTTCGGTGAAGGTGCCCGATCCGGAATTCGAGGGGCAGACTAAAACCAAACTCGGCAATACCGAGGTGCGCGGCATCGTTGACACCCTGGTGGGGGAAGCCCTGGGCGAATACCTGGAATTCAACCCAGGGGTGATCGACCTGATCCTTGAAAAGGCTATTCAGGCCTTCAATGCTGCTGAGGCGGCCCGCCGGGCCCGGGAGCTGGTGCGCCGCAAGAGCGTGCTCGAGAGCTCCACCCTGCCCGGCAAGCTTGCCGATTGCAGTTCCCGCGATCCGGCTGAATCGGAGATCTACATCGTTGAGGGCGATTCCGCTGGCGGCTCTGCCAAGCAGGGCCGGGACCGGCGCTTCCAGGCGATCCTGCCCCTGCGGGGCAAAATTCTCAACATTGAGAAAACCGATGACGCCAAGATCTATAAGAACACCGAGATCCAGGCCCTGATAACCGGGCTTGGCCTGGGCATCAAGGGCGAAGACTTTGACGAGAAGAATCTTCGCTACCACCGGATCGTGATCATGACCGACGCAGATGTGGATGGCGCCCACATCCGCACCTTGATCCTCACCTTCTTCTTCCGCTACCAGAGAGCCCTGGTGGAGGGTGGCTATATCTACATCGCCTGCCCGCCGCTTTATAAGGTAGAGCGGGGCAAGAACCACTCCTATTGCTACAACGAAACCGACCTTAAAAAGACAATCGAATCCTTTGGAGAGAAGGCCAATTATGCGATCCAGCGCTTCAAGGGCCTGGGCGAAATGATGCCCAAGCAGCTCTGGGAAACCACCATGGATCCCTCCACCCGCATGATGAAGCGCGTCGAAATTGAGGATGCCCTGGAGGCCGATCGCATCTTCACGATCCTGATGGGCGACAAGGTGGCCCCGCGGCGGGAATTCATCGAGGCCCATAGCGCCACGCTTGATTTAGCCCAGCTGGATATTTGAAGTTTTGGCAAGTCTCCCGTCGCTGGTCAGCCTGCGCACCCTGATGCTGCTGGGCTTTGCCCTGCTAGGCCCTGCCTGTTTGCCTGCCGGCGGCGCTGAACTGCGGGTGCCGGAGCTGCGGCGCCGTCAGCGTGCCAGTGAGACCCTAACCGCCGCAGCGGCAGTTGCCCTGCGCTGCTCACCCCGGCGCCAGGCGCCCGTGATCGCCATCGCCTACTCCGGCGAGGCCCTGCGCCCGCTGCGGCGCTGGTGTGAGGCCGGGGGGCAAAGCTGGCTCCAGGTGGAGCTGGCTCCTGGCCTGGCGGGGGCTTTGGCCCTCGGCGGCTCCCGTCGGGGCTGGTTGATTGAGGCCGAATCCTGAAGGGAGCTCAGGCAGCCGCCAGGGCAGCTTCGATGGCGGCCTTCAGTTCAGCCGAATCGGGCTCCACGTTGCTCTTGAAGCGAGCCAGCACGGCGCCGTCCTTGCCGATCAGAAACTTCTCGAAGTTCCAGGCCACCGCCCCGGCAGGTTCGGCCTGGCTGAGGCTGGTGTAGGGCTCTTCGGCCATGGTCACCTTGTCAAACAGGGTGAAATTGGCGCCATAGGTGGTGGAGCAGAACTGTTCGATCTCGGTGAGGCTGCCCGGCTCCTGGGCGCCGAAGTCGTTGCAGGGGAAACCGAGCACGGCAAAACCCTGGGGTCCATAACTGTCCTCCAGCTTCTGCAGGCCGGCGTATTGGCGGGTGAAGCCGCAGCGGCTGGCCACATTCACGATCAGCAGCACCTTCCCGGCCCAGTCCCCCAGGCTGCGCTCGCCGCCCTTGGCGTCGCGCACGGTCACCTTGCTCACTGAGATCGCCATCGGTGCTGGAGTATCGAAGTAATCGGACCCTAGCGAGCCTCCGGCGGGCAGGACCCATAAACTCAGCACTGCGGCGTCTCGGGGCCATGGGCGAGGCCAACGGGATACAGGTGGCTGAGGTGGTCGCCCAGCAGCTGGAATCCCTGCTGGAGGCTGGCAACTACGACGGTGCCAAGTTGCTGCTCGGCCCCGTGCAGGAGGTGGATGCGGCCGAGGCGATCGGCAGCCTGCCGCGCACCCTGCAGGCCCTGGCCTTTCGGCTGCTGCCCAAGGATGAGGCCATTGAGGTCTACGAATACCTCGATGCGGCGGTGCAGCAGACCCTGCTGGAGCGGTTGCGCTCCGGCGAGGTGCTGGAGCTGGTGGAGGAGATGTCCCCCGATGACCGGGTGCGGCTTTTTGATGAATTGCCGGCCAAGGTGGTGCGGCGCCTGCTGGCCGAACTAAGCCCGGCGGAACGGCGGATTACAGCCCAACTACTGGGCTATGAGGCGGAGACGGCGGGCCGGCTGATGACCACCGAATTCGTTGACCTCAAGGAGTTCCACAGCGCTGCCCAGGCCCTGGCGATCGTGCGCCGCCGCGCCCGCGACACCGAAACCATCTATTCCCTCTACGTCACCGACGGCTCCCGCCATCTCACCGGCATCCTTTCGCTGCGGGATCTGGTGACGGCCGATCCGGAGGCCCGCATCGGCGATGTGATGACCCGCGAGGTGGTGAGCGTCGACACCGACACCAACCAGGAGGAGGTGGCCCGCGCCATCCAGCGCTACGACTTCCTGGCCGTGCCGGTGGTCGATCGGGAGCAGCGGCTGGTGGGGATCGTCACCGTGGACGACGTGATCGACGTGATCGAGCAGGAGGCCACCCGCGACCTCTACGCCGCCGGCGCCGTGCAGGCCGGCGACGAAGACGATTACTTCCAGAGCAACCTGTTCACCGTGGCCCGCCGCCGGGTGGTGTGGCTGCTGGTGCTGCTGGTCGCCAACAGCGGCACCTCGGCCGTGATCGCCTCCCAGGAGTTGGTGCTCAAGCAGGTGGTGGTGCTGGCGGCCTTCATCCCCCTGTTGATCGGCACCGGTGGCAACGTCGGTGCCCAGAGCTCCACCGTGGTGATCCGCGGCCTGAGCACCCAGCGGCTCCAGGCGATGGGGGCCTGGCGGGCGATCTGGCGAGAAGCGGTGGCCGGGGCGCTGCTGGGCCTGCTGATGGTGCTGGCGGTGGTGCCCTGGGCCGCCTATGTGGCCGGCAGCTGGGGCGTGGCCACGGCCGCCGGCCTCAGCCTGGTGGTGATCACCACCCTGGCCGCCACTGCCGGAGCCGCCCTGCCCCTGCTGTTTGATCGCCTGGGCCTGGATCCGGCCCTGATGTCGGCCCCGTTCATCGCCACCATCACGGATGTGGCCGGGGTGTTCATCTACCTGCAGCTCGCCTCCTGGCTGCTGCTGCGGGTGGCGTCTCCAGCCTGACCCGAGTTTTCTGAGAGACGTTCACACTTCTTTAGGTTAGGCTTTACACATCTTCAAAGCCGTGTCGCCGTGGTCGTCGCTACCGCCGCCCCTGCCGCTGCCCCTACGGGCAGCGCCTCCGCGGACAAACCCGCCCGGTCCATGCCCCAGGTCGATGGCGATCTGGTGCGCAGCTACCTGCGTGACATCGGCCGGGTGCCGCTGCTGAGCCACGAGCAGGAGATCACCCTGGGCCGCCAGGTGCAGGAGTTGGTCGCCCTCGAGGAAATGGAACTGGAGCTGGAAAGCCGCCTGGGCGCCAAGCCCAGCCAGGCCGAGCTGGCCCAGGCAGCCGGCCTGAGTGCACCCCTGCTCAAGAAGCGTCTGCAGGCGGGCCGCCGGGCTAAGGAGCGGATGGTGGCGGCCAACCTGCGGCTGGTGGTGAGCGTGGCCAAGAAGTACACCCGCCGCAACATGGAGCTGCTGGATCTGATCCAGGAGGGCACGATCGGCCTGGTGCGGGGCGTCGAGAAGTTTGATCCCACCCGGGGCTACAAGTTTTCAACCTATGCCTACTGGTGGATTCGCCAGGGCATCACCCGGGCGATTGCCGAGAAGAGCCGCACGATTCGGCTGCCGATCCACATCACCGAAACCCTCAACAAGCTCAAGAAGGGCCAGCGGGAGCTGAGCCAGCTGCTGGGTCGCACCCCAACGGTGACCGAGCTGGCAGAAGCGGTGGAGCTGCCGGAGGAGGAGGTCAAAGACCTGCTCTGCCGGGCACGCCAGCCGGTGAGCCTGGAGACCAAGGTGGGCGACGGCGATGACACCGAATTGATCGACCTGCTGGCAGGCGATGGCGAACTGCCCGAGGAGCGGGTGGATGGGGAGTGCCTCAAGGGCGACCTGCGGGCCCTGCTGGAGCAGCTGCCGGAACTGCAGGGCCGCGTTCTGAAGATGCGCTACGGCATCCCCTGCGCCGACAATCCCGAGGGCGGCGAGCCCATGAGCCTCACCGGCATTGGCCGCATCCTCGGCATCAGCCGCGACCGGGTGCGCAACCTGGAGCGCGACGGCCTAGCTGGCCTGCGCCGGATCAGCGACGCCGTGGAGGCCTACGTAGCCGGCTGAGGCCGCCAGCAGGCAGTAGGCCAGCGACATGGCCCCTGGGTCCGGATGGCCCAGGCTGCGCTGGCCATGGGGGCGGGCCCGCCCCCGCTGCGGCAGCAGATCCGCGGTGGCGGTGGCTGCCGCCAGGCTGGTGTTTGCGGCGTTCTGCAGGGCCTGAGCTAGATCCAGGCCCTCATCCAGGTCGGCCCGGAGCTGCAGGCAGAAGGGCTGGAGGGCGTCGAGCATGGTTTTGTCGCCCGGTGCCGCCTGGCCCAGGTCGATCACGGCCTGCAGGGCGGCCCCAAAGGCTGCGGCTACGTCGTTGGGCCCGATCTCCGTCGCCTGGGCTAGGGATTGGCCCGCCGCCAGCAGGGCACCGCCCCACAGGGCTCCGGAGGTGCCGCCACCGTGGTCTGACCAGGCCTCGCCCGCTTCCATCAGCGCCTCCCCGGGGCCGCACCCGCGCCCGCAGGCGCCGATGGCGCTCTCCCGGGCTCCTCGAATGCCCCGCAGCATCCCCAGGCCATGGTCCCCATCGCCCGCCACGGCATCGAGGCCCCCGAGTTCCTCGACCCGCTCTTGCAGTTCCTCCTCCACGGCTTTGAACCGCGCCAGCAGCGCCTCCTGCTCGGGCGTCAGGGGGGCGGGCTGTGTAGGGGGCTCAGAGGGGAGTTCCGGCTCGGGCCGTTGGGTCGCCGGCTGCTGGGGGCCATCCGACTCGGCGGCCAGCTGGCCGCGCCGGTAGGCGGCGCTGTCGGCGGCGGCGTTCCAGAAGCCTTCAAGCTCCCCATCCAGCCAGAAGAAGCTGAGCGAAACCCCGGCCATGTCGAGGCTGGTGACCAGTTCGCCGCATTCACAGTCGGCCATCACCACACCCCTGCCTTGCAGCTCCCGGTTCACCGCCCCGAAGAGCACGAACAGCTCTTCGTACTTGAAGCAGCCCAGCCCGTTCACCAGCACCACCAGCCGTTGCTGGTCTTCGGGCACATCCGCCGGCCGTTCGGCCAGCAGCCGCTCCACAAGCAGTGCCGCCAGGGGGCCGGCCTCGGTGAGGGGCCCCTCGCTCAGGCCGGGCTCGCCGTGGAGCCCCATGCCGATGGCCATGCGGCCGCTGGGGACCTCAAACAACGGCTGGTCCGCTCCCGGCAGGGTGCAGCCACTGAAGGCCACGCCCAGCGAGCGGGTGCGCCCGTTGGCCTTGCGGGCGAGCCGTTCCACCTCATCGAGGGGCAGGCCGGCTTCGGCGGCGGCGCCGGCCACCTTGTACACCGCCAGGCCACCGGCGATGCCGCGCCGCAACTCCTGCTGGTCGATGGGGGCACTGGCGATGTCATCGGTGACGGTCACGATGCGCACGTCGATCCCCTGGCGGCGCAGTCGCTCAGCTCCGAGCGTGAAGTGCAGCACATCTCCGGCGTAGTTGCCGAAGGTCAGCAGCAGGCCCGCGCCGCGCTCCACGGCCGATCCCACCCGCACCACCTGGCCGGCCGAGGGCGAGGCAAAGATGTTGCCGCACACGGCCCCGGCGGCCAGGCCCCGGCCCACCAGGCCGGCAAAGGCCGGATAGTGGCCGGAGCCGCCGCCCACCACCACGCCCACCTGGTCGCTGGGAATCGGGGCCAGCCTCATCACCCCGCCATCGATGCGGCGCACATGCCTGGGGTAGGCCGCCGCGAAGCCGTCGATGGCCTCGCTGGCGAAGTTGGCGGGATCGGTCGGTAGGTAGCCCATGGCCCAAGGTTATTCAGCTATTGAGCCCCAAAGGAATGGGGCGCTGGAAGGTCGTCCAGCCGCGCCGGCAGATCCTCCGGCACCCGAAAGATTTCTCGGCGTCCACCCTTGCCCGGAAGTAGCAGCCCCCGGGATGCCAGCTTCTGCAGATCGCTGCGGGCGGTCTGATGGCTGACACCATGGCTGTTCTGGTGGCAGAGCACCGCATAGCGGAAGCCCGAATGGCTCAGCGCATGCCGCAGCAGGGAGCCGCTGCTGCAGGGTGCCCAGCTCATGGGCCTTGCGCTCCAGATAGGTGTGCAGGCTGCCGATGGCCTGCTGGATCACCTTCACCTGGGCCAGCAGGAAATAGGTGAGGTCGTTGTCGTCGCTCTCGCTGAGCAGGATTGAAAGCTCGTACTGTCCCCGGGCCTTGTTGATCCCCGAGGAGATCGAGATGAATTCAAATAACCAGTAGCCCTGATGGAGCATCGCCCAGTAAAAGAGCGCCCTTGCCGTGCGGCCTGCGGGGCAGCCGGCTGGGCAAAGTTCTTTGAACTTCAAACTTGCTTCAAATTAGAAGATGATTTGACTTCGTTCCTTGCCTACGCTGCCGGTGATCCCGCTCGCTTCTCCGTGAAGGACGCCTCCCGCACCGTGCCGTTCCAGGTGATCGGCGTGGGCGTGGTGCTCAACCCAGGCGGCGAGGTGCTGATCGACCAGCGCCTCAATGAGGGCCTGCTGGGTGGGCTGTGGGAATTCCCCGGCGGCAAGCAGGAGCCCAGCGAGCCGATCGCCGAAACCATTCGCCGCGAGCTGGAGGAGGAGCTGGCGATCGCGGTGGAGGTGGGCGAGGAGCTGGTCGTGATCGAGCACGCCTACGGCCCCAAGCGGCTGCGCTTCGTGGTGCACCTCTGCACCTGGCGCTCGGGGGCGCCCCAGCCCCTGGCCTCCCAGCAGGTGCGCTGGGTGCGGCCCGAGCAGCTGGGCCAATACCCCTTTCCGGCGGCCAATGGGCGGATCATTGCCGCCCTGCTGGAGCGGCTCCAGCTTGGGGTGAACTGAATGCCCATGCCCATGTCCTTCCTGGCGTCGCCGCCCCAGGTGCTGTGTCTGGGGGAGGCCCTGGTGGATCGTCTAGGTCCCCTTGGCGGCGATCCGGCCATCGATTCCCCATGGGATGACCGCCTCGGCGGGGCTCCCGCCAATGTGGCCTGCGCCCTGGCCCGGCTCGGCACCCCGACAGCTTTTCTGGGGCGGCTGGGCCGGGATGGCATCGGCCAGGCGTTTGCTGAGCTATTTGCCGAGCGGGGGGTAGATACCAGAGCCCTCCAGTGGGATGGGGCCCATCCCAGCCGCATTGTGTTGGTGCGGCGCGATGGGGAGGGTGAAAGATATTTTGGCGGTTTTGCCGGCGACGGTGGGTCTGGCTTTGCGGATCAGGCGTTCGACACCACCGAGCTAGCTACCGCACTCGGGCCCCTGCTGGCGACGGCGCGCTGGTTGCTGGTGGGCACCATTGCGCTCGCGTCGCCCTTCGCGGCATCAGCCCTGGGGCTCGCCTGCCGTCAGGCCGCGGCGGCCGGCGTGGCCCTGGCCCTCGATGTCAATTGGCGCCCCACCTTCTGGGATCCGGCCGCCGATCCCGCCAGTGGGCCCTCTGCGGCCCAGATCACCGCCATGGAGCCGCTGCTGCGGCAGGCCGCCCTGGTCAAGTGCGCTGCCGAGGAGGCCCGCTGGCTGTTTGGCAGCGCCGACCCCGCCGTGGTGCGCGCCGCCCTGCCGCAGCACCCGGATGTGGTGGTTACCGACGGCGGGGCGCCGTTGCGTTGGTGCTTCGCCGGCCGCAGCGGAGAGCTGTCCGCCTTCCGGGTGCCGGTGGTCGATAGCACCGGTGCTG
This sequence comes from Synechococcus sp. CBW1108, assembly GCF_015840335.1. Taxonomy (NCBI): domain Bacteria; kingdom Bacillati; phylum Cyanobacteriota; class Cyanophyceae; order Synechococcales; family Synechococcaceae; genus Synechococcus; species Synechococcus sp. CBW1108. The sequence continues at coordinate 1,563,819 of NZ_CP060395.1, forward strand.
GCGATGCCTTCACGGCTGGCCTGCTGCATGGCCTGTTGCACGATCCGTTGTGCAGCCAGCCGGGGCAGCTTTTGCGCTTTGCCAGTGCCTGCGGTGCCCTGGTCTGCCAGGGTGCCGGCGCCATTGATCCCCAGCCCAGTTCCGGCACGGTGCAGGCCTTCCTCGCCCACCGCGTCTGAGGCGGATCGGCTGCCTTGGGCAGCGCGCTCAAGTTGGTGCGCTCAACTCGAGCCGGCGCCCTGCATCGGGGTTGTGGGGGTCGGCCAGGTTGAGGTGCACCTGCCAGCAATTGGCAGGTAGGCCGCTGAGTCGCTCGGGCCACTCCACCGCCAGCAGGGCGCCTAGGGCGCGCGCCTCCTCCTCCTCCTGGGCGAAGAGTTCATCGGCGGCGGCGGGTAGGTCCAGCCGGTAGAGATCGAGGTGCACTAGCCCGCCACCTGCTGCGTCGCCAGTTGCACCACCAGCTGGGCCCCTGATGCCCGCCAGCCGGTAGTGCTGGGCCAGGGCAAAGGTGGGGCTGGTGATCGGTTCGTCGATGCCCAGGCCGGCGGCCAGGCCCTGCACTAGGCAGGTTTTGCCGGCCCCCAGGTCGCCGTGCAATAGCAGGGTGCTGGTGGGGGGCAGCCGGGATGCCAGCTGCCGGCCGAAGGCCAAGGTGGCGGCGGCGTCGGCGAGGTAAAGGCTCACAGCAATTGATTACATAGCTGTAGATTGGTCGATAGCGAGCCCGAAGCCTCGGCGTCTCCGCAGATATTTCCAAACCACGCCCTCCCAGTCGGGAGCGAGCAGTACACCCAGTAAAAACCCATGGTGGCTACCCCCGCGGCTCCTGCACTGCAGAGCACCAACACCTATGTGATTGCCGATCTCGGCCTGGCTGATTTCGGCCGCAAGGAGATTGCGATCGCCGAAACCGAGATGCCCGGCCTGATGGCTCTGCGCGCCAAATACGGTGCTGAGCAGCCCCTCAAGGGAGCGCGCATTGCCGGCTCCCTGCACATGACGATCCAGACCGCCGTTCTGATCGAAACCCTGGTGGCCCTCGGCGCTGAGGTGCGCTGGGCCAGCTGCAACATCTTCTCCACCCAGGATCACGCCGCAGCGGCCATCGCTGCTGCCAATGTGCCGGTGTTCGCCTACAAGGGCGAAACCCTTGATGAATATTGGGCCTTTACCCACCGCATCCTCGAGTGGGGCGATGGCGGCACGCCCAACATGATCCTCGATGACGGCGGCGATGCCACCGGCCTGGTGGTGCTCGGTGCCAAGGCCGAGAGCGATCCCTCGGTGCTCGATAACCCCTCCAACGAAGAGGAAACGGCCCTCTTCAACTCGATTCGCCAGAAGCTGGCAGCCCAGAGCGGCTTCTATTCCCGCATCTACGCCAACATCCAGGGCGTCACCGAGGAGACCACCACCGGTGTGGCCCGCCTTTACCAGATGCAGAAGGCCGGCGAACTGCCTTTCCCTGCGATCAACGTCAACGACTCGGTTACCAAGAGCAAGTTTGACAACCTTTACGGCTGCCGGGAATCCCTGGTGGACAGCATCAAGCGCGCCACCGATGTAATGGTGGCCGGCAAGGTGGCCCTGGTGATGGGCTACGGCGATGTGGGTAAGGGTTCGGCCCAGTCGCTGCGGGGCTTGGGGGCCACCGTGATGATCGCCGAAATCGATCCGATCTGCGCCCTGCAGGCCGCCATGGAGGGCTATCGCGTCGTGCGGCTCGACGACGTGGTGGGCGATGTGGACATCTTCGTAACCGCCACCGGCAACTTCAAGGTGATCACCCACGAGCACCTGATCCAGATGAAGGATCAGGCGATCGTCTGCAACATCGGCCACTTCGACAACGAGATCGACGTGGCTTCGCTCAAGCAGTACCCCTGGGACAACATCAAGCCCCAGGTTGATCACATCCTGCTGCCCTCAGGCAACAAGATCATCCTGCTGGCTGAAGGGCGGCTGGTGAACCTGGGCTGCGCCACCGGCCACCCCAGCTTCGTGATGAGCAACTCGTTCACCAACCAGGTGCTGGCCCAGATCGAACTGTTCACCAAGGGTGCCCAGTACGACAAGCAGGTGTATGTGCTGCCCAAGCATCTCGATGAGATGGTGGCGCGGCTGCACCTCGAGAAGATCGGCGTCAAGCTCACCGAGCTCAGCGCCGAGCAGGCCGCCTACATCAACGTGCCGGTGCAAGGGCCCTACAAGCTCGAGCACTACCGCTACTAAGCCCCCCAGGTCTTGCCCATTTGGGGGTTGACCACGCCCGCCCGCACTGCGTGCGAACAGCGGGCTTTGGTCAACTCCTAACCGGGCCAGGCGATTTGGGAGCGGGCCTAGTTCGCTTTTGGGCTATTGAACTAAGCAGAGCCCTCGCTGGAGTTCCGACGGGGGCTTTTTGTTGGCTTGGGGGCCTCAGGCGCCCCCGGGGGTGCCTGATCAGAAGGGCACTTCCTCTTCGCTGGGGGCGCCGCCGCCAAAGCTGGAGCCACTTCCAGCCATGCCACCGCCATTTTCGGCGTCCCGCTTGGATCCCAGCAGCTCCAGGCGGTCGACGCGGATCACGGGTTTGGTGCGCTCCTCGCCGCTGGCCCGGTCAGTCCAGCGGTCCAGCTTGAAGCTGCCGATGATGCCCACCAGGGCTCCCTTGCGGACGTAGTCGGCGGCTACCTGGGCCTGCTTGCCCCAGATTTCCAGGTTGAACCAGTCGGGTTCGTCTCCGGAACTGCGGCGGTTCACGGCCAGGGTGAGGTTGGCCACCACGCTGCCCGATTCGAAGTAGCGAACTTCCGGGTCGCGGCCGGCCCGGCCGACGAGGGTTATTGAATTGACGCCCATGGCGCTGTCTCCTGTGTTGTTGAGTCAATGATGGGGCACCCGGTTGGGCTGCCACCTTTCATCAGTTCCACCGTTTGGGCCGTCTGTAACACCCCCCTATGATTCAGCCCTTGCAGGCGGACGTCCGTGTTTTTTCGTCGGTTTCGATTTTCGCGGGACATCGGCATTGATCTGGGCACGGCCAACACGTTGATCTTCGTGTCAGGCAAGGGGATCGTGCTCCAGGAGCCCTCCGTGGTGGCCATGGATCTCGAGCGTGGCGTGCCCCTGGCGGTGGGCAATGAGGCCAAGTTGATGCTGGGCCGTACCCCGGGCAACATCCGGGCCGTGCGGCCGCTGCGAGATGGGGTGATCGCCGACTTTGACGCGGCCGAGCAGATGATCAAGACCTTCATCTTCAAGGCGAACGAAGGCCGCGGGATCATGGCTCCCCGCCTGGTGATCGGCATCCCCAGTGGCGTTACCGGCGTGGAGCGTCGGGCCGTGCGCGAAGCCGGTCTCGCTGGCGCCCGGGAGGTGCATCTGATCGACGAACCCGTGGCGGCGGCCATCGGTGCGGGCCTGCCCGTAACCGATCCGGTGGGCACCATGATCGTCGATATCGGCGGCGGCACCACCGAAGTGGCGGTGTTGAGCCTGGGCGGCACCGTGATCAGCGAGTCGGTGCGGGTCGCTGGAGATGAGCTCAGCGAGTCGATTGGCGTCTACCTCAAGAAGGTGCACAACCTGGTGGTCGGTGAGCGCACCGCCGAGGACATCAAAATCCGCATCGGCTCCGCCTTCCCCGACGACCCCCACGACAGCACCTCGATGGATGTGCGTGGGCTGCACCTGCTCTCCGGCCTACCCCGCACCATCAACGTGCGCGCCGGCGACATCCGCGAGGCGATGGCCGAACCCCTCAACGTGATCGTCGAGGCGGTCAAACGCACCCTGGAGCGCACCCCGCCCGAGCTGGCCGCCGACATCGTCGATCGGGGCATCATGTTGGCCGGCGGTGGTGCCCAGGTGCGGGGCATCACTGACCTGATCAGCCACGAGACCGGCATCCTCACCCATGTGGCCGAGGACCCCCTGCTCTGCGTGGTCAATGGCTGCGGCATCGTGCTTGAGGATTACAAGCGGCTGGAGCGCGTGCTCGATACCCCTGATTTCGCACGCCAGACCGTCTGAGCTCCATGCCGCCAGGCCGCCGGCAACGCCTCCCCGCCCTGGGGGGGATTCTTCAGGCCTGGCCCTGGGTGCTGCTGTTGCTGGCCCTGTTGGCCGTGAGGCTCAGTAAGGGGGCTGGCTTTGTCGACGCCTACGCCTTGCTGAGTCGGCCCTTCTGGCCTGGCAGCGCCCAGGGGGAGTGGCTGCGCAGTGCCGAGATTCTCAACAGCCAAACCAGGCTCAGCCAGCTGGAGCTGGACAATCGCCGGCTGCGCTCGCTGTTGCGGCTGCAGACAGGCGGCAAGGGCATGGTGTCGGCGCCGGTGATCTCCCGCCAACCCGGGGGCTGGTGGCAGCAGCTGGTGATCGGTAGCGGCGCCCTGCAGGGCGTCCGCCCAGGCATGAGCGTGACCGCACCAGGGGGCCTGATCGGCCGGGTGGCCAGTGTCACCCCCAGCACGGCAACGGTGGCCCTGCTCACCGATCCGGGCAGCCGCGTGGGGGTCTGGGTGGGCCGCATCCAGAGCCACGGCCTGCTTACGGGGATCGGCACCAGCCGGCCCTTGCTGCGCTTTCTGGAGAAGGATCCCGGCGTGCGTCCAGGCGATGTGGTGGTCACCTCGCCGGCCAGCACCCTGGTGCCGCCCAACCTCACCGTCGGGGTGATCCAATCTGTCGATGAGCGGGCGGTGCCGGCCACCGATGCGGTGGTGCAGCTCAGTGCCCCGCTGGATGCGGTCGACTGGGTGCAGGTGCTGGTGCAGTGAGTCAGCTGACCCGCCACCGATGGTGCCTGGCCACGGCCCTGCTGGTGCCCTGGCTGGTGCTGGCTTCGCCGGGTCCGTTGAAACTCGCCGGGGTGGCGCCAGCCTGGGCTGTGTTGTGGCTCCTGCCCTGGGCGCTGGTGGATGGCCCCCTGTCCGGCGCCCTGGCCGGCCTGGGGTTGGGTCTGGTGCTCGACGGCCTGCATCTGGGCCCGATCAGTGAGATTCCAGCCCTGGCCCTGTTGGGCTGGTGGTGGGGCCGGATGGGGCGCCTTGGCCCGCCGATCGAGCGCAGTTTCAGCCTTGGCCTGCTGGCCCTGATCGGCGCGGCCCTGGTGGGGGGCAGCCTGCTCCTGCAGAGCCTGCTGGCGGGTGGCTGGCCCCTGTTGCCCGCCCTGCACACCTGGCTGGCCCAGACCCTGCTGACGGCCCTTTTGGCACCACCTCTGTGTTCTCTCCAGCTGCTGCTCTGGCGGCGCCAGACCCTGGGGGGGCGAAGCTGAGCTGATGGGAGGCGAGCTGGGCCGGCGTCGATTTCTGGAACTGCTCGGCGCGGGCAGTGGAACGGCCCTGCTGGCGGCGAGCTTGGGCAGCTGCGCTCGGCCCGGCCCCGGGGGAGCTGACGGGCGGGTGCTCAATTTCTGGACCCTGGATTTGGCCCCCAAGTTCAACGCCTATGTGCTGGGGCTGATTGCGGCCTGGGAGGGCCAGAACCCCGGCATCCGGGTGCGCTGGACTGACGTGCCCTGGAGCTCGGTGGAACGCAAGTTGCTGGCTGCGGTCTTCGCCCGCACCGCCCCTGACCTGGTCAATCTCAACCCCCCCTTCGCTGCCAACCTGGCCAGCAAGGGGGGGCTGCGGGATCTCACCGAGGTGTTGCCCGCCGGAGCCGCCGGGGCCTACCTGCCAGCGATCTGGGAGGCGGGGCGCCAGGGGGTAGGGGCTTCGGCCGAGCAGTTCGCCATCCCCTGGTATCTGACCGCCCGAATCAGCATGGCCAATCGCCGGCTGTTGGAGCGCGCCGGCTACGGGGCCCCGCCCCTCCAATGGAGTGGGGTGCCGGCCTATGCGGAGGCGGTTCGCCGTCGCACCGGCCGCTACGCCCTGTTTGTCACCGTCGTGCCCGACGACTCCGCCGAGTTGCTGGAAATCCTGGTGCAGATGGGGGTGCAACTGCTCGACGGGCAGCAGCGGGCCGCATTCAACAGCCCGGCCGGTCGGCGTGCTTTCGCCTTCTGGAGCGACCTCTACCGGCGCGGCCTGCTGCCCCGCGAGGTGGTGAGCCAGGGCTACCGGCGGGCGATTGAGCTCTACCAATCGGGTGACCTGGCCCAGGTGGCGACCGGCCCCGATTTTCTGCGCAACCTGCAGACCAACGCCCCGGGGATCGCCGCCGTGACGGCTCCCTACGTGCCACTCAGCGGGGCCGGCGGTGAGGCCAACGTGGCCGTGATGAACCTGGTCGTGCCCAGGCAGAGCGCCCTGGCGGCGGAGGCGACCCGCTTCGCCCTCTTTCTCACCAACGGCCCCAACCAGCTGGCCTTTGCCGAGCAGGCCAGGGTGCTGCCCTCCAACCAGGTGGCGCTCCAGCAGCTGGAGGCCTCGCTGGAGGCTGCCCTTGGCCCAGCGGGGGCTGCTGCCCAGCCGAATGGCCAGGATTCCCTGGTGCTGCGGGCCCGGTTGCTCTCGGCCCAGACCCTGCGGCGGGCCAGGGTGCTGGTGCCGGCCAGCCCAGGGGTGAAACGGCTGCAGGCGATCGTCTACACCCAGCTGCAGCGGGCCATGCTGGGCCAGGTGGACAGTGATGCCGCCCTGGCCACGGCTGCCGATGAGTGGAACCGCTACGCCCGGGCCCGCTGGGGCTGATATCAGGGTTTCCAGGTTCTGTCTGTTTCTGTAGAAATCCTTAAAAGTGGTCAGAGTGGCTCCAGGGGCGGGGTTCTTGGGGATGACCGGGGGACGCGCCTAGGGGTATGGTTGCGATTCTTCATCTCGGCGCTTTGCCCATGCCCTTGGAGGACAGGCCCAGTACCGGTGATTCCCAGGCTGAGCCCAGGGCCACCGTGATGGTGGTGGACGACGAGGCGGCCGTGCGGCGGGTGCTGGTGATGCGCCTCCAGCTGGCGGGCTACCGGGTTATCTGCGCCGAGGATGGCGAGGAGGCCCTGACCCTGTTCCACCAGGAGCAGCCAGATTTGATCGTGCTCGACGTGATGCTGCCGAAGCTGGATGGCTTCGCCGTCTGCCGCCGCCTGCGGGCCGAGTCCTGCGTGCCGATCATCTTTCTCTCGGCCCTCGATGCGATCGCCGAGCGGGTTTCCGGGCTGGACCTCGGCGCCGATGACTACCTGCCCAAGCCCTTCAGCCCCAAGGAGCTCGAAGCCCGGATCGCCACCATCCTGCGCCGGGTGGGCCGGGGTTCTGCAGCGGCCGAGCCCCGGGAGGTTCCAAGCGGCAGTGGGGTTCTGCGCGTCGGCGATCTGGTGGTCGACACCAACCGCCGCCAGGTGACCCGCGATGGTGAGCGCATCGGCCTCACCTACACGGAATTCAGCCTGCTCGAGCTGTTGTTTCGGGAGCCGGGTCGGGTGGTGCCGCGGGCTGAGATCCTTGAGCAGCTCTGGGGCTATCCCCCCCGCCGGGCCGCCGATCTGCGGGTGGTGGATGTGTATGTGGCCCGCCTGCGCGGCAAGCTCGAACCCGACCCCCGCAACCCCGAGCTGATCCTCACGGTGCGGGGCACCGGCTATGCCTCCCAGCGGATGGCCGAATTGACTCTGGCGGCGAGCAGCTGACGCTCCTGCAGGATGGGGCGCTTCAGCCCTCTGCCTGCTTTGTCGGATCTGCGCGAGACCCGTCTCGAGAAAGCTGCCGCCCTGGCGGCCCTGGGTCAGGGCCCCTACGGTCTGCGTTTTGAGCCCACCCATCGCGCCGCTGCCCTGCAGCAGGCCCACCTGGATCTGGCCAATGGGGAGGAGCGGGACGTTGAGGTGTCCGTTGCGGGCCGGGTGATGACCCGCCGGGTGATGGGCAAGCTGGCCTTCTTCACCCTGGCCGATGAGAGCGGCTCGATTCAGCTTTTCATCGAGAAGGCCACCCTGGATGCGGCCTTTCCTGATGCGCCGCCACCAGGGGCTTTCGCCCACCTCACTTCCCTGGTGGATGCCGGCGACCTGATCGGCGTCGTCGGCAGCTTGCGGCGCACCGACCGGGGCGAGCTTTCGGTGAAGCTCAAGAGCTGGAGCATGCTCTGCAAATCCCTCCAGCCCCTGCCTGATAAGTGGCATGGCCTGGCGGATGTGGAGAAGCGCTACCGCCAGCGCTACCTCGATCTGATCGTGTCGCCCCACACCCGCGAAACCTTCCGCCGTCGGGCCCTGGCGGTGAGCGCCATGCGCCGCTGGCTGGATGAGCGCGAGTTTCTGGAGATCGAAACTCCGGTGCTGCAGAGCGTGCCCGGCGGTGCCGACGCCCGGCCCTTCGAAACCCACCACAACGCCCTCGATCTGCCCCTCACCCTGCGCATCGCCACCGAGCTCCACCTCAAGCGGCTGGTGGTGGGGGGCTTTGAGCGGGTCTACGAGCTGGGCCGGATTTTCCGCAACGAGGGGGTGAGCACCCGCCACAACCCCGAGTTCACCTCGGTGGAGATCTACCAGGCCTACGCCGACTACACCGACATGATGCTGCTCACCGAGCAGCTCCTGGCCCATGTGTGCCAGCAGGTGTGCGGCACCACCTTGATCAACTACCAGGGCACCGCAATCGATCTGGCCCCCCCCTGGCGGCGGGCCACCATGCACGGGCTGGTGCAGGACGCCACCGGGCTCGACTTCAACGCCTTCAGCAGCCGTGCCGAGGCGGCCGCGGCGATGGCCGCCCAGGGGCTGGAGGTGCCGGCCCTGGCCGATTCGGTGGGGCGCCTGCTGGTGGAAGCCTTTGACCAGCGGGTCGAGGCAAACCTGATCCAGCCCACCTTCGTGCTCGATTACCCGGTGGAGAATTCACCCCTGGCCCGGGCCCATCGCAGCAAGCCGGGGCTGGTGGAGCGCTTCGAGTTGTTCATCGCCGGCCGCGAGACCGCCAATGCCTTCAGCGAACTGATCGACCCGGTGGACCAGCGCCAGCGCCTGGAGGCCCAACAGGCCCGTCGGGCCGCCGGCGACCTGGAAGCCCAGGCGGTGGATGAGGATTTTCTCCAGGCCCTGGAGGTGGGCATGCCCCCCACCGGGGGTCTGGGGATAGGCATCGATCGGCTGGTGATGCTGCTCACCGACAGCCCCTCGATCCGCGATGTGATCGCCTTCCCGCTGCTGCGCCCTGAGGCGCGGCCGGCCACAATGGGATAATTGCACCAGTAGGCAATCTGCCCCATTTGGGGGCCAACGATTCCATGAGTGGCGAGCGCGTCGGTTTTCGCTTCAAACACGCGGACGCTGTGGTGAAGCGCAATCCCCAGGGTCGTTCTCGTCGCGGCTGGGTGATGGAGCCCGTCGAGCAGACCACCAGTCGAGGCACCAAGATGCCCGCCTACCGGATCCGTTGGCGCGACAGCGAACGTCCGGAAATAGTTCTGCAACACATGCTGATTGCCGATCCCGATCCCACCCCACCACCGGAAGGGGTGAGCCTGGTGCCGCCCGCTCCCAAGGCCTGAACCCAAGCAGGTTCGATCAGCTCCATCTTTTGTGATTGTGGGCTCTCCCGAATTCTGTACAGCTTGTACGGAATTGAGGAGACACCGAATTTGGCGGCGGTGGCTCCCCATTTTCAGCGCTGCTGCCGCCGCAGCTCTTCCAGGGCCTGGTTGGCTTCAAAGGCGGCCCAGTCCTGCTCCAGGCTGGAGGCCCTTGGCGGGCGCGAGCGGCTGTCCAGCTCGCGCAGGTCGCGCTCCACCGCCGCGAAGCTCACCCCCAGCTCGCCCAGCTGTTGCCAGCGTTGGCGGCCCTGCTCCATCAGGCCTTGCTGGTGGGCCTTGGCGCGCTCGGCCAGGGCGGTGGCACCGGCGGCCTGCGCCTTGACCACCCGCTCCTGCCAGCGCCGAATCTCGTCGGCCAGTTGCAGCAGGGCCTGGCGCTCCTGTTCCGCCTGCCGTTGCAACTGGCGTCGCTGCCCCACCAGCCGGGCCTGGCGATCGCGCGCTCCCTGCTCCTCCAGCAGGGTCTCCTGGCTGGGGTTGGCGGCGAGGAAGGCCTCCAGCTGCTGGTCGAGCCGCGCCTCCAGCTGATCCAACCAGCTCGAGCTGCTCATGGTGCTGGCTGCCCAGCCGGGGTGGTGATCAGGGGGGCCTCGATCTCCTGCTGCAGCGGCGTTATTGCCGCTTCGCGGGAGCGCAGCAGCAACTGGGTGAGCCGGGCGATCGCCCCTTCGCCCAGGTCCTGGTTGCCGATCCGGTCAAAGGCGTTGCGGTAGAGCTCCTCCAATTCACTGATCAGTCCCTCGCGCACCTGGCGTATGGCGGCCCGTTGTTCTTCGCGGCCCATGGTTGTGATTGGGGTCTGGGATTAGGAGTCTGGCGTCACCAGCATGTGCAGGGATAGGTCGTGCCGCGGATCACTCCAGCGGCCGGCGCCCTGCCAGCCGGCGCTGGCGGCCAGGGCCAGGAAGGCTTCTGGGGTGTATTTGAAGCTGTATTCGGTGATCAGCTCCTCCCCTGGGCTGAAGCTCCAGCTGCGGTCTGCCAGCTGCACGCTCTGGGCGCTGCGGCTCACCAGGGCCATGGCGATGCGGCTGTGCTCGGGCTGCCAACGGGCGCTGTAGCTGAAGGCCTGGGGATCGAAGTTGCCGGCCAGGTCGCGGTTGAGCCGCACCAGCAGGTTGCGGGCGAAGGCGGCGGAAACCCCGGCGGCATCGTTGTAGGCGGCCTCCAGCCGTGACACCTGCTTGGGTTGGTCGATGCCGATCAGCAGCCGCGCCCCCGGCCCCAGCAGGCCCCGCAGTTGGGCCAGGAGCAAGCTCGCCTCAACCGGGCTGAAATTGCCGATCGAGCTGCCCGGGTAGAAGCCCAGCCGCCGCTCGCCCCGCAGCAGGCTGTGGTCTGGCAGCTGCTGCAGTTGGCTGTAATCGCAGCAGATGCCGAGCACGGGCACCGCCGGATGGCGGGCCTGCAGCTCCCGGCAGGCGAGCTCCAGGTGGTGGGGGCTGATGTCGAGGGCCACGTAGGCCGGCGGCCCCAGGGCCTCCAGCAAGGGCTCCACCTTGCGGGCACTGCCTGCGCCGAATTCCACCAGCACCCCCGGGCCCAGGGCTGCCGCCAGCTCCGGGGCCCGGGCCTGTAGCAGGGCCGTTTCGGTGCGGGTCAGCCCATATTCGGGCTGCTCGCAGATCGTCTCGAACAGGCGGGAACCCTCGGCGTCGTAGAGCAGCCAGGCCGGTAACTGGCGGGGGTGGCGCTCCATGCCGGCCACCACCAGGCGGCGCATGTCGGCGGCCGGCGGATGCAGGTTGATCAGCTGGGATTGCTGCTTTGGAGCCATATCAGGTGAGATCACGGGCCAGGCGCAGACCCGCCGCCATCCAGCGGCTCGCCGGCGGATAGAAGTTGCGGTAGGTGGGCCGTTCGTGGCCGCTGGGGGTGAGGAAGCAGCTGCCGCGGAGCACCATCTGGGAGCTCATAAACTTCCCGTTGTATTCCCCCACGGCACCGGCGGCCGGCACGAACCCCGGATAGGGCCGGTAGGGGCTGGCGGTCCACTGCCAGAGCAGGCCGAAGGCCTGCGGCAGGCTCCCCCTGGTGGCTGCAAATTCCCATTCGGCCTCGCTGGGTAGCCGGGCCCCGGCCCAGCGGGCGAAGGCGTCGGCCTCAAACCAGCTCAGGTGGCGCACCGGTTGCTCCGCCCGCCGCGGCTGGCGGCCTGCCAGGCCAAATTCATCTTCCCCCCGCCAGTAGCGCGGCGCCTGCCAGCCCCGCTCCTGCACCACGGCCCAGCCCTCGCTCATCCACAGCTCGGCCCTGCGATAGCCGCCGTCGGCGATGAAGTTCCCATAGGCGCCGTTGTTCACCAGCTGGCTACCGATGGCAAAAGGCTCCAGCCACTGGCGGTGGCGGGGCGCCTCGTTGTCGAAATGAAAGCCGTTGTCGAAATGAAGGCTGCCGCCGCAGTGGCCGATCTCGACCAGGCCGCCGCCGTGCTCCAGCCAGGGGGGCTCCGGCTCCCCGGCCAGGCAGGGGCTGGCGCCCTCCGGCTCGCGGCCATAGGCCGGCTCCAGGGGGTTGCGGCTGAAGCCATCGAGCAGGTCCATCAGCAGTAGCTCCTGGTGCTGCTGCTCGTGCTGTAGGCCCAGCTCCACCAGCTCCAGCTGGGGGGCGCCCTGATCCAGCTGATCCAGCAGGGCCAGCACGGCCCCATCCACCTCCGCCCGCCAGGCCAGTACCTCGGCCAGGGGCGGGCGGCTCAGCAGGCCCCGCTGGGGCCGGGGGTGGCGGGCGCCGACGGCGTCGTAGTAGCTGTTGAAAATAAAGCTCCAGGTCTCGGGAGCTGGTTGATAGGCCCCCGCCAGGCCAGCTTCCAGCTGGGGCCGCAGCACAAACTGCTCAAAGAACCAGGTGGTGTGGCCCAGGTGCCATTTGGGCGGGCTGGCGTCGGCCATCCCCTGGAGGCAGAGGTCCTCTGGCTGCAGGGGGGCCACCAGGGCCAGGCTCTGCTGGCGCACCCGTATGTACCGCGCCGCCAGCTCCTGTCCCATCCCGCTGCCGCCAATTCGGGCTGAAATCAGGTCTGACCCTAGAGGGCTTGCCTACGATCTCGCCACGCACAGCACGTGGGCATGGCCGGCATCACTTCAGGGTTCGTGGGCGCCGTCGGCAACACGCCCCTGATCCGGCTCAGGGGCCCCAGTGAGCTCACCGGCTGCGAGATCCTCGGCAAGGCCGAGTTCATGAACCCGGGGGGCTCGGTCAAGGACCGCGCTGCCCTGGGCATTCTGCTGGAGGCGGAGGAGCAGGGGCTGCTGCGGCCTGGCGGCACGGTGGTGGAGGGCACGGCCGGCAACACCGGCATCGGCCTCACCCACATCTGCAATGCCCGCGGTTACCGGGCCCTGATCGTGATTCCCGACACCCAGTCGGCGGAGAAGATCGGCCTGCTGCGCAGCCTGGGCGCTGAGGTGCGCACGGTGCCGGCGGTGCCTTACCGCGACCCCAACAACTACGTGAGGCTTTCGGGCCGCATCGCCGCTGAGACCCCCGGCGCCGTCTGGGCCAACCAGTTCGACAACCTGGCCAACCGCCGCGCCCACTACAACTCCACCGGGCCGGAGATCTGGCAGCAGAGCGGCGGTCGGGTGGATGCCTGGGTGGCGGCTACCGGCACCGGCGGCACCTACGCCGGCGTGGCTCTCTATCTCAAGGAGCAGAACCCGGCGGTGCGCTGTGTCCTGGCCGATCCCCATGGCAGTGCCCTCTACAGCTGGGCCACCGATGGAGTGCTCGTGAGCGAGGGCAGCTCGATCACCGAGGGGATTGGCAACAGCCGCGTCACCGCCAACCTGGAGGGATCCCCCGTTGATGATGCCGTGCGCATCGATGACCAGGCCGCCCTCGACACGATCTACGGGCTGCTCTGGCGCGAAGGCCTATTCCTGGGCGGCTCGGTGGGCATCAATGTGGCCGCGGCGGTGGAGACGGCCCGGCGTCTGGGCCCCGGCCACACGATCGTCACCGTGTTGTGTGACAGCGGCGACCGCTACCGGTCGCGGCTCTATGAAGCCGACTGGCTCGCGGCCAAGGGTCTGCGTCAACCTGAGCGCTGCCTGGCAGGAGTGGGCTGATGGCGGCGCAGCAGGGTCAGCTGATCGGCGAGCGTTATCGGTTGGAGGAGCGCCTCAGCCTGGGCAGCGGGGCTGAAGTCCAGGGGGAGTTGTGGCGGGCCAGCGACCTGCTGGCGGCAGAGGCGCCGATGGCCCTGCGCCTACTGGGGCGGGAAATCGATCTGGCCATGGCGCGTCAGCGCTGGGACCGGTTGCAGGGGGTGCTCCATCCCCAGGTGCCGCGCATGGGGGCGGCGATCGAGGCGGCCGAGGGGCTGTGGCTGGTGCGCGAATGGCAGGCAGGCCGCACCTACCAGCAGTTGCTCGAGGCCCGGGCCGCACGGCAGCTGGTGTTTGGTGCCGGAGAGGTGTTGCTGCTGCTGCGCCAGCTGCTGCCGGTGCTGGCGGTGCTGCACAGCCAGGAGCTGGTGCACGGCGACCTCAGCCCCGCCAACCTGCTGCGCCGCGACAGCGATGGCCTGCCGGTGCTGATTGATTTCGGCTCGGTGGCTGGTGCGGCCCAGGCCACCCCTGGCTATGCCCCGCCGGAGCGCACCCACCTGCTCCAGAGCGAGCCGTGGATGGATCTGCATGCCCTTGGCGTGGTGGCTTTGGTGCTGCTGAGTGGTGAGGGGCCCGCCAGGTTGTTGGATCCGGTCAGCCTTGCCTGGCGCTGGCCTGCCACCCTGGCCGGCCAACCCGAGCTGCAGGCCCAGATCAGCCGCCTGCTGCTGCGCCAGCCGGGGGAGCGTTTTGGTTCCGCGGCCAAGGCCCTGGCAGCTTTCCAGGCCCTGGCCATGCCTGAGAGCACGGGCCCGGTGCCCCGGGCCGACAGCACCGTTGCCCTGGTGCCGCCACCGGTGACCGAACCCCCAGTGGCGCCGGTGCTGCCCGTGCTGGTCGCTCCGCCACCCCAGCCCGAGCCGGCCCCAGTTCCAGGTCCAGCCGCCGCCCCGCGCACCCGGCTCGAGGAGCGGGAGGAGGCCGCCGAGGGCGGTATCTGGCCGGTGGTGATCGCCCTGGTGCTCTCGGCCGTGGTCGGCACTGCCTTGGGTTGGTGGTGGCTGAGCCGCGGTCGGGTGGCCCTGACCACCCCCGATGCGGCCCTGCAGTTGCCCACTAGCCTGCCGCCGGCGGAGGTTGACCAGCGCCAGCAGCTGCTCAACCGGTTACGGGCCCTGCAGATTGACCGGGGCTGGTTTCTCAAACTGGTGGATGCCAGCCTGCTCGCCCAGTTTCCTGAGCGGGGTGGTCGCCTGCCGGGCGATTCCCTCGAGGAAGCCCCCCTGCGCAAGGTGTGGAACGAGCTTGCCGAGGAGTGGTTGGCCAGGGTGGAGCAACTTCCCCTCGACATCCGCCGCCGCCTCGGCAGCTACACAAATGGGGATTGGGAGCGGCGCCAGCAGTCCCTGGTGAGCCAGGGGCTCAGCCCCGCGGTGCTGCGCCAGCTGGTTTCGGGCAGTGCCCAGAACCTGCTGCCGGGCCGGCCCGGCGCCGACATCCCGGCTGAACCCTTCCGGCAGCTCTGGTATGCGGCAGCCGAGCAGGGGCTGGCCAATGTGCAGATCGAGGCGATCCAGGCTCAGCCCCTGGAAACCCGGGTGCTTTCGGCCCAGGTGGAGGCCGGGGGGGCCCGCCTCTTCCCCGTGCGGCTGCCCGCCGGCTATCGGCTGGTGCTGGGGGTGAATGGCTCGCCGCTAATGCAGATGAGTGTCTTCGGCCCCGATGGCGACCTGCTGGAGGCCAAGGGCCCCCTGCGGGTGGTGAGCCTGGGGGTGCAGAAACGCTCGCCGGTCCAGCTGCTGGTCACGAACGAGGGTGTGGCCCCGGCCCTGATCACCCTCTCCCTGCGGGCGGATCCACCCCTGCCCCAGGTGGCCCCGCCGCCAGCCGGCCCCGAGCCCTCACCCCAGGCGCCGCCGGACCAGCTGGAGAGGCCCCAGGTCCAGACCGGGCCGGCCCCCGCCCCGCCTGCCGTCGCCCCGCCGCCGCCGGTGCAACCGCCAGTCAATTGACTCCAGTCGGGCAGGCCGCGCCCCGACTCAGAGCCGGGCGATGGCCGCCTTGGCGTCCTTGATGTCCTGCTTGCGCCGTTCCTCGTGGCGTTTGTCGTGCAGCTTGCGGCCCTTGGCCAGGCCGATGGTGAGCTTGATCCAGGACCCCTTGAGGTGCAGGTTGAGGGGGATCAGGGTGAGGCCCTTCTGATCGAGGGCCACCCGCAGTTTTTCGATCTCGCGCCGGTGGGCCAGCAGTTTGCGCACCCGCAGGGGCTCGTGGTTGAAGTAGGCCCCGGCATGGGTGTGGGGGGAGATGTGCACGTTGTGGAGCTGCAGCTCCCCCTTGCGGATCAGGCAGAAGCCGTCACGCAGGTTGCAGTGGCCCGCCCGGATCGACTTCACCTCCGTGCCCAGCAGTTCAACGCCCGTTTCCAGGGTTTCGAGAATCTCGTACTGGTGGCGGGCGAAACGGTTGTCGGCCAGCAGCTTGTTGGCGGCATCACGCTGGGCCTTGGCTTTTTTCTTGCCCCCGCCCTTTGCCATCGCTGCTCCGCATCCTTCCCCTGGACCTTCCGACCCTAGGGAGCTGCCGGTACCCTCGCTGCATGGCCATCGTTTCCTCGGGATCCCCGCAGCCTTCCCAGCCGCGGCTGGTGGATCCCACCGCCGTGGTCGGCGAGGTCGGGGCCGGGCCTGGGCCGATCGCCCGGGAAGATGGCCTGCGCCCCAAGCGCCTTGCCGACTACATCGGCCAGAGCGAGCTCAAGCAGGTGCTGGCCATCGCCGTGGAGGCCACCCGGGCCCGCCAGGAGGCCCTCGACCACGTGCTGCTCTACGGCCCGCCGGGTCTGGGCAAAACCACCATGGCCCTGGTGCTGGCCGAGGAGCTGGGGGTGCGCTGTCGCATCACCAGTGCGCCGGCCCTGGAGCGCCCCCGCGACATCGTTGGCCTACTGGTGAACCTGCAGCCCCATGAGCTGCTGTTCATCGACGAGATTCACCGACTTAACCGGGTGGCCGAGGAGATCCTCTACCCGGCAATGGAAGACTGCCGCCTCGATCTCACCGTGGGCAAGGGCACCACCGCCCGTACCCGCAGCCTGGAGCTGCCGCCCTTCACCCTGGTGGGGGCCACCACCAAGGCCGGCGCCTTGAGTTCGCCGCTGCGGGATCGCTTTGGCCTGATCCAGCGGCTGGAGTTTTATGGCATCGACGACCTGCAGGCGATCGTCGAGCGGGCCGCTGGCCTGCTCCAGATCGCGCTCGAGGCCGACGCCGCTGTGGAGGTGGCGCGCCGCTGCCGCGGCACCCCCCGCATCGCCAATCGTTTGCTGCGGCGGGTGCGCGACGTGGCATCGGTGCGCGGCCATGGCCGCATCGGCCCGGCGCTGGTGGCCGAGGCCCTCAGCCTGCATCGGGTCGACGATCGGGGCCTCGATGCCAGCGATCGGCGCCTGCTGACCCTGATGCTGGAGGCCTATGGCGGGGGGCCCGTGGGCCTCGACACCCTGGCGGCGGGCCTGGGCGAAGATTCCGCCACCCTCGAAGCGGTGGTCGAGCCCTACCTGCTGCAACTGGGCTTTCTGCAGCGCACGCCGCGGGGCCGGCTGGTCACCTTGGCGGGTCGCAGCCACCTGGGCTGGCCGGCCGGAGCGGCGGCATGAGCGGGCTCCGCCCGTGATCTCCACCCTGCTTGCTTTGCTGTTGGGGGTGCAGTTGCTGCTGCCCCAGCTCTTTGACCAGGCCCTCAGTGCCAGCCGGGAGGGGCGCTTCGCCGAGGCCCTGCCCCTCTGGAACCAGGTGTTGGAGGTGGCCCCAAACGATGCGGCGGCCTGGAGCAACCGGGGCAACGTGCTGCTGGCCTTGGGCGATCCCCGCGCCGCCATTGCCGACCAGACCAAGGCCATCGCCCTCGATAGCGAGAGCCCCGATCCCCATCTCAATCGCGGCACAGCCGAGGAGGCCCTGGCTGATTGGGCCGCCGCCGAGGCCGACTACCGCTGGATCCTGGAGCGGGCCCCCAGCGACACGGGCGAACCGCGGGCCTCGGCCCTCTACAACCTCGGCAACGTGCAGGGCTCCCTGGGCGACTGGCAGGAAGCGCGCCGCTGCTTTGAGGCGGCTTCCCTGGCCCGGCCTGGTTTTGCCATGGCCCGCTCCAGTGCAGCCCTGGCCGCCTTCCAACTCGGAGACAAAGCTGGGGCCGAGCGGGAGCTGCGCAACCTGATCCGCCGCTACCCCCTGTTTGCCGATGCCCGCGCCGCTCTCACCGCCCTGCTGTGGCAAAAGGGGGCCAGCGGTGAGGCCGAGAGCAACTGGGCTGCGGCCTCCGGCCTCGATCCGCGCTACCGGCAGCAAGAATGGTTGCGATCGACGCGGCGCTGGCCCCCCGTGCCGGTGGAAGCTCTAGTCCAATTCCTTGCCCTGGGCTCCTGAATGACTGCCCCCGAATGAAGGCCCCCGCATGACGGCCTACGAATGACAGCCACACCCTGCAGGTTGAATTGGCAAGAGCTCGGCCTCGAGGCCGCCCTGGCAGAGGTGCTGCCGGAGCTGATTCAGCTGCGCCGACACATCCATCGCCATCCCGAGCTGAGTGGCCACGAGCAGCAGACGGCCGCCCTGGTTGCCGGTGAGCTGCGCCGTTGGGGCTGGGATGTGCGCGAGGGGGTGGGCCGCACTGGCGTGCTGGCGGAGCTGGGCCCGGCGGGCCTCCAGGTGCCGCTGGTGGCCCTGCGGGTCGATATGGACGCCCTGCCGGTGGAGGAGCGCACCGGCCTCGACTACGCCTCCACCCAACAGGGCCTGATGCATGCCTGTGGCCATGACCTGCACACCGCGGTGGGGCTGGGGGTGGCCCACCTGCTGGGGGGGCTATGGCAGCGCCAGCCCCACCTGCTCACGGCCCGGGTGCGGCTGCTGTTTCAGCCCGCCGAGGAGACGGCCCAGGGGGCGGCCTGGATGAGGGCCGACGGGGCCATGGACGGGGTGGAGGCCCTGTTTGGTTTGCACGTCTTCCCAAGCCTGCCGGTGGGCACGATCGGCGTGCGCAGCGGCAGCCTTACGGCGGCGGCGGGGGAGCTGGAGGTGGAGGTGCTGGGCGAGGGCGGTCATGGCGCCCGGCCCCACCAGAGCACCGATGCCATCTGGATCGCGGCCCGGGTGGTGAGTGGCCTGCAGGAGGCGATCAGCCGCCGCCTCGATGCCCTGCATCCGGTGGTGGTGAGCTTCGGGCGCATCGAGGGCGGCAAGGCCTTCAATGTGATCGCCGACCATGTGCGCCTGCTGGGTACGGTGCGCTGCCTCGATAATGAGGTGCATGCCCAGCTGCCGGGCTGGATTGAAGACACGGTGCAGGCCCTCTGCCGGGGCCACGGTGGCGAGGCGCGGGTGAGCTATCGCTGCATCTCGCCGCCGGTGCAAAACGACCCAGCGCTCACCCAGCTGGTTGCAGCTGCTGCGGTGGAGCTGCTGGGCCGCTCCCAGGTGCAGTGGCTCGAGCAGCCCTCCCTCGGCGCTGAAGACTTTGCCCAGCTGCTGGAGGACACCCGCGGCACCATGTTTCGACTCGGGGTGGCAGGGCCGGCGGGCTGTGCCCCTCTGCACAGCAACTCCTTTGCCCCTGACGAGGCGGCCCTGCCGGTGGGCGTCCGGGTGCTCGCCCTGAGCCTGCTGCGTTGGATGGAGCAGCGGCCATGAGGAACCGGCCCCTGCTTAGGGGTTTGCTGGCCCTCTCTTCCCCCCTGCTGATTTTGATGTCCCTGCTGGTTTTGCTGCAGCGCCGCGGTGTCGATCGCCTGCCGGCCCTGCCCGCCCTGTTGATCGGCACGGGTCTGCTGGGGACGAGCCTGCTGGGCTGGCGCCGCCGCCGCCGCAACCTGCTGGCGGCCCTGGGCCAGGATGGCCCCCAATGAACACCCCTTCGCCCGATCTCGCTGCCCTGCGTGAGGCGATCGCCTCCGGCGATCCCAGCCGGGCCATGCCGGCCCTGGCGGGCCTGCGGCAGATGCCGGTTGAAGAGGCCGTGCCCCTGTTGCTGTTGGGTCTGGAGCAGGAGGTTTTCATGGTGCGCTCGCTCAGCTGCGCCGGCCTCGGGGTGAAGCAGAGTGAGGCCGGCTGGCAGGCCCTGGTGGGCGCCGCCCAGCACGACGAGGACGCCAATGTGCGGGCTGAAGCAGCCAACTCCCTGGTCAGCCATTCGCTGGAACGGGCCTGGCCCCTGGTGCTTCAGCTGTTTGCCGCCGATCGGCAGTGGCTGGTGCGCTGCAGCATCCTCTCGGCCCTGGCCGAACAGGCCGAAATCAATCCGGCCTGGCTGCTGGAGCTGGCCTCGCTGGCGATCACCGATGCCGATGGCACCGTGCGGGTGGGCGGAGCCGAGATCCTCGGCCGTCTCGTGCGGGAGCACGGCGATGGGGAGGCCCGCGCCCTGCTGCAGCAGCTCCAGACTGACGCCGATCACCGGGTGGTGGCCGCGGCGTTCAACGGGTTACAGGCCTGAAAGGGTTACAAGGCTGTAATCGGTTATGGAGCTAAACCGGTTACAGCCTTGCTAGGTTTCGCATGTCACTAGGGGTGCCCCGCTGCCGGCCTAATCAGCTGTGCAGCACCGGGCTGAGATCACACCCTCCGAACCTGATCCGGGTAATGCCGGCGCAGGGAAGTGGAACTGGATTGTGAAACCACTCTCAGGCTGCGCCCCGCCCTATCTGCAGCCCCACATGCGTAGCGCCTGGATCGAGAAGCGTCGCGGCACCGCGAACTATTCCCAGATGCACTATGCCCGCCAGGGCGTGGTGACTGAAGAAATGGCCTATGTGGCCAAGCGGGAAAACCTGCCCGAGTCGCTGGTGATGGAGGAGGTGGCCCGGGGGCGGATGATCATCCCGGCCAACATCAACCACCTCAATTTGGAGCCGATGGCGATAGGCATCGCCAGCCGCTGCAAGGTGAACGCCAACATCGGCGCTTCCCCCAATGCCTCCGATCTCGATGAGGAGGTGGCCAAGCTGCGCCTGGCGGTGAAATACGGCGCCGACACGGTGATGGACCTCTCCACCGGCGGCGTCAACCTCGATGAGGTGCGCACGGCGATCATCAATGCTTCGCCGGTGCCGATCGGCACGGTGCCCGTCTATCAGGCGCTGGAAAGCGTGCACGGCTCGATCGAGAAGCTCGACGCCGACGACTTCCTGCACATCATCGAGAAGCACTGCCAGCAGGGGGTCGACTACCAGACGATCCACGCCGGCCTGCTGATTGAGCACCTGCCCCTGGTGAAGGGTCGCCTCACCGGGATCGTCAGCCGCGGCGGCGGGATTTTGGCCCAGTGGATGCTCTATCACCACAAGCAGAATCCCCTGTTTACCCATTTCGATGACATCATCGAAATCTTCAAGCGCTACGACTGCAGCTTCTCCCTTGGAGACTCCCTGCGGCCGGGTTGCCAGCACGACGCCTCCGACGCCGCCCAGCTGGCTGAGCTCAAAACCCTCGGCCAGCTCACCCGCCGCGCCTGGGAGCACGACATCCAGGTGATGGTGGAGGGTCCGGGCCATGTGCCGATGGATCAGATCGAATTCAACGTCAAAAAGCAGATGGAGGAGTGCAGCGAGGCGCCCTTCTATGTGCTCGGTCCGCTCGTCACCGACATCGCCCCCGGCTACGACCACATCACCAGCGCCATCGGCGCGGCGATGGCCGGCTGGTATGGCACGGCCATGCTCTGCTATGTGACCCCCAAGGAGCACCTGGGCCTGCCCAATGCCGAGGATGTGCGCGAGGGCCTGATCGCCTACAAGATCGCGGCCCACGCCGCCGACATTGCCCGCCATCGCCCGGGGGCCCGCGACCGCGACGACGAACTCAGCCGCGCTCGCTACGCCTTCGACTGGAACAAGCAGTTTGATCTCTCGCTTGATCCCGAGCGGGCCCGCGAGTACCACGACGAAACCCTGCCCGCCGACATCTACAAGCAGGCCGAGTTCTGTTCAATGTGCGGTCCCAAGCACTGCCCGATGCAAACCAAAATCACCGACGAGGATCTGGCCGGCTTGGAGCAGGTGCTGGCGGAGCAGAAGCAAAGCGAAGCCGCCACAGCTGCGGTCTGATCGGATCCAGCACGTCCTGCAGCCTGGCCTTACTTCGCCAGGTTCAGGGGGATATTGGGGCTTTCAGGGTTCACATCCAGGCTCTGCAGCTGGGGCCGCAGCACCAAGACCATATCTTCCATGGGGATGGCACTTAGCAGCACTTCATTCAGCCAACACCACCTTGCGGCGCTCAAGTTTGCCCAGGCTCAGCTAGAGCGCCAGATGTTCGGGGATGCATCGATGCACCGCACCACTGTCCGCCTGCGCTGAAACTTCCAGGGCCGCGAGCTCTGGCCTGGTGGGGTTGCTGATGGAAACGGTGCCGCGGATCAGTCCCGTGGGATCAGCTTTAGGTCCATTCCCGATGGGACTGGCCTCTCCCGATAGAGGCCAAACAAAAACCCCACCTTGCGGTGGGGCTTGAATGCTGGGTGCGTTGGCCTGGCAAGAAAATCAGCCCAGGGCTTTGGCCTTGGCTACCACATTGGCCACGGTGAAGCCGAACTTCTCCATGCAAACCGGCCCCGGGGCTGAGGCGCCGAAGCGGTCGATCGACACGGTGTCACCGTCGAAGCCGCTGTACTTGTGCCAGCCGAAGCTGCTGGAGGCTTCCACCACGATGCGTTTGCGGCAGGCGGCGGGCAGCACGCTTTCGCGGTAGGCCGCGCCCTGCTCTTCGAACAGCTCGATGCAGGGCATCGAAACCACGCGCACGTTCTTGCCTTCGGCCCGCAGCTGGGCTGCTGCCTTGGTGCAGAGCTCCAGTTCAGTACCGGTGCCGATCAGGATCAGCTCGGGGTTGCCGTTGCTGTCTTCGAGGATGTAGCCACCTTTGGCCACATGGGCTGCAGCCGAACCGGCCTGGTTGGCCATGGCCTGGCGGCTGAGGGCCAGCACCGTGGGGCGCTTGCGGTTGGTGACGGCCACCTGGTAGGCGCCCATGGTTTCGTTGCCGTCGCCGGGCCGGATCACCAGCAGGTTGGGGATGGCGCGCAGGTTGGCGAGGGTTTCCACCGGCTGGTGGGTGGGGCCGTCTTCGCCCAGGCCGATTGAGTCGTGGGTGAGCACGTAGATGCAGCCCAGCTCGCTCAGGGCCGAGAGGCGCATGGCACCGATCATGTAGCCGGCAAACACCAGGAAGGTGCCGCCGTAGGGGATCAGGCCACTGCCGTGGTAGGCGATGCCATTCATGATCGCCGCCATGGCGTGTTCGCGCACGCCGAAGTGCAGGTAGCGGTTGGCCTCCCCGCCTTTCTGGAAGCTGGCCTCGCCCTTGATATCGGTGAGGTTGGAGTGGGTCAGGTCGGCGGAGCCGCCGATTAGCTCGGGCAGGTTG
Organism: Synechococcus sp. CBW1108; assembly: GCF_015840335.1. NCBI lineage: Bacteria > Bacillati > Cyanobacteriota > Cyanophyceae > Synechococcales > Synechococcaceae > Synechococcus > Synechococcus sp. CBW1108. The sequence goes on from NZ_CP060395.1 coordinate 1,586,752, forward strand.
GGGCCGAACGCATTGAGGGCGTTGTAGGAGTGCATTCGGGTGGCCAGGCCCTTGTCCGCGGGGCTGAAGCTCTGCAGGGTCGAATCCCACCCCTGGGGCAGTTCGCCGCGGAGCTGGCGCTCGAATTCGGCCGCTTCAGTGGGGAACTGGCTGCGGTAGGTAGCCAGGCTGGCGTTCCAGGTGGCTTCGAGGGCTTCACCGCGGCTGATCGCCTGGCGCCAGTGGTCGTAAGCGTCCTGGGGTACTTCGAAGAGCCCGTAATTCCAGTCGAGGGCCTTGCGGGTGAGCTCGGCCTCATCGGCTCCGATGGCCGCGCCGTGGATGCCGGCGGTGTTGGCCTTGTTGGGCGAGCCGTAGCCGATCGTGGTGGTCACCTTGATCAGGCTGGGCTTGTCGCTGACGGCCTTGGCGGCCTCAATCGCCCGGGCGATGCCGGCCACATCGGTGTTGCCATCGGCCACATGCTGCACATGCCAGCCGTAGGCCTCATAGCGCTTCAGCACGTCCTCGGTGAAGGACACGGCGGTGTTGCCGTCGATCGTGATGTGGTTGTCGTCGTAGAGGGCAATCAGCTTGCCCAGGCCCAGGTGGCCGGCCAGGGAAGCGGCCTCGCTGCTCACACCCTCCTGGTTGCAGCCATCACCCATGATCACGTAGGTGTAGTGGTCCACCAGCTCGCAACCGGGCTTGTTGAACTTTGCTGCCAGGTGGGCTTCGGCGATTGCCAGGCCGACGGCGTTGGAGATTCCCTGGCCCAGGGGTCCGGTGGTGACCTCTACCCCGGGGGTCTCAAACGTTTCCGGGTGGCCGGGGGTCCGGGACTCCCATTGGCGGAATTGCTTGATGTCCTCGATGGTCACCGAGTCGTAGCCGGTGAGGTGCAGCAGGGCGTAGAGCAGCATGCAGCCGTGACCGGCCGAGAGCACGAAGCGGTCGCGGTTGAACCACTTGGGGTTCCTGGGGTTGTGCTTGAGCACCTTGTCCCACAGGGCGAACGCCATCGGTGCACAGCCCATGGGCAGCCCCGGGTGACCGGAATTCGATTTGTTTACCGCGTCGATTGCCAGAAAGCGGATGCTGTTGACGCAGAGCGACTCGAGGGAGGTAGGGGGGGCGGCGACCATGGCTAGGACTGGTGTGGAGGGGAGGGGAGGGTGCTCACGCCATGCGGCGGAAGGCCAGGCAGACGTTGTGACCGCCAAATCCGAAGGAATTGGAGAGCACCACGTTGAGGGTGTGTTCCCTGGCCTGGTTGGGAACCACATCCAGATCACAAGCCGGATCTGGATTTTGGTAATTGATCGTAGGCGGCACCAGGTTGTTTTCTATGGCCAGCACGGCCGCGACGGCTTCGATGCCGCCACTGCCGCCGAGCAGGTGGCCTGTCATCGACTTGGTGGAGCTAACCGGAATCCGGTAGGCCCAGTCGCCGAGGGCGCTTTTGATGGCAGCGGTTTCGTTGCTGTCGTTGGCCTGGGTGCTGGTGCCGTGGGCGTTGACGTAGTCGACGGCCTCGGGCTCGAGTTGGGCATCTTTGAGGGCAAGCCGCATTGCTTCGGCCCCGCCGATGCCACCGGGGGTGGGCGAGGTGATGTGATGGGCATCACAGGTCATGCCGTAGCCCACCACCTCGGCCAGGATCTGGGCACCGCGTAAACGGGCATGGTCCAGGCTTTCCAGCACCAGAATGCCTGCCCCTTCGCCGATCACAAAGCCATTGCGCTTGGCGTCGAAGGGACGGCTGGCGGTGGCCGGATCGTCGTTGCGGAATGAAAGTGCCTTGGCGCTGGCAAAACCCGCCACGCCAAGCGGGGTGATCGCCGATTCCGCCCCGCCGCAAACCATGGCGTCAGCCAGGCCCAGCTGGATCAGGCGGTAGGCGTCGCCGATGGCGTTTGAGCCCGCCGCGCAGGCTGTCGACACCGCACTGCTGGGTCCCCTCGCCGCCAAGGCGATCGCCGTCAAGCCAGTGGCCATATTGGGGATCATCATCGGCACGCAGAAGGGGCTGACCCGATCGGGCCCCCGGTCTGCCAGCACATGGGCCTGGGTTTCCATCATCAGCAGGCCACCCACGCCGGAGCCGATGGCGGTGCCGACCCGATTCTGGTTGCTGGCGTCGATGGTCAGCCCGGCATGGCCCACGGCCTGCTTGGCGGCCACCACGGCAAACTGGCAGAAGCGATCCCAGCGCTTGGACTCCTTCGGCTCCAGCCAGCCGGAAGGATCAAAATTTTTGACCTCCGCTGCAAAGCGGCAGGCATGGCGGCTGGCATCAAACAGGGTGATCGGTGCCACGCCATTGCGGGCGGAACACAGACCTTCCCAATAGGTTTTGACATCGTTGCCAAGCGGTGTCACTGCGCCCAGACCGGTGACGACGACGCGCTGGAGTCCCTGCACCATGGAATGGCTCAGGCCTGCTTGTCCTGGATGAACTTGACGGCATCACCCACGGTGGTGATGCCTTCGGCAGCTTCGTCGGGAATCTCGATGTCGAAGGCTTCTTCCAGGGCCATCACCAGTTCGACGGTGTCGAGGGAGTCAGCACCGAGATCGTTCTGAAAGTTGGATTCGGGCTTGACGTCCCCGGAATCAACGCTGAGCTGCTCCGCAACGATCGAGCGCACTTTCTCGAAGATCGCTTCCTGGGACATGGCTGCTTTGAGAGTCGACGCACTCTACGGGTCGCTCTGCAGGGCATCCGCCGCCGTATGAACAAGGGTGACGGGGTCGGGGGGCCGCCGCTGGCTTGCCTGGGACTGTGGGTACGTTGGGCGTCAAGCCGTCCTTCACCGGGCCATGTCCCACGCCGTCAAGATCTACGACACCTGCATCGGCTGCACCCAGTGTGTGCGTGCCTGCCCTCTCGATGTGCTCGAGATGGTGCCCTGGGATGGCTGCAAGGCCGGTCAGATCGCCTCCTCGCCCCGCACCGAAGACTGCGTGGGTTGCAAGCGCTGCGAAACCGCCTGCCCTACCGACTTCCTCAGCATCCGCGTCTATCTCGGCGATGAAACCAGTCGCTCGATGGGCCTTTCCTACTGAGCCGGCTTTTCCCTGGTTCCAGGGCCCATAGGCTCAAGCCCGGCCCTTTGCCGGGCTTTTTTGTTGCGCTCTTCGCTGGCCCAGCCCTATGTGCGGCATCGTTGCCCTGATTGGATCCCGGGAGGCGGCTCCCCAGCTGCTGGAAGGTCTGCGCCAGCTGGAATACCGCGGCTACGACTCAGCTGGAATCGCCAGCGTGGATGGGGCGGGGCTCCACTGCCTCAAGGCCGAGGGCAAGCTGGTCAATCTCATGGCCCGCTTTGAGGCCGAGGGCGCCCCGGGCCACTGCGGCATCGGCCATACCCGCTGGGCCACCCACGGCAAGCCTGAAGAGCGCAACGCCCACCCCCACCTCGATGGCAGCGGCCAGCTGGCGGTGGTGCAGAACGGCATCATCGAGAACTACCGCAGCCTGCGGGAGGAGTTGCAGGCCGAAGGGGTGCTGTTCCGCTCCGAGACGGACACCGAGGTGATCCCCCATCTGCTGGCGCGGCAGCTGGCAAGGTTCACGGCGGCGGGTCGCAAGCCCAGCGGGGCCCTGCTGCTGGATGCGGTGCAGCAGGTGTTGCCCCTGCTGCAGGGGGCCTATGCCCTGGCGGTGGTGTGGGCCGAGGCCCCCGGGGCCCTGCTGGTGGCGCGCCGGGCGGCACCGCTGTTGATTGGCCTGGGGGAGGGGGAATTCCTCTGCGCCAGCGACACCCCAGCCCTGGCTGGCTTCACCCGCACGATCCTGCCCATGGAGGACGGCGAGGTGGCCCTGCTCACTCCGCTGGGTATAGAGCTATACGACCAGGCCGGGGGGCGGGTAGAGCGCAGCCCCAGCCTGCTGAGCGGCACCGAGCACGTGGCCGATAAGCGCAGCTTTCGCCACTTCATGCTCAAGGAGATCCACGAGCAGCCGGAAACGGCGGCGCTCTGGGTGGCCCGGCACCTGCCGCAGACGCTGCCCGGCGAGGCCGGCCCCCTGGTAGCCCTGCCACTGCCTGCGGAGGTGTTTGAGGGGGTGGAGCGGATCCAGATCCTGGCCTGCGGCACCAGTCGCCATGCGGCCCAGGTGGGGGCCTACCTGCTGGAACAACTGGCAGGAATTCCAACCAGCGTTTTCTATGCCAGTGAATTCCGCTACTCGCCGCCGCCGCTCTCCGCCCACACCCTCACGATCGGCGTGACCCAGTCAGGGGAAACAGCAGACACCCTGGCGGCCCTGGCCATGGAGCAGGAGCGGCGCCAGTTGATCCCTGATCCAGCCTTTGCCCCCAGGCTGCTGGGGATCACCAACCGGGCGGAGAGCTCCCTGGCCCGGATGGTGGATCACATCCTCGATATCGGAGCAGGCATTGAGGTGGGGGTGGCAGCCACCAAAACCTTCCTGGCCCAGTTGCTGGCTTTCTATGGCCTGGCCCTGGCCTTTGCCGAGCGCCGGCTGGGCAAAGAGCAGCATGGCGCCAGTTCGGGCTGCAGCCGCGCCGGTCTGGAAGCCCTGGTGGCCCAGTTGCGGCAATTGCCCCAGCAGCTCGAGGCCCTGGTGGCCGACCACGACCAGCGCTGCGCTGGCCTGGCCCACCGCTTTGAGGGCACCCAGGATGTGATCTTCCTCGGCAGGGGCATCAACTATCCAATTGCCCTGGAGGGTGCCCTCAAGCTCAAGGAGATCAGCTATATCCATGCCGAGGGCTACCCAGCTGGCGAGATGAAGCACGGCCCCATTGCCCTGCTCGATGCCAAGGTGCCGGTGGTGTCGATCGCCATGCCGGGCAAGGTGTTTGACAAGGTGCTCAGCAATGCCCAGGAGGCCAAGGCCCGGGACGCCCAGCTGATCGGGGTCGCCCCCAACTGCCCTGATGCAGAGTTATTTGATCTGCTGTTGCCGGTGCCGGTGGTGGATGAACTGCTGAGCCCTCTGCTCACGGTGATTCCCATGCAGCTGTTGAGTTATCACATCGCGGCCCACCGGGGCCTGGATGTGGATCAGCCGCGCAACCTGGCCAAGAGCGTCACCGTGGAGTAGCTGGCCCCCCGGCTGCGGCGACGTCGGTGCGACCGTAGCGATCGTCAAAGCGCACGATGTCGTCTTCGCCCAGGTAGGGGCCGCTCTGCACCTCAATCATCTCGACCGGGATCTTGCCCGGGTTGGTGAGCCGGTGCCGGCAGCCCAGGGGGATGTAGGTGCTTTGGTTTTCGCTGACCAGCTCCTGTTGACCATCCTTTTCCACCAGCGCCGAGCCCTGCACCACGACCCAGTGTTCGGCCCGGTGGTGGTGCATCTGCAGCGAAAGGCTGGCGCCGGGGTTGACCACGATCCGCTTCACCTGCCAGCGGGAGCCCTCGGTGACGCCGTCATAGGAGCCCCAGGGGCGATAGATCTTGCGGTGGGCCTTGCTCTCCGGGGCCCCCTGGCGCTCCAGCAGGCCCACGATCCCCTTGATGTCCTGGGCCCGGTTGCGGTGGGCCACCAGCACCACATCGTCGGTTTCCACCACCACCAGGTCTTCGACGCCAAGCCCCACCACCAGGCGGTGCTCGCTGCGCAGGTAGCAGTTGCGGGAGTCTTCGTGGATCACCCGGCCCCGCAGCACGTTGCCCTGGTCGTCCTGGTCGGCGGTTTCCCAGAGGGCGCTCCAGCTGCCCACATCACTCCAGCCCGCCTCCAGGGGCAGCACGGCGCCCCGGTCGGTGCGTTCCATGACGGCCACGTCGAGGGCCACATTGGGGCAGGCGGCAAAGGCTTCCCGCTCCAGCCGCAGGAAGTTGAGGTCGGCACTGTCCTGCTCCAGGGCCAGCCTGCAGGCACTGACCACCTCCGGCACCAGCCGTTCGAGCTCCGCCAGGATGGCGCTGGCCTTGAACAGGAACATGCCGCTGTTCCAGGTGAAGCGGCCGGTGGCCAGGAACTGCTCGGCGGTGGCCTGATTGGGCTTCTCCACAAACCGGGCGATCGGCACTGGCCTGTTGACCCCCCCGAGGGGCTCGGCTGCCTCGATGTAACCGTAGCCAGTTTCAGCTGTGGTGGGCACGATCCCGAAGGTCACCAGCTGGCCCGCCTCCGCTGCCGCCGCGCCGGCCGTGATCGTGTCGCGGAAGGCCGCGGAGTTGCGAATGGCGTGGTCCGCCGCCAGGACCAGCAGCAGGGGGTCATCGCCTTGGGCCGTGGCCTGCAATGCCGCCACCGCCACCGCCGGGGCCGTGTTGCGGCCTACCGGCTCTAGCAGGATCCCCGCCGGTTCAACGCCGATCTGGCGCATCTGCTCGGCCACGATGAAGCGGTGATCTTCATTGCAGATCAGCAATGGCGCTGCCAGCCCCTCCAGGCCATCCAGTCGCTGCTGGGTCTGCTGCAGCAGGGTTTCCTCGCCGCCGCCGGCCAGGGGCCAGTATTGCTTCGGATAGCTGGCGCGCGAGAGGGGCCACAGCCTGGTGCCCGTGCCGCCGCAAAGGATCACTGGAACCAGGGTGCTGACTGGCATGGGAGCGCCTGAGGTGGGCCCCATTCAAGGCCATCCAGCCACTTCGGGCCAGCTCAAAGGTCCAGTAGCCCTGGCGGTGGGGTGATGCCGATCCAGCCCTTGGCCAGGTGCACCTCTGGCACGATCGCGGTTACGAAGGGGATCAGTAGGCGGCGGGAACCGGTCGGGGTTTCCTGCTCCACCTCCAGCAGGTCGTTGCCGGCATGGATCAGGTTGCACACCCGGCCGATCGGCCGCTGTCCCTCCAGCAGGCGCACCTCGGTTCCCACCAGATCGAGCAGGTGAAATTCGCCCTGGGCCAGCTTGGGCCGGTCATCGGAGCGCACGAGCAGTTCGGCCCCCACCAGGGCCTCGGCTGCGACGCGGCTGTCAACGGCGGCCAAGCTCACCACAAACAGCTCCCTGCCCGGCAGCTGGCGGCCGCCGAGCAGTGCCACCTCCTGCGGGGTTTGCCCCTTGAGTTGTAGCCAGCGGCGACCGGCCTGGGTGAAGCGCTCCGGGAAATCGCTCAGGGGCAGGACGCGCAGTTCCCCCTTCAAGCCCTGGGCGGCCACCAGCTTGCCCACCACCATCAGGTCCGTAGCTGGTTCCTTAGCTGGTTCGATAACTGCTTGCATAACCGTCAGAGTGCCTTGCCATCGATAATGGCTGGACGCCTCGTCCCACGCCTCGCCCCAACCATGGCCGACCTGCCGATCCTGCCTGGCTCCACCGTGGTGGTGCGTGATGGCCGCTCCATCTACAACGGCTACCGGGGCTTTGTGCAGCGGATCAGCGGTCAGCGGGCCGCCGTGCTGTTCGAGGGCGGCAACTGGGACAAGTTGGTGACCATGCCGATCAAGACCCTCGAGCAGGCTTGATGGTCGCCAGGGCAGCCCGGGCTGCCGCCTGTTCGGCGCTGCGTCGCGAGGGCCCCAGGCCCGTATGGCTGGATTGACCAAGGATCTGCACCGTGCAGCCAAAGCGATGGGGATCGCCGTGCACCTGGCTGCGTTCGGTACAGCTGTACTGGGGCAGCCCCAGGCCCTGGCCCTGACTCCATTCCTGCAGTGCCGATTTCCAGTTATGGCGATCGGGATCGCTCAGCAATTCGGCGGCGCTGCGCTGCCAGTGGGGGGTGAGCCAGCAGTGCACCGGCTCTAGGCCGCCCTGGCCGCCCCCCCAGGCCTCATAGAGGCCCCCCAGCAGGGCCTCGCAACATTCCGCTCGCACGGTGGCCCGCCCGGCGCTGTCGCCAGTGGCCATCGGCCCAAGCAGCAGAACCGATGCGATGCCGCAGCGCTCGGCGATTTCAGCCAGCCAGCGGTCGCTCACGAGCTGGGCCCTCAGGGCTGACCAGCGGCCCACGCCCAGGCCGGGGTGGTGCCGTTGTAGAAATTCGGCTGCGGCCAGCCGCAGCACGGCATCGCCCAGAAACTCCAGGCGCTCGTGGTTGTGGGCCCGTCCCGCCGAGGTGTGGGTGAGAGCTTCCTCGATCGGGGTCAGGTCGCGGTCGCCGCACTCCAGGCCCAACGACCGGAGGAAGGCAACCAGTTGCTGGTGGCGTTCGGGCCGCATGGCTGGCTTGGGGGAAGGGGGTGAAAGCAGGTCGTAAGCCGGGTTCTGTTCTCCCATCAGCAAGCTGGTGGGGGGTGATCATCTGTCTGGGACCGCCGTTACCGGCGGCCTCGAGCGGCGCACTTGAATCGGGACGGGTGTCATGGCCAACCGTTGTCCCTGGGCCTTGCTCCCAGCCGGGGTTTACCGAGCCAGCACCTCTCGATGCTGCTGGTGCGCTCTTACCGCACCTTTGCACCCTTGCCTGTGCAGGGGGGAGCCCCCTGCCATCGGCGGTGTGTTTCTGTGGCACTGTCCTCACGGTCACCCGCACTGGGCGTTACCCAGCAAGCCTGGCCATTGGGGAGCCCGGACTTTCCTCAACCAGGCGCCCGAGCCGCTCCGCAGAGGCGGTTAGACCCTGATCGCGATCACCTCACCTGCTTTCACGTCCCATAATGCCGCTACGGGTCCCCCTGGGGATTTCCGCCGGGGGCTGTAGCTCAGCCGGATAGAGCGACGGTTTCCTAAACCGTAGGTCGTGGGTTCGAGTCCCGCCAGCCCCGTTCTTCAAAACTCCAGTTGCGGCAAGGGTTTTTAGGGAGGCGAGGGCCGAAAAATCGGCCTCCTTCTCCCCCTGCCGTTAGGCAAGCAGCTAGGCAAATCGGCCCGGATCGACCACGATTAGGCAAATGGTTAGGCAAATCCGGTGCCTCCCTCCGACCCCTGGCTCAGCCGCCAGAACGCCGCTCTGAAGCTGAAAGGTCACGGGGTCACCCTCGATGTGGCGGGTGGTCGGGTGCGCCTGCGGGCGACCATGCCGCCGCGACCCACAGACCCGCTTGGTGCCGAGCCGAAGCAGTACCGCATCAGCACCGGTCTCGCCTACCCGGATCAGGCCACCGAGTCGCTGCAGCTGGCTGAGCAGCTGGGCAATGCCCTTGAGCGGCACCGCCTCGGGCTGGAGGCCTTCAACTGGACGCCCTGGCTGCCCAAGGGACGCCAGCGGAAGCAGGCTCAGCAGGACGAACAGCCCGAAGGTGTCAGCGGACTCCAGGCGGTCCGCCTTACCCGCCAGTGGTGGGGCAAGCAGCGGCGCCGCGGCCCATCCGCCGAAGACAGCTGGAAGGTGGACTACGACGCCCCGCTGGCGCCCCTGCTGGAGATCAGCTCCCTGCGGTCCGAGCACCTGGTGGCGCTGGTGGAGGCCACGCCATCAGGCAGCCGCTCCAGGCGCCGGGCCTCTCAGGCCGCGGCCACCGTGGCCAGGGCTCTCGACTGGCCCGAGGTGCTGGTGTCCCAACTGCGGGAACTTGGCAAGGGCTACAGCGCCGCTCGCAGTCAGGCTCCCCGCGATCTGCCCAAGGATGAGGCGATCGAAGCGCTGATTGATCGGCTCTCGGCCTCGTGGCAGTGGCCGGTGGCGCTGGCCGCTGTCTACGGCTGCCGGCCCCATGAGGCGCTGCTGTTCGCCGAGGTTCAGCCATCAGGGCTGCTGCGTATCGCCGATGGCAAGACCGGGGCGCGGCAGTCGCTGGCCCTGCCGGCGGAGTGGATCGAGCGCTGGTCCTTGCACACCAAGCGACTGCCGGCCTTCAACCCCGAGCGCAGCCACCGTGATGTGGGGGCCCTGATGGGTCAGGCCTTCCGCCGTGCAGGAGCTGAGTTTCAGCCGTACGACCTTCGCCATGCCTGGGCGGTGCGGGCGATTCACAACCCAAAGATCTCGCCCTCACTGGCGGCCAAGTCGATGGGTCACAGCCTGGCGGTGCACAGCAGCGTGTACCAGCGGTGGTTCGATGCCCACGAGATGGAGTCTCTCCAGGCGGTGCTCAGCGCAGCGTCCTGAGATAGCGCTCGACGTTCACCAAATAGGCATGGCGTTTTCCAGAGGGTGAGGGCATCCGGCGGTAGCAGTCCGGGGGAAATCCACCACGCACGATGCGGTACTTGAGTGCCCGGGGCGACGAGAAGTGCAGTAGTTCAGCTGCCTCTCGCAAGGGGAGCCAGGGACTGCTTTTCCGCGCCGGCGATGGCTGTTGAGCCGTGAGCAACTTCAACTGTGCCGACAGTCTCGTGAGTTGATTCGTCAGCTCAGCCACCACGTGCTCCATATCGCTGTGGTCTGGCCTCATGGCTCACCCCCTTGGCATCGACCGGGGGGCCACCAGCGCCCTGCAGCTTTCGGCCGTGGTGATCCAGAGCCGCTGGCGGCCCGATGATGCGGCGCTGTCCATCAGCTCAGCTCCCGCACCACGTCAACAACGGCGGGGTTCCAGAGGATCTGGTAGCCGCTGTGCCCCTGGCGGCAATACGGCAGTGCCTCGCCCCACGGCCGGCCGGCATCGGTGAGCTCCCATTCCCCACGCTGGTTGCGGACCTGCAGCCCGCAGGCGGCGAGGTGCTGATTCGTGTCCTTGGCCTTCATGCCCAGCAACTGGCCCAGCCCCGTGGCATTGAGGGAGCAGATCGGTTCCTCCGTTGCCGGCAGTGCCCGCCGCAGGGATTCGGTCGCCAGGCCGGTGTTCTCCTGGATGCAGGTGAGCGTGGCGGCCATGGCGATGCCGCATTTCACGCCGGGAACCCGGGCTACGGCATCACCGATCAGCAGCAGGGCGCTGACGCGGTCCTGCTGGGCAGATGGCAGGGCGGCCACAGCGCCGGGGATGGCGTAGCGGCCGGTGCGGCGGATGGCGGGCAACACCTCGTGGGTGACCCAGCGTTTGAAACGCCTGGCCTCCGGCTTGCGGCTGCCGAGCACCAGGTTGTAGAGGCCGGGCTCATTGACGGTGCTCATGGACTGCTCGCCCCCGGGGGTCTCGGCTTGACCGAGACCCTTCTCGTCGTCGTCGAGCCGGTTGAGCGCGTCGCTTGGATTCCGGATTGCCAGGCAAGCGCAGACATCGGCGGCCACAAACCAGGGTTCGCCTTGCTCATCGGTGATCACCCGAACCTGGCGGCCCTCGAACTGGAAGGGCGCCAGGGACGATTCGTTGCTGTTCATGGGACCTGACGAGGTGTGACGGGGATGGGTCCGCCGGCGGCCATGCCGGCCGCGGCGGTGATCAAGGTGCGAGAGATTGCTGGTGCTGGTGAGAGCCGCGGCGGCACAGGCCCGGCGATCACCAGCAGGAGGGTGCTCAGCTGGAACACCAGGACCAGCAGCAGCAGCCGATACAGGCCCCGCAGGCTGCTGACGCTGACCGTGACGGTGGGCCGGCGGGTGCGGCAGAAGGCCGGCAGCTGGGACGTGCCCCCCTGGGGGCGGCCGCCACCAGCACCGCCGCGAACGTGGTGGAGGTGGGTCATCAGAAGGGCGCCTCCTCGTCGTCGCCATCCGCCGCCCAACCGCTGGCTGCCTCAGCGGCCGTGGTGGTGTAGCCCTCGACCTCCTCAAACCCATCGGTGGGGTCGACCTGCTCGTAGGGCACGAACTCCACGACCTGAGCAGCCCTGGGCTGGAACGTCATGCCGCAGCCGTTCTCCCCGTCCCAGGCATAGATGTCGAAGGCAACGATCACCCTGGAGCCGTTGCCGATGGCGGCCCCATCCCACGGCTGCTTTCTGGAATCGACGATTCGGGGGCCATCGGAGAGGGAGCCGTCGCGCCGCTGGAATTGCGGCACCTTGAAGCGCACAACGGTGAGCTCGCTGGGCTTCTCCTTATCGGCCTTCCAGGGGAAGCCCTTTTCGGCGCGCCGCTTACGGCTGCCATGCAGGGCGATGAACTGATCCTCCATCGCCAATAAGAAGGACTGGGCCTTCTCGTCGCTGTTGGGCAGCAGCAGATCGGCGGTCCAGGCCTTGGGCTTGCTCTTGTCGAGCTGGTGACGGGGGGTGATCAGGTGGGCCCAGCGCACTTCGGCGAGAGGGGTACGAAAGATGTCCTTAGCCATGGGTTGAATCGGTGGGAATGGGCTGTTGATCGAACGGGGGAAGGGGCGGCAGGCTGAAGCGCTCGCGCAGCAGGTGATGCACTGCTCCGCTGGCCGAGAGGTTGTGGCGTTCCATCACCTCCCGGACCCGCAGGTAGACGTCGGTGCGCACCTGGGTCTGGATGAAATGGCGACCGGCCACCGAGCGGGGCTGCTCGCCGTATCGGCGCCGGCTGCTCATGGCTCTGCCGGCGCTTGAGCGCCATCAGGTCCTTGCCCTTCGCACTCCTCCAGGAAGTGGTCGATGAAGGCGGCGTGCTGGTGCTGGGTGATGCGATCACCGATGGAGCGGGCATTGCGCGGCACCTGGAAGTGCTCGCGGAACGCCTTGGTCAGCTCCTGGCGAGCTGCCTGCGGGAGGGCGAGGATCCGCTGGTGGGTGGCCTCGATCTCCTTGGGCGTCAGGGGCTCCAGGGCGACATCGAGGTCAGCCACTGGGGCGCCCTCTCCCTCCTTGCTGGGCTCAGGCCCAGCCGGAGCACCAGGAGTCCCGATAACTGCGAGGTTCTTTGTGCCTTTCTTCTCAGGCTCTACAGGCTGAGCCTGTTTGGCCAAAGGGATGGCCAGCATCCAGCCGGAGGCCCGCAGCAAGTCGTCGACCTCGTCGGCCCACTCCTCGCTGCTGACCTCAGCTCCGCCGGCATGCATCACGGTGACCCGCAGCTTGTGGCGGCCGCGGATGTCGACCAGCTGGGCGCTGAAGGCAATGCCTGAAGCAAATGCTGGCCTGGCTGCTTCGACCACGGCAGCCAGATCAAGGGAAGGGACGGCCTGCACCTGTTCCTGGAACGAGGCCAGGGCGGCCGTAAGGGCGCGCTCGGCGCTGCCCTTTTCGTCGAGCAACGCGAGGGCGTCGGTTGACACGCCTGCGTGTGCGGGGGATTGCGTCATGGCAACTGAAAGCCGGGCTTGTGCCCGCTGGTCTGAGCTTAGTGGCTTGCTAACGCTAGGCGCAACCCCATGCTTTGCTTGCAATCGTCCGGGCTGCCCCCTGGCTGCGTCCGCCGGAGCGGTCCGATCAGGTGCCCAGCGCTTTCTGCTCCCAGGCGCCGATCCACTGCTCGGGAAGGAACTCTTCGCCATCCACCCAGAGCTGGGCCAGCTCAACCGAGCTGTAGTCGTCGATGGCCAGCACCTCTGAGAAACGCTTCTGGTGCTCCTTCGGTGCACCCTTGACCAGCTGCTCCAGGGCCTGGGTGACGTCGAGGCCGCCTTCCTTGATCACGCGGCGCACGTGCTGGCGCCATTTCTGACAGATCTCCTCGGCGCGCTTCGGCGTCAGGGTCGGCGCGGGCGCTGCTTGAAAGGATCTGGGCACCGGCACATAGCCGATGTAGCAGCTCCAGAAGTCCACTGCATCCCAGAGCTTGTCGTCATCGCCGCGCAGGGGCTCCGCGTCCTTCAGCTGGTCCTTCAACCGCTGGGACTTGACCGGTCCCCAGTCCTTCTCCGCCAGGCGACGGTTGAGCTCCTCGAGCTGGAAGAAGGCCTTCTGGCGCAGTTCACCGGCCTTGCCCTGCTCGATCACCGAGAGGTTGCCGTAGGAGATCACCTCAAACTCGGCCTCCGTGCCCCATTCGCAGGCGGTGTACTGGGTCCAGCCGTTACGGCGCCGCCAGTTGAGCAGCATCTTCCCGAAGGCCCTGCGGGACTCGTCCTGCCAGTCCAGGACGGCCTGGTAGGAGCGCTTGACGGGCTTCTTTGCTTGTGCCATAGCCCAATGTTAGGCGCTGCTTGGCACTGCTAGCCAGAGCTTGTTACTGCTTGGCAGGCTGCTTTCGGTGGTTTCCTGGCTCGGCCAAGAGCTGTTTGACCTGTTGGCCGGTGAGAACCCGGCCCGTCTGGGCCTGAAAGCGGAGGGCCAGCGTGTAGGGATGGGCGCCGGGGTAGCGACTGGCCAGAGCCTGCAGCTGCCTGCGGAGTTCGGGCCTGTTCATTGGCCTGACCCGGCCATGGCATCCAGGCCCAGGACCGCCTGGGCCTCTGCAATGGAGCGGCAGACCGCCCCCAAACCGCCCAGTTGCTGGACCAGCTGCAGAAAGGCCCGCTGCTCGGGGCTGACGGTTCCGCAGTCCGTCTTGATTTCCAGGGCGACGAACTGGGCAATCCGCTGGCCCACCATTTCGGGCGTCACCACCACGGAGCGCAGACCGATCAGGTCGCTGCTGCCCTTGCACAGCCCAAAGCGCACGAAGCGCCCCTGCTGGTCGACCAGGGCGCCGGTGTTGTTGCGCCAGAGCCGCACAGGCCCCCTGCCGCAGGCCAGACGGATGCGCTGCTGGATCTCGTGTTCGCTCGGGGAGGAGGCCATGCCTCCTCTTGCCGGGCAGGTTCATCGCTGCTGCCGTGCCGCCCAGACATGCCTGGCCCAGCCTGGCTTGTAGCCCCGCTCCTGCTCCCGCTCCAGCAGCTCCTCAAAGGTGCGGCAGCCCGCTGCCGGGTGCGTACGCCGCGGCCGTTGCTGTTGCTGCCTGGGCTTGGGTCGGTGGCGGGCTGCTGACCCCGTGACTTCCACCAGTTCACCCTCAACCTGCTGGAGCCCGCGGCGCTGCTCATCGCGCTCGTCGGCCAGGAACAGATGGCCGCAGTCGGGGCATTGCTGGGCGGCACTGGGGCAGCTGCAAAAGCAGACCGGGCAGTCCTTGATCGGAATTGAGGCGCCGTCCCGCCGGCGGCGGCCAGCCAGATTCCACTCCCGCTCATCGGTGGGCAGGCCGTGGCGATGGGCATTGCCGACGTGATCGAGGATCACGGCCTCCTGCTTTCCCGGTGCGGGCCGCAAGGCACGGCCGACCATCTGCAAATAGAGCGACAGGCTGGCGGTGGGCCGCATCAGGATCGCCCCGCCGACGGAGGGGATGTCGGTGCCCTCGGAAATGATCATGCAGCTGCTGAGCACTTCCACCTCACCGGTGCCGAGCCCGGCGATCAGGCGCTTGCGCTCCTCCGCCGGGGTGCTGCCGCTCACCGCCGCGGCGCGAATTCCCGCAGCGCGGAAGGCCGCGGCCATCTGCTCGGCGTGCTCGATCGTGCAGCAAAAGCAGATGGCCGTGCCCGGGTGAAGCCGGCGCTGGTAGTGCGAAACGGCATCGCCGATGGCGGCCCGATCGCCAAAGGCGCGTGCTGCCTCCTCCAGATCGAAGTCGCCCATGCGACGGCGGAGCTTGCTGTTCCGGGCGCCTGGCCAGGAGAAGACCCGGGGCTTGGCCAGCCAGCCCTGCTCCACAAGCCAGGCCGCTGAAGGCCCAAGCACCAGGGCCTCGAAATAGCCACCCGCCTCCACGCCCAACCCCTTGCCGTCGAGGCGTTCCGGGGTGGCGGTCTTGCCGATCAGGTGGGCCTCAGGCCAGGCGTTGATGACGCGGCCCCAGACATTGCCGGCCACCAGGTGGTGGGCCTCGTCCTGAATGATCAGATCCGGCGGCGGCAGCAGTGCGAGCCGCCGGACCACGGTCTGCACGGAGCCCACGGCGACCTGCCGGCCCTGCAGCCGGTGGCCGGGGGCGATCACATCGGGCTCCAGGCCCCAGGCCTGCACCGTGGCGGTGAGCTGCTCGATCAGCTCGGCCCGGTGGGCCAGCACCAGCACCCGCCGGCCCTTGCCGGCTGCGCCGCGGGCGATCGCGCCGATGGTCTGGCCCTTGCCCGCACCGGTGGGCATGACGGCGCAGACCCGGCGATGGACCTTGAGGGCGGCGCGGAGATCGGCCAGCAGCTGCTGCTGGTAGTCGCGCAGGACGATCGGGGCCATCAGGATCACAGGCGATCAGGACAAGAGTTAGCCGCTGGCCTTCTTTGGCTCAGCCTAGCGAGAGCTGGCCCACAGTATTAGGCTGTAGTTTACGAGCAGAGTTCCCATGTCCGACTACGCCCTGCCGGTGAGTGTCTCGATCACCCAAGAGCAGCTGGCCTGGCTGGATGCCCGGCGCCGCCATGGCTCCCTGAGTCGCTCAGCCGCCCTGCGCCAGGTGCTCGACGCGGTGATCCACCGTGAATCTCTGGTGCCCGCACCTGATCGCGGGTCTACGGGCAACCAGACGGTCGCCAGCCAGGGATGGTGAGCGACATCCCATGGCCGATGCCATTGCTGCGGCCCGGGGCCGCTGGCCGGAGATCCTTGCTGCCCTGGCAGGGCTGAGCGAAGCGGAGCTGAGCGATCGCCATCAGCCCTGTCCACTTTGTGGCGGCACGGATCGCTACCGCTTTGACGACAAGGACGGCAGCGGCTCCTGGTTCTGCAACCAGTGCGGCGGCAAGGAGCAACGCGGTGGCGCCGGCTCCGGCATGGACCTGCTGATGCGACGGCAGGGCTGGGGCTTTGTGGAGGCCGCCTGGCAGGTGGAGGCTTTCCTTGGCCTTGTGCCTGAGACCCCGGACACCAGCTCCAGCAAGGGCTCCAGCCGCAACGGCAAGCCCTGGCGGATGCCCGCAAAGCCCCCCGCCGAGGCTCCGCCGCCACCGTTGAACCGCGGCGCCACCGCTCAGTGGTCCTACCGCAACGCCGCCGATGAGGTGCTGTTCTGGATCCAGAGGATCCGGCTGCGCAGCGGCGGCAAGGCCTTTCTGCATCGCGTCTGGCTGGATGGGGACTGGCATCGTCCCAGCCGCCGCGATGCCTTCACCTGCGACTGGCCCACCCCCAGGCCCCTCTACGGACTGCCGGATCTCCTTCAGCGTCCCGAGGCCCCGGTGCTGGTGGTGGAGGGGGAGGGCACCGCCGATGCGGCTGCCCGCCTGTTCCCGCAGCACGTGGTGCTCAGCTGGGTCAATGGCGCCAAGGCGATCGCCAAGGCGGACTGGACGCCATTGGCCGGCCGTTCGGTGACGCTCTGGCCGGATGCCGATGCCGCCGGACTGGAGGCCATGGAGAGCCTGGCCGCTTTGCTGCACCCGCTTGATTGCCAGCTGCAACTGGTGGCCCTGCCGGCCAATCTGCCCCAGGGCTGGGACCTGGCCGATGCCGACTGGACGCCCCGGCAGGCCGCACGCCAACTGGCGAAAGCAGCCCAGCCATGGACCCCACCAGAGGCGGGTGGCGATGAGCCTCCTCTCCCACCGGCGGGTGCTGCAGTCCCCAGGCCGGCAGCGCCCTTCCTCTGCCTGGGCTACGACGCCGACGCGAACTTCTACCAACCTTCCAGCACCGGTCAGGTGATCCGGCTGCCCCGCGGCTGCCACACCGCAACTCACCTCGTCGCGCTGGCACCACTGGAGTACTGGGAGAGCCTCTACCCCAGCCGCACCGGTGTGAACTGGCCCGCTGCAGCCAGCGATCTGCACAAAAGCTCAGCCGCGATGGGGATCTTTGCGGTGGAGCGCATTCGCGGCCGCGGGGCCTGGTGGGATGAGGGCCGCACCGTGCTGCACCTCGGTGATCGCCTGATCACCCCCGACGGGGAGCACCCGATCACCAAGCCATTCCGCTCGCGGCACATCTACCAGCGCCTCGAACGCCAGGAGGGGCCTTGCGGCGTCAAACCCCTGACCGTGGAGGAAGCGGCGGTGATCGTCAGCATCGCCAACCGCTTTCGCTGGGAGGTGCCCGCCTCCGGCACCCTGCTGCAGGGCTGGGTGGTGCTGGCTCCGATCTGCGGAGCCCTGCGCTGGCGGCCCCACCTCTGGCTCACCGCCGGTGCCGGCTCCGGGAAGAGTCAGATCCTCGATCGCTTTGTGGTGCCGCTGCTCGGCGACCTGCGCCTGGCGGTGTCGGGCGCCACGACAGAGGCCGGCCTGCGCCAGACCATCTGCTCCGATGCCGTGCCGGTGGTCTTCGATGAGGCGGAGAGCAACGAGAAGGGCGACCAGCAGCGGATGCAGGCGATCCTCTCGCTGGCGCGGGTGGCCAGCAGCGAGAGCAGCGCCGAGATGCTCAAGGGTTCCCCCAGCGGCGATGTGAGCCGCTACCGGGTGCGCTCGATGTTCCTGATGTCATCCATCGCCACTGCCCTCAAACAGGGCGCCGACAAGAGCCGCTTCGCGCAGCTCACCCTGCGCAGCCCCACCGAGCTGGGCCAGGAGGAGCGCGAGGCCCACTGGCACAGCCTCGATCGGGATCTCGAGCGCTACATCACCCCGCAGCTGGCCCGGCGCTTGATCGCCCGGACGGTGTCGCTGATCCCGGTGATCCGCCAGTCGGTCGTGGTCTTCTCCGCGGCAGCCGCTCGTCACTTCGACTCTCAGCGACTGGGGGATCAGTACGGCACCTTGATGGCCGGCGCCTGGTCGCTGCTCAGCGATGCAGTTCCCAGCCAGAAGGAGGCCGAGGAGTGCATTGAGGTCCACAACTGGGACAGCTACAGCCAGAGCACCGAGGTTCCCGACGAGGCCCGCTGCATCCAGACGATCCTGCAGCGGCAGGTGCGGGTGGAGACCGACGACAAGCCCGTCACCCGCACCATCGGTGAACTGGTGGAGCTGGCCGCCACACGCAGCAGTTGCATCGACGTGAGCCCTGGCCTGGCAGCCCAGACCCTGGGCCGCCATGGCCTACGGGTGGATCAGGACCGCCTGCTGGTGAGCAACACCGCCAAGGCGATCGAGCACTTCCTGGCTGATACCGCCTGGCAGAACAGCTGGTCGGTGGTGCTGCTGCGCCTGAGCGGTGCGCAACGGGCTGGACCGGTGCGTTTCTGTGGCGCCGGCATGGTCAGCCGCGCCGTTGCCATTCCCCTGAGCGTGCTGTAACCAGCAGCCGTTACAAAACGGCCAGACATAACAACAGAGGTAACGCCCAGATTGCCTGCCGCGCAAGCGATCTGGGCCTCCGTAACGATGTAACGCTCTGGGGAGCACATAGAGCCCCCTATGAATTCAAAGACGAATGCACACCCCCTTGGTTTGGCACTGCTGCTTGCTAATGCTTCTATATCTGAAAAAGGGTTACATCGTTACAGGCACCCCCAGAAGCCACTGCCGGCCGGCGATCTCGGCTGTTACGACCACCGTCACACCGCGTCACAACTGAAACGGCCATGCTCACCACCACCACCTGGCTTGACCCCATTCCCGGCCTCTGGCGGGATGAGGATGCCCATCGCTACTGGCTCGGCGATCACCTGTTTCCGGTGTCGATCACCGGCGTGCTGGCCCATGGCCTGAGCGACTACGCCAAGCGCTCGATCGAGGCCAAGCGGCCGATCTGGGAGCCGCGCGGCACCACCGTGCACGCGGCCCTTGAGCACTACAGCCAGGCACGCTTCCTGATGGGCAAGAGCGCCAGCGATTCCCTGCTGGAAGTTGAGACCCTGCCAGGCCATCACCCGTACCGTGACTGGATCCTGCCGCTGCTGCAGCTGCCGCTCTGGGACGAAGTGGAGGTGATCGCCAGCGAGCGGCTCACCTGCTGCCTCACCCGCAACGTCGCCGGGGCCTTCGATGGGGCATATGTGTCACCAGCCCTGAGCGAGCGGCGAGGGCGGGAGGTGCGGGTGCTGTACGACCTCAAGACCCTCTCGACCTACGGCCGGCCCTATTCCACCGCCTCCCAGCTGGGCGGCTACATGGTGCTGGAGGCCGCCCAGGGGAATCACTACGAACTGGGCCAGACGATCTGGAGCAAGCCCGGCGAGGCGTTCACCAGCACCTTCTACAGCCGTGAGCAGTGCCTGAGCGCCTGGGCCGCCGCCTGGAGCCGCTACTGCCTGGCCCATCGACCCTTCTGAACGCCAGGATCACCGCAAGCAGGCCTGGCAGACTGGCCAGCATTCCATAGCCGCTAGATTGAGAAGGCTCGGAAACATCCGGGCAGCCTTTGTGGTGCTCCTCGATGGCGGATCTCCTCCTTGCTCCTGCTCCGCCGGCTCAAGCCGCAGATGCGGCTGATCTCGACGCCCTGCTGGACGCGGTCACCGCGATCAAGGCCCAGCAGAAGGAGCTGGAGCAGCAGCTTGAGCCGCTGCTGGAGGCCCTCAACACGGCGATGGCCACCGGCCAACTGGATCCCTCCTTCTCCCACAACGACTGGGCCTTCTGCCACAGCCCCGGCCGGCTGACGTACGACTTCCCGGCGCCGGTGCAGCAGATCGAGCAGCAGCTCAAGGCCGCCAAGGACAGTGCCATCCAGCAGGGCAGCGCCACCGAGAAGCGCGGCAAGCCCTTCTGGACCATCCGCCCCCCGAAGGCCCAGGACCAGCCGTTCTGAGCCGATGCCCCAACGTGTCGCCCACCACCAGGCCGCCGCCGATCCGGTGGAGGAGCTGCGCTCTGCCGCCAGCACAGAGGACGACAACGGCCAGCCGATCTACGAACCCACCGATCCCGCCCGGCCGATCGGGCATGCCAACCCTCCGCGACGCACCAAGGGACAGGCGGCCCAGCCGCCGCCCCGCCCCTCGCGGCTGGAGGTGGAACGCCGCGTCGCTGAGGGGCAGTTGTGGATCGCCCAGCGGATTCCGCTGGCTCTGATCTACGAAAAAGCTCGTGAAAGCTGGGGGGTGACCAACAGCCAGACGATCAACCGATACCTGAACCTGGCGCGCGAGCGGATGGTGGAGGAGCTGATCTCCGACCGGCGCCGGCACCAGGCCGAGCAGATCTTTGCGCTGAACGACTGCGCCCGGCGGGCGATGGATGCCGAGCAGTTCAGTGCTGCTGTGGGTGCCTTCCGGGTGATCGCCGAGATCGGCGGCCTGCTGCGGGCGCCGATCAAGCCGCCGGAGGCGAGAGGCTCATGACAGGCCTGCTGCTGGATTCCGCCAGTGACCTCTGGGCTGACTGGGGGCTGCTGGGTGTGCCGGATCCCTATCGGCAGCAGCACGGCCCCCAGGCCCATCTGGCCTTCCGTGATTTCATCGTGGCCGCCTATCCCGGCTACGCCTTCCACACCTGGGCTGAGCGGCTGATCGCTCTGCTGCAGCGGGTGGCTGATGGGGAACTCAACCGGCTGATCGTCTGCTGCCCGCCGCGGCTGGGCAAATCGCTGCTGGTCTCCAAGCTGTTTCCGGCCTACTGGGTGAGCCGCTACCCGCATCGCTTCTGCGCGATCGCCTCCTACTCGGCTGAGCTGGCCTATGCCCACAGCCGTGAGGCGCGGCACTACTACCGCAGCTGCGGCCATGCCCTCTCCAAAGACTCCACGGCGGTGGGCAACTGGTTGACGCCCGAGCGGGGCGGCTGCATCGCTGCCGGTGTGAGGGGTCCCTTCACCGGTAAGGGTTATGCGCTGGGAATCATCGATGACCCGTACAAGGGTCCGGAGGATGCCAACTCGGCGGCGCAGCGGCAGAAGCTGATCGAGTGGTTCCAGTCGGTGTGGCTCACCCGGGCCGAACCAGCCCCAGAGGGGCCCTCGCGATCGGGCCCTGCAGGTGCAGCGCAGGTGGTGGTGCTGACCCGCTGGCATCAGGACGATCTGATCGGCTGGCTGCTGGAGCAGGAGAGCGGTGCCGCGCCCCAGCACTGGCACGTGCTCAACCTGCCGGCCCTAGCGGAACCGCCCGCACAGCAATTGGTGTTCCCGGCCAGCTGCACGCTTGAGCGGGACTGGCGGCAGCCGGGGCATGCGCTGTGCCCGGAGCGATTTCCGCTGCAGGAGCTGGAGCAGATCCGCATCCGCGCCGGCAGCTACTGGTGGAACGCGCTGTATCAGCAGCGGCCCTCACCGGCGGAGGGGTTGCTGTTCCGGCGGCAGTGGATCCGCGCCTGCACAACCACCTCTGCCCAGGGCAGGGCCATGCCAACGGGGCAGCGGCCCTATGCCGCCGTGGTGCTGAGCTGTGACCTGAGCTTCAAGGGAGGGGAGGGCAATGACTACTGCGGCTTCTGCCTGCTGGGCCTGCTGGCGGAGCCGGCGATTCAGCACCCCCTGGCCCAAGCGCTGGCGCGGGGTGAGCAGCTGCACCGCAGTGCCGCCCGGGCACGCCCACCGGCCGCACCCATGGCTTCCCGGCCAGCCCAGCTGCCCGCCGATCAGCTGGCGGACAGCGGCCACCGGATTGAGGTGCTGTGGAGCGAGCACCACCGCCTTGATCTACCGGGTGTGGTGCGGTTCCTCGACCAGCAGCTGAGCGTCTTCCAGCGGCAGGGCACCGCCCCGGGTGCGGTGCTGATCGAGGACGCCGCCAATGGCCCGGCGGTGTGTCAGCTGCTGCGGCGTGAGATCCCGGGCCTGATCGCTGTGCGGCCGCAGGGCAGCAAGCTGAGCCGCGCCCATGCGGTGGCGCCATTGCTGGAGGCCGGCCAGCTGGCCTTCCGCAGCGGCAACGAGGCGCTGATCAGCGAACTGCTGGGTTTCCCCAACGGCGCCCATGACGACCTGGTGGATGCCTTCTGCCAGGGCGTGATCTGGCTGCAGACCCAGCACTGGCGCAGCCAGGGCAAGGCCGCGCCCCGGCCGCTGCTGTTCTCCCGCTGACCGCACGACACTCCTGCACCTGATGAGCACCACACCACCCGTTCACCGCTCCAGACCTCGGCAAGCCACGGCCCGGGTGACAACGCCCTGCCGCGCTCGCGGTCTGCGCCCGCGCTCACCCCATGCCGCGGCTGATGCCCTGGTGGTGGAGCACCTGCCGTTTGCGGCCAAGGTGGCGGCCAACTACGCGCGCCGCACCGGCCACCCCAGGGAAGACCTTGAGCAGCTGGCGGCGATCGGTCTGATCAAGGCCTCGCGCCGCTACGACATGCATCGCCCCGGCCGCAGCCCTAACCACTTCATCGCCTACGCCCGGCCGTATGTGAACGGCGAGATCACCCACTACCTGCGCGATAAGGGCTTTGCGCTCACCGTGCCGGGCCGCTGGCGGGAACTGCATGCGCGGGGGCAGAAGTTGCTGCGTGAGGGCCAGTCGCTGGAGCTGATGCTGCAACGGCTGGGGATCACGCCGGAGCGCTGGCGGGAGATCGTTCAGGCCTGCAGCGTGCGGGTGGTGGCGATGGCAGTGCGTGAGGCGGATCCAGAGCTGGAGTGAGCAGCTCTGCAACAGCACGCCTCAGTGCTCAGGGAACGCGGCGGCGGCGATGTCCGTGAGGTCGTCGTGATACCCCCAGCCGATTCCTGAGGACGAGCGCACGACCTCGGCCAGCCGCTCCCTGAAGGGCTCCTGCAAGACGACGGGCAGGCTGACGATCGCCTCGACGGCGCGGCGGGCCATGGCCACCAAGGCGCTGTAGAAGCCTGCATCGATGTCGCCGTACTCCACGGTGAAGGCATTGCCCTGCTCCAGGAAGAACAGCATCAGTTCGGCATGGGCCGCTGGATCGGCAACCGCCTTGCAGAAATCGGCAACGACCTTTTTCGCCTTGGCGACCTGCAGCGGGCGATCGCGCTGCACATCCGGATACAGACATTCAGTGACGATCGCCTTGCACTCCTCCATCGCGCCTTCTGCATCCGCGAAGCGGGCATGGAGGAAGACTTGATTGTCCTTGGAGAGTCGGTAAAGCTCGCCGATCAAACTGAGCAGCTCTCTCTGGCTCAGCTCGGAAGCAGCAGATTTAACGGTTGACCACGTTGGCTTGGGCATTCTGAATGCCAGTTGAGGAGATGGGAATAACGTGTTAGCTCACCGGTTTTCGGCGAATTCTGAGGATCAAATACCACAGGCAGTTCAAGCCGAAAATCCGGTGCAGCTGGTTGTTATGCCTCAATGCTATGCAGGTGGCTTTCGTCCTACGGCTATATACGCAGTAAGTGCACAGGTAAAGCCGCCGCCTTTCGTAAGCTCAACCAACTCGGAAATCCACGCGGCCCCTTCTTCTTCGGAAATCATATTGTTGCCGACTGCGCGCCGAAGAGTCTGACGGAGATTATATACTTTATCAGCAATATCGAACTCGCAAATAATCGAATTGCTGGGATAGATAACTACTTCAGCCAGACCTGCTTGGACAAAATAGGGCCTTAGATAGCGTCCAATCCAGGGACTCGTGAACGAACTAGTCCAAAGATCTTGGACAATCCGAGTAACTTCAACATTGCCGGAGTTGATAGAAAAAGTCCCCCAATCATTGTCATAGGCAACGATGAGGCCACCGGGCTTTAACGCACGTACCATTTCCGATATAGAAACCGTTGGTTCAGAAATATGCTGCAGTACCCGATCGATCCTGCATCGATCAAATGCTGAATCCCCAAACGGAAGCGCTTTAGCATCACATTGGCGAAACTCCAAAAGGCCGCTAGGTAAATCATCACGAGCAGTTGCTCGTTCGATCATTGATGCGCTCGCGTCGACACCAACTATCCGACCATTCGGCGAGACGAGCTCGGCCATACGAACCACATCATCGCCAACACCACATCCAACATCTAGTACGGAGGTGCCATTGGAAAGGTTGAGTAATTCATAGGTGTGCTGCTTGTATTCTCGAAAATAGGGCAGGGAATCAAGAAGGACGAGACAATCGGAAAAAGCGTCAGTATTCGAAGAAGCGTCTACATCGGCAAATCCGGAGGCTAAATAGGTGTCATCCATGAGAAGAAGAATACGTTCAGAGGCATAACTTGATTTTCGATGGTTCCGAGAACCCCATCGGCACGCCGATTGTTGTCCGATAACCAACCGCAGGGTGACAATCAAGGGATCATCGCGGGCTGTGATAGCAGTGGCTTTGTGTCGACCTTCGTCAACCGTACGTGTGGTTCGCGGGTCTGAGAACCATCCAGCACCAAGGTCTTGGCTCAGCTGCGCCATGCCTTCCAGCTCGGGGACTGCGGTACAGCGCAGGGGAGCACCGGCAATAGCCAGCAGCCGCTGATTGGGCTTGGCCCAGCTCCCCTCGGATTCATTCCCCTGGCCGCTGCACCCCAGCCTGGCGGCGCTGCTGCCGCGGCTGGAGCTGGTGCAGGACTGCTGGCAGCTGCTGGCGGGGCGGCGGGAGCAGTACCTGCCGAGGGGTGAGCGGGAGCCGGAGGCGGCCTACCGCCGGCGGGTGGAGGCGGCGTTGCCATCGGGGTTCTTCCGGGATGCGCTGCGCACCTTTGCGGGGATGCTGGCTTCCAGCCACTGGCGAGAGCTGCCGGCGTCCCTGCAGGCGGTGATCAGCGATGTGGATGGTTGCGGCACCGACCTGGGGGTGTTCCTTGAGGCGGCTGATCTGCTGGTGCTACGGGACGGTGCTGCCTTGGTGGGGGTGATTTCGCCGGTGCACCACTGGCCGAGTGAGGGGGACCGTCAGCAGGCGTTGCGCAGCGGTGATCGGCTGTCGTTGCCGCGGTTGCTGTTGCTGGAGCGCCGCAACGTGTTGCACTGGCACCTGCCCGGTAATCATGCGCTGCCAGATGCGATCACCTGGCGCGAGCGCCGGGTCGATGGCCTGCCCGCAGATGCAGAGCGCGCAGCAGGGCAAGAGCCCCCTCTCCACCCCTGGACCTACCTGACGGCCGCACTGGCGGCGGACGGTCCCGGGGGACCGGGTATGGACCTCACCACCGAGGCACTGGTGGCGGATCCCCAGGCCCCCAGCGGCTGGCGGCGGCAGCGCCTCGATCATCGCCACTACCGCGGCATCCGCCAGCTGCCGGCCATCTGGTACGCCAGCCATGGCACTGCCTTTGGAGAGGGGGAGCTGCCGCACCTGGGTCTGGCGCACCAGTACCTCAACCACTTCCGCTGCCAGAGCGATTACCAGGAGCTGCTGTATCGCACGGCCCTGCCGGTGGGGGTGCGCACCGGGGTGGCCGGCCCGATGGGCAGCAGTGCCACCTCAGAGCCGGTGGTGCTGGGTCCGAACACGGTGCTCGATCTGCCGGAGGGTGCCAGCTTCCAGTTCGTGGAGATCCAGGCCCGCTCCCTGGCGGAGCACCGCGCCTGGCTGGAATCGCTCGATCAGGGCATGCGCCGCGATGCCCTGATCCCCGCGGCGGCCCAGGGGGCGCCGCGCACAGCCACCGAGATCTCGATGGCGGCGTCCCAGGCCTATGCGCTGCTGCAGAGCCAGGCGATTCAGAAGGCCTCGATGTTCTCCTCCCTTCTGCAGCACTGGTGCGCGATCACCGGTGAACCGCTTCCTGTGCAGGAGGGCCCTGCACTGCTGGTGGAGATCAGCCCGCTGGCACCAGCCCCCAAACCGCAGCCCACGGTGACGGAAATGCTGCAGCTGTATGAGCGGGGGATCGTGAGCGATGGGGCCCTGCGGCAATGGCTGGGGGATCTGGCCGGCATCGCACCGGCTTCTGCATGACCAGCTGGCAACCGAGCGACCCCGAGGCGATCCGGCTGCTGCTGGCGCTGCCGGCGACGGTGCCCTGCCTGGCGGCGATCGGTCGAGCGATGGCGGATCTGGAGCGGCATCACCCCACCGGCGTGCTGAGCGTCCGGGCGCTGCTCGATGCGGCGGCGCTGATCGATCAGCAGCTGCTGGCCGGTGGAGTGGAACAGGAGCAGGCGATCGAGCGGCAGAGCCTCTCGGGGCCGATCGCCGGCTCGGTGGCGGCCGCCGGTGATGCGCCGCTGCAGAAGGCGGATGTAATCGCCTACGACACGGCGCTGCTGCGCCAGGAGAGCGAGACCGTCTACGCCAATCCCTGCTCCAACGCCTCAGCGCTGCTGAGCCAGCGGCGGCGCTACGGCGACCAGCTGCTGCTCCTGCTGCCGGGGCTGGCCAGCTGGGTGGCGTTCACCACTGCTGCTGCAGGTTCGATGGGGACAACGGCCCTGCTGCGGAGCTGAACGATGGCCGCCTCGCGCCCTGGACCGATCGTCAGCCCGCGGCGCTTCTCCAGCGGCCAGCACCAGCGCAACACCGCGGCCTGGGGCGCCACCCCCCTGCAGCCCTTGGCCAATGCCCGCCTGCTGCTGGCTGAAAATGCCATCCCCGGCGACACCACCTCGGCGGTGGTGGCCAGCCACGTGCTCGAGTGTTTTCTGGAGCGGGCCAACTACATCTCGGCCAAGGAGAACGGCCCTGGGGTGGAGACCGGTGACTTCACCTACAACGGCTATCTGACCCGCGCCGCCCGGCTGCCGCCGAATCCAGGGGCGATCTGGCTGAGCAGCGAGCTGGCGTGGCAGCAGCACGGCCGGCGGGTGGCCGCAGATGGCAGCACCCTGGTGGCTCCCTGCGAGGGACTCATCTGGCTGGGGGATCTGGCCCTGCTCAACCCCGCCGGCGATGCCGCCGTGGACCCCTACGCGCAGCACACCGCCTTTGTGGTGCTGGAGTTCGGCGCCAACTACGGCTCCGGCGGCATCGGTGCGTTGGTGCAGCCGCTGATCGGTGAGCGGGTGTTCGGCACGCTCAAGCCGAACCGGCTGCCAGCAGCAGCTCGATCCGCTCCCGCTGACCGAGGTGGCCACGGCGGATCGGCTGCGGCAGGTTGATGCCGGAGCGGTCTGCAGGACCTTTGACCGCCCGCAGCTTTTCCATGACAACAGAAGATCGACGCAGAAGCCGGATGGCCGTTGATGCCGTCCGGGAGCACGACCAACACCTGGCCTCTGTTCTGCTGCAGCTCTACCGGTTGCAGGAGCAGACCTACCGCCATTGCCCGCAATACCGGCAGATGGTGGATCGCTATCCCGTTCTCAGGCGCTCGATCGCCCACTGCCGGGCGGGGGAGGTGGTTGCTGATCCGCCTGCCGGGCAGCCGCTCAGGCGGCAGGCGACCCCGCTGCAATGGGACC
Organism: Synechococcus sp. CBW1108; assembly: GCF_015840335.1. NCBI lineage: Bacteria > Bacillati > Cyanobacteriota > Cyanophyceae > Synechococcales > Synechococcaceae > Synechococcus > Synechococcus sp. CBW1108. Next base: position 1,614,298 of record NZ_CP060395.1, read on the forward strand.
GCAGCCACGGCGAGGGATGACGCGCAACTTGCTGCGCCTGCCTCGGCAACAGGGAATGGCAGCGCCGCGATGGGCTGCCGATCCACTGACAGCCGAGACGGGTCATGGCCAACGGAACCACCCCTAGCAGCAGCAGCAGCACTGCCGCCAGCGCCACGGGCAGCAGCAGCACCAGCAGCAGCGATCTCCTCGATGCCCAGGCCGCGGACGCTGCTGAGCAGCCCCTCAGCAGCGATGGGGCCACGACCACCACGGCGGCTGATCGCCCTGCTGCCGAGGCGGAGGCCGGCAACGGCCAGGGCAGCGACGGCCTCAGCGAGGCCCTCAAGGCCGAACGCCGCCGCAGCAACAACTTGGAAAAAGAGCTGCGCGGCCTGCGGCAGCAGCTGACCCGCTTCTCGGAGATCAACCCGGAGGAGTACGCCCGCCTGCAGGAGGCCGAACGGCAGAAGCAGCTGCTGGAGCAGCAGGTGGAGCTGCGCGAGCGGCAGATGGAGGAGGCCTCCGCCCGGAAGGTGGCGGCCGTGGCCGCTGAGCGGGACGGCGCCCAGGCCCAGGTGCTGGCGTTGCGCAAGGAGCGGCTGCTGGAGCGCGCCTTCTCAGAAGCCGAGGGCCGCACCGGCGGCGATGGGCGCGGCACCTTCTTTGATGTGTTCAAGGGTCAGCTGGGGGAGAGCTTTCGGCTCAGCACCGGCAAGGACGGCAGCGATCTGCTCGAACCGCTCGATGGCCAGGGGCAGCCGCTGCTGGGGGATGACGGCCGGCCGATGACCACCGCGGAGTTCCTCGATCAGCTGCGGCTGCATCCGGTGTATGGCTTCCTGTTCCAGCAGCGCGGGGCGATGGGCAGTGCCAATGGGATGGGCGCTGCAGCGGCACCAGCCGGTGGCTTTGGCGAAGTGCTCAACCCCCACAGCATGAGCGCCAGTGAGCTGTACCGAGCTGGCTTTGTGGGCGCCGGCCGGAGCTCCCGCCGTTGACCTCGATGGCGAGCTGGCGGTACTACCTGGCCTTCTGGAGCCGTCGCTCCACCGCCACCGTGGTGCCGGCCGGCAGCACCAGCCAGGCCCGCCGCTGCGCGCAGGCTCATCACAAGGCCGGCTACGGCACGCTGGTGTCGGTGCAGCAGGCCTCGGCGGCTGATCGCCAGCTGATCCGCCAAGGCGTGTGGGTGCGCCGCCGCCGGGATGGATCCAGCCCTCAGTTCGGCACCACGGCTGAGCGCGCCGCCGCCAGACGGCAGCGCAGCCGCTACCGCAGCTGGCTTTGAGGCCCGGCAACGCCGGGCCAGGCCGCCGCCTCAGAGCACCGAGACGGTGCCGAGGTGCTTGGCGGCCAGCTTGCGGGCCAGCTGATGGGCCAGCGCCGCGGGGATGTAGCGGGGCTTTTTGACGGGGCGACCGCGGCGGCCATAGAAGACCGTGAGCCGCTCGGTGCCAGCGACCTTGCAGCCAGCGGGATAGGTGTGCAGCACCAGCTGACGGATCGGGCAGGCCAGGGGAGCAGAGGAGGCCATGGGATGGAGGCGAGGAACACCCGCCCCATGCCCCGGACGACGCGGCCTGGCAAGGGTCGGCGTAGCCGACTCGCGTCAGCCCTTGCCAGGCCGTGGCGAGCAGGGCGTAGCCCTGCGCTCCGGGGCAGTGCTGGTGATTCCTCGCCGACCCCATGGCCGGGCGACTGGCCAGACCGGGACCTGCTGCGCTGCGGCTGCCTGGGCAGCCTTGAGCCGGGCATCGATCTCTGCTCTGCGGGAACGGTGACGTCGTCATCGCCGTAGGGATAGTCGATGCAGTAGCGCGGGATGGGTTGGCTCTGGTGGCTGCCCGGTCCCGCCACTTGTCAGCTCGCAAGAGGGAGCCATCAGGGCCCCTGCTTTAGAGCAGAGGCCCTGGATGCGAGACCTCAGAAGGGCAGCTCGCTCTCGGGGATGGGGCTCACAACAACGGGATTGAGGAGCTGCCGATCGAACAGCAGATCAGCGCAGAGCCGCTCCAGCCGATCGAGGGGAACCGGGCGATGGGCGGCGGCTTCCTCGCAGAGCAGCTCCAGGGTGCGGGAGCTGAGGGACTGGAAGAAGCGGAGGCGGGATGCGGTAGCCACAGCAGGCGCAGCGAAGACCCCGAAGCAGGCCGGGCGGGGTCAAGGGGCAGTCACCGCTGAAAGGCGGAGCGCAGCGCAGCCAACGCAGGCCAGCGGCTGCCTCGCGTCAGCCCTTGAGGCCGCCCGGACCATGAGGAGGGCTGCGCGTAGCCGATCCACTAAGGGCTGATGGTGCGGCTGTTCAGCGGTCTGGATCCTGGCGGCGTGTGGCGAGGCTGCTGCCGCCGAGCAGGGCCAGGGCGGTGCCGAGGGCCGTTTCAAACGTGCGCTGCAGGTGCTCGGCGTAGCGGCTGCAGGCCGGGCCATGCCGTTGCTGCAGGCCCAGCCAGAAGCAACCGCCCAGGCCGGCGGCATAGAGCGCGAACTGGGCGATGAACACCCCCGCCACGGCCCGCAGCAGGAAGCGCTCGCGATCAAAGCCCGCTGGATTCGCCATGGCTGCCGGCTGTGCCCCTGGGCTCAAGGGCAGCAGGTGAGCAGCCAGCCGGTGCCGGGGCCGTCGGCTTCCCAGCGGGGCAGCCAGTTCGTCCAGCTGTAGTGCTGGCCGGCGCCATTGGTGTTGGCGGTGTAGCCGCCGTGCACCAGATCGGCCTCGCCGTTGGGGTCGTGGTGGATGGCGTGACTGGCGGAGAAGCCGATCACGACACTCCAGTGGCCGCCGCCGGTGGGAGCCGTGGCGGGGCCGTGATGCAACCAGCCGACGGCGACAGGACGGCCGGCCTGGATCTCGGCCTCCAGGACGGTGCGATCCCCGTTGGTAGCGAAGTTCGCCGTCAGCCCGAGGGAGCGCAGGGCCGCCAGCTGGGCCTCGGCGGAGGTGGTGTCGCCGTAGCGGGCGCGGATGAGGTTGTACGCGTCGTCGCTGCTGACCTTGCCCCAGTAGCGGGCGAGCATGGCGCAGCTGCTGGAGAAGCACTCGCGGTAGCCGGTACCGGAGGCGTTGTCGTTCTGGTTCTCCCAGATCACGGGCAGCGGATTGGCATGAACCGCTGCGGGTGGCGGCGAGGAGAAGGTCTGCCGCCAGGGAGCCGCCTCAGTCAGAACCGCAGGGTCTGCCGCGATGACGGCCTGGCGCAGCTGCTCGATGCCGTCCAGCTGCTGGGGCTGAGCCTGCCAGTGGTCCCAGAACTGGCGCCAGCGCTCCGCGCTGAATGGCGCCTGGGCTGCAGGCGATGGCGGGGATTCAGAGGCGGCGGTGGCGGTCATGGCAGCTGGGCAGTCCTCTGCTGTTGCCGCCTCGGCAATAGCCGGTGACCTGCATGGGGCCGGGCCCCACCTCTCCCTGTCATGGGCCTCACCCTGATCGAGGCGGCCAAGTACGAAACCCGCCTGGAGCACCTCGCTGTGCTCAAGACCTTTGCGGAGGGTGAACTGCTGGCACGGCTGCCGTTTCTGAACATCAACGGCAGCGGTCTTTTTTATGCCGCCGAGCAGGAGCTGCCCTCGGTGGGGTTCCGGGCGGTGAACGAGGGCTACAGCCAGAGCTACGGCGTGATCGACCAGCGGGCTGAGGCGGTGCACCTCTTTGGTGGGGATGTGGATGTGGACCGCTCGATCGTGGATCTGATGGGTCCGGAGGCCCGGGCCAGCCAGATCGAAATGAAGATCCGCTCGATGCGCCTCACCCTGGAGGCGACGATCGTGAATGGTGATGCCAGTGCCGATGCGCGGGCGTTTGATGGCCTGGCCCGGCGGCTGCCGGCAGGCGATGGGATGGCGATTGACAACGGCAACCAGCCGCTGGGCTTTGACCTGCTCGATGAACTGATCGATGCGGTGGACGGCATGGGCCGGCCCAAGGTGCTGCTGATGGGCCGTGCGATGCGTCGCCAGCTCAATGCCCTGGCGCGCAGCAGCAACTGCTGCTCCTACGTGGCGGAAACCAACGCCCTGGGGATGACGGTGCATCGCTACCAGGACTGCGAGATCCTGACGGTCGATCGCGACGCCCAGGGCCGTGAGGTGCTGGGCTATGGCGAGGCGGGCGGCAGCAGCTCGATCTACTGCCTGGCGCTGGGCGATCAGGGGGTGACCGGCCTGCAGGGACCGTTCCAGGGGCGCTATGGGATCTCGGTGCGGGATCTGGGGGAGGTGCCGGATGCCCCGGTGTTCCGCACGCGGGTGGATTGGTACGTGGGCTTTGCGGTGCTGCATCCGCGCGCGGCGGGGCGGCTGCATGGGATCACGCCACCGCTGATCGCAACGCCCTGATCGCTGTGCGCTGACCCGATCCCGACCCTCGGCCTCAGCCCCCTGATTGCACGTTCCGGAGTTTCTCCATGCCCTCGATTCCCCAGGCCCATCGCGGCAACCCGTTGATCGATGCCGAAACCACGCTGGTGGGGGTGATCGCCCACGGCGCCCTGCGCCCCGCCCCCAAAAAGTTCGTGAGCGGCGAGGTGGTGCGGTTGACCACCAAGCTCGATGCGGCGGCACGCTTCACGCTGGTGGCCAGCCACTCCAGCCACACCGCAGCGGTGACGGTGGATCTGCAGCTGGCGCCGCTGCTGATCGACGGTGCCACCGGCACGTTCGTGAGCGCCGTGAAGGTGTCGCTGCCCGCAGAAGGTGGCCGGGTGGAGGCGTATCTGAGTGGGCGTGACATCAGCATCGCCGCCGCCGATCAGACGCGGGTGCAGTGGCCGTGCATCTGTTTCGCCAAGGTCGTGGTAACGCCCTCGACGCCGGCGGATCTGCACGTGGGCCTGACCGCAACCATCCCTGCCTGATCGCCATGACCAGCACGATCATCAGCAGCGCCACCCCGATCGATCCGCGCACGGGCTGGGTGCTGCTGCACAAGGGCGAGGAGGAGATCTACGTGTGGGCGGTGCATGCCGCCGGCTGGCAGGCGCTGGGCTGGAGCATGGGATCAGCGCCGGTGAAGGCGCCTGAACCGGAGCCGGAGCTGCCGCTTACTCCCAGCCCGGAGCCGCCGATTGAGGACCAGCCGGCTGATGCCCCTGCAACCGATCCTGTCCTCGCCCCCGAGGTTGATTCCGCCTTCGACCGTGAGCTGGACGCCGAGCACAACGCTGAGGTGGAGCCAGGGCCAGACGCCATCGCTGATCCCGTTGCCGCCGTGCCGGACTTCGGGGCGATGACCAAGGCCGAGATCATCGAGCACTGCTCCCGTGACTACGGGGTGCTGCTGGACAACAGCCTGACCAAGGCCGCCCTGGTGACAGAGGCCGAGGCCCTGGCCGCTGCCGCCCCCCTACCGGATGCGCTGGTGGATGACCTGATGCGCTGAGCAGCTGGATCCCCTCAGCTGCAGTGGGCCACCTGCAGCTGCTCATTGGCCCCACAACGTTGATGGTGGCGGTGGGGAAAGGGGATCTGAGCCTGCGGCGTTCGAGCCCCCAAGGAGGTTGTTCCAGCTGAAAGCAACGGATCGCGCCCAGCGTGCCCTGCTGAACCTGGCCAACCTCGCCACCTGCGCGATGGTGCCAATGCCCCCCCAGAGCGCAGGGAGATGAGCTGGTCGGATCTGGAGCGGTTGGTGGTTGATGCAGAAGCCAGTGCCCAACTCCAGGGCGTCCTGCGCCGTTGCAGCTCCCGCAATGAGCTGCTGCAGACCGCACGGCGGCTGGGCTATCGGGTGACCCACACCGATCTGCGCCAGGCCTGGGTGCAGCACCTGCAGGACGCCGAGGCCCAGGAGATCAGCCAGCCCCAGCCGGCCGCTGGAACTGGACACTGAGCCGGCTGGCTTCTACACGCTCCAGCGCAGCGGTTCCTCCCAGGCGGCCTCTGGGCAGATCAGATCCCAGCAGCAGCCGATCGGCTGTGGAACCGGCAGGGAGAACAGCACCAGCTGCCGGGCAACTTGCACTGGGTGACGGCGCTGTGGCTTGCGCTGGCGGGACCGGCAGGAAGTGGTGGTGGTGGCTTCCATGGCGAACGGGAGAAGAAACGCCCCCCTCCACGCCCCCAAGCCACGGGGTCAAGGCCACCGCTCAGGTGCTCGTCTTGGCCTTGACGCTGGGGCGCTGCCAGCCCACCGCAACTGGTGGCTGCTGGCCGCGGGGCGGACCATCGGGGACGTGCTCTCCTGCGTCATCGACCACCGCCACCCCCGGACTGCCCTACCGGTGCCGGAGAGGCACAGCAGGGGAGAGAAGCCGGGATCAGGGCTCCCGGCAGGCCCTTGGGCATCAGGCCATCTGCAGCCGCAGCTCACTCAGCGCCTCACGATCGGCCTCCAGCTGGCAGCGGTGCAGCAACTCCTGCTGGGCCAGCAGCCGCTCATCGAGCTCATCCACCCGCGCCAGGCATTGCTGGATCGCTGGGATCACCTCCTCTTCCAGGATCGTGATCTCCTCCTCGCCATAGGGCTGCTCGATCCAGGTGCGGCGCAGCGGCAGCCCCCGCCGCAGCTGCAGGATCCGCTCGATCGCCTTGAGGCTGGATTCGAGCAGCAGAAACGGATCCTCTTCTGGCCGGCAGAACGGGGAGGCAGCGGCAGAAAGCATGGCCATGGAATCGGCGCCGAGAGCGGCGCAGCGACGGGACCGATCCCAGCAGGGGCCTGACGCAGGAAGGCCCCAGACTGGAGAGGACCCGAGCAAGCCCTTTTCAGGACTGAGGTTCTGAAAAGGGCCAGAGGCCCTAGACCTCCAGCTGCAGCCTCAGGGAGGCGATGGCCTTTTTCTGGGCTCTCTGCACGGACATGGCACTGATTTCCAGCCGCTCGGCCGCTTGCCGGAGCGACAGGCCCTCGAGGAGAGTGAGCCGGAGGGCTGTGGCCTGGGCAGCAGGCAGCTGCTCGACCAGCTGCTCCAGCGCCAGGCCATGGATGGCTTCGCTGAGAGCCTGCCCGGCTTCTGGAGCGACCAGCTGATCGAGCAGGCAGGGCTCGCCATCAACGCTGGCATCAAGACTGAGGTGCCCCAGCGGGCAATGGCCTTGCTCATGCAGCCGGCGCGGCACGCGCACCAGCCGCACCCGATCGCGCAGGTGGTGCTGCAGGGCCCCGCTGATGCAGCGGCGCAGATAAGGCCAAGCGGGCTCACCAGCTCTGCAGCGGGGAGCGGAGCGGACCAGGGCCTCCCGGGCCACCTGGATCAGATCCTCTCGCTCCACCAGCGGGAACAGACGCCGGGCGGCGGCGGAGGCAATGGCATCAGCCAGAGGCAGGTGCTCCAGCACCAGGGCATCACGGGCCTTGAGGGCCGAGCTGCTGAGGGGGGAAGCGGGGGAAGCCATCGGCAGGACGGCGAAGAACCCCACCCCCACCGGCCGGCCGCAGCGCCGCGGCAAGGACGCCCCACAGGGGCGCATGGCCTGATCCGTGACGCGGCGTGAGGACTGGCCGAGGGATGCGGTGGGTGTGCGCCGGCCCTGGTGGCAATCCCCCTCCGCTGTTCTTTCGACCAGCCAGCTAAGACCCCACAGCAACGCCCTCACCCGGGGCCGTGTGCTCAGGCCTGCTGGAGATTCCCGCTCCGATGCAAATCCCCAGCGTTCAGACCGGGATCAAGTTCAGGAATCTGATCCACGGCCTTGGGGATTGGCCGGCAGTTCCTCCAACTGTTCGGCCAATGCCCAGACGTTGTTAATCAGCGGTCCTATCGGGATCAGCAAAGCATCCCGCTCAAGCGATCCCATGGCGGTGACCCACACCTGGGCAGTGAGCTCAGCCAGCTACTTGCGGAGCTCGGCAAGGCGCTGTTAGCGATAGTCCATGAACGCATGCGTATCTGCGCTTAGTGCTCCTACAATCACCGCTTCCTGCCGCGAAGGACTGATGAGCAAGAATCAGCCAAAAGACGGCCCAATAGCAAACCGATGCAGGGCCAAGAAATAGCCCGGCACTATTCATTATTCTGATCCTCTTGGATCGCGCCAGTCAAGCTGATTGGACGAGCTGCTTCCCCATCGCCAACATCAGTCGGAGCCCTGGAAAAGATTTCCGTCAATGAACTGGGGTAGTCCACAATATAATCACTGCCATCGTCAATCAGCGCGAAAAGCCTGCCAGATGGCTGCGAGTCTTGCACTCTTCCTATGCCAACAATAGATCGCTCAGATAGGCTTGTGATCCCCGAAGAAATGCTTATTTCCCGGAGCATTTTTTCCCTGGTTTGCTGGTCGACATTGATTAGCTGAGCCAGCCCATAGCCTTCGGTCTGAATTCCAGCATTAAAGGGCTTTGAGAGCTCGCTGAGCAGGCCCAATGGCATCTCAGCGTCATCACTTATTTTAATTCGCATCGTCTTATCTTTTCCAAGCTCAGCGACCCTACCCGGCAGCCCCATTTCCGCGCTGACCTTGTCTTTCCCCAGGGTTATGCCGCTTAGACGAGCACCATTGAAAGATAGCAATGCAAATAGGGATCCCACCAGAAACATCAGGGTGTTCACTTCCTTTATAGAAAGCGAGCCCAGAATAAAGAGCAGCCCGACACAGGCAAGCCAGATCCTTCCAATTGGATCCAAAAGGCGTTCTGCCTGGGACTGGCTATCGGGTGAGTGACTGGGTTGACGCATTGGATTTACTACTTCTATTCCTCCAGCCCCTTAAACACTGCATCCTCCGGATCCTTGTAGAACTCAATCGAGATCTTGGTCCAGAGGTCATCGGGTAGGTCGTTGAGGCCGCGGCGGGCTGAGACGGGCATCAACAGCACTTTGGCCTGCTTCTCCACGGCCAACTCGGCAATGGCGACGGCGTTGGGGATCATCTCAACGGAACCGCCGAGATTGAGGGAGCCGACGACGATGGTGCTGCCTCGGGTGTTGCGGTCGAGCAGGCCGCCGACCAGGGCAACCATCACCGGCAGGCCGAGGCCGGCGCCGCTGCGATCGTTGTCCATGGCGCGGAGCTGGATCGAGAACTCATGGCCGCGGGGGTCGCGGTCACCCAGCAGGTTCTTGGCCCGGGCGTAGACGTTCTGCTCACCCACCTTGGTGCTCTCTCGGAAGGCAGGTGGCACGGGCTGGTTGAGGATCTTGACGCCGCTGCCCGGGCCGACGGCCACCTCGATCCGGTAGAGGCTGGGGCCGGTTTCGCCGGTGCCGGGGCTGATGGCCCACACCTGGCCGGGCGGCAGGGGATCGCCATCAATGGCGTCGTCGCTGTGGAGCTCGGGCGTGGCCACGAACTTCTCCACCCCATCAAGGCCGAGGGTGTAGCTGAAGTGGGTGTTGCGGAACTCGCTCTTGAGGCAGCGCTTCTGCTGCTCTTTGACCCGGCGACGTGATTCGAGCGCCAGGCGCACGATCCATTCGAGATCCTCGTCGGGGATCTCCATCTCGGGATCGGGGAACAGCAGCTTGATCAGGGCGCTCACCGTTTTGTTGACGCCCTCGATGTCGCGGCCGCTGAGGGCACCGCCGAGGTGTATCCGGTTTTGCAACGCCGCCAGGCGGCTGCCATCGCGCAGGCGGCTCCAGCACTCGCTGAGGAAGTCGCTAACCAATCCGAAGTGACTGGTCAGGTGCTCGTTGGGGTTGAGCTTGGGGAAATCCCAGCCGGGGGCGTAAGCGTGGATGCGGTCCTGGAAGGCCGTGTCATCGCGCATCTCCCGCGGCAATGGGCTGAGCAGGTGGCCGATCCGCTGCTGCTGCTCCACATCAACATCGAAGTTGCCCACCATCACGATGCCGCCTTCAGCACGAATGCTCTCCTTGCCGCGGCTGAACTCACCGGAGGCCATGTAGCCCTTGAGGATATTGACGCCGTCTTTCTGGTCGAACGACACTCCGGCCACCTCGTCGAAGCAGACCACGTCGTATTGGCAGACCAGGCCGCGCTGGCCATTGCTGTTGTTGACGAACATCTTGGCGACGGTGGCCTTGCCGCCAGAGATCAGGTGGGAGTAGGGGGAAATCTGCTGGAACAGGTGGCTTTTGCCCGTACCTCGCGGGCCCAGCTCCACCAGGTTGAAGTTGCGCTCCACGAAGGGAGCCATGCGCAACAGCACCACCATCTTGGCCCGCTCATCGAGGGCTGTTGGCTCGAGGCCGATGGAGCGAATCAGGAAGTCACGCCACTCCTCTGTGGTGAATGAAGCGCGGCCCTTGGCCAGGATCCCCAGCACGTTGGGGTTGGACATCTGGATCGGCCGCAGCCCAGCAATGCGGAAGGGCCGGCCGTTGCGCTCCTGGGCGATCACCGGGTCGTATTCCAGTGACACCTCGGCGTAGAAGCCATCGGTGAGCATGCGCTCGTTGGCGCGCACCAGCTCGTCGTCGATCTGGGCGTCCTTGATGGCGAGGCTGGGCACCTCCGCCATGTAGGAGTCGCTGCGGGTGTCGAGTCGAGCTCGCACAATGTCGATGATCTTGACGCTGCCCTGATCCCGGGCCCTGGCTTTGAACAGCTCCTCCTCGCCGGTGCGCACCGTTCGGCCCTGGAGCTGCTTTTCCACGATCTGCAGCCCTTCTTCGATTTCGCCCGGATCGGTGCTGGCGCAGTAGCGGCCCAGCAGGAACTCCACCACGTAGGTGGGTACCGGGTATTGGCGGGAGTACTTGCGGACCAGGAAGCCATCAAAGGCCTTGGCGCCGAGCTGGTCGAGCTGGTCCATCTCGCTGGTGGCAGCGGGTGTGCTGGTCATGCCAACACCTCCAGCTGAAGGAGCTGGGCGGCCTGATTCAGACGCCGGTCGTAGCAGGCGAAGGTGACCGATTCACCGAAGGTGAGTCGTAACTCATGGGCTGCCGCCAGCTGCACACTGTCGTAACCCCTGAGCGCAAATCCATCTGCGAAACGCCCAGCCGCTTCGACTAATTGCTGGCTGACTTCAACAATGGTGAACGACGGCCAAAGCTTGATTAGACGTTGACGTGCCAAGTCGATTTCATCAGCACTGGTTGAATCTTCCCGCTGACGACGTGCCATCGCAGCCATGGCCTCGGCCCAGGTCATTCTGCAGGCTGCGATCACGCCCGCACGTTCGCTGGCCTGGTGGATCTGAGCTGAGTCAGGCTCATCAATCAAAAGCTTGATCAGGGCACTCGTATCGCAGAACAGAAGCACGCGCTTAACCCCGGTCTTCAATCACGATCTCGCTGATGAGCTTCCCTTTGCCTCTGAGCTTGATGGGCGGGGGGAACACGGGCTTCTGCCCGCTCCAGCTGATCAGGCCCGCATCAATCGCCTTCTGCAGCGGGCTGGTGATCCCTGAGTCCGCTGGCTTCACAGCTGTGATGCGGGCGATGGGCTTGCGATGGGAGGTGACTTCCACCACCTCGCCCGCCTGGGCACGGGCCAGCCACTCGGAGAGGTGGGTCTTGAGATCCCGCACCGACACCTGACTTGCGACCACATCGGCCATGGCTGTCTCCGATTCCGCGACCACGCTAGGTCTGATTTCGCTGGTCATGCTTCTCCTCCAACCACGGTGCGGCGCTGGGCGATGACGCGCCCCTCAGGGCTGATCAACACGGCCACGACCACGGCTCCTTCCTGTCCTCGTCGTGGTTGGAGCGGAACTGACCGAGCCGGTTTCGCGGCGGCAGGTGCCGCACCACAGGCGACGGCACGCCGCCATCGGGGCCGCCACCACCAGGGCCCCTGGCCCCGGGGCGGCCGGAGTCCATGAAGTAGGTGGCGGCCGATTGCCCGGCCAGGGCGATGGCGGGAAGGGCCAGGGACCAGCGGCTATCGCACAGGGCGATGTCGGTGGCGCGGGCCTCACAGACGCCCACAAAGGCCATCAACGAAAAGATCTCCGCACCCACCAGGGCCAGGATCGGGGCGGAGTTGCTGCTCAGCTGCGGTTAGCCCTCTATGGGCCTTTGCCAGGCAGCCCAGCGGCTGAGCTGGGAAGGGGCCTCAGCCCCCGCCAGAGAGCTGCTGCCGCATGGCGGCGATGGCCTTCTTCTGGGCCCGTATCACCGACATGGCGCTGACCTCAAGCCGCTCGGCCGCAGCCCACAGTGACAAGCCCTCGGGGACGATAAGCCTGAGAAAGGGGCCTGAGCTGCCGGGAACGGTTCAACAAGCAGCATGGACCCAACGAACACTCCCTCAGCTCTGGGTTTCGGGCCCGCAGGAGGGAGTGTGCCAGGGGACGCACCGTGGCACACATGGCTAGCCTGCCCTCAACTTCGTAGGCCTAGTGAGAGACCTCCGCGAGAGGACAAAGCAAAGGAGCGGGGACCACAACGCTCAGGTGCAGTTGCTTGGAAATCCAGACCCGTCAAGCTGGGCAGGATTGAGCAACAACCAGTTTGGGCATAAATCAAACCCACACTCGCAATAACATGGAAATATTTAAGGACTTCACGTTTGAGGCCGCTCACTATCTGCCAAACGTCCCAGAAGGACACAAATGCAGGCGACTTCACGGCCATTCCTTCAAGGTACGCATCTATGTGAAAGGGCCGACGGGATTGGAATCTGGTTGGGTGCAGGACTTTGCTGAAATAAAAAGAGCCTTCAAGCCATACTACGAGCAACTAGACCACCATTACCTGAATGAGATAAAGGGGCTCGAAAATCCTACGTGTGAGAACCTAGCGGTCTGGATCTGGAGCAAGTTGAAAACAGACCTACCTCTATTGAGTCGCGTAGAGACCTTTGAGACTTGCACGAGTGGATGCATCTACTTCGGGCCGGACTTGGAAGGAGCTGAGCAATGAAAGTAGTTGTTATCACGTCGTGCACTGGTGAAAAGACTGCTTCTCATAGCCGTCAGCTAACACTGGACGACTTCCAAGCAGGACCGGAACATGTGCGAATGCGGGAGGCTGAACTCGCGGAGAATCTCGTTGACGCCGAAAGGCTCTACAGCGGCCAGCAACATCTTCGGCTGATGAGGGGAGTGGAGGCCTTCCGGTCGGCATATCCCCCCAATGGAACAGGACCAAGCCTTGATCTCCATATTCTCTCCGCAGGGTATGGCCTAGTACCAGGAGACAGGCACATCGCTCCATACGAGGCCACCTTTCAAGGGATGAAGGCCAAGGAGCTGGAGTCATGGGCATCCCAACTGCAGGTGGCTGCGTCATTGCGGAGGTGTCTTGATCAACCTTATGACATAGGTCTTGTCCTCCTGGGCGACTCGTACCTCAAGGCTTGCCGGCTGGATGAGATTGAGAGAGTGGGAGGACCGACCCTGTTGTTATGCGGAAAGAATGCCGCGGGCAGGATACCGAAAGTCGCCAATTTGAAGGTAGTCATTCTTACCAATGAAGAAGCTAAGCGCTTTTCATGCGGGTTAGTTGCGTTAAAAGGTGAAATGGCATCTCGAATCCTGCATGGTCTCGCAGACTCAACACTAGACCCCTTACAACTGGTGAATACTGATGAGCTTCTGGACGAGATCTACCGCAACAATAAAGTGACACCAGGGACCCCTGGGCGGAGGGCTGCAACGCCAAAACCGGACGTTGATCAAGTTATTTCTCTACCGGACACCTGGCTCCAAAAGCCTCACAGGGAGAAGCTCAGCTACTTCATCCCAGAATGGGACGACCTGGTCGACCGTGATTTCGACTTTGGCAACGACATTCACTCAGGTGGAGGTGGAGATTGGTCAAACGAAGTCTATGCACATCAGCTGTATCCAGAACCAAACTATGATGGAATCTTGATTTCCAAAGTGGTAGCGGAAAAAAGCAAGAGGAAGAAAGAGCGCATCAATCGGCTTGGTGTACATCGTTATCTCCGTGTGCCACGCGAGTTTCCAATCATGGGAGACTGTGGGGCGTTTGGCTATATACAAGAAGCCGTTCCACCGTACAGCACAGAAGAAATTTTAGACTACTACACCCGCCTAGATTTTGACATGGGTGTATCTATTGATCATCTCATTGTATCTGCAACAGAGTCCGTAAAGCAGGAGAGATATGGGCTTACTATCGCTAACGCGGAGGAGTTCCTTAAGGAACACAGAAAAGCAAAGCTTCCGTGGACACCAATCGGCGCCGTCCAAGGTTGGGATCCCAAAAGCTACGCAGCAGCGGCTAAGGACTATGTGGCCATGGGGTACCAGTACATCGGACTGGGTGGCCTCGTTAGAACTTCAACCAGGGATATTCTTGAACTGTTGACGGCAGTTCATGAGGTGGTTCCATCCAATGTCAAGATCCATCTCTTTGGTCTGGCAAGAATAGATTCAATGAAGACTTTCTCTGATCTTGGGGTCAGCTCGGTTGATAGCGCCTCATTGCTCCGAAGGGCATGGATGGGTACAGGCCAGAACTATCTCAGCATTGAAGGTAAATTCTTCACCGCCATTCGCATTCCCGAAGCTAACAAGAGCTTTCGCGCCAAACGAATGGTCTCCGAGCGTCGAGCAAGCTCCTCAGAGGTCGAGAAGCTGGAACGGATATCACTCCATGCGCTACGCGAGTACGACGCTGGCAGAAAAAACATCGACGAGGTCCTCGATGCTGTAGAAGAGTATGACCGCCTAATTACACCAGACCGAGATCCAACAAGAACTCTAATACGAGAAACACTAGAAGCCGCCCCCTGGAAGAGATGCCCTTGCGAGATCTGCAAACGCGATGGCATTGAGGTAGTGATCTTTAGGGGTAACAACCGTAATCGGCGCAGAGGATTTCATAATACTTATGTATTTTACCGTTTGCTTCAGAAAGTATTGGCTGGTGAGGCTGTGAGCTTCAAACGCAAACCGGACCAGCTGAACCTGTTTGGCGAGCCGGGGGAGATATCGGATGAGGTTTGATGTGCACCTCCGTAAGACGGTACAACGTCAACTTGCTTCCGTTGCCCAATCCATGGCTGATTGGGATTCGCATCAAAGCAATGTCGATATTCAAAAACGCCTTGCCTCAGCGATTCGCCCCTTTAGTCATACAACACGTTGGACGGGATACTGCGGTGGTGTTGATGGTACGGGCGACTTTCCTGCGATTTCCTATGCCGACTCCTTCGTGTACGTGAGCGTGGCGGCAGGAGCTCTTTACCGGTCGGACCCCGTGAGTGGCCTTAAGGAACTCGAGCAGGAGGCAAGTCCGTTGGTGGAATTCACCTGGCTGACATCTAGCCACCAGCAGCGCCAGAGTGCGCTGTTGGCTTCATTTGAGCAACTGGTAGGGACATCGGTGGACGATGTACTTCAGCATTCTGACTATGCTGATCTTGGCTCTTCAAGTGTGGAGAAGCGCAGGATTAACTCACTGATCATCCCTCCAGCCTATGACGCTGGAAATCTGGGCATACAATTACGAACCACGGCAGAACTGGCCGTAGCTCTTAAATTGATCGAATCGGCGCCCAAGGGGACGCTAGTTCTTACCGATGGCACGATGTCGCTCCCGCTTGCGGGCCGCTCGAAGCAGAGCCTGTTCTTTGAGCATCTGCGCCGCTATTGCTGCGTTCGAGCACGGGAGCGGGGAGTGGTCTTCGCTTCTCTCTCGAAGTCGAGTGGCTTACCCACTGGAATCAGGATTGAGGATGCAGCTAAGGCCGCTCTAGGAATCAATGAACCGGAACACTGGTTCGTAAGAGTACCCACGAAACAGCTCGACGACTGGAGTCTGTTCCCAGATGATGGTCCGCAGGTTCCTCCGACGGGAGCGGTGAGCTACTTGGTTCGCTTGCACCGCAAAAGCCCGGTCATGCGGCTCGACCTTGATCAGCAGTACTGGCAATCCGCAATTGCCACAGGCGACGTCGAGAAGAATGAGCAAAAGCTGTTTGCTTCACTCGACTACGTGAGCCACGATCAGCGTTCCTATGGGTATCCTTATCCCATCAAGGCAGCTCATGATCGTGCTTCTCTCACAGAACACGAACGTACAGTGTTGCGTCAACAACTTGTTGAGTCTGCCGTTCAAGCAGGCATATCTCGAGATGCCTTTCGTGACCCTTCTCAAATGACCGGGCATCGATAGGAGGCAGGATGGCATCACTCGAGCAACTTGTAGAGATTCTAGGCCAACGGTTTGGCGTGTTAGCTGAAAGCAGCACAACGCAGCTCACCGTCATCGCTCAGAACTCTGATGTAGCGATTGGAGACCTGTTCCTATTGCCGTGTCGACGAGGACCAGATCGCTTCTATGTGTTCCGGGCAACCGAGTATGCCAATGTCCTGAATCGAACGATCGACATCGGCGACGTCGCGCGCAACAAGTTGACGATGCCTGACTCCTATTTTTCTGAAAACCTTGCTGAAGAGCAGCTGGTGGAGTTACGAGGTTTGATTCTGGGCTATGCGCAGCACGATCAGGATCAAGACGTCTGGCTGTTCTACCGGCCTAGACGCTTGCCACAGCATCTTACGGATGTGTTCCGAGTTGATCCAAGCCGTGATGCATGTGGCCACGTCGTGGGTGAACTCCTCAGGTCTCAACTGGGCTCAGCTGGCCTCCATATCGGGAATCTGCTGGCTGGAGAGGACGCTCTGACATCAGTACCGGTTTATCTACCGATCGCTGCATTGGCACATCACCTGGCTGTGTTTGGCAGGACAGGCTGTGGTAAGAGCAACTTGATCATGACCCTGCTCCACGAAGTGCTTCGCCACAACTTGGAGGTTAACCGGGGGCAACTGATCGAAAGACGAGCATCCATCTTTGCGATTGACCCACACGATGAATTTCGGACATGGCACTCCAATTCGGGAGGGGCGGATGGCATCAGAGGACTAGTCACTGCTCTTTCTGAGGGCGAAACAGAAGAGCTAGCAGCCCCTTTCTACTACCTGACCTCTCGCGATGTCCTTGATGGTCCGCTGGAGGCCCGGGTAACCCTGTCGAGAGCTGATATCACGCCCGATGATGTCGTGAGCATCATGGACTTCTCCGAACAGCAGGTGGCGTTCGCAAGACAGTTGTTTGGTGAGCATGGGGAACGGTGGATCGGACGGCTCTTTGCAGGGGACGTGGATGACCCGAATGGTGACGAGGGGGGAGCACAGTTCCTTCCGGGAAGCATTGCAGCGGTGGAACGGCGCATGGGTTTCCTCGCCCATGGCGCGACCCGCTTGGTGAGCAGGTTTGATCCAGACGCAGGTCTGGCTTATCAGTCCAAGTTGCCTGACATCCTGTCCTCACTCGAGCGAGGGCGACTGCTGATCGTGGACACGACTCTCCTAGGCGAACTCGAGCAGTTTTTGCTAAACACGATTGTCGCCCGTACACTGTTTGCTATGCGAAGAGCACTCCGTCTGGCCGATACCCCAGAGCGCCTGCGGCACGAGCTGTTTGGAGTCCTCGGAGTAGATGACGAAAACGGACGCATCGGACAGCGGACCCTCGCTGACTCTCTATGGGAGCGCATTGAAAATGATGACGTTCCGTACCTTGATGGTACAAGGGTTCGCTCACCCGATGAACTGCCAGTCGTTCATATTCTTGTTGAAGAAGCGCCGAGTGTTCTAAACCCTGTACGAATGAAGTTCGGAAGCGTCTTCCGCGACATCAGCCGTCAAGGTCGAAAGTTTGGCATTGGCCTGGGGTTAGTTAGCCAACAGGTTTCGGAGATCGATCGGGGGATTTTGACGCAGGTAAATACGCAGCTTACAATGGCACTAGGTAATGCAGATGAACGACGTGAGGCTGTGCGAGTTGCCTCTACAGATATCGGCGGCTTTGCCCAGGAGCTACAAGTCCTTAGCCGCGGACAATTGGTGATGTCTACCAGTCTAAGAGATGTAGCTTTGCCTGTACAAGTTGCAAGTTATGAGGGGACGAGAAGTAGACATGGCTGGTGAACGTAAAGGACTAACCTACGAAGCTATTGTCAGGATCGCGCTTGACAAACTTGCCACACAGACTAAGGATTCACGCAATATCTTCTGGAATGCAAAGCCTGCTTCAATGACCATTGAGCCAGACTTTACTATTGGCCAAGAGGCTAATTCACCAGATGCAGTAATACTGGTAACGCATAGTGGCTCTGCCAAAGATTCTGAGAAGAAGTTCTGGAGGAATCTTGGAGAGCTCGTCGAGGCTAAGACAAGGCTTCTAAAGTCCCCTCTCGTCTACTCAATTGCTTTTGACTCAGTCATCAAGGAAGATCTCAAGCAGATACAGGCCTGTGCATTTGATGGCCAACTTGTAGTTGGTGATCACGCCTATGGATCAGCACTTCTAAGTTTTGTCTCGCAGTTCCACAATAAACTACCAAAGGACAAGGACGACAAGGTTGATGCAATCAAGAATATAATATCAGATCGCGACTATTCTGATATTCTGAATGCGATCCTTCGACTGTCTGAACATATAGCAGACCTGCTAATTGGCCAAAATGACGACCTCCAAGGAGCATGGGAGCTCCATAAGAGTCACGTTGCGGGCCGGATGCCAATGGCGCATGATTCATTAGTTAGACGTGGCATGCTCAAAGCAGCTCTTCTTGGAGAAATACCGGACCATTCAAAGCCAATGTCGAAAACGGCAACACTCATTGCGCAACAACTTCGACTGGCGCGTAAGGAAGATATCGCTACTCGCTCGATTGTAGGTTCGCGATTAGCTGACAAAGACCTGGTCTGGTTATCAAGGTCCAATCTAAATGCGATTGATGTCGCTAGGCTTGTTGAAAAGTTTGGGACTCAAGGATTCCAACGTCAGCTCATAAAGCTAAGATCTGTAGCACTACTTCCTGAGTTCTTGAGATATACACAGGCAAACCGATCAAAGCTCATTACTCCAGAAGGGATGAAAGCTGCTTTGCAACAGCTTCATAAAGATCCATCTGACGCACTCTCGATCCAAGACGGAATTCCGTCCCCATCCACTGTCTGGATGTATGACTTTATTGCAGCAGTTGTAAAGGCTCGTTCAAAACGAGCGCAAGACTTCGGCTACTCCACGTTCGCGAAGTCACCGGATCCCAAAGGAAGAATGATAGGCAATATGGATGTCGGCACATGGTGCAGTTGCTTCATGAACCAGTATTTTAACCGGAGTCCTAATTTTAGTGCCCCACCTGCTGCAATTGAACATTGCGCATCCATTCTTGCAGGTGCCCTTGCATCTGGTGATCCAGCCGAACTCAGGGGACCTATCGATGAGATCAGAGAACAATATATCAATAAAGAACTTGAGGTGGGCCTGCTTACTCATCGCGGATTCGATCCAGTTGGCTCGCTTATTATTGAAGCTCTTGAAGAGGCAGGTCTATCCCACCAATTAGAAACATGTCCAGGTATTTTTGCAGAACGTGCAAGATGCGATGGCCGCATCAGCAATCAACGCTCAGGTTCGACAACCTTGCTACGAACTAAGAATACATTGGTCAACTGGCAGTCTGCACATGACTCTCATACCAATGACAAGCGAAAGGAACTATGCGGTCGCATATCAGCAATTCGTTATTCCTGGAACCCCGTAGAAAGCAGGTGCACAAAAAAGGAAGGAATAGATAAGTTTATCTTAGTTGTTGACGGAACATGGTGTGAGGCCGACTTGCAAGCACTTGCAGCTTCTGGTTGGGACGAGATCTACTATCCAGACGAAGTGGCAATCCTTATTAAGGCAATCGTCTGACCATGATTACTCTTGCTGATCTCATTCGAGCTGTCTCGAGCTTCCGCCCTCCACCGGACTCACAACAGTTTCAAGCTGTTAATAGCTCCGCAAATACTGGTCTTTTCATCGTTGCGGGTCCAGGAACAGGCAAAACAGCAAGTATCACACTTCGAATTCTTAAGTTGGCGCTTGTCGATGGAATTCCACCTCGCGGTATTCTTGCAACGACCTTTACGAAGAAAGCAGCCGAAGAGTTACGCTCTAGAATCCTGGGTTGGGGGTTTAGGATCATCGATGCGTTAAGGGAAGATAAAACTCTCTCACTAGATCAAGCTGCATTTCTGGGCTCTATCGATATCAATCAGATTCGAACTGGAACAGTCGATAGCCTTTGCGAGCAACTCCTGCGTGAGTTTCGAGCACCAGGTACACAACCACCAGTACTTGTCGATGACTTCGTCAGCAAGACCCTCATGCTACGGGAAGGAATGTTTGGTGATGGCCGGTATCAGAACAATGATCTAGACGCATTCCTACTTGATCTCCACTCAGAGACGGGCAGTAGGTACAATTTCCACGCCGGCACTAAGTCGGCAATCGTCAAACAGATTTGGGAGAGGAGATTCCAGGATCAAGTTGATTGGCACAGCTTCTCAACCCTAGGCCCAGCCGTCGAGCAGCTAGCCAGAACAAAGCTGGAGGAAGCACATAGTGCCTATGAGTCAGCGTTGTCATCAGCGGGCTTGGTTGACTTCTCCCTGCTGGAGAATGAAGTACTCCAGCGGTTGAAGGCTGGCCAACTCACCGAGTTCACGGATCAGCTGCAAGTTGTGCTGGTCGATGAGTACCAGGACACCAATCTCCTTCAGGAAGAACTTTACTTTGAGCTAGCCAATGCCTGTGGCGGGGCTCTCACTGTTGTTGGAGATGATGACCAGAGCCTCTATCGATTTCGTGGAGCAACTGTTGACCTCTTCAGAGACTTCCCCACTCGCTACAATCAACGGTTTGAAGAAGAGCCAGAGCAGGTCTTTCTTGCCAACAACTATAGATCGAGTAAAAGTATTATCTCTTTCGTTAATGGATACGCAACCCTGGATGCGGGCTACCAGGCCGTGCGTGTTTCTGGGAAGCCACCCTTGGCACATGGCCCCAAGGCTCCAGACGGGATCCCTGTGCTTGGCATGTTTCGCGACACACTTGACCTCCTGGCTACAGATCTTGCTGCCTTCATCCATGACGTGTTTCGTGGCACTGGCAGCGCAGTCCCTGGCGGCCGCGTCAAATCTGACCCTACTGGGGGTAATGTTGGAGATTGTGCATTGCTCTGTAGCAGCCCTGCTGAGTACTCCGCATCCGACAGGCCACGGCTTCCCTTGCTTCTCCGCCAAGAGCTAGCTTCGCTGAATCCTCCAATCGATGTTTTTAATCCGCGTGGAGAAGAGATCGCAACAGTCGAAGTCGTTGAGCGCTTTGGAGGCCTGCTCTTAGAAGCTCTTGATCCTGGTGGGGTGGTCCAAGGCCAGACGAATGGAATCTCCCTAAATGCCCAGCAGGTTTTTACCGTTTGGAGACAACGAGCTATAAATTACACCCAGGATCCCTCAGCACCTATGGGTCTTTTGGCCTATGCGCAAGGGTGGGCGAATCGAGACCCTGCAAGGAATGGCTATCGATGGCCTGGTAGTACTTCAGTAATTGAACTAGTTTACGGACTCGTTCACTACTTTCCTGAACTTCATGATGACCCTGAGGGCCAGGTCTACCTCGAGGTTTTCACCCGTCAACTTGGTGCCTGTGCACAAGTTGGCAAGTTTGATGGTCGGGTTGTTGCTGACCCCTCAAATGTAGATCTTTCAGATGCATCTATTAAGGAACTGCTACGAGACTTTCTCTCTCCCATTGCCGATGGGGTTGTGGGTGTCAATGAAGACCTGATGGAGTCATTTCCTAGAAATCGCCTTTCTGTTCTCTCAATTCACCAGTCAAAAGGTCTTGAGTTTCCGTTAACCATCGTTGACGTTGGCTCTGATTTCAAAGACTTGCGATCTCCAAAATTCAAGCGTCACCCAGACGCAGGCTCACCAGCTCACAGGATGGAGAATCTGCTTCGCCAGAACTCCGCCCTTGGCGTACCAACACGGTCAGAGGTTAATCGAGCATTTGATGACCTCTATCGCCAGTTCTTCGTCGCCTTCTCTCGACCCCAGGATGTTCTCCTGCTTGTGGGGGTGACACCCACTCAACCTGGAGGCCGTGTTCCGAATGTTGCGACAGGTTGGGATAGAGACGGAGTCTGCCGATGGGCAAGGAATCTTCCATACCAGCTGATTTAACCTGCCATGCCCCTATCCATCCGTCCCAAGGTCTATTCACTACCGTCTTACAGCCTCACAGGGGATCTGCTGGGCTACCTTCGCTGTGGCCTTCAGTACCGTTACAGCAGACTGGGTAAACTGCCTCCATCCCGCCCAGTACAGCAGTGGTTTGGTGAGTATATCCATGGGGTGCTTGAGGAAGCCTTTCGCCGGTTCAAGGAATCTATTGATAATGGATCTCCATCCCTACCTCCGTGGTCTCAAGATGAACTTCAAGACATTCAGGCACTGATCAAGAAGCGACTAGAAGCAAGAGGGCTGTATGCCTGGAATGGTGAGGTTGAGCGGCTTGGCTCACGCCGCGGAGAATCTGCAATTCAGGAGCTCGGGCCCCACCTATTCCCTCTCATCCATAGAGCAGAGGTGCGCCTGACTGGGGCCAGACTTCTTCCCGAGATAGACCCTCAATTCCAATTCAGAACGGCTGACCGCTACGAGGTGGTTGGTGTTGTCGATGTGGTCACTCATATTGAGATTGATGATCCCGCATTGGCGGGGAATCCGATCGTTAGCTACCTAAATCAAGCTCTTGGGGAGGGGCTTCCTGACCAGTTTGAAATCATTGTTGATTACAAGGGTATGCGACGTCCGCCTGTGAGCTCAGCTGGTTCTGGCTCCTTATGGACGCAGTATCAGTGGCAGATCCAGACGTATGGTGAGCTCCGTCGTGTCCAGCCAGATGCCCTTCATGTTGCTGGAGGCGTCTTGCTCTATATCAATGAACTTTCGCCTACTAGAGGTGACCTGGAGCGTCTCAAGGCCGAAATCGCCAGCGGTACTACTGACGTGCCACCTCCGCCAGGTTCAGCGGATGAGTTTGCCATGAGGAATTGGAAGACCCGCGATAAAAGCCTACCTAAACTTTCCTTCGGCTATCGTCTCTTACGGGCACTTCGCGTCGTGCCGATTTCGCCACAATCAATCAAAGTAGCACTTGAAGCCTTTGACGGAGTGGTTCAGGAGATCGAGACTTGCCGAGGGAGAGAAGCCAATGGAGGCAGCGTGATCCAATCTTGGACAAGGAACTCAAACGAGGAGAGCACGTGTGTGGTGTGTGACTCCCGAACGTATTGCCCCAATTATCAGTCCCAATACTCCTCCAAGCATGGTGGCACTGAACCTCGACTACCAGGCGTAAAGGATACGTAATCGATTGCACTTTACGCTCCTACCAGTCCAGTATGAAAGTACATGCTTGAACTAGAAAGTGGCATGCTTGTGCGACTTGCCGTGGCCAGATTGCACAGGGCCAGGTGCAGCCGCTCCAAGGGAGAAGGCTCGACGAGGGCCGAATTCTTGGCTCCCCAGAGCTTTCCATCAGCAGCAAGCTTGACGTAGGAGCTGGAATCGACGGACTGCACCCCCCGTTTATAAAGCTGTTCGACAATGTCCGGTTGTCCGATGCCGAACACGTGTAGTGGACGGTCTTCTATAGCCTCTCGCACCGCATCCACGATGGCGAACAGGTGCTCCCGATCAAGCATGCGAGGAACCAGGCCTCCGATCGCGTATCCGTCGAACTCATGTGGGGCAAGCGCTTTAGCGCAGGTCCGGTAACTGTCAACATCCCATCCCTGCACGCAGGCGTAAAGCACGAGATCACGTCGACGACGGTTCTCGAGAGCCCAGAGTGCATTGGCGATGGTTAGAGCAAGCCTTCGCTTGGCTTCCCGATTGGCCATAGAGGGGGGGATCGGAAAGTCAAGAGTGAAGGCGATATCCGCGTGAGCCTCTTGGAACTCAAGCACCTCCTTGGGATGGAGTGTCTCCGTGCCCTCCTCAAACACCCGCTCGAGGATGCCCAGTCCTCCTCGCATCCGCACTTTGGCGTCTTTGAAAAGAGACGCAAACCCACCCGAGTCGATCATTAGGGGCAGATTAGGCCGCTCCTTCATCTGTCTCGCGTAGTGAAGGCTTACCATCACTGCCGGTGCCAGACGACGAAGATAGGGCCGAACCAAGTCATCGAGCGGGTACTTGTCCCCGAATGTGGTCACTGGTACGTAGGCCGGAAACGGAACGCAACCGTGAGCTGTTTGGATCTGGGCAGGTGCTGAGGATTCGGTTCCCATGTTCAGCGCCCCTCAAACCAAAGTTGGAAAACATCAAGTCCCTTTGTGGTGCCCGGAGTGCTTTGGAGCAGCTCGCGGAGCTCCAAGAGATCAGGTTCCTTTCTGTGGAGCCGCACCGCAAGCAGGTGCTTGCAGTGGTTCCCTTTGGCGAAGTCGGCACAGTCGCATTGAATTGGTCTTTCGGGATGAGCGACGATCCGGTGTGGTTCAAGACCTCCACTCACCTCGTACTGATACCTACGCCGAAGTGTGACCTTGAGCTCAAGCGATCTGCGGAACCGATAGGGATCAACGATTGAAGGCCAGTCAGCACATGACGACTCTACGTATTCTCCTGACCTCATTTCACGGAATGCGAAGGCCGAACGTGTCTTGATCATTTCAGTTGCCGCTTCAATCCATTTCTTGGCTCGCTCGAGGGATACCCCACGGACCATCGCCACTTCCTCGGGCTCGGCGATGCAGAGGTCATCAATACTGCTGATGCCCACCTCGTGGAGCCTCCGTGCCAGTGTGCCACCAACCCCGGGCAGAAAGGTGAGCGTGACGGCTTCCTCATCGATACCGTGAGCCACCATGCTTGTCAAGGCGCGCACACGCTCCTGCAGCGTTGCTTCCTCCTCAAGCGGGATGCGCTGCTTCTCCTCGTCTTCGCCATCCTTCGGTGGAGTGATAACCGCAGTGCCTGCCGTCAGAATGCGTTCCAGGTTTTCGGTCAGGCGTCGAATCTCGAAGGTGTAGCAGCCATACTCCTTGGCGACTGACTCAGCATCTCCGCTTCGTGTCCATGCCCGGGCCACGAGTGCCGTCTTCACGCATGACAGCAAACGACGCCCCTTGCATCGGAGATGGGCCGTCGTACCTGCTTTGTCTCTCGAAAGAAGCGCTGAAGGTTCTGCAGATAGTGCGCTTGCCAACATCTCGAGGTCTTCGAAACCGGCCGGGATCAACGGCTCGCAGTCAGGTGTGTCTGTACAGAGCAGAAGGAGATCAAACAGAGTCAACTGATCCCGATCTTCTCCCAACAAGGCTTCCGATAGCCGCAGCGCGGTGTCTGGGCTCAGCATCTGGCGAACGGCAATGCGTCCGAGCCGTGTTGCCCGCAGCGTGAGCTTGTCTCCCCCCTCGTTTGGGGTCTCGATGAGCATCTGCGAGTTCAGCATCTTGTCAATCACAAGGCTGATCTTTGGAAGAGCCCTTTGATGATGAGCCAGGCTCCCAGTGAAGACCCGATCTAGCTGGATGCGGGTCCGTGCCATCCCACTGGCCACTTCGGAGAGAATCTGCTCAGCGACGGCAGCCTCATGTCGCAGCCCTGACATGATCCGCTCAAACATTCCAGCCAGGTAGCGGCCTGTTTTCTGGCCCCAGCTCGGAGCAAGGAGCACCACCTCCCCTTGCTCGTCGAATCCTCGACGACCCGCCCGACCTGCACGCTGCCAAACAGTGTTCACGTCCAACGGGACAAAGTCGTGTCCGTCAAACCCCTGGAGGTCGTACAGCACAACCTGCCTTGCTGGAAGGTTGAGACCCATTTCCAGAGTGCTTGTAGCGACGAGCACCTGCAGGCATTTTGCCCGGAAGCGTCCCTCGACCTCATGCCTCACGTCGGTTTGCAGACCAGCATGGTGGTGTCTTGCATTCAGCCCCCCTTGACGCAGGTGTTCCGAAAGCTGTTCAGCTCGCCGGCGGCTCTGCACGAACACAAGGCTCTGTCCACCAGCCGCTACGCATTGACGTACCTGCTCCTCGAGGAGCCCCGGCTTGTCGGTGGCCTTCTGAAAGCTGACAACCTTCCATTCCAGGGGCAATGGTCGCCAGTCATTCCGATAGCTGACTCCCCCAAGCCAGTCAGCCAGCTCATCAGCATTGCCCAAGGTGGCAGACAGACCCACGATGCGCGCATGGGGGTTCAATCGACGGATACGAGACAGCGCGCCCTCAAGCCGTGCACCACGGCTCGGATCCCCGAGCAGGTGGAACTCATCGGCCACGATCAGGTCAACTGCGGGGATCCAGGCCCAATGACTCCTCCAGTGGCGCGTGCAAGCGTCCAGCCGTTCCGGGGTCATGATCAGCACGCTGGCGCGCTCAAAGGGGACCGGATACCGCTGCCTCCCTCCGTACTCCCCTGTAAACACACCGATCTCATGCCCGGAGAAGCTCCGCTTCCATCGTTCGACAAGCTCATTGGCCAAGGCTCGAAGGGGGGTGAGGTAGATGGCACGTCCACCCCGCTCGATGGTTTCGGCGATCGCCCTCTCGGCGAGCCAGGTTTTGCCGGTCCCAGTAGGAAGCTGAAGCACGCAGCTGAATCCGCTGCCGAGCAGATCCCTGTCTACGACTTCCTGCTGGGCCGGATTCAGGCGGGCCGCTGGTTCCGAGATCATCGCAGTCCTTCGCATCGAACGCCTCTCAATCCGACTGACCACTAGCCTAGTATGCGTGAGCCGGCTGGACGCCAAGGAAGTGCCAATAAACATGGCGTGGAACGCGCCGAGAGCGGTTTGCTCTCCCGGAACACCCGCTTCCTGCTGTGGAAGCAGGAGATTCCACGAGATCAGTGGGGCACCTGGCTGGAGGCCCGGCTCAGTTGGTCGGCCACTCGAATCAAGCAGCTCGTGCGGGGTCAACTTGACGACAGCCGACTTGGGTACGAGGAAGTCAGCGAACTCTCAGGCCTGTTCAGGATGAACGCTGACGAACAGGAGCTCCGCTACCGGGATTTGGTCACGGAACGCTGCGACATCCTTCGTGAAAATCTGACGTTTCTGTTCGACAGCCTGGAGCGAGGTGGCAAGAAGCTGCTGGCCGAAGCTCTCAGTATTGATCCCACCACTGTGTCCCGTTGGCTCAACGGGTCTTTTGCGCCGAACAATCTCACGCTTGCCTCGCTAAGCAATTACTTCGGGCTCCCCCCTGGTACGGATCTAACTAAGGATCCCATTTTTCTTTCTGTTGATCCAGTCGCCGAAGCAGAGCAGCGCCAGTGGGTGGCCAACCATCTGAAGGAACTCTCAGCAGAGGAGTTTCGTTTGCTCTATCCCGCCTTCCGCCGGCTCCTTGAAGACCGATGAAGCGTTTCAGTGCTGGAACCACAGGCGAAGCTCCAGCGGCGACTTTGGCCTCCGCGAAGAGGTTACGAGTCTCATGCAAATGGAAATCAGTGATTGATGTTTGTACGAAGGGGAATCCGCTTCGCCCTGTTCAGGCCAAAGCCCTTCTTGAGTACCGGATGCTGGATAGCCGGCGTCACATGGTCGTCTGTGCTCCGACGAACAGTGGGAAGTCATTGATCGGTAATCTCGCGTTGTTTGAGGCACTCCTGGCGGGCAAGCGTGCCGTACTCCTCGAGCCTCTGCGCTCTCTTGCCCAAGAGAAAGCCGATGAACTCGCTGAGCTTCTTGTCCCATTGAGCACTTCCCTTGGGAAAGTCAACCTATGTCTGACAACAGGGGATTACAGGCTTGAAAACTCCACCTTCCAAGATACCGCCCCTGATCGTGGCGAATTGGTCATCGCCACTCCTGAACGGTTCGAGGCCATTCTTCGTAATCCAGCCAACCATCCTTGGGTGGACTCCATTGGCTGTGTCGTTGTCGACGAGGCGCACCTAATCGGGTCCCCTCGGCGTGGCCCAACGCTTGAGTTATTAATTGCGACTCTTCTGAGCTCGACGTTACCACCCCGTCTCGTTCTGTTGACGGCTACAGCTGGCCAACCTGAACGCTTAAGTGAGTGGCTCTCGCCATGTGATCTTGTTCAAGAACATTGTCGAACACCTCCGCTCAGCACTGAAGTGTGGAGCCTGGACGAGGCTGACGATGTAGATACGGTTCTGGCACAGTCGATTTCTAAGACGCTAAGCGATCCCTGTGCTTCTGTGCTCATTTTCGTCTTTAAGCGAGCATCAGCGAACGCCTTGGCTGTGTTTTTGCAGAAATCCCTCGGTATTCCTGCCGGTGCATATCACTCTGGGATGACGGCAGAGCAACGTCGGGAGGTACGCCATCGTTTTTCAGATGGCCGACTCCGCTGCGTTGTGACAACGTCTGCGTTAGCGATGGGCGTGAATCTCCCCGCAACCCACGTCTACGTTCGAGACACCACATTCTTTGGTCATGGCGCCCTTGGCGCGGACGAAGTCCTTCAGATGGTTGGGCGTGCTGGCCGCGGTGATCGTGCTGGGCATGCGGTAGTGCTGCTTCGTGCCAGTGATACCTGGACAGGCCTGGAGCTTGCGAACGCTCTGCGAACACAAGATCTTCCACGCTTACGGTCTGCCTTTGACCCTGTTTTCACCAAGCGCTCTGTGCCAGGTCACGAGGACGACTCTGGTGTAGCAGCACAAGCTATTGCCTCTTGCCTGAGCCGATGTGGAGAGAAGGGTCTCAGTTTGGCTGATCTCAACATCATCCTTGGCAACTCCTTGGCAGGACCTGCCCTCACCCGTCGAATAGAGCCTGCCCTTCGCTGGTTAGAAGATCCTGCTCGTGTCCTGGCGTACTGCGGTGAGGACCAGAATCACCACCTGACAGTGCTCGGTCTTCGTGGCGTTCGCTCAGTGCTACCCCTGGGATACGTTGCAGGCCTGGGCCAGCTTGTACGCGACTTGATGTGGTTGGATCCAACTGATCGAATGCTGTCCCAGTGGTCAGCCCTCGATCATCTGCTGGTGATGACTTTGCTCAGTGACAGAACACCTTGCCTGCGCCGCTTCAGTTCCAAGCTGGCCGAGCAGATTGACGGATGGCATGAGAGCCGGATCCACCTTGATAAGTCACTCTTG
Source organism: Synechococcus sp. CBW1108 (assembly GCF_015840335.1). Taxonomy (NCBI): domain Bacteria; kingdom Bacillati; phylum Cyanobacteriota; class Cyanophyceae; order Synechococcales; family Synechococcaceae; genus Synechococcus; species Synechococcus sp. CBW1108. The sequence continues at coordinate 1,643,039 of NZ_CP060395.1, forward strand.
TTCCGTGAGTGGATTTGTGGAGCTGAAGGCTCATCAAGACCTGATGAGCTCTTTGGATCCCTCGGCCTCTGTTCGAACCACCGAGAAAACTTGGCTTCTTCACACCATAAGAACGCATACCTCGCGATGCTTGGTGCGATTCTGTTGGACGAAAGGTCTCGCGGTGTCCCAGTTATTGATCTAGAGCGAAGATGGGGGATTGCGGGGCTTGAGGGCATGCAGGAGTCTTGGAGAGACACAGCGTTATGGCTTCTTGCGGGTCAGGCGCAGATTTTTGAGCTCCGAACCTTCTACCATCACCTCGTTGAGCATTGCGAAGCCGACCGCGAGCGTATTCAGCGAGTGAAGAAACAGCTGCGAATCATTCGCCATCAAACCTTCGATTTGATGGAACGGATTAAGTATTGCTCTGCACTCGGGCCTCTGATGCGTGGCGTGCGAGGCATGCTCAGCTCAAGCACTTCCCAATCAGTGGGGCCTGGCACCATCAAGAGGCTTGAAGAAGCTGGCATCCTCACCTTCGCTGACGTCGCTGCTCTCGATGTCGAAGCGATGGTGGATCTTGGAGTTCAACGCCGCTACGCAAAACAAATCCGTGCCTATGTACGACGACGTCTCAGATAATCATTGTCTCGCTGACAGTTCGGAATACACCCTTCTCTCAGATACAGAAGTTAGGTCAGGTTCCGCTGCTGGTCAGATCGGGGCGACCAGCTTCCCGTAGGGCCTCATCGCGGATACGGCAGCTGTCGCAGACACCACATGGATGGTCGCCACCCGCATAGCAGCTCCAGGTGCGTTCGGTCGGCACCCCAAGCCGCAATGCCTCTTGCACGATTCGGGCCTTGTTCCATTGCACCAATGGAGCCCATAGCAGGGGAGCTCTTCCTTCCCTCCCTGCCTTGCTCGCCAGTTGGGCAAGCTCCTGGTATGCCTTCAAGTAGTCCGGACGACAGTCCGGATACCCCGAATAGTCGACTGCGTTGAAGCCCAGGATGATCCGCTCAGCACCTCGGGCCTCAGCAAGGCTGAGAGCAAGCGCAATGAACACCGTATTGCGGCCAGGGACGTAGGTACTGGGGATACCTCCGCCGAGTACCCCTTCAGCAGGCAGTGACTGCTTCAAATCGGTCAGGGAGGAGCCACCCCATGCGGAGAGGTCCACCGAGATGGTGACATGTTCAACGAGCTCAAGCGCGTTGGCCAACTCGGCAGCGGCTTTGAGCTCACGCCGATGTCGCTGCCCGTAGTCGAAGGAGAGCCCGATCACACTCAGCCCTTCCTCGCAGGCCAGTGCAGCCGCAGTTGCGGAGTCAAGCCCACCGGAGAACAGGGCAATGGCTTTGGGCTTGTCAAGCATTCTTCCGCGCTTGCCTGTGACCACGCCCCATCATCGCGTGGCGACCCGCTCGATTGCACACAATTCCAGGCCTTTTGGTGCTTGGTTGCCCGCAAAAGTTCAAAGTGAACGTTCTGTGTCTATGCGTTCACAAGATGCCCAGCCATTTATGGGCTTGCAGGCTCAGGCGCCAGGCAGGGTGGCTTTTAACGAAGTCGATCGAGAGCCGCAAACCTTCAGAGCTTTCCCATCCAGGCTGGAGGAACAACTTGGCATCGCCATCACACCTTGAGTGAATCGTGGATTCAGCCATCAGGAGCGCAAACTCCAAGTCTGCGGGTTCATGCACAATGACCTTTAGCTCGTGACACGCATCAAGCAGTTCCTGCCGCGGGGGCGCATGGCGCTTCGGGGAAAGCGTGATCCAATCAGGTGATCCAGAAATTGGGTCAACGCCACTTGTTTCGAGATGGATCGGGAGTGAAGTGGCACTCCGAAGCTCGCTTGCTAGCGGAGCCAGGTCGTGGTGCAATGGTTCTCCGCCGGTGATCACAATAAACGCGGCTCCATTCGCTTGTGCGTGGTGTGCTTCTCTTGCTGTCTCAATAAGAGTTTGATGGGGGTGTAGGTCTTTCGGCCATGAGTGCTTGGTATCACACCAAGTGCACCCGACTGTGCATCCCCCAAGTCGGATGAAGAAAGCACTTCGACCTGCATGAGCTCCCTCCCCCTGCAGAGAATGGAATGTCTCAACGATCGGGAGTGACCCGGGGTTTATGCCTTCATTCTTGGCATGGCCATGCTTTGTAGACATAACGGTCATAGTTTCTTCCCCATTTGCTCTTGCAGACGCATCGCCTCCTGGTACTCCGCCTCGATCCCCAGGCCTGAGTCATCATCCGGCGTCAGCCGTTTCATACCCACGTGGATCAGGCAAGCGAGGGCCAGGTCGCTCCAGCTGCCGGGCAGGTTCTTGAGGCTGCGCGCGGTGCCGGGTTCATTGATCTGCAGCCCGCCCTGGCCCACGGCTGCCACTTCGCTGAGCACGGCAATGAAGCGCTGCTGGTCCATCCCCTCGAACAGCTGCAGGGCCTGGAGGCAGTAGCTCACGGCGTCCTGCCGGAGGCCCTCCGGCTGATCGACGCGCAGATCGCGGGCGGCGATGCTGCCCCGCAGATCCTTGGCCTTGTTCGCCAGCTCGCCGTAGGGCTGGGCCTCGATCACCTGCAGCAGCAGCCGATCGGCCTCGCCTCTGTGCTCTTCGGGATCGAGCTGCAGCAACGCCCGGGCCAGGTTGAAGGTGGTGATCAGGTCATCCGGCGCCACCGCCAGGGCTTGGCGGAACCGCTCGACGCCAGCGGCAAAGGCCCCGGCGATCACCAGCAGGCTGCCGAGGCTGCGCAGGGCAAAGCTGTTCTGCGGCTCCAACTCGATCGCCGCTTCCAGGGCCTGGCGGGCTTCTGCCTTGTCGCCCAGCCGCATCGCGGCCAGGGCCAGCGCCACCAAAGCATTCGCCTGGGCGTGGGCATTGCTGGCGTTGGCGACCACTGCCCGGCGCAGCAGCAGCCGGGCTTCTTCTGGCTTGCCCTCTTCGCTGGCGAGCACGCCGAGGTTGTAGAGGGCTTCGGGGTGCTCGGGCTCCAGCTGCAGCAGGGTTTCCAGCAGCGGCCGGGCTTCATCGAACCGGCGCTGCTGCAGCAGTGGGCCGATGGAGGCCATCGCAGGGGCCTCAGGCGCCGTGGGCTCCCAGGCCACCTCGATGCGGCCGGCGGCGAACACCACCGACAGCTGCCCGCCAATGGAGGCGTAGGACTTCTGGAAGTAGTCGGTCACCGCCCGGCGGAAGGCCTCGGTGCCGGGGGTGCGGCTGCCTTCCGGCAGCAGCGAGTCATCAAAGCCGGCCTCTTCGATCGAAAACGCAGTGCCTTCCATCACGGCGTCTTCCAGACGTACCAGCGGCTCAGGCCCAGCTTCTCGGCCCAGCCATCGATGATCTCCCGGTCGGGATCCGCCGTGGTGGGCTCGGCGCGGGTGAGGGCGATGAGCTCCCTGGCCAGCGCCTCAAACCCTGCCGCCTGGTACGGAATCGCCAGCGGCGGGATGCCCACCAGCTCGGCGGCCTGGAAGGCATAGGCGGCATTCATCGCCCGGCTGGCCTTCACCACCGCAGCGGGGCTCATCTTGTCGACCTCGGCGTTGAGGCAGGGCACGTTCTGCTGCACCTGGCCCTGCAGCACCGCCGCCTGCAGGCCCCGCAGCTCCGGCAGCTGCTCGAACAGCCAGCGATCAGCCCAGAGGCCAGGGCCCGTCGAGCGCAGCTGCAGCATCAGCCCGTCGTAGAAGCGCAGCCCGGCCTGCCTTGCCTGGGCCAGGCCGATGGAGCCCTTGAACATCTTCTCCACCTGGGCCACCACCTTCTCTCTGGCCTCCCGCTTCTCAGTGAGGTTCACCCGCTGCTCGGGCGGCACCTGCACGATGCGCAGCAGCAGGGCGGCCTCAAAGGCCACGTGGTAGCTGCTGGCCTCATCGGCATCGCGGTAGGCGATCAGGTGGGCCTGGTAACCCTCCGTCGCCGGTCGCACCGTGGCCAGGGTGCCCAGGTCGGCCTGCTGGGCCACCGCCACCGGCAGACCGCTGACCTCCTCCACCTGCTGGAGCAGGCGGTTCACAGCCGGCAGGAGCGCATGGGCAGGCATTGCCAGGCTGCAACGGGCAGGGACGCCCCCACGGTATCCAGCGCTAAAGCAGATCTCCCATACCTTCAGCCGAAACCCTTGGCCGGCCCGCGGGACCCTGGCGGCAGCAGCGGGATTTCGATCACCGCGTCCTGCTCCACCGGGTAGCCCTCCATCTCCAGATGGATGTCGCTGCACACCAGCGTCAACGGCGGCTCCAGATCCTGGGCCTCCATGAACACCAGCACCACGTCTTGCCCTGGCCCGGCGGCATCGGGATGGCGCTTGACGTCCTGCTGGAACCGCAAGGACGTGTACTTCTTGAGGTCGGGCCGGGCCGAGAGCACGTTCGTGCGCAGGAAGCGGGCGTTGCCGTACTCGGTCTGGTTGACGAACGTGTCGTAGGGCTCATCGCCATCGGGCCCGGGCAGGTCGTCCTGGGTGGTGATCCGGATGTCCTTCACGGCAGGGCTGGGCGTGGGCACTGCACCCAGCATCCGTGATCCAGCCAGGATGGGGAACGCCCGCCAGAGAGCACCGTGAGCGCACCCCTGCAGATCGGCGACACCGTGCGCTTCTCCCGGGCCTTCCTGCAGTCGATGGCGATGGTGAGCGGCCCTGATGCCCCCACCAGCAGCGGACCCTTCGCGCGGGGCACGGTGACCGCCATCGCACCGATCACCCCCAACAGCCCGATGGTGGTGGCGACGGTGAGTTGGGCTGATGGCGCCACCACCCAGGTGAACGTGACCAACCTCGAGGTTCAGCCTGGCCCCCCCCCGCTCACGCCTCGATGAGCCGGCTGACGCCTGAATCGATCCGCGCCTCCCAGGCCGAACTGCCGCCGATCGGGACGGTGATCACCGAGCTGCGGCGCCAGGACCCTTACATCCAGCAGGAGCAGCACCGCTACCGCTCGCCGCGGGGCTTTCAGAGCTGGGCCAATCACCTGGCTTATGCCGCTCTCATCGAGGGCGGGCTGCAGGTGATGGATGAGCTCAACGATCCGATCGGCTTCTGGGCCGCCACCACCTGCCGCTGGGCCCGGATCGTGGAGGCCCCGCCCCGGTTCCTGGCGCCGGAGCTGGCCGAGGCCTTCCGCCGCACACCCTCTCCTCGGCTGGATGAGGACTTCCCGCAGGTGCTGCCCTGCTTCCGGTTGATGCTCCCGGATGGCGCCCTGTTCACCGAGGACAAGGTGCCGATCCCGGTGGTGATCGTGGCCGACCTGCGGGCGATGGCCGACTGGCTGCCGCCCCAGGCCCAGCGGATCGGCGGCATCAGCTGCGTGGGCCTGGCCCTCGATGGCACCAGCTACCTCACCCGCCACTCCTTTGAGCAGATCGGCGAGCGCAACCCCACCGTGGACGACCTCAGCCATCCAGCCTGGCAGTGGGACGAGCAGGCCGTGCAGAGCACCAACCAGCGGATGGAGGGCCTGGCCATCAACGCCCTGCTGGTGCAGCTCTACCAGCCGGAACTGCTGACCACCGGCCCCGCCGCCAAGGTGCGCAGCGGTAAGGGGTTCGCCGGTGCTGCAGATACAGAAGGCACAGTGAGCCCGCAGGGTCCGGTGTGGATCGGCAAGGACTTCCGGCTGGATCGCACCCCCAGGGCTGCCGCCAGCAACAGCACCTCAGGGGGGGGCGGCGGTGCCGCCCGGCGGCCCCACTGGCGCCGGGGCCATTGGCACACCGTTCTGCATGGTGAGAAGCGTCAGAGCCGGCGGATGCAGTGGTTCCAGCCGGTGTATGTGGGGCTCAGCTGAGCAGCCGGTGGCCGTTCAGCACCATCATCAGCACGTGGCGCGCCTCCAGGTTGTCGGGTTCACGCTCCAACAGCTGCTCCAGCAGAGGGATGGCCTCCTCATGGCGGCCGTCTTCCAGGAGCCAACGCACTTGCATCAGTTCGGTGCCGGGATCGCCCAGGGGGATCCAGCTGATTTCAAACAGTCCCTCGGTGTAGGAGCAGGAGAAGCTGCCCTCCATCCCCTCATACGGCTCCTGATACAGGGCAAACACCGCATCCACAAAGGCCTGGGACTCGATATCGCGGCTGTCCTCCGGCAGCCGCGAGAGATCCACGTCCTCCTCCCGAAACGAGACGGACATGGCAGGCAGTGCTGGAACCGTGGTCTCAGCCATTGAAACGGTGGGGACTCCCCTCAGGTTGCTGCCCCTGCAGATCCTCCCGCAGCTACTGGATCCAGTTGGACTGCTGCACGGCCTGGCGCTCGATCAGCAGATCATCAAAGAGTTGACCCAGGCGGGTCCTTGAAGCCGCCCCGTACCGAGAACAGGCCTTCGCGGCAGCCGTCCCCAGTTACAGCCGCAGAAGAGCCCGACGGTTCCCCGCCGGGCGATGAGCGACTGGGCTCGGGCTTCAGAGCACCTGCACCCAGCCCTGGGCGCCGAGCACCCGCTGCTGATTGGCAGCAAGGATCAAGGCCTCATCGCGGGGCACATAGTGAGGCATCGCTGAGATGTGCCCCTCGCGATCGAGGAAGAGCACCCGCAGGAGCTCACCGGCAGCCCCGAGGAGATGCACCGAGATGATGCGGATCGGGCAGGTGCGGCTGAGAGGAGTGGCGGCCATGGCTGTGCTGGCGAACGACACCGCCGTCAAGCCCCGGCGCAGCCTGCACCGCGCAAGGGGCGCGCAGCGACTCGCGTCAGCCCTTGCGCGGTGCGCAAGCCGGGGCAGGCCGGGTGGCGTGATCGCCAGGCACCCAGCAGTCCCACTCTTCCGCCCCTCCCGGGCAAGTAGTCGGAGCGGCAGGGTGCCCATCTCGGTTCTATCCCTGGAGGCCAGAAGCGGTCTCTATTAGTCGCAGCCGATCACAACAGCTGCAGCGCGAATAGCCGAAGCCCAGCGATTGCCGCCCAAACAGAAGGGGTGCTCAAGGCGCCAAGCGGGCCCAAGGGCACACCACAGGAGAACCATGTCAGCATGTGCTGACATAAATCCTGAGACTCTAACTTCGCAGATCTCTTGCAGCGCAAGGGGTTCTTGATCTGGAAACCTAAAGAAATCTGGAAGACTGTTTGACGGGGTCGTAGCTTACTAGCCCCCTGTGCATCATGCGGCACCGCAGGAAGCACAGGGGGCTAGTAAAAATCAATGGCTTCCCGGGAATTCTTCACTGACCGTGCTGGTCACTTCGTGGCAGGGCAGTTAATTTGTTCCCATCGGCCGTAACGCCATCTGTGGTGTCTGCGTAGGGGGAGACCCCCAGATGCAGCGCACCCAGGGGTCAAATGGCCGACGTGCTGCGCCAACAGCACGCCACTGATAACCGGAGGAGGTCATCTTGACCGAAGCTACCGCGCCACTGAGCGCGCAGCCAGATTGCGCGCGTCTTGTTTACGAGGCTGAACAGGCCCCGATTGCTGTCAACCGCAGCTCCAAAAAGCCCAGGGGACTGGATCACCTCAAGGAAATTCAGCCCCCAGCTGAAGCCAACGCCTACGCGGCGCAGCTGCGAAAGGTCCGCTACGGCCCTGCCACGCTGGACGCCTTCCTGATGCCGGATGGCAGCTTCCGCTTCTCGATGCGGAGCGCCGCGGCCTCGGTGCACATGCTCTCCAACTCCCAGGCTCAACGCACGATCGAGCGCGTTGTTCAGGGGAACATGCCTGAACCAGGGCCTGCCCAGACCCCTGTGATCGCAGGTGATCCAGCGGCCAGCACGCCCTGCCCAGGGCCTCTGCTGCTGGATGTGCCCTTTGCGGGGCCCGCTGGCTATGCGACGACCATGGACCACCAGACGCTGATCCGCTTCTGGGGGGAGCTCAGCCGGACGTCGCGGACCTATGGCCCGGCTGCAGTGCGCATGCTGGAGATCGGCGCTGAGGTTTCACTGATCGCGCTGTGCCAGCAGGCCTTTGGGATCGTGGACCACCGCTCGGTGGAAGAGCGGCTGTTGGAAGCCTGGATCGACCTCGGTACAGAGCGCCCTGAACCTCTGTTTGATGCCCAGTTCCGGCAGTTCTACGAATCGGTCGTTGGTCATCGCTGGGGGTCTCCCGCCACAGCGAGCTGCCTCGCTGATCTCGTGTATCACCGCATTCCGCCTCAGGTCTATCAGGCCCTGAAGGAGATCAACCCGGTGACCAGGCCGGTTCTGATCAACAGCAAAGGCGAGCAGGTCGGCTTCCGGCAGCGGCCCATGCACACCCTGATCAGCGATCCTGCGTTTGCTCGGGCGATCAAGCCGATCGTGGAGGCGGCGAAGGTTCTGCTGGCGATCACGCCAAAGGGACAGTTCCGCGAAGTGTTGAGGGTCCTGGACTCGACAAACCCGCGGTACAAATGCCGCGGCCGCAAGGCTCTCGGCGGCGCGAGCAATCAGCCCCGACTGGCGCCTGCCCCCGCGAAGTGGCCCCATCAGCTTGATGGGAGCCGTGCCAAGCAAATGCCGTTGCTTGTTGATCAGTCATGTGCCTGAAAACCAGGCGTTCATCAACTGGGAAGCTGCATCTCCCTCGGTTCCGGCAGGGGTTCAAGACTCAGACCCTGTTGCCCTTTCGTTCTCAACGTCCACAGACCACGCCCACGTTCGTGATGACCGAATCCCAGCCCTCGACGGGCATCCTGCATCAGATCAACTGGTATGGAACATCCCCTTATGGGGTTCCATTCGCTGTCGTCAGCATCATCGATGCAGCCAATAACCTCCACCGGGCGCTGGCCTGCAGTCGGCGCTTCGGTGACCTGTCACGCCTCTCTGAGTTTGAGGGCTTGCGCGTGAATCTGGTGGCAACTCCCAATGGGCTCCAGCTCAAGCCGATTGCCGACCAGATCCCGCCTGAGCAACAGCTTCAAGAGGATGCTCATCTGGAGGCGATGGACAAACACGGTGTTGCTCCGCTTGATGCTGCCAACTCGATCCATGTCATGGGAGCCTCGTTCGACGCAGCCGACCCGGCAGCGGAGACCATTCCCCTGAACAGGCTGCAGGAAGTGGCAGCGACCGTGGCCAAGCTGGCACGGGATCTGCGGCTCCCTACATGCGTGTGGATCCACCTTCCGTAGGACCAGCTGAACCAGCCCATCGCGTCTGCCCCCCGCCATCCGGCGGGGGTTTTTTGATGTCGTGGGCCGGCCTGCGAATCTCAGGCCGCCTCAACAGGAACCAGCTGAACTCTGCTGGGCTGGTGCTGCACCAGGAAGGCTTCGATCCAGTCGTGATGACACTGCTGGCAGATCCGATCAGCAATCGAGGGGGCATCGGACGGCACCTGGAAGCGCTTGCGGAACGCCTTGGTGAAGCCCTCCAGGGCAGGCCGAGGCAGAGAGCGGATGGTGCTGTGGAGCTGGTGGATCGTGGCGGTATCCAGCGGTGCCAGGGCAGGATCAACCTGCTCCGCTTCAGGGGGCTGCACTGCCGGACCCCGCTGGGGCGGGCTGGGCTGTTGAGATCCATGCTGCGTGGCTCGGGTGACGACAGGAGCAGGATCCCGTTGCTCGGGGCGGCCCCGTTCCTCTCCACCGGCCGATGAGGTCACGCCGCGCTGAAGACGGTCATACAGGGCCAGGCCAAATGGGTTCCCGAAGGTCATCAGGGCCCGCTTCATGGCATCGGTCTCGGCTTCCTTGATGGCCGATTCGTGGGCCTGGCCCAGGTCGATGTCGATGCCGTGGCCGGCCCCGCTGCCCTCACGGATCAGGGGGCTGCATTCGCCAGCACCCACCGTGATGCGGACTCGTGCGGTGTAGGTGACGCCCCAGCCCGAGCGACCATCACGGCCAATGGAGCGCTCGCTCTGGTTGACGCACTCCACGGCGATGGTTTCGCGCTGCCAGCCGTCAAAGCCAAAGATGCGATTGGCTTCGGCGATGGCTTGCCAGCCCTCCAGGTAGCTGACCTTGGCGCGACCCTGCTCGCGCTGCTTGACCTTGGAGCGATCGAGCGGAGCCGAGAGAGCGGCGACCTGCTCAGGTGAGAAGACGGCGGTGGTCATGGCTGTTTTCCGGGGGTGAGGACGGTTGGAGATCGGGATTGGAGGACAGGGGCCCACTCCAGGCGCGGGCCCGTTGGGAAGGGGCGATGCCCCCTCTGGCTGCCGTCAGTGGATGCGCCAGGAACGGCGGGAAAGGAGCTGAGCGCCGCTGATCTGGCGACCAGCCTTGAGGGCCTCTTTGATGGCGGCTCGATCCGGCTTGCTGGTGGTCGTGACCATGAGCCACTCGGAATCGAGGGCCTCTTCGTCGTCGATCACGACGGCCGAGGACTTGCGGCTGCTGAGCTCGTGATTGGGGAACGAGAAGCGGGTGGCTGCTGGTTGCAGCTGGGTGAGGACGAAGACCAGCGACTCCTCCAGGGAATCGGCGCGGCCGGCATCGGAGCGGGCCAGATCGCTGAGGCGCTTGGCCTGCTGCTGGCGGTAGGCGGCCTGGCCGCGCAGGTGCTCGATCACCCAGCAGGTGGCATCGGCCTTGGCCGCCAGGGCTGCTTTGTTGCCCTCCTCTGCAAGGAGTGCCGCCTCCAGCTCGGCGAGGGCTGAAGCGCGGTGCCCTGGATCATCCGCCTCCAACTGCTCAGCCAGCTGGCCGATGGCACTGGTGAGCTCCTGGGCCTCGATGCCCAGCTGCCATAGGGAACCGGACCGCTGCAGGGAACAGGCAGGACCTGAGGCTTCCGGGGCCGAAGCAGTGGCGGCAGCGGTGGGGATGGTGGTGAGAACGGCCATGACGGTGAGAGGAGAGAAGGGGAATGGAGCAGTAGGCGCCACAGAACGCCAAAGGCTTGTGGTGGGTATCAGGGACGGGTGACCCCTGCCGGAACGGCCCAGAGCCCGGCGGACGTGCTGACCTCGGCCACCGAGATCGGCACCGGCGAACGGGAGGCCATGCGGCGGGCCTGCTGCACGAGCGAGGCGGTGCCAAGGCCCCCGGGGAACGCCACCACCAGCACCGAGGCGATCGAAACCGGGGAGGTGTGGGCCACGGCCCGGGCAATGGCCTGCTCGAGTAGCTCCCGATTGCGGATCGGACCAGCCGCGCGGCCGTGCCGCTCCCACTGGGCTGGCATCACCACGGAAGACCAGCCCAGCTGATGGGCCGCGCGGCCAATGGCGACATCGGCGCCACGGGCCCCGCCATGGAGAACCAGATGCACCAGCCGGCCGCCCGCGCGGGCGAGCAGCTCAGCGGCAACGCGCTGATGGGGCCAAGCCAGATCACGGCCGCCGCCGGCAGCGATCACCAGAGAGCGCGCCGGAACAATTTCCGGCCGCGATTGAATACATAAGGCCATGGATTCAGTTGCCAGAAGGACAACTGATCGGGGCATCACTGCCGCTTAGGCATACGCAGCTGTGATGGCGAGACCAGGGGATGAGGTTGCCGCCGGCGATGGGCTCTTGGCCTTTGGCGCAGCTCTTATTCTACCAGTACAAATGCACTCTGCAGCGGACAGAGTGGCTGCAGGGCAATGGATCTGCACAAAGCAAAGCCATCCGCTGGCGGACTTGAAAACTGATCAGCAAGACCGCCAGATTTAGCCCTGAATGCTCAGCTGGCCGCGCAGCCGCGCGAGGAGGCCTGGGGCCCTCCTCTGCCCCCATTGATGCGGGCGAATGCCCGGCCACCGCAGCCGCGGGAGAGCGGCCCTGCCCGCCACCCCAACACCGGCCCCCAGAGCGGAGGGCGGCGGCGGCTGGCCGATGCACGCCACGGCGCAGCCGTGGCACGCTGAAGGACGGCCGTCGCCGACTGGAGCACCTCTCGAGCGAAGGCAGGCACCTCACTCAGTGCCAAGCGCCTCAAGATGGCCAGGCAGTGCTTGAGGCCTCTTTTCAGGCAGCCATGGGGTTTCTGCCTCTCGGGCACGAGCACAACTCCTAATCATCTCCTAATTTGGGCAAAGTTAGGAGTTCATTGGGAGTTGTCCACCCGTCTGCCCCGCAGGCCTCCGCCGATGGAGGGATTGCTCGCCCAGGGCGGCGGGCTGCAGGAGGCCATGCCCGTGCTCGCGCAACTGGCCGCGGCTACGCAAGGGGATCGCTATCTCCACTGGGATGAGCTGCGTCATCGCCCGCCGCCGCAAGGGCTCAGTCATGAGCAGTGGTGGCTCGCCGAGAAGCTTGCTCGCCGGGGCACAAGCATTGCGTTGCCTCTGCTGAGCAGCGATGGCGGCCCCTTCTGGCTCTGCCAACCGCCGATGCTGCTCAAGGGCCTCCATGAGATCGACATGAAGGCCGGCGCCAGCGTGATGGCCCCGGAAGCCGTCACCACTCCCTCCACCCGCGATCGCTACCTGCTGAGCTCGCTGATGGAGGAGGCGATCACCTCCTCCCAGATGGAGGGTGCGGCGACGACGCGGGATGTGGCCAAGGCCATGATCCGCAGCCGCCGTGCGCCCCGGGATCGCTCCGAGCAGATGATCCTCAACAACTACCGGACAATGCAGCGCATCCGGGAGCTCAAGGATCAGCCATTGACCCCGCAGCTGGTGCTGGATCTCCACCGGCTGGTGAGCCAGGACACGCTGGATGATCCGGCTGATGCCGGCCGGCTGCGCCCTCCTGGCAAGGAGGTGGTGGTGGATGACGCCTACGGAACGGTGTTCCACGTGCCTCCACCAGCCGGAGAGCTGGAGCAGCGCCTGGAGCTGCTGTGCAGGTTTGCCAACGGTGAGACCCCGGCGGTGTTCCTCCACCCTGTGGTGCGAGCCATCACCCTGCACTTCTGGTTGGCCTACGACCACCCCTTCTGCGATGGCAACGGCCGCACGGCCCGGGCGCTCTTCTACTGGGCGATGCTCCATCAGGGCTACTGGCTGTTCGAGTTCATCTCGATCTCCTCGGTGATCAACAAAGCCCGGGGCCAGTACGAGCGCTCGTTCCTGCTCAGTGAGAGCGACGACAACGACCTCACCTACTTCCTGCTGACCCAGGTGAAGGTGATCCAGCAGGCCATCACCAACCTGCACGCCTATCTGGAGCGCAAAGCCGGCGAGGTGGGCGCCCTGCAGCGGCGACTGGAGGGCATGGAGGGGCTCAACCACCGCCAGCTGGCCCTGCTGCGCCATGCCCTGCGGCACGCAGGCTTCCGCTACACGGTGCTCTCCCACCAGAGCAGTCATGGCGTGAGCAACCAGACGGCCCGCAGTGATCTGCAGAAGCTGGCGGGCCGTGGTCTGCTGGTTCCGGGGAAGGATGGCAAGCGGGAGATCTTCCGCGTGCCGGCTGATCTGGCGACGCGGCTACCGGGCTGAGCTGCCGTCAGCCCACCCGCTTTCTTTCAGAGCGGTTCGGCGCCTTCGCTGAGGATGGCCAGATAGGCGTCGTAGGCAAAGAGGCGATTGCGCTGGCCGCCAGTGATCTCCCGCGCAATGCCGAGTTTCACGAGGGCCTCCAGAGCTTTTGCAGCGGTCGGAAAGCTCAGGTCACAGGCGGCGCTGAGCTGACCGATGCTGTTCAGTGGCCGCCGGCAGAGGGCCGCAAACACCCGACGCACACTGGGGCCGGAGCGACCCAGCCCGCCCAGCTTGGCCTCGTCGGTGCGGAACAACGCCAGCAGCCGGTGAGCGGTGGTGACTGCGGCTGTCGCCGTGCTCTCCACCCCTTCCAGGAAGAAATCAATCCAGGCCTCCCAGTCGCCATTCAGGCGGACGCCATTGAGCAGTTCGTAGTAGCGGCTGCGGTGTTGCTTGAAGAACAAGCTCAGGTAGAGCAAAGGCTGCTGCAGAACCCCGGCATCGATCAGCATCAACAGGATCAGGAGCCGGCCCAAGCGGCCGTTGCCGTCCAGAAACGGGTGGATGGTTTCGAACTGCACATGGGCCAGGGCAGCTCGCACCAGCACCGGCAGGGCATGGGCCCCGTCAGGCGTGCCATGGATGAAGTGCTCCAGCTGGCCCATGCACGTCTCCACCAGTCCCGGGGGTGGCGGCACGAAGCTGGCGTTGCCAGGTCGGGTGCCGCCGATCCAGTTCTGACTGCGGCGGAACTCCCCGGGCAGCCGGTCGGCTCCGCGGCCCCTTGCCAGCAGCCGGGCGTGGATTTCGCGCAGCAGACGGGAGGAGAGCGGGAAGCCCTCCCGCAGCCGCGTGAGGCCGTGCTCCATTCCCGCCACATAGCTGGAGACTTCGACCACATCGTTGAAGGGAACGCCTGGGGCTTCCTCCAGCTCAAACAGCAGCAGGTCGGAGAGGGACGACTGGGTCCCCTCGATCTGGGAGGACAGCAGGGCCTCCCGCCGCACGTAGGCGTAGAGGAATAGTTCGGGATCGGGCAGCAAGGAGGAGACGCCATCCAGACGGCCGCAGGCCAGCAGCGCCCGTTCATGCAGCGTCTGGAGAGCACCCTCAAGCAGCACAGGCGGCTCTGGCGGCAACGGGGTCGGGGCAAAGGCGCGAACGGACTCGCCAGCGGTGCTGGTGATCTCGTAGCGGCCCGTGCCGTCCCGCTGCATGGGCCCTCCCCCGCGAACCTTGAACAAGGCTGCATCTTATTCAAGGGAAACGGGCTTTCCTTGAATAAGGCTGCATGGGGCGTGGCCTGTGCGGGTTCTCCGCCCCGGTCATGTCAAGCCCATGGCTCGCTGGCTCCGGGCAAGCGGATGCGGGGTTTCGCTGCCGCTCGGGGCGCGCTGGAGAGTCGCTTGTTGTCGCTCTTGGCTGCTCCTGGTCGACCTCGATGGACCTGATTTAGGCAAGTCACTAGGCAAGAGGTGCCCAGACCCCTTGCAGTACCTGTGGCCCAGGCGGTTTCCTAAACCGTAGGTCGTGGGTTCGAGTCCCGCCAGCCCCGTGCTCCAGTAGTCCTCTGCAGCCGCCAGCTCCGATGGGCCGCCCCTACCAACCTTCCCTGCTAAGGCTGCTGCACGGGGCCACCGCTGTTTTGGTGCCCCTGGCCTGGCTGAGTGGGCTGCTGGTGTACTCGAACCTCGATGGCCGCTGGGGTCGCCTGCCCTGGCGGATCGGCGGAGACTGGATCGACCTCCACGGCAGCACTGGGGTCCTGCTCTGGCCGGTGACCCTGCTGTTTGGCGTCTATGCCCTCAGCGTTGGCCGGCGGCGCCTGCAGCAGCCGGCCAACGCCCTGGCCCTGCTGGCCCTGGCCCTGGCGGTGGGCAGCGGCAAGTTGATGCAGGAAGACTGGCTGCGCCAGGGCGTGCTCGATCACTGGGTGTACGGCGTCCATCTGGTGGCCTGGCTGGCCATTGCCCTCTGCGTTGCAGTGCATGTGGGGGCGGTGCTTCAGCGGGGCGGCCTTCCCCTGGCCCGCTCGATGGCCAGCTGGCGCATGCAGGCCAACGATCAGCCGCGCCATTGGATCGGCCAGGTCCGTCGGGCCATGGGCCAACGGCGCTGAGTAATCGGGTAGTGCCCACTGCCGGTAGTGGTCTTTTCAATTTGACCACCGGGGCTAGCGTGGCCCCAATCGTCTGATCGCGGTGACCCAGCTCCATGACCTGCGTCTGCGCCTGCTGGTGCAGCAGGAGAGCGAACGTATCGCCGCCAGTCAGCCCGACGAGCTGGATCTCTCAGTGGTTCAGGCCCGCTGCCTCTGCTGGCTGGCCCTTCTGGCCAAATCCCACGAGGAGCAGGCCACAGATGCGGAGCGTCGCGGCGACACCGAGCAGGCCATGGGTTGGTTTGCCGATTCGATGCGCCTGCGCGACGTGATCAATGTGGTGTCCTCCATTGAGATTCCCCTGCCCGCCGCCAGTGGCGAGATCGACGACTCCAGCGAAGACCTGCCTGACTGGGGCCCCCTGGCGGCATGAGTGCCATGATGGAATCTGAGAACGGAAGGGAAAGCGGTGCCCGAAGAGCCCTGCCAATGCCCTGATTGCCAGCGTTTTTACCGGGAACATGACCGGCTGATCCGCGAAAATCCCACCCTGCGTCAGCAGCAGGAGCTCAGTTGGGCTGCGCTGCAGTCTTTTCGAACCCTGGCGGGTCGGGTTATGGAGGAGTTGCAGAAGCAGCAGGAGGCAAGCGATTCGGCTGCCAATCAGTCAGTCTCTGCCCCCCAGGGCCCCGGGGCAGTGGCCGATGAGGCCGTGGAGCCCGATGCGGTGCAGCAGGCGATGGCCGATCTGGAGAATATCAACGCCCATCTGTTTTCGATCGAGGCGCTGATGGAGCGCATCTTTGACGTGCGCGTGCCTGAAGAGGTGGAACAAAAATTCCGCGAGGTTGCCGGAGAACTGGCCCCCGACCCCCTCAACGCCGATCGGCTCAGGCTAAACCGCCTGCTGCACCAGACCCCGGACCTGCCGGATCGGGGCTGAGCCCCTATCCCATTTGCTGGCCTTAATCTGTCTTTCAAGAATTAATCCGTTTCGCAGGTGATCGTTACTGGGAAGCTCTCAGCTTTCCAGATGCGTTCGGCGTATTCCTCGATTGAGCGATCGGAGGAGAAGAAGCCGCTGCGGGCGGAATTGAGCAGGGACATGCGGTTCCAGAGGCCCCGATTTGCCCAGGTGCGATCCACTTCGGCCTGCGCGCGCAGGTAGTCGTTGAAATCCGCAAGCACAAAGAAGGGATCCCGGCCGGTGAGGTTCTGCAGCAGCGGTCTGAACAGATCGCCATCGCCATTGCTGAAGTGGCCCTGCTCCACCAGCCGCAGGATCTCGGCGAGCTCGGGCATGGCGCCGATCAGCTCCCAGGGGCGGTAGCCGCACCGGGAGAGGTCGGAGATTTCTGCGGCGGTTTTGCCGAACAGGAAGAAGTTTTCAGCCCCCACCTGCTCGCGGATCTCCACGTTGGCACCGTCCAGGGTGCCGATGGTGAGGGCCCCATTCATGGCAAATTTCATATTGCCCGTGCCGGAGGCCTCCTTGCCGGCGGTGGAGATCTGTTCGGAGAGATCGGAGGCCGGGTAGACCCGCTCGCCCAGCTTGACGTTGTAGTCGGCCAGGAAGATCACCCGCAGGCGCCCGTCCATGTCGGGGTCGGCATTGATTGTTTCGGCGATGCCGTTGATGAAACGAATAATCAGTTTGGCCATGTAGTAGCCCGGCGCCGCCTTGCCGCCGAAGATCACCGTGCGCGGGGCCATCCCCTCGGCTTGGCCGTTCTTGATACGCAGGTACTGGGCCACCACCTGCAGGGCATTGAGGTGCTGGCGCTTGTACTCGTGGATGCGCTTGACCTGCACATCAAAGAGCGAAGCCGGATCCACCAGCACGCCGGTGTGGCTGTGGATGTAGTGGCTCAGCTTGCACTTCACCGCCAGCTTGGTGGCCTCCCAGCGTTCCAGGAAGCCGGTGTCGTCGACGAACTGCTCCAGCTTGCGCAGCTCGTCGAGCCGGTTGATCCAGCCCTCTCCGATCGACTCGTTCAACAGGGCTGAGAGCTGGGGATTGGCCAGGGCCACCCAGCGCCTCGGTGTGACCCCATTGGTGACGTTGGTGAACTTCTCGGGCCATAGGGCCGCGAATTCAGGAAACAGCTCGGTTTTGACCAATTCGCTGTGCAGGGCCGCCACACCGTTGACGTGGTGGGAGGCCACGGTTGCCAGGTTGGCCATGCGCACCGCCTTGCCACCCTCCTCGTCGATAATCGAAACCTTGCTCAGTATCTGCTCATTGCCTGGGTATTTCAGGCGCACCTGCTGTAGGAAGCGGCGGTTGATCTCGTAGATCAACTCCAGATGGCGGGGCAGCAGGGAGCCGAACAGCTCGAGACCCCACTTCTCCAGGGCTTCAGGTAGCAGGGTGTGGTTGGTGTAGGAGAGGGCGCGGCTGGTGATGCTCCAGGCCTCCTCCCACTCGAGGTGTTTGTCGTCGATCAGCAGGCGCATCAGCTCGGCCACCGCGATTGCCGGGTGGGTGTCGTTGAGCTGCACCGACCAGTGGTCGGGGAAGTCGGTGATGGGGAGACCGCGGGCATCCAGGTTGCGGATCATGTCCTGGAGCGAGCAACTCACGAAGAAGTGCTGCTGCTTGAGGCGCAGGCGGCGGCCCTCGTCGGTGCCGTCATTGGGATAGAGCACCTTGGATAGGGTCTCGCTGCCCACCTTCTCTTCGACAGCGCCGTAGTAGTCGCCGATGTTGAAGGCGTAGAAGTCGAAGGATTCGGCGGCGTCGGCCCGCCACAGACGCAGGCGGTCGCAGGTGTTCACCCGGTAGCCCAGCACCGGCACATCGTGGGGGATGCCGATGGCGTGCTCGCTTGGAATCCAGCGCACCCGGTAGGTGCCGTCGTCGTCGCGGTAGCTCTCGGTGCGGCCGCCGAAGCCCACAAAGCAGGCCTGGTCGGGGTGGGGCAGCTCCCAGGGCCAGCCGCTCTTGAGCCATTTGTCGGTGATCTCCACCTGCCAGCCGTCCCGGATCAGCTGGTCGAAGATCCCAAATTCGTAGCGGATGCCGTAGCCAGTGGCCGGGATCTCAAGGGAGGCCAGGGATTCGAGGAAGCAGGCCGCCAGCCGGCCCAGGCCGCCGTTGCCCAGGCCCGGCTCCTCCTCGACGTCGAGGATCTCGTTGATGTCGTTGATGCCAAAGCGACGCAGGGCCTCGGCCGCTTCCTCCTGGATGCCGAGCATCAGCAGGTTGTTGCCCAGTTGGGGGCCGATCAGGAATTCGGCCGAGAGGTAGGCGACTACCCGGGTAGGGGTGGCGCTGATCGCTTCAATCCCCGCCAGGTAGCGGGTCATCAGCCGGTCGCGCACGGCGTAGCTCAGCGCCATGTAGAGGTCGTGGCGGCTGGCGGTGGGGGCCAGCTTTCCGAGTGTGTAGAAGAGGTGGCTGGTCAGGCCGTCGAAGACGTCGTCTGCGGTCAGGCCACTGCGGTCGGGTTCGGCGTAGCAGCCAGGCGTCGGCAGGCGCAGGTTGCTGGGTTGGAGATCGCTCATCGCGGTAATACTGCGTCATGGGCCAGCTCGGAGCCGAGGTCCCAGCGCCAGTTCGTCACGTTTTCCGCATCGATGCCGTGCTGGTGGGCGTAGGCGCGGTTAGCCAGGATCGATTCTTTCATGCGCTCCTTGATGTGGGCGGCGCGGGAGCCAAGCCCGGGCACTCGGTCAATGACGTCCATAACCAAATTAAAGCGGTCGATCTGATTGTTCATCGCCAGTTCTAGTGGAGTATTGATGTTGCCCCTTTCCTTGTATCCACGCACGTGGAAGTTGGCGTGGTTGGTACGGCGATAGGTGAGCCGGTGAATCAGCCAGGGGTAGCCATGAAAGTTGAAGATCACCGGTCGATTCGTGGTGAACAGGCTGTCGAAGTCGTGATCGCTGAGGCCATGGGGGTGCTCGCTGGGTTGGGTGAGGGCAAACAGCTTGACCACGTTGAGCACCCGAATTTTGAGGCTGGGGATCGCCAGGCGCAAGATTTGCACAGCTGCCAGGGTCTCTTTGGTGGGGATGTCGCCAGCGCAGGCCATGACGACGGCTGGGTCTTCAGGGTCGCTGTTGCAGTCGTCGTTGCTGGCCCAGCTCCACAGGCCAATCCCCTTGGCCACATGGGCGCGCGCCTGCTCGAGCGTGAGGTATTGGAGATGGGGTTGTTTGTCGCTAACGATGATGTTGCAGACGTTGGTTTCCACCAGGGCCTGCTCGGCAACGGCCAGCAGGCAGTTGGCATCGGCGGGCAGATAGACCCGCACCACGTCGCCGCTCTTGTTGCCGGCCAGGTCAATGAAGCCCGGATCCTGGTGGGTGAAACCGTTGTGGTCCTGCCGCCAAACCGTGCTGGAGATCAGGCAGGTCCAGGCGGAGATCGGCGCCCGCCAGGGGGCATGGTGTATGCAGCTCTCCAGCCACTTGGCGTGCTGGTTGAACATCGAGGCAATGACATGGGCGAAGGCCTCGTAGGTATGGAAAAGCCCATGCCGGCCCGTCAGCAGGTAGCCCTCCATCATCCCCACCAGGGTGTGCTCGCTCAGCATTTCCACCACCCGGCCACTGCGGCTCAATTCGCCGCCGTTGGAGTCTTCGGGAAGCAGCTCTTCGAGCCAAACCTTCTTACTGCGTTCGTAGATGGCCTGGAGCCGGTTGGAGGCGGTTTCGTCCGGGCCGAAAACCCTCACTGAATCGGGGTTGAGCCCGATGGTGTCGCGCACCAGTGCGCCCAGGGGCGCGGTGTTTTCGTGCTCCAGCTGGCCGGGGCCGGCGACGGCGACGGCGTAGCTCTCCAGGGGGGGCAACAGCAGCCGGCGCCTCAGCAGGCCGCCATTGGCGTGGGGGTTGGAGCCCATGCGGCGCTGTCCGCTGGGCGAGAGGGCTTGCAGGTCGAGCCGCAGGCGGCCCTGGCCATCAAAGAGTTCCTCGGGGCGGTAGCTCTGCAGCCAGGTCTCCAGCTGCTGCAGCTGGGCCGGATCGCCCTTGGGGTTTGGCAGGGGGACCTGGTGGCTGCGCCAGAAGCCCTCGAGTTTGTTGCCATTGAGTTCCTTAGGCCCGGTCCAGCCTTTCGGGGAGCGCAGCACAACCATGGGCCAGGCCGGGCGGCTGACGTCGGTGGGATCACCGCTGCGACGCGCTTCCATTTGGATCTGCTGGATCCGGTCGATGGCGTTGTCCATGGCGGTGGCCATGGCGGCGTGCATCGCCAGCGGTTCGCTGCCCTCCACGAACAAGGGATCCCAGCCATAGCCGAGCAGCAGGCTGGCCAGCTCCGCCCGGGGGATGCGGGCCAGGAGGGTGGGATTGGCGATCTTGTAACCGTTGAGGTGCAGCACCGGCAGCACGGCGCCGTCGCTGGCGGGATTGAGGAATTTGTTGATGTGCCAGCTGGTGGCAAGGGGCCCGGTTTCGGCCTCGCCATCGCCGACGCAGGCCAGGGCGATCAGCTCCGGGTTGTCGAACACCGCCCCGCAGGCGTGGGAGAGCACATAGCCCAGCTCGCCCCCCTCATGGATCGAGCCGGGCGTTTCGGGGGTGCAGTGGCTGCCGATGTGGCCGGGGAAGGAGAACTGCCTCAGGAAGCGGCCCATGCCGACGGCGTCCTGGGATTTGTCGGGATAGATCTCGCTGTAGGAGCCGTCCAGGTAGGTGGGGGCCAGTACCCCCGGCGCGCCATGGCCCGGCCCGGAAAGGTAGATCATGCTCAGGTCGTGGGCCCGGATCACCCGGTTGGCATGGGCCCAGATGAAGGCCTGGCCCGGGCTGGAGCCCCAGTGGCCCAGTAGCCGGTTCTTGATGTGTTCCGGCCGCAGCGGCTCCCTCAGCAGGGGGTTGGCCTGCAGGTAAATCATGCCCACCGCCAGGTAGTTGGCGGCCCGCCACCAGCCGTCGAGCAGTTGCAGCTGGGCCGAGGTCATCGTTGCCGCCATGCCCAGTGCACGAATTCCTCATCCTGAACGTAGCCATGGCTGCTACGCAGCAGCTTTAAGCCCGGATAAAGATGGGATCCCCATATCTGGGATCCGGTCCACCTAGGGTCGCCCCCACGCTCTCTTTCCATGGGTCTGCCCGCGCTACTGCTCGAAATCGGCAGTCATCAGTCCGAGGTGGCTGAAACCCTCATCTCCGTGGGGGAGTTCCTGGTCATTTTTGTGGCTGCGCGCCTACTGGCGGAGCTGATGGTGCGGGTCCAGCTGCCCACGATCCTGGGCGAGCTGGTCGCCGGCGTGCTGATCGGAGTATCCGGTTTGCACCTGATCGTGCCGCCCGACACCCAGGCCCAGCTCAGCGGCTGGGGGCTGGGGTTGCTCAGCTCCCTCGCCGATCTCTCCCCGGAAATGGTGCAGGAGATCTACATCGAGACCTTCCCAAATCTGGAGGCGGTCTCCCAGATCGGCCTGTTTGCCCTGCTGTTTCTCACCGGTTTGGAGAGCGAGCTCGACGAGCTGGTGGCGGTGGGTGCCCAGGCCACCACGGTGGCAGTGACCGGCGTGGTGCTGCCCTTTGCCCTCGGCACTGCGGGCCTCTATTACCTCTTCGATGTGCCGCTGATTCCGTCGATCTTCGCCGGGGCGGCGATGACCGCCACCAGCATTGGCATCACCGCCAGTGTGTTCGGCGAGTTGAAGTTTCTACGCACCCGCGAGGGGCAGACCGTGATTGGCGCTGCCGTACTCGATGACATCCTCGGCATCGTGATCCTGGCCGTGGTGGTCAGCCTGGCCGGTGGTGAGGGCTTCAGTCTGGGCCCGATCCTCAAGCTGGTGGCAGCAGCGGGGGTTTTTGTGGCGGCGGCCCTTTTTCTGAGCCGCACCGCGGCCCCTGGCTTCGACTGGCTGCTCGACCAGCTCAAGGCCCCTGGCGAGGTCGTGGTGGCAGCCTTCGTCGTGCTGTCGCTGTGTTGCTTCGTGGCCCAGGCGATCGGCCTGGAGGCGGCCTTGGGCGCCTTTGCCGCTGGCCTGATCCTGAGTGGTTCCAAGCACACCCATGCCATTCAGGACACGGTCAAACCGCTGGTGGCCCTGTTCGCCACGATTTTCTTTGTGCTGATCGGCACGGGAATGGATCTGACGGTGCTCAATCCGCTTGACCCGGCAAACCGGGAAGGGTTGATCGTGGCGGCCTTTCTGCTCACCGTCGCCATCATTGGCAAGATTGCGGCTGGCTGGAGCTACATCAGCAAAGAGAAGACCAACCGCTTGGTGGTTGGCCTGGGCATGATGCCCCGCGGCGAGGTGGGTCTGATCTTCCTGGGTCTGGGCACCCAGGCTGGTCTGCTTACCAAGCCGCTGGAAGCGGCCATCTTGCTGATGGTGATTGGCACCACCTTCCTGGCTCCGATCCTGCTCAGACTGGTGTTAGGAGCTAGTGCCGGAGGGCCCGATCTTGATCCGCTCGCCGAAAACCCAACCTGAGTTCCCCGGGCCGAGGCGCTGGGGCCTTAGCTGGGGTGGCTGGATCGACAACCGCCACGGTGAGTGGTGGTTGCTGGCCCAGCTGGTCCTGATAGCCGCCCACCTGCTACACCCTTGGCCGGCTCCAGGGGCATGGGGTTACGCCTGGCCCCTGCCGGTTGCTCTTGGCGGGGCCTTGCTGTTTCTGCTGGGGCTGATGTTGGCGGCCCAGGCGTTCTGGGGGCTTGGAGCCAGCCTCACCCCCCTGCCCGATCCGATTCCCGGTGCTGCCCTGGTCACCGTTGGTCCCTACGGTCGCTGCCGCCACCCCCTCTATCAGGCCCTGCTGCTCTGCTCCCTGGGGGTGAGCCTTGCCCTGGGCAGCCTGCTGCACCTGGCCCTGCTGCTGGCCCTGGTCGCCGTGCTGGGGGGCAAGGCCAGGCGGGAGGAGCGATCCCTTGAGATCCTGCATCCCGACTACGTCACCTACCGGGCAAGCACCCCGGCAATCATTCCCCGTCTTCCCTGGCTCGACTGGCGAGTGCTGTGAACAGCCCCCAGCCAGCGGCGATCAGGCCGAGGCTGCTGGCCCAGTCTGGGCCCAGGGCCCAGCTCAGGGCCAGGTCGGCCAGCACGCCGATGGCCAGGGCCAGCAACAGGCTGCTGAGCACCAGCAGCAGCTGCTGGGCGGCCCCCGGCAGGGCGCCTGCGGCGAGGGCCTCCTCCAGGCGCCCCAGGGGCCCGCTCAGGGGTAGGTAGAGCGCCAGGGCCCACAGGGCGACCCCCGGCAGGAACGGGGTCCAGTCGGGGCTGGGGTAGAGCAATGGCCGGAAGCGGATCTCCCTAGCATCAACCAACCCGGTGACCTACGTGGTGGCTTGCCTGTCTGACCCCCAGCCCTGGAATTACGCCGGTCATCCCGTTCATGTTGTGAAGGCTGCACCCGATGGGCCCGAGGGGCCGGCGGTGCTGTTGGTGCATGGCTTCGGTGCCTCCACCGACCACTGGCGCCACAACATCCCCGTGCTGGCCCAGCGCCATGAGGTGCACGCCATCGACCTGCTGGGCTTCGGCCGCAGCGCCAAGCCGGCGGAGCTGGCCTACGGCGGGGCCCTCTGGCGCGACCAGCTGGCCGCCTACGTGGCCGAGCGCATCGGCCGGCCCACCGTGCTGGTTGGCAATTCCCTGGGCGGCTTCTCTGCCCTGGCCGCCGGGGCGGCCCTGGGAAACCAGGCGGCCGGAGTGGTGCTGCTGAATGCGGCCGGACCGTTCAGCGATGAGCAGGCTCCGCCCAAGGGCTGGGCTGCCATCGCCCGCCAGACCATCGGTGGCGCCCTGCTGAAAAGCCCGGTGCTGCAGCGATTGATCTTTGAAAACCTGCGTCGGCCGGCCACGATCCGCCGCACCCTCCACCAGGTTTACGTCGACAAGACCAATGTGGACGATGCCCTGGTGGAGGCGATCCGGCGGCCCTCGCTGGATCCGGGTGCCTTCGGGGTATTCCGCACCGTGTTCGACATCCCCCGGGGCCAGCCCCTCGATGAGCTGTTTGCCCAACTCGCCTGCCCCCTGCTGCTGCTCTGGGGGATCCGCGATCCCTGGATCAATGCCGCCGGCCGTCGCGGGGCCTTCCAGCGCCATGCCCCCGCTGCGACCACCGAGGTGGTGCTGGAGGCGGGCCACTGCCCCCATGACGAGGTGCCAGACCAGGTCAACAGCGCCCTGCTGGAGTGGCTTGCCGGCCTCAGCCCAGCTCCTGGCCTCAGCCCAGAGGGGGCGGTTGCACCCCTGGCAGACGCCCGCGAGCCAGCTGCTGGAGAGGGTCGAACTGCCGCTTGATCGCCTCGATCATGGGCCGGGCCGGGGCATCCAGCCAGGCCGGCAGCTGGCTGCTGGAAGGTTGGCGCAGCACCGTCAGATAGCCGCCCCACTGCTGGCAGCTGCGCCGTAGGGCCTCTACCCGGTAAGCCGGCAGCTCGGCTGCTGAAGCCCAGCTGACCCCCAGCCCACTGCCGGCGCCAAGGCACAGGGGGAGCTGGGCCAGGGCTGGCTCGGCCACCAGGGCGGGGGCCTGGCTGGGGCGCACCGCCAGGCGCAGCAGCCAGTCACTGGCTTCGGGGCCCGGGCCCCGGCCCTGGGCCACCTGGGCTTCGAGTTCGGCCGGCTCCAGGGGCAGGGCCCCGATGCCGAGCGCGGCGCCCCTGGCGCTGATGCAGGCGATCTGCTCTGCGAGGGTGGCGGCGTTGATGCTTGCCAGGCTGATCAGCAGGCCCGCATCTCCCCCTGTCCCCGCCCCCGCTCCGGCCCCGCCGCCGGGACGCCACCAGTCGATCCGTTCGGGGCTGAGGCTCGATCCGAGCAGCCAGCTGGCCAGCTGGCCGAGGGCCTCGAGGGGGCCGCTGAGCCCCAGGCCCCGCCGTTGGGGCGGCAGCGGCAGGGTGCGCAGGGTGACGCTGGTGATCAGACCCAGGGCGCCCCAGCTGCCGGTGAACAGGCGCATCAGGTCGTAGCCGGCCACATTTTTGACCACCTTGCCGCCGGCCCTGGCGCGGACCCCGTCGGCGCGGACCAGCTCGATGCCGATCAGCTGGTCGCGCACACCCAAATAACGCTGCCGCAGGCCGCCGGCCAAGCCGCGGGCCACCAGGCCACCGACGCTGCCACTGGCTGCGCCGCTGCTGCCGCTGCCCCAGGGCCAATCCAGGGTCAACCACTGCCCATGGTGTGCCAGCTCAGCCTGGAGCTCCACCAGTGGTGTGCCGGCCCAAACCGTCACGGTGAAGTCGCCCGGGCTGTGCTCCACCATGCCGCGCAGGGCCCGGCAACTGACGGTGGCACTGCCTGGCTCCGGCTGGGGCCCCCAGCTCAGGCGGCTACCCAGCCCGGCCGGTTGCCAGGGCGCAGCTTGCCGGTGCAGCTCGCGCACCAGCTCCTGCAGTTCGCCGGGCTCAGGGGAGATCACGGCACGATGGTGCCATGGCCGCCAACTTCAAGATCATCGTTCTTGACGATGACCCAACCGGCTCCCAGACCGTGCACAGCTGTCCCCTGCTGCTGCGCTGGGATGGGGCCTCCCTGGCGGCGGGGCTGGAGCACCCATCGCCCCTGCTGTTTCTGCTGGCCAACACCAGGGCGCTGGCGCCGGCGGCGGCGGCCGAGCGGGTGCGTGAGATCTGCCGGGCCCTGGCGGCGGCGTTGCCGACAGCGGGGCTCGAGCGCTGGTGGCTGGTCAGCCGCGGCGATTCCACCCTGCGCGGCCACTTCCCGCTGGAGGTGGATGTGATTTCCGCTGAACTGGGTCCATTCGCCGCCACCCTGCTGGTGCCGGCGTTCCTGGAAGGGGGGCGCACCACGGTGGGCGGAGTCCATCTCCTGCAGGGTCAGCCCGTGCATGAAACGCCCTTCGGCCGTGATGGCCTGTTTGGTTACTCGACAAGTTACCTTCCGGCCTGGGTGGAGGAGAAGAGTGGCGGCCGCATCCCGGCTTCAGAGGTGCAGGGCCTCGAAGCCGCCAAGCTCAGCCGGGCCTGCGAGGATGGGGGGCAAGAGCTGGCTCAATGGCTGGCTGGTCTTGCCGCCCAGCCCCTGGTGGCGGTGGATGCCGAGCAGCCCCAGCAACTCGCCGCCCTGGCCAGGGTGGTGCGTGCCTTCCCGCGGCCGGTGCTGGCCCAGTCGGCGGCGAGCTGGATACGGGCCCTGGCAGCTCTGCCGCCCCAGCCCCTTGCTGGCGCCGACCTGGTGGCATTGCGCCGCCGCGGCCGCGATGGCGAGCCATTGCGGGGCTTGGTGCTGGTGGGCTCCCATGTGCCCCTGGCCGATGCCCAGCTCGCCTCCCTGCTGGCTGAGCCGCTCTGCACCGGCCTGGAATTGCCCGTGGCCCGGCTAGCGCAGCTGCTGGAGTCCCCCCAGCCCGGCGCCCGGCCCAGCGCCCGGCTGGCCTGCCTGGAGCGGGACTGGCTGCTCGAGCTGGGGGAGATCCTCGCTGCTGGGCGCACGCCGGTGCTTTACAGCAGCCGCGGCGAATTCCCCTGCGCTTCGGTGGCGGCGCGCCGCCGGCTCGGGGACGGCCTGGCGGCGCTGATGGCCCGGTTGGTGGGGGCCTTGGCTCCCCAGCTGGCCTACCTGATCAGTAAGGGCGGCACGACCACCCATGCCCTCCTGGCCGATGGGCTCGGCCTGGCGGCAGTGGAGTTGCAGGGCCAGCTTTTGCCTGGCCTTTCGCTGGTGTTGACGCCAGCGGAGCTGCCGGTGCTCACCTTCCCCGGCAACCTGGGGGATCCGGGCACCCTGCGCCAAGCCTGGCGCCTCATGGAGGGTCTGGAATCTTGCTCCTAGAGGCGGCGTAGCCCACTGCCACCAGGGCCAGGGCGGCCAGGCTGTCAACCCAGTCGTGGACAGCCGCCCCCAGCAGAAAGGCCAGCGATACCGCTGCCACCAGCAGGGGGGTGAGGGGGTAGCCCCAGCAGCGGAATGGCCGGGGCAGCTCCGGTTCCTGGCGGCGCAGGGCCACCAGGGCGGCGATGCCTGCCAGGGGCAGGCTCACGTAGAGCAGCGCCCCCATGGCCAGTAGCCGCTCGAAGGTGCCCGCCAGTACCAGGCCCGCGGCGGCGGCGCTGGTGAGCAGCAGGGCAACGGTGGGCGTGCCGCCGTCATTGACGCTGGCGGCAAAACCCGGCACCAGGCCATCGCGGCCCAGGCCGTAGAGGATCCGTGGGGCCGCCATCACCACCGTGTTGATCAGCCCCAGCAGCGAAATCAGGGCCACGGCGGTGATCAGATTTCCCCCCAGGGGGCCGGCCAGGGCCCGTCCCGCCGCGGCGGCTGGCAGGGTTGAGCTGGCCAACTGGGCGATTGGCAGCACGTGCAGCAGGGCCAGGTTGATCAGCAGGTAGAGGGCCATCACGGCCAGCACCCCGCCGATCAGGGAGCGGGGCAGATCCCGCTCGGGCTCGCTGAACTCCTCGGCGAAATAGACCGGGCTGGCCCAGCCGTCATAGGTGGTGATCACGGCCTGCAGGGCCAGCACTGCCGGCATGGTCAGGTCCTGCCAGGTGGGGGCGATTGGTGGCTCCGGGGGGACAGCACCGCCGCCGAGCTGGGCCTGGGAGGGCAGCAGAAAGCAGGCTGCCACCAGGGCCAGGAAGGCCACCGCCTTGACCAGGCTGAGCAGTTCCTGGCTGGCGCTGCCGGCCCGCAGGCCCCGCAGCTGGATCAGGGTGAACAGGCCGATCGCCCCCAGGGCCAGGCCCTGGGCCCCAAAGGGCAGCAGGCGCCAGGGGTCAGGCAGCAGGGCCTGGCCGTATTCCCCCACGGTGGTGGCCACCCAGGCCAGGCCGATGCAGTGGGCCAGCCAGTCGGTCCAGCCCACCAGGAAGCCGACCCGGCGCCCGAAGGCCCTCTCCGCATACACATACCAGCCTCCCGCCCGGGGCAGGCTGGCTGCCAGTTCGGCGATGCAGATCGCCCCCAGCAGCGCATAGAGCCCGCCCACCAGCCAGGCCGCCAGGTGTAGCGGCTCCGTGGGCAACTGGGCTGCGACCAGCCCAGGGGTGCGCAGGATGCCCGCCCCGATCGTGCCGCCCACGGCTCCAGCCAGGCCGAAACCCAGGCCCAGGATGGATAGGAGCCGGCCCGGGGGGTGGTCGGCCATCAGAGCTGATGGGGCAAGGGGGCCGACTTAATGGCCGCCGCCCGCCCGCCAGCTGCGTTGCAGCAGCTCGATTGGATGGAGCACCGGGATCGGCCGCTCCTGCTCGGCCAGGTGATGGCGAATCTGCAGGGTGCAGCCGATGTTGGCACTGGCCGCCAGTTCGGCGCCGGTGCCGGCCAGGTCGGCCGCCTTGAGCTGGCCGAGCTCGGCGGCCTCCCGCGGCTGCACCAGGTTGTAGATGCCGGCGCTGCCGCAGCACACGCCCGCCTCCGTGGCCTCCCGCAGCAGCAGGTGGGGGATCCGGCGCAGCAGGGCCCGGGGCTCGGCGCTGATGCCCTGGCCGTGCAGCATGTGACAGGCATCGTGATAAGCCACCGCCAGCGGCCGCTCGGCGGTGGCGGGGCTGCCGTCAGCGTGGGCAAGGGGGCCCAGGCGGGCCCTGAAGGCCTCGCTCAGGCCCAGACCGTGCAGGAATTCATGTACGTCCCGCACCTGGGATGCAAAGGCCCCGCTGAGTTCACCGTTCAGGATCGTGCCGTAGGCCTTGAGGGTGTGGCCGCAGCCGGAGGCCGCCACCAGTACCGCATCGAGGGGTTCGGGCCCCGCCGGTCGGCCCGGGCCCAGCACGGTCGCGAAGCTGTCCATCACGGCGGTGGCGAGCTGTTCGGTGTGCGCCAGCTCGCCCTGGTGGTGGGTAACGGCGCCGCAGCAGCCCTGATCCGGCGGGATCACCACCTCGATGCCGTTGGCGCTCAGCACCTCCACCACGGCCCGGTTCACCGCTGGATCAAACAGGCGCTGGACGCAGCCCAGCAGCAGCCCTACCCGGGCCCGCCGTTCGCCGCGGGCCGGCACCACCGTCGGGAAGCTGGCCTGGAAGGCCTCGGCGGGCAGGGGCGGCAGCAGCCGCTCCATCGCCTCGAGCTGGGGGCCGAGCAGGCGGGTGAGGCCGCTGCGGCGGGCCAGGGCCTGCAGCGGCGTGCCGGCATAGGCCCGCAGGGGAGTCAGCACCGCCCGCAGCCGCGCCGGGTAGGGGAGCAGGGCAAATAGCAGCCGGCGGAAGGCCCGCTGGGCCGGGCTGCGCAGCTCCGGAGCGTTGAGCTGGGGCCGGGTGGCCTCGATCAGCTGGTCGTAGCGCACCCCCGAGGGGCAGGCGGTGACGCAGGCGAAGCAGCCCAGGCAGCTGTCGAAATGGCTGGCGACCGTGGCGTCGAGCTCCAGTTCGCCGGCCTCGATCGCTTTGAGGGTGTGGATGCGGCCCCGGGGCGAATCCATCTCCGTGCCCAGCACCCGGTAGCTTGCGCAGGTGGGCAGGCAGAAGCCGCAGTGCACGCAGGGGTCGGTGCCCCCAGCAGGTAGGCCGGGCAGGGTCATCGGGTCAGTCTGCCCGCCATCGTGCTGGGTTGGTTGGCCGATCAGCCGCTGAAGTGACGGATCACGGCGTCGGCGAAACCGCTGCAGCTCACCGGCTCCACCGGCGGCTCCATCAGCCGGGCCAGGTCGTAGGTGACCTCTTTACTGGCGATGGCGGCGCTGAGGCCGGCGGTGATCAGGTCTGCCGCCTCCTGCCAACCCATGAATTCGAGCATCATCACACCCGAAAGAATCACCGAGCCTGGGTTTATGCGATCGAGGCCGGCGTGCTTCGGCGCGGTGCCGTGGGTGGCCTCAAAGATGGCGGCGTTGTCGCCGATGTTGGCGCCCGGGGCCATGCCCAGGCCGCCCACCACGGCGGCGGCGGCATCACTGACGTAGTCGCCATTGAGGTTGAGGGTGGCCAGCACGGAGTACTCCTGGGGTCGGGTCTGGATCTGCTGGAAGATGCTGTCGGCGATGCGGTCGTCGACCAGCACCATCTGCTTCCACTGGCCGCCACCGTGACTGGTGCCGATCGCCGCAAGCACGCCGCCTACCTCAGCGTCGATCGCCGCTTTTTTCTCGGGGGTGAGGGCGTCGTAGCCCGGCTCGATCATGCAGGCATTGGCTTCGATGCCCAGGCCCGGATTGCGCTCGACGTTGTCGAGGATCCAGCTTTCCCGTTCGGTCACGCACTCGGCACGAAATTCGGTGGTGGCCAGTTCATAGCCCCAGTCGCGGAAGGCACCCTCGGTGAATTTCATGATGTTGCCCTTGTGCACCAGGGTCACGTGGCGCTTGTCGCCCTCGAGCCGCAGGGCGTGCTGGATCGCCTTGCGGATGTGGCGTTGGCTGCCGAACTTGCTCACCGGCTTGATGCCGATGCCGGAGCCCGCGGGGATGCGGCGGTTGCCGAGCTTGCCGTTGGCTGGGATCACCACCTCATTGAGATGCTTGATCAGCTCGAGGCATACCGGATCAGTGGCTTCCCACTCGATCCCCATGTAGATGTCCT
The DNA here is from genome assembly GCF_015840335.1 of Synechococcus sp. CBW1108. Taxonomy (NCBI): domain Bacteria; kingdom Bacillati; phylum Cyanobacteriota; class Cyanophyceae; order Synechococcales; family Synechococcaceae; genus Synechococcus; species Synechococcus sp. CBW1108. The sequence continues at coordinate 1,673,768 of NZ_CP060395.1, forward strand.
CGGTGTTCTCCCGATACACGATCACATCGAGGTCTTGCGGCCGTTTGTGGGGGCTGGGGGTGCCCTCGTAGTAGCGGCAGGGGCGCACGCAGCAGTAAAGATCGAAGATCTGGCGCAGGGCCACATTTAGCGAGCGGATGCCACCGCCGATCGGTGTGGTGAGCGGGCCCTTGATGGCCACGCCGTAGGTGCGGATCGCTTCGAGGGTGTCTTCCGGCAGGTACTGGTAGGTGCCGTAGAGGTCGCAGGCTTCATCGCCTGCATACACCTTGAACCACTCGATCCGCCGCTCGCCGCCATAGGCCTGGGCCACGGCGGCATCGAGCACCTTCTGGGTGGCGGGCCAGATGTCCACGCCGGTGCCGTCGCCGCGGATGAAGGGAATGATCGGATCGTTGGGTACGACCGGCTGGCCGCTCTCGAAGCGGATGGCCGTGCCCTGGGCTGGGGCGGTGAGCTGCTCGAATTGCGGGGAGCTGGTAGCCATTCGTGCGGCAGGGAAGGGTCGGGTGAGCCTAGGTTTCGCCAATGCAGCGGTTCTGCTCAGGGGAAACGGCATGAATGCCACCGATCAGGCCCGGAATCTCGAACTGGCTCAGGCAATCGCTGCGGTGGCCGTGCTGTTTCGGCAGCACTTCCCCGATGCCCGCGTAAATCTCACCCCCTGGCGCGACGATCCCCAGACCCGCGCCTGGGCGGAGGCGGAGTGCGTGGATCTCTCCTTTCACTTCCCCGGCTGGAATCCGCGCAACCAGTGCCGCTCGATGCTTTTGCAGCTGCGCCTGGTTGGCGCTCCGATCGGCGGACGTCCGCGCTTGCTGGGGGCGTTGATCCGCGGGCTCACCTATGAATCGGAGCGATGGCGCCTCGCCACCCTGGGCGACTGGCAACCCAGCGGCAGCCACCTGCCGGATCCGGCCGTGGTGGCCAAATTGCAGACGTTCTGCCGCGGCTTGTTTGATCTGCTTAGTGGCGCCGGCAGCGACGCTTCGGCGGCTTGAAGCCCACTGGGGTCATCCGGCTCACCAGAGCAACCGCACCGGATAGCGATGGATCTCCGGGTCTGGGGTCACCAGGATCAGGCCGTTGTCGATCGCTTGGCAGATCAACATCCGATCAAAGGGGTCGCGATGGTGATCGGGAAGCTTCGGAAGGTGGCGGAGGGCGTCCTCTTCCAAGGCAAGGGGGAGAACGCCATGGCGCTGCCGTTCCTGCCGCGCATAGGTGGCCGGGTCACCCGGCAGAGGCAGCCGTCCGGCCAGTGCTTTCACCGTTAGCTCCCACTGGCTCACCACACTCAGATAGACCGGCACGGCGGGATCAATCAGGGCTTCGCGGGCCGTGGTTGAGAGCTCGCTCGGGGTGCGCACCATCCATAGGAAGGTGCAGGTGTCGAGCAGCAGCCCGCCACTGTCCCGGATGGTGCTCAAGCGGTCTTTCCTTCAAAGGCCGCCTGTAGGTCAGCCGGCAGTGGTTCAAAGAAGGTCGCTGGAATTGGTGTGCCGGCGTCTTCGGCCTGGCCCAGGGGGCGAGGTGCCGTGGGCAAGGGAGGTTGCGTTGGCCGCAGTTCGGCGATCGGACGATTGCGGCGGGTGATCACCAAGCGCTCCCCGCGCTCCACCCGGTCGAGCAGGGCTGAAAACTGGGCTTTGGCCTGTTGGGCACTGACTGGGCCGGGGCAACCCGCTGGCCGTGAATGCTGGGACGCCATTGCAATCACTTGACCTGTAAACAGGTTAGCTACCTGACCTGCGCAATCTTGTCGGCGGCGTAACCCTTCGCAACCTTGCTGCTCACCTAGGCGTGACCGCACCTAATTTGACCCCTTGTCCGTGCAGCGCCCCCAACTGATGGCTGTCGCCCTTGCTTCCCAACTGCGTGAAGGCACCAAAAAGGCCCACACGATGGCGGAGAACACCGGCTTCGTGAGCTGCTTCCTCAAGGGCGTAGTCGATAAGGTCAGCTACCGCACCCTGGTGGCCGACCTCTATTTCGTCTACTCGGCGATGGAGGAGGAGTTTGCCAGGCTCAAGGACCATCCGGTGCTGGGTCCGGTGGGCTTTGCCGAGCTCAACCGCCGCGAGAGCCTCGAGCAAGACCTGGCCTTCTATTTCGGTGCCGACTGGCGCACTGCCGTCAAGCCCACTCCTGGCGCCCAGCAGTATGTCGACCGCCTGCATCAGGTGGCCCGGGAGTGCCCGGAGCTGCTGGTGGGCCACCACTACACCCGCTACATCGGTGATCTCTCCGGTGGCCAGATCCTCAAGAACATCGCCCAGAAGGCCATGAACCTGGGCGAGCACGACGGTCTGCGCTTTTACGAGTTTGACGCCATCGCCGATGAAAAGGGTTTCAAGGCCAACTACCGCACGGTGCTCGATGGCCTGCCGATCGACCAGCCCATGGCAGATCGGATTGTCGAGGAGGCCAACCAGGCCTTCCACCTCAACATGGTGATGTTCCAGGAGTTGGAGGGCAACTTGATCGCTGCCATCGGCAAGGTGCTGTTCGGCTTCCTCACCCGGCGTCAGCGGGCCGGCAGCACCGAGGTGGTGACGGCCTGAGTGCGACCAGTTCGTTTCCTCCTGCCTGGCACCACCGGTCGGTTTCGCTGCGGCGGCCTGCTGGTGGAGCTGCAGAGCGCCCGGCTGCTCGCCGAGCTGGTGCCCACCCAGCTGGTGACCTACCGCCAGCGGGAGCCGGCTCATCCCTTCCTCGCCGACCTATTGCGCCAGGAGGCCGCTCCCGGTAGGGCCCTCTGGATTGTGAGCTGGGGCTTTGATGTGCCCAGGTTGCTGGCCCGGCTGCGGGGCCGGCCTGTGGCATACCACGCCCATAGCAGCGGTTACGGCTTTGATCTGCCGGCCGGGGTGCCGGTGCTGGCGGTGAGCCGCAACACCCTCGGTTACTGGGGTGATCGGGCGCCCCGCAGTCCCCTGCTGCTGGTGCCCAATGCCCTTGAGCCGAAGTGGCTGGAGCGGGGCCGGCGCCATGGCGATGGGGAGCGGCCGATCGATGTGCTGGTGCAGCGTCGTAAGAGCAGTGCCTACCTGCTCAAGCAGCTGGTGCCAGCCCTGCGGGCCCGGGGTCTGGTGGTCCAGGTGCAGGAAGGCTGGGTGGACGATCTGGTGGATCTGTTCAACAGCGCCAAGGTGGTGCTCTACGACTCCGCCGACTACTGGCGGGGCCGCGGCGTGAGCGAGGGTTTTGGCCTGCCGCCGATCGAGGCCCTGGCCTGCGGCTGTGTGGTGTTCAGCAGCTTCAATCACGCCCTGGCCGACAGCCTCGATCCGGGAGTGCTCGGCCACCAGATCGGAGCGGGCAGTTTGGCCGGCGATATCGAGCGCATCGAGGCCGCCGCCGCCGATCCAGACCGCTGGCGCCCCACCCCGGCGGCCCTTGCGCCCCTGCTGGAGGGCTGTTCGGAGGCGGCCCTGCGGGCCCGTTGGGCCTCAGCACTGGCCGAGGTGAATGGCCACTGGGATCGGCTGCTGGCCGGTGAGCCGCCCCTGCACAGCCCCGCACCCTGGCGCCTGCGTTGGGGCCAGGGGCTGGCGGGGTTGGGCCGCCACCTGGTCAGGCTGCTGCCCACTCGCCGGGTCTAGGCCGATCCGCCCTAGGTTCGCCGGCTATGAGTGCCTTTCTCGCCGGCCTGAATGACGCCCAGCGCAAGGCGGTGGATCACCACACCGGCCCGCTGCTGGTGGTGGCCGGTGCCGGCAGCGGCAAGACCCGGGCCCTCACCCACCGCATCGCCCACCTGATCGGCCACCACGGTGCCGATCCGGCCCATTTGCTCGCCGTCACCTTCACCAACAAGGCGGCCCGGGAGATGAAGGAGCGGCTGGAGCTGCTGCTGGCCCAGAAGCTGGCCCAGAGCCAGTTTGGCCAGCCCTGGAGCACCCTGGCGGCGGTGGAGCAGCGCCAGCTGCGCAGCCGCATCTACCGGGATGTGATCAAGGAGCTGTGGATCGGCACCTTCCACGCCCTGTTTGCCAGGCTGCTGCGCTTCGACATCGATAAATTCAAGGATCCAGAAGGACTCAGCTGGACCCGCCAGTTCTCGATCTATGACGAGAACGACGTCCAGAGCCTGATCAAGGAGATCGTCGTCCAGGAGCTCCAGCTCGATCCCAAGCGCTTCGAGCCCAAGAAGGTGCGCTGGGCGATCAGCAACGCCAAGAACCAGGGCTGGATGCCCGAGCAGCTCGAGGCCGATGCCGGCGGCCAGCGGGGCAAGTTGATGGCTGAGACCTACCGGCGCTACCGGCGTGCTCTGGCCGCCAACAACGCCCTCGATTTCGACGACCTGCTGCTGCTGCCGGTGCAGCTGCTGCGCCAGAACGAGCAGATCCGCGACTACTGGCACCGGCGCTTTCGCCATGTGCTGGTGGATGAATACCAGGACACCAACCGCACCCAGTACGACCTGATCAAGTTGCTGGTGACCAACGGTCGCGAACCTTCCGCCTACGACGACTGGGACGGCCGTTCGGTGTTTGTGGTGGGCGATGCCGACCAGAGCATCTACAGCTTCCGCGCTGCCGACTTCACGATCCTGATGGGTTTTCAGGACGACTTCGGTGACGGGGCCGCCAGTGAGACCACCGCCACGATGGTGAAGCTGGAGGAGAACTACCGCTCCACCGCCACGATTCTGGAGGCTGCCAACGCCCTGATCGCCCACAACTCCGAGCGGATCGACAAGGTGCTGCGCCCCACCCGCGGTGAGGGGGAATTGATCTCACTCACCCGCTGCGACGACGAGATCGCCGAGGCCGAGGCCGTGGTGCACCGCATGCGCATGTTGGACGCCGCCCATCCAGACCTGCGCTGGGGCGACATGGCCGTGCTCTATCGCACCAATGCCCAGTCGCGGGCGATGGAGGAGTCGCTGGTGCGCTGGGGGATTCCTTACATCGTGGTGGGGGGCCTGCGCTTCTACGACCGGCGCGAGATCAAGGATGTGCTCGCCTACCTCAGGCTGCTGATCAACCCGGCCGACACCGTCAGCCTGCTGCGGGTGCTCAATACCCCCAAGCGCGGCATCGGCAAAACCACGATCGAACGGCTCACCGACGCCTCAAGCCAGCTCGGCATTCCCCTCTGGGACGTGGTGAGCGATGCCGAGGCGGTGCGCTCCCTCGGCGGGCGCTCGGCCAAGGGGTTGCTGCAGTTTTGCGAGTTGATCAACGGCCTGCAGGCCTGCGCCCAGGACATCGCCCCTTCTGAACTGGTGCAGCGGGTGATGGAGCAGAGCGGCTATGTGGCCGAACTGATCGCCGACGGCACCGATGAGGCCGAAGACCGGCGCCGCAACCTCAACGAACTGGTGAATGCCGCTCTCCAATACCAGGAGGAAAACGAGGAGGGCTCCCTGGAGGATTTCCTGGCCTCCGCTGCCCTGGCCAGCGATGCCGACAGCAAGGACACCGACCAGGACCGGGTCACCCTGATGACCCTGCACGCCAGCAAGGGCTTGGAATTTCCGGTGGTGTACCTGGTGGGGATGGAGCAGGGTCTCTTCCCCAGCTACCGCTCCCTGGAGGATCCTTCGGCCCTGGAGGAGGAGCGGCGCCTCTGTTACGTGGGCATCACCCGGGCCAAGGAGCGCCTGTTTCTCTCCCACGCCAGTGAGCGGCGGTTGTGGGGCGGCATGCGGGAGCCGGCCGTGCCCTCGGTGTTTCTCTCGGAGTTGCCCCCGGAGCTGCTTCAAGGCGACATTCCCCACAGCGGTGGGGCGGCAATCCGGCGCGAACAGCGCCTAGATCGCCTCACCCGGGTGGATCGGCAGGAGAGCCTCCAGGTGGCTGCAGGTGGCAGCGCCGCTGCCGCCGCCAATGCGGTGCGCCGCCGGGGGGCAGCCAAAGTTTGGGCGGTGGGCGATCGGTTGCGCCACAGCAGCTTTGGAGAGGGCCAGGTGAGTCACCTCTTCGGCAGCGGTGAAAAGGTGTCGATTGCCGTGAAATTCCAGGGGATGGGCCCCAAAATCCTCGACCCCCGCCTGGCGCCGATTGAACCCATCTAGGTGGATATCCCCGGCATTTCCCCCTCCCTGTTGAAGGCCCTGGGCCAGCTCGACATGGGCCCGGTGGCCCTGGTGGGTGGTGCGGTTCGGGACCTACTGCTGCATCGGGTGCACAACGACCCCTGGCGGGGCTTGCCCGATCTGGATCTGGTGGTGGAGGGGGCGGCGGCTGGCCTGGTGGCGGCCCTGGTGGAGCAGCTCGGCCCCTCCCTGGTGCGGCGCGCCCAGGAGCATGGGGCCTACGGCACGGTGGAGCTGGAGCTCGATCTGGCCGGCGAGGTGGTGCTGCTCGATGTGGCCAGGGCCCGCCGTGAGCTGTATCCGGTGCCGGCCGAAAACCCCCTGGTGAGCTTTGGTTGCCTGGCGGACGACCTGGCCCGCCGCGATTTCAGCATCAATGCGATGGCCCTGGACCTGGCCAGTGGTGAGCTGCTGGATCCCCATGGGGGCCAGCAGGATCTGGAGCGGCGCCAGTTGCGTTTTTTACACGCCGCCAGCTTGCGCGACGACCCCACCCGGCTGGTGCGCGGGGCCCGTTACGCAGCCCGGCTCGGCTTCGCCCTCGACCCCTCCAGCCGCCAGCAGGCCGACAGGACCCTGACGGCCTGGCCCTGGGGCTGGCGGCCCGGGGATTCCCCGGCCCTGGCCCCAGCCGCCCTGGGCACCCGGCTGCGGATGGAGCTTGAGTTGCTGGTGGAGCGGGAGCCCTGGGCGGAGGCGCTCCAGGCATTGCAGCAGTGGGGCGGCTTGGCGCTGCTGGATCCTGCCTTGCAGGCGGATTCCCAGTGGCCACGGCGGCTGCGCTGGGCCGCGCGGCTGGGTTTGCCGCTGCTGGTGGCCCTGGTGGCGGGAGCGGGCGAACCCCTCGCCCTGGCGGAGCGGCTCCAGTTGCCCCATCGCCAACACCGCTTGCTGGTGCAATGGCTGGCCTTGCGGGCCAGCCTGGGGGCAGGGTTTACGGATGCTCCCCTGGTGAGCGCCGAGCACTGGTGTGCCCTGTTGGAAGCCCCTGGTTGCAGTGCCCCAGCGGTGGCCCTGGCGCTGGTGTGCAGCAACGGACCACGCCGGCCCCTGCTGCGTTGGCTGCTGCGCTGGCGCTTCCTAAAAGCTGAGCAGAGCGCCGCGGAGCTGATGGCAGCAGGGGTGGGCCAGGGCCCCGAGCTGGGCAGGCGGCTGCGCGCCCTGCGGGCCGAGCGACTGGGGCGGGAGCGGCTCTGAGGGTTTTTGCGAGCTCCTAGCGTGGCCCCATGACACACCCCCAGGTAGTGGTGGCCGTGCCGGCCCGGCTGGAATCGGCACGGTTGCCGGGCAAGTTGCTGGCCGAGATCGCCGGCAAGCCGATGCTGCAGCATGTGCTCGAGCGCTGCCAGCAGGCCCGGGGGGTGGCGGCGGTGCTGGTGTGCACCGATAGCGAGCAGGTGCGGCACCTGGCCCAGGCCTGGGGCGTTTCGGCGCTGATGACCTCCCCCCACTGCAGCTCGGGCAGTGAGCGGCTGGCCAGCGTGGTGGCTGAGCTGGTGGCTGCTGCAGGGGGCGCGGCATCTGATTTTGATGAAACCCTGGTGATCAACGTGCAGGGAGATCAGCCCCTGCTGGATCCGGGGGTGATTGAGGCGATGGTGGCCCAGTTTGAGCTGCTGCAGCGGCCGGCGCTGTTGACCCCGGTCTATCCCCTGGCGGCGGACAAGATCCACGACCCCAACGTGGTCAAGGTGCTGCGGGCCCGCGACGGCCGGGCGATCACTTTCTCGCGCAGTGCCCTGCCCCATCTGCGCGGGGTGCCGCCGCAGCAGTGGGGTGAACACACCACCTACTGGGGCCATGTGGGTCTCTACGGCTACCGGGCCGATGTGCTGGCGGGCTGGGCGGCGCTGCCCACCTCGCCGCTCGAAGATCTGGAGAAACTGGAGCAGCTGCGGCTGATCGACGCCGGTATTCCCCTGCTCACCTACGAGGTGGATCAGGATTGCCTCTCGGTGGACACCCCGGAGCAACTGGAGCAGGCCCGCGCCCTGGCCGGCGCCTAGGCGTTGCCCTCTCGCCAGCCTTCCCGGTTCAGCTGTCGCCAGAGCCCTCGCCGTTGCAGCAGGGCTTCGGCCAGTTCGCGCACGGCCCCATCCCCCCCCCGGCGGCGCAGCACCCAGTCCGCCTGGCAGCGTAGGCCTGGGGCGCCATCGGCGGGGCTGATCAGCAGGCCGGTGGCAGGGCGCACCGTGAGGTCGTTGAGGTCGTCGCCGATGAAGGCGGTTTGCTGGCGGGCGCACTGGAGATCGGCCTGGAGTTGGCGTAGGGCACTCAGCTTGTCGCCCACGCCCACCAGGCAATGGCGGATGTCCAGGTGGGCGGCCCGTTGCTCGATGGCCCCGCTGCGCCCACCGCTGAGGAAGGCCACCTCAAGGCCGGCGCGCTGCAGCATGCGGATCGCCAGCCCATCACGCACGTCGAAGCGCTTCAGCACCTGGCCCTGGGCGTCGTAGTGCAGACCCCCATCGGTGAGCACGCCGTCAACGTCACAAACCAGCAGTTGGATCGCGGCAAGATCCCGATGCCGCAGCAGGGTTCGTTGCAGCAGCTGGCGGATCACAGGCTGCTCGGAGCCATCTCCTCTGCCACCACCTGACGCAGGGCCAGCAGCTGGCGCAGCAGGGCCTCGAGCCGGTGCAGGGGCACCATGTTGGGGCCGTCGCTGAGGGCGTTGTCGGGGTCTGGATGGGTTTCCATAAACAGCCCATCCACCCCCACGGCGACCGCGGCTCGGGCCAGCGGCGCCACGAACTCCCGCTGGCCGCCGGTGCTGGTGCCCCGTCCCCCCGGCTGCTGCACGGCGTGGGTGGCATCGAAGATCACCGGACACCCCAGGGCCTGGAGCTGGGGGAAGCTGCGCATATCCACCACCAGGGTGTTGTAGCCGAAGCTGGTGCCCCGCTCGGTGAGCCAGAGGCGGCCGCTGGCTGGCTCCAGCCCGAATTCGGCCATCTTGCTCACCACCTGGGCCATGTCCCAGGGGGCGAGGAACTGGCCTTTTTTCACGTTCACCACCTTGTTGCTGCCCGCTACGGCCTGGGCTGCGGCCTCCAGTAGGTCGCTCTGACGGCAGAGGAAAGCGGGAATCTGCAGCACGTCCACGGCCTGGGCCGCTGCGGCCGCCTGGTGGCTTTCATGGATGTCGGTGAGTACCGGCACCCCGAAGCTCTGGCCCACTTCCTGCAGAATCTTCAGCCCCTCATCGGGCCCTGGGCCTCGAAAAGACTTGCCGGAGCTGCGGTTGGCCTTGTCGAAGCTGGCTTTGAACACGTAGCGGATGCCGAGGCGATCGGTGATCGTCTTCACCTGCTCGGCCACCTGCAGCACCAGATCGCGGTTTTCGATCACGCAGGGCCCGGCGATCAGGGTGAAGGGGATGGCCGTCATGGGCGTTCAGCAGCTGGGTTGGTGCTGAACCCAGCCTGCACCAGATCGTGCAGCCGCAGCAGGCCCAGCAGTTGGCCGGGCCGGGCGGGATCGACCACGGGCAGCACCGAAATCGCCTGGCGCGGATTGCGTTCCATCAGTTCCAGGGCGGTGATTGCCAGGGTCTGGGGAGCCACGGTGATTGGGTCGGTGGTGGCCATGGCCCCGGCGCGGATCGAGGCCCAGCTTTCGGGGGGGTGGCGCTGCAGGGTGCGGCGCAGGTCGCCATCGGTGATCAACCCCGCCATCTGGCTGGGGTCTCCGCTTGCCTGCACCCAGGCTGCCCCGAGGCTGCCTTTGCCGTTGCTGCCCTGGGTGAGTTGGCCGATCACCTCCGCCAGGGGGGCCTGGGGAGAGAGGCCTTCCAGGTCGATGGCCGGCACCATCAGGTCGGCCACGGTGAGGGTGAGCTGGCGGCCCAGGGAGCCGGCGGGATGGTTGATGGCGAAATCTTCCGGCGAGATACCGGCCCGCTCCATCCAGACGGCCGCCAGGGCATCACCGATGGCCATCGCCACCGCCGTGCTGGCGGTAGGGGCCAGGTTCAAAGGGCACACTTCCCGATCGACAGATCCATCCAGCACCACATCGCAGTCCGTGGCCAGGCTGGAGCCCAGCCGGCCCACCAGGGCGATGCGGGCGGTGCCGCGGCGGCGCAGGTGGGGAATGATTGCCAGGAGCTCCTCAGTTTCGCCGCTGTTGGAGAGCAGCAGGGCCACGTCGTCGGCCGCCACGATGCCCAGATCGCCGTGCAGGGCGTCGACGGGGTTGAGAAACACCGCCGTCAGGCCGATCGAGGAGAAGGTGGCGGCAATTTTGCGGGCGACGATGCCGCTCTTGCCGACCCCTGTGACCACCAGCTTGGAGCGGCGCTGGCGGCAGCCCGCCAGCAGCTCCAGGGCCGCCTCCACTTGGGCGCTGTGGAGGCGCTGGGCAGCCGCGGCGATCGCTGCCGCCTCTCCCTCCAGGCAACTGGTCAGGGCTGACAAGAGCTCGCCACAGGATTGGGGGAATTCTCCCAGGTTGGCTGCAGCTGGGTTGCTCAGGAGTGCACCAGGCCGATGGCGGCGGCCCCAGGGAACCCAGCTGTTTCCATCTCGGCCAGGGCGGCATCGATGCGATCGGCGGGGATTGCCGCCAGCAGGGGGCCGCAGGTCTGGGGATCGATCAGCAGGGCCTGGCGGGCCCCATCAACCGGGCTCTGGAGCTCTACCCGATCTTCAAGCAGGGTCAGGGCGCTGGCATTGGCTGGGGCCAGGCTGCTGGTAAGGCCCTGCTCCAGCAGGGTCAGGGCCCCGGGCAGGCTGGGGACCTGCCCGGCATTGAGGGTGACGCGGCAGCTGGTTGGGCTGGCGGCCAGCATCTCGCCCAGGTGGCCCAGCAGCCCGAAGCCGGTCACATCCGTGCAGGCCCGGCAGCCATGGCCGGCCAGCAGCTCCACCAGGGCCGCCTGGCTCTGTTGCATGGTGGCGAGAGCCCCGTCGAGCCACTGGGGTTGGGCGGTGCCGGCCATGGCTGCGGCAAACAGTACCCCCGTGCCTATCGGCCGGCTGAGCAGCAGCCCATCGCCTGGGCGCAGGGGCCCCTTGCCCCAGAGCCGCCCGGCCTCCACGGCGCCATTGACACTCAGCACCAGGCTCAGGCCCACCGGCGTGCCCCTCGCTTCCAGGCTGTGGCCGCCGATCAGCCTTGCCCCCAGCGGCTTCAGCACCGACTCGATTCCGGCCAGGGTTTCGCTGAGCAGGTTGGCCTGCAGGGAAGCTGCCAGTTGGGGCAGGGTCACCACCGCCTGCACTGTTCGCACCTGGGCGCCGCAGGCCCAGATATCGCTGCAGGCATGCAAGGTGGTGATTCTGGCGTTGAGCCAGGGGTCGCTCACCAGGGCAGGGAAGCCATCGATGCTCTGCAGCAGCAGGTTGCCCTGGCCGTCCTGGCCGATCACTGCAGCGTCTTCGGCGCTGCCAGGCGTCCCGCCGCCCAGCCCATTGCGGGCCAGGGCGTCCTGCAATGGGCCGGCGGCCAGTTTGGCCGCACACCCATGGCAGGCCATCGGGGTTGGGCGGTCCCCAGCCATGGCCTTGAGGCTGCTGAAGCGGTCCATGAAGCGCTGATCCAGGAACCGCTTCCAGCGCCACAGCAAGGGGCTGGGCCCCAGGGCCCAGGGGCCCCAGAAGGCCACGGCCTGGGGGCGGGGCCCCAGGCTGCCGCCATCGCCGAGCAGCTGCAGGGCCCAGGGTTGGGGGCGCCAGGAGCGCAGGGTGCGACCCGAAACGATCCTGGTCAGGTTCCTGGCCAGGGTCGGGGCGCAGCGCACGGCCCAGACGCCGGATGGGGGCCTGGGCTGGGCGGCGATGACGCCGCAGTCTCCACTGGCAAACAACCCGGGATGGTTCAGAACCTGGAGGCTGGCTGCGGTGAGCAACCTGCCGCGCTGGTCCTGGGGCAGGCCAGCTGCAGCCAGCCAGCTGGGGGCGCGGCTGCCGGTGCAGGCCAGGTCGGCTGGGGCTGCCGCTGGGCTGTGACGCCGCAGGCCAATGCCGGCCCGGTGGAGCAGCCGTTCGCCCACCCGGTTGGCGGCCCTGGAGCCCAGGTGCAGCTCGGCGCCGCGCAGCAGCAGCTCCGGTTTCAGTCCCCGACCTCGCAGGGCCAGGGCCAGTTCCACCGCCGCGGCTCCCCCACCCTTGATCCGCAGATTGGGCTGATCCAGCTGGCGGCACCACTCCAGGAAAGGATCCAGGGGCTTGACCGCCACGGCGGCGCCGGCGAGCTCGTTGGTCTCCGCGCCCACATCGAGGCTGAGCCAGTCCCAGCGGAGGCTGGGCCTTCCCTCCAGTTGCAATTCCCTGGTCTGGAGATTGAGGCCCTTGATCTCTGCCTGCACGAAGGTCACCCCTGCCACCAGGCAGAGGCGGCGCAGGTCGATGGCGCCGGCCTGTTCCCCCACCAGGCCGGCCACCAGGGCCGGCACCAGGCCCGAATAGGGGGCGGTGCTGTGGCGACTGATCAGGGTGATCCGGGCGGCCGGTCGCCGCTGCCAATGGCGTCTAGCCATCGCCCAGATCCGCAACACCAGGGAGTGGCTGTGGCCGCCGCCGGCCAGCAGCAACTCCCCTTCAGCCTCCATAGCCGTGGGGATTGGCCTGTTGCCAGCACCAGCTATCGCGGCACATTTCAGCTAGGGAGAGGCGGGTCCGCCAGCCCAGTCGCTCGGCGGCCAGGTGCGGATCGGCCACGGTGCAGGCGGCGTCCCCGTCCCTACGGGCCACGATGGCGAAGGGCACCGTGCGGCCGCTGGCACTCTCGAAGGCCCGCACCACCTCCAGCACCGAATGGCCCTGGCCGCTGCCCAGGTTGAGGGTGAGCAGCTGGGGTGGCTCGGCCAGCAGGGCATCGAGGGCGGCCCGGTGGCCTTCGGCCAGGTCCATCACGTGGATGTAGTCGCGGATGCCGCTGCCGTCGGGGGTGGGCCAGTCGCCACCGAACACCTGGAGTTCGGTCCGCCGCCCCACGGCCACCTGGCTGACAAAGGGCAGAAGATTGTTGGGAATGCCGCTGGGGTCTTCGCCGATGCGGCCACTGGGATGGGCCCCCACCGGATTGAAATACCGCAGCCGGGCGATTCGCCAGCCGGCCTCACTGGCGGCCAGATCCGCCAGCATCTGCTCCACCGCCGCCTTGCTGTGGCCATAGGGATTGATCGGCTGGATGGCTGCCCCCTCCCCGATCGGCATGGTTTCGGGCAGGCCGTAAACGGTGCAACTGCTGCTGAAGACCAGGGTGCGGCAGCCATGGACCTGCATGGCTTTGAGCAGGTGGCGGGAGCCGCTGAGGTTCACGTCCCAGTAGCGCAGCGGATCGCCCACCGATTCGCCCACGGCCTTGAGGCCGGCGAAGTGGATCACCGCCTCGATGGGTTGGCCTGAGGGGCCAGATGCAAAGGCCTTGTTCAGATCCGCAGCTGAGCGGATATCGCCTTCGACGACCACCAGCCGGTCGGCGGCCCCGGGGCCGGCAAGTTCCAGTACCCGCCGCAGTGCTTCCGGGGAGCTGTTGTCGTAGTTGTCGATCACCACGAGGCTGTGGCCCGCTTCAAGCAGCAGCAGGGAGGTGTGGCTGCCGATGAAGCCGGCGCCTCCAGTTATCAGCAGCTGGGTCAAGATTGTTTCCTTCGGGGGTGGGCGATAGTCTCGGTCGAATCTTGCCACCAGCTGTCATGGACGCACCATCAATTCGCAGCATTTGCTGCATTGGTGCCGGCTATGTGGGCGGCCCGACAATGGCCGTGGTGGCCGATCGCTGCCCCCACATCCAGGTCACGGTGGTGGACCTCAACGAGGAGCGGATTGGGGCCTGGAACTCCGCCGATCTCAGCTTGCTGCCCATCTATGAGCCCGGGCTCGATGAGGTGGTGGGCCGGGCGCGGGGTCGCAACCTGCACTTCACCACCTCGGTGGAGGGGGCGATCGCGACTGCCGACATGGTGTTCATCTCCGTGAACACCCCCACCAAGACCCACGGGGTGGGGGCAGGGCAGGCAAGTGATCTCAAGTGGATCGAGGCATCCGCGCGCATGCTGGCAACGGCGGCCACTGGCCACACGATCGTGGTCGAGAAGAGCACCCTGCCGGTGCGCACGGCCCAGGCGGTGAAGTCGATTCTGGAGGCTGGCCCGGCGGGCAAGAGCTTTGCGGTGCTCTCGAATCCGGAGTTTCTGGCGGAGGGCTCGGCGATTCGAGATCTGGAGAATCCCGATCGGGTGCTGATTGGTGGGGAATCCCAGGAAGCGATTGAGGCGCTGGCGGGGATCTACGGCCACTGGGTGGCCCCGGAAAAAATTCTGCGCACCAATCTATGGAGCAGCGAGCTCAGCAAGCTCACGGCCAATGCTTTCCTGGCCCAGCGGATCAGCTCGATCAACAGCATCGCCGCCCTCTGTGAGGCCACCGGTGCCGACGTGCGCGAGGTGGCCAATGCGATCGGTGCAGACAGTCGCATCGGACCCAAGTTTCTCAAGGCCGGCCCTGGATTTGGCGGCAGCTGCTTCCAGAAGGACATCCTAAATCTGGTTTACCTGTGCCGTTATTACGGCCTTGAGGATGTGGCGAGCTACTGGGAACAGGTGGTAACCCTGAACACGTGGCAACAGCACCGCATCTCCAGGCTGATGGTGAATCGGCTGTTCGGCACGATCAGCGGCAAGCGGATCGCCGTTTTGGGCTTTGCCTTCAAGGCCGATACCAACGACACCCGCGAATCGCCCGCGATCCAAGTCTGCCTGGACCTGCTGGAGGAGGGGGCATGCCTGGCGATCGTTGATCCCAAGGTTCGCGAAGGCCAGATCAGCATCGATCTGGGTAAGCCCGCTGGCCAGGGCGAGGGCAACTGGCAGTTGGTGGATTCGGTGGCGGCGGCGGCCGAAGGCGCCGATGCCCTGGTGCTGCTCACCGAGTGGCAACAGTTTGGCCAGATCAACTGGCCTGAGGTGGCTGCGCTGATGCGCCAGCCGGCCTGGCTCTTTGATTCAAGGGCCAAGGCTGATGGGGCGGCTGCCCGGGCAGCAGGGTTAAATGTTTGGACCTTGGGAGAGGGCTGAGCGATGCCTGCTTCAATCACCCGCAACCTGATCACCGGGGGAGCTGGCTTCGTCGGCTCCCATTTAGTGGATCGGCTGATGCAGGCCGGCGAGGAGGTCATCTGCCTTGACAACTACTTCACCGGCCGCAAATCAAATATTGCCGAGTGGATCGGCCACCCCCGCTTTGAGCTGATTCGCCACGACGTCACCGAGCCGATCCAGCTGGAAGTTGACCGGATCTGGCACCTGGCCTGCCCGGCTTCCCCCGTGCATTACCAGTTCAACCCGATCAAGACCGCAAAAACCAGCTTCCTGGGCACCTACAACATGCTGGGTCTGGCCAGGCGCGTGGGTGCCCGGCTGCTGATGGCCTCCACCAGTGAGATCTACGGCGACCCCGAGGTGCACCCCCAGCCTGAGAGCTACCGGGGCTGCGTCAACACCATCGGCATCCGCAGCTGCTACGACGAAGGCAAGCGCATCGCCGAAACCCTCTGCTTCGACTACCAGCGCATGCACGGCACGGAGATCCGCGTGATGCGCATCTTCAACACCTACGGGCCGCGCATGTTGCCCGATGACGGCCGGGTGGTGAGCAATTTCATCGTGCAGGCGTTGCGGGGAGAGCCCCTCACCCTCTACGGCGACGGCAGTCAGACCCGCTCCTTCTGCTACGTGGCCGATCTGGTGGAGGGCATGATCCGGCTGATGAACTGCAGCCACACCGGTCCGATGAACATCGGCAATCCCGGCGAGTTCACGATCCGCCAGCTGGCAGAGCTGGTGCGCGCCAAGATCAATTCCGAGTTGCCGTTGATCGAGAAGCCCCTGCCGGCGGATGATCCCCTGCAGCGCCAGCCGGTGATCGACCTGGCTAAGCAGGAGCTGGGTTGGCAGCCTGAGGTGCCGCTGGAGCAGGGTCTGGAGCCCACAATCGCCTACTTCCGCGAGGTCCTGGCTCCTTGATTCGGGCTGCGCTCGTAACCGGGGCGGCGGGCTTCATCGGCGCCGCGGTCTGCGAGCGGCTGCTGGGGCGGGGCGAGCGGGTGGTGGGGATCGACAACCTCAACAGCTACTACGACCCCGCCTTGAAGCGGGCCCGATTGGCCCGGCTCGAGGCCCTTGCTCCCCCCGGAGCCTGGCGCTTTCAACAGCTTGACCTGGGCGAAGTTGCTGCGATCGCCGAGCTGTTTGGGCGCGAGAAGCCACGCCTGGTGATTCACCTCGCGGCCCAGGCCGGGGTTCGCTACTCCATTGAGAATCCAGGCGCCTACCTGGAGAGCAACCTGGTGGGCCTGGGTTCGATCCTTGAGGGTTGCCGGCACCACGGCGCTGAACACCTGGTGTATGCCTCCAGCAGCTCGGTGTATGGCGGCAACACCAACCTGCCATTTGCCGAAAGCCAGCCGGTCAACCATCCGGTGAGCCTCTACGCCGCCACCAAGAAGGCGGGCGAATTGATGGCCCACACCTACAGCCACCTCTATGGGCTGCCCGCCACCGGCCTGCGCTTCTTCACCGTCTACGGGCCCTGGGGCCGGCCGGACATGGCACCGATGCTGTTCGCCAGGGCGATCCTGGCGGGCGAGTCAATCCGGGTGTTCAACCAGGGCCGCATGCGCCGTGACTTCACCTACATCGACGACATCGTTTCAGGCGTGATCGCCTGCGCAGACAAGCCGGCGACAGCTGATCCTGGCTTCGACACCTCGGCACCCGATCCGGCCACCAGCTGGGCGCCCCACCGGCTGTTCAACATCGGCAATAGCGAACCGGTTGAGTTGTTGCGTTTCATCGAATTGCTTGAGCAGGCCCTGGGCCGTGAGGCCATCCGCGATCTGCAGCCCATGCAGCCGGGCGATCTTGAGGCCACGGCCGCCGACACCTCCCTGCTTGAAGCCTGGGTGGGCTTTCGGCCCTCGACGCCCATCGAAGTGGGGGTGGAGCGCTTTGCCCACTGGTATCGGGACACCTACGCCTGAACTCAAGCCCAGGCCGGCAGGCAGACTCAGGCCACTTGCATTCTCCGGTTTGGCGTCGCTCCAGAGCCTGCGTGGCATGGCCGACCTGTTGCCGGGGCAGATCGCCCTTTGGCAGCACGTGGAGGCTAGGGCTCGGGAGCATTTTCGCCGCTCGGGGATCGCGGAGATCCGCACCCCCTTGCTGGAGGTCACCGAGCTGTTTGCCCGCGGCATCGGCGAAGCCACCGATGTGGTGGGAAAGGAGATGTATACGTTTCTGGATCGGGGGGAGCGCAGCTGCACCCTGCGCCCGGAGGGCACCGCTTCGGTGGTGCGGGCGGCGATCCAGCACGGCCTGCTGAGCCAGGGCCCCCGGCGCCTCTGGTATGGGGGCCCGATGTTTCGCTATGAGCGTCCCCAGGCCGGCCGGCTGCGCCAGTTCCACCAGATCGGGCTGGAGCTGCTGGGTTTTGCCGATGCCTGCAGCGATGTGGAGGCGATCGCCATCGCCTGGGATCTGCTGGCCGAGCTGGGCGTCGCTGGCCTGGCCCTGGAGCTCAATTCCCTCGGCAGCAGCGAGGATCGGGCCCGCTACCGCGAGCAGCTGGTGGCCTGGCTGGAGCAGCGGCGCGACCAGCTGGATGTCGATTCCCAGGCCCGCATCCACACCAATCCCCTGCGGGTGCTTGATGCCAAGCATCCAGACACCCAGGCCCTGCTGGCGGAGGCCCCCAGCCTGGCTTCTGCTCTGAGTGACGCGAGTCAGGCCCGCTTTGCTGCCGTGCAGCAAGCCCTTACGGCCCTGGGCATTCCGTTTGTGCTCAACCCCCGCTTGGTGCGGGGCCTGGATTATTACGGCCACACCGCCTTCGAGATCACCAGCAGCCAGCTGGGTGCCCAGGCCACGGTGTGTGGCGGCGGTCGCTACGACGGCCTGGTGCAGCAGCTGGGCGGGCCGGCGACCCCGGCGATCGGTTGGGCCCTGGGGATGGAGCGGCTGGTATTGCTGCTCAGCCAGACCGAGCGCCCCGCTGCGGCTTTGGATCTCTATGTGGTGAGTCGGGGCGAGGCGGCGGCGACGGCGGCGCTGGCCTTGGCAAGGCTTTGCCGTCAGGCGGGTCTGGCGGTGGAAAGGGATGCCAGTGGCTCGGCCTTCGCGAAGCAGTTCAAGCGGGCCGATCGCTCCGGGGCCCGTTGGGCGGCGGTGATCGGCGAGCAGGAGGCGGCTGATGGCCTGGTCGGGCTCCAGGATCTGCGCGCCAGCGAGCCCGCTGGCGATCGGCGACTGGGTCCCGTGGAGCTGGTTGAGGCCTTGCAGGCCGCCCGGGGGAGGCCATGACGCCGTAGGACCTGTCCACCCGCGGCAGCCATTGCGGGGTTGGGGGCCTTTGACTGCCCCAAGAAATTTGCTTTGAGCTGTCTCGGCCCTGATGGGTGATCCGTCCCTCGCGATCATTGCTGGTGAAGGGGTGCTGCCGAGGATGCTCTCGGAGGCCCTCTCCCGGGCAGGCCGTGCCCACATCGCCTGCTATCCCCATGGGCTTGAGGTGGAAGTGCCGGCGGCTGAGGAGTTCTTTTTTGAACGCTCGATCGCCTTCATCAAGTCGCTGCAGCAGCGGGGTATCAACCAGATCGTGATGGTGGGCAAGTTTGTGCGTCCCCGTTCACTCAACTTGCTGCGCTTTGAGGGCTCCACCTTGATGGCCGCCCCGCGGATTCTGGGTTCGCTGCGCAATGGCGACGATGCTTCCCTGCGGGCCTTGGCCCAGATCATCGAGGAGTACGGCCTCAAGGTGGTGGGCATCGAAGACGTGGCACCCAACCTGTTGCCAGAGCCTGGCCTCTACGCCAGCAGGGTGCCGAGTGAGCTGGATCGGGCCGATGTGGAGCGGGCCGCCTACATCGTTGAAGCCATCTCCCAGGTGGATGTGGGCCAGGGGGCGGTGGTGGCCAAGGGGCTGTGCCTGGCCACCGAAGCCCTGCCCGGCACCGACGCCATGCTCGAGTGGGTTGCCGCTACGCGTACGGAGCGGCCCGAATCCGGCCGCTCCGGGGTGCTCTATAAGGCCCCCAAGCTCAACCAAGACCGGCGCATGGATCTGCCCGGCATCGGCCCCACCACCGTGGCCAAGGCTGCCGCAGCTGGCCTTGCCGGCATCGCCTGGGAGGCCCGCAGTGCCCTGCTGCTGGACGCGGAGCAGACGATGGCGGATGCGGAGCGGTTGGGGCTGTTTTTGTGGTCGCGGGAGCCTCAGGCGCTCTGAGCACCCAATGTTCAGGCTCCCGCCTGCTCCAGCACGCCTTTGCTGCTCGGCACGGCACCAGCGCGGCGGGGATCCACTTCCACCGCCAGGCGCAGGGCCCGCGCAAACGCCTTGAAGCAGGCCTCCACGATGTGGTGGGAGTTCACCCCCGCCAGCTGGCGAATGTGCAGGGTGAGGCCGGCGTTGTTGGCCACCGCCACGAAGAACTCCTTCACCAGTTCGGTGTCGTAGCTGCCGATCTTCTGGGCCGGGATCTGCAGGTCGTAGCTGAGGTGGGGCCGGCCGCTGCAATCCAGCGCCACCTGCACCAAGGCCTCATCCAGGGGTGCCACGAAGTGGCCGAAGCGGTGGATGCCCCGCCGCTCGCCCAGGGCCTGGGCCAGGGCCTGGCCCACGGCGATACCCACGTCTTCGTTGGTGTGGTGGTCGTCGATGTGGGTGTCGCCCTTGGCGCTTATCTCCAGGTCGATCAGGCCGTGGCTGGCCAGCTGGTGGAGCATGTGGTCGAGAAACGCCACGCCGGTGTTCACCGTGCAGCGGCCGCTGCCGTCGAGCCCCAGGGTCACGCGTACATCGGTTTCGCCGGTGACGCGGTGGATGGTTCCGGTGCGCATGGCTGCCAAACGCCCTTCAGGGTTGCCCCATGCTGACAGGTGGGCCTAGGTACGCCAGCGCTTGAGCAGCTCGCCATAGGCATCGATGCGCCGGTCGCGCAGAAAGGGCCACCAGCGGCGTACCGCTTCACTGCGGTCCAGGTCCAGATCCACCAGCAGCACGGCCTCCTCTGCCACGCCCGCCTGGGCCAGCAGTTCCCCCTGGGGTCCGGCAGCAAAGCTGCTTCCCCAAAACTGCAGCCCTGCCGAGCCGGGCGCCGTTGCAACCTCCGAACTCGCCTCGGGGTCCAGCTCGTGACCGCAACGGTTGGCCACCAGCACCGGCAGGCCATTGGCAATGGCGTGGCCCCGTTGCACGGTGATCCAGGCCTCCCGCTGCCGGGCCTGCTCTGCTGGGCTGTCGTTTGAGCTCCAGCCAATAGCAGTGGGATAGAGCAGCAGATCGGCGCCGGCCAGGGCCATCAGCCGCGCCGCCTCAGGGAACCACTGGTCCCAGCAGACCAGCACTCCCAGCCGACCCACACTGGTGGAAATCGGCTTAAAACCCAGGTCCCCCGGGGTGAAATAGAACTTCTCGTAGAAGCCCGGATCATCCGGGATATGCATCTTGCGGTAGATGCCGGCGATCGAGCCATCGCGCTCGAGCACCACGGCTGTGTTGTGGGAGAGCCCGGGCGCCCGACGTTCAAACAGGCTGATCACCAGCACGATGGCCAGTTCCTTGGCCAGGGCCCCGAAATGGTCGCTGGAGGGGCCCGGGATGGGTTCGGCCAGGTCATGGCGGCCAACCAGCTCCTGTTGGCAGAAGTAGGCGCTGGTGTGGAGCTCCTGGCACACCACCAATTGGGCCCCCTGGCCGGCGGCCTGGCGGATGGCGCGGCCGGTGGCCGCCACCATTGCCTCGCGGTTGCCGGCCCAGGCCTGTTGCACCAGCGCAGCCACCAGGACGCTCACTGAAAGACGGCTGCAGGTATCTGCATGGTGGCGCAGTGCAGGGAGCCGTGCTGCAGGAGGAGGGCGGAGCAGTCGATGGCTTCGATCGTGTGGCAGGGGAATGCCTTGGCCAGGGCAGCCTGGGCTGCCTGATCGCGGCTGGGATCGCCGTAACTGGGCACCAGCACGGCCCCATTGAGGATCAGGAAGTTGGCGTAGGTGGCCGGCAGCCGGCGGCCATCATCCGGGGCGAAGCGGGCCTGGGGCCAGGGCAGGGGAATCAGCCGGTAGGGGCCCCCGGCGGCGGTGCGAAGCCCCTGGAGTTCCGCTTCCAGCCGCTGCAGCGGTGCCGCTGCGGCATCGCCGGGATCGTCACAGCTGACGTAGGCCAGGGTGCCTGGATCGCACAGGCGCACCAGGGTGTCGATGTGGCCGTCGGTGTCATCGCCGCAGAGCTCCCCATGGCTCAGCCAGATCACCCGGCTGGCGCCCAGCTGGGCGATCAGGGCCGCCTCGATGGCTGCTTGGTCGAGTTGGGGGTTGCGCCCGGGCGAGAGCAGGCAGCTGCTGGTGGTGAAAATGGTGCCGGCCCCATCGGATTCGATGCTGCCCCCCTCCAGCACCAGTCCAACCGGCTCGAGCGGGGTGAGGCCAAAGGCTCCCCCATGCCAGGCGGCGGCGGTGGCCCGGTTGTCGCCTCCGGCCTGGTACTTGCCGCCCCAGCCGTTGAAGCGAAAGTCCAGCAGCAAGGGGGCCTCGCCTTCTGGGCCCCGGCTCTCCAGCACGGTGATCGGCCCGTAGTCGCGCGTCCAGGTGTCCTGGGCCGGGCTGGCCCACACCCGCAGCCGGCCGGTGCCCAGATGGGCCAACTCCTGAGCGGTGGCTTCAGGGGTTGCACTGAGCAGCAGCACGGGGGCATGGCGGCTGATCGCCGCGCAGAGCTCCCGGTAGCAAGCGCGCACCGCTGGGAGGTAGGGCGCCCAATCGCCATCGGCGCGGGGCCAGGCCATCAAGACGGCCCCCACGGGCTCCCACTCGGCCGGAAGTCGCCTGCTTGGCGCCTTCACATCCCGTTGATGCAGTACCCCGCATCCACATAGATCACCTGGCCGGTGATGCCAGATGCCAGTGGGCTGGCAAGGAAGGCGGCCGCTCCGCCCACTTCTTCCTGGGTCACGGTGCGCTGCAGGGGAGCCTTGGCCTCCACGTTGTGGATCATGTCGAGGATGCCGCCGATCGCGCTGCTCGCCAGGGTGCGGATCGGTCCGGCGCTGATGGCATTGACCCGCACCTGCTTGTCGGGCCCCAATTCGGCGGCCAGGTAGCGCACCGAGGCCTCCAGGGCCGCCTTGGCAACCCCCATCACGTTGTAGTTGGGAATGGCCCGCTCGGCTCCCAGATAGGTGAGGGTGATCACGCTGGCGCCTGGGTTGAACAGGGGTTTGGCCCAGCGGCACAGGGGCGCCAGCGAGTAGGCGCTCACCTCCAGGGCCCGGGCGAAGCCCTCAGGGCTGATGGCGGAGTAGTCGCCGATCAGTTCGTCCTTGCCGGCGAAGGCCAGGCAGTGCACCAGCACGTCGATCGAGCCCCACTGCTCCTTCACCCGCGCAAACACGGCCTCGATCTGGGCCGGGTCCTGCACGTTCAGCGGCTCGAACAAGCTGGGCGCCAGCGGAGCGGTGAGCTCCCGCACCTTGGTCTCGAAGCGACCCTTCTCATCGGGCAGGTAGGTGACTCCCAACTCAGCGCCAGCGGCATGGAGCTGCTGGGCGATGCCCCAGGCGATCGACTTGTTGTTGGCGATGCCGGTTACCAGGGCCTTCTTGCCGCGCAGATCGAGGAGCATGGGTGCAGTGGCCGGGAGCCGGAAGGATGCAATCGGCCGATTCTCTCCCACCCGGGGATCTGCCCTGCCGCTTTGCCAGCCGGGCGCAGCTGGAGGCCACCCTGCGCCAGCTGTTCCCCGAGGCCCCTGGCGGCTTGAGTCCGATCCAGGGGGGGCGCCGGGCGGCTGAAACGGCGCTGGCCGCCGTCGATCCCCTGGCCTATGGCCGCAGCCGCAACCACCTCGATGGTGCAGTGACGCACCTCTCGCCCTACATCCGCCATGGCGTGCTCAGCCTGGCGGAGGTGCGCGAGGCGGTGTTCACCTGGCTGGAGTGCAGCGGTGAGCCTGCCCAGGCCGCCGCCAAGCTGGTCAATGAGCTCGGTTGGCGCGACTACTGGCAGCGGCTCTGGCGCCAGCTGGGCGCTGGCATCTGGCACGACCGCGAGCCGCTCAAAACCGGCCACCCCAGCGCCAGCTATGCCGCGGAGCTGCCGGCCGACCTGCTGGAGGCCCGCACCGGCCTGGCCTGTATCGATGGCTTCGCGGCCGAGCTGCACGCCAGCGGCTGGCTGCACAACCACGCCCGCATGTGGCTGGCCAGTTACGTGGTGCACTGGCGCCGGGTGCGCTGGCAGGCCGGCGCCCGCTGGTTTCTCCAGCACCTGCTCGATGGCGATCCAGCTAGCAACAACCTCAGTTGGCAGTGGGTGGCCAGCAGCTTCAGCAGCAAGCCCTACCTGTTTAACCGCGCCAACCTGGAGCGCTTCAGCTCCGGGCGCTACTGCCGCAGCTGCGCCGCCGCCACAGCCGGCAGCTGCCCTTTTGAAGCCAGCTATGAGCAGCTGCAGGAAGCCCTGTTTGGGGAGGTTGGGCCGTGCTGAACCCCGTGCTCTGGATCCATGGCGAGGCCCTGGGGCCCACCAACCCAGCCCTGGTGGCCTATCCGGGGGCGCCGGCGGTGTTTGTTTTCGATCGGCAGCTGATCGCCCAGGCGGGCCTCAGCCTCAAGCGCCTGGGTTTCATCTATGAGTGCCTGCTGGAGTTGCCGGTCACCCTGCGCCACGGCGATGTGGCCGAGGAGGTGCTCGCCTTTGCCCGCCGCCACCGCGCCGATGGGGTGGCCACCAGCTCTGCAGTGGATCCCCGCTTCGCCGGGTTGCACCAGCGGATCGCTGCCCAGCTGCCGGTGCAGCTGCTGGAGCCGGAGCCCTTCGTGGAGCTGCCGGAGCCGGTGGATCTGCGCCGCTTCAGCCGTTATTGGCGCCGGGCTGAGCCGGTGCTGTGGGGGCGGCGGGCTGGAGCAGGCGCTCCTCCTGCTCCAGTACGGCGTTGGGATCGCTGAGCAGGTCGGGCTCCTCCAGCAGCGGGTAGGCCTCGGGCTTGATCTCGCTGGCTTTGCGGGGGGGCTCCAGCCAGACAAAGCTGCTGCGGGGTGAGCGCTGACGGCAGAGGGCCTCGCTCTGTTGGCGCAGGGCTCGGCGCACATCCGCGCGGGCCACGGCCTGGAAGAACTCCTCCCGTGGGGCCAGCCCCGAGCTGAATGGCGCCGTGCCGTTGCCGTTAAACAGCCGGGCCGCATCGGCGCTCCAGCGGGGCTTGCAACGGCCGCTCTGGCGGGTGTCGGTGTCGAGCCAGATGTGCAGGCCATAGCCATCGGGTTGGCTCACCACCGCCAGGCCGTCGTGGGGCACCACCCGTTGCAGGGGGTAGATCGTCCAGTTGGGGTGGCGGTGGGCAGGCACGCAGCCGCCGAGCAGGCCGGCGCCGCAGGTCGCGGCCAGGGCGCCCACCAGGGTGCGCGCTCTCCTAGGGGGAGTCAAAATTGAATTCACAGGGCGGAGACGGCACAAATCATGGCCCTCACCCATTCCCAGCGGCGGCAAGCGTGGCGGGCGACTTAAATTGCTTGCCATGCAGGTGCCCCCTTTCAGCCTCAGCGAGCAGATCCAGGAGCTGGGAGCTGCCCTCGATCAGGCTGTGCTTGAGGTGTTGCGCAGCGGTCAGTACATCGGCGGCGCCACGATCGCCAGCTTTGAGCAAGACTTCGCCGTCGCCTGTGGCGTCCCCCATGCCATCGGCTGCAACAGCGGCACCGATGCCCTGATTCTGGCCCTGCGGGGCCTGGGCATCGGCCCTGGCGATGAGGTGATCACCGCCTCGTTCAGTTTCTTTGCAACCGCGGAGGCGATCAGCGCCGTGGGCGCGACGCCGGTGTTTGTGGATGTGGCGGAGAGCAGCTATCTGATCGATCTCGAGCAGTTGGAGGCAGCCATTACCCCCGCCACCCGGGCCCTGTTGCCGGTGCACCTGTTCGGACGGCCCGTCGACATGGAGCGGGTCTGTGCCATCGCGGCGCGCTATGGCCTCAAGGTGGTCGAAGACTGCGCCCAGGCCACCGGCGCCAGCTGGGCTGGCCGGCCGGTCGGCAGTTGGGGGGATGTGGGCTGCTTCAGCTTCTTCCCCACCAAGAATCTCGGTGCTGGCGGCGATGGCGGTGCTATCACCTGTCGCGATGGGGCCCTGGCCCAGACCATCCGGGAGCTGGCGGTGCACGGCATGCCGCGCCGCTACCTGCACACCGCCCTTGGCTACAACAGCCGCCTTGACGCCATGCAGGCGGCCGTTCTGAACGTCAAGCTGCCCCACCTGCCCCGCTGGGTGGAACGCCGCGGCGCCATCGCCCGTCGGTACAGCGAGCAGCTCGGGGCCCTGGCAGCGGTTGCCTTGCCGCCGGCCGGACCCCCTGGCCACAGCTGGAATCAGTTCGTTATCCGGGTGCCCCAGTGCCCCGGGGCCAAGGCCTGTGGGGCGACCCCTGGCACCTGCCTGCCCTCCTCCGATAGTGCCGTCTTTGGCCTGCCGGAGGCTTGCTGCCGCGACTGGCTCAAGCAGCAGCTGCAGGATGCCGGAGTCAGCACGATCATCTACTACCCGATCCCGATCCACCGCCAGCCCGCCTACGCCGATCTGGGCTACGGCCCCGGCTCCCTGCCAGTCACCGAACGGCTCTGCTCTGAGGTGCTCAGCCTGCCGATTTTCCCAGAGCTCAGCGAGGCCCAGCAGCAGCGGGTGATTGAGGTGCTGGCCAGGGTGGTTCAGCCCCTGATCGTGGCGTAGAGCGTCTTGAACCGGGCCTGCTGGATCTTGTGGTTCACCAGCGGCGCCGGGTAGCCGCGGCGTTCCAGCGGGGCGATCTCGCCACTGATCAGGTCGCGGGTGGCCACATGGCGCAGCTCCGGCAGCCAGGTGCGGATGTAATCGCCATCGGCATCGAATTTGGAGGCCTGGGTGGCGGGGTTGAAGATGCGCAGGGGCTTGGGGTCCATGCCGCTGCTGGCGCTCCACTGCCAGCCGCCGTTGTTGGCGGCCAGGTCGCCATCCACCAGCCGGGCCATGAACGCAGATTCGCCCCAGCGCCAGTCGCAGATCAGGTCCTTCACCAGGAAGGAGGCAACGATCATGCGGCAGCGGTTGTGCATCCAGCCGCTGGCGTTGAGCTGGCGCATGGCCGCATCGATGATCGGCATGCCGGTGAGGCCGTCGCGCCAGGCCTCAAACCAGCCCTGGTCGTTCTCCCAGGGGAAGGCGCGCCACTGGGGCCGGTAGGGCCCATCCGCCAGCTCCGGAAAGTGGAATAGGGCCTGCTGGTAGAACTCGCGCCAGGCCAGCTCCTGCTCCCACACCTGGATGGAGTGGCGCTCCTCGTCGCTGCGGGCCAGGGGCCGGGCCTGCTGGGCCGCAGCCCAGGCCTGGCGCGGGCTGAGGGTGCCGAACTTGAGGGCGGCGCTCAGCCCTGAGGTGCCCGCCTCAGCCGGCAGGTTGCGCCCTGGTTCGTAGCCCAGCAGGGGGATGGGGCGGCCAGCACCATCGCAGAAGGCCGCAAGCTGCGCCTGGGCCGCGGCTTCGCCGGGCCGGCAGGGGCAGAGCTCGGCGCCATTAAAACCATGCTTCCAAAAACCGTGCTCCAAAAAACCGTGCTCCAGCTCTGGGCTGGCGACCGGCAGGCTTTGCAGAGCCTCGGTCAGTTGGGCGGGATCAAGATTGATCAGGGCGCTCGCCGGCGGCAGGGGATCCAGGTTGCTGGCCTGCTCCACCTGGCCGCGCCAGTTGCGCCAGAAGGGTCCGTAGACCCGGTAGGGCTCGCCGGCGCCGGTTTTAAGGGCTTCGGGCGGGATCAGCAGCTGGTCCCAGTCGGCCAGCACCTTGCGCCCCTCCGCCTGCAGGGCCCGGGCCACCCGCCGGTCGCGCTCGCGCCCGAAGGGTTCCACGTCCCGGTTCCAGGCCACCACTTCGGCGCCGATGGCGCCTGCCAGGCGGGGCAGCAGCTCGGCCGGGTCTCCGCGGAGGATCAGCAGCCGGCTGCCGGCCTGCTGCCAGCTCTGCTGCAGCTCCAGCAGGCTCTCAGACAGAAACCACAGCCGCGCCGGCGCCATCGTGGGCTCCGAGAGGATGGCGGGGTCGAGCACAAACACCCCGGTTACGGCCGGGGTGGAGGCGGCCGCGGCGGCCAGGGCCCGGTTGTCGGCCAGGCGCAGGTCACGGCGGTGCCAGAACAGCCAGCGTGGTGGAGTCATCAGATCGCTCCAAACGGCTTAGACCTCTCAGATTCCCAGCAGCTGCTTGGCCCGCAGCCAGGCGGTGACGCTCTTGCCATCGAGGTATTCATTGCCGCTGGCCAGGGCCCCGTCCAGTTCGCCTGGCTCCATCAGCAGCACCTCCAGGTCTTCGTCGTCATCGCCGGCGGGGGGCTGCTCGAGGGCTGTGAGCTCCCGGGCCAGAAACAGGTGGATCACCTCATCGGAGTAGCCCGGACACGGCAACATCGCGCCGAGCGGATCCCAGCGGCTGGCGCTGTAGCCGGCCTCCTCCTGCAGCTCCCGCTGCATGGTGCCGAGGGGTTCCTCGCCGGCATCGAGGGTGCCGGCGGGAAACTCCAGCAGGCGGGTGGCCACGGCGAAGCGGTATTGGCGCAGGACCACCACCCGACCGTCGTCGAGTATGGGCACTGCCAGGGAGGCACCGGGGTGGCGGATCACGCCGAAACTGCCCACCAGCCCCATCGGCAGCTCCATCCGGTTGATCTCGAAGCGCAGCTTGCGGGCGTCGAGGACGGCGGTGGTTTCGAGGTGGCGCGAGGGCTCGGGAGAGGGTAGGGGCGCCATGGTCGGGTGGGTGGGGTGGTGGCGGATGGGGCCAGCATGGCCTATGCGGGCCAGTCATCGCTGCCAGGTAGGGCCAGGGGCGGCGCCTCGTCCAGCTGGGGTAGCAGTTGCTCCAGCAGGGCCTGACAGGTCAGGGCAGGCCACCCGGACGGTTGGCCGGGGGGCACCAGCTTGGCGTCGATGGCGGCCAGCGGCGCCAGCACGAAGGAGCGCTCCAGCAGGCGGGGGTGGGGCAGCTGCAGGGCCGCGTCGTCGCAGACCAGATCCCCCCACCAGAGCAGGTCGAGGTCGAGGCTGCGGGGCCCACAGTGCACCAGACGCTGACGACCGAAGCGGGTCTCCAGAGTCTGCAGCTGCCGCAGCAGGGAGTGGGGCTCAAGGTGCGGCAGGGGTGGCAGGGGCGGCCCCAGCAGCAGTACGGCGTTGCAATAGGGCGGCTGGTCCGCGGGTCCACCCACCGGTTCGGTGCGGAACAGCGGCGACCAGCGACAGCGGGCCGGCTGCACCAGCTCAGCCAGCAGCGGGCGCACCGCCGCGAGGGTTGCGGCAGGATCGCCCAGGTTGGCACCGAGGGCGATGGCGATGGTGTCTGCCATCGGGGAGGGCACGATCACCGGGGCACCCGTGGGTGCGGCTCGGCGATCACCGGGTTGGTGAGTTGGCCGATGGCTTCGATTTCAATGCTGACGCTGTCGCCGGGTTTCAGCCAGCGGGGCGGATCGGCCGCCATGCCCACACCCTCGGGGGTGCCGGTGAGGATCACCGTGCCGGGCAGCAGGGTGGTGCTGCCGCTGAGAAACTCGATCAGGGCCGGCACGTCGAAGATCATGTCGTCGGTGCTGGCATCTTGCACACAGGTGCCGTTCAGCAGGGTGCGTAGCTGCAGGGCATTGGGATTGGGGATTGCCCCGGCGGTTACCAGGCAGGGGCCGAGCGGGGCGAAGGTGTCGAAGGTCTTGCCTCGACACCACTGGCCCCCGCCTAGTTCTGGCAGCTTCTGCCAGTCCCTGGCACTGACGTCATTGGCGCAGGTGTAACCGAGTACGTAATCCAGGGCCTCGGTGCGCGCCACATTCTTGCAGCGGCGGCCAATCACCACTGCCAGTTCAGCCTCATAGTCAACCGCTGTGCTGGCAAGAGTTATGGGCAGCTCGATCGGCGCGCCGGGGTGCTGCAGCGCCGAAGGGGACTTCATGAACAGCACGGGCCGCCGCGGTATCGAGGCCCCCGTCTCGGCGGCGTGGCGGCGGTAGTTGAGGCCTATGCAGAAGATGGCTCGGGGCTCGATCGGCGCCAGCAGGCGGGCCACTCGGGCTGGTTCGCCACTGGGCTCCGGTTTGTGGAACAGGTCGCCCACCAGACGCTCCTGGCGGCCATCGGGATGAACAACCCCATGGTGAATCGCCCCGTCGGCATCGGCGTAGCGAATGATCTTCATAGCCGGGGATCGACGGCGCCTGGGCCCAGCCTGCCCGAGACTGCACCTACCCCGCCGGTCCTCTGCGTCTCCATGGTCGCCAGTGCCCCCAGCCCCGTCGGCTCCTGTGCGGCCGCCGCCGCCGCCCGGGCCTTCCCGCTGGCGGCGATCACCGGGCACGGCACCTTGAAGCTGGCCCTGCTGCTGGCGGCGGTGGATCCGGGCCTGGGCGGGGTGGTGATCGCCGGGGGCCGGGGCACCGGCAAATCCGTGCTGGCCCGGGGCCTGCATGCCCTGCTGCCACCGATCGATGTGCTCAATGTCGGCGGCCAGACCCCCAACATTGACCCCCAGCGCCCCGCCGACTGGGATGCCGCCACCTGCGCCCGGCTGACCGAGCTCGGCGCCGACCCCAGCGGCGGAGACCCCAATGTCCTGCTGCCCACCACCGTGGTGCCCGCCCCGTTCGTGCAGGTGCCCCTGGGCGTCAGCGAAGACCGGCTGCTGGGCTCGGTGGATGTGACCGCCTCGCTGGCGGCGGGCGCGCCGGTGTTTCAGCCGGGGCTGCTGGCGGAGGCCCACCGGGGGGTGCTCTACATCGATGAGCTCAACCTGCTCGACGCCAACATCACCAACCTGTTGCTGGCGGCGGTGGGCAGTGGCGAAAACCGGATCGAGCGTGAAGGCCTGAGCCTCAGCCATCCCTGCCGCTGCCTGCTGATCGCCACCTTCAATCCCGAGGAGGGGGCGGTGCGCGACCACCTGCTCGATCGCTTCGCGATCTGTCTGTCAGCCAACCAGGTGCTGGAGCTGGAGCAGCGGGTGGAGATCACCCGCAGCGCCCTGGACCAGGCCGAGTCGAGTGAGGTCTTCCGGGCCCGCTGGCAGGAGGAAACCGATGCCTTGGCCACCCAGCTGCTGCTGGCGCGCCAGTGGTTGCCGGATGTGCAGATCGCCCGCGAGCAGATCGCTTACCTGGTGACCGAGGCCACCCGCGGCGGCGTGGAGGGCCATCGCAGCGAGCTCTATGCCGTGCGCGTCGCCCGCGCCCATGCCGCCCTCTGCGGCCGGGATCGGGTGGAGGTCGACGACCTGCAGGTGGCGGTGCGCCTGGTGATCGCGCCGCGGGCCCTGCAGCTGCCCCCGCCCGATCCCGACCAGCCCCTGGAGCCACCCCCACCCCCGCCCCAGGGCGAGCAGCCGCCGGAGGAACCCGAGGCGCCGGACAACGAGCAGGAAACCGACGAACCGGACGACCAGGACGAGAACGAGGAGGAGGACGACACCCCCGAGGACCAGGCGCCGCCCCAGGTGCCCGAGGAGTTCCTGCTGGATCCGGAGGCCGTTGCCATCGATCCCGACCTGCTGCTGTTCTCAGCGGCCAGGGCCAGGACCGGTGGCAGCGGCAAGCGCTCGCTGGTTTTCAGCGACTCCCGCGGCCGCTACGTGAAGCCGATGCTGCCCCGCGGCCCGGTCAAGCGCATTGCTGTCGATGCGACCCTCCGGGCCGCAGCGCCGTACCAGAGATCTCGTCGTGAACGGGAGCCCCATCGCAGGGTGATCGTCGAAGACGGTGACCTGCGGGCCAAGCAGCTGCAGCGCAAGGCCGGAGCCCTGGTGATTTTCTTGGTGGATGCCAGCGGCTCGATGGCCCTCAACCGCATGCAGAGCGCCAAGGGGGCCGTGATCCGGCTGCTCACCGAGGCCTATGAAAACCGCGACGAGGTTGCCCTGATTCCCTTCCGCGGCGAGCAAGCCGAGGTGCTCCTCCCCCCCACCCGTTCGATCACCGCCGCGCGGCGGCGGCTGGAATCGATGCCCTGCGGCGGCGGCTCCCCCCTGGCCCATGGCCTCTCCCAGGCCGCCCGGGTGGGGGCCAACGCCCTGGCCACTGGCGATCTCGGCCAGGTGGTGGTGGTGGCGATCACCGACGGCCGCGGCAATGTGCCCCTGGGCCGGTCCCTGGGCCAGCCGGAGCTCGAGGGCGAGGAGCCGGTGGACCTCAAGGAGGAGGTCAAGCAGGTGGCCAGCCGTTACCGGGCCCTGGGCCTCAAGTTGCTGGTGATCGACACCGAGCGCAAGTTCATCGGCAGCGGCATGGGCAAGGAACTGGCCGAGGCCGCCGGGGGCAAGTATGTGCAGCTGCCCAAGGCCAGCGATCAGGCCATCGCCGCCATCGCCATGGAGGCGATCAGCGGGGTGTAGGCGTAGCTTTTGTTTGGGCTGGATAGAGCTCGTCGAAGAATTTGCCCAGCCCCTCGGCCACGCTGCGGATGCTGTCCATAAAGCGCGGGTCGTCGGTGAGCTTGGCCACATCCCCACCGACGGCATTCCATTTTGCGGTGAGCTGCTCGGCGTTGCTGACGGTGGCCTGGAGCTCGTTCAGGGTTTTTGGATTGTCGAGGGCGGCGAGCAGGCGGCGCAGGTGGGCCGAGCTGCTGTTCAGGTTGGTGATCGTGGGCTCGGCAGCCCGCACCGAGGTTTCCAGCTGCCTGGCCAGGGACTGGCCATCCTTCATGAAGGCGGAGGTGTCTTTGGCGGTGCGCTCGAAGCTGCTGGCCGCCGTCGACACTTTGCTCAGCAACTTCATCTGGTCTGTTTCCACCAACATCTTGTGCATCAAGGTGGTCACATTGGTGAGGCTGGGCCCCGGAGCCCCCTCGATGGTGGCCCCATTGCACAGGGCCACGCTTGGGTTGCAGTTCTTGGAGCGGGGGTTTGCCGAGCCCGGCGGCAGGGGCTTGCCGGCGCTGATCAGGGCAACCTCCGCCTCGCCGCCCAGCAGGGAGGCTTCCCCAACCTGGGCCATGGCCGGCAGGGCCAGCTTCAGATCTGGGTGGTTGATCTCCAGTTCGGCAACCACCGCCTCCGGACTGATCGTTACTTTGCGCACGCTGCCGATCAGCACCCCCCGATAGGTGACAGGTGAACGTTCGGCCAGTCCTGCTGCTTCGGCAAAACTGACCTTCACCATCCAGTTCTGGCGGCTTAAGGAAATGCCCCGCAACCAGAAGGAGAGCCCCACCGCACTGGCGATCGCCGCCAAAAGGGAGAAACCGACGGTCGCTTCGCGGATACTGCGGCGCATGGATTCAGAGCTCCGCCGGCTGCATCGGTCCGCGCAGACTACCGCTCCTGAACTGCACCACGTAGGGGTCGCTGCTGGAGCGATAGGCATCAACCGTGCCACTCCAGCGGAACTTGCCGTCGTAGAGCAGCACTACCCGTTGGGCGGACCGCTCGATGGTGCTGTGGACGTGACTCACGATCACCGAGGTGGCCTGGGCCACATGGGTGGTTCGCACAATCAGGTCTTCTATGCGGGTGCAGGCCATGGGGTCGAGGCCGGCGGTGGGTTCGTCGAATAGCAGCAGGGGCATCTGTTCGTCTTGCTTGCCCGGATCATTGATCAGGGCCCGCGCAAAGCTGACCCGTTTCTGCATGCCACCGCTGAGTTCGCCGGGAAGTTGCTCTTCAACTCCGTAGAGCCCCACGGCATTGAGGGCGGCGCTAACCCGCTCGCGAATCACCTTTTCACCGAGGCGCCCATGGCGGTAGAGCAGGAAGCCGACGTTTTCACGTACCGTCAGCGAGCCCAGCAGGGCCGGGTTCTGAAACACCAGCCTCACGTCCGGAGGAGTGCGCTGGTCGAGGCGCAGGTAGTTCTGGTGAATGCCGTAGAGGCTGAGCTTGCCGCTGTTGGGCAACAGCAAGCCGGCCAGCAGGCGCAGAATCGTCGATTTCCCTGCCCCGGAGGGCCCCACCACCACGAGGCGTTCTCCGGGGGCGACCTGCAGGCTCACCTCGTCGAGCACCGGGCGGGAGCGGCCCCAGCGGACGCTGAGGTTGGCCATCTCGGCAAGGGGTGGTGGGGCGGAGGAGGCCAGTGCGGAGACCCGGGATCAGGCCCCATCCTGGCCTTTCCTGGTGGCGAAAGCCCTCCGTAGAGTTCAGCGGTCTCCAGCCACTTGTGGCAGCGTCCTTTTCGCCCCTTGCCCCCCCCCGCTCCGGCATCGAAATTTGGACGCAACCGTGGCCCGCTGCCGAAACCGGGCTGGGTCGGTCGCGGTGAGCTGCGCCAAAAAGATCTGGTAAGCCGCTCCCGCCGGGCGGCCCGCTGGTTGCGGCCAGGCCTGGTGGTCAAGCGCTGGGTGTTGACCTCCGGCCTGGGGCTGCTGGTGGCATTGCTGGGTGCGGCGGTGTGGGCCGATCTCCAGCCCATTTATTGGATGCTCTCCAGCATCCAGTGGCTGCTGGCCCAGATCACCGGGGTGCTGCCCCGCAAGATCACCGGCCCCCTGGTGCTGCTGATTGGGGCGGTGCTGATCTGGCTGGGCCAAAGCCGTAGCTTTGGCTCGATCCAGCAGGCCCTGGCGCCGGAAAAGGACACCCTGCTGGTGGATGCCCTGCTCGCCCAGCGGCGCCTCAACAGGGGCCCAAATATCGTGGCGATCGGTGGCGGCACCGGGCTCTCCACCCTGCTCAGTGGGCTGAAGCGCTACAGCAGCAATCTCACGGCCATAGTCACGGTGGCGGATGACGGCGGTAGCAGTGGGGTGCTGCGCCGGGAGCTGGGGGTGCAGCCCCCTGGCGATATCCGCAACTGCCTGGCAGCCCTGGCCAGGGAGGAGCCCCTGCTCACCCGACTGTTCCAATACCGCTTCAAGGCAGGCAGTGGCCTGGAGGGTCACAGTTTTGGCAACCTTTTTCTTTCGGCCCTTACGGCCATCACCGGCAACCTGGAATCGGCGATCACGGCTAGCAGCCGGGTGTTGGCAGTGCAGGGTCAGGTGGTGCCAGCCACCAATGCGGATGTGCGCCTCTGGGCGGAGCTCGAAAACGGGGAACGCATTGAAGGGGAATCCAAGATCGGCAATGCCACCAGTCCGATCGTGCGGCTGGGCTGCACGCCGGCTCGCCCCCCCGCCCTGCCCAGGGCCCTGGAGGCGATCGCCCATGCCGATCTGATTGTGCTGGGTCCTGGCAGTCTCTACACCTCGCTCCTGCCCAACCTGCTGGTGCCCGAACTGGTGGAGGCGATCCGCAGGAGCAAGGCGCCCCGCCTTTACATCTGCAATCTGATGACCCAGCCGGGGGAAACCGATGGACTGGATGTGGAGGGCCATCTGCGGGCGATTGAGGCCCAGCTGGCCAGCCTGGGGGTGCAGGAGCGCCTATTCAGCTCAGTGCTGGCCCAGGAGGATCTGGAGGATTCACCTCTTATCAATCACTACCGTCACCAGGGGGCCGAACCGGTGCTCTGCAACCTGCGCGAGCTGCGCCGCCATGGCTATGAGGTGATGCAGGCACCCCTGCAGGGAGCTAGGCCCACGGCCACCCTGCGCCACGATCCCCGCAGTGTGGCCCTAGCGGTGATGAAATATTTTCGCAATCACCAGCGTGGGGCTCAGTAGGCGTCCTGCAGCTCGTAGAAGTCGGGTTGAACGTAGTCCTTGCGCATGGGGTAGCCCTTCCAGTCTTCGGGCATCAGCAGTCGCTTGGGGTGGGGGTGACCTGCGTAATTGATCCCGAACATGTCAAAGGTTTCCCGCTCCTGCCAGTCAGCTCCCCGAAACTGGCCATAGAGGGTGGGGATGGTGAGATCGCCATCCCGGGCCAGGAACACCTTGATCCGCACTTCCGCGGGGGGCTGATCGGCCGGCACCTCTCCGGCCGGGCTTCGATCGGCCAACTCTGCCAGCTTTACCAGATTGTAAAAACTGACCAGCCGCCCCCCGGGGCCCTCGTCATAGCCCCCCTGGCACTGCAGATAGTCGAAGCCCTGGGTTTTGAGGGCCGTGGCGATTAGGGGCAGAAAGGCCGCTTCAACACCGATCATCTCTATCCCCAGGTGGTCTTTACCCAGGGGGCCATGGTCGAAGCCCTGACTGGTCAGCCAGCTGCCCACGGGGCCAGGTTCTGGGCCGGTCTCTAGGGCCAGGCTTTCGGCGGGGGCGTTGGTAGGGATTTCTTCTGGCATGGCTGCAGGGGGGGCTCAGGATTCGGCTTTGGCGGGAATCGCGGCAGCTGGGGCGGCCAGGGGCAGGGCGCTGGCGGCGGCCAGGGCCTGCTTCTGGGTTTGGGCCGAAAGGTATTGGCCGTTGACGATGGGCTGCACCGCCTTCATCTGGTGGCTCACAGTGCAATAGCGGTGGGTCTGCTGGAGATTCCCGCGTTCTGCCAAGGCCTCGTTACCCACCTTTTTGCGCAGCTTGATCACCGCATCGAAGATCGCCTCGGGGCGAGGCGGGCAGCCAGGCAGATAAAGGTCTACGGGGATCAGCTTGTCCACGCCGCGCACGGCGGTGGTGGAATCTGCCGAAAACATGCCTCCAGTGATAGTGCAGGCACCCATGGCGATCACGTATTTGGGCTCGGGCATCTGCTCGTAGAGCCGAACCAGGGCAGGGGCCATTTTCATTGTCACTGTGCCGGCGACGATCAGCAGGTCGGCTTGGCGCGGGCTGGAGCGCGGCACCAGGCCGAAGCGATCGAAATCAAAGCGGGAGCCGATCAGGGCCGCAAACTCGATAAAGCAGCAAGCGGTGCCGTAGAGCAGGGGCCAAAGGCTGCTAAGGCGGGCCCAGTTGTGGATGTCATCGAGGGTCGTGAGAATGATGTTCTCAGAGAGCTCTGATGTAACCGTGGGGGCACCGAGAGGGCTGCAGCTGGCTGCCCGTAGGTCCTTGAGGGCGTCAATGGAGAGGGTTTCTTTCATGGGTCAGCTCCACTCGAGGGCACCCTTGCGCCAGGCGTAAGCCAGGGCAAGCACAAGGATGGAAATGAATACAAGGGCCTCAATGAAGGCCAGCAACCCAAGCCGGTGGAAAGCCACTGCCCAGGGGTAGAGGAAAACTGTCTCCACGTCGAAGATCACGAAGACCAGAGCAAACATGTAGTAGCGAATGTTGAACTGAATCCAGGCGCCGCCTATCGGCTCCATGCCGGATTCGTAGGTCAACTCCCGCTCGCCCATGCGACTGCTGGGCGACAGCAACTTGTTTGCCACCAATGCCAGCACAGGCACGGCCGCTGCGATCAGCAGGAAACCGAGAAAGGCGTCGTAGCCCGAGAGCACGAACATGCAACCAACTAGGACCTACCTGCAACCCAGTCTGCCACCCAGGGCCCGGTGGTGGCGGCATCGGCCCGACGGACGCCGATAATCTGACACCAGCGCTCGAGGCCCATCGATGAGTTCCACCGATACACCGGAGCCAACAGCTACACCCGAGCCGACCGCCCAAAGTCCTGGCCCCGAGTCTGGCTCAGCAGTTGGGGAGGTCGATCCGGCCGACCACCGCTTCGAATGCCGCAGCTGCGGGTTTGTCTACGACCCGGCCGAGGGGGTGCGCAAGCTGGCCATCGAACCCGGCACCCCCTTTGTGGAGCTTGATCCGCTCAGCTTCCGGTGCCCGGTGTGTCGCAGTCGGGTGGGAGCCTTCAAGGACATCGGCCCCCGCAACAAGCCCAGCGGCTTCGAGGAGAATCTCAACTTCGGCCTGGGGGTCAACCGCCTGACTCCCGGTCAGAAGAATGTGCTGATTTTCGGCGGCTTCGCCCTGGCCTTCGCCTTTTTCCTCTCCCTCTATTCCCTGCGCTGATGACTGGCTCTCCCCTGCTCCGCCCGCTTGGGACTCTGTTGCGGCCCCTCCTGGGTTTGCTCTTGGTGATCGGGCTTGGCTTCGGCCTTTCCGGCTGTGTGACCACCGGCTTGCCCATGGCGGCTACCAGCCCCTGGCAGCCGGTGGCCCTGGCCACCAAGGCCAACCCCCTCGATGTGGCATTCACCGATACCAGCCATGGCTTTTTGGTGGGCAGCAACCGGCTGATCCTCGAAACCAACGACGGCGGGGCCAGCTGGGCCGAGCGAGCCCTGGATCTGCCGGAGGAGGAGAACTTTCGTTTAATCAGCATCGACTTCCGTGGTGAGGAGGGCTGGATTGCCGGCCAGCCCGGGCTGTTGCTGCACACCACAGACGGGGGCCAGAACTGGAGCCGCCTGTTCCTTGACACCAAGCTGCCCGGCGAGCCGTACCTCATCACGGCCCTCGGGCCCAACCAGGCCGAGCTGGCCACCAACGTGGGGGCCATCTACGAAACCCGCGATGGCGGCACCAACTGGCAGGCCGAGGTGGAGGACGCCGCTGGAGCCGTGCGGGAGCTGCGCCGCTTTAACGACGGCCGTTACGTGAGCGTCAGCAGCTTGGGCAATTTCTTCTCCACCTGGGACCCCGGCCAGGGCACCTGGCAACCCCATCAACGGATCAGCAGCCAGCGGCTCCAGTCGATGGGCTTCCAGCCCGATGGCTCCCTCTGGATGCTGGCCCGGGGCGCCCAGATCCGCTTCAACCCTCCTGGCGGCAACGTGGAGGAGTGGGGTAAGGCCGTGATCCCGATCACCAATGGCTTCGGTTATCTCGATATGGCCTGGGCCCCCGATGGTTCAATCTGGACCGGTGGCGGCAGCAGCACCCTGCTGGTGTCAGCCGACGGCGGCAAGAGCTGGCAGAAGGATCCGGTGGGGGCCCAGCAGCCTTCCAACTTCACCCGGATCAGCTTTGGCGCCGATGGCAAGGGCTTCGTGCTGGGTGAGCGGGGCTCCTTGTTGCGCTGGGTGGGCTGACCCCTGACCCTCACCTCTGAGCTCGGCCGCCAACTTCTGTAACCAAGCGCCCCTGTCACTCCCTCCAGCCGGCTCCACACCCCTAGGATCAATTCGCTGAACGCTTCCGCTATGGCTGCCGGCTCAACTGGAGAACGCCCGTTCTTCGAGATCATTACGAGCATTCGCTACTGGGTGATCCATGCGGTCACCCTGCCCGCCATCTTCCTGGCTGGCTTCATGTTTGTGTCCACGGGCCTGGCCTACGACGCCTTCGGAACGCCCCGCCCTGATGCCTACTTCCAGGCCCAGGAGAGCAAGGCTCCTGTGGTCAGCCAGCGCTATGAGGGCAAAAGTCAGCTTGACCTGAGGTTGAAATAGGCCATGACCCAGACCCCTGCCCCCACAACGCCCCGCAACTATCCGATCTTCACGGTCCGCTGGTTGTCGATCCATGCCCTCGGGGTGCCCACGGTGTTTTTCCTGGGAGCCCTTGCGGCCATGCAGTTTGTTCGCCGCTGACGTTCGCCGTTGAGCCGGTCCATCCCCTCCAGCCATGCAACGCTCCCCCAACCCCAATAACCTGCCGGTCGAACTAAACCGCACCAGCCTTTTTCTCGGCCTGCTCTTCGTGTTCACGATCGGCATTCTTTTCTCGAGCTATTTCTTCAATTAATCCCTGTTCAAGTCACCAGGAGCGCCCCAATGAGCGGCAAGAAGTCCAACCTGCCTGACGGCCGGATTCCAGATCGCCTTCCCGATGGTCGCCCGGCAGTGGCCTGGCGCTCCCGCTGGACCGAAGGGGTGCTACCCCTCTGGCTCGTTGCCACCGCGGGTGGAATGGCTGTGATTTTTGTGGTGGGATTGTTCTTCTACGGCGCCTACGTGGGAGTGGGTTCGGCCTGAGTCTTCCCTGACGGCTTGGTCCGTGCTCCCTGCTTGAATCCTTAAGCCGTTGCCCAAGAAGCGCCAGCTGCTCAACAACCCCTTTCTGGCCACTCTGACTGGGGTTCTGCTGAATGGCTATGGCGAATTGGTACGTCGCACCTCCAGGATTAGGATCCAAGCCGATCCAGAGGTCGACCGCCTGTTGCATGAAGCAAATGCACCGATTATTTATGCAATCTGGCACTGCCACGTTTTCTTCTTGCCGCTCGTGCGTCTCTATGCACGCAAGCCGATTTCCGTTCTTCTAAGTTCCCATCGAGATGCCCAAATCGTCGGGGTAGCTGCCCGAATGCGTGGTCTTGAACTGGTGGAAGGCTCCTCCACCCGTGGCGGCACCCGCGCCTATCGCCAGTTGCTAGCCCTCCTGCGGGGGGGGGATTCGGTGTGCATTACCCCCGATGGTCCCAAGGGACCTGCCTTGAAGTTGAAAGCAGGCATTGTTCACCTTGCTCAGAAATCTGGTTGTGCTGTGGTTCCTGTGGCTGCGGCCTGCACGCGGATGCGCAGGATAAAAACCTGGGACCAAACCCTTCTACCCCTGCCCTTTGGACGTTGCGTGTTGGAGCTGGGCCCTCCGATCTACATCAGTCCTGAGAGCCCTCTGGATGATCAGCTGGCCCAGTTGGCTGCTGCTCTCAATGACACGGTCCACCGTGCGTCCGGAAACCTCCTCTCGTCGGCTTGAGCGCGCCGCAGCTGTGAAGGGCAGTGCCCTGCTTTTGCTGTTCCGGCTGTTCGCCCTGCTGCTCTCCCCGCTGCTGTTGGCGGTGCTGATCTGGCGCCTGCTGCACGGCAAGGAGGATCCTCGCCGGCTTGGCGAGCGGCTGGGCCTAAGCGGGTGTCGCCGCCCCCCTGGCCAGTTGGTGTGGCTGCATGCCGCCAGCGTCGGTGAACTGATCAGCCTGTTGCCCTTGCTGCAGCAATTGGAAGGGGTGTCTGGTCCCAGACTGCTGCTGACCACGGGCTCGCGAAGTTCGGCCGAGTTGGCGAGCCGCCGCCTGGGGGCTGGGGTGGTTCACCAATATGTGCCCCTGGATCACTGGTTGAGTTTTGCCCTCTTTCGCCGCCATTGGCGGCCCGATCTGGGTGTGCTTGCGGAGGCCGAACTCTGGCCTGAGCTGATCCACGCCATGCCCAGGCCCCTGCTGATCAATGCCCGCATGAGTGGGCGTTCCTTTCGGCGCCATCAGCGGCAGCCTTGGTTCGCCGCTTGGCTGCTGGCGCGATTTCAGGCCATTCTGGCCCAGTCGCCCCAGGATGGTGAGCGCTTTCGACGTCTGGGGGGCCGCCAGGTGCGCTCAGTGGGGTCCACCAAGCTCGATGCGGAGCCGCCCAGGGCGGATCCGGCGATCGTGGCAAAGCTGGCCCAGGCGTTCGCCTGCCGTCCAGTGCTGCTGCTGGCCAGTAGCCATGCTGGCGAGGATGTTGCCCTGCTGGCCGCCTACCCGGAGCTTCGACGCAGGCTGCCGGCCCTAGCCCTGTTGCTGGTACCCCGCCACCCGCAGCGGGCCCATGAGGTGGCTGCGGCTGCGGCTCGTGATGGCCTGGCCGTGCGCTGTTGGGGCGAGCTGGCCGGGGGCGCCCCCGCCGAAGCCCTCGATGTGGTGGTGGCCGATCGGATTGGGGAAATGGGCGCCTGGATCCAGGCCTCCCGTCTTGTGGTGATGGGGGGCAGCTTCGCTTTGGGGGGGAGGGCCATAGGCGGCCACAACCCGCTCGAGCCGCTTCGGCTCGGCCGCCCGGTGCTGTGTGGTCCCGATATGGCCAACTTCGCCGATCTCACAGAGGAGCTCATTGACACAGGTTGGTTGCTTCAGTGCGCCGATCTCCCCCAGCTCTGGCAGGCGGTGGCGGCTCACCCGGCCTGGGCGGCTCTGCCCCAGGGGCCGCCGCCAGAGTTGCAGGGCCCCAGCCGCCTCATCGCCGCCCTGATCCGTGCGGAGCTCAAGGCCTGATGCTGCTTGCCACCCCCCGCTTCTGGTACGCCCGGCAGCCCACCCTGCTGGCCCGCCTGCTGCAGCCCCTGGGCTGGCTTTATGCCTTGGGCGTGCGTTGGCATCGGCGCCACAGCCGCCCAGGCCGGCTGCCTGTGGCCGTGCTGTCGGTCGGCAACATCACCTTGGGCGGCACCGGCAAGACACCCCTGGTGATCGCCCTGGCCCGGGAGCTCCAGCGGCGCGGCTTCACGGTGGCCGTGCTGTTGCGGGGCTATGGCGCCAACAGCCGCCAGCCCAGGCGGGTGGGCCCGACCGATGCAGCGGCTCTGGTGGGCGATGAGGCCTTGGAAATTCAGCGTTCCCTGCCAGAGGTGGCCGTGTGGGTGGGAAGGGACCGGTTGGCCGGGGGGGCGGCGGCGATCAGCGCAGGCGCCGATCTGCTGCTGCTCGACGATGGACTGCAGCATTGGCGCCTGGCCCGCGACTGTGACATCAGCGTGCTCGATCGTCGCCAAGGCCTGGGCAACCGCCTGGTTTTTCCGGCCGGTCCGCTGCGGGAGCCCGTAGATCAGCTGGGGCGCGCCGATCTGCTTGTGCTTGCCGGTGCTGGTTTGGCCCCGAGGCCACCAAACTGGCCCTTCGAGAAGCCCTGCTTCTTCCTGACTGGTTGGATCGAGCCACCGGAGCGGTTGCGGGCAGTGCCCCTGCTGGCCTTCTGCGGCATCGGCCTGCCGGATAAGTTCTTTGCGGCCCTGCGGCAGGCGGGTCTGCAGCTGGTTGGCACCGTTGGTTTCCCAGATCACCACCCTTATGCTGCTGCAGATCTGGAGCGCCTGGAGTGCCGTGCAGACGCCCATGGCGCCACATTGGTGACCACCTTGAAAGACTGGCACCGTCTGCCGGAAGGGTGGGGCGGACGGGTTGTGGCCCTGCCCCTAGTCCTCGATGGCCGGGTAGTGGCGGAGATCGCCTCGGCGGCCCTGGCCAGGCTGGAGGCCAGACGGGCTGGAACCACCTGAATGGTTGAGTCTCCTGCCAGAGCCTGCCGGATCCTGTTGGTGGCTGGGGAGGCCTCCGGCGACCTCCATGGGGGGCACCTAGTGCGGGCGTTCCGCCAGCTTTGCCCCACTGCCGAAGTGGTGGGTGTGGGCGGGGCCCAGCTGGGTGCTGCTGGTATGGAAATCCTGGCGGATGTGAACAAGCTCTCGGCGGTGGGGCTGGTGGAGATCGCCGGCAGCATTCCGCGCCACTGGCGGGTGATGCGCCTGCTCAAGCAGCAGATGGCAAGGCATCGCCCGGACCTGGTGGTGCTGGTTGACTATCCGGGCTTCAACCTGATCGTGGCCAGGGAGGCCCACCGCCGGGGCATTCCGGTTTTCTTCTATGTGGCTCCGCAGGTGTGGGCTTGGGGGAAGGGGCGGGCGCGTCGCATGGCCGGCTTCATCGACCGGCTGGCGGTGATCTTTCCCTTCGAAGAGGCCATCTTCAATGGCTACGGGCGCCGCTTTGCCAGCTACGTGGGGCACCCCCTGCTCGATGGCTTGGTGGTGAGCTGCGATCGGGCCGACACCCTTCGGAAACACGGCTTTGACGATGTTCAGCCCCTGCTGGTGCTGATGCCAGGCAGCCGCCGCAGCGAGGTGCGGTTGCTGTTGCCAGCGATGCTGCGGGCGGCCGAACTGCTCAGCAACGAAGGCTGGCAGGTGGCTCTAGTGCAGGCCCCCACCGTTCCCGAGAGCTACCTGAGCCAGGTGGCCGGCGGCAAACTGCAGGTGCCGCTGATTCGAGGCGATACCTACAACCTGCTGGCAGCTGCCGACGCCGGCCTGATCGCCTCCGGTACCGCCACCCTGGAGGCTGCCCTGCTGGGCTGCCCTCCGGTGATTGTGTACCGCTTCTCGTGGTTCACCTATCTGCTGGCTAGGTTGGTCATTGGGCGCCGCTCGATGGGGCTGCCCAATGTGGTGCTCGGCAGGTCGGCCTTTCCGGAGCTGATCCAGCGCAATTTCAAGCCCGTTCAGCTAGCCCAGGCGGTGCGTGACCTGGCAGCGCGGCGCGGCCTGAATAGGCAGCTAATTGACGAACTGCGCTCGAAGATGGGGGTGGCGGGCGCCTCGGAGCGCGCTGCCAACCTGATGCTTGAGCTGCTGCGATGAAAGCTGAGATGAAAGGCCCCCTGCTGTCTCGCTTCCTGGCCTACGGAAGGCGCTATCTGTGGCCCCTTTTCAGCCTGGCGCTGCTGTTCAATTTTGCCTACGGGGCCTCGACCGCCTTCGTG
Organism: Synechococcus sp. CBW1108; assembly: GCF_015840335.1. Classification (NCBI taxonomy): domain Bacteria; kingdom Bacillati; phylum Cyanobacteriota; class Cyanophyceae; order Synechococcales; family Synechococcaceae; genus Synechococcus; species Synechococcus sp. CBW1108. Next base: position 1,716,768 of record NZ_CP060395.1, read on the forward strand.
CCCTTGGTGATCCGCTTCCTTTTTGACGACATCCTGCCCTCCAATGACAGGGGCCGTCTTTACCTAGCCCCCGTCGTCATTGTTGGTGTGATTGCCCTGCGGGCGGTATCCCAGTTCGTGGGCACCTATCTCACCGAGTCGGTGGGCCAGAGGATCACTGCCGATCTGCGCACGGACATGGCAACCAAGGTGCTCGAGCTGCCCCAGGGCTATGTGGATAGTCATCCTTCAACCGTGCTGGTGTCTCGGGTTCTGACGGATGTGGATCTAGTCAAGTCTGGCCTGGTGGATGGGTTCTCTTCCCTGATAAAGGATGGATTGACCCTGATTGCACTGGTGACCGTGGCCTTCTATCAGGACTGGCTGCTGTCTGTGCTCGCCTTCATTCTTTTCCCCCTAGGGGTCTATCCGGTGCTGCGTTCCTCCAAGAAGGTGCGCCATCATTCCAAAGCGGGCCAGACCCGGCTTGCCCGTTTGGCGGCCTACCTACAGGAGGCCCTGGTGGGCTCAAGGGTGGTGAAAATCTTCGGCATGCAGGCCTATGAACTGGGTCGTTTTCAGGAGGAGAACAATTCGGTTTTGGCTTCGGCTTTGCGCACCTCCAGGGCCAAGCTGATCAACCAGCCGCTGATGGAATTTTTGGGCGCTGTGGGTTTCAGTGCAGTGCTGGTTTATGGGGGCGAGACTGTGCTAGCCGGCGACCGCACCACCGGCAGTTTCTTCGCATTCCTAACTTCGCTCTATCTTTGTTATGCCCCCTTCAAGGGTATTGCCAGGTCAAATGCCACCCTCCAGCAGGGCCTATCGGCGGCGGAGGAGCTGTTCACCATCCTCGATGTAGAGGTTGAGCCGAGCGATCCTCTGCGGCCCCAGCCCCTCACGGGTTTCGAGCAGGGGCTGAAGGCCGAGCAGGTGAGCTTCGCCTATGGTCAGGATGAGGTGATATCCAGCCTGGATCTCGAGGTGCCCTGTGGTGCAACCGTGGCCCTGGTTGGTCCAAGTGGGGGCGGCAAGAGCACGATCATCGATCTCTTTTGTCGCTTCCACGATCCCCAGCGGGGTCGACTGACGATTGACGGCATCGATTTGAGGCAGGTGGCTCAGGCTGATCTGCGCGCCCTCATCTCCGTGGTCGATCAGAACACTTTTCTGTTCAATGACAGCGTTGCCAACAACATCGCCTATGGCCACGCCGAGGCTTCAGTGGAGACGATCGAGGCAGCAGCCCGGGCCGCCAATGCCCACAATTTCATAGTGCAGTTGCCCCAGGGCTATGAAACCCCAATTGGTGAGAATGGCACCATGCTCTCTGGCGGACAGCGTCAGCGCATCGCCATTGCCAGGGCCCTGATCAAGAACGCCCCGATCCTCTTCCTGGATGAGGCCACATCGGCCCTGGATTCCGCCTCAGAGCAGCTGGTCCAGGAAGCGCTCGACCGCTTGATGCAGCATCGCACCACCTTGGTGGTGGCGCACCGGCTCTCCACCATCGTCAATTCCGATCGGATCTGTGTTATTGAAGCAGGCAGACTAGTTGAGGCCGGCACCCACAGCGAGCTCCTGGCCAGGGGCGGTCGCTATGAGTCCCTATTTTCCACTCAGTTTGCAAGGGCTGGAACCCCTTAGGGAATTTCCCATAGACGCTTTTCCCTTTTTGGGTTTGCTCTTAGCTTTTGCTTTTACCTTTTGATTGGGCGTTTGCCTTGTTGTTTGATCTGCTGCTGGAGTCCGCAGCTGCTGCCCACCTATTGCCAGTTTGGTGATAGCATGGGAAGGCTATCAAGCTGTTGGCGGTGAAAGTGAACGATTCGGTAGATCAGCCTGGTGGCCAGGGGGGTATGGACACCTCCGAAATGACCGATGATCAAATTGTCGCTCAAATTGCAGGTCTCATCCGTAAGTGCGTCCCTGATGCCCAGGCGGTTGCAATTGGCATGGATTCCAGGCTGGTTGAAGATATTGGCATTGACTCCCTGGGCGCCTACGAATTAATCATGGAAGCGGAAGACCTTTTCCATATTGAAATCACTGATTCCCAGGTTGAAGGCATAAAGACAATCGCCGACCTGATTGCCATCGTGCGTGGGCCTGTCGTGCAAGGGCCTAATGCCTGAATCCTTGTCGGCTCAAGTTGCCGTAACCGGATTGGGCTGTATTTGTCCCCTGGGCAATACACCGGAAGCTGCCTACTCCGCCTACGCTCGAGGTGATACGGGAATCAGCTTGCTTACTGAGCCCTGGGCCGAAACTTTCAAGTCCAGGCTTGGTGGTTTAGTCAAATTGGATATGGTTGCTGAGCTGGGTGATTATCTGGTTAGTCGTCTGGATCGTTTTAGCCAGTTTGCCCTGCTGGCAGCTAGGCAGGCCTGGAATGCAAGTGGTTTGCATGATTCGGGGCTTGCCCCCGAGCGGCTCGCCGTAGTTATGGCCACTGGAATTGGCGGAGTTAATACGATGCTTGAGCAGCATCAAAGGCTCATCTCCGGCGCCAAGCGACTCCATCCGTTGGGCATCGCTATGGCTATGCCCAACTCTGCCACAGCGCAGATCACTATGGAAATAGGAGCCTGTGGGGGAGCCCATGCGCCTGTTTCAGCCTGTGCAGGGGGTGCCGAGGCGATTGCATGGGGGTTGATGTTGCTCGAAGCTAGAAAGGTTGATGCCGTGCTTGTGGGGGGGGCTGAATCTGCAATCCATCCCCTCGCGATCCGAGGATTTTCAGAGATGCGTGCCCTTTCTTCAAGACTTGACGATCCAGCCTCTTCTTGTCGCCCGTTTGCCGCAGATCGTGAGGGCTTTGTTTTGAGTGAAGGGGCCGGGGCAATTGTGCTCGAACGACTGGATGACGCCAGGGCCCGCCATGCGCATGTGCAGGCGCTGCTGATGGGTGCAGGGATGACCAGTGATGCGCACCATCTGGCCACTCCCCATCCCGAGGGAGTGCACGCAGCCAGTGCGATCAGTTTGGCCCTGCGGGATGCGGATATATCAGCGCAGGATGTGAACTTCATCAGCGCCCACGCAACCGGTACCCGGATCGGAGATCTAGCTGAATCTCGGGCGATTGAATCTGTTTTTGGTGCCTCTACCCAGGATCTTTGGGTCACCGCTCCGAAGGGAGCCCTAGGCCATCTGCTGGGTGGAGCTGGTTCGGTGGAATCGGTCTTGACAATAAAGGCCCTTCAGGCTGGGGTGGTGCCGGTGAGCGTTAACTCAACTCCGCGGGATCCGGACATAGGCCTGAATATTCCCACTGCTTCTGAGCCCTATCTGGTGAATCGTTCCCAGCGTTTTGCCTTAAAAAATACATTTGGTTTTGGTGGTCATAATGTATCTCTTGTGTGGGCAAGTGTCTAGGGCTATTCAGGCATCAAGTGCTTAATGGGAATTGCGCCCCCCTGCGCCAGGGTGATCAACGCGGTTGGGAGGGCAAACCGCTAGAACGATTTCAGATAAAGCACTTTGCTTCCCTGCCCCGCGTGATTTCCTCTGCCACACTCCCAGTTGCGGATGGTCCCCGTTTCGACCGAGCTGATTGGTCAGGCGCTTTCCGCAACGTCGGCCTAGAGCTCAGTGACGAATTGGTAGTTGCCGTTCGGGGCACCATCCCAACAGAGTTGGCCGGCACCCTTTATCGCAATGGTCCGGGTCGGCTTGAGCGAGGCGGCCTCTGGGTCCATCACCCTTTCGACGGCGATGGCATGGTCGCGGCCCTCAGATTTGAAGCCGGTCAGGTCCACCTCACCAACCGTTTCGTGCGTACCGAGGGCTGGCTGGCCGAGGAGCGGGCCGGGCGCTTCGTCTATCGGGGGGTGTTTGGCACCCAGAAACCTGGCGGTGTCTTGGCCAATGCTTTTGATTTGCGCCTCAAGAACATCGCCAATACCCATGTGGTGCGGCTCGGCGATCAGCTGCTGGCGCTCTGGGAGGCGGCCGAGCCCCATGCTCTTGATCCCCAAACCCTTGAGACCCGCGGCCTGTCACGGCTTGACGGGGTACTTAAGCCTGGTGAGGCCTTCAGTGCCCATCCCCGCTTCGATCCAGGTCACCACGGTGAGCCCCGCATGGTGACTTTCGGTGTCAAGGCGGGCCCCACCAGCACGATCCGATTGATGGAGTTCGCCACCGAGGAGCAGCCCGACGGCGTGCGGGCCGGTGAGCTGGTGGCCGACAGAAGCCACAGCTTCAAGGGGTTTGCCTTCCTCCATGATTTCGCCGTCACCCCCAGCTGGGCAGTGTTTCTTCAGAACGCTGTGGCCTTCAATCCCCTGCCCTTCGTGTTTGGCCAGAAGGGGGCGGCCCAGTGCCTGGCCTCCAAGTCCGGCGAAGCCGGCCAGTTCTGGTTAGTGCCTCGTCAGAGCGGCCACCATGCCGGCGCCAAACCAGTGCAGCTGCCAGCTCCCGAAGGTTTTGTGTTTCACCACCTCAATGCCTTTGAGGATGGCGCTAGTGGTGAAGTGGTGGTGGATTCGATCTACTACAAAGACTTCCCCTCGATCGGCCCCCAGGTTGATTTCCGCGAGATTGACTTCGCTTCGATTCCCGAGGGGCAACTACGCCGCTGCCGCATCAACCCCCGCTCCGGGGCTGTGCAGAGCGAATGGCTGGAGCAGCGTTGTTGCGAGTTCGCGATGGTCAACCCCGCCCACCAAGGGCTTGAAGCGCGCTTTGCCTGGATGGCGGTGGCGGAGTGCGAACGGGGCAATGGTCCCTTGCAGGCCATTGAGAAACTTGACCTCCAAACCGGCGAGCGTCGGCTGTGGAGTGCTGCCCCCCGCGGTTTTGTCACCGAGCCCGTAATGGTGCCCCGCCCAGCATCTACTGCCGAAGACAAGCATGCTGAAGATAGTGGCTGGGTGTTGGTGCCGGTCTGGAACGGAGCCCGCTGCGCCACTGACCTGGTGATTCTCAGGGCCGATGATCTGGCTGAACAGGCAGTGCTGGAGCTCCCATTGGCGATCCCCTACGGCCTGCACGGCAGCTGGGCTGCTGCCACTTGATCAGCTGCCCAACAACTCTCTCAGGGGTGCCTCGAGTTGGGCGAAGGCCCGGCCCCGGTGGCCGATTCGGCCCTTGAGGGTTTGGTCCATCTCGGCGTAGGTGAGTCCGGTCTCCGGCACGAAAAACACTGGGTCGTAGCCAAACCCCCCCTCGCCGCGGGGGGCCTCGAGAATCACGCCCGCGCAGATGCCCTCCACTTCGATGCGCACATTGCCATTGGGATCAGCCAGGGCTAGGGCTGCGCTGAAGTGGGCAGTGCGGTCGCTGCTGCCTGCCAGTTCGTCTAGCAGTCGGGAGATGCGGGCTGGGTCCGTGGCTGCGTAGCGAGCGGAGTGCACCCCGGGAGCTCCATTGAGGGCAGCGACGCTGAGGCCCGAATCATCTGCCAGGGTCCAGCTGCCGCTGTGTCTGGCAACTGTGATTGCTTTGAGGCGGGCATTTTCTGCGAAGGTTGCACCTGTTTCCTCCACCTCCAGATCCCCAGGCTGGGCATCGATTTCCAGGCCCATGCCAGCCAATAATTGGCGAAATTCTCCAATTTTGCCGGCATTGGTGCTGGCGATCACCAATCGGCTGAAGGGTGCTGGGTCTAAGGCCAGGTCTAGGTCTAGGGCAGCCATGGCCTTAGACCGCCTCCGCCAGCTCACGGGCCCAGATCAACACCTCGTTCACCCGAGCGACCGTGGGGGCTTCGCAGTAGAGCCGCAGAAGTGGCTCTGTGCCTGAGAAGCGCAACATCAGCCAGTGGCTGGGGCCGAGTCGCAGTTTCACCCCATCGGTGGTGACCACTTCCAGCACGGGGCAGCCGGCGACTGCGCTGGGGGGGGCCTCTGCCAGCTTGGCCTCCAAACGCCGCCTGGCTTCCATGTTGGCCAGCCGCAGGTCGAGCCGGTCGTAGGCCGCCGCGCCGCCGCAGCGCTGCTGCAAGGCATCTATTCGCTCCCCCAGGGGCACACCGCCCTCCACCAGGGCTTCGATCAGCAGCAGGGCCGCAAAGGGTGCGTCCCGCTCGGGCAGGTGCATCCCGAAGCCCACGCCACCCGATTCCTCGCCGCCAACCAGCACCTCGCTGCTGAGCATTTCAGCTGCGATGTATTTGAAGCCGACGGGTTTTTCCAGCACCTGGCGGCCCAGATCCTCAGCCACCAGCTGCATTAGGTCGGAGCCGCTGACGGTTTTGATCACGCTTCCCGGCAGCTGGCGGGCCCGGGCCAGGTGGTCGATGAACAGGGGCATCAGCAGCTGGGTGCTGCAGAAGCGGCCGCGTTCATCCACGGCTGCAATGCGATCCCCGTCGCCGTCAAACACGATGCCCATGGCCGGCCGCCCCGCGGCGGTGCTCGCTTGGACCGCGCCGATCAGCTCGCCCAGGTAGGCCGCAAGGGGCTCGGGAGGGTTGCCGCCAAACAGGGGGTCGCGCCGGCCCCGGATCTCGCTGATGGCGCCGCTGTTTGTGGCCCCTTCCCCCAGCAGGGCCGGCAGCACCCCGGCCGCGGAGCCGTGCATCGGGTCCACGATCACCGTCAGCCCCAGCCGATCTAGCCCCTCGGCCAGGGCGGCGGTGTCGACCTTGGCCTGGAGCCCGGCCACGTAGGCGCCCATGGCATCAAATTGGCCAACTTCGCCAGGTATGGGCACGGTCAGTCCGCCGGCGGCCAGTCGGGTTTCAACACGGCCGGTGAAGTCGCCCTCCACCGAGCCGCCGAACGGCCCCTTGATTTTCAGCCCCAGCCATTCCGGTGGGTTGTGGCTGGCGGTGATCACCAAAGCTCCCAGGGCCTGGCGTTGCACTACGGCCCAGCTAGAGGCGGGGGTGGGGGTGGGTGTGTCGCAGAGCAGGGGGGTCAGGCCGCAGCCCCGCACGGCGCTGCAGATCGCTTGGGCCAGTTCGGGGGCCAGGAAGCGGCGGTCGTAGCCGATGATCACCTCCCGGCTGGTGAGGCTTGTCGGGGCCGAGTGGGCCAGTTCCTGGGCCGCGGCCGCCGCGACTGGCAGCAGCCGCTCCATGGTGATGTCGACGCCCAGGATGCCGCGCCAGCCATCGGTGCCGAAGGCGATCGGAATTGCTGCAAGGGGCAGGGGGGCTGAAGCCATGGGGCGCGGAAGCCGAGCTCAGCTGATTCTGCTGTGCCGCCCGCTCCTCAGCACTAGCGTCTCTACGAGTGGATGCCCCCCTTGACTGCGCCCCTCCCCGCCGACCAGCCCCTTACCGACCGCCTGCTGCGCAGCTGGCTGCGCTGCCGGCGCCGCGCCTGGCTGGATCGATTTGGCGTGGCTGGTGAGCGCCGCTGGAATGCCCACCGCGCCCTGGCCCTGAGTGACCAGCTACGCAGCTTTCAGACCCTGCTGGCAAATAGGCCGGGCCATGGAGAGGTGGCCTGTGCCGCTGGAGCCCCAGGGGTGGTGGGCTTGCGCCTGCGCGGGCATGACCCCCAGGGGCGGCGGCTGGAGGCCCACCCCGCCCTGCTGGAGCGCATTGCCGGCACCAGCCGTTGGGGGGATTTCGCCTATCGGCCGGTACTGGCCCGGCAGGGCTACCGCTTGACCCGGGAGGCCCGGCTGGTGCTGGCCCTCTGGGGCCGCCTTTTGGCAGAGCACCAGCAGGCTCCGGTGCCCCATGGCCTGGTGTTGGCGGGGGCGGGGCGGGCCCTGCAGCAGGAGCGCCTGGCCCTGGGCGGTGGCCTCCAGCATCAGCTCGATGAGAGCCTGCAGCGTCTCGCCGCAGATCTGGCCGAGGCCACACCGCCTCCCTTGGTGAACGACCGCAAGAAGTGCACCCTCTGCAGTTGGCGCGGCCCTTGCGACCGGGAGGCTGCGGCGATGGGGCACCTCAGCGAGGTCAGCGGTATTGGCGGTAAACGGCGGGAGATGTTGCTGGAGCGGGGGGTGACCAACCTGCCGGATTTGGCATCCCGGAACCCGGAGCAATTGGCCGAGGAATTGGCCGTCTATGGGGAGCAGCATCGTGAGATCGCCGCTGAATTGGTTGCCCAGGCCCGGGTGCAGGCCACGGGCATTCCCCAGCGGCTGGGGGCTGGCCCGGTGCTGCCTGAGCTGGCCCAGGCCCCCGGGGTGCTGCTCTATGACATCGAATCGGACCCTGATGCCCGCGACGATTTCCTGCACGGGTTTCTGGTGCTGGAGGCCGATGGTGGGGGGGGATGGAAGGAGCAGAGTTGGCGCTACCAGCCGCTCCTGGCCCTGCAGGAGCATGGCGAGCAGCGCCTCTGGCAGCGGCTGAAGCGATTTTTGGATCGCTATCCAGACTGGCCCGTGCTGCACTACGGCGAAACCGAAGTGATCGGCCTGGTGCGGCTGGCCCAGCGCCAGGGAGCCAGCGAGGTTGAACTGCAGCGGTTGCGAAGCCGGATGCTGGATGTGCATGCGCGCCTGCGCAGCCACTGGCGCCTGCCGGTGAGCAGCTATGGGCTCAAGGCTGTGGCCGGTTGGCTGGGCTTCACCTGGAGCCAGAAGGGGGTGGATGGGGCCCGCTGCCTGCTCTGGTGGCGCCAGTGGCGCCAGTGGCATCGTGGTGTGGATGGCCGCGGCCGGGCCAGTCGCCAGCAGTTGCAGCGGATCTTCCTTTACAACCGCGACGACAGCCTGGCCACCTGGGCAGTGGTGCGCTGGCTGCTGGCTCAGACCTGACGCCCGGCCCCGGCCGGGGGATCCACCCAGGCTGGGGGGAGCGAGAGCTGCAGGATCGGCCCGTTGGGCTCGTGGCCCAGCCGTAACTCGTTGCGCTCTAGGAACTGGCGCCGCACCAGGGCCAGGCCGATCCAAAGGCCCCCAGCCAAGGCCAACGCTGATGTGATTTGACCAGCCCGGCTGCCCGAATCGTCATCCAGGCCGAACAGCGGTGCCCCCGGGGCAGGCCCACCCGTCCCCTCCGAGCTGCTCCCGTACCAGCGCCTGAGCTGCTGTTTGACCCCGTCATAGGTGCTCAGTTTGGCCAGGGTTTCCTGGCCCACGTAGCAACCTTTGCTGAGGCTGACCCGGTCCGCCAGCCCCAGCTCAAACGGGTTGGTGGAGTCGTTGATTTCCCAGGGCCAATCGGCCAGGCCCTGCTGGATCCGCCAGCGCTCCTGGTCCTGCGGGGAGAGAGGCGGCAGATCCGCCAGCCAGGGGGGCAGTTCCCCATCCGCCGGGATCACCAGCTGCTCGCTCAGCAGCCAGCCAGCTCTGCCATTTTCCATGGCCAGCCAACGGCCCGCGGGGCTTTGGGGCCATTGATCCGGCCTCCTCTCGCCCAGGGGCGTGACCATCCGGGCTGGCATCACGGGCCCAAGATGAACCTGATCGGCGGGAAAGAGCACCCGATCCAGGGCCTGCCAGATGCTGGCTGGATCCCCACGGCTGATCAGCAGCCAGGCTCCAGCGTCATCGAGGAGTACCTCGGCGAGGCCCCGCAGGCGTCCGATGGCGGTGATGCAGCAGGTGGGGATCCAGCTGCCGGCTGGGCAGCCGTCGATGGCGGCGCTGGTCTGGCCGTGCAGAAACCGGTGGGTGTCCGGCCCGTCCAGCCTGATCAGGCTGGCGGCTTGCTCGATCCGGCGAGGGCCTGCGGCTTGCCAGTCCCAGGGGCTTGGCTTCATGACGACGCCAGTTCTGCGGCCAGTTCTGCGGCCAAAGCTGCCACCTCCGCCAGCAGGAACAGGCTGCGCATTTCCAGGCCTGCGGCCTGCATCGCCTCCTGGCCCCCTTCCTGGCGATCCACGATCGTCACCACCCTTTCGACCCGGTAGCCCGCCTCCCGCAGCTGCTGCACAGCCTTCAGGGCGGATCCACCGGTGGTGACGACGTCTTCCAGCACGGTGATGGGGCTGCCAGGTGCCGGTAGGGGGCCTTCCAGCCAGGCCCCGGTGCCATGGCCCTTCGCCTCCTTGCGCACGATCAGGGCATCCAGGGCGCGCCCCCCCAGGGCGGCGGCCATGGCCACGGCGCTTACCAGCGGATCGGCGCCGAGGGTCAGGCCTGCCACCGCCTTGGCTTCCGGCTCCACCTGCTCCAGCAGCAGGGCCCCCAGCAGGGCCAGGCCGCTGCCGCTGAGGCTGACAGGCTTGCAATTCACGTAATGGTGACTGGTGCGTCCCGATGCCAGGGTGAAGTTGCCGTGGCGATAGGCCTTGGTGGCCAGAAGCGGCAACAGCGCCATCCGCATCTCTGCGGGGGGAAGGGTGATGGCGGGGGAAAGGGTCGACAAGGCCTGGTTCAATCGAGATGGGTTGTCTAGTTTGCGGCCACCGACCCCCCGCCAGCAGAAGGGCCCATTGGATCCATGGCAAATACCAACTTGTTCAGCGCCATCCTCTTAAGTGCCACCCGGCTCAAGGGCTCCCTGCTCCTGGCAGGCGCCCTGCTAGCTCCCCTGCTAAGTCACTCCCTGCTAGGTGAATCTGTCTGGGCTGGTCCGGTGGTGTGCACCACCACGCTCGAGCCCCCCCTGCTAATCGGCGCGCGCAGCGGGGTTGGGGCGTCGGCAGGGGAGTTAGGAGTGGCCTCTGGGCCGGTTGAGGTCACCCGCTGCGGCCAGGTGCAGACCCCCCCTGCACTCATGGAAAAGCGCTTTTACAGCTTCAGGGCGCCCTATGCCCCCGGGGTGAGCCTCACCAATCAGATCACCGACCTCTTCGGCATTGCCCTGGGGGGAGTTGATGGCACCAGGGTGATGGGCCTGGGTTTTCCTGATCAAGCCATCGTCTGGGATGGCACCGCGGTGGAAAACACCTATCGGGTGCTCCTTGAGCAACAAAGTGGGCCGATGCCCTGGCGCACCGTCGATGTGCCCAACGGTTACTCAGGCAGCCTTGGATCAGCTGGCCCAACCCAGCTAGGCAAGACCCAGCCCGGTGGCGGCTGGCAAGATGGGGGAGCGAGCTATCGGACCCCGGTTCGGGGTCTTTGGTAGCCCCGGATGGATGGGGGTCTAGCAATCTGGTGAATGCAGCGAACTCATAATTCGCCTTAGCCGAGTTCGATCCTCGGGACCCCCACTCACTATTCCCCATCCTCTAATGACGATTGACTATTGAATATTTCCTATTTCATAGTTGCTATTTCTAAGAATCTACCGATCGATCCGCAGCTCCTAACCTTGCCCCAGTGCTGGCTTCCAGGGTGGGTCTTGCCGTGATTCAACTCCTGGCTCTGGTGATTCTTTTGGCCCTGCTGGCTTTTTTTGCCGCTGGGGAATTCGCCCTGATTCGCCTCAGACCAAGTCGGGTGCGCCAGCTGCAGGAAGGGGGCGAGGCCGGGGTCCTGGCCGTTGCCAAATTGCAGAGCCGGCTGCGGCGGGTGCTGGTGGCCACCCAGTTGGGAGCGGCCCTCTCCCTGGTGGCGCTGGGTTGGGCCGGACGGGGCCTGGCCGAACAGCTGGGGGCGGCATGGGCGGGGCGGGGCGCCCTCGGCTCGGTTCCCCAGGGGTGGCTGGATGCTGTTGTATTTCTGCTCCTGGTGCTGTTCGCCACGGTTTTTGGGGGGGTATTGCCCAAGGCCTGGGTGCTCCATCGCCCGGAAGTCTCTGCCCTGCGGCTGGCGCCGCTGCTGGATTCGGTGATTCGCAGCCTGATGCCCCTGCTTTCCCTGGTGGAGCGCTTCAGCGCCGGGCTGCTGCGCTTGTTGGGGCTACCGCGCAACTGGGATGAACTTGTGCCCGTGCTCTCCGCCGGTGAACTCGAAACCCTGATTGAAACCGGCAGCGTCACAGGGCTGATGCCCGATGAACGCAGCATTCTTGAAGGGGTGTTTTCCCTGCGGGACACGTTGGTGCGGGAGGTGATGGTGCCCCGCTCTGGCATGGTCACTCTGCCTGTGGATGTCAGCTTCGCTGAGTTGATGCGGGAGGTGCACGACACTGCCCACGCCCGCTTTCCGGTGATTGGCAGCTCCCTCGACGATGTGCGGGGCATGTTGGATCTGCGCCGCCTGGCCGATCCGATCGCCAGGGGGCTGCTCACAGCCGAAACGCCTTTGGCTCCCTACATCACCCCGGTGGCTCGGGTGCAGGAGAGCACTCCCCTAGCCGAGTTGCTACCCCTGATCCGCAGTGGTCAGCCCCTGCTGGTGGTGGTGGATGAGCATGGAGGCACGGAGGGCCTGGTCACGGTGGCAGATCTCACCAGCGAGATCGTCGGTGACGAGGACGACTCGCTCGAGTCAGCCCAGGACCTCCAGCAACTCGCCGAGGGCTGCTGGTCTGTGGCCGGGGATCTCGAGATCTTTGAGCTCAACAGGCAATTGTCCCTGCAGTTGCCTGAAGCGGATGGACACCACACGCTGGCGGGTTTTCTCCTGGAACGGCTCCAGCACATCCCGGCTCCCGGGGAGGGTCTGCGCTGGAAGGGGCATCAGTTTTTGGTACTGGCCATGGATGGCCCGCGGATTGAACGGGTGCAGATCGAGCGTCCGGTGGTGGATTCCCCCGCCGCCGAGGAGAATTAAGCCACCTGGGCGGCTCCCTGCACCGATAATGCCCCCAGTCGAGAGCCTTGCCTTGATCCCTGTGCGCGTGGGTGTCATCGGCATCGGCAACATGGGCTGGCACCATGCCCGGGTTCTCAGCCTGATCAAGGACGCCCAGCTGGTGGGTGTGGCCGATCCGGATGGGGCCCGCGGCCAGCTGGCCAACCAGCAGTTTCGCTGCCGTTGGTTTCCGGACTATGGAGAAATGCTGGCCGAGGTGGATGCGGTGTGCATCGCTGTGCCCACCCTGTTGCACCACCGGGTAGGCCTGGCCTGCCTCAAAGCAGGGGTGCATGTGCTGATTGAGAAACCGATCGCCGCCAGTCAGCAGGAGGCCCTCGAACTCATCCAAGCCGCCGACCAGGCGGGCCGCCTGCTCCAGGTGGGGCATATCGAGCGCTTCAATCCGGCCTTCCGGGAGTTGGTCAAGGTGGTGGCCAATGAGGAGGTAGTGGTGCTGGAAGCCCGCCGCCACAGCCCTAACCCCGACCGGGCCAACGACGTGTCGGTGGTGCTCGACCTGATGATCCATGACATCGACCTGGTGTTGGAGTTGGCCGGTGCCCCCGTGATCCGCTTGGCCGCAGCCGGGGGGCGCACGGCCGCCGGACCGATCGACTACGTCAACGCCACGCTGGCCTTTGCCAATGGAGTAGTGGCCAGCCTGACGGCCAGCAAGATGGCCCACCGCAAGATTCGCAGCCTCAGTGCCCACTGCCGCGGCAGCCTGGTGGAAACCGACTTCCTCAACCGCACCCTGCACATCCACCGCCGGGCCCATGAATCGGTCAGCGCCGACCACGGTGAACTGGTATTTCGCTCCGATGGCCTGATCGAGGAGGTGAGCACCACCTCAATCGAGCCTCTCTACGCCGAGCTGGAGCATTTTCTTGAGTGCGTGCGCGGCGTTGAGGTACCCCAGGTGGATGGTTTACAGGCATCGAGGGCCCTGCAGCTTGCCGACTTGATTGAGCAGTGCGTTGAACAGCCCAACTTGTGCATGAGCCTGGGGGAGCCGATCTAAGCGAGGGTGCCTTCGGCGAGTTGGCGCAGGGCCTCCAGTTGCCAGCGGCGGCAGTCCGCCGGTGAGGAGAGGTAGAACCCATCCCAGGCGTCCGCCTTGTGCTGGCCATACTGCTCTGGCGCGATCGTGGGGTGCCGTTGTTGCCAGCCCACCCGCACGGCGTGACCGATAACTACGTCCAGCACGAGGTCATTGGCGAAGACCACCGCTGGGTTAGCCCCCACGAAGGCGATCAGGGTGATCAGGGTTTCGGTGCAGAGCTGGCGGTAGTCCGGGGCTTCGATCTTGCTCAGCAGGTGATCTACGAGGGCGGCGAAGTTGTGTTCCCCCGGGGTCTTTTCGCTCAGCAGAGGAGCGCTGTCGAGCCGGTTGCGCTTCTCGAGTTTGTCGCCGATGACGATGCCGCTGCAGTGGTGCAGCAGGTCCCAGATGCCGGGGTAGAAATCGCGAGGCACCCTGCCCAGGGCGCCGAGGCGCAGGCGGTGCTGCAGCCAGCAGCCCCCCCTGGGCAGCTCAGCCTGGGGAGCGGGCACGGCCCAGCGCACCCGCCCGCTCACATTCAGTTGCTCCTTGCGTTGCAGGGCTGCCTTGGCGTGCTCCAGGTCGGCGAGCACGGCCCGCAACCGGCGCTGGATGGCATGGGGAGGCTGGTCGCAGAGGGCTTCAAAGGCGTCGCTCGGGCTGAGATCGGCTTCGGTGGCCAGTTCCCCGGTGAGCAGCAGCAGCAGCTGACCCAGCTGCAGGGTGAGGCTGCCGCTGAGCAGGTCAGGTTCGCGGCGGGCCAGGCCATCGAGGGCCAGCAGCAGTTCCTGCTGCAGCATCCACTCCCGGCCGTCCTCGCCGCTGAACCGCTTGATCAACCCGGCGATCCTGGCGCTGCCCTGGGGTGCGCTGATCCGGGAATCGCTGGTGTAGTTCCGCCCCACCACCACCTGCTTCTGGCGCACCAGCAGGTCGATGAGGGCATCCTCCAACTGGGGATGCACCAGGTCGAGGGACCCAGCGACCCGTCGCACCACGTTCCAGTCGGCTTCGGTCAGGGCGCGGCGGTAGACCTCCTCGAGTAGATCCCGCAGTCGAACGGGCTGGCTGCCGGCGGGCCCCTGCAGGCGGGAATCGGGCCCCAGCCGCCGCACCAGCTGCTCCAGCACCTCCCCCTGTTCCTCCAGGGACGCACTGCGCCAGAGCCGCTCTGCCAGTTCGCCGATGCTGATGTCGTCGCGCTCGATCTCCTGCTCCTCCCGGGCGGAGAGGGGGGCCTCCCTGGTGCTGGCCCGTAGGGGGATGGGTGCCGGAGGCTCCGGCTTGGATCCCGAGCTGGCCTGGGGCGGCAGGGCGACCCAGCTGCCCTGCTCCACCAGCTCAGCCAAGGGGGCCAACTGCACGGGCACGCCGTCCAGCAGGCCCGCCTGCAGGTCGCGTCCCAGCCGCAGAAAGGCCTCGGGGTTGGCCTGGAAGGCCCCCGGCGCGACCGGCACCAGCAGCAGCGGTGAGCCGCTGCCCCGCCAGTGGCGCTGTAGCAGGCGCAGTTCAGCCCGCACGCTGTCGACCAGCTGTTCGGGGTCGTCGGCCAGATAAAAGGTGTCCTCCTCCAGTACGGCCGGCAGAAAGGCGTGCTGGCTGTCGCCCTGGCTGCCGACTTGGCGGTAAAGGCGGGCTGTGGCCATGGTCTCCATTCGCACCCGGGGATGGCCAGTGAGCCCCAGCCTGGGGTTGGCTCCCACCTGGACCAGCCGCTGGGCCAGGGCTCGGGAGCTGCCGATTTGCACGGGGCCAGGGTTGGCGCTGTCCTGGGCTACGGGCAGACCCGCGGCCTGCAGGGCCGCGGCGATTGCGGCATTGCCTGGCACCAGGGCGACGAGCACCTGCTGGGCGCCGAGGGGGCTGGGCCGACGGCGTCCGATCGGATCCAGGTCGTCCGGGGTGATCAGTCCATGCAGGAGCAGGTCGGAGAGCCAGGTGAGGCTCTGGGTCCACAGCAGGGGCACGTTGGGATTGGCCACCCGGCGCTGGCTGCCTGGCTGGCGCCGTTCGGCCTCGATCGCCTCCGCGGGCACCAGGTAGAGCTCGGGCAGCAGCGCACCCCCCTCCTGGTCGAGGCTTACCGCCGCCAGGCGCTGGCGCCACTGGCGAGCTTCCTGCCAACGCTCCTCGCAACAGGCGGTGATCAGCTCGTAGGCCCAGAACAGGGGCCACTCGCACTCCAGGTGCTCGAACTCGGCCAGTTCCTCCCGCTCGTAGTGCAGGCGGGTGTGGTCTTCGACCACGGTCTGGTGGCCGTCGCGGCGAAAGCGCTTGTAGCCGTAGGTGCCCCCCAGTTCCGTTCGGATCTTGGCCAGGGTGCGCTGGCGGAGCTGGGGATCTTCCACGGCCCAGGCTGGATAGCCAATCACCGAGAGGCAGGCGCTGTCCACCTCCTTGCTGGCCGACTCCCGCGGCAGCAGGCTCCGCAGGGCGCGACGCAGCCGAACGATCGCGTCGTGGGGGATCACCAGACAGCAGCTGTTATCGCCGTGGGGGCCGAACAGGTCGAGGCCCTCCAGGGATTCGAGGGCGGCCTTCACCAGGCCGATCGAGCTGGCGTTGCGCTCGGGTTGGCCGTGGTTGCCCTTGTCACCCCGCTCCCAGATGCCGTAGTCGGCGATGCGGTAGGCGCGGGCCACGTAGTACACGAGGTTTTGCACGAAGTCGCACTCGTGGCTGCTCTGCAGCACCACCAGCCCCGAGCGGGTCAGCTGGGCCAGCTGCAGCAGGAACAGGGCAGTGGCGTCGAGCTGGAGATGGCCCCAGCCGTCGTCGGCAACCACCGGGCCTCCGGTGGCCGTGTCGAACTTGGCGTGGATGGCATGCAGCCGGTGCAGGCTGTGCTTAAACCGCTCCACCTTCGGCGCCTGGCGCAGCATGGCGTTGAGCAGGCCGCGCATCAGTTGCAGCACCCGGGCTTCCAGCTCGTACACCCGCCGGCTTGGTCCCCGCAGCCGCCGATGGGCGAGGGCCAGCCCCCAGACGCATTGGATTGAGTAGACGCAGTCGCGCACCCAGGCATCGCCGTAGTTGCCGTGCACGGTGTGGGCCGTGCTGGCGGGCAGCAGGCCGGTGATCGGATGCTGGCGGGCCAGCACCACCCGATCGATCTGGCCATCGAGATCCTGCAGCACCGCCCAGGCCTGGTCAGGATGGGTGGCATCCAGCCCTGACTCGTTGGTCGAACCGGTGGTTTCGAGCGAACCAGTCATCGGCAGGGATTGCGGCAGGGATTGCGGCAGGGATTGGGCCATGGATGTCCCAGTGCCAGTGGCAAGCCAGCCATAGATTCTCCTCTCCCACCGCACCCCTGATGGCAGCAACGGCACCCGAATCTGTCCGCACCGGCGTCCTAGGGGTTCCGGTAGATGTCTCCCCCGATGTGTTCCAGGCCGCTCTGGCCCTCCATGCTGGCGGCGGCGGCCAGATCGTCACCTTGAACGCAGAAATGACGATGGCGGCTCGGGTGGACCCGGAGCTCGGCTCAGCCATCGCCGCAGCAGATTTGGTGATCCCCGATGGGGCCGGCGTGGTGTGGGCCCTTGGGCTGCAGGGGTACCGGGTGCGCCGCAGCCCCGGCATCGAGCTTGCCCGGGAGCTGTTGGTGCATGCGGCCTCCAAGGGCTGGCGGGTTGCCCTGGTGGGGGCCTCGCCGGCGGTGATGGAGCAGCTCACGACTCGGCTGGGCCAGGAGTTGCCCGGGCTGAAGTTCGTACTCACCGCCCACGGATACCAGAGGGAGGAAGCCTGGCCAGGCTTGGAACAGCAGCTCGTTGGGGCCAGACCAGACCTGGTGCTGGTGGCCCTCGGGATCCCCCGGCAGGAAACCTGGATTCAGCGGCTGCCCGGCCGGCGGGGCGGCATCTGGATGGGGGTGGGCGGCAGCTTTGACGTTTGGGCTGGGGTTAAAAAAAGAGCCCCCAGCTGGATGGGCGCTCTGCAGATCGAATGGTTGTACAGGCTGATTCAGGAGCCCAGTCGCTGGCGCCGAATGCTGGCCCTGCCAGAATTTGCCTGGGCAGTGTTGCGGCAGGGATAAATCTCAGCTGCGCGCTTTTGGCGTGGTTCCTGTGGATGAGGCAAGCTGATGACTCAAGCCAGGGATGACGCACCCGCCCTGGCGAAAGCCCACTGGTTCAGCGAAACCCCACAGAAGCCTGCCACACGAAGGCCAGCAGCAGGAAAAACAGGGGAATAATCGGCAGGATGTCCACCAGGGGCCCAAAGGCCTGGTAGGCCTCAGGCAGCTGGGCCATGGTCTGCAGGGCGTAGACGGCCATCCCGAAAATCACTGAGCTAGAGGCGGAAGCTACCACGTGTGGGCGGCTGGAGAGTTGGCTTCCCAGGGAGTGAAATCTTCTGCAAAACAGCCCTCTTCGATGGCCCGAGCCATGGCGCTGCTGAAGCGCACCAGCTGGGTGATGTTGTGCAAGCTCAGCAGGATCTTGCCCAGCAGTTCTTCGCTTTTGATCAGGTGGTGCAGGTAGGCCCGGCTGTGCTGGCGACAGGCCGGGCAGGGGCAGCTCCGGTCGAGGGGGCTGTGGTCATGGCGGAAGCAGGCGTTCTTGAGATTCCAGCGCTCGCCGCCGACCAGGGCCGCCCCATGCCGGCCCAATCTGGTGGGAATCACACAATCAAACAGATCGAAGCCGTGGGCCACGGCAATGGCCATTTCCCTCAAGGTGCCAACTCCCATCAAGTAATGGGGTTTCGCTTCGGGCAGCAGGGCCCCCACCTGACGCACGATGCGATGCATCTCCTCGGTGGGCTCGCCCACGCTCACGCCGCCCACGGCGATTCCCGGCAAGTTCATGGAGGCCACCACCCGGGCCGACTCCTGGCGCAGGTGGGGGAAGCAGCCCCCCTGCACGATGCCGAACAGGGCCTGGTTGGGGGCGGTGTGGCTGGAGATGCAGCGCTCCAGCCAGCTGTGGGTGCGGCGAGTGGCAGTGGCCACCTCCGCCTCACTGGCTGGATAGGGGGGGCACTGGTCGAAAGCCATGGCCACATCGGCTCCCAACAGCTCCTGGATCGCCATTGCCCGCTCGGGCGTCAGCTCTATGCGGGCGCCGTCGCGGGGAGAGCGGAACACCACCCCCTCGTCGTTGATCGTGTTGATCTGGTCCAGGCTGAAAACCTGGAAACCGCCCGAATCGGTGAGCATGGGCCCGTACCAGCCCATGAAGCGGTGTAGACCGCCGGCATCGGCCACGATCTGCTCACCCGGCTGGAGGTGCAGGTGAAACGTGTTGGAGAGCACCATCTGGGCCCCGGTGCCCCGGAGCTGGTCGGTGGTGATGCCCTTGACAGTGGCCAGGGTGCCCACCGGCATGAAGCGGGGGGTTGTGACCTCGCCGTGGGGGGTGTGGAAGCAGCCGCAGCGGGCGCGGGTGCGCGGGCAGCGGGCCGTGATCTGGAAGGAGAAGGGGGGTGGGAAGCTGATTAGGCCGAATACTTGCTGTTCAGACGCTAGGTGTCGCTTGCCGAAGCTCTTGCCCGCCCTGGCTCCAGGTTGGCTGGCCGACCTGGCCGGGGCCTGGGTTTTTTATTCCGTGTTGCCGGCTTGGCCCTGGATAACGCCGCGCTTTGAGCGCATCGCCCGTTTCGGCCCGCTGATCGGCTTGGTGATTGGCGGCCTGCAGGGGTTTTTCTGGTGGCTGACGGCCGGCTGGCTGCCGCTTGGCGCCCAGGTGGCCCTGGCGCTGGCCCTGGCCCTCCTGCTCACCGGGGGCCTCCATCTCGATGGGGCCATGGATACGGCCGATGGTCTGGGGGCCGGCCCCAGGGCCCTGGAGGCCATGGCGGACAGTCGGGTCGGGGCCTTCGGTGTGCAGGCCCTGGCTTTGCTGCTGCTGCTGCGGGCCGCAGCCCTGCTCTGCCTGGCGGGGGCAGCTCCGCTGGCCCTGGTGTGGGCGGCTTTCTGGGGCCGCATGGCCCCCCTTGTGGCTATGCACGGCTTCCCCTACCTGCGGGAGCAGGGCAGCGCCGGTTTTCATCGCCAGCACTGGCGGGGGTTGGGGGCGGAACTTGTGCCGGCGCTGGTGGTCCTGCTGGTGGCCCTGCTGGGCTGGGTCTGGGCGGCCTGGCCCCTGCCTGATGGCTGGGGGCTGGTGCCGGCCCTGTTGGTGCCCCTCTGGCTGGGGAGGCGGCTCGGTGGGCACAGCGGCGACAGCTACGGCGCCAGCGTGGAGTGGGCCGAGACCCTGGCACTGCTGCTCAGTGGTTTGGGGCTGAGGCTGGCAGCCTGAGGCAGAACGCATTGCCCTGGTCGGGCAGCTCCGGGGCGATTGCGGCCGGCGGCAGCACCAGGCTTAGCTCGCCACCAAGGTTGCGGGCCAGGTCCCTGGCCAGGGCCAGGCCCAGCCCCGTGCCTGCGCAGGTCTGACCCTGACGGCCCCGAAAACCCCGCTCGAAGATCGCCTCCCGTTCCGCCACGGCGATCGGTTCGCCGGCGTCCCACACCGTCAGCTGCCAGGGGCCCTGGGGGAGGGGCTGGCAGAGCGGTTTGCAGGGCGGTTGGCAGTGGAGCCCGATGGCTGTTCCTGGCGGGCTGTAGCGGAAAGCGTTCTCGAGCAGGTTGGCCAGGATTTCCGCCACGGCGCCGCTGTCTCCGCGCCAACTGGGCATGCAGGCCGGAGGGTGCCAGGGCCGTCCCTGTAGGGACGCGGTGGCGGCCGACCGCTGCAGCAGGGGCTCGAGCCACTCCCGCAACGGTTCGCCTTCGGGCCCGATCAGGGCGGGCGGCAGCAAAAGCAGGGGCTGGGCGGTCTCGCCCGAGACCGTCGGGGTGTCCGGGGAGCCCAGTCGGCTGAGGGCATCGATGTAGCGGTTGAGCTGGCGCTCCTCCGCCAGCAAGCCCTCGACCAGCGGCCGGTTCTGGCCGTCCTGGTCGAGGCGGCGCAGGAGGAGTTGGCCAAAGGTGCGAAGCGCAGCCAGGGGGTTGCGCAACTGGTGCAACAGGACGTTGAGCTCGGCCTCCTGCCGTCTGAGGGTCTGCTGCAGTTGCTGTTGTTCCAGATCCAGGCAGAGGGCTTCGGTCAGGCAGAGGGCAACTGCCTGCAGTCGCTGGCCGAGGCCTTCAGGCCAGGGCACCGAAAGGGTTTCCACCTGGATGGCTCCGAGCAGCACGTTCTGGTGGCGCAGCGGCAGCCAGCGGCGTTTTTCGGCCGGGGCCCGCAAGGTGCTGTTTGCTTCCACGGCCGGCAGGATGCGGCTGGTGATGGGCCATTGGCCAATGGGCACCAGGCTTGGCCCCCTGCTATTGCCAGGCTCGGCGCCAGTACCTGGCTCAGTCACGTAGACAACTACGGAGTGCACATCACTCCTGTCGGCAAATTGGGCCAACTGAAAGCTCAGCAGGGCTGAAAAGCGCTTTGAGACTTGCATTTGGGGCCCCAACCGCCGACTTGCTGCTCAGAAATGGCAGAAAGCGGTGAAAACAGTAAAAATAGTCTTAAGATCAAGAGGTCGACCAAGGCGACGCGGTCCGCATGCGGGCAGCGGCTCAACGTTGCGACGCCCTCACCCCCAGTTGCGGTTTCCAGCAATTGAGGCTACAGCAGAGGAAGATTCGACTTCTCGCCGATCCGTTCTCCCTGTTGTCCCCTTCCCGAATGGGCGGGTTGGGGAGTCATTGACCTCCGGGCCAGCTGATCCTTGTGGACAACTGAACGTTTGGGCGACGCCCCACTTCCGGCTATCCGGTTTGAGGGGCTTGCTGAGTCACGGACCCTGCGCATGTCTTGCGTTCCCATGGTCCCTTCCCAACCCTCGGGTTTCTTTTTGTCCCCTCAATCCTCCCCAGCGGGAGCAGTTCAATGTCCAAGAAGCGCAAGCGGATCAGCCGTCGCCGGCTCGCAGGCCAGCGGGTGCTGGCGCACGTTCCCACTTTCAAGCTGGAGACTGGCTCCCACAAGCCGGTCACCGCGGCCCGTCGCTACATCGCTGAGGAGCTGCTGGAGCCGCCTGCGATCCTCAATGTGCGCCGCAATGAACACACCACCGATCGCTTCTTCTGGGGCGAAAAGGGCCTGTTTAGTGCCCAGTACGCCGAGGAGAATCACTTCCTGTTCCCCTCCCTGCGCACCATTGTCGATCGCATCGGCGAAGAGGTGTTGTTTGAAGGCATCGAAGCCCTCGCTGCCGATGACTGGGAGGAGATGGAGGAGTACGAATACGCCTTCGTCTGAGCCTGGCTATTCAGCCAGACCACTGCTCCCCTAGGTAATCCCGCAGGGCTGGAAACAGGCTGCTGTCGATGGTGTGACCACCGGCAAAGCTGATCAGGTCGGCGTCTATGCCGCTCCTGCCGAGTTGCTCCTGCAGCATTTCACTGGCCCCATAGGGCACCACCGGATCCTGCTCTCCATGGGTTAGCAGGATTTTTTTCATGGCCTGAGCACCGGGTTGCCAGTTGGGATGGGGGTAGCCGCTGCAGCTGATCAGGCCGGCCAGGGGCAGGCCGTTACCTGTCGTGGCCACATCCAGGGCCATCGCGGCGCCCTGGGAAAAGCCCAGCAGCACTGTCTGCCCTAGGGGCACCTCGGTGGCCAGGTCTTCCAGCCGGGTGCGCAGGCTGGTCCGGGCCGCTGGTAGCTGGGGCCAGTTGGGCTCTTCCAGGTCATACCACTGGCGCCCTTGACCGCTGGGATGGCCCAGGGGTGCCCGCAACGCCACCACGCTCACTGCCGGACCGACCAGCAGGTCGGCCAGGTCGAGCAGGTCATCGGCATCGGCCCCCCAGCCGTGCAGCAGCACCAGCCGCTGCTCGCTGAGATCAGGGCCGCGTCGGATCACTCCGGCGTCGGGAGCGCCAGTTGCTTTGTTGTCAGGGGTCACGATTGGGTCGCTGCTGCTGCTTAGGTTGGCTCCCGAACCCGCTCTCCGGCAGCCATGGCCCCCACGGCCCTTCTCAGCGTGTCCAACAAGGAGGGATTGGTGCCCCTGGCCCAGGGTTTGGTCGGGGCTGGCTACCAGCTGATTTCCAGCGGCGGCACGGCTGCGGCCCTGCAGGCAGCCGGGCTGCCGGTCACCAAGGTGGCAGATCACACCCAGGCCCCGGAGATCCTGGGCGGTCGGGTCAAGACCCTCCACCCCCGCATTCACGGCGGCATCCTGGCCCGTCGCGCTGAAGCCAGCCATCAGGCGGATCTGGTGGCCCAGGGCATCGTTCCGATTGACGTGGTTGTGGTGAACCTCTACCCCTTCCGCGAAACGGTTGCCGATCCGGCAGTGGGATTCGATACCGCCATTGAAAACATTGACATAGGTGGGCCGGCGATGCTGCGGGCGGCCGCCAAGAACCATGCTGACGTGGTGGTGCTGACCAGCCCCAACCAGTACGACGCTTTCCTTGAGGCCCTTGCCAGCTCAGCGCTGAGCCTGGAGCTAAGGCGCCGCCTGGCCTTGGAGGCCTTCCAGCACACCGCCAGCTACGACGCCGCGATCAGCGCCTGGCTGGCTGGCCGTCTGGGGGAGGAGTTGCCGCTGCGATTGGAGCTGCCAGCTCGCCAAAGCCTGCGCTACGGCGAAAATCCCCACCAGCAGGCCCGCTGGTACAGCGAGCCCAAGGCGGGCTGGGGGGCCGCCGAGCAACTCCAGGGCAAGGAGCTCAGTTACAACAATCTGATCGATCTAGATGCGGCCCTGGCCACCGTTCGGGAGTTTGGCTATGGCCCCGCTGCCGAGCCGGCGGCCGTGGTGGTCAAGCACACCAACCCCTGCGGGGTGGCCACCGGCAGCGACGCGGCGGCGGCCCTTACCCGGGCGCTGGATGCCGATCGCCTTTCGGCCTTCGGCGGCATCGTGGCCCTCAACAATCCGGTAGATCTGGCGGCGGCGGAGCTGCTCAGCAGCCTGTTTTTAGAGTGTGTGGTGGCACCTGGTTTTGATGGCCCGGCTCGGGACCGGCTGGCTGCCAGGGCCAATCTGCGCTTGTTGGAGCTGGCGCCCGAGGCAATTCCGCAAGCATCCCGCCGCCACTTGCGCTCCTTACTGGGTGGGGTGCTGGAGCAGGAGCTCGATGACCAACCGGTGCAGGAGAGTGGCTGGCAGGTGGTGAGCGAGCGCCAGCCCAGCCCCCAGGAACTGGTCGATCTGCGCTTTGCCTGGAAGCTGGTGCGCCACGTGCGCTCCAATGCAATCACCGTGGCCAAGGGTGGCCAGAGCCTTGGAATCGGCGCTGGGCAGATGAACCGGGTGGGCTCAGCTCGCCTGGCCCTGGAAGCCGCTGGTGACCGGGCCCAGGGCGCTGTGCTCGCCAGCGATGGTTTCTTCCCCTTTGATGACACGGTGCGGCTGGCGGCTGGCCAGGGAATTACGGCGCTGATTCAGCCCGGTGGCAGCATGAGGGATGGCGATTCGATCGCCGCCTGCAACGCCCTGGGCGTGGCGATGGTGATGACGGGTCATCGTCATTTTCTCCACTGATACCCCCTGGCGGGCGGCGTGAGTTGTAACTTCGCTCGATCGGTCTTTGCCGCTGCGGTTCCCGCCAGTTCTCCCTTCCCCACCATGCCCGAAGCGCTCGCCTACAACCTCAATTTTTTTCATCCCCTGCTTATGGGAGGACTGCTGGCCCTCTCCGGCTACGGCATGTTTCTTGGCATCAAAGCGAAAAAAACCCGCACTGCGGACGCGGCGGACCGCAAGGAGCTGATCAAGGGGCAGTTCGCCAAGCGCCATTTTCAGATCGGCAGCCTGATCCTGGTGTTGATGGTGCTGGGCACCTTTGGCGGCATGGCAGTCACCTATCTCAATAACGGCAAATTGTTTGTCGGCCCCCACCTGTTGGTGGGCATTGGCATGACCTGCCTGATTGCCCTGGCGGTGTCACTCGCGCCATTGATGCAGCAGGGCAACCTGATTGCCCGCAAGGCCCACGTGGGCCTGAACATGGCGATGATGACCCTCTTTTTGTGGCAAGCCGTGAGTGGTTTGCAGATTCTGGCCAAGATCTGGGAGAAGCGGCCCGCCTGAGCCTGAGAGACCCCCTTAGAACTGGGACTGGCGCCTAGGGGGACACTCGAGCCCCTGGCTCGAGTGGAAGTCTTCCTGCACCTTCCAGGTGAGCTTGCGGGACACCTGGCGCACGATTTGCCTGAGCAGGTGGTCGCCGCTCGACTGCACCAGGCCTTCGGGCAGCAGGGTGATCACCCCTGGCAGGCGGATCCAGACACTCAGGTCCAGTTGCCAGCGCACCAGGGTGAGGGGGCCGGTCTCTTCGACCCGCAGAGAGGCGTTGAAGTCAACGTCGTAGAGACCCTCCAGATTGGGGTCACCGCCCAGGTTGGGCACCGTGAGGATGCGGTAGAGCCCCTGGTCTTGGGGGAGAAGCTGGAGACCGATCGTGGGCTCCACCTCGAAGCCGAAGTTGCCAAAGGTGCCGAGGGTCAGGGTGTAACCATGAGTGCCAATGGCCTCAACGGTCATCGGCGCGGCGCAGCGACGAAACCAGCTCCCATGGTCATCGAGGTAGTCGGAGACAAGTCTTGCGCTGCCGCGCATTTCCATCACATCGGCAAAGGCGCTGGCATAGCGGCGCACCTGGGGATCATCGCTGTAGCGCAGCTGCGAGCCACCGGATGCGGTGGGGTCCTGGTCCAGCGATGCGGTCGACAGCAGCAAAGACAACAGTGGCAACTCCAGGTGGTGGGACTGGTGGGGCAGGGGCCTCTTTCTTTAATCAATGTAAAGGCGATTCGGGGTCCCTCGCCCGAGGCTTTGACATCCAGACGGCAAAGGTGCGTATCTGGTGACGATCGGCTCAGGTCTGGCAGAGATCGATCAGCCGCTTGATCACGTCTTCGACCACCCGGTCTGGGGTGGAGGCTCCAGAGGTGATCCCCACTCGGATCGGACCCTCCGGTAGGAAGGGCTCCTCCAGCTCCAGCGCGCCGCCGAGGGGCATGTGCTCAATGCGATTGCCCGGGCCGATGCGCTCGGGGGTGTCGATGTGGAAGGAGCGGATGCCGCGGCTGACGGCGATTTCCTGCAGGTGGGTGGTGTTGGAGGAGTTGTAGCCGCCGATCACCACCATCAGATCGAGGGGTTCATCCACCAGGGTGAAGATGGCGTCCTGGCGTTCCTGGGTGGCGTCGCAGATTGTGTTGAACGCCAGGAAGTGCTCATTCAGCTCGATGGGCCCGAAGCGCTGCAATAGCGTGCGCTCGAACATCCGGCCGATTTCCTCGGTTTCGCTTTTGAGCATGGTGGTCTGGTTGGCCACGCCAAGCCGGAGCAGATCTCGATCGGGATCGAAGCCCGGCGAACAGGCCTTGGCGAAGCGGGCCATGAAGGCCGTCCGGTCGCCATTGCCCAGGATGTAGTCGCACACCAGCTGGGCCTCGGCGAGGTCGAGCACCACCAGGTAGGTGCCGGCGAAGGAGCTGGTGGCCAGGGTCTCCTCGTGCTTCACCTTGCCGTGAATGATCGAGGTGAAGGAGTGCTTCTTGTGTTTCTCCACCGTGTTCCACACCTTGGAAACCCAGGGGCAGGTGGTGTCAACGATGTGGCAGCCCCGTTCGTTGAGCAGCTGCATCTCCTGCACGGTGGCGCCGAAGGCCGGCAGGATCACCACATCGCCGCCTGCCACCTCGGAGAAGTCCTTAACGCCCTGATCCACCTGGATGAATTTCACATCCATTTGGCGCAGGTGGTCGTTCACCGAGGGGTTGTGGATGATTTCGTTGGTGATCCAGAGCCGCTCGGTGGGGAAGTGGCGGCGCGTTTCGTAGGCCATGGCCACGGCGCGCTCAACGCCCCAGCAAAAGCCGAAGGCTTCGGCCAGGCGCACGGTGAGCCTGCCCTGCTGAAGGGTGTGGCCAGTCTCACGCAGCTTGGCAATCAGATCACTTTGGTAGGCCTGCTCGAGGTTGCCTGCCACCTCATCCCCCAGGCCAAAACCGCGGCGGTTGTATCGCTCCGAGTGGTGCAGCGAGCGCTTGAAGGCACGGGTATCCACAACAGTCGCCGCTTGGGGTGTCAACTCTATGGGCCTTCGGCGGGCCCCCGTTGCTCCACCCTGGCCAGTCCCTGCCAGCTCACCTCGGTGGCCGAGAAGCTGTAGCGGCAGGCAAGCACCTCCACGCCTGCCGCCAGAGCCTGGCGGAACAGCTCGCCATAGCGCGGGTCGGCCGCATCGCCCGGTGCGAAGCGGCTCACATCAGAGCGGCTCAGGCAGGGCACCAATACGGCGCGGGCTTCCGGCAACAGGGTCATCAGTTCCACCAGGTGTTTCTGGCCCCGCTCGGTCACCGTGTCAGGAAAGAGGGCCAGCTCGCCGGCGGTCCAGGTGGTGTTCTTGACCTCGAGGTAAATCGGTCTGGGATCGGCGGCCCCTGCCGCCGGGGTCAGCAGCAGGTCGATGCGGCTGCGCCGGTCCAGGCCGTAGGGCACCTCGGCCCGGATGGCGCCGATGGGGCCGAGCCAGGGTTCCAGGCAGCCAGCCTCAATCGTGGCCCTCACCAGGTGGTTGGGCAGGGCCGTGTTGATGCCCACCCAGATGGGGGCTCCCTCGGCGCCCTGCACTTCGGCCTGCTCCCAGGTCCAGGCCAGCTTGCGGCTGGGGGAGGGGGCATGGCGCAGTCGCACCCGCCCGCCGGGGTGCAGCACGCCGGTCATCGGTCCGGTGTTGGGACAGTGGGCTGTCACCAGCGCGCCGTCATCCAATTCCACATCGGCCAGGAAGCGCTTGTAGCGCCGCACCAGGGTGCCTTCCACCAGCGGACCAAGGCTGAGCACGGGGGTGGCCATGGCGGGCGCGGCTGGGTTGGGTGGGAGTGAGCCAGCCATACTGCCGCTCAACTCCCAGGGCTCCTGGCCCCACCGGATGGCACAGTCCCTCAGGCGCATTGCCCTGGTCGTGGCGGTTGCCACGGCCCTCAGCAAGGTGGCCGGGCTGGTGCGCCAGCAGGTCATTGCCGCCGCCTTCGGTGTGGGTGCGGCCTACGACGCCTACAACTACGCCTATGTGCTGCCGGGCTTTCTGCTGATCCTGCTGGGGGGCATCAACGGCCCTTTCCACAGCGCCATGGTGAGTGTTCTGGCCCGGCGGCCCCGCGCCGAGGGCGCCCACGTGCTGGCGGCGATGAACACCCTGGTGGGGGCGGGCCTGATCGGGGTCACGGTGCTGCTGCTGGTGTTCGCAGATCCCCTGATCAGCCTGGTGGGGCCTGGCCTCGATGCCACCCGCCACGACATCGCCGTGCTGCAGCTGCGCTGGATGGCGCCGATGGCCCTGTTCGCCGGCCTGATCGGCCTGGGCTTTGGTGCCCTCAATGCCGCCGATGAGTTTTGGTTGCCTTCGGTGAGCCCGTTGCTCTCGAGCGTGGCCGTGATCGCCGGTATCGCCGTGCTCTGGTGGCAGCTCGGCCCAGCGATCACCCTGCCCACCACGGCGGTGCTCGGTGGGGTGGTGCTGGCCGGCTCCACCACCCTCGGCGCGGTGTTGCAGTGGCTGATCCAGCTGCCGGCCCTGGCCCGTCAGGGGCTGAATCGCTTCCAGCTGGTATGGGATTGGCAGGACCCGGGCGTGCGCGAGGTGCTCCAGGTGATGGGGCCCGCCACCCTCTCCTCGGGGATGCTGCAGATCAATGTGTTTGTCTCCCTCTTCTTCGCTTCGGGCATTCCGGCGGCGGCGGCGGGACTGGGCTACGCCAACCTGCTGGTGCAGACGCCCCTGGGGCTGCTCTCCAATGCCCTACTGGTGCCGCTCTTGCCGGTCTACGCCCGGCTCACTGCTCCGCAAGATCGGCCTGAGCTGATTGGCCGCATTCGTCAGGGGCTGATGCTCTCCAACGCCAGCATGTTGCCGCTCGGGGCCCTGATGGTGGGCCTAGCCCTGCCGATTGTGGCGCTGATCTACGAGCGGGGGGCCTTCGATGCCGGCGCAGCTGCGCTGGTCGGCACCCTGTTGATGGCCTACGGCATCGGCATGCCGGCCTACCTGGCTCGTGACGTGCTGGTGCGCGTCTTCTATGCCCTGGGTGACGGGGTCACCCCCTTTCGTTGGTCGCTGGCTGGGATCGGTCTGAATGCGATTTTCTGTTGGGCCTTTGTCGGTGGGCCCGTGCCCACGGGGGTGCAGCTGCTGCCGAACCTCTACTGCGGAGCTGCTGGCCTGGTGCTGGCCACGGTGGCGGTCAACCTGATCACCTGTGTGGGCTTGCTGCTGGCCCTGCAGGGCCGGCTGGGGGGCCTGCCGCTGCGCCTCTGGCTGCGGGACACCCTGCTGCTGTTTGGAGCTGCCGTGCTGGCCGGCTTGGCGGCCTGGGGAATCGCCTTGGGCGTGGCGTGGCCCACGGGGCTTTGGGGGCGCTTGCTGGAGTGCGGCTTTGCCGGTGGCGTGGGGGTGCTGGTGTACGGCCTGGTGGCCAGCCTGGCTGGGGTTCCGGAAGTGACCGCAGGCATCGCCCAGCTGCGGGGGCGGTTGCCCCGCTTCAGCGCCAGGCGCTAATCGCTCAGATTCACATCGCGCACATCCCTCACCTGCACGGGGATCTCCAGGTGTGAGCGACCCACCATCTGGGGGCCGTCCACCGAGAAGATCCGGGCCTCGATCCCAAATTCCTTGAAGGCGGTTTCCAGCTCCTGGATCAGGGCCTTTTCCACCTGGGCCTCCGCATCCACCACCTTGCCGATCAGGCGTCCGCCAAGGCGACCCATGCGTTTGCGCACCACGTCGCGGGCGTTGGTGACCTCAATGACCAGCACAGCCCGCAGCCAGGTGGCGCAACCTTATCGGCAAAAGGGTTCCAGCACCTCTTCGAGATCGCGCAACTGACCGGCTGGCATGAGTCGGGCAAGGGGCATGCGGGTGGCGCCACCACCGATGGGCACCTGAACGGCCTCAAGCGCCTGACGGGCACACACCTGGGCTCCCTGGTCAATCCGGCCGGCGCATTCGATGGCCAGGGTCTGGGCCAGGCCGGCATCTCCCAGGTAGAGGTGCCAGCCGGCCACCTGCACGTAGAGGCGATCGGCCAGGGCCAGTTCGAGCTCCTTGAGGTCTGAGGCGGTGAGGGTCATGGCTCGGTTTTGGAGCGTTGGTTTTCGGCTGGGGGGGCCGGGCGCATGGCGATCACCCCCCCGGCGTGCACCAGCAGCACTGCCAGCCAGCCAAGGGTGAGCCAGTTGAGGTGAGCCCAGGGATGACGCAGTTCCTGCACGACCCAGAGGCCGCTGTTCAAGGCAGAAAACAGGGCGGCGTGAAGGGTGAGGTTCACGATCCGCTCAAAGTGTCTGTAGGTGGGTTCTTCGGGGTTGGCGGGGCCGTACCAGCGAATCGGCATAGGAGGGGCAGTGATTTGACGGATAGGCCCTTCATGCGGTGAGAATGGGCCAGTGCGCTTGTAGCTCAGCGGATTAGAGCATCTGACTACGGATCAGAGGGTCGGGAGTTCGAATCTCTCCAGGCGCGTTTTTCCCCCCAACCGCCCTCGGGCGGTTTTTTTGTGCCCGATTCGCGACCCATTCCCCGCACTGTGAAGACGTTCCTTACGATCGGAACAAGAATTGAAATCCAACATGGCCCACTCCGGCGGTGCTGCCCTCAACCAGTCTCTCGCTGCCGGGGACCCCGCCATCGCGGCATTGATCGGCAAGGAGCTGAATCGTCAGCAAACTCACCTGGAGCTGATCGCCTCGGAAAACTTCACCTCCCGGGCCGTAATGGAGGCCCAGGGTTCGGTGTTGACCAACAAATATGCCGAGGGGCTGCCGGCCAAGCGCTACTACGGCGGCTGCGAGCACGTCGACGCCATCGAGGAGCTGGCGATCGGGCGGGCCAAGGAGCTGTTTGGTGCCGCCTGGGCCAACGTGCAGCCCCACAGCGGCGCCCAGGCCAACTTCGCCGTTTTCCTGGCCCTGCTTCAGCCCGGAGACACGATCCTGGGCATGGATCTGAGCCACGGCGGCCACCTCACCCACGGCTCGCCTGTGAACGTGAGCGGCAAGTGGTTCAAGGCCGTGCACTACGGCGTCGATGAGGCGACCCAGCAGCTCAATTTCGACACGATCCGCCAGCTGGCCCTGGAGCACAGGCCCAAGCTGATTGTCTGCGGCTATTCCGCCTACCCCCGCACGATTGATTTCGCGGCCTTCCGCGCCATCGCCGATGAGGTGGGCGCCTACTTGCTGGCCGACATGGCCCACATCGCCGGGCTGGTGGCCGCTGGCTTGCACCCCAACCCGGTGCCCCTTTGCGATGTGGTGACCACCACCACCCACAAGACCCTGCGCGGCCCCCGCGGTGGCCTGATCCTCTGCCGCGACGCCGAGTTCGCCAGGCAGTTCGACAAGGCCGTCTTCCCCGGCAGCCAGGGAGGCCCGCTCGAGCACGTGATCGCCGCCAAGGCGGTGGCCTTCGGTGAAGCCCTGCTGCCCTCCTTCAAGGCCTACAGCCAGCAGGTGATCGCCAATGCCCAGGCCCTGGCCAAGCGCCTTCAGGAGCGCGGCATCGCCGTGGTCAGCGGTAGCACCGACAACCACATCGTGCTGGTGGATCTGCGCTCGATCGGCATGACCGGCAAGGTGGCTGACCTGCTGGTGAGTGACGTCCACATCACCGCCAACAAGAACACGGTGCCCTTCGATCCCCAGTCGCCCTTTGTCACCAGCGGTCTGCGCCTGGGCACTGCCGCCTGCACCACCCGCGGCTTCGATCAGGAGGCTTTCGCCGAGGTGGCCGATGTGATCGCCGACCGCCTGCTCAACCCCGAGGATGCCGCCATCGAGCAGCGCTGCCGCAAGCGGGTGGCGGCCCTCTGTGAGCGCTTTCCGCTCTACGCCGAGGAGTCCGGCGCTGATCCTGTCGATGGGCAGCGTCAGCTGCAGCACGCCCGATCCCTGTAGCCGCCCGTAAGGTAGGCGCCAAAGCCCGCCGCCTGCCCGCTTCAGCCTGGTTCTGTGACCCTCACTGAAAGTCCCAACCTGGCGGCCCTGATCACGTTCGCTGTGGCGGCCCTGCTGACAGCTCTGGTGGTGCCTGTGGTGCGTCGAGTTGGGTTGCGCTGGGGTCTGGTGGATGTCCCCGATTCCCGCAAGCAGCACTCCACTCCCATGGTGCGCCTGGGAGGGGTGGGCATTGTCATCTCCTTCAGCCTTGCCCTGGCGCTGGTTTGGCTGCTGGGTGGATTTGCCAACCTGCCCATGGAAAAGGACCAGTTGATCTGGACCACCCTGGCCGGGGCGCTGTGCTTTTTTCTGATCGGCCTGGCCGACGACCTCTTTGCCCTGCCACCCTTGCCCCGCCTGGCTGGCCAGCTGGTGATCGCCATGGTGACCTGGAACGAGGGGGTGAGGATCGGCAGCATTGAGCTGCCCATGGCCTGGCTGGGGGGAGCGGATCTGCTGTTGCAGCTGCCCGATTGGCTGAGTTTGGTCGCCACCTTGATTTGGTTGGTAGGGATCACCAATGCCATCAACTGGCTTGATGGGCTCGATGGGCTCGCCGCTGGGGTGAGCGGCATTGCCGCCGTCGGTCTGTTGTCGGTGAGCTTCAGCCTGCACCAACCGGCGGCTGGCCTGCTGGCGGCGGCTCTGGCCGGCAGTTGCCTGGGCTTTCTGCGCCACAACTTCAATCCGGCCCGCATTTTCATGGGGGATGGGGGTTCCTATTTCCTCGGATTCGCCCTGGCGGCCATCAGCATCGTCGGCCCGGCCAAGGGCCTCACCAGCGTCAGCCTGCTGTTGCCGTTGCTGATCCTGTCGCTGCCGCTGGCCGACATGTCTGCCGTGATCATGGGCCGCCTCAGTGAGGGCCACTCGCCCTTCTACCCCGACCGGCGCCACTTACATCACCGCCTGCTGCGCAGCGGCCTCAGCCATCGCCGCACGGTGCTGCTGATCTATGCCTTCACCCAGTGGCTGGGTTCCCTGGCCCTGGTGCTGGTCAATGCTGAACTGCGCTTTCTCTGGCTGGCGCTCGCCACCGCGTTGCTGATCTGGGTGTTGGTCAGCACCCGTCGTGCCTTGCAACAGCCACCATCCAACCAGGAGCTCGGATGAGGTGACTGCCGAAATCCTCTGCATCGGCACCGAGTTGCTGCTTGGCAACATCACCAATGGCAATGCCCGCTGGATTGCCGAACAGCTGGCGGCCCTAGGCATTCCCCACCACCGCCAGACGGTGGTGGGCGACAACCGCGAGCGGCTGATCGCCGCGGTGCGCGAGGCGGCCGGCCGCTGCCGGCTGCTGATCACCACGGGGGGACTGGGTCCCACCCCCGATGACCTCACCACCGAGGCGATTGCCGCCGCCTTCGGGGTCCCGCTGGTGGAACACCCGGAGGTGTGGTCTGACATTCAGGCCAAGATCACGGCCCGGGGTCGGGCGGTGGCCCCCAGCAATCGCCGCCAGGCCCAGCTGCCCCTGGGGGCGGCCGTGCTGCCCAATCCCGCCGGCACCGCACCAGGGATGGTCTGGACCCCCCCGGCTGGCGTAGGGATCCAGCCCGGGTTCACCGTGCTCACTTTCCCCGGGGTGCCCAGTGAGCTCGAGCTGATGTGGCAGGTCACGGCCGTGGCCTGGTTGCGCGACTCGACCCTGGCGGCTGGGGTGTTCGCGAGTCGGATGCTGCGCTTTTGGGGGGTGGCCGAATCCAGCCTGGCCGAGCAGGTGGCCGATCTGCTGGCGGGCGAGAACCCCACCGTGGCCCCCTACGCCGGGGCCGGGCAGGTGAAGCTGCGGATCACGGCCCGGGCCAGCACGGCGGTGGAGGCGGCGGCACTGCTGGCGCCGGTGGAGGCCGAGCTGCGCCGTCGCACCGGCAGCCTCTGTTTCGGCAGCGACGACGACAGCTTGGCCTCGGTGGTGTTGCAGTTGTTGCGGCAGCGGGGCCAGACGCTGGCCGTGGCTGAGAGCTGCACGGGCGGCGGCCTGGGGGCAGCCCTGGCGGCGGTGCCGGGGGCTTCAGATGTGTTTCTTGGCGGGGTGATCGCCTATGCCAACGCAGTCAAGCAGGAGTTGCTGGCGGTGCCGCTGGCCGCCCTTGAGGCTGACGGAGCGGTGAGTGATTCGGTGGCCACAGCCATGGCCGAGGGGGTTCGCCGCAGGACAGGAGCCACCTGGGCCCTCGCCGTGACCGGCGTGGCCGGGCCCGGGGGAGGCAGTGGCGATAAGCCCGTGGGGTTGGTGCATATCGCCCTCGCCGGTCCGGCTGGCTGCAGCAGCGAGGGGGTGCGCTTCGGCAGCAGCCGGGGGCGCAGCTGGATCCAGTTGCTGACGGTGGGTGAGGCCCTCAATCGACTGCGGCTGGCCCTCTAGGGTGTGGGCAAATGTGTCTGCATCCGCTTTGAGCGCCGGCACCCTCTACGACAAGGTCTGGGATCTGCACCGGGTGGCGGAACTTCCCGGCGGCTCCACCCAGCTCTTTATCGGCCTGCATCTCATCCATGAGGTAACCAGTCCCCAGGCCTTCGCTGCCCTCAACGAGCTGGGCCTGAGTGTGCGGCACCCCGAGCGCACCGTCGCCACGGTTGATCACATCGTGCCCACCACCTCCCAGGCGCGGCCCTTCGCCGATCCCTTGGCCGAGCAGATGCTGGCCACCCTGGAGGCCAACTGCGCTGAGCACGGGATCACCCTGCATGGCATCGGCAGCGGCCGCCAGGGGATCGTGCACGTGATCGCCCCCGAGCTCGGCCTGACCCAGCCCGGCATGACCGTCGCCTGCGGCGACTCCCACACCTCCACCCACGGGGCCTTCGGCGCCATCGCCTTCGGCATCGGCACCAGCCAGGTGCGCGACGTGCTGGCCAGCCAGAGCCTGGCGATGGGCAAGCTCAAGGTGCGGCGCATCTGGGTGGACGGGCGGCTGCAGCCCGGGGTCTTCGCCAAGGATCTGGTGCTGCATGTGATCCGCAGCCTGGGGGTGAAGGGCGGTGTGGGCTATGCCTACGAGTTCGCCGGCCCGGCGATCGAGGTGCTCTCGATGGAAGAGCGCATGACCCTCTGCAACATGGCGATCGAGGGCGGTGCCCGCTGTGGCTACGTCAACCCCGACCAGACCACCTTCGACGATCTGAAGGGTCGGCCCTTTGCACCTGCCGGTGCGGCCTGGGATCGGGCCGTGGCCTGGTGGAGCAGCCTGGCCAGTGGGCCAGATGCGCTGTATGACGACGAGGTGCGCTTCGATGCAACCGCCATCGCCCCCACCGTGACCTGGGGAATCACCCCGGGCCAGGGCATCGGTGTCGACGAAGCTGTACCCACCCTCGAGCAGACCCCCCCAGACGAGCGCCCCCTGGCCCAGGAGGCCTATCGCTACATGGACCTCCAGCCAGGCAAGCCGATAGCCGGCACGCCGGTGGATGTGTGTTTCATCGGCAGCTGCACCAACGGCCGTCTCTCCGATCTGCAGGCGGCTGCAGCCGTGGCGAAGGGCCGCCGGGTGGCCCCCGGCATCAAGGCCTTTGTGGTGCCTGGTTCCGAGCAGGTGGCAGCCGCTGCTGAGGCTGAGGGGCTCGATCGGGTATTCCTGGCGGCCGGCTTCGAGTGGCGAGAACCCGGCTGCTCGATGTGCCTGGCCATGAACCCCGATCGCCTCGAGGGCCGCCAGATCAGTGCCAGCTCCTCCAACCGCAATTTCAAGGGCCGCCAGGGTTCCGCCAGTGGCCGCACCCTGCTGATGAGCCCAGCGATGGTCGCCGCAGCAGCCATCGCTGGCAAGGTCAGCGATGTGCGCCAGCTGTTGCCCACCATGCCGTGCCAGCAGCGATGACCAGTACGCCATTCCCCATGGGCCCCATACCAGCCCTGCGCGGCCGGGCTGTGGTTGTGGCCGGAGACGATATCGACACCGATCGGATCATCCCGGCCCGCTTCCTCAAGTGCATCACCTTTGAGGGGCTGGGCAGCCAGGTGTTCGCCGACGACCGGGCCGAACGCCCCGCCAGCCACCCCTTTGATCACCCAGCAGCGCAGGGTGCTTCCCTGCTGGTGGTGAATCGCAACTTCGGTTGTGGATCCAGCCGGGAACATGCGCCCCAGGCCCTGATGCGCTGGGGTATTCGGGCAGTGGTGGGGGAGAGCTTCGCTGAGATTTTCTATGGCAACTGCCTGGCCCTGGGCATCCCCTGTTTCACGGCCCCCCATGACGAGGTGCTGAGCCTGCAGGCGGCACTGGCCGCCATCCCCACGCTGGAGCTTGTCGTTTGCCTCGATACCCTTCGCCTCGAAGCAGCTGATGGCCAGAGTTGGCAGCTTGAGTTGCAGACAGGCCCACGCCAGATGCTGCTCTCCGGTCAGTGGGACGCCACCTCGCAGTTGCTCGCAAATGGCGCTGAACTCGATCGCCTGGTTGGGGCCTTGCCCTATCTCAACGGCTTCTAGGCCTGGGCACGAAGGGGGTGCCGGTGCCGGCGAAGTTGAAGTCGTTGAGTTTGACCCGGATGCCGCCAATGCCGTCGTAAGGGCTATAGAAAACCCCGATTTCATAGGAGCGCCGTTGCAGTTTCAACTCCATATAGGAATAGGAAGCATCGCCGTAAAACTCCGAGCGGTTATCAATATTGAAGGTGGCGCCAGCTTCAACTACCAGCGGCCCATAGATCTGCTGGGCCACCTGGAAACTTACCGTGCGTAGGTCCACGGTTCGGTCAAAGCCAAACGGGCTGGCCCCGTTCAAAAAAGTGCCGGCAATGGAGGCCGAGAAGCGGGTGTAATCGAAAAAGGGTTTGTCAAATTGGCCAATGGTGAGGGCTGGGCCACCCCAGAGGGTGAGCGTGTTCTGACTGGCGCCGTCGCTGTAGCTGGCTACGTAGCCGCTCGCGCCAAAGTCGAGCCCAAAGCCTGGAACTACCGGGGAGGGTGCATAGCGAAAGCCGCGGGTGGGGTCATCGCTGGTATCGAGAGCTGCTCCCTGCCAGAGCTGAAGGGTGCTGCTGATAGCCAGGTTGGCGTAGCTGCGCCAAATTGTTTCGAGGGTGTTGGTTTCGAATAGTGTTGCTTCGTAGTTGCCGGATTGGGCGGCCCAATTTATACTAACTGGCTGAAAGAATGGCCCTTTGCTGCGTGGGACGGTTGCTTGTTCGATCGCCTGCTCGGTTGCCTGATCTGTTGGGTCGGGTGTTTTAGATGGCCGGGGTGATTTTGGTTTATTGAGCACTACACTGCCTGCAAAATTGGCGCCATAGGAATACACCACCGTTTGCAATCCTAGGCTGCCATTGTAAATGCGCTCCCGGTAAGAGCCAAAAAGGCTGGCGCTGGCGCTGTTGTGGCCTGGCAGGGCCAGAGGGGCGCTCAGCTGGCCGGTGCTGCGGGTGCCGGAGCGGAAATTGTCGGGATTGAAGGTGGACAGGCTGGCCAGGGCGTTCAGGGAAAGCCAGCCCATCGGCAGGTTGAGCGCGGCCAGCAGGCCGAACATGTCAGCGAGGGTGGCTGGCTGGTCAGTGTTGGGGTTGGCCAGGCTCTCGCCTGGCAATACGAAGCTGTTGGTGTTGCCTTCAAAGGCCCGTTGCAACATCAGTTGCGGTTGGAGCCGCAGGCTGCCGTTGCGCCCGAGCCTGATCGGATCGAGGTTGTAGCCGATAAAGAAGCCATCGCGATCCTGGTTGTCGGTATCGGCGGCCCAGCGTGTTTCCTCCTCGCCAATGGTGGTGTTGACAATCGCGGGCAGGGAAACCTTGCCATCTAGCAGTATCTGCGCCCTACGCCCCTTGATCTTGGTCACCCCGCGCTCGTCCATGACGGCCTCCACCTTGCGGGCAATGCTCCAGGAGGCCGCAGGGGTGAAGGGATCGTTGGTGAAGGCCACCTCTTCGGCTGTCCAGCGCTTGGCCTGAATTTTGATCTGGGCGCCCTGGAAGCGCAGACGGCTGACCTTGCCCCCCGAGAGCGAGGGGGGCCGGTATCCATAGCCGGCGTTGTTGAGGGAATCGTTGGTGTCGATAACGGCGTCAAGATTGAGCTTTAGCTGGGTGCCCCAGCTTTGTTGATAGGCCACATTGCGCACCCGTTGCTCAGCTGAAGTGAGTTGTTCCGGTTCGCCCGCGCCCGCGCCCGCTGCTAGCTGCTGCTGCTTGGCTGGGGTTTCGCCTGGCAGGGGGCCGAAGGCCACAGATTCGAGCGCCTGGTTCAAGCTCAGAGCAGGTCTGGTGAATTCACTGCCGGGGCAGCCGGCTGGAGGGGGCATGGTCGGCAGGTTGGCGCGACCAGGGGGGATAAGCCGCACAAGGCTTTTTTTCCCCGGGTCGGCCACCAGGGGTGGACAGGCAAAGGAGGGCTTTTGGGCAACGGTTGGTTGGTCACTGAGCAGGGTGTCCTGGTCAATGACGCCGTAGACATCATCCAATTCACCGGTCCCTTCCAGTTCGCTGTAGCGCAGCCGGCTGGCCTGAAGATATTGATCCCCCTTGCTGAGTCGCACCTGGCCAGAGATGTAGATGCTGCGACTCTTTTCTGCCATTTCCACCCGCTCGGCCTGGAGCAGCCAGCCGTTGAAGCGAGCTTCCACATTGCCCGTGGCCACGAAGCGATTCAGTTGCTGGTCGTAGCCCTGCTGGTCGGCCCTGATCACCACCAAGCTCGGGGTCGGCTCAGTCGATGGGGATGGAGCAGGGTCGGTTCCCTGGCCTTGGGGGCTGGGCTTCTCTGCCGCCAGGCTGGCCCCACTCAGCAGGCTGGGCATCAGGATCGCTGGAAGCAACAGCAGCGCCAGGTGGCGGCGCGTTAGAAGTTTCCAGCTAAAAAATTTGGCCGGGAGGTTCAAGCCAAGTTGCATTAGCCCCAAGGCCTGATTTGCGTTGAATTTGCCTGGGGAATGGGACAGCTCATGCACACGAATGCTCTCTGGATAATCGCCCTATTGGCGGGATTATTCCATAGAGATCCGGCGGCCTTAGGCCCCAGTGGTCAGTCTTCGAGGTCTTTACGGCTGGGGGTGCGGCTGGGATCGCTTGCCAGGAAGCCAAACACGAAGATCCCGATAAAGAAGAAAACGACCGAGTAAACCGAGATCTTGAGGGCGAGCATGGTTCGGCCTTGGGGAACAGCGGACGGGTGACAGGGAGTGACAGGCGCTTGGGGGAGCCTGCTCGACCCCGCGGCGGCGGGATCATCCTATGGGTCTTGGCTTGCTATCCAACGATGCCCGAGGCCCCTCCACCAGGGCAGCCCCCGAGGATTGAAACGTTTCAGTCACGTTCGCAGCCCCGCGGAGCCCGATGGGATCTGCAGCCGCTGTGGAGCTGGCCACAGGCCGAGGGTGGCCAGGGCCAGGCCCTGGCCGATCCCTGGGGGGCGCTGCATCGCCCCGACTGGCACTCGCGGGGACTGCTGATCTGGCCCCGGGGTGGCCAGTGGCGCCGGCTGAGGCTGGAGCTGGCCTGTCCGGATCCCTGGCGGCAGCTCCAGGTTCCCGCTCAGGTGGCCCAGGCCCGTCTGGTGTTGCGCTGGTGGGCTGATAAGGCCGAACTGCGGGTGGATGGCCAGGTAGTGCATGGCGGCGATCTGTTTGATACGGCCTGTCGCTGGGTGTTGCCCCAGCGCTGGTGGCAGGGGGAGGCCCTGCTGATTGAGCTGCGGCTGCGCAGCCCTCTCCACGACGACGGGGCCTTGATCGAGAGTCGCCTGGAGCTCGAACCCCTGGATCCGGCGGACCCCGCCGGCCTGTTGGCCGAAACCAAGGCTGAGCTGGCCCAGCTGCGGGCCGGCCAGCCCCTGCGCGGCGGCTTCCACCTGCTAGGCCACGCCCACCTGGACCTGGCCTGGCTGTGGCCGGTGGCCGATACCTGGCAGGCGGCCGAGCGCACCTTCTCTGCTGCACTGGATCTGATCGAGCGCTTCGGCGAGCTCCATTTCGCCCACTCCACGCCGGCCCTCTACGCCTGGTTGGAGCAGTACAGGCCTGAGCTGTTCACCCGCCTGCGCCGGGCGGTCGCAGCCGGTCGGTTCGAGCCGATCAATGGTCCCTGGGTAGAGAGCGATTGTGTGTTGATCAGCAGCGCCTCGCTGTTGCGCCAGTTTCAGCTGGGCCAGCACTACAGCACCACCACCTTTGCGGAGCTGGAGCACGCCCTGGCCTGGCTGCCGGACAGCTTTGGCTTCGCCGCCGGTCTGCCGGCCGTGGCCCGCAGCACTGGCGTGCGTTGGTTCTGCACCCACAAGCTCTTCTGGAACGCTACCAATCCCTTTCCCCACCGGCTGTTTCGCTGGCGCAGCCGCTGTGGTGCCGAGCTGCTGGCCCTGATGACTGCCCCGATCGGCACCGATGGGGATCCGCTGGCGATGGAGCGCTATCGCCTGGCCTGGCAGGCGGCGACGGGGGTGGACGGGACCCTCTGGCTGCCTGGGGTTGGCGACCATGGCGGCGGCCCTACGGCAGAAATGCTTGAGCAGCTGCGGCTCTGGCAACAGCAAGACGAGGCCGCACCCCAGCGGCACGGCAGCCTGCGGGCCTACCTGGCCGAGCTCGAGCCGCTGGCCCGGCGGCTGCCGGTGTGGCGCGATGAGCTCTACCTGGAGCTGCACCGGGGCTGCGCCACCTCCCGTCCCGATCAAAAGCGCCACAACCGCACCCTGGAGCGCCTGCTGAGGGAGGCGGATCTGGCCCAGGCGTTGGCCGGTTCAGGCCCGTCGGTTGCCTGGGAGACCTTGCTGTTCCAGCAGTTTCACGACATCCTGCCGGGCACCTCGATTCCGGAGGTGTTTGACCAGGCTGAGCCCCAGTGGCGGGCCGCCCGCCGCCGCGCCTGCTTCCTAAGGGATCGGGCCCTGCAGGCCTGGCTAGGGCCCTGCCGGGGCTGGTGGGTTGCCCAGCTGCAGCCCCTGGCAGCTCGGGCCCGCACCCTGAGGTTGCCAGCGGGCCGCTGGAGCCATACCGGCCTTGAGCTGCCGGCCCAGGCGGCCCGCGGCGGCGGCCAGTGGCTGCAGTTGCCTGCTCTGGCCGGGGTGGATGCGCTGGAGCTGGAGCTGGATCTAGAGCTGGAGCGCAGGGCCGGATCCCCCGCTGGCGTGGCAGCGCCCGTGTGGGTCGAGGGCTGGCGCTGCGGCAATGGTTTGGTGAGCTTTGAGCTGGGCCCCCAGGGCCTGGAGCAGCTCTGGGATGGCACGGGCCAGCCCCAGCTCGGGGCTCCCCTGGCCTGGCGGCGCTACGCCGATCGGGGTGAGTTCTGGGATGCCTGGGATATCGCCGCCGACTACCGGGAGCAGCCGCTGGAGTGGGCTTGGCAGGGCGAGCCGACCTGGCTCGAGTGCGGACCGCTCTGCACCAGTTTTCTGTGGCGCGGCTGTTGCGGTGCCAGCCGGCTGCGGCTGGAGGGGCGCTTGCTGGCCAACACCCCCTGGTTGGAATTGGTGCTGAGCGTTGATTGGCGCCAGCGCCACGAGTTGCTGCGCCTGGAGGTCCCCCTGGCCCAGCCGGCGGACCGCTGGGCTGCCGACACCTCCGGGGGGGTGCTCGAGCGGCCGGCCCAGCCGGTCACGGCCCGGGAGCGGGCCCGCTGGGAGGTGGCGGCGATCAGCTGGATCGCGTCGGTGGCTGCAGATGGGGGTCTGGCGGTGTTACTCGATGGCCCCCAGGGGGTTTCGGCGAGCCCGAGCCAGCTGGGCGTGTCCCTGCTGCGGGCCCCCACCTGGCCTGACCCTGGCGCCGATAACGGCCGCCAGCGGCTGCGGCTGGCCCTGATGCCCTGTCGCCTGGGTTGGGGCCGCGCCGGGGTGCCCCAGCAAGCCGTGGCCTTTCGCGAGCCTCTCTGGCTGCGGCCGGCGGCGGTCCAGGCCCGGCCTGCCCCGCGCCCGTCCTTGCCTTGCCTGGGGGAGGGCTTGCTGCTGTTGGGTTGCCGGCCTTCTGGGGCGACAGGAACAGTGGTGCTGACCGTGCAGAACTGCTCCCCGTGTCGCCGCCGCCTGAAATTGGGCCCCAACTGGCAGTTGCTGCAGCGTCTCGATGGGCTGGAGAGGCCCCTGCCCCTAGATCAGCTGCCAGGCGGGGATCCCTGCTTGCTGCTGCCCTGGAGCATCGGTTTTTGGCGCTTCTCAGTCTTCCCTTAGTCGTCTCTCAGTCGTCGTGGTCGTCGAAGGGGTCGGTGAGACCCTTTGACGGGGGGCCGAAGGCCTGATAGACCCCAAAACCGGTGAGGGCCAGGAGCACCGCCAGCACGGCAAGGGCCACGGAGAGGGCCGGTGAGCTGGTGGTGGTTGGATCCATGGCTAGGGAAAGGTGCAGGTGTCGGGTTGCGTCACAACTCTCGACGCCCAAGCGCGGCAGGGCGCTCAGGCCCCTTACAGTAACGGGAGCGATTCAATGCCCGAGGGGCTTCTGCAGACATGGCCCAACGCACCCGCCTCGGCGACATCCTGCGGCCACTCAATTCCGAGTACGGCAAGGTTGTTCCCGGTTGGGGCACCACGCCCGTGATGGGCATCTTCATGGTGCTGTTCCTGGTGTTCCTGCTGGTGATTCTCCAGCTGTACAACAAGTCGCTGCTGCTAGAGGGCATCACGGTCAACTGGAATGGACTTGGCTGAGGCCGCGGCCATTCCTCCCCTGCCAGAACCGGTTCCATGAACATCTTTGGCATTGGACTTCCCGAAATGGCGGTGATCGCCGCCATCGGGCTTCTGGTGTTCGGCCCGAAGCGCTTGCCGGAGCTAGGTAAAACCCTGGGTCGCACCCTCAAGGGGTTCCAGTCGGCCTCCTCCGAATTCGAGAAGGAATTCAAATCAGCCATCACTACTGCCGACGTCACCACTACTGAAATCACCACTGCCAACCTGCCCGAGGTGCGACCTGGCGAGATTCAGGCAGTTGGGCAGGCGGTAGGTCAAGCCGTTGGCCAGGCGGTCGGGCAGGTAGTTCAGTCCGAAGCTGGAGGGCTGCACCAGCCCGTTGACGGCCCGCCCGCCTGAGCTCGGGTGATTGCGACCAGTTCGGCCCTACAGCTGGTGGCAGGTCTGGGTAACCCCGGGGCCAACTACGCCGCCACCCGCCACAACGTTGGCTTCATGGCCCTCGAGCGGCTGGCCGCCGCCGCAGGCTCCTCCTTTCGCCAGCAGACCAAGCTGCGCGGCCTGCTCGCCGAGGTGGGTCAGGGTGCGGCCCGGCTGCGCCTGTTGATGCCCCAGACCTACATGAACGAAAGCGGCCGCTCGATTCGTGCCGCCCTCGACTGGTTTGGCCTGGATCCGGCCCAGCTGCTCGTTGTGGTCGACGACATGGACCTGCCCTTGGGCAAGCTGCGGCTCCGGGCCAGGGGTAGTGCGGGAGGCCATAACGGCCTGCGCAGCACTATCAATCATCTCGGCACCCAGGATTTTCCCCGGCTACGCATCGGCATCGGGGCCCCCGCCGAGGATCCGGCCGAACGCCGCGCCCAAACCATCGGCCACGTGCTGGGGCGCTTCAGTGCCGCCGAGCAGCCCCTGCTGGAGGCGGTGCTCAGTGAGGTGGAAACGGGGATTGGTCTGATTCAAAGCCTGGGCCTGGAGCGGGCGGGGAATCGGCTCAACGGTTTTCAGCCCCACGGCACGCCAGCATGAGTCCATGGCCCAGCTACCCGCCACCACTGCCCAGCTCCGCGTCCTGCATCAGAGCTTCAGCCAGCGGGTGCTGGAGGGAGAAATCAGTGCCGGTGGGTATCGCTGGAGTTTCCGCTGGGCGTTTGACCGCGGCGAACTGAGTGTGGAGCCCTCCCTAGGGCGGGCCCTGATCCAGGACGCCTTGCTGCGCTACCTGCTCAAGGTGGATTACCAGCTGGAACCCGGCGGCGACTATGTGTTCACGGTGCGGGCCCGTTTTTAAACCCATCCGCTGGCCACTGGCGCAGCACCTCGCCGTAGCGGCGCCGCAGCGGTTCCCCCAGCCAGCGTTCCAGCAGCAGCTGGGCTACGACGTCGTCAATATCCCTTGGGGGCAGCCGCAGGCCGGTGGGCAGTAGGCGCATCCAGGGGTTTGGCGGATCCAGCTCCCAGTAGCGCTCGCGGGCG
The DNA here is from genome assembly GCF_015840335.1 of Synechococcus sp. CBW1108. NCBI lineage: Bacteria > Bacillati > Cyanobacteriota > Cyanophyceae > Synechococcales > Synechococcaceae > Synechococcus > Synechococcus sp. CBW1108. The sequence goes on from NZ_CP060395.1 coordinate 1,760,204, forward strand.
GCCAGGCTGCTGCCGCGCTCATCAACCAGGGTCAGCTCCAGGTTGAGTTGGCGCAGTAGGGGGCGCCAGGGGTGACTGCCGGTGCCGTTGCCCAGAATCACCCTGGCCAGGCCGCGTTGCTGCCAGGCCTGCAGCAGGCCCTGGCTGGCTGGGGGAGGCAGGATTGCCGCCTCCAGGACTTGCCCCTGGGATGCATCGGCCAGCACCAGGCCACATTTGCTGTTGCCTGGGTCGAGGCCGGCGATCAACGCTGACGCCTGCATGCCGGTCATGGGCGCCGGGGCCCCCTCGGGATGTCGTCCGCCGGCGGTCGCAACCAGCGCAACTCGACTGCAATCGGATCGGGGGTGTCGGCATCGCGCAGCACCACGGCTTCCAGCTGCACCACCTGGCCAGCGGGTCTTTCGCCCAGGGCCCGACCCAGTTGGTTCAGGCTGGCTGCGTCGAATTGCAACCCCTCCACCAGGGTGCCCTGGCGCTGGGCGCGGGCATAGGCCGCCGCCAGCAGCAGGTTCAAGCGGCGGTTGATGCCATCTAGGCCGGTGAGGTCTCCCTCCACCGTGGTGCTGGCCAGCACCTCGCCGGCCTTGACGACGGGTCGATTTGGCCGCAAGTCGGGGAAGGCCAGCACCTGGCGCTCCCCCCGCAGCACGTTGGCGGCCGAGAGGATGCTCACCACCCAGCGGCCGGGCTTGGCGAGCAGCTCCTCCAGTTTGGCGATGTCGTTTCTGGGCACCAGCAGGATCTGGCGATCCGGTGGTTGGCCCGGTAACACCCGGCGGAAGGCGTTGATGTTTGCCTGCTGCAAAAGGGCCGTGATCACCTGCTGGGCTTGCTCGGGGCGTTCCAGGGCCACCTTGGCGCTGGAGAGGATTTGCCCGCTGGTGATCACCACATCGCCGCGGCGCAGGGCGATCAGGTTGCTTTCCAGATCCTTGAGCTCTTGGGCTCCCGCCGCAATTCGCTTGCGCACCTGGCTCAATTCGGCCTCGGTGCGGCCAATCTCCGCGTCCCGGTCCCGCACTTCGAGGTTGAGCCGGGAGCGCTCCTGCTCCAGGCGATTGCGCTGGGCGACCAGGGGGGCCAGTTCCTGCCGCAGCTTGCTGGCACGGGCCTGGGCCTGCTCAAAGCGCTGCTGGGCATCTCGCTTGCCCTGTTCGGCTCGGTTGAGCTCCAGCTGACTGCTGGCCAGCAGGCGACGACTATTGGCCAGGCGCTCCTCCAGTTGGTCGAGTTCAAACAGGCCTGTGCGCAGGCGTTCGCTCACCAGCAGCATCAGGCCGAGGGAGATGGCACTGATCAGGCTGCCGGTGAGCACCGTGATCAGAACGGCGGTGTTGCGGGGCCGCAGCCTGAACAGGCTCAGCCGCGCCTTGCCCACCCGGCTCCCCAGACGGTCGCCCAGGTTGGAGAGCACTCCGCCCAGCACCAGCAGCGTCAGGATCAGCAGCCAACCCGTCACGTGCGTCTGCGACCGGCCCCAGTATCTCCGGAGTTCAGCTGAAGCGCTTGGCCAGGGCGATGGGATCAAACACCGTTATCTTCTTACGGTCGATCTGCACCAGGCCATCGTTGCGCAGATCCCCGAGCAATCGGGTGATGGTCACCCGGGTTGAGCCGATCGCTTCGGCGATGGCCTGGTGGGAAAGACGCAGATCAATGGTGATTCCTTGGCTGCTGGGAACCCCAAAGTCGCGGCAGAGCACCAGGAGGAAACTGACCAGCCGTGAACTCATGTCCCGGTGGGTGAGGGTTTCGATCATCGTTTCGGTCTGCAGAATCCGCGAGGAGAGACCTTGAAGCAGTAGGAGCCCCACGCTGGCATCCTGTTCGATCGCCTTGCGCACGGAGGTCGCCGGCGCGGTGACAATCTCCACCCGGGTGAAGGCGATGGCGTGATAAAAGCGATCTGAGCGCTGGCCCGTGAGCAGGGAGAGGACGCCGAATAGGCTGTTCTCACGCAGCAGGGCAACGGTGATCTCCTCACCGGATTCGTAGACCCGTGACAGGCGCACGGCACCGCGGCGCAAAAGATAGACCCGTTCGGCCGGATCACCGGGGAAAAAGATAGTTTTTCCCCGCTCTATTGTTTCGGCAGTGCTGCCGGCCAGCCCGCGGATCACTTCCTGCAGGGTGGGACCCGCCTGACTGGCACTGCCCATACCCGCCACCGAACCCGGGGCCCCTGTGGTTGGAGTGTTGGCGGTACGGCTGAATCCGTGGGTAGCGCCAACCATTACGGCTCTGGCATATCTCGGGACCTTAAGGATCGCCTGTAGGGATCCCTGTAGCAATACACACGGTTTCCTGGCTCTCCCCCTGGGACGATAGGCGTTGGTACAGGTGTTTCCGCTAGGGATGGGGTCGGATGCTTGTGAAGCGACCCGATGCCGCTACATTCAGCTTCGCGCAGTCGCCCATCAGCGGCTGTCGTTTCAGAGAGTTCATGACCGCCAGCTTGCCCCTTGCCCCAGTCACCCCGGCCCCCGTGCTGCGTCTGGTAGCCCAACAGGAGGGGCTGCTGCAGATTCACACGGCTCCGTTTCGGGGCAGTTTTGGGTCGGTGTTGAGCCAGGCCCTGCGGACCGCCGGCCTGGGTAGCAGGGTGCTGGTGAGCCAGTTGCTCAAGGGAGGGGTGGATCAGGGGCTCGAAAGCAGCCTTTGGCTGTGTGGGCGCCTGCAGTGGCTGCGGCCCGGGGTGCCCTACTGCATCTCGGAGCCGGCGGCCAGCCAGTCTGAGGAGTTGACTGCCCAGTCGCTGGCGGCCCAGTCTCTAGCGGCAGTGCAGCAGGTGTGGGCCTACAGCCGAGAGCGGCTGCTCAGTGGGGCAGTAGACCTGCTGGTGCTTGATGAGCTCGGGCTGGCAGTGGAGCTGGGCTATCTCGATAAAGCTGAGGTGCTTGCCACCCTGGAGCGCCGTCCGGTCCATCTGGATGTCATTGTGACCGGCCCGGCCATGGCTCCTGAATTGATGGCCATGGCCGACCAGGTCACCAAGCTGCGGCGTGGTCTCTAGGGGCTTTTGATGGCCCCGTCGTTCCTGTTTCCCCTTCCCGTCAATGCTCAAGAACGACCGCTGGATCAATGAGCAGGCCGCCTCCGGGATGCTTCAGCCCTTCCAGTCGAGCCTGGTGCGCCACCTGGATCCGGATACGGCTAGCTCGCCGGTGCTCAGCTACGGCTGCTCCTCCTATGGCTACGACCTGAGGCTCTCTGCTAAGGAGTTTTTAATTTTCCGGCACGTGCCTGGCACGGTGGTGAACCCGAAGCGGTTCAATCCCGCCAACCTCGAGCCCGCACCCCTAAATCAGGATGGGGACGGGGTCTATTTCATTCTGCCGGCCCACTCCTACGGCCTCGGTGTGGCGCTGGAGAAGATGAAAGTGCCCGCCAATATCACCGTGATTTGCCTGGGTAAGAGCACCTATGCTCGTCTAGGCATCATCGTCAACACCACGCCGGCTGAGGCGAGTTGGGAGGGCCATCTCACCCTTGAGTTCAGTAATTCCTCGGGAGCCGATTGCCGCATCTACGCCAACGAGGGTATCTGCCAGCTGTTGTTCTTTGAGGGGGATCCCTGCGCAACCACCTATCATGATCGCGCTGGCAAGTATCAGCACCAACCAGAGCGGGTCACCCTGGCGCGTATTTAGGGCTGCCGGAGGAATAGCAGACGCTGGGGTATGGCCCGCTAGGGGGCCAACCGAGCCTTGTGCAGCCGGCTCTTCTCGTACCAGTCGGCAAACTGGGGGGCCCAGGCCTGCAGGTGGGGCCAGATCAGGACGCAGAGTTCGCGTATTTCCTGCTGGGCATCGAGTTTGGCCCGCAGGTCGAGGAAGTGCAGCAGGGCCCGCAGTGTAAAGCTAACCACGAAGTGCTGGCGGTAATCAAAGGGCAGGATGCCGCGGGCGTGCTCCTCGGCGAAGCCGGCGGCCAGCAGGTCGCGGTAGCGCTCGGCGGCGGCGCGGCAGAGCTCCAGATCGATAGCGCGCTGCCCTATCGAATAGTGATACTTCTTGCCCTTGCGGTCGCTGTAATCGCAAACGGGCCGGAGATAGAACACCTCCTCCAGCTCCAGTTCGCCCCGGGCGGCGCGGCAGATGCGCTCGCCCGTGTAGCGCATCGACTGCACATCAAAGCTCACCCCCACCCGGTGGGTGCGGGCCTGTTGCATCACCGAGTGGGGAAACCAGCCCACATTGAGCACGATCTGGGCGTGCTCGAGGGGGCCGTAGTGGCCTCGCTCTCCGGCCAGTAGCCGTTTGACGCAGATCTCGCCAGCTTGGGTCTCATCGGGCCAGTTGGCCCGATCGGCGGCCACGAACCCCTCGCTGTAGTCCTGGTGCATGCCCGCATAGACGCACTGCTGCGGGTTGGGGGTGGCGGCGATCAGCTCAACGCGGAAGCGGGGATCAAGGGACACGGCGGCTTCAGCCATGGCTGCGGGGTGAGGCCATGGTGCCAGCTTCTGCGGCCTTGGGCTCGGGATCGCTGCCAAGGGCACTGACCTGGCCTACCCCCGCCAGCTGGGGCAGGGGCTGGCCGCTGAGCAGGGCGTCGCTGAGGGCCTGCAGTTCGCCGGCGCTGCGGGCGCCGATGGCCCGGCCCACGGCCACCCCGGTGGCATCAAACAGCTCAAGCTGGGGAATGCCGTTGACCGCATAGCGCTCCAGCTCCGCTTGCCAGCGGGGGTTGTCCACATTGAGCAGCACGACATCGAGCTGGCCGCGGTGCTGGACTTCCACTCTCTCCATGGCTGGAGCCATGCTGCGACAGGCTTCGCACCAGTCGGCATAGAACTCCACCAGAGTTGGCCTCCCGTTGTGGAGAGCCACCTGCAGGTCGAGGGACTGGCGAGCCAGGCGCTCCAGCGGGGCTTCCGGGTGGAGGCCACCGCGGAACCACAGCAGGCCGGCGGCAAGTAGGGCCGCCAGCAGCAGTAGCAGCAGCCTTTCGCCCTGGCCCAGAGCTGGGGTGGGGGGGGAATTCACCATGACCTCACTTTGGCAGTGCTTGCTAGCGTTGTGAGCAAGGCAAAGGGGCCTCCCTGTGAAACGGCGCCTCATCCTCCATTTCCCCCGCGAGGCGGTGCACCAGCCGATCACCTATCGGCTGGCGGTGGACTTTGACATTGCCGCCAAGATTCTCAAGGCCCAGATCGCGCCCAACCAGAGCGGCACCATGGTGGTGGAGCTGTCGGGTGACATCGATGAGCTGGCCGCGGCGGAGACCTGGCTGGAAAGCCAGGGGCTTTCGCTCAATCGGGCCCCGGCCCAGATCAGCATCGATGCCCAGCTTTGCGTCGATTGTGGCCTCTGCTCGAGTGTGTGCCCCAGCGGGGCCCTGGCTCTGCATCAGCCCGTCTGGCAGTTGCAGTTCGATGCGCAACGCTGTCTGGTCTGTGAGCAGTGCATTCCGAGTTGCCCCCTAGATGCGATTGCCCTGGTGCTGGCCCCACCCGTGAAAGCGACACCGTGAAATCAAAACCGTGAAGGCGATCTGGAGGCTGCTGCTGTTGCCCGTGCGGGCCCCGATGCTGCTGGTTCTGGCGGTGGTTTCGGTGTACGAAGGGCTGCATTGGAGCCAGCCGCTCGAGGGCGCGGCGTCTTCGGGCATGGGCCAGTTATCCAGCCTGTTCTGGTCGATTGATTTCCTCCATGCCCTGCTGGTGGTGCTGGTCTGCACCATGCCCGATCTGCTGCTGCAGTGGATCTCCAGCTTGATGGCGGCCAGCCGGGTGATGAGCCTGGTGGTCAGCCTGCTGAGCGTGACGGTGGTGGCGCTTTACATGCTCCACCTTGCGGTGCTGGCCAATGTGCTGATCCTGGGTTCGACGGTGCTCCTGGCTCGCCTGGACCTGGCCAGGGTGCGTGTGGCTCCTCCGCCCCTGCTCCTGGCGGGGGCCCTGGGTGTACTGGTGTTGGCCGGGGCGGCCCTGGGGCGCCGGCTTGCTAGCGGCTTCTAATACCCCAGTGCCTAACAGCGCGGTGTGGGCCGCTGCTGGAAGCTCCAGAGATTTCCCAGCACTTTTTTGACGTAAAGCCGGGTTTCCGGATAGGGAATTGCCTCGATCCACAGTTCAGGTTGCAGCTGCAGCTGGGGATTCACCCAGCCGGCCACGGCGCCGGGCCCGGCGTTGTAGCTGGTGACCATCAGCACCGGATTGCCCTGCCACTGGCGCCGCAGGTTGCTGAGATAGAGGGCCCCGAGCCGGGCATTGCGCCCGGGATCGCTGAGGGCCCCTGGCGGCAAGGGACCTCCAGCAAGCTCGGCGGCCGTTTCCGGCATCAGTTGCAGGAGCCCCACGGCGCCGGCACTGGAGCGCACCCCTGGGCTGAAGCGCGATTCCTGTTTGGCCACGGCCGCCAGCAGGGTCGCCGGTAGGCCGGCCTCGGCCGCCGCCTGCTCCAGTTCCGCAACGAAGCTGGCGGTCTGCAGACTGCTGGCGAGCACCCTGCCCAGGCCGCAGGCCTGGTTGGTGGGGAGCCGCAGGCTGGCCTGCTCCAGTTGGCCCAGGCCGATCCAGTGGTCGCCCACGGCCCGGCGCAGCCGGCCTTCCAGCACCAGCTCCTCAGGGGCCCTGGGAGGGGCTGGGCGTTGGCTGCGCCAGTGCTCCCAGGCCTCCAGGGATTGGTCCAGTCGCCAGAGCCGCTCGAGCTCGCGATCGCCGCTGCCGAGCGGTTGCCAGACGGCAGGCGACAGGGCTGGGCTGGCGGCCGGATCGAGGCTGAGATCGCCCCGCCCCAGCCGCAGCGCGGCCCGCCAGCCGTAGTAGCCATGGGGATGGTGCTTGAGCAGGTTGCTCCAGGTTGCCCGGGCCTGGTTGCGTTGACCCTGCTGCCACTGGCTGAAGCCCAGCCAGAAACGCTGGCGGCCCACCAGCCCCACTGGCAGATGGCGCTCGATTGGGGCGCTCAGGAAAACCTGGGCCCCGCTCCACTGACCTGCCAGCAGGGCCTGGCGGGCCCGTTGCCATTGCAGCTCCCAGCTGGCTGGATGGTTGGGCCAGCGTTGCAGCACCGCCAGCACGGCGCTGCTGCCAGGGCTGTCGAGGGCGCGGCGGGCCTGAACCGGGGTTGTGTATTGCAGGGCTGCCGGCAGCCTGGTGAGGGCCTGCAGGCTGGAGGCCCCTGGCTGGTCGCTGAGCAGGCTGACGGCCTCCACGGCCAGGGGGGAGTGGGGCCTGGAGCTGGCCAACTCGAGCAGCAGGCCCTGGCCAAGGGCCTGCTGGGAGGCGTTGCCGCTGAGCAGGGTTTTGGCCAGGGCCAGTTTGGTTTCCGGGCCGGGTGGCTGACCCTGGAGGCATGCCGAGGCGGCTTCCCCGTCGCCGAGCTGGGCCAGGGCCAGGGCCAGCTGGTCCCGCTGGAGGGGGTTGGGCGGGGCCGTTTTGCTTTGGCAAGCCTGGCGGAACTTCGCGCCGGCTCCGGGCCAGCGCAAGCCATGGCGGGCCAGGTGCAGGGCCCCATCGCGCCTGGATGGGGCCGAGGGGCCTGCTTCCAGGGCCGCCGCCAGGGCGGCCGGGTGGGCGGGGAAGCGCTGGAGCAGCAGCTTGCGCAGCCTGGGCTGGTCGCGCCCCAGGGCGTAGAGCCCATCGGCGGCAGCAGGTGTCTGGGGGAAGCGGCGCAGCAGTTGCCGCCAGAGCTTTTGCGCCGCTGGAGCATCGCCAAGGGCTGCCGCTGCCAAGGCATCGCGCTTGAGCACCAAAGCTGCCAGGGGATCCCTGCCCCAGCCCTGGCCCCGTAGGAGCCGGCGGCTGAGGACGGGGTCAGGCCCCTGGCGGGCCAGCAGCAGCAGGTTGGCCTCACGCCGTCGCTGCGGATCCAGGCTGAGGGCGCGCACCAGTGCCAGGCTGCTGCTGGGGGTGGTGGGATCGGCGGCAGGGATCTGGGTGAGAAGCGCCCGGCCACCCACCAGGAGGGTGCCGCTGCCCAGGCAGGTGATGGCCAACAACAGGGGGAGGCGGGCCAGGTTCATCGACGGCGCGATTCGGTCATTCTGGGCAGGACTAGATCCGGCTTGGCTGGTGCGATTCCATCCTCTTCCTCTCTCCCTTCCCTTCTCCCTTCCCCCCTACCTTTCCAGCCTGCCGGGCGCGCCCCAGCGGCTGCGGGCGCTGCGGGTGCTGGCTGGGGTGGGTTTGGTGCTGCTGCTGAGGCCCTGGTGGCCACTGAACTTGCTGCCTGGCTGGCTGGTGGGGCTGCTGCTGCTCTGGGCCCTGGGGGAGCTGGTGCGCTGGGTTTGGTGGCCCCGTCGTTGGCGCTGATCGACGTAGCCTGAGCCCCCCTGGGGCATCCGTCCATGGCCGAGCTGGCTTCCCATCCCGTTGGCCATCCCCTGCGGAGTGGCGTTGCCGGTTTCGGCACCGATGGCATCCGCGGCCGCGTCGGCACCCAGCTGAGTCCGGCCTTGGCCATGCAGGTGGGTTATTGGTGCGGCCAGGTGCTGCCGCCATCCGGCCCGGTGTTGATTGGGATGGATTCCCGCTGCAGCGGTCCGATGCTGGTGGCCGCACTCACTGCGGGCCTCACCGCCGCCGGCCGGGAAGTGTGGACCCTGGGTGTTTGCCCCACGCCGGCAATCCCTGGGGCGATCCGTCGCCTGGGGGCGGCCGGCGGGCTGATGGTTTCGGCCAGTCACAACCCCCCCCACGACAACGGCATCAAGGTGTTTGGTGCCTCCGGTGCCAAGTTGAGTCGCGGCCAGCAGCAGGCGATTGAGGCTGGGCTCCAGGGAGTGGGGCCCGCCGGTGGCTTCGGCGGTAATGGGGTCGTGCACGCTCGCCAGGAGCTGCTGGCCGACTACCAGCGGGCCCTGGTGGCCAGCGTGCTGGGGCGGCGTCTGGATGGGTGCTCGATCGTGCTCGACCTCTGCTGGGGCGCGGCGACGGCCTGTGGCGAGGCGGTCTTTCGGGCCCTGGGAGCCAAGCTCACGGTGCTACATGGTGAACCCGATGGCGAGCGCATCAACGTGGGCTGTGGCAGCACCCACCTGGAGCCCCTTAGGCGGGCCGTGCTCGACCAGGGCGCTGCGATGGGTTTTGCCTTTGATGGCGATGCCGACCGGATGCTGGCGGTTGATGGCCGGGGCCGGGTGGTCGATGGCGACCAGATCCTCTACCTGTGGGGAACCTCCCTACTGGCTGAGGGCCAGCTGCCGGCAAACCGGATCGTTGCCACCGTGATGTCGAATCTGGGCTTCGAGCGGGCCTGGCAGGCCAAGGGCGGAGTGCTGGAGCGCACCGCTGTTGGTGATCAATATGTGCACCAGGCGATGGAGCAGATGGGGGCGGGTCTAGGCGGCGAGCAGTCGGGCCATATCCTCTCGGCCCGCCACGGCATGAGTGGCGACGGGTTGCTTACGGCCCTGCAGGTGGCCACCCTGTTGCACCGTTCCGGCCAGAGCCTGGCTGGCTGGATGGACAGCAGCTTCAAGCCCTATCCCCAGATTTTGGTAAATGTGACGGTGCCCGACCGCCAGCGGCGCCAGCAGTGGCAGCAGTGCGAACCCCTGCGCCTGGCCGTAGATGCGGCGGAGGCGGCCATGGACGGTTGCGGCCGGGTGCTGGTGCGGGCCAGTGGCACCGAGCCCCTGCTGCGGTTGATGGTGGAGGCGGACGATCAGAAGTTGGTGGATCACTGGGCCTCCCAACTGGCCAGGGAGGCCGAGCAGCACCTCAACGCGGCTTAGATCTAATTACTTGGATTTAGGGCTCCAGGCAAAGCCGGGCCAGGGCCAGGGCGCCGCTGCAGCCATCCCCTGCTGCCTGCTCCAGCCTGGTCCCCGGGCAGTGGAGCGCGAGCGCCGCGGCAAACCGTTGGCGCAGCAGCTCGAGGTGTTCCAGGGCGCCGCCCAGGGGCCATACCGGCGGGTTCCCCAGCGCCAGCCGCTGGCTGATGGTCGCCACCATCCGGGCCAGGGCCTGGGCGGAGCGCTCCACCACTGCCGCCGCCGCCGGATCGCCCTCGGCGGCGGCGGCGGCCACCAAGGGGGCCAGGCGGGCAAAGCCAGCGGCGCCGAAGTCGGGCGCCACCACGCGGGCCTTGATCGCCTGGGGGGCCTGGGGGTCGCCGGGGTCCAGGCCCAGGCCGGCCCAGATCCGCGCTCTCAGGGGCGAATCACTTCGGCGACCATCCGCCATCTCCAGGGTCAGGGCCAGCCCATCGCGGCCGATGTCCATGGCGGAGCCGGCCCCATCCAGCAGCCAGCCCCAGCCCCCGCAACGGTGCTCCTCCCCGGCGCCGTTGCGGCCGACGGCGATCATGCCGGTGCCGCTGATCACCACGATGCCGGCCGACTGGCTGCCCATCGCCCCCCGCAGGGCCGTGCGCTCATCTCCAGTCACCAAAACGCCCTGCAGGGGTAGTCCCAGGGCGGCGGCCGCCAGCTGGCGGGCTTGATCCTGCACGGGGGTACCCACTTCGATGCCGCTGGCGCCAATCCCGGCAGCGACCAGGCGCCCGGGGCTGAGCTGGTCCAGGGCCTGCTGCAGGCTTTGGCCCAGGGCGCGGCCAAAGCGGTCGGGGCCGTTCGGCCCCAGCAGATGGCACACACCTGGGCCCTGCCCTTCGGCCAACACCGCACCGCTGCCGGCAGCAGCTAGTCGACAGGTGGTGTGGGTCTGGCCGGCATCAAAGCCGGCGACCAGGGCCAGATCAGGCACGGGCGTGGGTGGCCCCGGCCGCCAGGGTGGCCACGCAGAACCAGCCACTTAGCTGCACTTCCGGCCGGAAGAAGATCGTGTCAGTGAGGCCCTGTACCCCCAAACCAGCGATCACGGCGATCACGGCCAGGGCCGGCAGGCTGAAGAAGCCATCGCCACGCCAGAGGCTGGTGGCGGTGCGCAGGCTGGCCACCAGCAGGCCGATGCCGGCCAGCAAGCCGGGAATTCCCGCCTCCACCGCCAGCTCCAATGGGATGGAGTAGGCACTGAGGGCATTGAACTTGGGTTGCTGAAAGAGGGGATAGATCTGGTTGAAGGCGTCGTTGCCCGGGCCTATCCCCAGCCAGGGTCGGGCCTGAATCATGTCCAGGGCGGCCAGCCAGACGTTGATGCGGAAGTTGTTGGAGCTGTCTTCGCGGCCGGCCAGCAGGCTCATCACCCGCACCCTTAGGGGTTCCACCTGGGTCACCAGCACCACCAGCAGGGCCGCTCCGCCCAGCAGCAACAGCAGGGGGGCCAGCTTGCGCCAGAGGGGTGGCCAGGTGCGGGTGCCGCGGATGGCCAGCAAGAGGATGGTCACCCCAGCCTGGGTCACCAGTCCCATCCAGGCGCCGCGGCTGTAGGTGAGCACCAGGGCTGCCAGGCCCAGCACCAGGGCCGTCAGGGCAAACAGCTTGCGGGCCAGCCCGGGCCAGCGCAGCAGGCCCACCAGGGCCAGCGGCAGCACGGGCAGGAGGTATCCGGCCAGCAGGTTGGGGTTTTCCAGGGTGCTGTAGATCCGCACCGTGCCATCCGCCACCGAATTGGGGTCGGCCCAGCGGGCCAGTTCGCCGGTGTCCGCATAGAGCTGGCGGATGCCGATCACGCTGGTGACCAGTTCCCCGGCCAGCAGGGCCGCCACGATCCGGTCCCACCAGATCGGCGCGGTGCTGAGCAGCTGGCGCATCAGGGCGTAGACCCCCAGGTAGCTGACCAGTTTCACCAGCCCCTTGGCGGCAGCCAGGGGCACCGGCGAGAACCCCGTGGCCAGCAGGGCCAGGGAGAGTATTGCCAGAATCCAGCGGTCGATTTCCCCCAAGGGTCCCGGGGGTGTGCGCAGGGCAATCAGCAGCCACAGCAGGCCACTGGCAAGCACCAGCAGGCTCAGGCCGCTGCGGGTCACCAGGGGCAGGCCAGCCATCAGGGCGCAGAGCACGAGCCCGGCCACCAGGGTCAGCTGCCTGCCGAGGGCACCGCTGGGTGCGTGCTGCAGCGAGCCCTGCCAGCGCAGCAGGAAGGGAATGGTGGGGGCGCTCAAGGGGCGAAGGCTGGCGTCAGGCCGGATTATCAACCCCTTTGGGCAGATCCTCCAGCTCTTCAAGGGGGGCCAGGGGACTGTTGTTGCGCCGGTAGAGCACGCGATACACCGGCAAGCCCTGGGCCATGACGTATGCCTCCCGCTCGCTCGGGATGGGCAGGGGGTTGGTGGCTAGCCAGGGCCGCCGATCTTCATCTGGTCGCTCAAATTCTGGTTGATCAAAGCCTGGTCGATCAAAGCCGCCGCTGGCTTCGATCAGCTGCACCATCGGTGTGATCACCGCCAGCACATCACTCTGAATAAACAGCTCCTTGCCGGGGGAGAGGGCACCGGCAAGGGCCTGCAGCAGGGCGGGCTGCAACACCCGCCGCTTGTGGTGTTTCTGCTTGAACCAGGGGTCGGGAAACTGGATCGAAACCCGTTCCAGCAGTCCTGCCGGCAGGCAGGCCAGCCAGGCCTGCAGGCTGATGTTGGCGTTGCAGAAGAGATAGTGGAGGTTGTCCAGTCCCAGGGCATGGCGCTCGGCCTCTGCTGCCTCCACCAGCGCCAGGCGGATCTCCACGCCGAGGTGATTGAAGCCGGGTTCCTGCTTGGCTAGGGCCAGCAGGAAGCGGCCCCGGGCGCAGCCGATGTCGAGATGGAGGGGCTGGCCGGGCCTGGGGAATAGCTCGGCCGGGGCCGGCAAGGGCCGGGGCTGCTGGAAGAAGCGGCTGAGCGGATTGACGTGCTGGCGCACCTTCAGCCTTCTCCCCGGGGCACTAAAAAAGCCAGGCTGGCGGTGTAGCCGTGCAGGTAGGTGCTGCCGGCGACCGGTCCGATCTCGCCATTGCAGAACACCCCGGCAATCGGCACCTGCTGGAAGGCTTCACGGCAGAGATTCACATCGCCATCTGCTGCTCCGTAGAGGCCTTCGCCGCGACCGAGGCAGGCAAATAGCAGGGTGGCCAGGGGGTTGGGCGTCTGGGCTTGCTGCTGGGCCAGGAGCTGCCTTAGTTCCTGGCGGGAGGCCTCCGCATCGCGCAGCTGGAACTGCACCTGTTGGCCCACCCGCATGCGCTCGGCCACGGCAACGGCTCCGTTGCGCGGGTCCACGCCGATCAGGTTGCGCACGAGGAAGGCCCCTGGCTTGGAGGGCTCGGCGCTGTCTAGGTTGAAGTTGCTGCGCCCCACCCCTAGAAAGAGGGAGTGCTTGACCAGCACCCGCTCCTGGGGGCTGAGGTCGGTGAGGATCGCCTGCAGGGCTGCCACCGGGCTGCGGCGGTCCTGGCCCTGGCTCACTTCCAGCACCACATTGCGCTGGGCTTGTTCGATGTCGAATACCGGTCCGATGGGCCGGCAGCCCTGGGCTACGACCGGGTCGAGCTGCCAGCTGCCGCCGATCAGGCAGCCGACGGCTCCCCGGGCAACCTGGTTGCCAAATAGCAAGGAGCCGTGGCCAGCGCTGTGTTGCCCGGCGATTCCGCCCAGTTTCACCGCCTCGGGGCAGGCGTAATCGAGGCCGCTGATCAGGTCGTTGATGCGTGAGCAGCTGGGATCCACTAGCAGCAGCATCGAGGGGCTGGGCGAGCCGCCCGTCGTCTCTGCGGCGTTGAGCAGGGCGCGCCAGGGCTCGGCCGGACCATCGAGGTCGGGCAGGGTCTCGGTGTCGATGGCAAAGGGCTGCAGCTGGGCGCCGGGCAGGCGCAGCAGGGTGACACTCAGGGCGGGCTTTTTTTCCAGCTCATGGGGGGTGCCGGTGGCGTCGGTGCCCACCACCCCACCGCCGAGGCAGCCGATCCAGTGGCTGGCCCGCAGTTTTTCCTGGAGCAGCGGCAGCAGCCTGGGCAGGTCACTGGCGTAGCTGGCGGCGGCAAAGACCAGGGCCAGGTCTGCCGGCCCGGCACCGCGCAGCTGGTGAACGATGGTTTCCACCGATGCCTGCAGGGAGGTTTCAGAGGCCAGGGCGGTGCGGCACCAGGCCTGGCCCCGGTTGGGTCCAATGTGGCGGGACAGCCAGCTGGGCAGGGAAAATGCAGCCATAAGTCGGACCATATCGCCTGCCGGGGGCCGCGGATAATGGCGCCTTACCGAACTAACCGTGTGCTCGCTGTCCTGCCAGAACCTCTGTATCGCTCTTTGGTGTGGCTCGACGTCCGAGTGGCCATGTTGTTCAGCATCGGTCTGCCGCTGGTGCTGCTGATCTGGGCTGGCCTGCGCCGGGAGGGGGCGCTGGTGCGGCTGCTTGGCATCTATTGGAAGGTGGCCAGCCTGCTGCTGCTCGTCACCCTCTTGCTGACCGACCGCCGTCCCCTTGGTTTTCTGCTGGCGGTGCTGGCCCAGTTGCTGGTGGTGGCGAGTGTCTGGTTCTGGGTGGATCTCAACGAGGAACTGGCAGACATGCCTCCCTGGCGAGCCCTGCCCCTCACCCTGCGCGTCTGGCGCTGGAGCTTGACGGTGTGGGGCCTGCTGGGGGCAGCCCTCAGCACGACAGCCCTGGGCTGCATGGCCAGCGCTGGCCTGGATCGGCCCGCCTGCTCCATCTGGATCCAGCCGCCCCTTGGGCTCCATCAGCAGTTGGTGGGGGTGTTTGCCTTTGTATTCGGCGGCTCCTGGACCCCTGGGGTGGCAGCTTTCATCGGCTATGTGGGGTTGGTGGCCTACGGCGTTGGGCTGCTGCAGTGGCTGCTGGTGCGGCTGCCCAAGCAGGGCCGGGTGGCGGGGGAGTTCTGATGACCCTGGCCGCCAACGCTCTGATTGCTGGGCTGGAGGCGATCAGCCGAGAGCGGCCGGATCGGGTGCTGCGCCTGCGCGGTGCCCTCGATTCGGCGGGCGCGCTCGAGGAGCCCTACGAGCTGCTGATCTTTCGCGGCTTCTCCAGCAGCACCACCCACCCCACCGGTTTCGATCCCGACCAGCCATTGCTGCCCGAGGGGGTGCGGCTGCTTACGGCCGAGTTGCTGGCTGGCCCGCTCGACCCAGCTGCGGAGCAGGTGTTGGCCGCCGGCAGCAATCCCCAGGCCTACCTGCAAGCCCCAGCCTGGCTCTGAGTTGGCCCTGGGAGGCACATACCAGTTTGGCTCAGGGCTCCAGCACGGCCACGCAGCGGCCGCAGAGGGTGGGGTGGCTGGGGTGGCGGCCGATGTCGGTTTCGTGGTGCCAGCAACGCTCGCATTTCTGGCCGGCGGCCCGGGCCACCCGTACCGTCACCCCGTCGGCTTTCGCCTCCGCCAGCACGGCTTCTGGGGCCTCGCCGCCGATGTGCAGGGCCGACACCAGCAGCCAGTCGGTGAGATTGTCAACGCTGGGGTGGGCGGAGCTTGCCAGCCAGGCCAGGGCCTCTGCCAGCGCCGTGGTGTTCGCCCCTTCCGCCAGGGTGAGCTGCACCTGGGCCTCCAGGGAGGCGCCGATGCCCCGCTCCCGGCCCTCGCTGCTGCCCCTGTCGCCCTGCTTGCGGCAGCTCTCGAGCTGGCGGTTCACCAGGGCACGCAGCTCGAGAATGGCGCCCATCGGCGGCTCCAGCTCCGGCCGGCGCCAGTCGCAAGGAGCGGTGGGCCAGCCCCGCTCGAACACCGAGGCCTCGGCCACCGGGTAGGGCAGGTTCTGCCAGATGTCTTCGGCCATGTGGCAGAGCACCGGCGCGATCAGGCCGGCCAGCCGTTCCACCACCAGGTGCAGCACGGTCTGGCAGCTGCGGCGGCGGAACTCCGCGGCCCCGCTCACGTAGAGGCGGTCTTTGGCGATGTCGAGGTAGACGTTGGAGAGGTCGACCACGCAGAAGTTCTGCAGCGCCTGGAAGAAGCGGTAGAACTCAAAGCGCTCGAAGTCTCCCGTCACGCTGTCGATCAGGGCGGCGGTGCGCTGCAGCATCCACTGGTCCAGCAGCGGCAGCTCGGCGTAGGCCACGGCGTCGCCGCCCTCCGCCTGGGGGCGCGGATCGAAATCGTGCAGGTTGCCGAGCTGGTAGCGGGCCGTGTTGCGCACCTTGCGATACACGTCGGCCAGCTGCTTCACGATCCCTGGCCCCAGGGGCACATCGGCGGAGTAATCCACCGAGCTCACCCACAGGCGCAATACATCGGCGCCGTAGGCGGGGTCTTGTTTCTCGTTTTTGCCGCCCTCGACCAGCACGGCCGGATCCACCACGTTGCCCAGCGATTTGCTCATCTTGCGGCCCTTCTCATCGAGGGTGAAGCCGTGGGTGAGCACCCGCCTGTAGGGGGCGTGGCCATTGACGGCCACGGAGGTGAGCAGGCTGCTCTGGAACCAGCCGCGGTGCTGGTCGCTGCCCTCCAGATAGAGGTCGGCCGGGTAGCCCAGGCCCCTCTCCTGCAGCACCCCGGCCCAGGAGGAGCCGGAATCAAACCACACGTCCATGGTGTCGGTGCCTTTGCGCCACTGGGCCGCCTCGGCGGCCAGATCGGCTGGCAGCAGGCCGGCCTCATCGCGCTGCCACCATACATCGGTGCCGTGCTCGGCGATCAGGCCCTGGATGTGGCTGAGGGTGGCCCCGTTGAGCAGCACCTCACCGGTTTCGCGGTGGTAGAAGACGGGGATTGGCACCCCCCAGGTGCGCTGGCGGCTGATGCACCAGTCGCCCCGCTCGCCCACCATGGCCTCGATCCGGTTGCGGCCGCTGGCCGGCAGCCACTCCACCTGGGCGATCGCCTCCAGGGCGGCGCCGCGGAAGCCCTCCACCGAGGCAAACCACTGCTCGGTGGCCCGGAAGATGGTGGGCTTTTTGGTGCGCCAGTCGTAGGGGTAGCGGTGCTCGTAGCGCTCCTGCAGCAGCAGGGCGCCGGCGGCCTCCAGGGCCTCGATGATCGCCGGATTGGCGTCCTTGAGCACGTTGGTGCCAGCAAAGGGGCCGGCTTCGGCGGTGAGGTAGCCGGCCTCGTCCACCGGGCAGAGCACCGGCAGCCCGTATTTTTTGCCGGTGTTGAAGTCGTCTACGCCATGGCCGGGGGCGGTGTGCACCAGGCCCGTGCCGGCTTCGGTTGTGACGTAGTCGCCGCCGATCACCACAGCACTGGTGCGATCCAGTAGGGGATGGCGGTATGTGATGCCCTCGAGCTCGGCGCCCTTGAGGCGGCACAGCGGCGTCAGCTCGATGCCCAGCTTGACGGCGAGGCCTTCGCTCAGCTCGGCGGCCACCACCAGGTGGCGATCACCGCTGCGGCAGATGGCGTAGTCGAGGTTTGGGTTCACCGCCACCGCCAGGTTGGCGGGCAGGGTCCAGGGGGTGGTGGTCCAGATCGCCACCGCCAGGTTGGCGGCCGCTTCGCCCAGCTGGCTGGCGAGGGCCTCGCCCAGCTCCACCACCGGGAATGCCACGTAAACGCTCGGGGAGGTGTGGCCGTCGGGATATTCGAGCTCGGCTTCGGCCAGGGCCGTGCGGGAGCTGGGGCTCCAGTGCACGGGCTTGAGGCCCCGGTAGATGTGGCCAGCCAGCACCATGGCGCCGAACACACCGATCTGGGCGGCCTCGTAGTCCTTTTGCAGGGTGAGGTAGGGCGTCTCCCAGTCGGCCCAGATGCCCCAGCGCTGGAAGCCCTGCTTCTGGCTTTCCACCTGCTCGAGCGCAAAGGCGTGGGCCTTTTGGCGCAGGCTGAGCGGGGTCAGTTCGGCCCGCTCGCTGCTGCTCAGCCCTTGCAGCACCTTGAGTTCAATCGGCAGGCCGTGGCAGTCCCAGCCCGGCACAAATCGCGCCTTCTTGCCTTGGAGCAGGGCGGTCTTGTTGATGATGTCCTTGAGGATCTTGTTGAGGGCGTGGCCCACGTGCAGGGCCCCGTTGGCGTAGGGGGGGCCGTCGTGGAGGGTGAAGCCCTCGCCGGGGTTTTGCTGGCTGAGCCGTTCGTAGAGGAGCTGCTCGGCCCAGAACGCCTGTATTTCAGGTTCGCGCTGGCGGGCGTGTGCCCGCATGGCGAAGGGCGTCTGCAGCAGGTTGAGGGTGTCCTTGTAGGAGGTGGCGGGCGCAGAGCTGGCGGTCACGGCGCCTGGGGCAGCAAGGGCTGATTATCCCGCCTGGCTGCTGGGGGCCTGGGGCTCGCTGGGGCTGGCCGGGCTTTGAGGATTTTCGGCTTCGATCAGGGCATCGATCTCGGCAAAGGAACTCACCACCACGGTGCTATCAGCTGTGTCAGTCGTCTCTGCGGCTTCCGGGCGCACCCAGAGCTTGCCCGTGGTTTTTGGTTGCCGCCGCTCCGCCAGCCATTGGCCCAGGCCCCCGCTCGCTGTTGTCACCAGGGCAAGCAGCTGGGCAAGGGCAGCTCCGGCCTGCTTGAGGCTTGTCTGCCAGCGTTCGGCAGACCAGAGCCGCTGCTGTTCCTCCGGGCTGAGTTGCCGCCAGCGCCCCTGGGAGACCTCTCCCGCCAGCCGGCCGATCAGCAGGCCGCCGCAGAGCACGCCCAGCATCGGTGCTCCGGTGAGGCGATCCGCACTGGTCACGAGCACCAAGCCAAGGAGCAGCACCACAGCGCCCCAGGCCGAATCCCGGGGCCGGCTGAGTTCGCTGGCCAGTAGGGGTAAGAGCAGGATGGCGAGGCCCAGCAGCAGCGCCAGGAGTCCGCCCAGGGTGGCGAGCATGGCCAGGAGGAATGGGTCCACCCATTGTGGGCGCGCGGGCTGGGCTTTCCCTACAGTCACCATGCGCCCACCTGGCGGAATTGGTAGACGCGCTGGTTTTAGGTACCAGTGGCCTTGGTCGTGGGGGTTCAAGTCCCCCGGTGGGCATGGTTGGTTGCTTAGGTTGCCCTGGGCCAATGCTTAGGGCACGCTTCAGTTGCGATGACACAGGTTTTGGCTGCTGCCTCCAATACCGTTGCTGTGGCAAGTGCCAAAGCTGGTACCCCATCAGGTGCCAGGCCAGCGCCATCAACCCTGGTGCCGCGGGAATTTCTCGATCCACCGGCCGCCTGGAACCCGACGGTGGGGTTGTTTCTGGCGGGCTACGGCCTGGCGGGCCTGACGATCTGGGGCTGGTTTGGGGGGGGGTGGCCCCTGCCGCTGCTCCTGACCACTGGTTTTCTGTCCCTCCATCTCGAGGGCACGGTGATCCATGACGCCTGCCACAACGCCGCCCACCCCAACCGCTTCTGGAATGCGGTGATGGGTCACGGGGCAGCCCTGCTGCTGGGCTTCAGCTTTCCGGTGTTCACCCGAGTGCACCTGCAGCACCACGCCCACGTCAACGACCCAAAAAATGATCCAGACCACATCGTCAGCACTTTTGGCCCCCTGTGGCTGATCGCGCCACGGTTTTTTTACCACGAGCTGTTTTTCTTTCGCCGGCGTCTCTGGCGCCGCTATGAGTTGCTGGAGTGGGGGATTGCCAGGGGGATATTTGCGGCGATCGTGATTGCGGCAGCGAAGTTTGGTTTCCTACCATTTGTATTCAACTGCTGGTTTGCGCCAGCCCTGATGGTGGGCGTCACTCTGGGCCTCTTTTTTGACTACTTGCCCCATCGCCCCTTCCAGTCGCGCAACCGCTGGCACAATGCCCGCATCTATTCAGGGCGAATGATGAATTGGTTGATAATGGGCCAGAACTATCACCTGATTCACCATCTCTGGCCATCGATTCCCTGGTTTGAGTACCAAGCTGCATACCACGCCACCAAGCCGATCCTTGATGCCAAAGGATCACCCCAGCGTCTGGGTTTGTTTGAAACCAGAAGCGACGGGCTCAATTTCCTCTATGACATTTTCCTGGGAGTCCGCAGCCACCGCAAGAAGCGCAGCAAGTTGCGGCCGCTGGCGGCGCTGATGCCAACCCGGCATGCGCGCCGAAGGGTGTTGGAGCTGCTGCATCGAACGGCGGTGTCGCCAGTTCGCTGACACCCCTCGATTCATCTTCGATTAGCCGGTCAATCCGCCATTATTTTTGGCACCCGGATGAAGTCCCCCTCCCGCTGGGGCGCTTGATTGAGCAGCTCCTCCCGCACGCTTGTCGGGGTGACCACGTCGGCGCGGGTGACATTCACCACTTCCACGGCCCTGGTGGTGGGCGGCACCCCTTCGGTGTCCACGGCTTCCAGCTGGGTCACGTATTCCAGAATGCGTTCGAGCTGGCCGGTGTAGGTGGCGATCTTCTCCTCCGGCAGGGCGAGGCGGGCCAGCCCTGCCACCTTGCGCACATCATCGGCGGTGATCTTGCTCATCGGGCGGTACTCGCTGGGCTTGACGCTAGCTCAGGCCAGGAAGCTCTCCAGATCCGCCGTCAGGGCCGTGGCGGCCAGATCGAGAAACCGCTCCCCGTGGGCTGCCTGGGCCAGGAAGGGATCGGAGCCCATGCGGCCGTCGGGATGGCGGCGGCGGAAATCCTCGGGGCCGTGGATCGGCCCGGCTGGGGCCGATTCCGGCAGGGGGCGCTGCTTGGCCTGCAGGCTGGGCTCCAGGTGCAGGGTGAGGGCGATCTCACTGGGGGTG
This sequence comes from Synechococcus sp. CBW1108, assembly GCF_015840335.1. NCBI lineage: Bacteria > Bacillati > Cyanobacteriota > Cyanophyceae > Synechococcales > Synechococcaceae > Synechococcus > Synechococcus sp. CBW1108. Next base: position 1,780,564 of record NZ_CP060395.1, read on the forward strand.
GCGTGGTGCCCCTCGCGCTCGCCGTAAAGGTTGCGGGCCTCCTTCAGCACCGGCCCGGCCATGAACCAGTTGGCCAGCTTGCAGCGCAGCTGGGGGGCATTCGGCAGGCCCCGGTCGGCGGCGGTGGCGTAGGCCTGGGCAAAGGCCGCCTTGCTGGTGGCGATGTTGCCGCCGTGGCCATTGATCACGAAGATGCGCTCGAAGCCGTGGCGCGCCAGCGACAGCACCACGTCGTGCAGCACGGCCAGCAGGGTGGAGGGCTGCAGGCTGATCGTGCCGGCGAAACCGAGGTGGTGCTCGGCCATGCCGAAGGCCTGGGCGGGCGTCACCAGGACGCCGCTGCGCCGGCCCACCTCAAGGGCCACGGCTTCGGCGGTGAGCGCATCGGTGCCGATGGCGCCGGTGGGGCCGTGCTGCTCGGTGGAGCCCAGGGGCACGATAACCCCCTTGCCCTGCTCCAGATAGGCCTCCACTTCAGGCCAGCTGCGCAGCTGCAGGCGGATGGCGTCGGTGCTGCGGGGCAGCTGGTTGGTGGATTGGGTCATGGTGAACAGCAACGGGCCCGGGTTGTCTGCCTAGGATGCATAATCCAGCAGTGCCATGGACCCATGCTGCACCGCAAGCTCTACCAGTTTTGTGCCGAGCAGCGGCCCGTGTGGGTTTTTCTGCGCGACCAGCAGCGCTGGATTGAGGAAGCCACGGTGGTGGAGATCGAAGGAGACCTTGTGACCCTGCGCTATCACGCCGAAGACGACGACGAAACCCACAGCTGGGAGGAGAGCGTGCGGCTCGACTCAATTGGTGCCGTCAGCACCCGGCTGGCCTACGTGTGCCGCAGCGGCAGCCCCGATGACGTGATCACCTCTGAAGACTGCCCCGAGGCTGAGCGGCTCAGCAACCCCTAGTGGGCCGTGCCGTTGCCGTCGTAGCTGTCGGTGTTGTAGTAGCCGCCCTTGGTGCCGAAGAACAGGGTGGCCAGTACGAACAGGCCGCTGCCGAAGATCAGCACTGTGGCGAGGGTGAAGCCGGAGGAGTGCATGGCGGCCAAAGGGCATGGGGCGTTGGAGCCCAGTCTGCTGGCTGACGCCGCTGCCGGCGAGCTGGGCAACGTATGTGTGGGGAATCCGTTGCTGAGGCTCTTGATCGCCCGCCCCGCCGACTGCTCCTCATCGAGGCGAACCCTGGGTCGATGGCGATCAGCACGGCGGAGGCGGCCTGCTGCGAGGCCGTCATCGACTTGGCACATGCCTTGGGCCCTTCGCTCACCACGGCGCCGGCAGATCCCAGGAGCCCGCTCAATTCTACATCAACGACCCGGGGGGTGTAGGGCGGCATCCTGGCTCAGCGATGCGGTAAATCCTGCCAATCTAATGCGGAAAAAATTGAGCTTCGGATGTGCTTTTTGCGGTGGCCAGAGCCCGCATCGCCTCCCAGTGCGATCTCTCGTGCTCAGGCCTGCCCTGTCACCACCTGTTGCATCACCTCCCGCAGACCATCGGCCAGGGGGCGATGGCTGCGCCGGACAATCAACGCCGCACCCTGGCGGGAGGCAGCTAAAGTGGTCGCAAATAGAGGATCAGGCGTGCCCGAAGTAGTCGCAAGCAGGGTGTCGGTGCGGGATCTCAAGACCCACCTCTCCGAATGGCTCGGCCGGGTTCAACGTGGCGAGGTGGTGGAGGTCACCTCCCACCGCAAGCCCATTGCCCGGCTCACCTCCATCAAGCAGCCCGATTCCACCCCTACCAACCCGCTGCAGAAAGCCATTGATGCAGGGATCGTCAGTTGGAAAGGCCAAAAGCCGGTGTTCCCTCCACCAGTGAAGCTGCGTGGTGAGGGAAAACTCGTCAGTGAAATCGTGATGGAAGATCGGGGTTGAGTTGGTGATCCTGTTCTGCGACACCAGTGCCTTGATCAAGTTGCTGATCAGTGAGCCAAACTCCGATCAGATGGAGCAGAGCAGCTCGCAAGCAGAAGCCATTGCGGTCTGCCGGATCACCTGGGCAGAGGCCATGGCGGGTATGGCCCGTGGTCAGAGAGAAGATCCGATCAGTGGGGATGATATTGAACAGGCCCGTCAGCGCCTGATCCTTAGCTGGGATCAGTTCATGATCGTCGAGGTCAGCCAGACGCTGGTTGAAACAGCTGGGCGATTTGCAGATGTTTTCGCTTTGCGTGCCTACGACAGCGTGCAACTGGCAGCAGCCCATGAACTCGACCAGAGCACGGATCAACCACTGACCTTTGCCTGCTTCGATCGCAGACTCAAGCAGGCAGCATCGCTGCTGCAACTGAATGTCCTGGCATGACCAGCCCACAGGGGGTTGACCTGGGATTGCTGCTGTAGTTGCCGTAGTCGTTGAAGTTGGCATTCACCAGTACATCCACGCAGGCAACAGTGTTGCTGCTTACGTGGAGTGGAATAAAGGCACCCAAACCTGCTTGATTGTGAGTGCCTGCCCCTTGCAGTGCGCCTTGAAAGCCGTAGTTGAATATGATCGCATCCCTTAGTGTAACTGCTATCACGCCAAGGTCTGCTGCCTCGGTGCCTTCAGCTTTTGGCCCTTCTGCTGCTACATGTCTGATGGCAAGAGGTAGTGATGCCAGTGCCAGAGCAGCAGTGCTTGCTAGCGACAGGCTGAGGCGGTTGGGGTGGTGCTGCGCAAATGTAAAAATTGACAATACTGCCACCACTTTGGTGCAAAGCGCCGCGGCCTTTGGGTTTTGAGGTCAGTCTTGGGGGTGGCAGCAAGATGGCTTCATCACTTCCACCCAAAGCCACTTCCATACCCACCACGACCTCCCAGCACCTCCCCCAGAGCTTCTTCGCCCGCCCCGCCGAGCAGGTTGCCCCCGCCCTCATCGGCTGCCTGCTTGTGAAACGCCAAGCCGATGGTGAGTTGCTGTGGGGCGTGATTGTGGAAACGGAGGCGTATTGCCAATCCGAGCCCGCCTGCCACGGCTATCGCCGCCGCACGCCGAGCAACGAAACCCTGTTTGGGGAGCCAGGGCGGTTTTACGTGTATGTGAGCTATGGCATTCACCACTGCGTGAACGTGGTGACAGGGCGAGTCGACTGGGCAAATGGGGTGCTGCTGCGCGCCGTGGCCTTTCCTGGCGAGCTCGACCGGCTGGCGGCAGGTCCTGCCCTATTGGCGCGCTGCTTTGGCATCGATCGTTCCCACGACGCCCAGCTGGTGCATCCCGATCGGGCGTTGTGGATAGCGCCGCGGCCGCCAGAGCTGGCAGCTTTGGATGCGGCCGACTTGATGCAAACCAGCCGCATCGGCATCAGCCAGGGCCAAGACCTTCCCTGGCGCTGGTATTGGCGGGCCAGCCGCAGCGTCAGCAAGCGGGCCAAGGGTGATCGACAGCCCTCCTACGCTGAGTTGGCGTTCCTGCTGGGGCCATGACCATTGCTCCGCCAGCTCCACTTGCAGACGCTCTGGCCCCCCTGCAGTTGCCTGCTGATCTCTGTCTCAGCCCGGAGCAATTTGCGGCTGTCTGTAGTGCGTCTGGAGCGCTGGCAGGCCCTCACCCCTGAGCAGCGCCGCAGCTTCCCGCCCATTTGTCCGGATGTGGTGCTGGAACTGGCCAGCCCCAGTGATCAAGGCCCTCGCTCTCTCAACGCTCTGCGCCGAAAGATGGTTGCCTATCAGGCCAACTGGGCCCAGCTGGGCTGGTTGCTGATCCCTGAGGAGCAGGCTGTGGAGGTCTGGCCGGCAGCAGGTGAGCCGCGCCGCATTGAGGCCGCCACCCAGCTTCTGCCGGGATTGCGGCTCGAGCTGCAGGACATCTGGCAGGTGTGATCACCCGAGGTTGCATATCTATAGCTGCAACAACGTGGCTGGATCGAAGTCGCTTGGCACCGGTGGGAAGGTTGTTTTCAGCAGGCCAAAGCTGCTGGCTGTCGGGCTGGCTGCTGGTTGCGCAGATCTCATCTTCAGGTGATCGCCCATCGATTCAAACTAAACATGGCTGACTCTCTGCAGGCGCCGCTGGCGTCAGCCCCTACCCTGAATGCGTGAGCCGCCGCACCCCTTGAGCAGCTGGAGCCACCGTCATGTTCTCGATCTGGCGGCCTTCTCCCTGGACGACTACGCCACCGTGCTCTCCCTGGCCCAGCGCTTTCGCGCCCTGCCGGTGGCCGGTGCCCGCAAGCTGCCGGCCCTGCAGGGGCGGTTGATGACCAGCCTGTTCTTTGAGCCCAGCACCCGCACCCGCAGCAGCTTTGAGCTGGCGGCCCGGCGGCTCTCGGCGGATGTGCAGAGCTTTTCGCCCTCCTCCAGCTCCCTGAGCAAGGGTGAGAGCCTGCTCGATACGGCCCGCACCTACGTGGCCATGGGCGCCAACGTGCTGGTGGTGCGCCATCGTTGCGCCGGGGTGCCCCAGAGCCTGGCGGTCGACCTTGACCGGGCCGGTGAGCGGGTGGCGGTGCTCAATGCCGGCGATGGCCTGCACAGCCACCCCAGCCAGGGGCTACTGGATCTGTTCACCCTGGCGCGCTTTTTCGCGCCTGAGGCCCCCAAGCCGGAAGCCCTGCGCGGCAAGCGGATCGTGATCGTGGGCGATGTGCTCCACTCCCGCGTGGCCCGCTCCAACCTTTGGGCCCTCTCCGCCTGTGGCGCCGAGGTGGTGCTCTGCGGCCCGCCCACCCTGCTGCCCGAGGCCTTTGCCGATTTCGTGGCGGAGCCGCCCCCCGGTCAGCCGGCCGATCCGGTGGCGACGCGCGGCCCGGTGCGGATCACCCGCAGCTTGGAGCAGGCCCTGCCCGGCGCCGATGCGGTGATGACTTTGAGACTTCAGCAGGAGCGCATGCATCAGCACCTGCTCACCAGCCTCGATAGCTATCACCGGCGCTTCGGTATCACCACTGAGCGCCTCACCCTCTGCGGCCGCCCCGTGCCCGTTCTCCATCCGGGGCCAGTAAACCGGGGCGTGGAACTGGCCTCTGAGGTGCTGGATGATCCCCAGGTTGCCCTGGTGGAAGAGCAGGTGCGCAACGGCATTCCAATCAGAATGGCCCTGCTCTATCTGCTGGCAGCAGCCGAGCCGCTGGCATCAAACGCACCTGATCAGAGCAGCTTGAAGCCGTCCAGCAGCAGGCCGTAGAGCAGCCCGATCCGGGCCATGTCGATCAGCTGCAAGACCAAGTCGTCGCCCCGGCGACGGATCAGGGGCCCCCGGGCGCGAATGGCCAGTTCGATGGCGACCACGCAGATCAGGGCCCCCAGGGGATCCAGCTGGGAGAAGGCTCCGGTGATTGATCCCACCACGCCTCCGATGCTGAAACTCACCAACAACACGATCAGCAGCAGCGAAATCCGCCGCCAGGGATTGGCCGCCCAGCGCTCAAAACCCGCCCTGGCCTGGGCCACCCGTTCCTGGAAGCGGGTTTGCTGGTAGGGCCGCTCGGGGGGTCTGGCGATCACGGCTGAACCGGCATCGACGGAGACCTCAGCAAAAGAGGGTGGCAGGGAAGCGAACGGTGGTGATCCCCATCACCCGGCCCGAGCCCTGCCACACCATATCTACACCATCTCTGGGGCTTGGGCAGCCTTTTGCCACCACATATAGGGGAATCCAATAAAAAGCCCGTGGCCGTGGCCCGGGCTGGGTGATGGGGACTTCAGAACCAAAGCGGTTGGATCGGGGCTGTTCAATGGGCAGCAGACGTTTGTCAGAGCGTCCCCTGGGGGCCTTGACGACCAGAGCCTCAGCTGTCGCCGTCTTTTTTGCGGGAGGCCTTGCCTTCCAGCAACTCCAGTAGGGCTTCCATCTGGGCCATGACGCCCCGCACCTCGCCGGCCTCCGGTAGCAGGCCGTCATCCATCACTCCCTGGTGCATCTCGCGGAGCTCTTGGCGGATGTACCGCAGGTGGCTGACCACCTGTTCGCGCTTCGACTGCGACATCTATGGCCGTTGACTAATCCACCCTTTTAACCCATCGCCTGCTCATGTCTGTCCAAATTGAGCTTTGGCCTGCTCGTAAAAGGGCCCATCCACCTCGCCAATCCCCGCTTCCCGGGCCATTAGTTCGATACGCCGTCGCACGGCCGGCCGCACAAAAAAAGGCACCTCCTTCAGCAGGGCCTCGGCGTCAGGGTGCCAGTTCATGCTGTCTGCCTAAGCGGGTTGGCGATAAAAATGGAGAATAGGGGACTCGAACCCCTGACCTCTGCGGTGCGATCGCAGCGCTCTACCAGCTGAGCTAATTCCCCGAATTCGGGCTCCGCGGAGCTCTCCTTGGCCATTATCTCCGATATCTCCGCCATTTCCTTGCCATGAAAGCGTCGATCACCCCGGAGCGGCTCGCCGCCTTTGATGAAGCCTCAGTCGCCGAGCTGGCTCGCCGTCTGGAGGAAGACGACTATCCCAGCGCCTTCGACGGCTTGGACGACTGGCACCTGATGCGTGCGCTGGCCATTCATAAGCCTGAATTGGCACGCCCCTACGTGCATCTGGTGGATCAGGAACCCTTTGATGAAGACTGAGCCAGACTCAACTGAGCCAGAGCCAGCTGACCCCCTGGCGGGTCGCCGCATCTTGGTGGCCATCAGCGGCAGCATTGCCGCGGTCAAGATGCCCTTGGTGGTCAGCGCCCTGGTGCAGCGCGGTGCCCAGGTGCGCTGCCTGCTCACCCCCTCGGCGGCCCAGCTGGTGAGCCCGGTGGCCCTGGCCTGCCTCAGCCGCAATCCCTGCCTGCTCGACGGCGACCAGTGGAGCCACCAGGCATCCCGCCCCCTCCACGTGGAGCTGGCCGAGTGGGCGGAGCTGGTATTGGTGGCGCCCTTGAGTGCCACCAGCCTGGGTCGCTGGGTGCATGGGATCGCCGACAGCCTGCTGGCCAGCACCCTATTGGCATGCGAAGCGCCGGTGCTGGTGGCGGCAGCGATGAACACGGCGATGTGGGCGGCTCCGGCCGTGCGCCGCAACTGGGAGTTGCTGGGCAGTTTTGAGCGGGTGTTGCCCCTGGTGCCGGCGGCGGGGCTGTTGGCCTGTGACCGCCAGGGGGATGGCCGCATGGCCGAGCCGCTGCAATTGCTGCTGGCCCTGGAATGTCTGCAGCTCTGGGGCTGGCAGCGCGATTGGTCTGGCCTGCGGTTGCTGGTGACGGCCGGCCCCACCCGCGAACCCCTCGACCCGGCTCGCTGTATCACCAATCCCAGCAGCGGCCGCATGGGGGTGTTGCTGGCCCAGGCGGCGCGGCTCCGGGGGGCCGAGGTGACCCTGGTGCATGGCCCCCTGGCCCTCGATCCCCAGCTCCTCGCTGGCCTCTGCTGCGAGCCCGTGCAGACGGCGGCCGAGATGGAGCAGGCCCTGCTGCGGCTCCAACCCGGCTTCGATGCCATCGCCATGGCGGCGGCCGTGGCCGATCACCGCCGCCAGCAGCCGCTCGACACCAAACTCAGCAAGCACGACCTGGCGGCCGAGCTCAGCACCGGTTGGCAGGCCGTGCCGGATCTGTTGGCGGGCCTGGTGGCGAGAAGACCCGCTGGCCAGAGGATCCTGGGCTTTGCGGCCCAGTCGGGTGAAGTGCTGCCCGCCGCCCGGGCCAAGTGGGCCCGCAAGGGTTGTGACCTGCTGTTTGCCAATCCGATCGATCAGGCCGCAGCCGGCTTCGCCGTGGATACCAACCAGGGCTGGCTGCTTGGTGGCGCAGGGGGTGAGCAGCAGCTCCTGAGCGCATCCAAGCTGGCGATTGCCCAGCAGTTGCTCACAGCCCTGCGGCCGTAGCAGCCGGGGGGGGCGCCTGCTGGGCCTGCAGCTGATCCAGATAGCTGCGCAGTTGGGGGCGGGGGATGTAGGGCCAGCCGCCGCTGCGCTCCATGCTCTCCAGCAGCCTGAAGAGCTGGCTGCGGTCGCTGGGCAGGCTGCTGCGGAAGGCCCCGTCCTGAACGGAGCGATGCAGCTGCTCCAGTTGGCGCAGCAGCGCAAGCAGGGATTCGGGTTGGCCCTCCAGTTCCCCAGCCAGCAGCTCGAGCTGGCCGAGCTGGCTGGTGAGTCGCTGCTGCTGGCTGGTCGTCAGGCCCATCAGATGTGTCTATCCACGCTCGCGAGGCTCGCTCCCATACAGGTTGTTGAGAGCCGCGACATCGTACGGGGAATCAGGGTTTTGCACCGGTAGGATCCGCCCCAGCCAAGTCCCCAACCGCCGTATCTGCGGCGTTCCCCCATGCGTTTTCGTCCTCTGCTGGCCCTCGTGCTGGCGCTGTGCCTGACCCTGGTGACCGCCTGCAGCGGTGGGGCCAAGGCCGTGGATCGCGCCAACCTCACCTACGACGACATCCACAACACCGGCCTGGCCAACGACTGCCCGACTCTGCCGGATTCGGCCCGCGGTTCCATCGCCCTCGATCCCTCGGCGAAATACCAGCTCCGCGAGATCTGCATGCACCCGGCAGAGGTGTATGTGAAGGGCGAGCCCGCCAACAAGCGCCAGGAGGCCCAGTTTGTAGCCGGCAAGATCCTCACCCGCTTCACCTCGAGCCTGGATCAGGTTTACGGCGATCTGACCGTGGGCGCCGACGGCCTCACCTTCAAGGAGCTGGGCGGCATCGACTTCCAGCCGATCACCGTGCTCCTGCCTGGTGGTGAGGAGGTGCCCTTCACCTTCTCCAGCAAGGAGCTGGTGGCCAGTGCCGACGGCACCGCCCTCACCACCAGCACCGATTTCGAAGGTCCCTATCGGGCTCCCAGCTACCGCACCAGCAACTTCCTCGACCCCAAGGGGCGTGGACTCACCACCGGCTACAGCAGCGCCGTGGGCCTGGTGCCCGCCGGCGATGAATTCACCGGCGAAACCGTCAAGCGCTATGTGGACGGCTCGGGCACGATGAACCTCTCGATCACCAAGGTTGATCCCAGCACTGGCGAATTTGCCGGCGTGTTCACCGCCATCCAGCCCTCCGACTCCGACATGGGTACCAAGGCCGTGGTGGACGTCAAGATCGTCGGCCAGCTCTATGGCCGCCTCGAGCAGGCTTGAGCGTTATGGGGGCCAAGTCATGAGCGTTGTTGATGCCACAACTGCAGTGCCCGCTAGCTCTGAGGGCCTGATTTCCCCCCATGGGGGGGTGTTGGTGAACCTGATGGTGGCTGCCGGCCAGAGGGAGCCCATCAAGTTGGGGATCAGCCGCCGCATCGAGTGCAGCGATCGCAACGCCTGTGATGTGGAGCTGCTCGTGGTGGGTGGCTTCTCGCCCCTGCGCGGCTTCATGCACCAGGAGGATTATGACGCCGTGGTGGCGACCCACCGCACCACCAGTGGCCTGCTGTTTGGCCTGCCGATTGTCTTTGACACCGACGACGGCTCGATTGGCGTCGGCGACAGGCTGCTGCTCACCTATCGCGGCCAGGAGCTGGCGGTGCTGTCGGTGGAGAGCCGCTGGGAGCCAGACAAGGCGCGCGAGGCCCAGGGTTGCTACGGCACCACCTCGCTCGAGCATCCGGCGGTGAAGATGATCGCCAGCGAAAGGGGGCGCTACTACCTGGGCGGAGCCCTGCAGGGCCTGGACTTGCCCCGGCGGGTGTTCCCCTGCAAGACCCCAGCCCAGGTGCGCGCCACCCTGCCCGAGGGGCAAAGCGTGGTGGCCTTTCAGTGCCGAAATCCCATCCACCGGGCCCACTACGAGCTGTTCACCCGGGCTCTTGATGCCGCCAATGTGAGCGAGCAGGGCGTGGTGCTGGTGCACCCCACCTGCGGCCCCACCCAGGACGACGACATCGCCGGCGAGGTGCGCTTCGAGACCTATGAGCGCCTGGCCGCCGAGCTGGACAACCCCCGCATCCGTTGGGCCTACCTGCCCTATTCGATGCACATGGCCGGCCCCCGCGAGGCCCTGCAGCACATGATCATCCGTAAGAACTACGGCTGCACCCACTTCATCATTGGCCGCGACATGGCCGGCTGCAAGAGCTCCCTGAGCGGCGAAGACTTCTACGGCCCCTACCAGGCCCAGGATTTCGCCCGGGACAACGCCGCCGAGCTGGGCATGGAAACCGTGCCTTCACTCAACCTGGTGTACACCGAGGAGGAGGGCTACGTGACCGCCGAACACGCCCAAGCCCGGGGCCTGCACATCCGCAAGCTCAGTGGCACCCAGTTCCGCCAGATGCTTCGCGGAGGCGAAGAAATACCCGAATGGTTCGCCTTCCGCAGCGTGGTGGCGGTGCTGCGCTCCTCAGCCGGTTAACATTCCTTTACTTGATTCTCATTTGGAGAAAGGGTCTTGAAAAAGCGTTGGCGCAATGCGGGGCTCTACGTCCTGCTGGTGATCGTGGTGATTGCCGTGGGCACGGCCTTCCTGGATAGGCCCGATCCGGCCAATGCGCCGCGAACCCTGCGTTACAGCGACTTCGTAGAGGCGGTGCAGGCCAATGAGGTCTCCCGGGTGCTGATCTCCCCCGATCGGGGCACGGCTCAGGTGGTGGAAAACGACGGCCGGCGCGCAGTCGTCAACCTGGCTCCTGACAAAGACCTGCTCAAACTGCTCACCGATCACAACGTCGACATCGCCGTTCAGCCCAGCCGGGAGCCTGCCGGTTGGCAGCAGGCTGTGGGCAGCCTGATCTTCCCTTTGCTTTTGCTGGGCGGCTTGTTTTTCCTGTTGCGCCGCGCCCAGGGCGGTGGCGGCAACCCCGCCATGAACTTCGGCAAGAGCAAGGCCCGTCTGCAGATGGAGCCCCAGACCCAAGTGACCTTTGGCGATGTGGCGGGGATCGAAGGAGCCAAGCTTGAACTCTCCGAGGTGGTCGATTTCCTCAAGAACCCCGATCGCTTCACGGCCGTTGGCGCCAAGATTCCGAAGGGTGTGCTGCTGGTGGGCCCTCCCGGTACGGGCAAAACCCTGCTGGCCAAAGCCGTGGCTGGAGAGGCTGGGGTGCCCTTCTTCTCGATCTCCGGTTCGGAGTTTGTCGAGATGTTCGTGGGCGTGGGTGCCAGTCGGGTACGGGATCTGTTTGAGCAGGCCAAAAAGAGTGCACCCTGCATCGTTTTCATCGATGAAATTGATGCTGTGGGCCGCCAGCGCGGTGCTGGCCTCGGCGGCGGCAACGACGAGCGCGAGCAGACGCTCAACCAGCTGCTCACCGAGATGGATGGCTTTGAGGGAAACACCGGCGTGATCATTGTGGCGGCCACCAACCGGCCCGATGTGCTCGACTCGGCCCTGCTGCGGCCCGGTCGTTTCGACCGGCAGGTGGTGGTGGACCGGCCCGACTACGCCGGCCGTCTTCAGATTCTCGGGGTGCATGCCCGTGGCAAAACCCTCGCCAAGGATGTTGACCTGGACAAAATTGCCCGCCGCACCCCCGGCTACACCGGCGCCGATCTGGCCAACCTGCTCAACGAGGCGGCGATCCTGGCGGCCAGGCGCCAGCTCACCGAAGTCTCCATGGATGAAGTCAACGATGCCATTGAGCGGGTGATGGCCGGCCCGGAGAAGAAAGATCGGGTCATGAGCGAGAAGCGCAAGCGTCTGGTTGCTTATCACGAGGCGGGCCATGCCCTGGTGGGCGCCCTTATGCCCGACTACGACCCGGTGCAGAAGATTTCGATCATCCCCCGCGGCAATGCCGGTGGCCTCACCTTCTTCACCCCCTCTGAAGAACGGATGGAATCGGGGCTCTACTCCCGCTCCTATCTCCAGAACCAGATGGCGGTGGCCCTTGGAGGGCGCGTCGCCGAGGAGATTGTCTACGGCGAGGATGAGGTGACCACGGGAGCCTCAAACGATCTCCAGCAGGTGGCCCGGGTCGCCCGGCAGATGGTGACCCGCTTCGGCATGAGCGATCGGCTCGGACCGGTTGCCCTTGGCCGCAGTCAGGGCGGCATGTTCCTTGGCCGCGATATGGCCAGTGAGCGTGATTTCTCCGAAGACACCGCAGCCGCCATCGACGAGGAGGTGAGTGAACTGGTGGCTGAGGCCTACAAGCGGGCCACTTCGGTGCTCACCGGCAATCGCCCGGTGCTCGATGAACTGGCTGCCATGCTGGTCGAGAAGGAAACCGTGGATGCGGAAGCTCTTCAGGAGCTTTTGATCCGCAGTGATGTGAAGGTTGCCGAATACGTTTGAAGCTTGCGGGCCGGCGGGGAGTGCTTCTTGGCTGATCCAGTCCCTGCGGGCCCAGCCGCTGCTGAGTGTGCTTCGCCCTGGTGAGCCGCTTAGCGCCCTGCTAACCCTGGAGCGCCTGCAGGCGTTGGGTCTTATCCATGTGGAGATCGCCTGGCAGCCTCTGCCGGGCTGGGCCGATCAGATGCAGGAGCTGATTGATCGCTTCCCCGCTCTGGAGCTGGGCGCGGCCTCGGTGTGCATGCCGCAGGGGGTGGATGACGCCGTTGCCGCCGGCTGCCGCTACGCGGTGTCGCCGGTGCTCGACTCAGAGCTGCAACAGCGGGCGGCCGAACGGGAGTTGCTGCTGGTGCCCGGAGTGATGGGCCCCTCCGAGGTGCATCAGGCCAGGCGGTTGGGCTGCGGCATCGTCAAGCTGTTCCCCGCGGTGAGTGTCGGCATCGACCATTGGCGGCGGCTGCGGGAGCCCCTGGGCGCCCCGCTGCCCTACTGCATCGCCGCCGGCGGCCTTAAGCCCGTCGATGTGCTGCCCTGGCTGGAAGCCGGGGTCGATGCGGTGGCGTTGGGTTCCGGGCTGGGCGATCTGGAGGCGGCGAGCGCCTGGCGGGAGCTGCTCTCCACACTGGCCGCGCGCTTGTGCTGCGCACCCTCTGCGGCGCTATAGAAAAGCTTCAAAGCGATTGTTCCTGAGGCGCAGAGACTGATGGGCCGCTCCGCAAGGCAACTTCCCGATGGCTGCAGCTTTCACATCACCCTGCGCTGCAACAGCCGGGCCTTTCTGATCGCCCGCGGGGTGCGGCGGGATCTGCTGTTGGGGGTGCTGCATCAGGCAAAGAAGAAGTTCGGATTTCGGTTGCATGGGATCTGTCTGATGGCCAACCACCTGCATCTGCTGTTGCAGCCACCGCAGGGGAGAGACCTGCCACGGATCATGCAGTGGATCGGCTGGTATTCGGCCATGGCGCTGAACCGGATCACGGGACGCTGCGGCCACTTCTGGGAGGCGCGCTACTTTTCCACGCCGATTGATCCAAGCGACACGCGCCGTGTGTTGGCCACGCTGCGCTACATCCACGCCAACCCCAAGGCAGCGGGTGTGCGTAAGGGTTTCCATGACCCCTACAGCAACTACGGGCACTATGGGCGGTTGGAAGGGGATGGGTTAAGCGAGTGGCATCCGGCCTTTCTGCAGCTGGCACCGACGCTGGAGGGCTGCGCCAGGCGCTATGGGAGCTATTGCCGGCACTACCGGCCAAGGGCGAAACCAGCCAGACAATCCCATTGGGGCAGCAGGCTGCTGCGGCGTGATGGGGGAACGGGCCGCAAGGCTGCAGGTCGTATGGGGGTGGCCCCAGGCCAGCAGGTTCTGCCATGGCATGGCGGCGGGGCTGAGGCGCCGCTGCCGCAGGAATGGCAGCAGCTCGCGGAGAGATTCAGGCGGACCAATGGCCCGAGGCAAAACGGACTGGAAACGTCGGCGTGATCGTTGACTACTGACTACAGATGGGCAGACATCAACAGATGGGTAGGCATCAACGATGAACGCGACGAACGTGCGCTGAGCAAGGAACTGAGCACGAAACTGCTGCCATAACAGCTCTCAAATGCCATGGCCGAATGATCGCGTTGATCGCGAATCGTCAAAATCTCACTCCTGAGGCCAGCCAGACCCTGGCAGCCGTGTGAGGCGGCGCGCAATGTGCACTGCAAACACCCATACGGTGCCAGGTATCGACTCAGGCTTCGGCGGAGGCGCTGGGAGGGTTGCTGGCGCTGGCCTTGATGCGCTTCCTGAGCTTGCGGCTGAAGCCGAAGGCAACAGCGAGGCCAACGGCCGGAAGGGGGCCCGGAACGTTGGCAGAACCGGCGGCTGGGACTAAGGTGGCTTTGGCCCAGGTAATACTTGGTTGGCAGTTGGCATACCCTGTCCCCGCACAAACACTTCTATTTAATACCCCAAATTGAGAGTTAAAGAGAGAACACTTCTATTTAATACCCCAAATTGTTTACAAATTGAGAGTTAAAGAGAGTCCCAGTGCTGCCTTCCAACCCGAGGACGGCCCCTGTGCCTGCCTGCGTGAGGAGCCCATATCCAAAAAGGGGGCCAGCCGTGCCAGCCTGCAAGCCCACGTTCGCGCCATTCGGCAAGCCCAATTGGGTGCCGACGGCCGATGCAAACGCGGTCGCGAGGGTCGAATCTCCCCACCAGGGCATAACGCCCCCGTTGAATTCACTGGTGTTATCGATGTACGAGCCGGTAAATTTTGTTACGTCATACTGATTATTCTGGCCACCCACTGTCACGTTCACAATCAGCGCATGGGCCTTGCTATCGGATAGCACCAACCCGGCTACGACTGCGCCGACTGCAGCACCAGCAACCCTTCCGGGGAGACGCGACAAAAAAGCATTCATTCTTAACATTCCTCCTCAATCTAAGGGATTTGGATCAAGTGTACAGCAGAGACTGCAAATAGCCTTATGGGATTCTTTAGTTTCTCGGTCCACCCCACCTACGCTGAGCTCTTCCCTCTCCAGGCGCTGACCCACCCACGACGCCTCCTGGCTCAATTCGGCGCCATGCTTCTGGGGGGTGGGCCGACGGCAATCATCGCCCGGTAGCCCTGGGATCTGTCCATCCAGGGCCTTGGCATCAAGCATGAGGTCGGCTTCCGCTGCCTTCGCGCCTGCGACCAGTCATCGGGTTGCCCAGTGTCACCCCAGGGGGCCGGCCGCCTCAACGCCAAGGACCGTTCGGGAGCCCTGCGATTCGGTGTCACTGCCGAGTGCTCCGTGGGAACCGGCTGCTCGGTGCTGCTGCCCAAGGATCGGGATGGGCGTCGAACTCAGAGCTGGTCAAGCCAGAGGGCCTGGGCCTCCCAGGAAGCCGTTGCCCTGCTGGTAGACCATTCACCCCAGAACCCACACCTTGATTGGTATCTGTCTGCCATCTTTCCCGAGCGGTTCATGCCTCCAGCTTCGTCATCAGCCTGCGCTGCAACGTGGTCACTGCAGTTGATCCGAGGCCCATTCGAGCAGTTCTTCCGCCGCCAGTAGGGCGGATGCGCCATCTTCGGGCCCGAACACCTCGGCAGGCAGCTCATCACCCAGAGCATCCGGATAACGGGTGGGGGCATAGAGCTTGTCCAGCACCCGGGCCTGGCGTTGCCAGTGTTGAGCGTGCGCCTGATCCAGCTCGTGCAACAGAGCCTTCAGCGAATGGCTGCGCAGGTCACGGTCGTCGGCCGCCAGCAACGCCTTGATGGCCTTCTCACCCACCTGCTGGGCAAGAAAGCAGGCCTGCCCCGGTGGCGTGCGCTTTCCTGGCTCATGGGAAGCGGCTGCCCATGAGCAGCGGGATCGCTTCGGCCCGCAGAGGCAGCCGGCAGGGCTCCAGGCCCATCACCAGCAGATCGATATCCGACGCCAGCGGACTCACTGCCAACGCGTTGGCTGGCCCCCCCGGTCGTGCTCATGCGCCAGGCCCCACCCGCTCAAAAGGCATGAAAAGGCACTCCTTCGCAGGGATGTGCTCCATCCCGAGGCGGTGCTCGAGCTGGCTGCCGACGCGGACAGCACTCGCAACAGCCGTGTCCCTATCAAGCTGGAAGGAGGTACTGTGTTCCGTGGGTTGTTGCTCCCCCGCTCACCACAGGCTGCACTGCCCTTGCTGGTATTCCTTGCGGCATGTTCCTGGGGCGCGACATCGCTGCCGAGCGTGATTTCTCCGAAGACACCGCCGCCGCCAATGACGAGGAGGTGAGCGAATTGGTGGCTGAGGCCTAAAAGCGGGCCACTTCGGTGCTGACCGGTAACCGCTCCGTCCTGGATGAGCTGGCCGCGGCTGCGGGAGCCGCTGGGCGACCCCCTGCCCTTCTGCATCGCCGCCGGTGGCCTGAGGCCGGCGGATGTGGTGCCCTGGCTGGCGGCTGGGGTGGACGCGGTGGCGCTGGGTTCCGCTTTGGGATCAGCGCCGGGCAGCTGCATCACCCGCCCGTCGGCGACGGTGAACTCCCGCAGCGATTGCTGCTCCAGCGCGTCAGAGCACCCGCCACCACGGCACCGCCAGCACATCGGCCGTGAGCCATTCCACGCTCGTGCCGGTATGCAGCAGCAGGCCCGCCCGTGCCTTGCTGCCGTATTCAGCGCGGAAGGTGCGCAGGTGGGCGCAGTCCGCCAGCCTTGGCGATGCCGTGGCCTTGACTTCGATCGGCAGCAGCCTGCCCCCCGCCTCGATCACCACATCCACCTCCTCGCCGAGGGTTGTGCGCCAGTAGCCCAGTTCTGCTCGCTCGACGCGGGCGTCGCGCCACGCCAGCAGATCGTTCAGCACCAGATTTTCGAGATGGCAGCCCTGGGGTTCCGCTCCGGCCAGGTGCATGGCGATGGCGGTGTCGCCCCAGTAGAGCTTGGGGGACTTGATCAGTCGCTTGGTGCGGTTTACGGCATAGGCCGGCAGGCGCACGAGCTGGTAGGAGGTCTCCAGCAGATTGAGCCAGCGGCGCACCGTGGGTTGCGGCAGCGCCACGTCGCGCCCCAGTTCGGTCTGGTTGAGCAGCTGCCCCAGGCGCAGGCAGGCCGCCTGCATCAGTCGGCGGAAATCCGGCAGGGAGTTGATCGTCGCCAGGTCCTGCAGGTCGCGCTCGAGATAGGTGCGCACGTAGCCGTCGAACCAGATGGCGCGCTCGGCAGGGTTGCTCAGTTCGATCGCTGGCGTGGGGAAACCGCCCCGCTGCGCCAGCGCGCGCCAGTCTTCCCTATGACCGTCCCCGGTGGCGAGCAGGTCGCGCCAGCCTTGATCGGGCGTGTTGAGCAGCGCCTCCCAGCGACCGGCGCTGCCCAGTCCGCGTTGCTCACGGCGGGTGAGCGGCCAGAGGGTGAGATAACTCGCCCTGCCGGCGAGCGATTCACTCACCTGCCGCATCAGCAGCAGGTTTGCCGAACCGGTGAGCAGGAAGCGACCTGCTTTGCGGTCTCGATCGATGGCCCGCTTCACGGCGCTGAGCAGGGAGGGTTCCCTCTGCACCTCGTCGAGCGTGATCGGCTCGTTGCCTCCCACCAGTGCCTCGGGATCGCGCCTGGCGGCAGCGAGCACGTCGAAGTCATCAAGGGTGCGGTAGCTCCTTTCGCCCGCAACCAGCTGCTCGGCCAGGGTGCTTTTTCCGGTCTGCCGCGCACCCGTCACCACCACTGCGGGCATCACCGCCAGCCGATCGGCGAGGGCGCCACTGACCAGCCGGGGCAGGGGATTCACCACGTGGATGATTTTCATTCATCTGGTGAATCATAAGCTGGGCTCACGCCGAACGCCCGCAGGCGAAGCGCAGCTGTTCGGTCTGGCTGAGGCGCTGGCTGAGCTGGGATGAGCGGGCACTGGCCTCACGATTGAGGACATTAACGCTGATTATGAAAAGGAGAATCTGGCCGATGGCCAGCACGGCCAGACCGGTTACGCCCAGCGCAGCGCAGGGCCTCCCGCCGGCCTGCTGCGAGGTGGGGCTCCGATTCCAGCAGGGTGGCGAAGCGCAGCAGGGTGACGCCCACACAACCCAGGGAGGCGGCATCGATGGTGCGGCTGGAGAACTGGGCGGCCCAGGCGCTGGAGCGAAGGCTGAAGGGCAACGCGGCAGCGATCACGAGCAGGGCGAACACCACCACCAGGGTGAGGTTGGTGGTCCTGGCCAGGAAGCCAAACGTGAGCAGGAGGCTTTGCAGAGAGTCGCGGAACGCTTCCTTAACCCAATTTTCCCAGCGGGCGGCCGAACGGGAGTTGCTGCTGGTGCCCGGGGTGATGAGCCCCAGCGAGGTGCATCAGGCCCGGCGGCTGGGCTGCCGGATCGTGAAGTTGTTTCCAGCAGTGAGCGTGGGCATCAAGCACTGGCGGCGGCTGCGGCAGCCGCTTGGTGCTCCCCTGCCCTTCTGCATCGCCGCCGGCGGCCTGAAGCCGGCCGATGTGCTGCCCTGGCTGGAGGCCGGGGTGGATGCGGTGGCGCTGGGCTCGGGGCTGGGTGATCTGGAAGAGGTGAGCGCCTGGCAGGAGTTGCTCTCCACACTGGCCGCCAGATCAGCCCCAGCCTGATCTGGTTGTGCTGATGGCCTGGGAACGAACGTTGTCAAGGCCCAAAGCGCCTGCTGGGCAGGGGTGGCACTGACCCTGATGGGGTTTGCGCGAGTTTGCGGTGCCAGTAGGTCCAGGAACGCGGTGAGAACCAGCCCGCCTCGGCCCGAAGCAGCACCTCGGCCAGATAGTTGTCGCCCAGAAGACGCCGCAAGCGCAACACGCTGTCGAAATCGCCGATATCCATCACCCGGGCGATCACCCGATTGGGGTTGCGCAATGACTGCTCGGCGGGTTGCCACCAGATCAGTTCTGCGGCCAGAGGCCTAAGGAACTCCTGCAGTTGATCCGGAGATGGAGGAGCGATTGGTTCCAGCTCCATCAGACCCTTATGCCCACTGAATCATGCTAGGCGTCCCGCCGAGACCAACCCCGAGGCGGTGCTTGAGCTGGCGCCGATCTGGGCGGAGTGAGGTCGTCGCCTTCCGTTCTGGAGGCGGGCAGGGGGCATGGGCGTCGACCTGGCTCAGCTGATGGGCGATGGCGTCGCCATCGTCACTGGCCTCGCTGGCCAGGAACCAACCGCACAACACGGAGTTGTGGAATCCGCTGCGGGCCGGTTTTGATCTTTCGCCAGCCAGCTGGTTGGTCATCTTAGCTAGCTGTCGCCCAGACGGCGCCGCAAGCCCCAGCGCTTGTAGGCTGTTCAGGAGATGGCCGTGAAGACCAAAGCGCCTGGCCACGCAACCGCAATTCTGACCTAGTCTGATGACCATGGTCATTTTGGAGTGATGATGGTTCTGCCGTCCGCCCCGCTGCTGCCGGGTTCGCCGCGGCAGGTGTCCAAATCCCGTTTCAAGGCCCAGGCCCTGGAGCTGTTCCGCCAGGTGGAGGCCAGCGGTGAACCGCTCGTGGTGACTGATCACGGCCGGCCCACCCTGGAGGTGCGCCCCTATCGGCCGGCCCGGCTCGACGCCGACCCACTCCAGGAGCTGCGCGGCTCGGTGCTGCGCTTCGACGACCCGTTTGCGCCGGTCGGTGAGAACGACTGGGAAGCCCTGGCGTGATCCTGCTCGATACCCATGCGCTGATCTGGTGGGCCGATGGCAATCATCTGCGGCTCTCAGCCAATGCCCTGGCCGCCATCGATCAGGAGATCGAGAGCGCCGGCCGGCCGGGCGGTTCACCGGGTCTGCTGGTGTCGGCGATCAGCTGCTGGGAAGTGGCGATGCTGGTGAATCGGGGTCGACTCGCCCTCAGCCTCGATGTGGAGCGCTGGTTGGCGCTGCTGGCCTCCCATCCGGCGGTGCGGTTGCTGGCTCTCGATCCCGCCGTGGCTGTGGCAGCCACCCGCCTCCCGGAGCCATTCCACGCCGATCCCGCCGATCGCTTCCTGGTGGCCCAGGCCCGCGAGCTGGGGATTCCCCTGCTCAGCGCCGACAACAAGATCCTCTCCTACGGCCATGTGCGCAGCCTCTGGTGAAAGCAGAGGTCATGCCGGCCCTTGGCCGCTATCAGCTCGCCTGCGCCTGTGCTGAAATCTCTACGCGGCGCTATAGAAAAGCTTCAAAGCGATTGTTCCTGAGGCGCAGAGACTGATGGGCCGCTCCGCAAGGCAACTTCCCGATGGCTGCAGCTTTCACATCACCCTGCGCTGCAACAGCCGGGCCTTTCTGATCGCCCGCGGGGTGCGGCGGGATCTGCTGTTGGGGGTGCTGCATCAGGCAAAGAAGAAGTTCGGATTTCGGTTGCATGGGATCTGTCTGATGGCCAACCACCTGCATCTGCTGTTGCAGCCACCGCAGGGGAGAGACCTGCCACGGATCATGCAGTGGATCGGCTGGTATTCGGCCATGGCGCTGAACCGGATCACGGGACGCTGCGGCCACTTCTGGGAGGCGCGCTACTTTTCCACGCCGATTGATCCAAGCGACACGCGCCGTGTGTTGGCCACGCTGCGCTACATCCACGCCAACCCCAAGGCAGCGGGTGTGCGTAAGGGTTTCCATGACCCCTACAGCAACTACGGGCACTATGGGCGGTTGGAAGGGGATGGGTTAAGCGAGTGGCATCCGGCCTTTCTGCAGCTGGCACCGACGCTGGAGGGCTGCGCCAGGCGCTATGGGAGCTATTGCCGGCACTACCGGCCAAGGGCGAAACCAGCCAGACAATCCCATTGGGGCAGCAGGCTGCTGCGGCGTGATGGGGGTGGCCCCAGGCCAGCAGGTTCTGCCATGGCATGGCGGCGGGGCTGAGGCGCCGCTGCCGCAGGAATGGCAGCAGCTCGCGGAGAGATTCAGGCGGACCAATGGCCCGAGGCAAAACGGACTGGAAACGTCGGCGTGATCGTTGACTACTGACTACAGATGGGCAGACATCAACAGATGGGTAGGCATCAACGATGAACGCGACGAACGTGCGCTGAGCAAGGAACTGAGCACGAAACTGCTGCCATAACAGCTCTCAAATGCCATGGCCGAATGATCGCGTTGATCGCGAATCGTCAAAATCTCACTCCTGAGGCCAGCCAGACCCTGGAAGCCGTGTGAGGCGGCGCGCAATGTGCACTGCAAACACCCATACGGTGCCAGGTATCGACTCAGGCTTCGGCGGAGGCGCTGGGAGGGTTGCTGGCGCTGGCCTTGATGCGCTTCCTGAGCTTGCGGCTGAAGCCGAAGGCAACAGCGAGGCCAACGGCCGGAAGGGGGCCCGGAACGTTGGCAGAACTGGCGGCTGGGACTAAGGTGGCTCGGGCCCAGGTCACGCCCCCCGGCCCGGTAGCAACACCCACCGCATTGGTAGAATTAAAACACCCACCCGTTGGAGTCAAGTAACAAGTTAGACGGTTGGTAAACAGCCGTCCCGTTGGGTAGGTTGTAGAGTAGAAGGCATAGTCGATGTCGACGGTCAACGGACTCGCGACGTTATACGATGTACCGAACGCAAAAAGGGGGCCAGTCCCTCCGGATAGCCCAGTTACCGGCACCGACGCCAAGCCCAACTGGGCGCCGACGGCCGATGCAAACGCGATCGCGCCGATCGGCGTCGGTGACAAACCCCACCAGGGCATATCGACCCCGGGCCCGGGATTAAGAAACCACGAGCCATTGAAAGTAGAAACATCATAATCCTTGCCACCCACTGTCACGTTCACAATCAGCGCATGGGCCTTGCTATCGGATAGCACCAACCCGGCTACGACTGCGCCGACTGCAGCACCAGCTACCTTTCCGGGGAGACGCGACCAAAAAGCATTCATTCTTAACACTTCTGGGACTAAAGGATCATCAATACTCTGTCTCCGAGCACTTGGATCAAGGTGTAGCAGAGACTACAAATAGCCTTATGGGATTCTTTAGTTTCTCGGTCCACCCCACCTACGCTGAGCTCTTCCCTCTCCAGGCGCTGACGCGCCCGACGTCGCTTCCTGGCTCAATTCGGCGCCATGCTTCTGGGGGGTGGGCCGACGGCAATCATCGCCCGGTAGCCCTGGGATCTGTCCATCCAGGGCCTTGGCATCAAGCATGAGGTCGGCTTCCGCTGCCTTCGCGCCTGCGACCAGCCAGCGGGTTGCCCCGTGTCACCCCAGGTGTCCGGCTGCTTCAACGCCAAGGACCGTTCGGGAGCCCTGCGATTCGGTGTCACTGCCGAGTGCTCCGTGGGAACCGGCTGCTCGGTGCTGCTGCCCAAGGATCGGGATGGGCGTCGAACTCAGAGCTGGTCAAGCCAGAGGGCCTGGGCCTCCCAGGAAGCCGTTGCCCTGCTGGTAGACCATTCACCCCAGAACCCACACCTTGATTGGTATCTGTCTGCCATCTTTCCCGAGCGGTTCATGCCTCCAGCTTCGTCATCAGCCTGCGCTGCAACGTGGTCACTGCAGTTGATCCGAGGCCCATTCGAGCAGTTCTTCCGCCGCCAGTAGGGCGGATGCGCCATCTTCGGGCCCGAACACCTCGGCAGGCAGCTCATCACCCAGAGCATCCGGGTAGCGGGTGGGGGCATAGAGCTTGTCCAGCACCCGGGCCTGGCGTTGCCAGTGTTGAGCGTGAGCCTGATCCAGCTCGTGCAACAGAGCCTTCAGCGAATGGCTGCGCAGGTCACGGTCGTCGGCCGCCAGCAACGCCTTGATGGCCTTCTCACCCACCTGCTGGGCAAGAAAGCAGGCCTGGGCCGCTTGGCCTCCCTCCTGGAGAAGGCGAGCCGCCCGCAGATCATCCTGGGCCTGACGCAGCCAGAGGCTGGCCCGGTGGCGGGCGCTTTCCTGGCTCATGGGAAGCGGCTGCCCATGAGCAGCGGGATCGCTTCGGCCCGCAGCGTGCGCCAGAACGGGGCATCCGCATGACGAGCCAGCAGCTGGGGCGTCGCCACCAGTGGCTGCAGTGGCAGCCGGCAGTGCTGCAGCGCCTCCAGCACGGCGTCGTACGCATCGAGAAGCCGGCAGTGCTCGAGGCCCATCACCAGCAGATCGATATCCGAGCGACGGCTGGCCGTGCCCCGCGCCCAGCTACCGAACAGCCAGAGACCCTTCGGGCGGACCCGCAGCACCAGGGTTTCCAGGGCCGGCAGCAGTTCGGGCCTCAGCAGAGCTGGCAGGTTGTCGCTCTCAATCCTGCCGCCGAACCTCGGCAGACCATCTACAGCGGATTCACTGCGACCGCGTTCGCTGGCCCCAGCCGTGATCATGCGCCAAGCCCCATGCGCCAGCTCCATTATCGCCCCGCTCGCTCAGGAGGCATCAAAAGGCACTCCTTCGCAGGGGATAGGCCCCAATCCCGAGGTGGTGCTCGAGCTGGCTGCCGACGCGGACAGCACTCGCAAGAGCCGTCTCCTTATCCAGCTGGAAGGAGGAACCGCTTTCCCTGGGTTGCCGCTCCCCCATCACCAGAGGCTGCACTGGCCCTGCTGGCGCAGCAGGTGATCGGCCAGCACCAGGGCCACCATCGCTTCCACCATCGGCACCGCCCGCGGCAGCACGCAGGGGTCGTGCCTGCCCTTGGCTTCGAGGGTGGTGGCTTCACCCCGCTCGTTGATGGTCTGCTGGGCCTTGCGGATCGTGGCGGTGGGCTTGAAGGCGACGCGAATCACGATCGGCTCGCCGTTGCTGATGCCGCCCTGGATGCCGCCTGAGTTGTTGGTGGCTGTGTGCAGGCGTCCATCAGCCGTAGGCAGAAAGGCGTCGTTGTGCTCGCTGCCCTTGAGCAGGGTGCCGGTGAAGCCGGAACCGATCTCGAATCCCTTTGTTGCCGGCAGCGACATCACCGCCTTGGCCAAATCCGCCTCCAGCTTGTCGAAAACCGGCATGCCCAGCCCGATTGGTGGCTTGCGCACGATGCATTCGATCACGCCGCCGCAGGAATCGCCCTCCCGGCCGATCGCCTCAATGCGCTCGATCATGCGCTCGGCGGCTGCCCCATCGGGACAGCGCACGATGTTTGCCTCCACCTCAGCCAGCGAAACTTGCTCAGGGTCGATCGTTGCTTCGATGTTGTGGATCCGCTGCACCCAGGCGAGCACCTCGGTGCCCTGGGCCCTGGCCAGCAGCTGCTTGGCGATGGCACCGGCGGCCACCCGGCCAATCGTTTCCCTTGCGGAGGCACGGCCTCCGCCACTGCGGGCCTGGATGCCGTATTTGGCCTGGTAGGTGGCATCGGCGTGGGAGGGGCGGTAGGCAACCTCCATTTCCCGGTAATCCTGGGGGCGCTGGTCCCTGTTGCGCACCAGCATCGCGATCGGGGTGCCCAGGGTCAGGCCATCCAGCAGTCCGCTGAGAATCTCAACCCGATCGTCTTCTTTGCGGGGGGTGGTGATTTTGCTCTGGCCGGGCTTGCGTCGATCGAGCTCGGCTTGAATCGCCTCCAGATTGAGTGGGAGTCGCGGCGGGCAGCCATCTACGACCACGCCCACGCCCCCGCCGTGGGACTCGCCGAAGGTGGTGATGCGAAATAGCTCGCCGAAGCTGCTGCCCATGGGAAACCTTGGCTGTTGTCAGTGGCTTTTGTCAGGTTAGGAAGCGGCTTTCGCCTGTCCCTTGGTGGGGAGCCTTTTGGTGTAGATGATCCACACAATCAGCACAGACAGCACGGCGCTCAAATAACACCACACCGAGAGGAACGCCTGACGGTAGGCCCATTCCGCCACCAGGCCGCTGGCCAGCAGAGCTACCCCGAAGCTACGCAGCCAGGCGTAGGGGAGCAACAGTAAGGGTAGGCCGATCACAGCGGCATAGAGGTAGCGAATCGATTCCGCCAGACCGCCGCTCATCAGCAGCGTTAGGCCGTAGTCGATCGACCCTTTCAGCACCACCGGTTCAATCCGGGTTGGCTGCAACAGCAGGGGCAACCAGAGCCCTATCCCCAGCACCAGCCCCGCCCCCTGCAGCGTCCCCAGCAACGGCCGGCCAGGCCAGTGCCGCTGCTGGGGCCAGAGGCTTAAGGCCACGTAAGGAATCCAGATCGGCCAAAAGGCCAGGGCAAAGAACTGATAGGCCAGGGCCCCACCCTTGAGCAGGGGGGCTGCAGGCCCATGGTGGAGTCCAAGCCACACCACCCCTTCTAGGCCCTGCTGCAGGCCAAAAAGCACCGGCATCAGAGCCAGGGGCAGCAGTTCAGGGCGATGGTCTCGCCATGAGCGGGCCACGGCGGTGATGCCCAGTGGCACCAGCAGGGCTGAACTGCTGAAACTGGCGGCGGCTGAGAAACACATCGCACGCCGCTTCGGCCCGGTTGCATCCTCACCCTATGCACCCTGGCGGGCCGCCAATAAAAAAGCCCCCTCTTGCGAGGGGGCCGGGGGGATTCCGTTTATTGGTTGGCGTTAGCCGGGCTGTTAAGCCTTAGCCGATTGCAGGTGCGGTCAGTGCCACGGGGGTGGCGGTGGCAGCAGCCAGGTCAAGCGGGAAGTTGTGAGCGTTGCGCTCGTGCATCACTTCCATACCCAGACCAGCGCGGTTCAGCACGTCTGCCCAGGTGTTCACCACACGGCCTTGGCCGTCGAGGATCGACTGATTGAAGTTGAAACCGTTCAGGTTGAAGGCCATCGTGCTCACGCCCAGGGCGGTGAACCAGATGCCAACCACGGGCCAGGCAGCCAGGAAGAAGTGGAGGCTGCGGCTGTTGTTGAACGAGGCGTATTGGAAGATCAGGCGACCGAAGTAACCGTGGGCAGCCACGATGTTGTAGGTCTCTTCCTCTTGGCCAAACTTGTAGCCGTAGTTCTGGCTCTCGCTCTCGGTGGTTTCACGCACCAGCGAGGAGGTAACCAGCGAACCGTGCATGGCGGAGAACAGACTGCCACCGAAGACACCTGCCACACCCAGCATGTGGAAGGGGTGCATCAGGATGTTGTGCTCAGCCTGGAACACCAACATGTAGTTGAAGGTGCCGGAGATACCCAGGGGCATGGCATCCGAGAAGGAGCCCTGACCGAAGGGATACACCAGGAACACAGCAGACGCTGCTGCCACAGGGGCGCTGTAGGCAACGCAGATCCAGGGGCGCATGCCCAAGCGGTAGGAAAGCTCCCACTCGCGTCCCATGTAGGCGTAGATGCCGATCAGGAAGTGGAAGACCACCAGCTGGAAAGGCCCACCGTTGTACAGCCACTCATCGAGGCTGGCGGCTTCCCAGATGGGGTAGAAGTGCAGGCCGATGGCGTTGCTGGAGGGCACAACGGCACCGGAGATGATGTTGTTGCCATACATCAGGGAGCCAGCTACGGGCTCACGGATGCCGTCGATGTCGACAGGGGGTGCGGCGATGAAGGCCACGATGAAGCAGATGGTGGCAGCCAGCAGGCAGGGGATCATCAGCACACCGAACCAGCCCACGTAGAGGCGGTTGTTGGTGGAGGTGACCCAGTCGCAAAACTGGTTCCACGCAGAAGCGCCTTGGCGCTGCTGAATAGTGGTTGTCATGAGAACGAGAAGAGAGTGTTCCGAGGGAACGGGTATGGAAGGCGGGAATCCGGTCTGCCGAGGCAGCCGAAGCGGAAACCGCCGGACGGAATCCCGTCGCTCGCAAATGTAACGGAAGATTGCGCTCTAAGTGAGAATGCCTCGACCTGGGCGCCCCAGGGCTGCTTATGGCACTGATCAGCTGCGCTGATGTGCCGCCCCGGCGGGGGCGGGTCACCTGGAGCCCCAGCGTCACCCTGGTGCCCACCCGCAGTTGTTTCAACGCTTGCGGCTACTGCAGTTTTCGCCGGCCTTCCGATCCCGCCAACCCCCTGGCCGATGCCCTCAGGGACGACCAGGCCCGGGCCCTGCTGGCCAGCCGGCCAACTGCGGCGGAGGTATTGCTGCTCAGCGGGGAGGTGGCCCCGGCGGCTTCCCAGCGGCGGGCCTGGTTGCAGCGGCTGCTCGCCCTCTGCCGGCTGGCCTGGGCCCAGGGGCGACTGCCCCACACCAACGCCGGCCCCCTGGCGCTACGGGAGATGGCTGCCCTGGCACGGCTGAACGGCTCGATGGGGCTGATGCTGGAGGGGCTCGGCCCGGCCTACGCCGCCCTCCATGCCCATGCCCCCAGCAAGCGACTTGAGCTGCGGCTGGCCCAGCTGGAGCAGGCTGGCCGGTTGGGGATTCCCTTCACCACCGGGCTGTTGCTCGGCGTGGGGGAGACCACTGCCGAGCGCCGCGCCGCCCTGGAGCTGCTGGCCCAGTTGCAGAGCCGCTGGGGCCACCTGCAGGAGGTGATCCTGCAGCCCTTCCGCCCCGATGGGTGCCAGAGCCAGCGGCTCAGCCAGGCCGAACAGGCCGACCTGCTGGGCACCATCGCTGAGGCCCGCAGGATCCTGCCTGCGGAGGTGCATTTGCAGATGCCGCCGAACCTCTGGCCCCTGGATACCTTGCCTGCGGCCCTTGAGGCCGGCATCGACGATCTCGGGGGCCTCGACTGCATAGATGTCATCAATCCGGCCTACCCCCAGCCCAGCGAGGCTCGGCTGGCAGCGGTGCTGGGGCGCGCCGGGATTGACCTGGTGCCCCGGCTCTGTGTGCACGGCGCCTGGTTGCGTTTTTTACCTGCGGCACTGCAGCTTCAGGCCCGCCGCGTCGAGGCCCGGTTGTTAGCGTCTCGGCCCTAGGGGCCCTGGTGGCCGACTGCTGTGAGCACCACAAGCAACCACCGGGTGCTGCTGGTGAGGCTGCCCTGCAATCCCATCTTCCCGATCGGGCCGATCTATCTGGCCGATCACCTGCACAAACAGTTCCCCCAGCTGGGCCAGCGGATCCTGGATCTGGCGGCCGTGCCCGTGCTGGATGTGGAGCGGGTGCTGTTGCAGGTGATCACCTCATTTCGGCCCACCTTGCTGGTCTTCTCCTGGCGCGACATCCAGATCTATGCGCCGGTGGATGGTCGCGGCGGCAATCCTCTGCAGAACTCCTTTGAGGTGTTCTATGCGCGCAATCCATTGCGGCGCCTGCGTGGGGCCTTCGGTGGCCTGCGCTTGATGGCCTCTTTCTATGGGGAGCTGTGGCGCAACCTGGCCCTGGTGCGCCGGGGGCTGCGCCGGGCCCGCCGCTTCGAGCCCCAGGCCACCGCCGTGCTCGGGGGTGGAGCGGTGAGTGTCTTCTATGAGCAGCTGGGCCGCCAGCTGCCCAAGGGCACGGTGGTGTCGGTGGGGGAAGGGGAACCCCTGCTCGAGAAGTTGATTCGTGGCGAATCCTTGGCGGCGGAGCGTTGCTTCATCGCCGGCGAGGAGCCCCGGCCCGGCCTGATCCATGAGCAGCCCGGCGGTATGGAGAAAACCGCCTGCAATTACACCTACATCGCCGAGATCTGGCCCCAGCTCGACTGGTATCTCGATGGCGGCGACTTCTACGTGGGCGTGCAGACCAAGCGGGGCTGTCCCCACAACTGCTGTTACTGCGTCTACACGGTGGTGGAAGGGAAGCAGGTGCGGGTGAACCCGGTGGCGGAGGTGATCGCCGAGATGGGCCAGCTCTATGCCAAGGGGGTGCGCGGCTTCTGGTTCACCGATGCCCAGTTCATCCCGGCCCGGCGCTACATCGAGGATGCCAAGGAGTTGCTGCGGGCGATCCAGGCCCAGGGCTGGAGTGACATCCGCTGGGCCGCCTACATCCGCGCCGACAACCTCGATGCCGAGCTGGCGGAGCTGATGGTGGCCACCGGTATGGACTACTTCGAGATCGGCATCACTTCGGGCTCCCAGGAACTCGTGCGCAAGATGCGCATGGGGTACAACCTGCGCACGGTGCTCGAAAACTGCCGCCTGCTGGCCCGGGCAGGGTTCCGTGAGCACGTCTCGGTGAACTACTCCTTCAACGTGATCGACGAGCGGCCCGAAACAATCCGCCAGACAGTGGCCTACCACCGGGAGCTGGAGCGCATCTTCGGAGCAGACAAGGTGGAGCCGGCGATCTTCTTCATCGGCCTGCAGCCCCATACCCACCTGGAGCAGTACGGCTTTGACCAGGGCCTGATCAAGCCTGGCTACAACCCGATGAGCATGATGCCTTGGACGGCCCGCCAGCTGCTCTGGAACCCCGAGCCGATGGGCAGCACCTTCGGTCGCATCTGCCTGGAGGCCTTTGAGCGCAACCCGGGCGACTTTGGTCGCACGGTGATGGATTTGCTCGAGCGCGACTACGGGCTCGCCCCCTTGGAGGAGGCCTTGCATGCGCCGGTGGAGGGGCGCAAAGCCCTGGCTACGGCGACCCGTTAGCGCCGTTCCACCAGCGGCGACGCACCCAGAGCAGGGCGCCTAGGCCGATCCAGCCGATCAGGCCACCGATTGGGTTGATGTCGCTGCCACCAGGCCCCACCCACCAGGCCGGAGCCGCTTGGGAGATCTGGAGCAGGCCCTTTTGCACCAGAAACCAACCCCCCACCAGGCCGCCATGGAGGCCAATCGCTCCCCACAGGCTGCCAGCGTCGGCACGCCGCTGCAGGGCCAGCACCAGACCCAGCAGGAATAATCCCCCCAGCAGCCCCAGGCCCTCGAGCCCTGGGGCCCGATACCAGGGGTGCAGCAGGGCAAAGATCAGGGCCTGCAAAAGCAGTGCCCTGCGGGGGCCGAATTGCAGTTCAAGCTCACCCCATAGCCAGCCGCGAAACAGCAGCTCTTCGGCAAATCCCACCCCGACCAGCAGCAGCAGGCCATTCAGTAGCAGGGCGCCATTGAGCTCGCCTAGCCATTGGGCTTGCCCCGCCAGCATCAAGTCTGCGCCCACCAGGGCCAGTAACAGCAAGGCCTTGAGCAGGCCCCGCACCCCGCTGCGCAGGGCCAGGGCACCTGGCACAGCCAATCCCAGGCGCTGCCAGGGATGGCTCTCCTGCCAAACCCGTTTCAGCCTCAGGGGCAGGCTGGTCAGCAGCAGGATCAGGGCCACCACCAGGCCCGCCAGATCCACCTGGTCTGGGCGCCAGCTGGGGGTCACCAGGGCTAGGGGACGGGCTAGCAGCCAGCCGGCCAGGTAGAGCAGGGGCACGTAAAACAAAGTGCCCCACCAGTGGGGCCTCACTTCTGGGTTGACTGCCGCCTTAGCTGCCGCAGCGGGCTGCTCCATCAGCTTTCCGGCTCGAGGCTGCTGCTGAGGCCTTTGGCCTTCAGCGATTCGCAGTAAAACTCGGCGGGCTCCAGATCACAGACAATCACCAGGCCTACGCCGGTGTTGTGGGCTTCCAGCATCACCGCAATGGCGTCCTGCTCACTGAGTGAGGGCACCACCTGGCGCAGGGTGGTCACCACGAATTCCATCGAGTTGACCGGATCGTTGTGGAGCAGCACCTTGTAGCGGGGTGAGGGCTTGCGCACCCGCTCCGGGGCCTTCTCCATCACGGCTGCCCCGCCGCTTTCGCGGCCGGGGCTCTGGGTGGCGAAGACGGGGTTTCTGCTGGCGGCGCAAATGTGGTGAGGCTTGACCATGACCGTCAACTTAAGGAAAAAGGCAAACTGTGACCGGCTTCCCGTGAATGCCGGGAGCGCCGGCACGTATCCAGATCCCATGGTAGGCAAGGGCTGAGCCTGGGGAGAGGGCTTATGGCTGACTTGCCGCCCTGGCGGCGCTTGCTAGCAATGTTCAATTGGCGTCCTGTTTACGACATCGAGCAGCGAACCAAGCAGCCGAGGATCGAATCGCTCGAAAGCGAAAAGCGCTTGAAGCTGCTGCAGGAGAGCAACGCCAGATTCGCGCGCTTCGAGCAGGAGCTCTTTTCCTCCTCGAGCCAAGCCCCCTCCACCGGCGATTCCTCGCCTACACAGCTACCGAGCTGGCGGGTCCTCCACAAAACGAACAGGCGAGCTGAGGTCTGGCTCACCCAAATCAGGGAAACGCCACACCTTTGCATTTCAGGCTGCCTGGAGCCTCAGCCCTTCAGTGCCCCCTGAATCCGCCCCATGGCTTCCTCCACATCCTGCCGGCTGTTGAAAGCTGAGAGTCGGAAGTAGCCCTCGCCGGCGGCGCCGAAGCCGCTGCCGGGGGTGCCCACCACGTGGGCCTGACCCAGCAGCAGGTCGAAGAAGCCCCAGGAATCCACGCCCTCAGGGGTCTTGATCCACACATAGGGCGCCTGCTCACCGCCATACACCGCCAGGCCGGCGGCGCTCAGTTCGCGGCGGATGATCGCGGCGTTCTCCATGTAAAAGGCAACCAGAGCCTCCACCTGGGCCTGGCCCTCGGGGGAGTACACGGCTTCGGCGCCGCGCTGCACGATGTAGCTCACGCCATTGAACTTGGTGCACTGGCGCCGGTTCCACAGTGCCCACAGCTCCACGGATTCGCCATTCGCGGCTGTGCCCATCAGGCCCCGGGGCACCACGGTGAGGGCGCAGCGGGTGCCGGTGAAACCGGCGTTCTTGGAAAAGGAGCGGAATTCGATCGCGCACTCGCGGGCGCCCTCGATCTCATAGATCGAGTGGGGCAGCTCGGGGTCCTGGATGAAGGCCTCGTAGGCGGCATCGAACAGGATCAGGGCGCCGTTGGCGCGGGCGTAATCGACCCAGGCTTGCAGCTGCGCCTTGGTGGCTACCGCGCCGGTGGGGTTGTTGGGGAAGCAGAGGTAGATCAGATCCACCTTCTCGGTCGGGATCTCGGCGGTGAAGCCGTTCTGCGCATTTATTGGCAGGTAGGTGAGGCCGCCGTACTGGCCGCCGTCATCGGCGTCGCCGGTGCGCCCCGCCATCACGTTGCTGTCTACATACACTGGATACACCGGGTCGGTCACGGCGATGCGGTTGTCCGGCCCCAGGATGTCGAGGATGTTGGCGCTGTCGCACTTGCTGCCATCGGAGACGAAGATCTCCTCGGCGCTGATCTGGCAGCCGCGGGCCTGGAAATCGTGTTTCGCAATCGCCTCCCGCAGCCAGAGATATCCCTGCTCAGGGCCATAGCCGCGGAAGCCTTCGCGGTTGCCCATCTCATCGATGGCCGCCTTCATGGCGTTGCGGCAGGCTTC
The DNA here is from genome assembly GCF_015840335.1 of Synechococcus sp. CBW1108. NCBI lineage: Bacteria > Bacillati > Cyanobacteriota > Cyanophyceae > Synechococcales > Synechococcaceae > Synechococcus > Synechococcus sp. CBW1108. The sequence continues at coordinate 1,812,106 of NZ_CP060395.1, forward strand.
TGGCAGCGGCTCGGTGACGTCACCGATGCCCAGGCGGATGATCGGCGCCTCAGGGTTGGCCTCGCTGAAGGCCTTCACCCGCCGGGCGATCTCGGGAAACAGGTAGCCAGCCTTGAGCTTGAGGTAGTTGCCGTTGACCTGAACCATGGTGCGCGGGGTGGGCCGCCGCCGGGCCCGGTGAGTGGTTGGGCGATTGTCCTACGCGGCGGATTTGGCTTACGCTGGTAAGCAGGCCTGTGGTCGCTCTCGTGGATGCTCTTCTCACCCTCTCCTCCAAGGGCCAGCTGGTGATTCCAGCCCGGCTGCGCCAGCTGCTCGGGCTGCGCGCCGGCGATCGCCTGGCTCTGAGCCTGGAGTCCGATGGCCTGCATCTGGTGCCCCAGGGGCCGGCTAAATCGTCGAGTGCCTATGCGGTGATTGGTGCGGCGCGCTATGGGGGTGAGCCTGTGCCGCTCGAGCGCATGGATCCGGCGCTCTATGCCGCCAAGGGATCGCGATGAGCCTGCCGGTGGCCCTCGACACCAACCTGCTGGTGCGCCTGCTCACCAATGACGACCCTGAGCAGGCCCGTCGCGTGGCCGATCTGATCGATGACAGCTCAGCCTGTTTCGTGCCGATCACCGTGGTGTTGGAGCTGGAATGGGTGCTGCGCGGCGCCTACCAACTGCCCCGGGAGGCGATCATCGGTGCATTCCGCGGCTTGATCGCGATCCGCCATCTGCATCTGGAGCAGGAGGAGCAGGTGTTGCAGGCCCTTGAGGCCTATGGCCAGGGCCTGGATTTCGCCGATGCCCTGCATCTGCTGCGCAGTGAGGGCTGCGCGGCCCTGGTCAGCTTCGATCGCGCCTTCGCGGCCAAGGCCGGTGAGCTGGCGCTTACCCCCGCGGTGCAGCAGCTCTGAGCTCGCTGCCGCCAGCCTCCAGGGGCGGTTGCACCCAGATGCCCGGGCGAATCTCGAAGCTCGTTTCCACCGGGGCGATCAGTGAGGCCTGCTCCGGTTGAAGCTGCTCCACCAGCTCATGGAAGCCCCGGGAGAGCTTCGGTGCCTTGGAGAGCTTGATTTCATAGACCCGCCGGCGCTGGCCCCGCTCCAGCACCAGGTCGAGTTCGGCGCCGTGGCCGGTGCGCAGGAAATGGGGACGCCAGCGCGGATGGGCGGCGATCAGCTGCTCGATCACGAAACCCTCCCAGCTCTCACCGGCCTGCGGGTGGGCCAGCAGATCGTCGTAGCTCTCGATGCCGAGCAGGTTGTGCAGCAGGCCGCTGTCGCGCAGGTAGAGCTTGGGCGAGCGCACCAGCCTCTTGCTCAGGTTGGCCTCCAGCGGCGGTAGCCGCCGCAGCATGAAGGTGTGCTCCAGCGCCGCCAGCAGCTTCTGCAACCGGGCGCTGCTGAGATCCAGCAGGCCCGCTAGCCGGCTGGCATTGAGGGTTTGCCCCTGCAGGTGGGCCAGCAACCGCCACAGCCGCTCCATTAACGGCAGCGGCAGCCCGAGCTCCAGGGCGGCGATGTCGCGGCCCAGGAAGGTGCGGATGAAATCCTCGCGCCAGTCGATGCTGTCGTCGTCTGCGCTAGCCAGCAGGCTCTCGGGGAAGCCGCCGCGCAGCCACAGCTGCTGCCAGCGAATGGCGGGGGCCACTTCGCTCAGCAGAAACGGGGTGAGCTCCACCTGGGCGATGCGGCCGGCCAGGCTTTCCTGGCTCTGGCGCAGCAGCGGGCCGGAGGCCGAGCCCAGCAGCAGGAATCGCCCGGGCCGGCGATCCCGGTCGATCTCGGCGCGCAGCAGACTGAAAAAGTCTGGCAGTAGCTGGATTTCGTCGAGGCACACCAGCTCATGCCGGTGGGCCTCGAAGAACAGCTCCGGCTCCTGCAGGCGGGCTCGATCGCTCCGGTCCTGCAAGTCGAGCAATACGGCATCGCCGCGCTCGGCCAGTAGTTGGCGCGCCAGCGTTGATTTGCCGCACTGCCGGGGTCCCAGCAGCAGTGCTGCCGGCGCCCGGTTCAGGGCCTTGCTGAGCACCAGCTGGGCTTGCCTGGGCAAATAACCGTGCATTTCTGCAGCATAGATGCCAAATTGCACGGTTATTGCCGCTGTTGCGGGCGCTGCATACGATTGAGCTCTTGCCTGCCGTCGGCACCTGTGACCGTTGCCACCTCGGCTGATGCGCCGGTCGACTTCGACGCCCTGGTGGATCTGGGCATCAGCAAGCCCGCCCGCTACCTGGGCAATGAGCTGGGGGTGCAGCCGCGCGACTGGGAGGCCGATTGGAAGCAAGTAGGGGTGCGCTGGGCGCTCACCTACCCCGAGGTCTACGAGGTGGGGGCAAGCAACAGCGGCCACATCATTCTCTATTCAATTCTCAACGCCGTTCCCGGCCAGCTCTGCGACCGCAGCTACCTGCCGGCGCCGGATCTGGCCGCCCGCCTGCGCGAGCGAGGCGCGCCCCTGTTTGCGGTTGAGAGCCGGCGGCCCTTAGCCGCCTTCGACATCCTGGGCTTCTCGCTCAGCTACGAACTGGGCGGCACCAACATCCTCGAGATGCTGGAGCTGGCCGGCATCCCGATCCGGGCGGCCGATCGCGGCGACCTGCCCCTGGCTCACCCGGATTCGCCACCGCTGATCTTTGCCGGCGGCCCCACAGCCACCAGCAACCCGGAGCCCTTCGCCGCCTTCTTTGACTTCGTGGCCCTCGGCGATGGCGAGGAGCTGCTGCCCGAGATCGGCCTGGTGGTGGCCGAGGGCCGTGCCGCCGGCCTCAGCCGCCGGGCGCTGCTGAAGGATCTGGCCCAGGTGCCAGGGGTATACGTGCCTAGCCTCTATGGACCCGGCGCCGATGGGGTGAGCATCGAGCCGCTCGAACCAGGCGTCCCGGCCCGGATTCAGCGGCGCACCGCCACGCCTATGCCCCACTACGCCATGGGCCTGGTGCCCCACATCGAAACGGTTCACGACCGGCTCACGGTGGAGATTCGCCGCGGCTGCACCCGCGGCTGCCGCTTCTGCCAGCCCGGCATGCTCACCCGACCCGCCCGCGACGTGGAGCCCGAAGCCGTCATCGAAGCGGTGGAAGAGGGTATGGGCCGCACCGGTTACGCCGATTTTTCGCTGCTGTCCCTGAGCTGCTCCGACTACCTGGCCCTGCCCGCCGTCGGCGTCGAACTGCGCAACCGTCTTGCTGACAAAAATGTTTCCCTCACCCTGCCCAGCCAGCGGGTGGATCGCTTCGATGAGAACATCGCCCACATCCTGGGCGGCACCCGCAAGGCGGGCCTCACCTTTGCGCCGGAGGCTGGCAGCCAGCGTCTGCGCGACATCGTCAACAAGGGGCTCACTGACGCCGAGCTGCTGGCCGGCGTGCGTACGGCGATGGAGAACGGCTATCGCAAATTGAAGCTCTATTTCATGATCGGCCTGCCGGGGGAAACCGATGCCGACGTGCTCGGCATCGCCGATACATGCCAGGCCCTGCAACGGCAGTGCGGCGATCTGGGCCGGCTGGAGCTGAACCTCACGATCAGCAACTTCACGCCCAAGCCCCACACGCCCTTCCAGTGGCACAGCGTCAGCACCGGCGAATTCCGGCGGCGCCAGGAATTGCTCAGAGGCGCCCTGCGCCAGTTGCGCGGCCTTAAGACCAACTTCACCGACGTGCGGCTTTCGGCAATCGAAGACTTCATCGGCCGCGGCGACCGGCAGCTGGCCCCGGTGATCGAGGCCGCCTGGCGCGCCGGCGCCGGCCTGGATGCCTGGTTTGAATCGGCCGAGCGCAGCTATGCCGCCTGGACCGGGGCGATCGAGGCGGCCGGCCTTGGCGGCCGCTACCGCCAGCTGGAGCTGGGCGCCTGGAGCGCCACTGAAGCCATGGCGGCGGCGGCTCTGGAGGCCTTCTGCCGCCAGAGCCTGCCCTGGGACCACATCGATTCGGGGCTCGAGAAACGCTGGCTAGCGGAAGATCTGCAACGGGCCCTGGCGGCGGCGGTGGTGCCCGATTGCTCCTTCGCCGGCTGCAGCAGTTGCGGCGTATGCGGGCCCGAGCTGGGCCACAACGTGGTGATCCCGCCGCTGCCCATCCCACCGGCCAAGCCCCAGCGGGCCCCCGCCAGTGAGCGGGTGGACCGGCTGCGGATTGGCTTTGCCAAAACCGGCTCCCTGGCGCTGATCAGCCATCTAGACACCCTGCGGATGCTGGAGCGGGCCCTGCGCCGTTCCGGCCTGCCGGTGAGTTTCAGCGGCGGCTTCCACCCCTTGCCGCGGTTGCAGCTCGCCCTGCCCTTGCCCTTGGGGGTGGAGGGTCTCGGCGAGTGGCTTGACCTGGAGTTCACCGAGCAGGTAGATCCGGCGCTGGTGCGGGCCCGGCTGCAGCCCCAGTTGCCAGCAGAATTCCAGTTGCTGTCTGCCTTGCAGGTGCCGGTGTTTGGAGTGAGCCTCTCCCAGGAGCTGGAGGCGGCGCATTGGGACTTCGTGCTGCAGCCCCAGGCCGGGGCACCTTTGACGCCCCAGCAGTGGCAGCAGGCCCGTAGCGCCCTGCTGGCTGCCCAGACCCTGGCCTGGCAGGACACCGATAAGAAAGGGCGACCCCGCAGCCGCGATTGCCGGCCTTTTCTGCTGGATTTGGTGATCTCAGAGTTGTTCCCCGATGGCCCGGCGGCTTTCGATCTGCGGGCGGCAGTTGATAGCTCTGGCCGGAGCCTGAGGCCTGAGCAGCTGCAGCATTGGCTTGGTGAGCTGCTCGGCCAGCCGTTGACCGTCACCACCCTGCGTCGCAGGGCCCTGCTGCTCAAGCCCGTGCTAACCTTTAATTAAGGCGATTAGCTAGTTGAACCCGACGCTTCTCGGGTCACCAAGGCTGCCGGTAGCCAGATTCATTGGTTTCACCGCCCCAGGGCATATTTGCCCCAGTATTCGCCCCACTGCTTTCAAGGAGTCGATTCCTGAAAGCTGTTCCGCGGCAGTTGATGCGCGGCTGATTCAGAACAGCATTTTTAGCAACAATTTCGCCAGGGCGTTCGGTCCCTGCCGCCGCTCATCTATTTAGGGGCTTCGCCGCAGCCAACTGTTTTTGTTGTCCAGCTTGTTTGTACTACAACTGAAGCTGCCTTCGGTTTTTTCTATTCCTTTTCCTATTCCTTGGTAGGCCCAGACGGGCCAAATTCCTTATCCCATGTCCCAGCAGATTGTCATTGCAGAGCAACTGCGGATTGCCGCGGTTCTCAACGATGAACGGGTAGATGAATTGGTAGTCGCCCAGGGCCGCTACCAAATCGGAGATGTCTATCTCGGCACCATTGAAAACGTCTTGCCCGGTATAGATGCCGCCTTTGTAAACATCGGCGAAAGCGAGAAAAACGGCTTCATCCATGTCACCGATCTGGGCCCTTTGCGGTTGCGCAAGGGTGCAGCCGGCATCACCGAGTTGCTGGAACCGCGCCAGAAGGTGCTCGTGCAGGTGATGAAGGAGCCCACGGGCACCAAGGGCCCCCGTCTGACTGGCAATTTGGCTCTGCCGGGGCGCTTTCTGGTGCTCCAGCCCCACGGCCAGGGTGTCAATATCTCCCGCCGCATTGATGGCGATAACGAGCGCAATCGCCTCCGGGCCCTTGGTGTGTTGATCAAGCCCCCGGGGGCTGGGCTACTGATCCGCACCGAGGCTGAGTCCGTCAGCGAAGAGCTGCTGATTGATGATCTCGAGGCCCTGCTGCGCCAGTGGGAGGGCATCCAGACCGCCGCCGAGACTGCCAGCCCTCCGGTGCTGCTGAACCGGGACGAAGATTTTGTCCATCGGGTGCTGCGCGATCTCTATAGCCCGGATCTGGTGCGGGTGGTGGTTGATACCCCAGAAGCAGTGGCTCGGGCCAATGCCTTTCTGGGCTCGGATCACACCAACGTGCTTGTCGAGGCCCATGGCGAATCGGCCGAAATCCTCGAGCATTTCAAAGTAAATGCGGCAATTCGCGATGCCCTCAAGCCGCGAGTTGATCTGCCTTCAGGTGGGTACGTGATCATCGAGCCCACCGAGGCGCTCACCGTCATTGATGTCAACTCAGGCTCCTTCACGCGCTCGGCCAACGCCCGCGAGACCGTGCTCTGGACCAACTGTGAGGCATCGGTTGAGATCGCCCGTCAGTTGAAACTGCGCAACATCGGTGGGGTGGTGATCATCGATTTCATCGATATGGAGTCGCGCCGCGACCAGTTGCAGCTGCTTGAACACTTCACCCAGGCCGCCCGTGATGATTCGGCCCGGCCCCAGATCGCCCAGCTCACCGAGCTCGGTCTGGTGGAGCTCACCCGCAAGCGCCAAGGCCAGAACATCTATGAATTGTTTGGTCGCGCCTGCCCTAGCTGCGGTGGGCTGGGCCATGTGGCCGTGCTGCCTGGCATGGACACACTCCAGCCCCTGGCCAGCGTGGCAGGCCTGGTGCGCTCAGCCGCATCGGCCCGGGCTGAAGTCGCGAGCCCGGCGACTGCTGGCGAGACCAGCGGCGGCCGACGCCGTCGCGGGGGCCGTGGGGGCCGCGGCAGCACTGAATTGGTGGAGGCAAATACCAGCTCTGAAGCCTTTGAATCCTCCGCAGAGGAGGCTCCCCGGGCGCTCAGCCCCGCCAGCATCGAGCCTGCTCCGCGTCGCTTCGACCAGGAGATCATTGCCGTTCCCATGGATGCCGATCAGGAGCTGGTGTTCGGCTGGATGGGTCTGAACCCGGCCCTGCTGCTTGACCAGCCCCCTAGTGGTGACAACGTCGTAGTGCGGGTGGTCCGTCCTGGCTTGGATGCCGAGCTGGTGCTCGAGGAGGCGCGTCAACAGCTGGCGGCAAGTGGCACCCGCCGCCGCCGCGGTCGGGGTGGCCGCGGTGGTGCTGGGCTGACCTCCCAAGAACAGGTCTCCCAGGGACAGGTCTTCCAGGAACAGGCCGGCGAGGAGCCGGGCGCTGAGGCCCCTGTCCAGATTCACGCCCAGCGGGAATTGCCCGCAATGGTTGAGATCACGCCCCTGCCGGAGGCGCTTCATCCCGAAACGGTGGTCACCGTTTCAGTTCCTACCGTTGTGAGTATTGCTCCTCCCGAGGTGGAGCTGCCGGCCCGCCGGGGACGCACCCGCAGCTCGGCGGCCAGCAATGGATCCAAACCTGCCGCTGCCAAAGCCACCCTCGCCGTTGTCGAGCCCGAGCTGGACGAAGCCGGTGAGCCCCGCCGCCGCCGCCGTCGCTCATCTGCCCCCACCTGATTGATGTTGACGGATCCCTGGCAGGGCAGGGACCCCCTCGCCAGTGCCGGGGTGGATGAGGTGGGTCGGGGCAGCCTGTTTGGTCCGGTCTTCGCCGGCGCCGTGGTGTTGGGCCAGCCCTGCCTCGCTCCGCTGGCTGCCGTGGGCCTCACCGACAGCAAAAAGCTCACTGCGCGGCGGCGCGCAGATCTGGTGCCCGTCATCCAAAACCTGGCCGAAGCCTGGGCCCTGGGCCAGGCTTCGGCAGCTGAGATCGACCGCCATGGCATTCGAGTTGCGACCGAGTGGGCCATGCTTCGCGCAGTTCAGAAGTTGCCCCGGCCTCCCCAGCTGCTGCTGGTGGATGGTGTGTTACCCCTGCGGTGCTGGAGCGGGGAGCAGGTCACCCTGGTGCGCGGCGACAGCCACTGTCTGGCGATTGCGGCGGCCAGCGTGCTGGCCAAGCAGGCCCGTGACGGCTTGATCGGCGAGCTGGCGAAGAGCTATCCGGGCTATGGCCTCGAGCGCCATGCGGGCTATGGCACGGCCAAGCACCGCCAGGCCCTCCAGGACCTTGGGCCCACGCCCCTCCACCGGCTCAGCTTTCTGAGTCGGGTTGCCCCCTGTGCTCCTGGCACCAGAGCTGGAAGTCCTTGATCAGCTGGTCTCTCACCCGCCCCTTGATGCCCAGCAGGATGCCAGCCAGCAGCGACTGGCCCGTGCGTTCGAGCACCTTGGCGGGAATCAGTTTGAGCAGGGGGGGTTGGCTCACTGCCACCGCCAACGTGGCCTGGCCCTCCAGCCCTGATTCTCCTGCCGTGAGCCAGGAGCCCAGGGTCAGCTGAAAATCATCCACCAGGCCCAGCCCCTCCAGTTCGCATTCGCTGGATTCCAGCAGCAGCTTCCCCGCTGCCAGGCTGGTGCGCAGGGTGACCACCGGATGGATCTCCAGCTTGAACACCTGCAGGTGGGTGACGGAGTAGCGGTAGTGGCCGGGCTCGAGGGCTTTGAGTTGGCTGGGGTCGAATAGAGCCCTGACCACCCGGTCTGTCTGGGTTAGGTAGGAGGCCAACCGGTCGGGTTGGTCGCTCACGGCGAGTTGAAGTTCTTGACTGGCGCTGAAGGCCAGGGGCATGGCCTGCGGGCCGGCGCGGCATGATCCTATCGGCCCGGTTGGGTTGCCTTTCCTCAGTTTTTGCAAACGATGCGTTTTGCCTTTCTCGGCCCGGTCGGTACCTATGGCGAGCAAGCGGCCCGGCAGCTGGCTGAGCTGGAGGAGGTGGCCAAGCCTGAGTTGGTGCCCCACTCGGGGATCCGGGCCGTCGTACAGGCCCTGGCCCACGGCAGTTGTGATGCGGCGGTCGTGCCGGTTGAGAACTCGGTTGAGGGCGGTGTTACCTCCTGCCTCGACTCTCTCTGGGAACACCCGGATCTCACGGTGGCCCGGGCCCTGGTGTTGCCGATTCGCCATGCCTTGCTTGGCAGTGGCCCGATCGAGGGTGTCAGCGAGGTGCTCTCCCACCCCCAGGCCCTGGCCCAGTGCAGTCAGTGGCTTGCCGATCACCTGCCCCGGGCCCTGCAGCTGCCCACCAGCTCCACGGCCGAGGCGGCCCGGCTGGTGGCTGGCAGCCGCTTCCGGGCGGCGATCGCCTCCCAGCAGGCTGGCGGGGAGCATGGGCTGCTGGAGTTGGCCTATCCGATCAATGACGTGCCGGGCAACTGCACCCGTTTTCTGCTGCTGCGTCGGGCACCCCGCTCCCTCCACGGCCCGATGGCCAGCCTGGCCTTCTCGATGCACTCCAACAAGCCTGGGGCCCTGCTGGAGGCTTTGGCCTGCTTCGCCCAGCAGGGTCTCAACATGAGCCGGATCGAGTCGCGGCCTTCGAAACGGGAGATGGGCGAATACATCTTTTTTGTGGATCTGGAGCTGCCTGAGGGCTCCGCTCCGCTCGAGCATGCCCTCGAAGGCTTGCGGCCCCTCTGCGCCCATCTGGCCCTGTTCGGCGCCTATCCGATCACCAATCTCAGTTAGCTGGGCTTGCTGCCGCGGAACACCCCGAACTGCATCAGCCCGGTGGCAAAGGCCCAGTGCATCAACAAGATGGTGGGTGTTTCGCGCAGGCCTTGCAGCACGGCCTTGGGCCCCAGGCCCAGAATCGCCCCGGGCCGGCGCACCCCCTCAGCAATGGAATCGATCCATGATGGCAGGGTGGCCTGGCTCCAGTCGCCGGTTTCGATCGCCATTGCGGCGGCATGGGGGCTCTGCTGGAGGTGCTGCTGCAGGCCGCCAATGGTGGCGAATTCAGGATGGGCCCACTGCTCCAGTAACTGGCGCATCACCCAGCGCTCCACCCTGCCCATGGGGCCATCGCGCCGGTTCCAGTCAGCCACGGCCAGCAGGCCCCCCGGTTTGAGCACCCGCAGGAGCTCGTCGGCATAGCGCTGCTTGTCGGGCATGTGGGGGCAGGCCTCCACACTCCAGACAGCGTCGAAACTGGCGTCAGGCAACTCCAGATCCAGGGCATCCATTACGGCAAAGCGACAGCTCAGCCCCGCTGGGGTCAGCGAGCGGGCCCGTTCGATCTGGGCAGGGCTGATGCTGATCCCCACCACCTTGAAGCCGTAGTCGCGGGCCAGGATTCGGGCGCTGCCGCCGATGCCGCAGCCCACATCCAGCAGCGTTGATCCGGGCGGCAGCTGGTCTAGAGCGCTCCAGCGCACCAGTTCATGCACGAAGGCCGCTTTGGCAGCTCGGAAATCCTGGCGCTGGTGGCGGCCTGGAGCTGATTTTTGGTAGTAGCCCAGGTGGATGTGGTCGCCCCAGAGGCGCTCCAGCAGCCGGTCGGTGGTCCAGCGGTCGTAGGCCGCGGCAACGCTGGCTGCAGATTCGTAGCGGCGCCGCTGCCTCAGCCAGAGGCCGGCCGCCAGGGCCAGGATTCCGGCACCAAGGATTGTGGCCAGGGGCCAGCTGGGAGGGAGCATCAAACCGGGAGCCGGTGCAGGAGGGTTATTGGGGTTGGAAGGTGTCCTTGAGCACGGTGCGGGCAGCCAGTTGCCGGCGGGTCTGGTCGAGCAGCTCGTATTCCTGGCGAAGCCGCTCGCTGGTGTCGGTGATCTCCAGCAGGGCTTGTTGGTGGTCGGCAACCGGGCCGCCCAAGTGGGCTCCGATCCAGAAGGAGAGCTCCCTGGGCAGGTCCGGCAGATCGCTGGGCAAGGTGGTGGGCTTGCCGATCAGCTTGCCGGTGAGCTCCACCACATCGCGCAGGGCCCGGGTCACTTCAGCGCTGAGGGTCTCCAGTTCGGTGTGGCTGGCTGCGGGCTCGTCTTCGATCCAGCTCACCAGGCCTATCCGGAAGGGCGCTTCCCGCACGATCTCGAGAACCCTGAAGCGCTGCTGGCCCATCGTGACAACGTTGCTGCGATCGTCGTCCTGGGTTTGGCAGTGCAGGATTTCAGCGCAGCAGCCCACTGCTGCCATGGCCTGGGTCTGGGGATCCCAGCGCACCACGCCGAAGCGTTGGTCGCCTGCCATGGCCGTGCGCAGCAGCATCCTGTAGCGGGGCTCGAAGATGTGGAGCGGCAGCACTTCCTGGGGGAAGAGCACCACATCGGGCAGTGGAAACAGCGGCAGCTCCCGCACGGCCAGTTCGCCCATGGCTTGATCAGGAGTGCCTAACCATCCTATAAAAATCTGCCAGGCGCCGGGGCGTGCGGCTCAGAGCTTGACGCGGCTCAGAGCTTGACTTCGATGTCAACTCCGCTGGGCAGGTCCAGCTTCATCAGGGCGTCGATCGTTTTGGCGGAGGGGCTGTAAATATCAATGATGCGGCGGTGGGTACGGGTTTCGAAGTGCTCCCTCGAATCCTTGTCCACGTGAGGAGAGCGCAGCACGCAATAAATCTTGCGCTTGGTGGGCAGGGGGATGGGGCCGATTGCCGTGGCGGCGGTGTGATCGGCGGTTTCGATGATTTTTTCGCAGGAGAGATCCAGCATGCGGCGATCAAAGGCCTTCAGGCGGATCCGAATCTTCTGCTGGGCGATGGCTGTGGACATGTTTGATACGGCGTTCGGTTAGCCCCAGAGCAGCAGGCCCTGGTGGCAGCAATGGATGGGTTGTCGAGGTGCGCTGAAAAGGGGTAGGTCCCGTAGGCCCACCCCAGTCAACTTAGCTCAGGGTCAGGCCAGGATCTTGGACACCACGCCAGCACCGATGGTGCGGCCGCCTTCGCGAATGGCGAAGCGCATGCCCTGCTCGATAGCCACCGGGCAGATCAGCTCTCCGGTCATCTTGATCCGGTCTCCGGGCATCACCATTTCCACATTGGCGCCGTCGTCGGAGGTGAAGGCAGTGATCTGGCCGGTCACGTCGGTGGTGCGAATGTAAAACTGCGGGCGATAACCAGCGAAGAATGGGGTGTGGCGACCACCTTCTTCCTTCTTCAACACATAAACCTCGCCCTCAAACTTGGTGTGGGGCTTGATCGAATTGGGCTTGACAAGCACCATGCCACGCTCGATATCTTCTTTTTGCACGCCGCGCAACAGCAGGCCCACGTTGTCGCCAGCCATGCCTTCGTCAAGCAGCTTGCGGAACATTTCCACACCGGTGACGGTGGTTTCACGGGTGTCTTTGATGCCGACGATTTGCACCATCTCACCCACCTTGACCTTGCCGCGCTCGATCCGGCCGGTGGCCACGGTCCCACGACCGGTGATTGAGAACACGTCTTCAACTGCCATCAGGAAGGGCTTGTCGATTTCCCGTTCTGGCTCGGGGATCGACTCATCCACGGCATCCATCAGATCGAGGATCTTGTCGACCCACTCGTCAGCACCACGGACTGCTTTGTTGCCATCCTGGATGTACTCCAGTGCTTTGAGAGCAGAACCTGCTACTACGGGGATGTCATCGCCGGGGAAGTCGTAATTGCTGAGCAATTCACGCATTTCCAGTTCAACGAGCTCGAGGATCTCCTCGTCGTCGACCATGTCCTTCTTATTGAGGAACACCACCAAGGCTGGCACACCAACCTGTTTGGCGAGAAGGATGTGCTCTTTGGTTTGGGCCATGGGGCCGTCGGTGGCAGCCACCACCAGAATGGCGCCATCCATTTGGGCAGCGCCGGTGATCATGTTCTTGACATAATCCGCGTGGCCCGGGCAGTCAACGTGGGCGTAGTGACGTTTTGCGGTTTCGTACTCGACGTGGGCCGTGTTGATGGTGATACCCCGCTCTTTCTCTTCAGGGGCACCATCAATTTCATCGTAAGCCTGGGCCTTTGCCATGCCCTGGGATGCCAACACGTTGGTGATGGCAGCCGTCAGAGTGGTTTTACCGTGGTCAACGTGGCCAATGGTGCCAATGTTGACGTGGGGTTTGTTCCTTTCGAACTTCTCGCGTGCCATGAGTAGAAAGAATCGGGGGGTTAGGGTGGGGTAAGATCAGGAATTGCCCTGATTCTTGGAGATGATGGCTTCGGCCACATTGCGAGGAACTTCCTCGTAATGGCTGAACTCCATCGAGAAAATACCCCGACCCTGGGTCATGGATCGGAGCTGGGTGGCATAGCCGAACATTTCGGCCAGGGGCACTTTCGTCTGGACTTTGGACTGTCCGTTGTCGATGGACTGCCCTTCCACCTGGCCGCGCCTGGAAGAAAGGTCGCCGATGACCGACCCAAGGTAATCCTCGGGGATCTCGACTTCCACCTTCATCATCGGCTCAAGCAGTACTGGGTTGCACTTCTTGACGGCGTCTTTGAAGGCCATGGATCCGGCAATTTTAAACGCCATTTCCGATGAATCGACGTCATGGTAAGAGCCATCAATCATGGTGGCCCTGACGTCGATCATGGGAAAACCCGCAATCACGCCAGACTGGCAGGTCTCCTTCATGCCTGCCTCGGCAGGGCCGATGTATTCCTTGGGGACGATGCCGCCAACAATCTTGTTGACGAATTCGAACCCAGAGCCCGGCTCCCCAGGAGTCATTTCGATCACGACGTGGCCGTACTGACCCTTGCCACCGGTTTGACGGGCAAACTTGCCCTCGCCTTTCGAGCTCGAGCGAATGGTTTCCCGGTAGGAGACCTGGGGAGCACCGATATTTGCCTCAACCTTGAACTCCCTGAGCATTCTGTCGACCAGAATTTCCAGGTGTAGTTCACCCATGCCGGCAATAACCGTTTGGCTGGTTTCCGGATCGGTGGAGACCCTGAAGGTGGGATCTTCTTCTGAAAGAGATTGCAGGGCCTTGGAGAGTTTTTCCATATCGCCCTTGGTCTTGGGTTCAACGGCCACGGAGATCACGGGCTCGGGAATGAAGAGCGATTCGAGAATGATCGGATCGGCCTCAACGCAAAGCGTGTCCCCAGTGGTGGTGTCCTTCAGTCCGAGCACCGCACCAAGGTCGCCGGCCCGAAGCTCATCTACTTCCTCGCGATCATCTGCCTTGAGCAGGATCAGGCGGGAGATGCGCTCTTTTTTATCTTTAGTGGAGTTGAGTACGTAGCTGCCCTTGTTTAGAATCCCGGAGTACATGCGCACGAAGGTGAGCTTGCCGTAGGGATCAGCCATTACCTTGAACGCCAGGGCGCTGAAGGGAGCGCTGTCGTCGCAGGGGCGATTCGATTCGGTGCCATCTGGCAGCAGGCCTGTGATCGGTGGCACATCCACGGGAGCAGGCAGGTAGTCGACAACGGCGTCGAGCACCAATTGGACTCCTTTATTTTTGAAGGCTGAGCCGCAGACCATTGGCACCATGCCGTGGTGAATGGTGGCGTTGCGGATTCCCTTGACGAGCTGTTCCTCGGTGAGCTCACCATTCTCGAGGAATATATCAATCAAATCTTCTTCGGATTCGGCTACTGATTCCATCAGCTTGAGACGCCATTTATCGACTTCATCCTTCATGTCTGCTGGGACTTCCTCCTCAAGGATGTCTGTCCCCAGGTCATTAGTGAAGATAATTGCCTTGTTGCGCACAAGGTCGATGATTCCCTTGAGGTCGCCCTCAGCTCCGATCGGCAGCTGGATGGGGGCAGCATTGGCCTTGAGCCTGTCTTTAATCTGCTCGTAGACCTTCAGAAAGTTGGCCCCAGTTCGGTCCATCTTGTTGACGAACACGATCCTGGGCACGTTGTAGCGATCGGCCTGGCGCCAGACCGTTTCCGACTGGGGCTGAACGCCACCCACGGCGCAGAAAACTGCCACCACGCCATCCAGCACCCGCATCGAACGCTCAACTTCAATCGTGAAGTCAACGTGACCCGGGGTATCAATGATATTGATCCGGTTGTCTTTCCAGCTGGTCGAGATGGCGGCAGCCGTAATCGTGATGCCGCGTTCCCGTTCCTGTTCCATCCAGTCGGTGACGGCGGCACCGTCGTGAACCTCACCCATCTTGTGCACCACCCCGGAGTAGAAAAGAATCCGTTCGGTAGTGGTGGTTTTTCCCGCGTCAATGTGGGCGGCGATGCCGATATTTCTGACGCGGTCCAGTGGAAAGGCGCGGGCCACGAGGGAGGTCTCCGAGAGGTCAAAAAACGTAGGCTCTATTCTACAGAGTGGGTCTGTAGGAGCGATAGAGAAGCGATTTAGTAGCGGTAATGGGCGAAGGCCTTGTTGGCCTCGGCCATTTTGTGGGTTTCCTCCCGCTTGCGCACGGCGCTACCGGCTTCGTTGGCCGCATCCATGAGCTCACCGGCCAACTTCTGGGCCATGCTGCGGCCGTTGCGGGCCCTTGAGAAGTTCACCAGCCAGCGCAGGGCCATGGCCGTTCCCCGCTCCTGCCGCACCTCCATCGGCACCTGGTAGGTGGCGCCGCCGACCCGCCTTGCCCGAACCTCCACCAACGGGGTGGCATTGCGCACCGCCGTTTCGAAAAGTTCAAGCGGATCGGTGCCGGTGCGCTCGTTGATCATCGAGAAGGCATCCGAGAGGATGCGCTGGGCCGTGGACTTTTTGCCATGCTTCATCAGCCGGGCCACGATCATCGAGGCGAGACGGCTGTTGAACTGGGGGTCGGGAAGCACTGGGCGCTTCTCGGCGGCATTGCGGCGAGACATGGTCGACCGGGGCGGGAAGGAAGGGGGGACTTTTGAAGTGGATCAGGGAGCCCACAAGGTGGGCATGGCCGGATCAGGCTTTGGGTGTTTTGGCGCCGTATTTGGAGCGGGACTGGCGACGGTCCTTGACCCCGGCGGTGTCAAGGGTGCCCCGAATGATGTGATACCGAACCCCGGGTAGATCCTTAACCCGTCCTCCGCGGATGAGCACCACCGAGTGCTCCTGGAGGTTGTGGCCGATGCCGGGGATATAGGCGGTCACCTCAAAGCCTGAGGTGAGTCGCACGCGAGCCACCTTGCGGAGGGCCGAGTTTGGCTTTTTGGGCGTGGATGTGTACACGCGTGTGCAGACCCCCCGACGCTCGGGGCAGGCGCGCAGGGCAGGCGACTTCGTCTTGCGGGAAAGACTCTGGCGCTCGGTTCGGATCAGCTGCTGGATAGTGGGCATCGAGGACCGGGGTCTGGTCGGGGAAGAATGGTCGGATGAACCGACCGATTTCGACAATCCGTCACCCTACTGGGTCAACCGTCATTAAATCGGCCGACGCCCCTCAGTCCCGCGGCTGAAGGCCGCTCCACAGGCGCAACTCTGGATCCCTTCCCCAGGGCGCACGAGAAAGCCGCCGCCACTGAGATCGCCCCGGTAATCAAGGCTCAGGCCGGTGAGCAGGGACAGCTGGTTTGCCGGGGCATAGACGGTGATGCCGTCGGCCCGGGCGATGGGGTTCCCCGCCAGGTGGCCCGGCCGGAGCCGGATGGCCCAGCTCGCACAACTGCTCTCAACCAGGTCGAGGTGCATCATCCCGGGGGTGCCAGCCACAGCGGCCTGGCGTCCAAGTTCGGCGGCGGCGGCGGCGGTCACGCGCAGGCTGTGGCCCTTGGGCATGGCGATCGATACTCCCAGGAAGCCACTTTGGCAGCCCGCTCAGGGCACCAGGCCTACTCCGTTGTGGACGGAACCGGCTACGCCTCGGCCCTTCACCTGGAGTGAGCCCCCCAGCACAAGCCCGGTGGAGCTGCCGCCGTCGAGGTTGACCGCATCCCGCAGACCCAGCTGTTGCAGCAGTAAGGCCGTTTCCCCCAGGGAGGGGCCGCTGTCCTGGGTGCCTTCCAGGGTGATCAACCACACCTGCTGGTCGTCCCTGGCCAGCACCGTGCGCGGGGCCCCCTGGCTGAGGAAGGAGGCGCTGAAGTTTTCAGCGGCTCCGTTCAGCACGATCTGCCCCCCCAGCAGCAGCAAGGGGCCGCCGCCGATCACATGGGGAGCCAGGCCGAGCTCGTTGCTGGCTCGGGTCTCCAGCTGCAGCCGCTCACCGGTTGTCCAGGGCAGGATCGTGCCACCGCGGGCCACCAGCAGCAGGTCATCGCCCCGCAGGGGCACCCCGGCCTCCAACTCCGCTACGCCGAAGAGCTGACGCACGCTGCCTGCTTGCAGCAGCAGGCCCGTTTCCGAGCCACTCAAGGCCCGGTAGCTGGGCCCCCAATCCGCGTTGTAGCGGCTGATGCCCCGCTGCACATAGCCACTGTTGACATTGCTAACTGGCAGCCGCTGGCCGCCAGGCCCCACGATCCACTCCGTCAGTTGCAGCCGGCCAAAGCGGGGCAGGGCCCGATCGCTCCATGCCGCCACACCCCTGTTCAGGATTGGCCCGGAGAGCCAGCGGCCGTCCGTCTTCAGGGCCCCCAGGGGGAGGCGACGCACCCGGTTGAAGTAGCCGCCATTGATGGCGACCCAGGCCTGCTGCTGGTTGGCGAGCTGCACCAGTGAGCTGAGCCCCTCCATGCTTCCTGGCCGAACCAGGGGCCGCAGTTGCAGAGTCGAGCTGCGCGGATCGATTCGCACCGCATTGATGCGCACCCCCTGGCGAACCAGCCGGTCCCACTGCACCTCCTTGCCGAGCAGGGCCTGTAGGCGTGGATCGATCGGCGCGGCTTCACCGCTCCCGCGGCTGCCGCCACCACTGGCGCCCTCAGGCGCCGGCCACTCGATCACCAGCCGCGCCGGACTGCCCAGGCTGAACACCCTGGTCAGGGAGCCGGATAGGGGGTTGAGGCTCAAGCTGGGCCCGGCCTGCTGGCTTTTCAGGCCAAGGGCCTGGAGCTGGGTGAGCTGGTCTTTGCGGCTGAGCAGATCCACGCTCAGTCCGCCGGCGTCCCTGCCACTGACTGCGGGCCCGGACAGATCGAGCACGACGCGGCGAATCGGCCCCGGGGTGGAGCTGCGCACATTGAGGAGCTGGGGCCTGGCCAGCTCGAGGATCAGCTGGCTGCCCTGCTGGCGCACATCCACCCCAAGGGCTTGAAATAAACGGGCCACGTCCACCGCCACCTCATCCTCCAGGCTCCGCTGGGCGCTGGTTGGCAGCTTGAGCTCCTGGCCAAACCAGTCGAGCTCGAGCGACCCTTCGCTGCTACTGCGACTAGCTATTCCCAGCTGGTTTTCGAGTACCTCCAGGGGCAGCCAGAGCTGTTGGGGGGGCTCAAAGGGGCGCCCGATCCAGAGCCAGCGTGCTTTCTGCTGACGGCCGTTGATGGCAATGCTGCCGCCCTGCTGCTCAGGGGCTGGGCTGGGCTGTTCTGGCGGGGGTGGCGGTGGCGGAGGGGGCGGCTGGGCCATCCCATGGGGCAGGGCCTGGCTCGCCGCCGGCAGGAGCAGGGCCAGCAGCCAGGGAGCCAGCCATGCTGCAGAAGCCATCGCCAGCCCGATCCACCGTCTTGGACGCTAGCGGTCTTTGGCCGCTGGCCAGTAGCCCCGGGGGGTGTGAATCCCTAGGATCGGCCCTTATGCGGCCCTTGATCTTCCAGATCAACTGCCGGACCGACTCGGGTTATGCCTCATCCCCCTCGCCCCGTTTGGCCCCATTGCGACAGCCCTGCGCCGGAGGCTGTGGCGGGGGAGAAGGATGCCTGCGGCGTGGGATTCCTGGCCAGCCTCCGAGGCGAGGCCAGCCATTGGGTGCTGGCCCAGGCCCTGCGCGGCCTGGACTGCATGGAGCACCGCGGGGGCTGCGGCGGCGACGGTGATTCCGGGGACGGAGCGGGGGTGCTGTGTGGTATCCCATGGGCCTATCTCGAGGCCGTATGGCCCCAGGCCGAGGCTGCCAGCGGCAGCTCCCGGGGGCTGGCCATGGTGTTTCTGCCCGCTGATCCGCTTAAACAGGCTGAAGCCAAAGAACTCTGCGACGGGGAGGCTGCCCGGTTGGGATTGCGCAGCCTGGGCTGGCGTGAGGTGCCGCTCAACCCAGAGGTGCTCGGCACCCTGGCTCGCCAGACCGCGCCGGCTATTGCCCAGTGGCTGCTGACGGCTGATCTGGAGGGGGATGCCCTCGAGGCCCTGCTGTTTCGCCTGCGCCGCCGCTGCGGCGACCGGGCGCGGGCCGTCTGGGGCGCCTCGCCCAGCGAGCTCTACTTCGCCTCCCTGAGCAGTCGCACGGTGGTCTACAAGGCCATGGTGCGCTCCCAGGTGCTCGCAGCCTTCTACGGCGACCTGCGCGATCCACGCTTTGCGGTGAGCTTCGCGGTTTATCACCGCCGCTTCAGCACCAACACCCTGCCCCGCTGGCCCCTGGCCCAGCCGATGCGCCTGCTGGGCCACAACGGCGAAATAAACACCCTGCTGGGCAATCTCAACTGGGCCCGGGCCTCGGAGGCCGATCTCAACGCCATCTGGGGGGAGGCGGCGAGGGATCTCAAGCCGGTGGTCAATGCCGCCTTCAGCGACTCGGCCAACCTTGACGCCACCCTGGAGCTGCTGGTGCGCAGCGGCCGGCCAATCACCGAGAGCCTGCTCACCCTGGTGCCCGAGGCCTTCCGCGACCAGCCCGAGCTCACCGACAGGCCAGAGATCCAGGCCTTTTATGAATACTCCGCCTGCACCCAGGAGCCCTGGGATGGTCCGGCCCTGCTGGTGTTCGCCGATGGCCGCAGCGTGGGGGCCACCCTGGATCGCAACGGCCTGCGCCCGGCCCGCTACTGCATCACCAACGACGGCTTTGTGGTGATGGGCTCGGAAACCGGCGTGGTGGAGCTCGAGGAGAGTCGCATTATTGAAAAGGGCCGGCTCGGACCCGGCCAGATGCTGGCCGTGGATTTGGAGCGGGGCCGGCTGCTGCGCAATTGGGATGTCAAGGCCGAAGTGGCGGCGCGCCACCCCTATGGCGCCTGGCTGGCCGAGCATCGCCGCCGCCTGGCGCCCCAGCCCTGGACCCAGGAGCGCCAGCTGGGCGATCTGGAGCTGCTGCAGCAGCAAACGGCCTTCGGTTTCACCGCCGAAGACTTTGACCTGGTTATCGAGGACATGGCTGGTGCGGCCAAGGAGCCCACCTACTGCATGGGGGATGACATTCCCCTGGCGGTGCTCTCCGCTAAGCCCCACCTGCTCTACGACTACTTCAAACAGCGGTTCGCCCAGGTCACCAACCCGCCGATCGACCCGCTGCGGGAAAAGCTGGTGATGAGCCTGGAGATGCACCTGGGCCCGCGGGGGTCGGCCCTGCGGCCTGAGCCCTCGGCTGCCGCCGTGTTGCACCTGGCCAGCCCGATTCTCAATGAGGCAGAGCTGGAGGCCTTGGGCCAGCAGGGCCTATCGGCCACCACCATCTCCACCCTGATGGGGATCACCGATGGGCCTGGGGGCCTGGCTACAGCGGTAAGCCGCCTGCGCAGCGAGGCCGAAGCTGCCGTGCGTGCCGGTATGCAGATCCTGATCCTCTCGGATCGGGGCATCAACGCCACCACCACCACGATTCCGCCCCTGCTGGCGGTGGGGGCGGTGCACCACCACCTGCTCAACCTGGGCCTGCGGCTCCAGACCTCCCTGGTGGTTGACACCGCCCAGTGCTGGAGCACCCACCACCTGGCCTGTCTGATCGGCTTTGGCGCCAGCGCCGTATGTCCCTGGCTCACCTGGGAAACCAGCCGCCACTGGCTGGCCCACCCTCGGGTGCAGAAGCTGATCGAAACCGGCAAGCTGCCGGCCCTCTGCCCCGATCAGGTGCAGGCCAATGTGCGCAAGGCCCTAGAAGACGGCCTGCGCAAGATCCTCTCCAAGATCGGCATCTCCCTGCTGGCCAGCTACCACGGGGCCCAGATCTTCGAGGCCATCGGCATCGGCGCCGACCTGATCGAACTGGCCTTCAAGGGCACCACCAGCCGGGTGGCGGGCCTGAGCCTGGCCGAACTGGCGAGCGAAACCCTGAGCTTTCACGCCAAGGCCTTCCCCGAACTCAACCGCAGCAAGCTCGAGTTCATGGGTTTTGTGCAGTACCGCACCGGTGGCGAGTACCACCTCAACAGTCCGGAGATGGCCAAGGCCCTGCATGCGGCGGTCAAGGCGGGCCCTGGGTACGACCACTTCTCCACCTACAAGAGCCTGCTGGAAAACCGGCCGGTAACTGCGCTACGCGATCTGCTGGAGCTCATCGCCGCCCCAGCCCCCCTGCCGCTCGACCAGGTGGAGAGTGCGGCGAGCATCTGCAGCCGCTTCTGCACCGGTGGCATGAGCCTGGGGGCCCTATCCCGGGAGGCCCACGAGGTGCTGGCGGTGGCGATGAACCGCATCGGCGGCAAGAGCAACAGTGGCGAAGGCGGCGAAGATGCGGCCCGTTTCGCCCCGCTCACCGATGTGGATGGCGACGGACACTCGCCGACCCTGCCCACGATCAAAGGGCTGCGCAACGGAGATACGGCCTGCTCGGCGATCAAGCAGATCGCCTCGGGCCGTTTTGGCGTCACGCCGGCCTATCTGCGCAGTGGCCGGCAGCTGGAGATCAAGGTGGCCCAGGGGGCCAAGCCGGGTGAGGGCGGCCAGCTGCCGGGCCCGAAGGTGGATTCCTACATCGCCTGGCTGCGCAACAGCAAGGCCGGCGTGGCCCTGATCTCGCCGCCGCCCCACCACGACATCTATTCGATTGAGGATCTGGCCCAACTAATCCACGACCTGCACCAGGTGCATCCCGCCGCCAAGGTGAGCGTGAAGCTGGTGGCCGAGATCGGCATCGGCACGATCGCTGCCGGTGTGGCCAAGGCCAACGCAGATGTGATTCAGATCTCCGGCCACGACGGCGGCACCGGCGCCTCGCCGCTCAGCTCGATCAAGCACGCCGGCAGTCCCTGGGAGCTGGGCCTCACCGAGGTCCATCGCTCCCTGCTCGAGAATGGGTTGCGCGATCGGGTGCTGCTGCGGGCCGATGGCGGCCTCAAGACTGGCTGGGACGTGATCATTGCCGCCCTGCTGGGCGCCGAGGAATACGGTTTTGGCTCGGTGGCGATGATCGCCGAGGGCTGCATCATGGCCCGCGTCTGCCACACCAACAATTGCCCGGTAGGGGTGGCTACCCAGAAAGAAAACCTGCGCAAGCGCTTTCCCGGCGTGCCCGAGCACGTGGTGAATTTCTTCCTGTTTGTCGCCGAGGAGGTGCGCCAGCTGTTGAGCGTGCTCGGCGTGGCACGCCTCGAAGATCTGATCGGCCGCAGTGAATTGCTGCAGCCCCGGGCCGTGGCCCTTGTTAAAACCCAGACCCTGGATCTTTCCTGCCTGATCACTCCGATCCCAGCGGCGGCCGATCGCTCCTGGTTGCAGCATGGGGATCGGGCCCACAGCAATGGCCCGATCCTGGAAGATCAGCTGCTGGCGGATGCGGAACTGATGGCCGCCATCGAGGGCCACGGCCGCGTTGCCCGCAGCCTGGCGATCGTCAACACCGACCGCAGCGTGGGTGCCCGGCTCTCCGGCGAGATCGCTGCCCGCCATGGCAACACGGGATTCGCTGGCCAGCTCGATCTCAACTTTGAGGGAGCGGCCGGCCAGAGTTTCGGAGCCTTCGGCGTCCAGGGCATGAATCTGCGCCTGGTGGGGGATGCCAATGACTACGTGGGTAAGGGCCTCAATGGGGGGCGCCTCACCGTGGTGCCCCCAGCCGGCGTCAACGATCCCGGCAACCAGGTGATCCTGGGCAACACCTGCCTCTATGGCGCGACCGGCGGTGAGCTGTTTGCCCTGGGCCGCTCCGGCGAGCGCTTCGGCGTGCGCAACAGCGGAGCTGCAGCCGTGGTGGAGGGCGCCGGTGACCACTGCTGTGAATACATGACCGGTGGGGTGGTGGTGGTGCTGGGCTCCACCGGCCGCAATGTGGCCGCCGGCATGACCGGAGGTGTGGCCTTCATCCTCGATGAAGCCGGAGGCCTGGCTGAGCGGGTGAACGCCGAGATTGTCTCTATCTGTCCCCTCTCCACCCCGGAGCAGGAAGCCGTGCTCAAGCCCCTGCTGGCAGCCCATCTGGAGCTCACCGGCAGCGCCAAGGCCGCGGCGATTCTGGCCGACTGGGATGGCTGGAAGAGACGCTTCAAGCTGCTGGTGCCCCCGAGCGAGAAGGCGGCCATGGGGCTGGCGGAGCGGCAGGCGGTGGTGGCCTGAGCGCCCCGCCTGATCGCCTAGCGCGGGTACTCCCGCATCAGACGCTGCACCTCGCTGGCGTGGTAACTGCTACGGGTGAGCGGGCTGCTTATCACTTGCAGGAAGCCCAAGGCCTCCTCGCCGTGCTGGCGGAAGGCCGCGAACTGCTCGGGGGTCACGAAGCGATCCACGGGCAGGTGTTTGGGCCCCGGCGAGAGGTACTGGCCGATCGTCACGATGTCCACGGCGTGGCGGCGTAGATCGGCCAGTACCTCGAGCACCTCGGCGTCGCTTTCGCCCAGGCCCACCATCAACCCCGACTTGCTGTAGGTGCGCGGCCAACCCGTCCGGACCCGCTGCAGCAGCTCCAGCGAGCGCCCGTAGAGGCCTTGGGGGCGGGCCTTTTTATAGAGCCTCGGCACGGTTTCAATGTTGTGGTTCAGCACCTGGGGCGCGGCTGCCATCACGGTTGCCAGGGCATCCCAGTTGCCGCAGAAATCGGGAATCAGCAGTTCGATCGTGGTGAGCGGCGAGCGCTGGCGTACCTGCTGAATGCAGGCCACAAACTGGCTGGCGCCGCCATCGGCCAGGTCGTCGCGGTTGACCGAGGTGATCACCACGTGGCTGAGGCCCAGGCGCGCCACCGCTTCCCCCAGCCGCTCGGGCTCGCTGGGGTCGAGCTCCCGCACGCTCCTGTCGAAGTCGATGTCGCAGTAGGGGCAGGCGCGGGTGCAGCCCGGCCCCATGATCAAAAAGGTGGCCGTGCCGCCGGCGAAGCACTCGCCGATGTTGGGGCAGCTGGCCTCCTGGCAGACCGTATTTAGCCTGAGATCCTCAAGTAGGTCGGCCACCTCGCCGATCCTTTGCCACTGGGGGGCCTTGACGCGCAGCCAGTCGGGTTTGAGCAAGGCGCGCAACCGGCAGCCAGGGCCGGGGGAAGGGCTGGGCTCAACCTTAGGAAGATCCAGAAGGAAGGGGCAAGAAGGAAGGCTCCTGCTGTGAAGCCCATCCCCTAAAGTAACTTTATCGGGATGTGGCGCAGCTTGGTAGCGCACTTCGTTCGGGACGAAGGGGCCGCAGGTTCGAATCCTGTCATCCCGATTGCATTTGCCACCCCTGGGGCGTTCAGCTGAGTTCTGCCCCCGGATAGCCGCGGGGCGTCACCAGGCGCCCATCCTTGGCATAGCTGCTGCTGTTCCCAACCAACACCAAGGTGAGCATGTCTACCTGTTCCACCGGTAGCTCCCCCAGGGTGTGCAGGCTCACTGCCTCAGCCTCCCGTCCCAGCTGGCGGGCGAGCACGACTGGGGTGGAGGCGGGCCGGCCAGCCAGCAACAGCTCCCGGGCCCTCGCCAGCTGCCAGTCTCGCCCCAGGGAGCGGGGGTTGTAGAGGGCCACCACAAAATCCCCCGCCGCAGCGGCCTGGAGTCGCCGCTCGATCACGGCCCAGGGGGTGAGCCGGTCGCTGAGGCTGATCGTGCAGAAATCGTGCATCAGGGGTGCGCCGGCCCTGGCGGCGGCAAGCTGTAGGGCCGAGATGCCGGGGTGAACGGCAAAACTTGGGCGGCCATCGGCCGGCTGGGCCAGCCACAGCTCCAGGGCCAGGCCTGCCATGGCATAGATGCCGCTGTCGCCGGAGGAAACCAGGGCCACATTGAGCCCCTGGCAGGCCAATTCCAAGGCCAGGGCGCAGCGGGTTCGCTCCTCGGTGAGCTGGCCATCCCAGCGCAGTTGATCTGGCCTCCTCAGGGGTTCGAGCAGGTCGAGGTAAAGCCCGTAGCCCACCCACACCGTGGCTGCCGAGAGGGTTTGGCGGGCGTCGCCCGTCAGCAGGTCCAGGCTGCCTGGCCCACTGCCCACCAGATGCAGCTGGCCCCGCTGGGGAGCCCATTGGCCCTCCGCCAAGGCCACCGCCAGGGTGGCGGCCCCGCGCTCGGTGCCCTGGGCGTGGGCGATCTGCTTGGTCAGCAGCAACCTGGCTCCGGGGCCAGCTGCCAGTTGGGCAGCGGCTTCAGCAACGCTGGCGGTTCCCATCTCCTTGGCCACGGCTGCCGAGGGAGTGGGCACGACCACGGCGGCGAGGCTCGCCGCGTCAAACCAGCGCATCGGCCAGTGCCGGCGCGCGGCCAGCTCAAGCAAGGCCGGTTCATCGGCCTTGCGGTCGATGCTGGCCAGCCCGGCCACCGCCTGGGGAGCCAGTTGCTGGCCTGCCAGGGTCTGGTCCACCAGGCGCTCCAGCAGGCCCAGGCTGGTATCGCGTTCACAGCCCAGGCCCAGCCAGAGGCTGGGCGGGTGCCACCTGCAGCCGCTGCCGGTGTGGATGTCCACGAACATGGCTGGCTTGGCCACGGCGGAATTGGCTCCGGCCTGGAGGTGGGCTGCGGCATCCAGCCCCAGCCAGCGAGGGCTGCCATGGCGGGCCTCTACCTGAAGGGATTGGTCACCTTCGCGGCCGGCAGCGAGCATCAGCTCCTGCCAATCGCCAGCTCCGCGCCGCCATCCCCAGCCCCTGCCGAAGCTGTCGAGACTGAGCCGACCTGCGGCGGCACTGGCACCGGTCAGCACGGCCTGGCCTCCAAGGCTGGCGGCGATTCGGTGGCTGAGCTGGTCCGCCCCGGCTCCATGGCCGCCCAGCAGGGGGACGGCGAATCGCCCTTGGGGGTCCACCACCACCACGGCTGGATCGCTGTCCTTGCCGGTGAGCAGGGGGGCAATCAGCCGGGTCACCAGTCCGCAGGCCCCCACCACCACGAAGGCATGGGCGGATTGCCAGTGGGTGACCAGAGCCTCCCGGGGCAAGGGCTTGTCCGTCGGCCCGAGCCGGGCATCGATCAGGCCAGCTTGGCTGAGGCGCTCCAGCATCGGCGCGCTGCCGTGACTGAAGCCCAGGCCCCAGATCAGGCCCCGCGCCGGCAGGGATGCAGGGGTGGGGGTCATTCGCCAGACCTGCGCAATGAGCCGTCTGGATTCACCTGGCTGCGGGCCGATCCCCCCGGGCTGGTGGATGGCGCCTCAGCTGGTTGAAGGGATTGTTCAACAGCTGCTTGGGGAGCTGGCACTGGTTCTGGTTCGGCAACTGGTTTGGGCTCTGGCTCAGATTCGGGCTCGAGTTCGGGCACTGGTTCGGGCTCGAGTTCTAGTTCTGGTTCTGGCTCCGGCTCTGGCTCGGACTCAGGTTCTGGTTGGGCCGGGGTCTGGGCCGGTGGCTCTGGCGGAGCCGTGCCCAGCAGCTGGGCCAGCTCACCCTCTGCCAGCCGGCCCTTTTGCCAGCCCAAGCCTGGCTTGGAGGGGTCCAGCACCACCTCCCTAACTTGGCTGTTGAAGGGAGGATTCAGCGGTTCGCCGAGTCCATCTACCAGTTCCAGCAGCAGGCTGTTGCTGCCGGGTTGCCAGCCCTTGAGCCAAAGGGGGGAGTTCTGATCGACCAGAAAGCTGTCGCCATTGACGGATACCCGCAGGCGCCAGCTGCCGTCGTTATCCCGCAGGCCCTGGAGGGGCGCATCCAGCAGCAGCCAGTCGAGTAGCAGCGGTTCAGAGCCGGCCAGGTCCGCCGGGCTGACTGGAAGCAGCTGGGGGGTCCCAGGCTGGGGGATCGCCAGGGGATTGGCCGTGACCCGATGCACCCTGATCTGGCTCCAGGCGCCAGGGCTTTTCACCGCCTCTCCCCAGGGCCTTGCTGCATAGGCAGTGATCCGGTGGCTCCCAGGGCTCAGGGAAGGCAGCTCAAGCTCGAGGCCGCTGAGCCGAATGGCTGGCAGGTCGTCTACCTGCACCACCACATGGGGGCCCAGGCCCAGTTCCCCGGCGTCTACCAGGGGCCAGTCGCGCACCTGCAAGCTCAGCTTGATTGGCCCGGCAGGCAGGTTGGCCCCATCCCGCGGCGCCTCGATCGTCACCTGGGGGCGGAGCAGGGCCAGGGCCTCCTGAAGTTGTTGTACGGCCCCTGGCGGAGCTACCTCCTGCAGGCGCCCCGAGGGGGCCTGGGCTTGCAGGAGCCCATCTGCTGGCGGGGTGGCTCGCTTCCAGGAGATGGGGCCGTAGCCCACCGGCAGCACCAACAGCGCCACAAACAGGAGTGTCAGCAGGCCCTGGCGCCACAGGATGGGGTGGCGGCGGTTGGCTGGCTTGGTTGCGCTGGCTCCGCCCACGCTGGATTTCAGGCTGATTTTGAGGCCATTGTGGCGGCAAGGCTGCCCAGCTAATCCAGTCAGCACTTTGAGGGCGCCCGGGCTTTGAAGAATAATTAATTGCTCAAGAGTTGCCCGATCTCGATAATTCTTTTTGTTCTGTAAAGCCCAGTGCTGGCCTGGGAAGCACTGGGATTGAACCTTTGTAACTGCTACCCAAACTCCTCGAAAACGACCCCTATACTTCGACCAGCGGTCCCCTATCTGGGGCCCAAAGCTCCAGTTGTGCCAAGAGGTTTCGCGGTTTCGCGAGCTTCTTTGCTGCTGGCGCCCACGAGCGGCTTGGGGTTTCGGCCCTGGCTGTCCGTGGGGCCCACAGGTAAGCCTTCCGGCTTGCCGAAGGGGTGGACCCACCACCTCGACTCCGTCCCTCGAGGAATGTCTCGATGACCATCAGCCCACCAGAACGTGGGGAAAAGGCGAAGGCCATGGTCGACCGGAACCCAGTTCCGGCCACCTTCGAATTGTTCGGCAAGCCCGGCCATTTCGATCGCAGCCTTGCCAAAGGTCCCAAAACCACCACCTGGGTTTGGAACCTCCACGCCAATGCTCACGACTTCGATAGCCACACGAGTGACCTCGAAGAGGTCTCTCGCAACATCTTTTCTGCTCACTTCGGCCATTTGGCCGTCATTTTCATCTGGTTGAGCGGCGCCTTCTTCCATGGAGCCCGCTTTTCCAACTACACCGGTTGGTTGACCGATCCCCTGCACGTCAAGCCTTCGGCGCAGGTGGTCTGGCCCATTTTCGGCCAGGAAATCCTCAATGGCGATATGGGTGCCGGCTTCCACGGCATTCAGATCACCTCCGGCGTCTTCCACGTTTGGAGGGCCTGGGGCATCACCAACGAAACCCAGCTGCTCTCCCTGGCCATCGGCGCCCTGGTGATGGCTGGGCTGATGCTCAATGCCGGTGTCTTCCATTACCACAAGGCAGCTCCCAAGCTGGAATGGTTCCAGAACGTTGAGTCGATGCTCAACCACCATCTGGCTGGCCTGCTTGGTTTGGGCTCCCTCTCCTGGACAGGCCACCTCCTGCACGTGTCCCTGCCCACCAATGCGCTGATGGAAGCCATCGACGCCGGCCAGCCGCTGGTGCTCAATGGCAAAACCATCGCCACCTATGGGGACATCCCCCTGCCCCATGAATTCCTGAATCAGGATCTGATCGCCCAGATATTCCCCGGTTTCGGGGCGGGCATTTCAGCCTTTTTCTCAGGAAACTGGGCCGCTTACAGCGATTTCCTCACCTTCAAGGGTGGGCTCAATCCTGTGACCGGCAGCCTTTGGATGACCGACATCGCCCATCACCATCTGGCGATCGCGGTGCTGTTCATCGTGGCCGGTCACATGTACCGGACCAACTGGGGCATCGGCCACAGCATCAAGGAGATCCTTGAGGGCCAGAAGGGTGATCCCCTGCTGTTCCCCGCCCCCAAGGGCCACGACGGCCTCTTTGAGTTCATGACCACCAGCTGGCACGCCCAACTGGCCGTGAACCTGGCGCTGCTTGGCTCCCTGACGATCATCGTGGCGCATCACATGTATGCGATGCCCCCCTATCCCTACATCGGGATTGACTATCCCACCCAGCTGTCGATCTTCACCCATCACACCTGGATTGGCGGTTTCTTGATCGTTGGTGCCGGCGCCCACGCCGCCATCGCCATGATTCGCGATTACGACCCCGCCAAGCACGTGGACAACGTGCTCGACCGGGTGCTCAAGGCGCGCGATGCCCTGATCAGTCACCTCAACTGGGTGTGCATCTGGCTGGGCTTCCACAGCTTCGGCCTTTACATCCACAACGACACCATGCGTGCCCTGGGCCGTCCCCAGGACATGTTCAGCGACTCCGCCATTGCCCTGAAGCCCGTCTTCGCGCAGTGGGTCCAGGGGCTGCACGCCGCCGCCGCTGGCACCACCGCACCCAATGCCCTGGCAGGGGTAAGTGAGGTGTTCAATGGCGCCGTAGTTGCAGTGGGAGGCAAGGTGGCCGCCGGTCCGATTCCCCTGGGAACGGCCGATTTCATGGTCCACCACATCCATGCCTTCACGATCCACGTCACCGTGCTGATCCTGCTGAAGGGTGTGTTGTATGCGCGTAGCTCCCGCCTCGTCCCCGACAAGGCGAATCTGGGCTTCCGCTTCCCCTGCGACGGCCCTGGCCGTGGCGGCACCTGCCAGGTGTCGGCTTGGGACCATGTGTTCCTCGGCCTGTTCTGGATGTACAACTCCCTGTCGATCGTCATTTTCCACTTCTCCTGGAAGATGCAGAGCGACGTCTGGGGCACCGTCAATGCTGACGGCAGCGTCCAGCACATCACCAATGGCAACTTTGCCCAGAGCGCCATCACCATCAACGGCTGGTTGCGCGACTTCCTCTGGGCCCAGGCAGCCCAAGTGATCAACAGTTACGGCTCCAGTTCCAGTGCCTATGGCCTGATGTTCCTGGGTGCCCACTTCATCTGGGCCTTCAGCCTGATGTTCCTGTTCAGTGGCCGCGGCTATTGGCAGGAGCTGATTGAGTCCATCGTTTGGGCTCACAACAAGCTGAGGGTTGCTCCGGCGATTCAGCCGCGGGCTCTCTCGATCACCCAGGGTCGTGCTGTAGGTGTCGCCCACTATCTGTTGGGCGGTATCGCAACAACCTGGGCATTCTTCCTGGCCCGCATCGTCGCGGTCGGCTGACCTTTACTGACCTCTCCCAATGGCAACGAAATTTCCTTCGTTCAGCCAGGGTCTGGCGCAGGACCCGACAACCCGCCGTATTTGGTACGGCATCGCCACGGCTCACGATTTCGAGAGCCACGACGGCATGACCGAGGAGCGGCTTTACCAAAAGCTGTTCTCCACCCACTTCGGTCATCTGGCCATCATTGGCCTCTGGGTTTCGGGCAACCTGTTCCATATCGCCTGGCAGGGCAACTTTGAGCAGTGGGTCGCCGATCCGCTGCACATCCGTCCCATCGCGCATGCGATCTGGGATCCCCACTTCGGCCAGGGCGCCATTGCCGCCTTTACCCAGGCGGGCGCCTCCTCTCCGGTGAACATTGCCTATTCCGGTCTGTACCACTGGTGGTACACGATCGGCATGCGCACCAATGCCGAGCTGTATCAGGGTTCCATCTTCATGATGATCCTGTCGGCCTGGGCCCTGTTTGCCGGCTGGCTCCATCTCCAGCCCAAGTTCAGGCCTTCTTTGGCCTGGTTCAAGAACGCTGAATCCCGGCTCAACCACCACCTGGCTGTGCTGTTTGGCTTCAGCTCGATCGCCTGGACTGGTCACCTGGTTCACGTGGCCATTCCCGAGGCCCGCGGTCAGCACGTCGGGTGGGACAACTTCCTCTCGGTACTGCCCCATCCAGCTGGCCTGGCTCCTTTCTTCACCGGCAACTGGGGCGTCTACGCCCAGAATCCCGACACTGTTTATCAGCAGTTCGGAGCGGCTGAAGGCTCCGGCACGGCGATCCTCACCTTCCTAGGTGGCTTCCACCCCCAATCTGAAGCCCTCTGGCTCACGGACATCGCCCATCACCACCTGGCGATTGGCTGTCTGTTCGTGATTGCCGGTCACATGTACCGCACCAACTTCGGGATCGGTCACTCGATCCGGGAGATTCTCGAGGCCCATAATCCGCCCAAGGGAACCCCCTTTGGTGGGGCCCTGGGTGCAGGTCACAAGGGTCTCTACGACACCATCAACAACTCCCTGCACTTCCAGCTCGGTCTGGCCTTGGCAGCGTTGGGTGTGGTCACCAGTCTGGTGGCACAGCATATGTATGCCATGCCGTCCTACGCGTTCATCGCCAAGGATTACACCACCCAGGCTGCTCTTTATACCCATCACCAGTACATCGCCATCTTCCTGATGTGCGGTGCTTTCGCCCACGGTGCGATCTTCTTCATCCGGGATTACGACCCTGAAGCCAACAAGGACAACGTGTTGGCACGGATGCTTGAGCACAAGGAAGCCATCATCAGTCACCTGAGTTGGGTATCCCTGTTCCTCGGTTTCCACACCCTTGGTCTCTACGTCCACAACGATGTGGTTGTGGCCTTCGGTACTCCTGAGAAGCAGATCTTGGTGGAACCCGTCTTTGCCCAGTTCGTCCAAGCCGCTTCCGGCAAGGCGATGTACGGCATGGATGTGTTGCTATCTAATTCCGCATCCGCAGCTAGCACCGCCAGTGCGGTTTATCTGCCCGGTTGGATCGACGCCATCAATGGTGGCAACGACCTGTTCCTGCAGATTGGCCCTGGTGACTTCTTGGTACACCACGCCATCGCTCTGGGTCTGCACACCACCACCTTGATTTTGGTCAAGGGTGCCCTGGATGCTCGGGGTTCCAAGCTGATGCCCGATAAAAAGGACTTCGGCTACGCCTTCCCCTGCGACGGCCCCGGCCGTGGCGGCACCTGTGATATCTCTGCCTGGGATTCCTTCTACCTGTCGGTTTTCTGGGCCCTGAACACGGTGGGTTGGGTGACCTTCTACTGGCACTGGAAGCACCTTGCCATCTGGCAGGGCAACGTGGCCCAGTTCAACGAATCCAGCACCTATCTGATGGGCTGGTTCCGTGATTATCTGTGGCTCAACTCCTCCCAGCTGATCAATGGTTACAACCCCTTTGGCAGCAACAACCTGGCCGTTTGGTCCTGGATGTTCCTGTTTGGTCACCTGGTGTGGGCTACGGGCTTCATGTTCCTGATCTCCTGGAGGGGTTACTGGCAGGAGCTGATCGAAACCATCGTCTGGGCCCATCAACGCACCCCGCTTGCCAATCTGGTGGGCTGGCGCGATAAGCCCGTCGCTCTTTCGATCGTTCAAGCCCGTGTGGTGGGTCTGGCCCACTTCACCATCGGTTATATCCTCACCTATGCGGCATTCCTGATCGCATCTACCTCGGGCAAGTTCGGCTAGCCGCCTAGCCCCTGTGCTGCTTGAGGGACGACGACCCAACCCCGGCCCATGCCGGGGTTTTTTTATGGCGCTGCGGCCGCGGCGTAGTTCTCCCGCACGTAGGCCAGCTCCTCACAGCGCAGTTCGTTGCCATCGGTCTGGGCCCTTTCACCATGGAGGCAGGCCACCGTGGCCCTGTGGCCGTCGATCCAGCCCTTTTGGCCAGCTACCCCTTTCTCGCTCTTGAGCCGCTCCGCCAAGCGGAGCGTCGCTAGGCGCTGTTGCTCTGCCATTTGCTTTGCAAGTTGCTCCTGGGTTGGTTGGATTGATTCCTGGCTGGGTTTATTCGAGCGGCAGGAAACCAGCAGGCCGCTACTGGCGCCAATGGCCAAGGCCAGCAGAGTGCCAATCAGGGGCTTGAATCGGGCACACATGCAACAGGGCTCGCGCTGGATCTATTGCTATCTTCCCCTGGCTGATCGCCATTAAAAAAGCCCCGCCGAAGCGGGGCTGGTTGAGGAGGAGGCCTTGGGCTCAGCCCACGCTCCAAACTCCACCGGCGATATTGACCAGTGGGGCCACGATGGCCGTGCCGGCCAGGAACCAGGCGAAGGCGGCGCCGCCACAGCCACCTAGCCAGAAACCACTGGCAAACTCAGCCCAGCCCGCCTTGGTGAACAGGTCGGCGGGAGGATTGTCGATCGTGGCATCCGCAGGCTGGATGTTGGGGCCGTTGCCAGCGGTGCCGTAGATCGAAAGGCAGATTGTCAGGATCGAAACCAGGCCGATGCTGGCCAGTAGCCCGGCGGTGCTGGCGTATTCGGTGAGCCGGAGCGGACCACAGATTGCAAACGGGCCATATAGGAAGAAGCCATGGGCCATGCCCACTTCCAGCCCGCGGCGGTTTGGCGAGAGGGAGGGCCGGTAGGCCGGCAGAGCGTTCAGAAACGCCCGCGAGAAGTAGCTGCTGTTGACAGGGGTTGCCAGATTGCCGACGCAGGGGTCGGCCACGGGAGTCACGGTCATGGTGGCGGGTAGGGAAGCGGCGATGGAAGGCGATGGAGTCGCTTGAGGCGCGTCAGTCGCGGGCTTCGATCACGTTGAACAGCAGGGCCATGGCCACGGCTGGGCCGAGGATCCCAACAAGCGGAACAAGCACCGATGGCAGCCAGGCGGCAGCGAATTCTCCAGTCATGGTGCGGACCATAAGCAACCACGAGCACTGTAGGGATCTGCCCGAAGCCTGCTTTGGCCCACTTGCGCGGGCGACATAAAAGTTCAATCCATGCCGGCGCCGGCCGTGTCCCGCAGGGTGGCGCGCACCCGGTAGATCGGCCGTCCCTGACTCTCGTGGTAAGTACGCATCTGCAGCTCGGCCAGCAGGCCGAAGCAAAAGAGCTGCACCCCGGTAAGAAAACTAAGCAGGGCCATCAGCAGTAGGGGACGATCGCCGATGTCGGCCCCCAGCAGCAGCTTTTCGCCCACCAGCCAGAGCCCGATCACCACACCCAGGCCCATGGCGGCAAGCCCTCCGAAGCCGAACACATGCATCGGTCTGGTCAGGAAGCGCTTCATGAACCACACCGTCAGCAGGTCCATCAACACTCGGAAGGTGCGATCCAGTCCGTATTTGCTTTTCCCATAGAGCCGGGGGTGGTGGCTTACTTTCACCTCACTGATCCGGGCCCCTTCGATAAAGGCCAGGGCGGGCAGGAAACGGTGTAGTTCGCCGTAGAGGTTGAGGTCACTCACCACCTCCCGTCGATAGGCCTTGAGGGAGCAGCCGTAGTCGTGCAGCTGCACGCCGGTCACCTGGGCAATCAGGCGGTTGGCGATCAGGCTTGGCAGCAGACGTTTGATGGCGCCGTCCTGGCGCTGGTGGCGCCAGCCACTCACCAGGTCGAAGCCTTGGTTGAGTTCTTTGAGCAGCAGGGGGATGTCGGCTGGATCGTTTTGGAGATCACCATCGAGGGTGACGATCACGGCCCCGCTGCTGGCGTCAAAGCCTGCGGCCATGGCGGCTGTCTGGCCGTAGTTGCGGCGCAGCAGCACGGCTACGAGCTCGGGAACCTGGGCCGCGAGCCCGCTGAGCAGGTTTGGGGTGTTGTCCTTGGAGCCGTCGTCGACGAGCACCAGTTCGAAATTCAGGCCAAGCGGACGCACTACCGCCAGGATCTGCTCGGCCAGCTGGCTCACACTCTCCTCCTCGTTGTAGAGGGGGACCACCACGGAAAGCTCCGGGGGCTTTTGCCGTGGCTGGGTCATTTGCTGCCGTGTCCTGGCGGCGACCCTAGGCGGTCATTGGGCTGCCGCCATGGCTGTGCATCACCCGCCCGGCTCCGCGCAGCTCCCCCAAATAGTGGCGCGCCACCGGGTGGGGGTTGTGGGGAGAGATGGTGTCGATGCCGATCCCGTTGCGGCCGTGGGCCTGGCCAGAACTGTGCAGATAGGAGCCCCCGCCCAGGTGTAGGCCCACATGGCTGCAGCGCTGGGGGCTGCCAAAAAAGATCAGATCACCAGGCAGCAGCAGCTGGCTCTGGCCAGGTTGCACTCCTACGGGTTGGCAGAATCGCTCCTGCAGGTAGGCGTCACGCGGGATCCAGATCCCTGCGCTGGCATAAGCGCGCTGCACCAGGCCGGAGCAGTCGTAGTCGGGCCCCAGGCTGCCACCCCAGAGGTAGCGATTGGGCCGGTGCTGGGCGCTGTTGGCGAAGGCTAAAACCCTCTCCAGTCTCTGCAGAATGGCGCAGCGGTGCAGGCCTCGCCCTGGCTGCCGTTGACCGGCCAGGGCATGCCCCAGCAGGGCGCTGCTGCCAATCCAGCCGGGGTAGCCGTCCTCAAGCAGGCGCACCCGCAGCCGCTGGCCAGGACCCCCGGCTGCGGTGGGAGCAAGGATCTGCAGCTGCCGGCCTTCCCAGGCCTGGGTGGCCAGTCCCGCTCCTGTCGGCTGGCTGTAGAGGTTCAGCGGGGCGGTGAGGCGCCAGATGGTGCCGGGTTTGAGCCATTCGGGCGCTGCTGGGGTGCCGCTGGCCAGGTGCATCGGGTTGGAGCTCGCTGATGGGGCCACTCCTAATCTCGCAACAACATGGACCGGCGCTCATGGCGTTCTACAGCCCCGATCCGGCGATGGGCCAGATCCTGGCCGATCTGGTGAGGGCCCTGGAGCTCGATGGCCGCTCGGGCTTGGCCTCGCAGCTCTCGATCACCTGGCTGCGTTACGATCAGCCGTTGATCGGCCGGGCAGCCCAGCTGGCCCCGCAGCAGTTCTGGGCCCTGCCGGTGCAGGGTGCCAGCTGGGCCGGAGACCGGCTGCGCTATCCCGCCAGTGTGGTGAAGCTGGTCTATCTGATCGCGGCGGAGGCCTGGCGGCAGGCCGATCTGCTGGCAGACACCCCCGAGCTGCGGCTGGCCCTGGGGGACATGATCAGGGATTCCTGTAACGATGCCACCGCCTTGGTGCTGGACCTGCTCACCGGCACCACCAGTGGTCCCTCCCTGCCCCCGCGGCGCATGGCCCAGTGGGTGGAGCAGCGTCAACTGGTGAATTGCTGGCTGGCCGAGCTCGACTGGCCGGAATTGCAGGGCTGTAACGCTTGCCAGAAAACCTGGGGGGATGGCCCCTACGGCCGGGAGCGGGATTTCTATGGCTCCGAACTGGAGAACCGCAATCGCCTCAGCACCGATGCGGTGGCCCGGTTACTGCAGGCTGTGATGGCCTCGGCGTTGCTCTCGCCGCCGGCCTGTGCCCGGATGCGCGCCCTGCTGGCTCGCAGCCTGGATCCGGCCCTGCGCGCGGCCGATCCGGAAAATCAGGTGGATGGTTTCGTCGGCGCCGGACTCCCCCCGGGCTCAAGCCTGTGGAGCAAGGCTGGTTGGATGAGTTTGGCCAGGCACGATGCGGCCTACGTGGAGCTGGAGAACTGCCCTCCCATGCTGCTTGTGGTGTTTAGTGAGGGCCGTGATTGCGCCGCAGATGAACGCCTGCTGCCTGAAATTGCCGCCCAGCTGGTCAGGGCAAGTAGGCCATAGCTGATGCTGCTGATAGGCTAACAGTGAAATTTTGCTTCTAGTGCGGCCGATATGAACATCAACCAACTGGCGCCATCGGATGCAAAGCGTTTCCAGTCGGCCCACTCCCTTCACTTTCAGGGGGCGGGCAACAGTATTTTGATTCAACTCTCTGGCGTTGTTGTCGTTGATTACCAAGCCAAGGGTTCGATGGGAGGCAGCCGTGGCTGGGCCAATGAAACGCTCAACCTGAATCTGGCCCTGCCTGCGGTGCCTGGTCAAAGTCAGTCGTTCTTTGTGGAGCAGTCCACCCCCCTGATCACCATCAATGGTGTGGGCGGGATTTCAACGGTGGGCTGGAGCGTGAACTCCTGTACGGGTTCCGTCAACACTCTTTGCAATGGGAGCTACGGCCTGGAGGCCGTTCTAGGTGTCTATACCTCTGGCGAAGTTCTCCACACGATTGGCTACATGGTTTCCCTGGTCGGCCACTTTCAGGCTTAGGGCCAGCCCCTGCTACAGCCAGCCCCCACGGCTGCTGTAGCCGGGGGGCGGGAGGTTGGAATCCCTGGGGATTCGAATTCAACGGAGAGGGACTCCTTCGTTGTGACTCTCAGTGCGAAGTGGTGACACGGGAAGAGACGACTCTTCTCTTTGGTGGAGGTGGACTCCGACACCATATTCAACACCACATAGAGTATGCAAACTCAAGGCGCCGAATGCAGTCAATGCCATCCTTTAGCTTCTTACAATCGCCACAAGTTTGTGATACAATAGTGCCAAGAAATAAGCTAAAAGCGAGATGCTTTGGTATCGGACCTGATTATACATTATATGGAGCAGGCACGATGAAAGATCAGTTCATGCTAATTGACTTAAAGGAGGCTATACGTGCCACAAGATTGTCAAAATTAACTGTCTACAGGCCCATGAATGAGGGATGTTTCCCAAAGCATCTGAATCTTGGGGGCAACTGCCGACGATGGTGAAGGTGACGGGCAATGGTGTTCCAGGGGTAGTAGGTCAGGGTTGCTGTGCCTTGCTTTCTTGTCTTGAGGTGCCGTGGGTCAATGGGACGGGACAGATCCGCCAGGGTTTCGGCAGTAGGGCGAAGAGAGAACTTGACGGCGGTTGTTGCCTGAGTGCCGTTGCTGGATGTCTTGAGCATTGGATTGACCCTCTGTGGAGTTCAGTTCTGTGATTGTAGCACAAGACGCTGTACTCAATCATCTTTTTAATCAATGCCCCCTTCTGCCCATGATGGTTCTACTTGCTTGAGCGTCGTCGGTGGAATGCTCCTCGCCTCTGCTGCTGGATGCCCTGGATCACCTCTGCCATTTGGTAGATGGCGACCCAGGGTTTGAACGGGTCTTCTATGCCAGCACGACCGCAGAGGAGATGGTTGCTCTGGCAGAAGGAAGCGGCATTTTGATTGGTGCAGACGACTTTCGTGCCCTACTAAGAAGCGGCACTACTGAGCGCTGGTTGCTCCGTGGAAACGCCAGCACTAATCCAATTGTTCACCTGCAACTGATCATCGGTGTCTGATAATGGAACCCTAAGGCGGATACAGTAAATAAATTTATTACTTTTGTGGATTTTGCAGGAAAGTCACTTGATATTCTTTGTGCTTGCTAGCGGGAGAGCAGGGATTTGTGCCTTTTCGTGTTTGCGCCCACCAGTTTTGCCTAATCATTGATCTCATTTAAGAATTGCTCTAATACCTCTGCGGCAAGACTGCTTAGCGAGCATCCTTCCCTGATGCTCTGCTTCTGCAGGATCTCGTATAGAGAATGCGGGAGTGAGATGCTGATTTGTCTAGGTTTTTTAAAATCTGCGCCAGGAACGCTGTCGTTATTTAGTTCGGTGTAAGCATTCAGGGGTCGGGACGCGCCGCCGCGCGAATGCGCGCCTCATCGCTCATCTCTGAGTGAGCAAAGATGCGGTGCCACCCTTTCTTCTGCCCTCAGGGATCGCTCAGCAGTGACGGCATCACCCCACCGCGGTGATGGGAGATCCAGGCCTGCTCGAGGAACTCCCAGACATCCCGCCCCTGTTGCCTAAGGGTGGTGGTGACTGTGAGCAGGCGGCTGCGGCAGATGGCACCGCTGGCTGATTGGACGCCGTGACTGATCTTGCGCTGAATCACCGACTGGCGCAGCGCACGCTCTGCGGCGTTGTTGGTGGGCTCGTGTCCGCCGACAATGAAGTTGGCCGGTCGGCGACAAGCTCGTTGGCCGGTGGGGTGAGTGCTGGAGACCCTGGTGCCGATGCGCAGGGACCAGGTGATGCCGGCACCACTGACAAGCCACCAACGCAATCTGTTCATGACGAAACGACGAGGCGGCAGCAGCCAGGAGGCTGCTGCCGCGGCGGCGGGCATCTCAGTGCGCAGTGCTCGCCGGATTGAATGCAATCAGCTGCAGCCGCGGGCGAACCAGCCCCGTGGCCGCACCCGCCCCGATCCGCTGGTAGGGGTATGGGAGGAGGAGCTGGTGCCGTTGCTGCAGCGCTCACCCGCGCTGACGCCGATCACGCTCCTGGAGCATCTGCAGCAGCAGAAACCTGATGTGGACTGGATTCCGCTACAGCGCACCCTGCAGCGCCGGGTGCGGGAGTGGAAGGCACTGCACGGCCCGGCGCCGGAGGTGATCTTCCCTTTGAGCTATGAGCCTGGCGAAATTGCCTTCTGTGACTTCACCCAGCTCAAGGGGGTGGAGGTGACGATCGCCGGCCAGGTGTTCCCCCATCTGCTGTTCCACTACCGCCTGGCCTGGAGCGGCTGGAGCTACGCGCAGGTGGTCCAGGGCGGCGAGAGTTTTGCCGCCCTCTCCGAGGGTCTGCAGAACGCTCTGGCTGCCTGCGGCGGGGTGCCAGGTGAACTGCGCACCGACCGGTTATCAGCAGCGTGCCGTAACCGCAACGGCAGTTTCAGCTCCGACATCACCCGCCGTTATCACGCCCTCTGCAGCCACTACAGCCTGGCCTACAGCCGCAACAACCTGGGGGTGGCGCATGAGAACGGCCGTGTGGAGAGTCCTCATGGCCATCTCAAACGGCGGATCGAGCAGGCGTTGCTGCTGCGCGGCAGCAGTGATTTCGAGACGCTGGCTGAATACCAGGCTTTTCTGGCCGCGGTGATTGACCAGTACAACAGGCCGCGCCTGATCCGGCTGGAGCAGGAGCAGGCGGCGCTGCGGCCACTACCGCGGTTTCGTTTTGCCGACTACGACATTGAACAGCTCACGGTGCGGCGCACCAGCACGATCGAGGTACGCAGAGTCGTGTATTCGGTGCCGCCGCGGCTGATCGACCAGCGGCTGACGGTGCGGATCTTCCACGACCGGCTGCAGCTGCTTCTGGGCCGGCAGATCGCCTGCGAACTGGAGCGGCGCCACGGCGGTGTCGAGCGTCATGGGCGGGCGTGGAGCATCGATCTGGAGCACCTGATCGATGCGCTCAGGCGAAAACCCCGGGCATTGCTGCACTGCAGTTACCAGCGGGAGCTGTTCCCCGATGAGCGCTGGTGGCAGCTGTGGCAGCAGCTGCGCAATGGCGGTGACCGTGACGCCGCCGCCCGATTGATGGTCGAGGCGCTGTATGTGGGCTGCCGCCTGGCGGGCTACGAGCCAGTGCTGGGTTGGCTCGAGAAGGCCCATCAACGGCAAGGGCTGTCGCTGGCGGCGCTGCAGCAACGCTTCCGGCTGCCGCCCCATCGCCCCCACCCACCGCAACGCATTCCCCAACACAGCCTGCAGAGCTATGACGACCTCCTTGCCCTCCATCCCGCGGCCCCAGGCGGCGGAAGCCGCCCTGCCGATCCTGCTGCGACAGCTGCGGTTGGCATGGATCCGCTGCCACTGGCAGAGCATCGCCTCGCAGGCTGAGGGCGAGGGCTGGAGCCCCAGTCAGTTTCTCTATGCCCTGTGCGAGCAGGAAATGGAGCAACGCCAGCAGGCCCGCCAGCACCGGCTGCTGCGCGCGGCCCAGCTGCCCTGGAGCAAAGCGCTGGCGGACTACGACCATGGCGGCCGGATCGAGGCGCACCGATGGCAGGAACTGGAGGCCTTGAGCCGCCAGAGCGAGTGGCTGCAGCGGGGCGAGAACGTGCTGCTGTTCGGCCCCAGCGGTGTGGGCAAGACGCACCTGGCGGTCGGCATCGCCTTGGCGCAGATCGGCCTGGATCAGGCCTGCCGCTTCTATCCCGCCACGAGCCTGGTGCAGGAGCTGCAGAAGGCCCGCGCCGAATACAACCTGCCGGCAGCGCTGGAGCGGCTGGATCGCTACCCGCTGCTGCTGATCGATGACATTGGCTATGTGCGGCGGGATGAACAGGAGAGCAGCGTGCTGTTTGAGCTGATCTGCCACCGCTACGAGCGCCGATCGCTGCTGATCACCGCCAATCAGCCGTTCACCGCCTGGGATGAGATCTTCCCCAGCAGCTCAATGACCGTGGCGGCGGTGGACCGGCTGGTGCACCACTGCCACATCGTCGAGATCAGCGGCGACAGCCACCGCCGCGCCCAAGCAAGCCGGCGCAGCGGCAGCAAATAGCCACAGCAGCCGTAGAGAAGCGGAGAACAGCCCGGGAGATTGTCGTCCGGCGACAACCTGGTGCCGATGGTGCCAGACCCCGGCGGGGAGCTCCGCGCTGCCGGCGGACTGTGCGGTCCGCCGGCTCGTGCGCTCCAGGGCAAGGCTCAGCAGAGGTCTCGGCGCCTAACCGGCCAACGTGGTTGTCGCCTGGTGCCGATCAGAGGAAGTCAGTGCTGGCAATGGCTCGGACTGATGTGTGGCTCAGTTTTCGTGTCGCCTCCAGCGTCATCGCCCCCCAGTTGTCGCCGGCGACAACTGGGGGGCGATCAGTTCCCCTCACCGGCCAACTTGATTGACGCCAATCGGCCAAGGGGGTTGACGCGGGACAGGCTCGATTCCCTCGTTCTCCAGGAAGGTCCACAACCCATCTGTCACCTTCTGGTGCTGCTGGCAGGTGCGCACTGTGCTGGCCCAAGGCGTTCGCTCGCCGCGCTGGTAGCCCAGCTCCACTACCCGCTGCAGGGTGGCCTCAAAGGTCTGGCGAATCGGCAGGCAGCTTTGCTGCAAGGCGGGCCAGTCAATCTTTCCCTGCTTGTAGTTGTGCCAGTGGCCAAACAGCTGTTGCTGCAGGCCCAGCAGCTTTGCTCCGAATTCGGCGCTGGCGCCTGGGCGTTCGGCGATGGCGACCAGATCGCGGATTAAGTGGGCCCAACACAGCTGGCGCTGCTGGGTGGGCAGGTGGTTGTAAGACGAGAAGCGATCGCTCACGACAATCCCGCCAAAGGCGTTCCCCAGCAGCTCGATGGCGGCGGCCGTCGATCGACTCAGGCCTTGGATGAATACCGTCACCACGGCGGTGACCATGACCCACTGCCAGCTCCGCTTTCCAGTGGGATTGTTGCCCACCGCTTCGCGGAAGACTGCGTCTACTTGTGCCACGAGTCAAATGTTCTTTATGAGCACTGACACAACTACATCGAGGATGGGAGTGTGGCCTCCCGGAGCCGGCCTGCAGGGGCAGGCTCCAAACCACCCCATGCTGCTGCGGTTAAGAGCTGCGGTAGTGAGCGATGGGGAAAAGGCGGCCTCGAGCTGTCAGGTGAGTGATGGGAAGATGAGCAACAGCGAATCGCCGCTGACGCATCGAAAAGTCTTCCAGATGCTGTCAAAACGGGTGCAGGTAGGCGGCACCCGGATCAGTGTGGACGTTACCTGCTTACGGTCCACGCGGCAGCCGGTGTTCAGGCGGCATGAGCCCATCACAGGCCTCGATGTGGAACGTGGGAACCTGGCATGGGGTGTAAAGGAAAAGCCACAAGTGGCCACAACCACGAGGGCGAATACCAAGACCCATGACAGGGGCGGATCAGCCCGTAGTAGTGATGAAGGAGCTGTAATGGCTCTGGAGCAAAGGGGCTGTGTTATCCCGTCCGGATCAACTCAACAACTGCCATTGGCAGGAGGTAGGAGATGAGCCCGGACAGGCCGCTACCGATCACCAAGGCGATGGTCTGGAAGGCCTATCAGCAGGTGAAACGGAATGGGAATGCGGCCGGCGTGGATGGTCAGAGCCTGGATGACTTCGCCAAGGATCTGGAGAACAATCTCTATAGGCTATGGAATCGGATGGCATCCGGGAGTTACTTCCCGCCGCCGGTTCGGCGTGTTGAGATTCCCAAATCCAACGGCGGAGTTCGCCCTCTGGGCATTCCGACGGTGGCTGATCGCATCGCGCAGATGGTGGTCAAGCAGATGCTGGAGCCCCAGTTGGAGCCGATCTTCGATCAGGACTCCTACGGCTACAGACCGGGCAAGTCGGCCCACCAGGCTGTGGAGAGCTGCCGTAAGCGCTGCTGGAAGTATGACTGGGTTGTGGATCTCGATATCAAGGGGTTTTTCGATTCGATCGATCATGACCTCCTGATGCGGGCCATCCAGTTCCATACGTCCGAGCGCTGGGTTGTTCTGTATCTGCGGCGCTGGTTGGAGGCTCCGGTGGAATTGCCGGATGGGCGCCTTCAGCCCCGGACCAGTGGCACGCCTCAAGGCGGTGTCATTAGCCCGCTACTGGCCAATCTGTTTCTGCACTACACGTTCGACAAATGGATGCGACGGAGTTTTCCACGCGTCCCGTTTGAGCGTTATGCAGACGATGTGATCTGTCACTGTCACTGCCGAGCTGAGGCTGAACGGCTCATGGATGCCCTGCAGGAGCGATTTACCTCCTGCGGGTTACAGCTGCATCCAGAGAAGACCAAAGTAGTCTATTGCAAGGATAGCAGCCGCCGTGGTCAGTTCGATCAGATCCAGTTCACGTTTCTCGGCTTTTGCTTCCGACCACGTATGGCCAAGAACCGCTATGGGGAGATCTTTACGAGCTTCCTCCCAGCGGTTAGTCCGCAGGCGCTTAAGCGCATGCGAGAGAGGATCAGGAAAATGCATCTGCGTAGGCGGATGTTTTTGCCTTTGGAGGAGATCGCCCGGCTCCTGAATCCGATCCTAGGGGGTTGGATTCAGTATTACGGACGTTTTTATCCAACCGAACTGAGGGCCAAGCTATTTGGCTATCTCAATGAGCACCTGAGCGCATGGCTGCGTCAGAAACACAGCCGGCTGTTGCGACATGACCGCCGCAGCCGGCAAGTTCTGGCGAGGATCGCTCAGGAGAGGCGGGACCTTTTTGCTCACTGGCGTGGTGTTGATGTTGCGGCTGGATGACAGGAGCCGGATGACGCGAGAGTGTCACGTCCGGATCTGTGGGGGCCTCGGGGGGAAGTTCCCCGGGGCTACCCGGCGGCGTTGCCGGTGGGGGCGCCGGTCTCATCCACGTAAGCCACCGGTTGCTGACGGGCGGCCGCAAGCGCCTGGGCCATCGGTTCCGCCAATGCTGCGCTCAGGCGCTGGCGGACCCGTGCGATTGCCCCACAGCTAATTCCACTCCCACCAGCTGCTGGAGCAGGGCCTGGGTCTTGCTGAAACTCAAGTGGAAGGCACTGCCCAGCAGGCCCACCAGGGCACTGAGCCTGCCTGCGTCCCCCGCAGTGGTGTAATTCCCCTGGGCCTCAGCCCCGGCGTAGCCGGGGCTGAGCGTCCGCACCTCAAGCGATCGGCTCAGCGGCTGGCGTTGCAAGGGGCGGGGCACCCCGCGAATTCAGCGCCTCGGGCGCTGGATTCGTGGGGACCCCGGGTGGGCAGGCCCGTTTCCCTGGTTCGAGTACCACCTCAACCAGACGAACCATGCCCAAGCACCATGCTGCCGTGCCTGAACTGGCGGCGCTACTCGATGGCAGCAGCGCCGGTGAGCTGATCCCCGAGCTGGCCCGCTACGGCCTGCAGCAGCTGATCGAACTGGAGGCCTCCGCTGTGGTCGGTGCCGATCGCCATGAGCGCAGCGAGGAGCGGGTCAACCAACGCAATGGCTACCGGCCTCGCACCCTGA
The DNA here is from genome assembly GCF_015840335.1 of Synechococcus sp. CBW1108. Lineage (NCBI taxonomy): Bacteria > Bacillati > Cyanobacteriota > Cyanophyceae > Synechococcales > Synechococcaceae > Synechococcus > Synechococcus sp. CBW1108. The sequence continues at coordinate 1,855,840 of NZ_CP060395.1, forward strand.
CCACCCAGGTGGGGGATCTCGCCCTGCAGATCCCCAAACTGCGAGCCGGCAGCTTCCTGCCCACGATCCTCGAGCCCCGCCGCAGGGTCGATCAGGCCCTGTACGCGGTGATCATGGAGGCCTACATCAGTGGCGTCTCGACCCGCAAGGTGGATTCCCTAGTGGCGGCGCTGGGTTCCCAGAGCGGCATCTCCAAGTCGCAGGTGAGCCGCATCTGTCAGGACATCGACCAGCAGGTGCAGGCGTTCCTGGGCCGGCCGCTGGAGAGCAGCAGCTACGCCTACGTCTACCTGGATGCCACCTACCTCAAGGGGCGCCTGGGCAAGGCCCAGCAGGTCTGCTCCCGCGCTGTCGTCGTCGCCATGGGGGTCAACGAGGACGGGCGCCGGGAGTTGCTGGGCCTCAAGGTGGGTAACAGTGAGAGCGAGCCCTTCTGGGCGGAGTTCATCTCCCACCTCAAAGAGCGGGGTCTGGGTGGCGTCAAGCTGGTGATCTCTGACGCCCACAGCGGCCTCACCAAGGCGATCCGCAGGCAATTGCAGGGCTGCGTCTGGCAGCGCTGCCGGGTGCATTTTGCCCGCAACCTGCTGCAGTGTGTTCCCAGGGCTCACCAAGGCATGGTCACCGCTGCCCTGCGCAGCGTGTTCGCCCAAGAAACCGCTGAGGAGATCGAGTCGCGCTGGGATGATCTGGCGGCCTCGCTGGCGGAGCGCTTCCCCAAGGCCGCTGCGCTCATGCACGAGGCCAAGGAGGACGTGCTGGCTTTCCGCCACTTCCCCAAGGACCACTGGCGCAAGATCTGGAGCACCAACCTGCTGGAGCGGGTGAACGAGGAGATCAAGCGCCGCACCAGGGTCGTGGGCATTTTTCCCAACGACCCTGCGATCATCCGCCTAGTCGGGGCGGTGTTGCTGGAGCAACACGAGCACTGGCAGCTGGAGGGCCGCCGCATGTTCTCCGCCGAGAGCATGGCGACCATCCCCGAACTGGGCGACACCCCTACCCTCCAGGCCGCCGGCGCCTGAGAGCTGCAGGAAACAGGCCCCAGGTGATCGAGGCTGCAGCGCCTCTACAGGGCGCAGCGGTCTTGATCGCCGCCCGGGGGCCGGGGCAACAACCTGTAGCTGGTGCCAGCCACTCCAGAACACAACACATCCGCGATCGGGCGAAAGACTTGACAAGTCAATCGCCCTTGATTCAAGGTGAAAAAACGAGGTGCATCTGCGCCTCCGGAATGACAGCCCGTCATTCCACCCTGTTCACCCTCTGATCAGGGCATTCGGGCCTCGGGTTTTACACCACGCAAAGGGACGCGGTCCTGAGCCTTGGGCCGTAGTGACTGGCTTCCACATCAGCCGGCAACGTCGCGCAGGTGCTGGTGGAGCAGCAGGGGCACACCAGGCGATGCAACCGGTGCTCGATCACCAGCGGTGTGATCGGTGGTATCTCAATCACCTGATGGCGCATGGGATCTGGATCCTCCCCCACTCCCTGCAGCAACGTGCCACAGCGGCGGCAGGCATCGGGGTGGTGTTCCACCACCTCATCCACCCGCTCGATCGGCAGCAGTTCCGGCCCCGATCCGGGATGGCCCGGCTGGCCGCCCCGCTTGCGACCACTGCCCTTGCGCCGCTCTGGCGGCTTCTAGCCCGAAGGGCTTCCGCGCAGCGGTAAACCCAGACCATCACTGGAGGGAGGTTACTGCTGCGCAGAAGCCTTGCGGCTAGGTGGAGTTGCGGGAGCTGCGACCAATCCGCTCCCGCAGGCTGGCCAGCTCGCTCGCCAGGGCGGTGAGTTGGCTGCGGAGCAGCTCAATCTCCTCATGCTGGGAAAGGATCAGCTCTCTTGCACCAGCCGGCCAGGTCTCCCAGTCAGCTTCTGAAATTCCGGCCGGAGGTGTGCTCATCACAAGCAGTCTCTGCCTGAGATACAACCGGTAATAAAGCTGCCGTCAAGGGTTCAGCAGGGACAATGTTCGCACTGAGCCGTCCCGACCTCTGAACAGTTACAGTTCGGTCACCCACCTTAATCCCCGTGCTTTGCCTTGGTGGCCTTGTGATTATAAGCGTAACCATTCCTTGCCCCCCCCGGGGGGGGGTAAATATATTTACAAACTATTGCAACAATGGCGCTCGTCTCCGCCTCGTGCGATGCATCTTCTGATCTGAGGAACCGCCTTCCCGCTTTACGGAAGATCTGCTTTCTTGGAGAGGATATCAGTCACCACCTCTGAGAGTGAGCGACCAGTGGCGCTCGCAATTGACTGGAGAGATTCAATGACCTCCTCGCTCAAATCAAGGTCAAGTCGTACAGGAAACAACTTGGGGTCAAGTCGGAAGGCGCTATCCGCTTCATCTTTTACCATTTCAGATTTCTCTGTGAGGTGATGACATCGGTTTCAACCTACTCCATGATGCCCGGCAGATTCGTTGCGCCACAAATGCTTTTATCCACAACGGTGGCAGTTAGGTGGCGGTAGTTCTTATCTGCCTTCAGCGGAGCGCTCCAGCAGGTAGGAGGCATAGTTGCTGAGCGAACGCCCTTCATAGGCACTTGTCTCCACTAGATATTCATAGACTGACTTCGGGACTGTGATGGTGATCCGCTGGGGTTTTCTAAAGGCAACAGATTGCTTGTTGCCACCATTAATGTCGCTGTGCATCGGGTTTGTGAGTATCAGCAGCACAAATATAATGAATCTCTGTAGCGATGCAACCCTTGAGGCGTGACCATTTATACTTATTTGCTTTCTTGGGCGTTTTCTGTAGAGTTCTTCGTTTTCGCAAAAACTCTTTTACGGTTCTAATGCTTTGGAGAGGATATCGGTTGCGACCACCGAGAAGGAGCGTCCTGATCCTTCTGCTGTTTTTTCATTTTCCCCGCGATATCACTTCTTAATTCCAGTTCTATGCGCTTGGGGAAGTTCTTAGGGTCTAAGTAGAAGGAGGTTGCTGTGTCGTCAGTGGTCATTTCTGGTGTAAAAGCGTAAAATAGATACTAGGTCTCCCTGTCTGGTATTGCTTGATACTGATTCAAGGATGTTCTTGATTACCCAGCTCGCTCCGCGCACCGCGAGCCTGGGCCGTAGACTGGTACGCACATACCAGTTCAGTCATGGCGCGCAACGTCATCCAGTTCCAGAAAGGCCTTTCACTGCCTGACTTCCAGCGGCTCTACGGCACCGAGGTGCAATGTGAGGCTGCTTTGGAGAAGGCGCGCTGGCCCGGTGGGTTCCGCTGTCCCCGCTGCAATGGCCATGAGCATGGGCTGGTCTATGGCCGCAGGCTCAAGCGCTATCAGTGCCGCAGCTGCGGCCATCAGGCCACGCTCACGGCTGGCACGATCATGCAGGCCACGAAATTGCCTCTGACCACCTGGTTTCTGGCCTTTTACATGATCGGGCAGGCCAAAACAGGGATCTCCTCGCTGGAGCTCAGCCGCCACCTGGGCGTGAACTACGACACCGCCTGGCTGCTGCACCACAAGATTCTGCGGGCGATGGCTGATCGGGAGGAGGCTTACCTGCTGCGGGGAAAAGTCCAGATCGATGATTCCTACCTCGGCGGAGAACTGCCGGGCGGCAAGGCAGGTCGGGGTTCAGAGAACAAGATCCCCATCGTCGCGGCCGTCTCCTTGAATGAGGCGGGCCGGCTGATTCACGCCAGGATCACAGCCGTGAGTGGCTTCAGCTCAGAGGCCATCGCTGAGTGGGCCAAGCGCCATCTGGCGCCCGGCAGTCAGGTGCTCTCCGATGGCCTGGCCTGCTTTCGTGCCGTGACCACGGCAGGCTGCAGCCATCACGCCATCGTCACCGGTGGGAAGCACCCAAACGACTTGCCGCAGTTCCGTTGGATCAACACCGTGCTGGGCAACCTCAAGACCGGCTTCAACGGCACCTTCCACGCTTTCAATTTCGACAAGTACGCCAGGCGCTACCTGGGCGGCTTCTGCTTCCGGTTCAACCGGCGCTTCTCGATGGTTGCGATGACTGATCGCATTGCCAATGCGGTCTGTTGCTGCATGCCCTGCACGGAGCGGGATCTCAGGGTTGCGGAGGCTTATGGGTAATCAAGAGGATGTTTAACTCTGCCTCGGAGACCCCCCAAAAAAATCTACTCACTGAGAAATCATCAGGTAGTGAGTGCTAATCGGTTGTGCCCTCCCATCCCGTTGTGCCTGCCTCTGGAGACCCTTGATGGCATCCCGAACTTCGGGATCGTAGTCCCAACTGGTTCTTGACCGTGAGCGCAGAATCCATCCACCAGGGGCACGAACTCCAAATCGCAGTTCAGCATCGCCAAAGGTGCTTAGTAGTTCGGCGTCAATTACCTGCCTCTCCTGCTCCAGGGTCTTGATGGTGCCTGTGACATCTACCCGTCTGCTGAGAAGGGCATCAGGACTCAGATTTGCCTGATGGGGGAAGGGTTCTGGTCGTTCAGGAGGCAGGGTCTGGAGGACTCTGTGGAGTGCTTCTGGATCAATTGGTGGGGTCATAAGAGATTATTGTCTTCAATTGCACCTTCTTCCACTAGTCGTGCGTAATAGAGGTCAATGGCGTCTTCCACGATTGCCGAGAGGGTGGTGGGTTGGTTGATGCGTCTACGGAATCCTTGGATCCGAGTCACCAGACCCATCGTTTCATTTGGCAAACGCACAGAGAATTGCTGAGGGGCGTCTGGATGCTCGTGTGCCATTTCTGCTGTGGCGTGTGGTTTGATTCTGGCGGGGAAGACCACCAGCACCGGCAGAGATAAGGAAGCGCATCTGGGATCCTCTATTGGGATTCTGGGAAAAGGTGTTGGAGGGGCGAACTTCTAAAAGTTTTTGCCTCTCAACACTGAAATCATAGCATTATATAGGGTAGTTATGGTGCTGGATGCTCAAAAGTCATCAAAGGGCAACCAGTTCTGGTTCCTCCTGAGACGCTACGACCTCCAGAGCGACCGCATCTAGAACCTGATCGGCAACAGAGCGGTGATTGGTGGGGGAGAACAGATTCTTGAACTCGGTGCCGATGGTGGTGGAAAAGTAGGTCGGCGGCAAACGCCAGTGCTTGACCATCACAGCATTACTCAGGTTGCCATCGGAAGCGTGATCGGATGACTCCTGTTCCCACTGACAGACCTCGTGCGGATGGAAGAGACGATGACATCATGAGCAACATTTATAGTGCCCAGGTCAATGGAGGAGAAGTCGGTTGGCATTGGTCTGATCCTCTTTGGGATTCGGATAAAGGTCTTGGAGGGCGGGTTTCTTTGATTTTTTCGCCCTTAACACTCAACTCATCGCAAAGAGAACTGAGTGTGAAGCATCAAGCGCTCTTGAATTGCGGAATGTTCCAGTTGGTTCTGCTGTGCCTGCTGCGGCACGCCTTTCTTTAGGTTTGCTTTAGGGTGAGTCGTTAGCAGAGTTTTTTTGGTTTTCTCTGGTCTTCCCGTGCTTCTTGGCATCGTTGCTTTTGCGGGGTTTGTTGTGGTTGAGGCATTGCTTAGGTTCGCCGCTTGACGCTCATAATATTGCGTTAAAGACTATGATTGCCACTTGAGGCACTGCTTTGCCGTTTCGAGGTGCCTGATGTATTGTGTGCCTTATGGCAAAGCAAGTTCGGCTGACCCTCGCCAAGGCAATCGCAAAGTCAAATCTGCGTCGTGCGGAGGCGGGCGAGAAGGCAATCACGATGAATGGTTTGGCAGTTGCTGCGGGGGTGGCAGCAACCACCATCACCCGCTTGGCTCGGAACGATCAGAAGGCGGCATCAGCACTTTCTCTGGATCTGGCGGGGAAGATCGTGACGGTGCTTGATTGTGGGATTGAGGATTTGTTGGAGGTTGTCGAGGCGTAGTGCCCGTTCAGAATTGCTTTTCCAAAGCATCGGCAACAACCGCCTGAATCTTGTTGCCCAAATCTTATCTCGACCACTCCTCAGAAATCATCTCGGTTTGCTGGAGCACCAACTCAATCGGTGCCGCCTCTTGATCAGGCGGATACTTGTAGCGTTTCAGAATCCCTTCAAATCCTTGGCGGGTGCTTCCTTCTTCGCTCTGCCTCGACCTCGTTTAGGCGCTGGTTCCCCCTCTGACCTCACTTATGCCAGTAGGTCATACAGACCGTCCAGACTTTCACCCGTGTCTTCGTCGTCTGCTTCTGGGGTGCTGAAGGTCGCTGAGTCGGTCACACGGTCTGGTCACTTCCTCCCATTCTCGCTTGTGGGACTGGGTTTTGCCCGTTATGCAGAGATCGCATATCCCCTTTGGGTTTTATGATGGACGCTTGCCCGACCGTCACACATGGCGTCACCCACTCCTCGTTGCATCAACTGCCAGAACTTCAGCGGTTGCAATCGAACTGCTGGCGTCTGCAGGGTCTGGCAAGCACTGCTCCCTACTCAGGTGGCGTCCAGCAACCGTTGTGAGCATTGGACGGCCCCGTCGGTTCGGTAGCAGCGCAACGGTTGCGTCTCTACTTACAGTGATGCTCCGCCGCCTCATTCTTTTAATTCGGGACTATCGGTATCGGTTTCCCCCAGCAGTAAATTTTTTTGTGCCTCAAGTGCCAGCGCCTCGTACTTGTCTCTGAAGGGCACCTCGAAAAATACGACCAGCCCTTGCGTTGAGGCGACAATAGCTTATAATTTGGATAGTTAATTGCATACCTGGTATGGGCCAGAGAGGCTTCTGGGCCGAGCAGCAGAGGGTTGAAAAGCTCAAAACTAAAAAACCTGTTCTTGAGCGACTTTCCCAGTCGATTCCTTGGGAATCATTTCGCCCACTGCTCGAAAGAGGTTATGCGCAAGAGCGGAAAAGCAATGCTGGTCGGCGGAGAATTGATCCTCTGATCCTCTTCAAAATGCTGGTGCTCCAACAGCTTTTCAATTTGAGCGATGATGACACTGAGTTCCAGGTAAATGATCGCCGTTCTTTTGAAGAGTTTGTTGGCTTAGGCGTAATGAACGATATTCCCGATGCTACTACTATCGCCTTTTTTAGAGAAAGGCTTCGTAAGGCTGGGGTAATCGAAGAGCTGTTTGAAAAGTTTGAGGCCTATCTCCGGTCCCAAGGCCTCGAAGCCCGTGGCGGGCAGATAATTGATGCAACGTTGGTTCCAGTGCCACGGCAGCGGAATAGCAGAGAAGACAACAAGGAGATTAAAGAGAATCGCATGCCTGAAGGATGGGACGAAAACCCAAATCGATTGCAGCAAAAGGACTTAGATGCGCGATGGGTTAAAAAGAACGGCATCAATCACTATGGCTACAAGAACAGTATCTGTATCGACGTTGAACATGGATTTATCAGACGCTATGCCGTGACACCGGCCAATATCCATGACAGTCAGATGCTGCCGATGCTCCTCGATCCTGAGAACACAGATGATTATGTTTGGGCAGATTCTGCCTTTGCAGGCGAGCGCTTTGAAGACCTACTGGATCTTGGCGGTTTTGAAAGTTGCATTCACGAAAAAGGCAGCCGCAATCACCCGCTAAGCGACGCAGCCAAAGAGCGTAACCGTATTAAATCAGCAATTAGAGCTTGTGTGGAACATGTTTTTGGCTGCATGACCATGTCTATGGGTGGCAAGATGACTAGAAAGATTGGGCTTGAGAAAAACAAAGCATGGTGGGGTCTCAAGAATCTGACATTTAACTTCTTGCGATATCTTCTAAGAGCAAATCGTGCATTTGCACTCGCATGAGTAATAATTTTCATGAGGCTGCCTGATTCAATTTAGTCGTTTTGTTGTGCAAATTATTAGATCGTTTGGCGCCGCAAGGCGTTTTTTTTTTGCAAGCGGCTGTAGGTGTGAAATTCTTGATTTTTCGAGGTCCCCTGAAGTAATCCTGTTGCTGTTCGGTCAGTTCCTCCAAATCAAGAAGGGCATTATGCGCTCCCTTGGTTGCCCGGATCAGTTCGTCTAATTTGATTTGCACCGCCTCGGCATCCCTGTTCTGGGTGTGCTGAATCAGGAATGCCATTAGAAAAGTGATGATTGTCGTGGCGGTATTGATTGCCAACTGCCAGGTATCGCTGTAATCAAATATGGGACCACTCAGTAACCATAGTCCGACGACTGCGCAAGCAACTGTGAATGTGCCTGATCTACCTGATGTCTTGGCGGCAATCTTTGAGAATTGTTCGTACCAACTTTTTTGCTTCACTGATTTTGGGCTTTCCTTCTACGCTACTCGTTTTTTCTTGACCACTCTGGATGTCTGACGCTGCTTAGTCGGCTGGTGCTGCCTGCATGTCCACTGGTTGCTCTTTGGGACCATTCCGCAGTGCTCACAGCCAGTTGTAGGCGCTTCTTTAACCCAGTTGGCAGGTCGTGTACTCACGAGCTCTCTGCGTGACGGGTCATTGCCTCTACCGCGTTGGTAGCGACCAAGAGCAGCAGGCGCAGGGGTCACAAATCCTGTTTCCAGGCAACGGAACAAGAGGTTCTGCCCCCGAAGGTTTTGGATGTTGAACGCTGAAGGACTTACCGACTCGTCGCCCACCGCAGTGCTCCAACAGCAATAGAAAGTCCCACCATTGTGTTCCAGGCGATTGCTTTGCGGGCGCTGAGTCGCAGCAGAAAGGGTGGCAGGGTCTTGTGGCGACACAGCAGCAGGGAAGTGCTGATCAACAGGTAGGCGGCGGGGATGCCCACTGCCAGCAGCAACTCTGTGGTCACGGCGTCCTCTCAGGGTCTCCTTGGTTGTTCAGCGGACGGAACTCCTTTAGCAGTGCCCGATTAAGATTGTCATTGCAACTCACCACCAACTGCGGGTAGATGGTGCCGTCTTTGTAGGGGGCATAGGCGTGGGCGCAAAGTGCTCGGGTTGCCTCCTGCCACTGCCTCAGGAGTGCCTTGCGGATCTTGCGCTTTAACTGGTCAGTGGACTGCTCCCAGGACAGGCCGGCGCAGTAGCGCATCTCCACTGTGTTCTCACCAAGGCACTGGATCTTGGGTCCCTGGGCGTAAGCGGCAGGAACCAACACCAGCAGGGCACCAAGCAGCAGCAGGCGCTTTATCGGGGTCTTGAGCGGGGTCATAAAGACACGGTATGGGCGTTGGACGCTGGAGGCGACCGCCGGAGTGCCAAGGGTCTCAATGGACTCCTTGACCCTGCCGCTCCTCAAGCGTCTGTATCACCTGTCAGCACTTCCGCTACGAGGTCGGTAGGCACTGCGTCACCTTGCTGACCTGTCCGATTCACCAGGGTCTGATTCCCCAGGGCGAGCACCTCACCAAGCGGTGCTCTCAGTGGGTGCCGCGGCAGGAGGTGGCGACGGGGTGGTGTCCTGAGGGTGGTTAGTGCCTTGAGTGTGTCCGCCTGAACACCTGCGGCAATCACCCCATGGCGTGAGTGTAAATGCCTAATAGCGTTAGCGAGTCGTCATGAGCGACGGGAAGCATGTCCCTGGCGGCGTCGAAACTGTCAGGGATTTTTTTGTGAACAAACCTTGCCCCTGCTCGCGCTCAATACCAGTGCCTGCCGTTAATGAATGGACTATGGCGGTGTTCGACCCGTCCATAGGTTGAGGAAGCGGGCGGAGATTTCGTCCCCGTCGCTCACGCCCTGCTCCTCCCTCAAGCAGCGCCAGGTCTGGGACTCTCTGGGCGAGCACCTGAGTCGGAGGTGTCGTGAGTGGGTTGGTCGGCAGGAGGTGGCGGTTGGGTTAGGTGGCGTGGAACCATCGCTCATCCCCGGTGTTATCTAGTGCTGGACTGCCTTTTCGCCATTCGGGCATCCAACACCACATGACTGTGAATCCAACACCACTTCCAACACCCATGTGCGGGTACCGTGTGGCACCATTAGACAACTGCTGACCCACCAATTTCGGTCGCCATCAGGGTTTTGGGCGGGTTTAGGAGGGGGTGACCCCGCCAGAAACCTGTTCTAAACGGAGAGGGAGGGATTCGAACCCTCGACAAGAGTTGCCTCCTGTAACTCCTTAGCAGGGAGCCGCTTTCAACCACTCAGCCACCTCTCCAGCAGCTTGACGAGCTTATCAGTGAGCCCCGGGGGTGGGCCCCTCCCAGGCGGCCTGGGCGGCGGTGAGTCGGGGCAGCCGGTGCTTGAACCCACAGAGAATTTCCCAGGGGATGGTTTGGCAGCGCTCGCTCCAGTCGGAGGGGCGGATCTGCTGGTCGCCGTCCTGCCCCAGCAGGGTTACCACCGAGCCCGATTCCAGGGCCGGGCAGTCGGAGGCATCCAATACCAGCTGGTCCATGGTGATGGCCCCTACCTGGGGTATGCGCTGGCCTTGGAAGAGCACCTCGAGTTGATTCGAGAGCTGCCTGGGCACGCCATCGGCATAGCCGATGCCGACCACGGCGAGGCGGCTTGGCCGTCTGGTGTGGAAGCTGTGGCCGTAGCTCACCCCGGTGCCGGCGGGAACCTCCCTGATCAGGCTTACCCGAGCGTGCAGGGCCATGGCCGGCTCCAGGGGGATGACGCTGGCCAGGTGGGGGGCGGGGCTATGGCCATAGAGGGCGAGACCGACTCGCACCAGGTCGTAATGGAGGCCCCCGCTGCGCAGGGTGGCGGCGGAATTGGCGAGGTGGCAGCTGAGTCCCTCCAGGTTCTGGTTGCCTAGGGCTTGCAACACACTTTCGAAGCGCTGTTGCTGCCGGGCGGTGAGCCCATCATCTGCAGCGGGTGGGACATCGGCACTGGCCAGGTGGGAGTAGAGGCCGGCCAGTTGCACGGCGTCCAGTTCGCCAATGGCCGCCACCAGCCTGGGGCCTTCTGGCCAGTCAGCCCCCAGCCGGGCCATGCCGGTGTCGAGCTTCAATTGCAGCTGCATGGGCCGGCCTTGGCCGCTGGCCAGGTTTTGGCAGACCAGGGCTTCGCGCATGCCGCTGATGGTGGGCATCAGTTGCCAGCGCAGGCAGCTGCGCAGTTCTTCGACCTGGGTCAGGTTGCCCAGCACCAGGATCGGCGCTTCGATGCCGGCCCGGCGCAGTTCGATGCCCTCAGCCAGGGTGGCAACACCGCACTGGCTGGCTCCGCCGGAGAGGGCGGCCCTGGCCACAGGCACCGAGCCGTGGCCGTAGCCATCGGCTTTCACCACGGCCATCAAGCTGGTTGCTGGGCCGATTCGGCGCTTGAGGCTGCGGGCATTGGCACTGATTGCAGCGGTGTTCACCTCCACCCAGGCCCGCTGACGGGCCAGTCCGGCTTCAGCGGTCTCAGCGCTCCAGCTGGCCTCGGTGGCCTGGGTCACGGATTGAAGGCGAGATTGCGACTAGCATGCCGCCTCACACGGGTGCTGGCATGGGCCAAGTTCTCGTTCTGAATGCGTCCTACGAGCCCCTCAACATCACCACCTGGCGACGGGCCCTGGTGATGGTGCTCAAGGGGAAGGCGGAGGGTCTTGAACATGATTCTTCCCGTTGGATTCGGGGAGACACCATGCTGCCCACCGTGATTCGGCTGCGTCAGTACGTGCGCGTTCCCTATAAACAGCTTCCCCTCACCCGCCGCAACCTCTTCCATCGCGATGGCCACCGATGTCAGTACTGCGGCAGCAGTGCCGACCAGCTTTCGATTGACCATGTGGTGCCCCGCAGCCGGGGCGGGCTCGACACCTGGGAGAATGTGATCACCGCCTGCCTGCCCTGCAACGTGCGTAAGGGCAATCGCACCCCCCGGGAAGCGGGCATGCCCCTGATGGCCAAACCCCATCGCCCCCTCAGCAGCCTTCGCTTCGAGGCCGCTCGCCAGATCTCTGCGGGCCGCCATGGAGAGTGGGCCAAATATGTGATTGGGGCCGCCTAGCTGGACACCTGTTTCGCCAGCTCCTCGAGCTGGCGGCCCTGATCCGCGGCGACGCAGGCGCCGATCAGGTCGTGCAGTTGGCCATTGAGGATGGGTTCAAGCGCAAAATTCTTGCCGAGGCGGTGATCGGTAGTGCGGTTGTCCTTGACGTTGTAGGTGCGGATCTTCTCGCTGCGATCGCCGCTGCCTACTTGGGCCAACCTGGCCGAGCGCTGCTCGGCATTGGCTTCGGCCAGCTGGCGCTCGTAGAGCTTGGCCCGCAGGATCTCCATGGCCCGTTCCCGGTTCTGAAGCTGGGAGCGCTCCTGGGTGCAGAACACCCGGATGCCGGTGGGTTTGTGCAGCAGATCCACGGCCGTTTCCACCTTGTTGACGTTCTGGCCGCCGGCCCCGCCGGAGCGGGCGGTGCTGATCTCGATCTCGGTGGGATCGATCTGCACCTCAACTGGGTCCGCCTCCGGCATCACGGCCACCGTGGCGGTGGAGGTGTGGACCCGGCCCTGGGCTTCGGTGGCCGGCACGCGTTGCACCCGATGCACGCCGGCCTCGAATTTCAGCTGACTGAATACGCCTTCTCCCTTGACCGCCAGGATCAATTCCTTGTACCCCCCAAGCTCTGCTTCGGAGGCACTCACCGGCTCCACCCGCCAGCCCATGCTCTGGGCGTAGCGCTCGTACATGCGGGCCAGGTCTCCAGCCCAGATGGCGGCTTCATCCCCCCCGGCCCCGGCCCGGATCTCCAGCATCACGCTGCGCCGATCGCGGGGATCCTGGGGTAGCAGGGCCAGGGTGAGTTTGGCGCGGAGCGCGCCGATTGAGCCGGCCAGGCAGGTGAGCTCCTCCTGGGCCAGCTCTTCCATGGCGAGGTCGCCTCGGTGCTGCTTCAGCAGCGCCCGGGCTTCGCACTCTTCCCGTTCGAGCTTTTGGAGTAGCAGGTGGTCGAGCACCAGGGGCTCGAGGCGGGACCGTTCCCGGGCAATTGCCTGCAACTGGCTGGGGTTGGATGCAACGGCCGGATCGGCAAGCTGGCGTTCGAGGGTCTCGAAGGTGCAGCGAGCCGTTTCCAGGCGCTCATGGAGCAGGGAGGGATTCAATCAGGCCAGGCCCAGGTATCAGGCTTCCGGAGCTGCAGGGGTAGGTTCCGCAGCGGTTTCGCTAGGGGCTGCTTTTTTGGCGCCAGCTGTTGCACCGGCACCTGAGTCAACCCCACCCATGCCGTATTTGCGCATGAAGCGATCCACCCGTCCCTCGGTGTCGAGAATCTTCTGGGTACCCGTGTAGAAGGGGTGGTTACCGCTCCACACATCAACATGGAGTTCCGGGGAGGTCGAGCCGGTGGTCATGACCACCTCTCCGTTGCAGATCACTTTGGCCTCTGGATACCAGGTGGGATGGATATCAGCCTTGGGCATGACAAAAATGTGGGATTGGCGAGGAGAAGAGATCAGCGCTTGGAGAACTGGGGCGCCTTGCGGGCTTTCTTCAGGCCGTACTTGCGGCGCTCCTTGGCCCGGGGGTCCCGGCTGAGGTGTCCTTCTGTCTTAAGTGGCTTGCGGTTGTCTGGGGACAGGTCGCAAAGGGCACGGGCCGCGCCCTGCTTGATGGCGTCGGCTTGGCCGGTGAGCCCCCCACCGTGCACGTTGACCAGCAGGTCGTATTCGGTGGCAAGACCAAGGGTCTTCAGGGGCGCCTTGACCGCTGCCAGGTAGACGGGGTTGTAGTTGAGGTAGTTGTCGCCGGGGCGACCGTTGATGGTTACGGTGCCAGTGCCCGGAACCACCCGCACACGGGCGACGGCGGTTTTACGACGACCTGTGCCCCAGTAGACGACTTTATTGGTGCTCATTGGGCGGCAGTGGCGGGGTCGAGGGCGAGAACCTGGGGTTGCTGGGCAGCATGGGGATGGTCGGTGCCCTTGTAGACCTTCAGCTTGCGGAACAGCTGGCGGCCCAGGGCGTTGTGGGGAAGCATGCCCTTGATGGCCTTCTCCACGATCCGCTCGGGGATCCGGGCCTGGAGGTGGGCGAAGGTTTCGGTCTTCATGCCACCGGGGCGGCCGGAATGGCGGCGGTAGAGCTTCTGGGTGGGCTTGTTACCGCTCACCTTCACCTTGTCGGCGTTGATGACGATCACGAAATCGCCAGTGTCGAGGTGGGGGGTGAAGCAGGCTTTGTTTTTGCCGCGCAACACCTGGGCAACTTCGCTGGCCAGGCGGCCGAGAGTTTGATTCTCAGCGTCCACCAGGAACCACTGGCGGTCGAGGGAATCAATCGAGGGGATGGGGGTCTTGTTCATGTCGCCTGAGCGGGCACCGGCAGGCCGGAAATGGGGCAGGACAGCAGTTCGTTGGCAAGCCAACGCCCAGTTTCAGTGACCTTACCGCTTGACCGGCGCGCCCCCGATTGGCAGCGGCGCAGGATCGGCTGGAAGGACGGTTGAAACAGGCTGGAGCACCGGGGAATCGGAGGACTCGAGCTGGTACCGCGGTTGGCAATCATACCAGGCGGCCCTGGGAAAGATGGGCTCCTGATAGCCAACCCTCAGCAGGGACAGGCCCTGGGGGGGGGCCGCTTCCTTGACCTCCCCCCGCCGGCATTCCCGCCAGCGGCGTTCGAGCGCATCGAGGCTCAGCCGCCCTTCTCCCACGGCCACAAGCTGGCCCAGAATCAGCCGCACCATGCCATAGAGGAAGCCGCTGGCCTGGAGTTCCACCGTGATCAGATCGCCCTGCCGATCAATGTGCACCTCCTGCATGGTGGTGCGGCCGTGGGCGCGGCTGCTGCCGGCCCGCTGGAAGGCGGAGAAGTCGTGCTCCCCCAGCATGGCCGCCAGGGCCCTACCCATAGCCGCCTCATCCAATCGCCGCTGGTATCGATGCCAGCTCCAGGGAGCCAGAAAGAGATTGGCGCTGCAGGAGTTGTGGATCGTGTAGCGGTAGCGCCGGTAGGTGGCGCTGAAGCAGGCATGCCAGCTGGCTGGCACCTCGGTGGCTGCCCGAACGTGGATTGAGCTCGGCAGCCGCCCGTTCAGGGCTTTGGCCCAGCGCCCGGCAGGAATCGGCCCGGCGCTGTCGAAGTGAACAACCTGGCCGGCCGCATGCACGCCCGTATCTGTGCGCCCTGCTGCAACGGTTCGGCCAGGGCCATGGGGATCGAGGCCCGAGATCACCTGCTCGAGGGTTGCCTGCACGCTGGGGGCATTCTGTTGTCGCTGCCAGCCGCAGAAGGCGGCCCCGTCGTATTGCAGGCACAGGGCAATTCGGCGCAGGGGCGGCTCGATCGCCGTTCTGGCACGGCCTTCAGACCAGCTCGATGATGGCCATCTCGGCGTTGTCACCCCGACGGGGCACGGTGCGGATGATGCGGGTGTAGCCACCCTGGCGCTCTCCATAGCGGTCCTGGGCCTTGTCAAACAGGGCATGCACCAACCGCTTGTCGTAGATGTAGCCGATGGCGCGGCGGCGGGCCGCCAGGCTGCCATCCTTCGCCAGGGTGATCATGCGTTCTGCTTCGTCACGCAGGGCCTTGGCCCGGGCCTTGGTGGTGGTGACCCTGCCCTCACGGATCAGTTGGGTGGTGAGCCCCCTGAGCATCGCTTTGCGTTGGTCGGCGGGGCGTCCCAGCATGGGGACTCGGCACTGGTGTCGCATGGAACTGGGCTGGTGGGGGGCGTGTCGGGAAACGGGGGCGCCGCTCAGGCGCTGGTGCGGCTCTGGGGCAGGGTGATGCCGATGCGCTCGAGCGCTTCGATCACTTCATCGGCTGATTTGGAGCCGAAGTTCTTGATCTCGAGCAGATCTTCATAGCTGAAGCCCATCAGGTCGCTCACGGAATTGACCTGGGCGCGCTTGAGGCAGTTGTAGGCCCTCACCGACAGGTTGAGCTCCTCGAGGGGGATCTGGGTCTCGGCTGAAGGTTCCGGTTCGATGCCGGGCTCCTCCACCAGGGTCAGGCTGGCCAGGGGCTGGAACAGGGCGATCAGCTGGTTGGCAGCCTGGGCCATGGCGTCGTCAGGGGTGACGCTGCCATTAGTCTCGATTTCAAGGCGTAGGCGCTCGCGGGCCGATCCCCCTTCGCCGACGGCCGTTTCATCCACGGTGTAGTTGACCCGGCGCACGGGCTTGAACACCGCATCAATCTGGAGCAGGTCGATGGCGCTCGTGTCTTCGCTGTGGCGATTGACTGGTCTGTAGCCCACGCCCCGTTCCACGTGTACCTCCATCTCCAGGCTGTGGCCTTCTGCCACCGTGGCGATCAGGCGGCCGCCGTCAATCACCTGAACCTGGGAGGAGAATTGGAGGTCGGCGGCGGTGACGGTGGCGGGGCCATTCACCACCAGGCGGCCGATTTCCAGTTCGCGGTTGCGGCTGTTAACCGAGATCTGCTTGCAGTTCAGCAGGATGTCGAGAACGTCTTCACGCACCCCGGGCACGGTGGCGTATTCGTGGTTGACACCGGAGATGCGAACGGCGGTGATGGCGCTGCCCTCAAGGCTGCCGATCAGCACCCGCCTCAGGGCGTTGCCCAGGGTGGTCGCCTGGCCGCGATCGAGGGGGCCAATCAGGAAGGTGCCCGTCTGGGACCGGTCTTCGACGACCTGATGCTCGATCCGATCAATTTGATAATGCAGCACGGTCTGAAGGCTCGAAAGGTTGGAGATGGCCCAGGGGGCAAGCGCGGGGCGCCGACTCAGACGCGGCGACGCTTGGAGCGACGGCAGCCGTTGTGGGGGAGGGGAGTTACGTCGCGGATGAGGGTGATTTCCAGGCCGGCCACCTGCAGGGCCCGGATGGCTGTTTCCCGGCCTGAGCCAGGGCCACGCACCAGTACCTCGATCTGACGCATACCTTGTTCGAGCGCCCTGCGGGCCGCAGCCTCAGCGGCGGTTTGGGCGGCGAAAGGAGTGCCTTTGCGGGCCCCCTTGAAGCCGCTGGCGCCGGCCGAACTCCAGGAGATCACTTCTCCGGCCGTGTCGGTGATCGACACAATCGTGTTGTTGAAGGTGCTCTGGATATGGGCCATGCCGTTGGGCACGTTGCGCTTCGATTTCTTGGCGCCGGATTTTTTGGCTGGCTTGGCCATGGCGGAAAGGCCTGCTGCTGCAGGAGGTGATCAGGGAACGGGCAGGGAGGGTGACAAGGGAAGGGGCTAGGGCGCCTATTTCTTCTTGCCGGCCACGGTTTTGCGGGCACCCCGGCGGGTGCGGGCGTTGGTGCGGGTGCGCTGGCCCCGCACGGGCAGGCCCATGCGGTGACGGCGGCCGCGCAGGCAGCCGATGTCCTGGAGGCGCTTGAGGGCCATGCCCTCCTGGCGGCGCAGGTCACCTTCAAGGGTGAAGGCCTCGGCGGCACCTCGCAGTTTCTGAACGTCGGCGTCGCTGAGGTCCTTGACCCTGGTGTCCGGGTTGACCCCGGTTTTGCTCAGGATCTTCTGGGCACGGGTTAGACCGATGCCATACACATAGGTGAGGGAAATCTCAACGCGCTTTTCGCGAGGGATATCTACGCCGGCAATCCGAGCCACGGGGGAAATCAATGAGGGGGCAAGATCCGCTGGCGCCGAAGCGGAGCGGGAATGAATCGAAAACAGCTGGCCCCCAGGCGGGGCTGGCCAGGGCTGGTCAGCCTTGGCGCTGCTTGTGCTTGGGGTTGGTGCAAATCACCATCACCCTGCCGTGGCGACGAATCACCCGGCACTTGTCGCACATTTTCTTGACTGAGGCACGCACCTTCATGGGCGTTGTGCTCTCCGAATTTGCAAACCGACAACCTACCACAAAGGTCAACCTCCCTTGGCTGCTCAGGCCAGTAGGTCTTTGATGCGTGCCGCAATGGTGTCAACCGTGCCGTGGGCCTCTACCGACTGGAGCAGGGCCGCTTCCCGGTAGTAGCGAATCAGGGGTGCGGTTTGCTCCCGATACACCTCGAGTCGGTGGCGGATCACGCTTTCGTTGTCATCGGCCCGGCCCCGACCCAGCAGCCGTTGGAGCAACACGGCATTGTCGAGCTCCAACAGCACCACCAGCTCGATCGGCTGGTGGAGTTCCTCCAGCAGCTGGCCCAGGGCCTCTGCCTGGGCCAGGTTGCGGGGGAAGCCATCCAGTAGCCAGCCGCCGCCATCGCTGGCCGCCTGGGTCTCCAGGCGGCTGCGCACGATAGCCAGCACCAGCTCGTCGCTTACCAGGGCTCCGCTGGCCATCACCGCCTCAGCTTCCATGCCAAGAGAGGTGCCTGCGGCCACCTCGGCCCTCAGCAGGTCGCCCGTGGAGAGGTGCAGCAGGTTGTGGGCTGCGGCCAGGAGCTCCGCCTGGGTGCCCTTGCCAGCACCGGGGGGGCCTAGGAACAGGAGACGTTTTTTCATGTCACTAGTGCAAACGGAACTACAAACGGCACTGCAAAAGGCTGGCACCGGGGGGCTTGTTGGGCGTGCTTGTGGTCACTGCCGCACCATCCCCTCATAGCGTTGGGAGATCACGTAAGTCTGCACCTGCTTGGCCGTGTCGATAGCCACGCCCACCAGGATTAGCAGGGAGGTGGCCCCCAGACCCTGGAAGGTGCGCACCTGGGTTGCCCCTTCCACGGCCGAAGGGATGATTGCTACGGCGCCTAGAAACAGCCCCCCCAGCAGGGTCAAACGGTTTTGGACGCCACTGAGGTAGGTGGCGGTGGCGGAGCCGGGACGTACCCCTGGGATCGCCACTCCGCTGCGTTTGAGGTTGGTGGCGATGTCCACCGGATTGACGGTGAGGGAGGCGTAGAAAAAGCCAAAGCCGCAGATCAGGGCGAAGAACACCAGTGCGTAGAGCCAGGGGGTGCTGCTGTTGGGGTTGAGATAGCCAGCCAGTTGGATCAGCCAGGGGCTGCCGGTGAGGTTGGCGATGGTGAGGGGTAGGAACACCACTGCCGAGGCGAAAATGATCGGCATCACCCCGCCGGCATTGAGCTTGAGGGGCAGGTAGCTCTGGCGGGCCGAGAGCACCCCGGCTCCCCCCACCTGACGCTTGGCACTCACGATCGGGATGCGGCGGTTGCCCTCCTGCACAAAGATGATCCCCACGATCGTCAGCAGGAAGACCAGTACCAGCACTACGATGCCGCCGACGGTGCTGCGGTCGCCGCTCTGGGCCAGCTCAATGGTGGAGCCGAGGGCCTTCGGCAGGGTGGCAACGATGTTCACGAAGATCACCAGGGAGGCCCCCTGGCCGATGCCTCGCTCGGTGATCACTTCGCTGATCCACATCACCACCATCGAGCCGGTCACCAGGGCGAGGGCCGTCTGGATCACGAATACGGGTTCCGAGAGGCCCTCGGTGGCGTACTGCCGCAGGATCAGGGCGAACACCAGGCTCTGGAGGATCCCCCAGCCCAGGGCCACGTAGCGGGTGATCTGGGCGATTTTGCGGCGGCCTGCCTCGCCCTCGTTTTTCTGGAGGTCTTCGAGCTGGGGCAGGGCTGCGGTGAGCAGCTGGATGATGATCGAGGCGTTGATGAAGGGCAGGATCCCCAGGGCAAAGATGCCCAGGGTGGAGAGGCCTCCGCCGGTGAAAATGTCAAGGAAGCCGATCAGCTGGCCGCCGCGGGAGAGGAACTCCTGGAAGGCCACCCGGTCGATGCCCGGCATCGGGATGTAGATGCCCAGCCGCACGAGCAGTAACAGGCCGAGGGTGGTCAGCACCCGGTCGCGCAGGCCCTTGGATTGGATCAGTTGGCTGAGGATTTCCCCGGCACTGGGGTTGCGACCCCGGCTAACAAGCATGGCGGCGTGAGGTGGACATCAAAAAAACGCCCAGCGGATCGCGGGAAGGCCCCCCGAATCCGCTGGACGAGTCAGACCATAGGGCGGAGGCCCCCAAGGCGATCAGATGACTTGGCAACTGCCACCAGCAGCTTCGATCTTGCTGCGGGCGCTGGCGGTGAAGGCAGCTGCCTGCACGGTGAGCTTTGCCTTGAGGTCGCCGTTGCCGAGCACCTTGAGGGGGTGCTTGGGGCTGGTGACCAGGCCATCCTTCACAAGGGAGTCAAGGTTCACGGTGCTGCCGGCCTCGCAGTCGGCCAGCTTGGCCACATTGATGATCGTGTACTCCTTGGTGTTCACCAGCTCAAAGTGCTTGAGCTTGGGGATGCGGCGGTATAGGGGCATCTGGCCCCCCTCGAAACCTGGTCGGGTGGGGCTACCGGAGCGGGACTTCTGGCCCCGCATGCCGAAGCCACAGCTGGCGCCCTGGCCCGCGGCGATGCCGCGGCCCTTGCGCAGTTTGCGGCGGCGGGCACCGGGATTGGCTTTCAGGGACTGGAGATTGATGCTCATGGCGAGGCTCAGGAGTAGATCTGCTCAAGGGAGATGCCCCGCTCCTTGGCGGTCTCCTTATGGGTGCGGAGGCCAGCCAGAGCCTGCATCGCAGCCCGGGCATTGTTCAGGGGGGTCTTGGAGCCGAGGCGCTTGGCCAGCACGTTCTTGATGCCGGCGAGCTCGAGCACGGTGCGGATCGAACCGCCCGCAATCACACCGGTACCCGGAGCGGCTGGACGGATCAGCACGCTGGCGGCTCCGTCACAGCCATTGCTGAGGGTGGGAATGGAGCTGTGGCGGGTGAGGGGCACCTTGACCAGGTGTTTCTTGCCATCGGCCACGCCCTTGCGGACGGCACCGATCACGTCGCCGGCCTTGCCGACACCGACGCCCACCTGACCCTTCTCGTTGCCGACGACAACGATGGCCCGGAAGCTCATCTTCTTGCCGCCCTTGACGGTTTTGGAGACGCGGCGGATCTGCACCACCCGTTCCTGCCACTCGGAGTCGCGCTCTTGGCCGCGGCGGTTGTCCCGCCCCCGGCCGCCGCCACCGCGGCGGCTGTCGCCACCCCGATTATCACCGCGGCCACCGCGGCGCTCCTGCTGGCCTTCGGCCGCCGCAGGCACATCGGATGCGGCCGGGATGTCGTTGGACTGAACTTGATCGTTGGTTTCGGTCATGGTGAGAGCAGGGATCAGAACTGAAGGCCCGCTTCCCGGGCGGCATCAGCCAGGGCCTTGACCCGGCCGTGGTACAGGTTGCCGCCTCGATCGAAGACCACCTGCTGGATGCCCTGGGCAAGGGCCCGTTTGGCGACCAGCTCACCCACGGCCACGGAGGCATCGCAGGTGGCGCTAGTGGTGAGGCTGGTGCGTAGGTCCTTGTCAAGGGTTGAGGCCGCACAGAGGGTGTTCTGGGCGTCGTCGTCGATGACTTGGGCGTAGATGTGATTGTTCGAGCGGAACACGGCCAGCCGCGGGCGGGCGGCGGTGCCACTGAGTAGGCGACGCAGGCGGCGGTGACGCTTCTGGGTCTGAAATTTGCGGGTGATAGAAGACATGGCAATACAGGGTAACGACGCTCAGGCAGGCCTCACTTCTTACCGGTCTTTCCGGCCTTGCGCAGGATGCGTTCACCCTGGTATTTGATCCCCTTGCCCTTGTAGGGCTCGGGCGGACGAATGGCGCGCACTTTGGCCGCTTCGTTGCCCACCAGCTCCTTGTTGGCGCCTGAGACCAGCACGGTGGTGTTGCCCTCGACGGAGAAGGTGATCCCATCAGGGGGCACCACCTCCACCTGGTGGCTGTAGCCAGCGGAGACCACCAGCTTGGTGCCCTGGAGGGCGGCGCGGTAGCCCACGCCGATGATTTCCAGCTTGCGGGTGTAGCCCTGGCTGACGCCTTCAACCATGTTGGCAACAAGGGTGCGGCAGAGGCCGTGGCGCTCCCGGGAGCGCCTGGTCTCACTGGTGGGTCTCACCACCAGGGTGTTGCCGTCCTGGGAGATCTGCACCCCATCGGGCAAGGTGCGGCTGAGTTCGCCCTTCGGCCCCTTCACGGTGACTGCCAGACCATGGAGGATGACACTCACCTTGTCGGGGAGGGGAATGGGTGCTTTACCAATACGTGACATTAATCAATCTCCCGGGATCAGTAGACGTAGCAAAGCACTTCGCCACCGACGCCCTGCTTGCGGGCGTCGCGGTCGCTCATCACTCCCTTAGAGGTGGAGATGATGGCCACTCCCAGGCCGCCCAAAACTTTGGGCAACTGGCGATTGTTCTTGTAGATGCGCAGGCCAGGCTTACTGACCCGCTGTACGGAGCGGATGGTCGGCTGGCGATGTTTGCCGCTGTACTTGAGCTCCAGCACCAGGTGCTTCTGCACCCCCTCGCCCTCTTCGGAGATGGCGGCGATGAAGCCCTCCTGCTGCAGCACGTTGGCAATGTTGCGCACCAGGCGGGAGGCAGGGATCTTGGTGGTCTCGTGACGCTTCTCGCTCGCATTGCGAATGCGGGTGAGCATGTCTGAAATTGGGTCGTGATTGGCCATAGGTCGGGTCCGAAGAGGGCTAGTTGCTGCGGAACGGCATTCCCATCTCGCGGAGGAGGGCCCGGCCCTCTTCGTCGTTACGGGCGTTGGTCACGATCGTCACGTCCATGCCTCGGATCGCATCGATTTTGTCGAATGAGATCTCGGGAAAGATGATCTGTTCGCGGATCCCCAGGGTGTAATTTCCACGGCCGTCAAAGCTCTTGGGGCTGACGCCCCGGAAGTCGCGGATACGCGGCAGAGCGAGGTTGATCAAGCGCTCCAGGAAGGCGTACATCCGCTCGCCCCGCAGGGTGACAGCCACCCCAATGGGCATGCCCTGGCGGATCTTGAAGCTGGCGATGGCCTTCTTGGCGCGGGTCACCACCACCTTCTGACCAGTGATAGTGGCCAGCTCGGTAATTGAGGCTTCAAGGGCCTTGGCATTCTGGGCTGCTTCACCGAGGCCCCGGTTGAGGGTGACTTTCACCACCTTGGGAACTTCGTGAATGTTGGAGAGATTCAGATCCTTGAGGAGTTTGGGCTGAATCGTCTCCCGGTAGCGCTGTTTCAGAGACATGACGGGAGGGGGGATAGGCGCTTCTGGTCGGGGTCAGAAGACTGGGGAGGGGGTTGGGGCCGGAGGTGGGTGGGTCAGAACAGGTGAGCTGGGGGTGGGGATCAAGCCAAGATTTCTCCCGTCTTCTTGAGACGACGCTTTTTGCTGCCGTCCTTTTCCACCACAATTTCAACTCGGCTGGCCACTTTTTGTGTGGTTGAGTAGAGCATGACGTTGGAGGCGTGCAGGGAGGCTTCCTCGGTGACGATTCGGCCGCTTTCGCCTTCCTGGGTGGGTTTGACGTGACGGGTGCGGAGGTTGATGCCCTGCACCACAACCCGGTTGTCGTAGGGCAGGGTGCGGAGCACCTCACCGGTCTTGCCTTTCTCCTTGCCAGCAATCACCTGAACGGTGTCGCCTTTTTTGAGTCGCATCTTGATGCGCTCGGGTGTCTTGGCCTTGGGGGTTGCGGTGGCCATCTCAGATCACCTCAGGAGCAAGGGAGACAATCTTGGTGAAGTTGCGCTCGCGCAATTCGCGGGCCACTGGACCGAATACCCGGGTGCCCTTGGGGTTGTTGTCGGTGCCCAGGATTACGGCGGCGTTGTCGTCAAATCGGATCGAGTTGCCCGTATCGCGGCGCAGGGTGGCCCTGGTGCGCACCACCACGGCTTTCACCACATCGGACTTCTTGACGCCCATGTTGGGCATGGCGTCTTTGACGGCAGCGACAATCACATCGCCCACGTGGGCGTAGCGACGGTTGGTGCCGAGCACCCGGATGCACTGGATGCGCTTGGCGCCGCTGTTATCAGCGACGTTTAGGTAGGTTTCTTGTTGGATCATTGGTGGGTTCTCCTCAAGCTGACGGGCTGTTGGTAAGAACTTCGGCCACAGCCCAGCGCTTGGTGCGACTGAGCGGGCGGGTTTCGGTGATGCGAACCCGGTCGCCCACTTTGCAGCTGTTCGCTTCGTCGTGGGCTTTGTAGCGGGTGGTGCGACTGACCGTCTTTTGATAGATGGGATGGGGGAAGCGGTTTTCCACCGCCACCACCACCGTTTTGTCCATCTTGTCGCTGACGACGGTGCCGACCCTTTCCTTGAGTGCCATGGGATCGAGGGGGTATCAGGAGGCTGAATCAGCCTTGGTGGCGGAGCGTTGCTGCTCTTGCTGCACCGTGAACAGGTGGGCCAGCTTGATGCGGGCTTCCTTGAAACGGTGCGTGTTTTCCAGCCGACGGGTGGCCTGCTGGAAGCGCAACTCAAACAGTTCACGCCGGGTGGCGTTCACCTGTTCGTTGATCTGGTCGCCGCTGAGCTTGCGCGTATCGGCGATGTTGGGCTTTGCCATGGGTCAGGCCTCCACAGGAGCTGCAGTTTCCTGATCCGCCAGGGTCAGGAATTTGGTCTTCACAGGAAGCTTGTATTGCGCCAGACGCATGGCTTCCTTGGCTATCTCTGGGGTGATTTCGGCCCCACCCATCTCGAAGAGAATCCTGCCTGGCTTGATTACAGCCACCCAGAACTCAGGGTTGCCCTTGCCGGAACCCATGCGGGTTTCGGCGGCACGCATGGTGACGGGCTTGTCTGGGAAGATTCGGATCCAGATCTTGCCCCCCCGCTTGACATGGCGGGTCATGGCCCGGCGACTGGCCTCAATCTGGCGTGAGGTGATCCAGCCACATTCCTGGGCTTGCAAGGCAAACTCACCGAAGGCAATCGTGTTGCCCCGGGTGGCGACACCGCGCATGCGGCCTCGTTGCTGTTTGCGGAATTTGACGCGTCTTGGACTCAGCATGGTTCAGGGCTCCTGATCACTCTTTGTTGGAGCGGTCTTCAAACTGTTGCGGCTGCCGCTTGGTGCGGCGGCGGGGGGCCGCACCAACGGGTAGCTGCTCCTTCTGGCCGGGCAGAATTTCGCCTTTGAACACCCACACCTTGATGCCCAGAACCCCATAGGTGGTGCTGGCAAGTTTGGTGGCGTAGTCGATGTCGGCGCGGAGGGTGTGCAGGGGCACGCGACCTTCGCGGGTCCATTCGGTGCGGGCAATTTCGGCGCCGTTGAGGCGACCGCTCACCTGGATCTTGAGGCCAAGCACGCCGGCCCGTTGGGCCCGCTGCACCGCCATGCGGATCACCCGGCGGAAGGCAACCCGCTTCTCTAGCTGCTGGGCGATGTACTCAGCCAGCAGGAAGGCATCGGCGTCGACCCGCTCCACCTCAACTACGTTGATGCGCACTTGGCGGTTGGCGTCGCCGAGGGTTTGCTGGATGCCGGTGCGCAGTTCCTCAATGCCACTGCCCTGGCGGCCAACAAGCACGCCGGGACGAGCTGTCTTGAGTTCGACTTCCAATTGGTCGGCCTTGCGGGCAATCAGCACATCGCTGATGCCGGCAGCGCCGTACTTCTTATGGACGAATTTGCGAATCCGGTCGTCCTCCTGGAGGAGGGTTGGATAGGTTTTGCTTGGTGCGTACCAACGGGAGCGGTGGTCCTGGGTGATCCCCAGGCGCAGGCCGGTTGGATGGATCTTGTGTCCCATCAGTCGGTGTCCTCGGGGGTCAGGTGGAAGGAGCCACAGCAATGCTGATGTGGCAAGTTTGTTTCTTGATCGCGTAGGCACGGCCCTGGGCGCGGGGGCGGAAGCGCTTCAGGCACGGTCCCATGTCGGCGATTGCCGAGGCGATCACCAAGTTGGCAGGATCCAGGCCCATGTTGTGCTCAGCGTTGGCCACCGCAGAGCGCAGCACCTTGGTAATTGGGCCGGTGGAGCGGTAGGGCATGAACTCGAGCATGATCAGGGCCTCGCGATAGCTGCGGCCACGGATTTGGTCGAGAACCCGACGCACCTTCGACACGGAACCGCGGATGTAGCGACCGTGGGCGAGGGCTTGGTTGGAAGTGGTGTTTGCCATAGGTTCAGCGGCCTCCTTTCTTATCCTTGATGTGGCCCCGGAAGGTGCGGGTGGGGGCGAATTCCCCGAGTTTGTGGCCCACCATCTGCTCCGTCACATAGACGGGAACATGGGATTTGCCGTTATGAACGGCGATTGTGTGGCCAATCATCATTGGCAGGATAGTGGAAGCCCGAGACCAGGTTTTGATCACGGTCTTGTCGTCAGCCACGTTTTGCTTTTCAACCTTGCGAAGCAAGCTGTCGGCAACAAATGGCCCTTTTTTGAGTGAACGTCCCATGGCGGATTAAGCGAACAGCAAAGCGGTGTGGATCATCAGGAATCGCGTCCGCCCCGACTCCGTTTGGAGACCCGGCGACGTTTCCGAAGCACAAACCGATTGCTGGGTTTGTTCCGCTTACGGGTTTTGTAGCCCAGGGCAGGTTTGCCCCAGGGGGTGACCGGCCCAGAGCGGCCGATCGGGGCACGGCCTTCACCACCACCATGGGGGTGGTCGCAGGGGTTCATCACCGAACCGCGCACTTCCGGGCGGCGGCCCAGCCAGCGCTTGCGGCCGGCTTTGCCGAGACTGGTGTTACGCACCTCTGAATTGCCCACTTCGCCCACGGTGGCGTAGCACTCCCTGCGTACCAGGCGCACTTCGGTGGAGGGCAGTTTGAGGGCGACGTAGTCCCCCTCTTTGGCAACCACCTGGGCACTGGCCCCGGCGGTGCGCACCATCTGGCCACCCCGGCCGGCATAGAGCTCCACGTTGTGGACGCTTGAGCCGAGGGGGATGGCGGCCAGCGGTAAGGCATTGCCGGTTTCAATCGGCGAATCGGGGCCGGAGATCACCTGTTGGCCCAGTTCAATCCCTGCGGGGGCAAGGATGTAGCGCTTCTCGCCGTCGGCGTAGAAGAGCAGGGCCAGACGGGCGTTGCGATGGGGGTCGTAGTGGATGGCGGCCACCTTCGCAGTTACGCCATGCTTGTCGCGGCGGAAGTCGACGATGCGGTAGAGGCGCTTGTGGCCACCACCGCGGTGGCGGCAGGTGATCACGCCGCGGTTGTTGCGGCCCTTGCGGCGGTGTTTGGCGATAACCAGCCCCCGCTCGCGGCCGCGGCCAGTGATTTCAGAGAAGTCACTGGCGACGCGGGTGCGGGTGCCGGGGGTGATGGGTCGGTAGTTACGGATTGCCATGACGTTTCAGATCCCTCAGGACTCCGGGAAAAGCTGGATGGCGTTGCCCTCGGCCAGGCGCACCACCGCTTTCTTCACCTGGGCACGTTTGCCGGCGAAGCGTCCCACCCGCCGGGAGCGGCGGGGCGGATTCATGGTGCTGATGCCGATGACCTTGACGTCGAACATCTGTTCAACGGCCGCCTTGATGTCGGGCTTGGCAGCCCGATGGTCCACCTCAAAGGTGTATTGGTTCTGTTCGAGGGCGCGGGTGGCCTTCTCGGTGATCAGCGGCCTGCGGATCACATCCGCAAGCCGGCTTGAAAAGCGCTCAGCCATCGCCGTAAACCTCCTGAATCTTTGCGAGTGCTTCTTCGCTCACGACCAACTTGTTGGCGTGGAGCAGGTCGAACACGTTGAGCTGATCAGCGGCGATCAACTTCACCTTCTCCAGGTTGCGGACGGAAAGTCGCACAGCCTCCGAGGCCCCATCGAGTACCACCAGCACCTTGGCGCCAAGCTCAATGCCGAGGCGGGCGAGAGCTGCGGTGATCTCTTTGGTTTTGGGGGTGTCCAGTCCCACTCCGAAGCCCTGAACCACAATGATGTCGTCGATGCGGCTCATCAGGGCGGTGCGCAGGGCCAGGCGACGTTCCTTACGGTTCATCGTCAGGGTGTAGCTGCGGGGCTTGGGGCCAAACACCACGCCGCCGCCGGGGCGGAGCGGGGTGCGGATCGATCCCTGGCGGGCCCGACCGGTGCCCTTTTGCTTGTAGGGCTTGCGGCCGCCACCAGCCACTTCGGCGCGGGTGAGGGTACTGGCCGTGCCCTGGCGGGCATTGGCCAGTTGGCGGACAACGGCGCGGTGGATCAGATCGGTTGCAGAGGATTGCTTGGCGACTTTGAGGTCGAGGGCAGCCTTGCCGGCTTCCTTGCCTTGCCAGTCACGGATTACGCATTGAGTCATTGGTGTTCTCCTCAGTTCCCAGCTTTGGCGCCCACCCGGTTCGCCGGGCGGATGTTCAGCAGGGCGCCGGGCTTGCCGGGCACTGAACCTTTCACCACCAGCAGGTTGCGTTCGGCATCCACTTTGAGGATGACGAGGCCACGGGTGGTGATCTGTTTGCCGCCATAGCGGCCTGCCATGCGCTTGCCCGGGTAGACCCGGCCTGGCGTGGTGCCAGCGCCGATCGAGCCAGGCTCACGGTGGTTCTTTGAACCGTGGGTCATGGGGCCGCGGCTGAAGCCATGGCGCTTTTGCAGGCCGGAGAAACCCCGCCCCATGGTGTCGCCGCTCACGTCCACCTTCTGGCCGGCCTCAAAGGCCGTGACGGAGATGGAGCCACCCAGCTCGAGACCATCCACGCTGTCAACCCGATATTCCTTCAGGTGGCGCAGAAGATCTTCGCCCGACTTGCTCAAGTGCCCCTTGGCCGGCCTGTTCACGAGCTTTTCGCGAATGTCGCCAAACCCAAGCTGCACGGCGGTGTAGCCGTCGGTGCTGGTGCTTTTAATTTGGGTGATGCGGCAAGGCCCCGCCTCGATCAAGGTGACCGGGATGGAGTTGCCCTCTTCATCGAAGAACTGGGACATGCCCAATTTCTTCCCAAGGATGCCGATAGACATAGGAGGGGAAACAACGCCAGCTGGACCACCGCTTGCCCGGAGCGCGGGGCTCGAACACAACGGTGAAGCCGACTCAATCGAAGAGTTGCCTGGCTCTGCCCGGGTGGGCGCTTTGCGCCTTCCGAAGTTGAACTTCGCCAGGCGCTGATGCGATTTCCAAGGGCTAGCAAGGCTGATCTGGATCGGATCAGCGCGGCTGGGACTTTTCAGAACCGGACCGGAAATCCCGAGGGACAAATTCCAGTGCGTTCTGACAGTTTCCCGGCGGAGTCTGGGCCTAGGGGGGCCGCAGATCCGTACTGGCCGAAGCCGACCACCACCACTGGTGACCGGGTGCCTTGAGCTGGAGGCCCGGCTAGCGGACGGGCACAGTTCAATGGCACAGCAGGCAACCCTACAACAGAACCTCCCCTCGAGCTGGCAGACTGCCTCGAAAGCCCAGCGAACCCCTGCGATGCCTCTGCTGCTCTCCGGTCGCGGTTTTAAGCGGGATCTCGAACAAGCGGGGGCCCTGGCACTGTTTGCCCCCCTGGAGGGAGGGGCTGAGACCCGCCTGCTGCGGCGGCTGCGGGCCGCGGGCTACCGGGCCCAGCTCAGCTCAGCTCGAGGTTTGGGCGATCCGGAGGCCTTCCTGTTTCAGCTCCACGGCGTACGCCCACCCCATCTGGGTCACCAGAGTGTGGGGAGGGGCGCCGCGGTGGGTGAGGTGCAGAGGGTGATGCCCCAGTTGGGGGCCCTGCTGGAGGGCAGCCAGCCGATCCTGCTTTGGCTGCTTGAGGGTCAGGTGCTTTCCCAGGCGGAGCTCGGTTCCCTAGTGGCGCTTTGCCGGCGGGAGCCGCGGCTGAAGTTGGTGGTGGAGATGGGGGGCGCTCGGGCCCTGCGCTGGCAGCCCCTTGAGCAATTGCTTGGTGCCTGAAGGCCTGGAGCCGGAAGCGGCCCTGGCCCGGGGCAACTGGGTCAAGCTGATTTGCGGCGCCAGCAACCAGAATCTGGCAGCCATAGAGGATCTCAGCGGCATCTTTGCCCTGGCCGGGGTTCATTGCATCGATGCGGCCGCCGACCCTGCCGTGGTGGCGGCCATCCGTCGCGGCTTGGCCTGGGCTGGGGCCCGGGGCTCTGGAAGGCCCTGGTTGATGCTGAGCCTCAGTGATGGGGCCGATCCCCATTTCCGCAAGGCCTGGTTCGATCCCCGTCGCTGCCCGAAAACCTGTTCCCGCCCCTGCGAACGGGTCTGCCCAGCCCTTGCCATAGGGGTGGTGGCCACTGGGGAACCTGGGGTGCTGGACGAGCGCTGCTACGGCTGCGGCAGGTGTCTACCGGCCTGTCCTTATCACCTGATCGAGGAGCGTGGGCAGGTGTTGGCAGGGGATGGGGTGGCGCCCCTGCTGGCCCAGCTGCGGCCCGATGCGGTGGAGCTCCACACTCAGCCGGGTCGGGGGGAGGCCTTTGCTGAGCGGGTGGCTCAGTTGGTTGCCAGCGGGGTTTCCTTGCGGCGGGTGGCGGTGAGTGCTGGTCTGGAGGGCACGGCCCAGTCGTCGCGCCAGCTGGCTGCGGAGCTCTGGCAACGGTTCGGCGTGCTGCGCAGGGAGGGCATGCTCCCTCTCTGGCAGCTTGATGGCCGGCCGATGAGCGGCGACGTGGGGGCCGGCACGGCCGCTGCGGCCGTCGGCCTGGCCGCGGCCGTGCTGCCCCTGGCACCGCCTGGCCCGGTGCAGCTGGCGGGGGGAACCAACGCCCATACGCTCCTCCAATTGGCGGCCAGGGCCCCATTGCGGCGCCAGATCGCCGGGGTGGCATTTGGGGGGGTGGCCCGTCGGTTGCTGCAACCGCTGCTGCTGGAAGCCCAGCACCGGGGCCGGCCCCTGCTGGCCGATGGGCTGCTCTGGCCCCAGGCCTTGCGGCTGGCCCAGGGCCTGGTCAATCCCTGGTTAGAACGGGTGCAGTGAACCGGCCCCAGCGCGTCACCGACGATCTCGATCGCCTGCTGGAGGTGCTGCCCCAGGTGGTGCAGACCTGCCTGGCCACCGAGGCTGCGCGGGATCAGCTGATCGAGGTGGTGCTGGATCTGGGCCGGGTGCCAGAGGCGCGCTACCCCG
This sequence comes from Synechococcus sp. CBW1108, assembly GCF_015840335.1. Classification (NCBI taxonomy): domain Bacteria; kingdom Bacillati; phylum Cyanobacteriota; class Cyanophyceae; order Synechococcales; family Synechococcaceae; genus Synechococcus; species Synechococcus sp. CBW1108. The sequence continues at coordinate 1,886,283 of NZ_CP060395.1, forward strand.
CCCGGGCGGTCAGCTTGGGGGCCGAGCCCCTGGGTCGGCTCGAGTTGGCAGCAGTGGTGGAGAGGGTTGGGGCCTTCGGCGGAGACAACCGCGCCGGCATCGAGCGCACCTTGCATCGGATCAGTGCGATCCGCAACCGCAGTGGGGAGATCGTCGGCCTCACCTGCCGAGTGGGCCGCTCCGTGTTCGGCACGGTGGCGATGGTGCGCGATCTGCTCGATGGGGGCGACTCCCTGCTGTTGATGGGTCGCCCTGGTGTCGGCAAAACCACCGCCCTGCGGGAGATCGCCCGGGTGCTGGCCGACGACCTGGGCAAGCGGGTCGTGGTGATTGACACCAGCAACGAGATCGCCGGCGACGGTGACATCCCCCACCCAGCCATTGGTCGGGCCAGGCGCATGCAGGTGGCAAGGCCCGAGCTGCAGCACCAGGTGATGATCGAGGCGGTGGAAAATCACATGCCCGAAGTCATCGTGATTGATGAGATCGGCACCGAGTTGGAGGCCCAGGCGGCCCGCACTATCGCCGAGCGGGGCGTGATGCTCGTGGCCACTGCCCACGGCAATGAGCTGACCAACCTGATCAAAAATCCCACCCTCTGCGACCTGGTGGGCGGCATTCAGTCGGTGACCCTGGGGGATGAGGAGGCGCGCCGGCGCCGCACCCAGAAAACAGTGCTGGAAAGGGCGGCGGATCCCACCTTCCCCTTGGCGGTGGAGATGCACAGCCGCCACCGCTGGCTCGTGCATCGCGATGTGGCTCGCACGGTCGATCTGTTGCTGAGGGGCCAGAGCGCCCGCCCCGAAATCCGAGAGCTTGGGGCGGGCGGAGAGTTGCGGCTGCAGGAGAGCCCCTCTCCATCTCCATCGCAATCGCAATTGCGATCCCCATCTAGATCCCCATCCCCATCTAAATCAGCCGGCCTGGCTCCCCGACCCCTGAGTCGGCCCGAGACTCCCTCTATCCCCCCGGTTGGCGTCGAGCCAGCCTGTTCCAGTCCCGCCCCTGCTGCGCCGCCGTTGCTGCGCCTTTACGGGGTGGGAATCAGCCGCAGCCAGCTGGAGCAGGTAGGGCGGGCCCGCCAGTTGGCTGTGGAGGTGGTGGGCAGCGTGGAGTTGGCCGATGCGGTGCTCAGCTTGCGCCATGAGCTCGGCCGTGATCCCCATGTGCGCCGCCAGGCCCAGCAGCTTGGCCTGCCGATCCTGGTGTTGAAATCTGCGGCCCAGCCCCAGCTGCAGCGGGCTATGGAGCGGTTGCTCGAGCGGCACCGCCAGCAGCATGCCGATCCGGATTCAACCGCTGCGCCCCCCTGCCCTCAGGGGGACGATGCCCACGCTGGCTTGGAGGAATGTCGGCTGGCGGTGGAGCGGGTGGTGTTGCCCCATGGCCAGCCCGTCGAGCTATTGCCCCGCAGCCCTCGGGTGCGCTTGCTGCAGGCCGAACTAGCCGGCCGCTATCGGCTGCGCACCGCCGAGTTTGGTCGAGGGGCGGAGCAACGGCTGCGGGTGTTTCCGGCTTGATTTCCCTGTGTGCCCGGGTCGCGGTTGACGAAGGACCGGCCGCTATGGGTAACTATCTAGGTACCGGCCTGGCCGGCTGCATTGGGTCGTCGCCAAGTGGTAAGGCAGCGGGTTTTGGTCCCGCCATTCCTAGGTTCGAATCCTAGCGACCCAGTTTTGAGGCCCCATGCCGCCGGCATTCGATTCCCCTGGCCCCTTGGTCGTCTTTGACTTCGACGGCGTGTTGGTGGATGGCATGCCCGAATACTGGTGGGCTGCCAGGACTGCGGCGCTGCAGCTGGCCCCCCGGCTGCAGCTCCCAGAGTCAGCGCCTGCTGCCTTTGGGCGCTTGCGGCCTCTGATCCACAAGGGCTGGGAGATGGTCCTGATGGCCGCTGAGCTGGGTCGGGACGAGCTCGACATAGAACACCTATTGAACGATTACCCAGCTGCCCTGGCCTCTGCCCTGGCTCGCTGGAATTGGCCCGCTGGCCTGCTGCAGCAGCAGCTGGAGCAGGTGCGTGCTGGCGCCATTGGCATCGATGAAGCGGGCTGGTTGGCCCGCCACCGTTTTTATCCTGGGGTTAAGCAGCGGCTGGTGCGTTTGGGCGAGGACGGGGCGGCCTGGGCCGTACTCACCACCAAGGGTGCCGTATTCGCCGCCAGGCTCCTGGAGGCTGCGGGGCTCAGGCCTGAAGCTCTCTTTGGCCACGAGCAGGGGAGCAAGGTCGAGGTGCTGCGGCATCTTCAGGCCCAAGGGCGTCCCCTCTGGTTCGTCGAGGACCGTCGCCGGACGCTGGAGGCGGTGCGGGCTGATCCGGAGCTGGCCATGGTGCGCTGTTTCCTGGTGAGTTGGGGCTACCTGGGCCCGGGGGATGGCCAGGACCTGCCGCCCACCGTTGGCTGGCTCACTCCGGAGGCCTTTTCAGCCCCCCTGGCGCAATGGCCCTAATCGGTTAGAGTACGTCCGTACTATGAGCAATTGGTACGCCGGCCCTTTTTGGTGGCACTTGCTCTCTAGGGGCGCAGGATTGCTTCCTGAGCTCGTCCCCCCTCTCTGCTGGTCTTTTTCCGCCCAGTTTCTGCCCAATTTCTGACCAGCTTTCCGCCCCGTTTCCAATTGTCGCCATGGCTGCCGATCCCCGCTCCAATTCCCTTTCCTCCCCTTCCTCCAGTTCGTCGGTGTCTTCCTCCTCTTCCGCTTCTCGCCCGTCTGCCGGTGCCGCCGCTGAGCGTGAGAAGGCCTTGGGGCTGGTGCTCAACCAGATCGAGCGCAATTTCGGCAAGGGTTCGATCATGCGATTGGGGGATGCTTCCCGCATGAGGGTGGAAACCATCTCCACCGGGGCGCTCACCCTTGATCTGGCCCTGGGTGGCGGCTACCCCAAGGGTCGGGTGGTGGAGGTTTACGGGCCGGAGAGCTCTGGTAAGACCACCCTCACCTTGCATGCCATTGCCGAGGTGCAGAAGCGAGGTGGTGTGGCCGCTTTTGTGGACGCGGAGCATGCCCTCGACCCGGTCTATGCAGCGGCCCTTGGCGTTGACATTGAAAACCTGCTGGTCTCCCAACCGGATACCGGTGAGATGGCCCTGGAGATAGTCGACCAGCTGGTGCGTTCAGCCGCCGTGGACATCGTGGTGATCGATTCGGTGGCGGCCTTGACCCCCCGCGCTGAAATTGAAGGTGAAATGGGGGATTTGGCTGTGGGTGCCCAGGCTCGCCTGATGAGCCAGGCCATGCGCAAGATCACCGGCAACATCGGTAAGTCAGGCTGCACGGTGATTTTTCTCAACCAGTTGCGCCAGAAGATTGGCGTTACCTACGGCAATCCCGAAACCACCACGGGCGGCAACGCCCTCAAGTTTTATGCATCGGTGCGCCTCGACATCCGCCGCATTCAGACCCTCAAGCGGGGCACCGAGGAGTACGGCATCCGCGCCAAGGTGAAGGTGGCCAAGAACAAGGTGGCGCCTCCCTTCCGCATTGCTGAGTTCGACATCCTGTTTGGCCGCGGCATCAGCACCCTGGGCTGCCTGCTGGATCTGGCCGAGGAAACCGGTGTGGTGGTCCGCAAGGGTGCCTGGTACAGCTACGAGGGTGACAACATTGGCCAGGGCCGCGACAACACGATCATCTGGCTGGAGCAGAACCCCAAGCAGGCTGAGCTGATCGAGCAGCTCACCCGCCAGAAGCTTAAGGAAGGCTCCGAAGTGACATCTAACTCGATGAAGCCCCTGGCGGCAGCGGCCAAAGCAGCTGCCGCCACTGGCTCCGTAAAGGAGGATCCGGCGACGGAGCTGGCCGATCTGCCGGTGGCGAGCTAAGCCAGTCAGCTCAGCCACCGGCCAATCCAGGCCTCAGGGGCGGCTGAAAGCGCCCTTGGATCTGCCAGGGAGCCCCGGGGATGGAGCTGACTTGCTGGGGACGTTGGGGCTCTGCAGCACCTGGGCCAGGCGCTGCAGCTCCTGGATGGCTTCGGCCCCCTCCAGCTTTACCAATTCGTGGCCGTCGCGGGATTCGACCCAGCTGATGCCGAAATCGGACACCAGAAAACGCACCATGTGTCTGGTGTCCAGGTTGGCCACAAAAGAGGCACCATGGCCGTCGCGGCCATCACCACAGATGTAGCAGCTAGCCGCGATGCCGCGCTCCTGCAGGCTTTTGGCCAGGGCCTGGAGGCTCATCACCAGGTCTTGAACCACCGACCGGTATTGCTCGGCAAGGCGTGGAAACACGGCAGTGACCCCAGTGGTCATTAATCATAATGTTTTCTTCAGAATCTGGCGACTCGGCCGTCGGCCAGCGTCCACCAGCCCGCGGCGGGCCCGATGAAGCGAACCGCCACCCAGAAGAGCACGAGGGCTCCGATCCCCACCCAGGCCGCATTGGTGGTGAGTTTGACGAAGCGATCGGCCTGGTTGCGGCTGAGGGGTAGCCAGGGAACGATGCGCGGCGAAGTATCGGCTGGCCTTGCGCCTGATGACTTGATCCCCTTGGGTGGCAGGCCCTGGCTGCTGCGGCGCTTTGCTTCCCCCATTGCTTCAGCGGCTCCTTTGGTGCGGTGAGCAATTAAAGCTAGTGAGGCAGCAGGCGTCTGAGGCTTACCCAGGGTTCCAGAGCGAGTAAGACCTGGCGCCCCCAGCTCCGCCCGCGCAGGCGGCCATCCAGAATCGCGAGCCTGCCCCCTTGGCGACGCAGGCCGGCCACCCCCAGTTCCAGTCGATTGAGGCCATCGGGAAGCAGGAATTCCCGAAACCAGTCTTGCCCTGACTGACGCATGGCCAGCACCCGGGCGGCGGTGAGGGGATCTTCCAGGCTGGCGATCGGCAGTAAGGCCACCACGATCTGGCCCGGTAGCGGTAGCCGTTGCTGCTGGTTGAGCCACCAGTCCCAGCTGGCACAGATCACCCCATTGCTCTCGGGAGCGGTGTGTTCGTGAACCACCCGACTGCCGAATTCAGCAGCTAGCCCACTGGTGAGGTTGAGGCGCAGGGCTTCGTCATCGATAAGCACCACCGTTACCCCCCCCTGGCCAAGCACCAGCCTGCGAGCGTGGTCCAGCAGGTGCTGGCCGTAATGGGGGCTGTTGGGCAGGGGTTGGCGAAGGGGGGCATAGAGGGGCAGGGGGTCGGCCAGGGGCGGATCTCCCAGGTTCACGGTCACGTTGGGCTGCAGGCCCAGCTCCACAGAGGGCCCCCTGGACAATTGGCCCAGCACCACCGCACCGCGCCGGGTCAGCAGGCCCTTCAGGGCCGCCAGGGGGGCTAGCGGTTGGCGATGTAATTGCCATTGCAGCAGCTGGGGATTGACCTGGGCCCAGCTGGTCCAACCGCTTCCCCTGGCGGCGAGCCAGGCCGGCCAGGGGGCGGGCAGGGGTGCGAGCAACTGCAGTAGGTGACGCAGGGGTGCTTCGTCTTCAGGCGCCAGTCCCACCAGCTGGTTGGGGTGTGCAGGATGGCTGAGGATGAGCCGGTTGAGGCGCTCGTGCAAGCTCAGCAGGCTCGCTTCTGCCGTGGGCTGGGCCCGGCGTAATTGATCCCAGTGCTGGGGCGTCAGCACCACCTCCAGGGCCTCCCTGAGCAGGCTGTCGAGATGTTCGGCCTCAGGCAGCACCAGTTGCCTCTCCCCGAGCCAGCCTTCTTGCCAGGCGCCCACCAGCTGGCGGTGATTCAAAAGCCAGACGCGGCCATCGGCAGGTGGATGGTCCCCTTCGAAACAGGCCAGGGCCAGGCTCGGGTCGGCCCTCCCCAGCCGGGGCAGCTCTATCTGCAGCAAGCGTTGGCGGGTGCCATCGCTAACGACCAGGGCCAGGGGGCATTCACTCAGGGCCAGGGGCACCAACAGGCTGATCCACCAGCTGGGATCGCAGCCCGGGGCAAGCCGCACAAAGGTGTGGTCGCTACGGCGCAGGCTGCGGGCCACCAGGCGGCTGAGGCTCAGGTGGTGGGGCCAGGGGTCGCCCCCTTCCTGTGCAAGCAGGGCCTTGAGTTGTTGGTGGGCGCGGGCTTCGAGCATTCCCAGGCGGCCAACAGGATCGGATCGTAGGAAGCTGGCTACACGATTCCTGTCTGTGGATGCTCGATGGCGTCTGTTCCCCTGCCCGCTAGCACTGATGGCCTGGCGCGGGATCCCTGGCGCCTGCAACCTGTGGGTGTGGTGGGCCTGGGGTTGATCGGCGGTTCCCTGGGATTGGATCTGCAGCGGCTTGGCATTGGGGTTCGGGGCCTGGTGCATCGCGCCACCTCCGCCGAGCGCGCCCGCCAGAGGGGCCTGGCAACGGAGGTGAGCACCGATCCCGCCGTGCTGGCTCCCTGTGCCCTTGTAGTGCTGGCCCTGCCCCTTGATCGCCTGTTGGACCCCGATCCCGACCTGCTGGCGGCCCTGCCGCCCCAGGCGGTGATCACTGATGTGGGCTCGGTGAAGGAGCCGGTGCTGGAGCGCTGGCGGGCTCTGCATCCGCGATTTGTGGCCAGCCATCCCATGGCGGGTAACGCTGAGGCGGGAGTGGAGGCAGGGGTGGTGGGCCTGTTTCGCCAGCGCCCCTGGGTGGCCACGCCGGAGGCTGGCACCGATCTAGAAGCCCTGGGGGTGGTGCGGAATCTGGCGGAGCTCGTGGGGGCCCGCTGGCTCACCTGCCCAGCTGGGGACCACGACCAGGCGGTGGCAATGATTTCCCATCTGCCCGTGCTGTTGGGGGCGGCCCTGTTGCGGGCAGCAGATTCAGGCGTGGCCCCGCCATACCTGGTGCGCCAGCTGGCTTCGAGTGGATTTGCCGACACCACGCGGGTGGGTGGGGGCAACCCGCTGCTGGGCTCCCTGATGGCTCGCTGCAATCGTGATGCCCTCTTGGCAGCCCTCGCCGCCTATCGCCAGCAACTTGGGGAGTTGGAGGATTTGCTGCAGCGGGGTGATTGGGCTGCGCTGCAGCGGCGACTGGAGGACAGCCACCAGTTGCGGCCCCAGTTTGTGGGTCCGAGCGCCTCTGCAGAAACAGGTAGCTCCTGAACTGAGCTCCTGAACCGAGATCCAGAACTCAGCGCCCGAACTCAGCAGTAGTGCCCAGGGTCAGTACCTGGCCCCGCCGCGCCAGCAACTGGCGGCAGGCCATCAGGGCTGAGAGCGCCACGCCGGCGGTGCCTTCGCCGGGGTGAATCGAGTCGCCGCACAGCCACAGGCCTGGCAGGGGGGTGCGGCTGGCCAGGCCGAAGGGCCCGAAGCGACTGGGATGCTGGCCGAGGCCCCCCACAAAGCCGAAGGGGCGGCCGGTCCAGCGGGCGAAACCTCGCGGGGTGGCCAGCTCGCCGTGGCGCCATTGGTTGGGGGCAATTCCCAGCTGCCTTTGCAGCCCCCGTTGGATGCCTGCCAGGGCTTCGGCTTTGGCCTGGCCATAGGCCTGGCGGCTGAGGGCAAACCAGGGGCGCGCCGGGGTGAACACGCTGGCGATCACGGTGGCCTGGCCGGCCGGGGCCCGGCCATCGCCCTCGCGGCTCACCGACACAAACAGGGAGCCCGGCTCGGCCCAGTCGAGCTGCAGGTGGGCGGGACAGTCGCTCTGCAGCAGGCTCCGGTCCACGGCCCCGTAGAACACCACTGCTCCAGAGGGATCGGGGAGGCTGGCCAGCCGGCGCCGATAGCCCCCAGGTAGCTGCCCTGGGAGCAGGTCGGGCAAGCTCTGCACCGGCAGGGCCAGCACCACATCGGTAGCTGCCAGCGCAAAGGGCTGCGGCTGCTCGCCATGGACATCGCCATGGACAACCCAGCCCTCGCCTGTGCGCTCGAGCTGCGTCACCCGGTGCCCCAGCCGCAGCTGGCCGCCGGCCGCCGCCAGGGCCTGCTCCAACTGCTGGCTCAGCACCTGCATTGAGCTCTCCAGATGCCATAGGCCCAGGGGTTCCTGGCCCATGGCCAGCACGGTGGCGCCATAGAGGGCGGCGGTGCGATCGGCTGGCTCCTGGGAGTAGAGCCGCAGTTGGAGATCGAGAAAGCGGCGCAGACGCTGATCGCTGCCGCAGCCCGTGAGCATCAGCAGATCGGCCACGGTGGCGGTGATCAGCAGGCCACTGGCCAGGTTGGCGGGACGCAGGGTCGGCAGAAGCTGGGCCAGATCCCAGGGGCTGCGGGGGGGCAGCACGGGATCCCGGCCGGCGAAGGCCCAGTTGGCCTGGTGCAGGGCGGAGCAGAGTTGCCAGAAGCGGCCGCTGCCTGGAAATTGCTGCTCCCGCTCTGTGGCCCATCTGGCTGGATCGCGCCAGATCCGCACCGGTGGTCGGCCATCGCCCAGGTCCACCACGCACGCCGGATCCAGGGGCGTTGCGGCCGGCAGTGGCAGCTGGAAGTGCTCGAGCAGGCGCCGATGGCTGCCGCCGGGTTCCAGGCCCGCCACCTGGGTCGCGCCCACATCGAAGGTGTAGGGCCCGCGGCGGAAGGTGCCGGCGCAGCCGCCGCTCTGGTGGTGGGCTTCAAGCAGATGAACCCCCAGACCGGCCTTGGCCAGCAGGGCCGCCGCGCTGAGACCGGCGATGCCGGCTCCCACTACCACCACATCAGGGTGCGTCTGCATCGAGGCATGCTGGCAGCTGCCTCCCCGCCACGGCGCCATGGCTGCCGCGCCCGCCGATCCCCTGACCGCCTGGCTAATGGATCGGCTTGGCCGCCGCCTGGTGGCGCGCACGGCGGTGGGTGGGGGCTGCATCCACCGGGCTTGGCGGCTCCAGTTTGCCGACGGGGGCGTGTTGTTTGCCAAAACCAACAGGGCCGCCGCCCTGCCCCTGCTTGGGGCGGAAGTGGAGGGACTCCTGGCGTTGGTGGCCCACGCGCCAGCCGGCCTGGTGGTTCCCGAGCCCCTGGCCTGGGGGACGGCTGCTGATCAGGCCGTGCTGGTGATGCCCTGGCTGGACCTCGAGGGGATTGGTGGGGGCTCGGGCGACACCGCTGCGGTGTTTCGATTGGGCCAGCGCCTGGCGGATTTGCACCGGGCCAGCGCTGCCAGCTCCGCGGGACAGGGGTATGGCTGGCCGGCCGCGAACTTCATCGGTTCAGCCCCCCAAGCCAATGGTTGGCGATCCAGCTGGGGCCAGTTTTTCGTCGAGTGCCGGCTGGCCCCCCAGCTCGCCTGGGCCGCAAGAAGGAGTAAGCAGCTGAAGGGAGCTGAGGCCTTGCTGGAGCTCGTGCCGCAATGGTTGGCAGATCACCCTGCAGAGCCGGTGCTCGTGCACGGCGATCTCTGGTGTGGCAATGCGGCCTTACTGAGCAATGGCAGTGGGGTCATCTTTGACCCTGCCTGCTACTGGGGGGATCGGGAGGTGGATCTGGCGATGGCCCAGTTATTTGGCGGCTTTTCGCCCAGCTTCTTTGCGGGCTATACAAGTCGCTGGCCCCTTGAGCCCGGGGCCAGCGGGCGGGTGGCCCTCTACAACCTCTATCACTTGCTCAACCACGCCAACCTCTTTGGTGGCAGCTACGGGCAAAGGGCCCAGGCCTCCATCCTCGAACTGCTCAGCCGAGGTATTCCTGGCGGAGGTTCTGCAGCTTCGACACCACAGCACCGCGTTTCTCACTGGTGGTGAGGTTCTGCCAGCTCCAATTGCCCACTACCACCAGGCCCAGCAGTTCGAGCAGGCCTGGCACCACGGGCAGAAGGTTGATGGTGTCGAGCACTCCCTTGATCAGGATCTGGGCCACGATCACCGCCAGGATCACCCCGGTGGCCTTGCCGATCCGGCCCATCTGGCTCCAGTCCACCTTGTCGAGGGTGGCATTCACCTTGGTCAGGATCTCGCTGTAGCGCTCTGTGAAGCTGACTTCGGAGTTGGCGTCGGCATCGGAAGTGGCTGCTGAGCCGCTTGCTGAGCCGGTTTCGGATCCAGTGGTGGCAGCGCCTGGCTCCACTCCAGTGGCAGTTTCCTGCTCAACTGCTTCGGGGGTGGTGTCACTCATGGACCGGATGGTGGGCAAGGGTGTACTGAATCACAAGGTATCGGTGTGTGTTTGCAAGCGCCAGCTCATCTCAGGGCAGATTTGCAGCTGCTCACCGTTCTGGGCCGGATTTTGGCAGCGGCGAAACCCGAGGAGGGATGTGCCTTGCTGCTGGGTCAGAGGCAGAGCGATGGTTGGCAACTGCGTCGGATCTGGCCTTGCTGCAACGTCTGGCCCCAGCCTGGGGCCCGCAACCACCGCTTCGCGATTGATCCCCGCGAGCAACTGCTGGCCCAGAAGTGGGCAAGGGAGCGGGGGCTGGAGCTGCTGGGCTCGGCCCACAGCCACCCCGTCACGGCCCCAGTGCCCTCCACCACCGACTGCAGGCTCTGCGTCTGGCCGGCATTGATGGTGATCATGGGTGCGGTAGGCAGTGGCGTTGGGGGTCAGGGCCAGGAACTGGTGGGGTGGTGGATCTGCCAGCCGCAGGCCCCGCCCCAGCGCCTGCCGTGGAGAATGGAAAGCTGATCCCAGCAGCCATGCTTCCTCCCGACACCAGCGGCGTCCAGCTCAGCCCCGATGAGGTGGCCCGCTACGGCCGCCACCTGATCCTGCCCGAGGTTGGAATGGAGGGCCAGAAGCGGCTCAAGGCCGCCTCGGTGCTTTGTGTGGGAACTGGAGGGTTGGGCTCGCCGCTGCTGCTCTATCTGGCCGCCGCCGGGGTGGGCCGCCTCGGCATCGTCGATTTCGACGTGGTCGACCACTCCAACCTGCAGCGCCAGGTGATCCACGGCACCAGCTGGGTGGGCAAACCCAAGATCGAATCGGCCAAGGCGCGCATCCTCGAGATCAACCCCCACTGCCAGGTGGATCTCTACCAAACCGCGCTGACCAGCGACAACGCTCTCGAGATCATTCGGCCCTACGACATCGTCTGCGACGGCACCGACAACTTCCCCACCCGCTACCTGGTGAACGACGCCTGCGTGCTGCTGGGCAAGCCCAATGTCTACGGCTCGATCTTTCGCTTCGAGGGCCAGGCCACGGTGTTCAACCTGGATGCGGAAAGCCCCAACTACCGCGACCTGTTCCCCGAGCCGCCGCCGCCGGGCATGGTGCCCTCCTGCGCCGAGGGCGGAGTGGTGGGGGTGCTGCCCGGCATCATCGGCCTGATCCAGGCCACCGAAGCTGTCAAGATCATTGCCGGCATCGGCACCAGCCTCAGCGGCCGCCTGTTGTTGTTTGATGCCCTGGGCATGAAGTTCCGCGAGCTCAAACTTCGGCCCAACCCCGAGCGGCCGGTGATCGACAAACTTATTGATTATCAAGAGTTCTGCGGGGTGGGCGGCAGTGCTCCGGGCCAGGAGGAGGCCGGCGCGGTGGACAGCATCAGTGTTACCGAACTAAAAACCCTGCTTGATGGCGACACCAGTGGCCTCGTGCTGGTGGATGTGCGCAATCCCCCCGAGGCCGACATAGCTCTGATCCCCGGCGCCACCCTCATCCCCCTCGACCAGATCGAGAGCGGCGTGGCGATTGATCAGATCCGCGACCTGGCGGCCGGCAAGAAGCTTTACGTGCACTGCAAGCTGGGCGGCCGTAGCGCCAAAGCGCTCATCGCCCTTCGGCGCCACGGCATCGAGGGCATCAATGTCTCAGGCGGCATCGATGCCTGGAGCCAGGAGGTGGATCCGGCCGTGCCGCGCTACTGAGCCCCGAGCTCAGTAATCCACGCCCCGCTTGAGATCCACGCCCCGCTCGGCGTAGTGCTTGTGGCACACCATCTCGGAGTAGACGCTGGCCAGGTCGAAGTAGGCGGGGCGATTTTTGCAGCGGCCGGTGAGGATTACTTCCGTTTCGGCGGGCTTGCGCAATAGGGTCTGCACGATCGGCTCCACCGGCAGCAGCTCGAGATCCACCGTGGGGTTGATCTCATCGAGGATCACGGTTTTGTATAGGCCGCTGGAGATGGCTGCCCTGGCGATCTCCCAGGCCCGCTCGGCCTCCACGTAGTCGATCGGCTGCTGCTGGCCGCGCCAGACAATCGCATCGCGGCCAGAGCGCAGGTGATCCACCAGGTGGGGATAGCTCTCGCGCAGGGCGGCAATCGCCGCATCCTCGGTGTAGCCGCTGCCGCCCTTGAGCCACTGCAGGATCAGCACCCGGTGGCTTTTGTCTTGGCTGATACCCCGGCCGATGGCCTGTAGGCCCTTGCCGAGGGCGCTGGTGGATTTGCCCTTGCCCTCGCCGGTGTAGATCTCGACCCCATCGAGACCCCCGGGCCCCTGGTGGGCCCGCATTTCCGAGTGGAGGTCTGCCAGTTGCACCAGCTTGTGGGGGGCACCGCGCCCCGTGCAGATCACTTCCATTCCGCCTGGCTTGGCCGCCAGGGTGCGGGCCACGTCGTCGATGTCCAGCAGGCCCAGGTCCAGCACGGGGTTGAGCTCATCGAGCACCACCACTGAGTAGAGGTCGCTGGCGATGGCGCCCTTGGCAATGTCCCAGCCGCGCTGGGCCTCCTGCCGGTCGAATTTGGTCGCCTCCTCGGCGCTGAAGAATTCGCCCCGGCCCGTGCGCACCTGGTCAATCAGGTGGGGAAAGCCCTGCTGCAGGGCTTCGATGGCGGCATCTTCGTCGTAGGCCCGGCCCGGCCCCTTGAGGAAGCGCAGCAGCAACACCCTGGTGCGTTTCTGCTCGCAAATGCCCAGGCCGATCGTGCGCAGCACCACCCCGAGGGCGGCCTGGCTCTTGCCCTTGCCGTCGCCGTCATACACATGCAGCTGGCCGTGGGCCCTCTCATCGCTGCCGGCGGCAGTGCGGATGCCGATGCCCCGGCCCGTGCCCCGCTGCGGCGTCTGGGTGCTGCTCATGGCGAGATGTTACCGGCGCCTTTGGCTTGGGGTTGGCAGGATCGGGTCAGGATTGGGGCCCGGATGCACTTTTCTCTTCTAGAACCTCTGCCACCGGCCCTGGCGGGGGCCTTGACTGAACTGCGTGGCCAGCTGGCAGCCCTCAACCCGGTGGTGGTGGCCTACTCCGGCGGGGTTGACAGCGCCCTGGTGGCGGCCATCGCCCTCGAGCAGTGTGGGCAGGGGGCCCTGGCGATCACCGGGGTTTCACCGGCTCTGGCGCCCCACCTGCGTCAGGAAGCCCGCATCCAGGCCGGCTGGCTTGGCATTCGCCACCGGGAAATCCCCACCTCGGAGCTGGCAGACCCCGCCTACGCCAGCAATCCTGAGCAGCGCTGCTATGCCTGTAAGCGGGAGTTGCACCGCCTGCTGGCGCCGATTGCGGCGGCGGCGAGGGGAGCAAGCGTGGTCGATGGCGTCAATGCCGATGACCTTGGCGACCATCGCCCGGGCATCCGGGCTGCCCGGGAATTCGGCGTGCGTTCTCCCCTGGCTGCGGTTGGCCTGACTAAAGCTGAGGTGCGCCAGCTCTCGCGGGCGCTGGGTTTGCCCTGGTGGGACAAGCCCGCCCAGCCCTGCCTGGCGTCCCGCTTTGCCTACGGAGAGCCGATCACGGCTGAACGGCTGCAACGGGTGGCGGCGGCGGAGGCCTGGTTGTTGGCCGCCGGCTGGGCCGAGGTGCGGGTGCGCTGCCAGGGCCAGACGGCCCGCATCGAGCTCCCGGCCGAGCAACTGGAACTTGCCCTTGGTCGCTGGGCTAAAAGTGAGCCCAGGCAGGCCCTAGTGACGGCCTTCCTCGCCCTTGGCTTCACGGCCGTGGGTCTGGACCTGGAGGGACTGGTGAGCGGCAAGCTCAACCGGGAGCTTGCGGCCAGTCCGCTTCCAGAGCTCAGCGGCTCAGGGCAGCAGTAAACGGCTGCCCGTGCAGGGGCTCCCGCAGATTGCTGTGGATGCAGGAGGGGGTTTCGCGGCGGAAGCTGGTGAGCTTGTGGGTGTCAGCCATCAGCTCATCGACAAGCACGGCACAGGCCTTCTCCGGCATGGTGTGGTCCCCGCAGGTGAACACATCCACCGCTGCATAGCCCGATTCGGGCCAGGTGTGGATGGAGATGTGCGATTCGGCCAGCAGGGCCAGCCCCGTGACGCCCTGGGGTTCGAAACGGTGGGTGATCAGGTTGAGCAGGGTGGCACCGGCACGCCTTGCTGCTGCGGTGATGGTGGCCCTGAGGAAAAGTTCGTCGTCGAGCTTGTTGCCGTCGCAACCGTAGAGCTCGAGAATGCAGTGTTTCCCGACAGTATCGGAAACCTGGTGGGGGAGGGGGGCAGCTGGGTGGATCGCTGCGGGGGCCTCGGTCCATCCCGGGTTCGGGTGGAGGCAGGGCAGGGTCTGGGTCATCGAAGTTGACCGAACAAGCTCATCACCATAGTTGGTTATGAAGGCTAATTTGACCGGCGCGCATGTGCACCAGCTGGCTCTGGGCCTGCCAGCCGCCGCTGAAGGCCCCCAGGTGGGTGGCGCTCACCAGGCACTGGTGCCCCTCGCCCACCGCCTCGAGCAGAAGTTGTTGCCGTTCCGGATCGAGCTCGGCCAGCACGTCGTCGAGCAGCAGCAGGGGCGGCTCCCCCAGCACCGTGCCCACCAGCTCCAACTCGGCCAGCTTGAGGGCCAGCACCAGGGTGCGCTGCTGGCCCGCCGAGCCGTAGCGCCGAGCCCCCTGCCCGGCCAGGATCAAGCCCAGCTCGTCGCGGTGGGGCCCCACCGTGCACTGCCCGAGTCGCAGTTCTTCGCCTCGCTGCTGCTGCAGTTGGGCCAGTAAGGCATCCCGCCAGGGATCCTCGGCATCTTCGCCACCCACCTGGGCGCCGCCCTGATACTCGAGCTCCAGGCATTCCCGGCCGCCGCTGAGCCTTGCCTGCCAGGCGGCGGCCAGGGGCTCCAGCCTGCGGATGGCCCGCGACCGACGGCGCTGCAGTCGGGTGCCGATCACAGCCATCTGCAGATCAAAGGCATCGAGCAGGCCCTGCAGATCGCCGCCGCCGAGGCTCCGCCGCAGCAGCTGGCTGCGCTGGCGCAGGAGCCGGCCGTAGCGGCTGAGCAGGTCGCCATAGACAGGTTCGAGCTGCAGCACCACCCGGTCGAGCCATTGGCGCCGGCCAGCGGGCTCGCCCCGCACCAATTCGAGGTCGAGGGCGCTGAAACCCACGCAGCGCAGCGATCCCAGCAGGTCGAGCTGGCGATCCAGCACCTTGCCGTTGCGCAGGGCCATGCGCCCGCCACTGCGGCGCAGGTGGAGCGCCAGCTGATCACTGCTGCCGGTTGAGGCCCGCACCTGGCAGCTGCTCTGCCCGTGCTGGATCAGGTCGCGATCGCTGGCGGTGCGGTGGGAACGCAGGCACCCCAGCAATTCCACCGATTCCAGCAGGTTTGATTTGCCCTCGCCATTGGCGCCAATCACCAGCAGCCGGGGGGCCTCCAGGGCCAGCTCCAGATGGCTGATATTGCGAAAATTCAGCAGCTCCAGGCGGTGCAGCCGGATGGCTCTGACGCGACGGGAGGTTAAAGTAATTCCTCCGGAGCTCTGCTCCGGCCATGGGCCTTAGCCATGGGCATGTAGCTCAGTTGGATAGAGCATCAGATTCCGGTTCTGAGGGTCGGGGGTTCGAGTCCCTCCATGCTCGCTACTTATCAAGTCAATACCTATCAAGTCAGTACTTATCAGGTCATTTGGCTCAACGGGCCAACCCAGTAAGGGAATCAACCCAGTAGGCGAATCACCCGAGCAAGTTGAGGCCCATCGCCCTAATGCCGCCGGGATCGACGGAAAATCCATAGCGATCCAGGGCGGCCAGGGCCTCAGGCGGGGCTGAGAGCGAAATGCTGCACCCGGCTAACTCCCTGCGCAGCTTGCCGAGGGAGCCATGCACCAGCACCGCCAGGATGTCGCCCTGGTGCGGATCCCCCGGATCGGCGCACAGGTCCCAGAGGTTGGCATTGAGGGCCAGATCGCTGGTGGCCCGCACGAAACCCACCAATTTGCCCTCGGGGGATTGCACCCCCAGATGCCAGAGGCTGTTGTCCAGCACCCGCTGCCACCGGTCTGGGTTGCGGCTGCGATCGCCGCTGGCCAGCAGGAGCCGATTGAGCTCGTCGGGGCTGGGGAGGCTGTTGGCGAGCAGCGCATAGCCCTCCCGCAGACGCGGGGCTAGGGGCTGGCTGCGGAAAGGGATCAAGAGGGAATCCAGTGCTAGGCGGAGCTGGGATGGCTCAGGGGAGGGTCTGGGGGCTGGTCAGCCCGTGTTGCGCATGCCCGCGGCTATGCCATTGATGGTGAGCAGGGCCCCGCGCAGCAGCTCGCTGCGGCTGTAGGTGCGGCCATCGTCGCTGGAGCTGGCCAGCGCTTCACTCATCGGTGGTTGGCGGTTCTGGTCGCGCAGGCGCCGCAGCAGGGCCACCTGCAGGAAGCCAAGGGGAATGATCGTGCGGTTGCGCAGGTCGACCGATAGCTGCAGGGCAGGATCCCCATCCAGCAAGCGGCTGTGGCCCGTGATCGCCAGCACCAGATCGCGGGTGAGCTCGAATTCGGCGGCGATGGCCTGGAAGATCTGCTCGAAGGCCTCCCGGTTCTCGCTGCGGCCCAGGGCCTGCACGTAGTGGTGGGCCAGGTCGAGGTCGACTTTGGAGAGGGTCATCTCCACCTTCGAGATCAGCATGCGGAAGAACGGCCAGCGTTGGTGGAGCAGGCGCAGCAACTCGAGTTGTTCGGGGTCCTGGGTGAGTTCCTCCTGCAGGGCCGCCCCCACCCCGAACCAACTGGGCAGCAGGAAGCGGCTCTGGGTCCAGCCAAATACCCAGGGGATGGCCCGCAGGCTGGAGAGGTCCTTGGCGCCACTTTTACGGCGGGCCGGGCGACTGGAGATCTGCAGCTTGCTGATCTCTTCGATCGGGGTCACCTGCTGGAAGAAGGCCACCAGGTCAGGGTTGTCGTGCACCAGGGCCCGGTAGTGGTCCCGGGAGCGGGCCGCCAGCCGCCCCATCAGGTCATTCCAGCTGGGGGTGTCGTCTACGGGGGCACTCACCAGGCTGTTCTGCAGCACGGCGGTTGTGACCGTTTCCAGGTTGTAAAGGGCCAGTTCGGGCAGGGAATACTTCGAGGCCAGCACCTCTCCCTGTTCGGTGATCTTGATGCGGCCGCTGAGGGTGCCGCTTGGCTGGGCCAGGATCGCCTGGTAGGCAGGGCCCCCACCCCGGCCCACGGAGCCGCCGCGGCCATGGAAGATCCGCAGGGCCACCCCGTGCTCGATGGCCAGCCGCTGGAGGGCAATCTGGGCTTTATGGATCTCCCAGTTGCTGGAAAGGAAGCCGGAATCCTTGTTGCTATCTGAGTAGCCCAGCATGACTTCCTGAAGTGGCTGGCCGCCGTCACTGGCCAGCAGGGCCCGGTAGAAGGGGTGGCGAAACAAGGTGGCCATCACCGCCGGGGCCCCCTGGAGGTCTTCCACCGTTTCGAACAGCGGCACCACCAGCAGGCCGGCACGCTGGGCCTTCGGATCCACCAGGCCGGCCTCCTTGGCCAACAGCAACACCTCCAGCAGGTCTGACACCGTGTGACTCATGGAGATCACGTAGGTGCGGCAGATGCGGGAGCCAAATTCCTGCTGCAGGCGCTGCAACATGCGGAATACGGCGAAGGTCTCCGTGGTTGCGGCACTCCAGCGGGCCGCCGGGGGCAGCAGGGGGCGGCGGGTTTGCAGCTCCTCCAGCAGCCACTCCACCCGCTGGGTTTCCCCCATCTCTCCGTAGGGAACTGGGAGTTGGAGGTAGCGGCTGAGCTCGTCGAGGGCGTCGCTGTGGCGGGTGCTCTCCTGGCGGATATCGAGGCTGGCCAGGCAGAAGGCGAAGATCTGGGCCTGACTGATCAGGTGCTGGAGCGACTCACAGCTCAGTCCCGTGGCCTTGAGGCTGTCCTGGATCAGTTCCAGGTCGTAGCGGAATTCATCAACCGTGCTGTAGTGCAGTTCCTGGGTGGGAGGGGCCGCCAGGCTTCCCCCCATCGGCGGGGGCGGGGCACTGCCGTCACAGGGGGATTCCCAGCCGGCATCGCTGAGGCTTTGGTTGCGCTGATGGGTGAGCTGCAACCGCTCCAGGGTGTAGCTGAGCTTCAGCCGGTAGGGCTCCAGGCGGTAGCGGGCGGCCCGCTCCTCATAGATCTCCGGAAAGCGCAGCCGATCCATCTCCAGCGACTCCAGCAGGGCCGGACTGACCTGACTCCACTGCATTGAAATGCTGAGCTGGTCGCGCAGCTCTGCCACCGACTTCAGGTATCGCTCCAGCATCAGCTTGCGCTGGTAGCAGGCCGTTCGCCAGGTGATGTCCGGGGTCACCGAAGGGTTGCCATCCCGATCTGAGCCCACCCAGGAGCCGAAGGTGCAGAAGGAATCCCGGGGCGGTTCCACATCGGGGTAGCTCCCCTTCAGGGCGGTACGGATGCGGTCCCGCAGCTGGGGCATGGCATCGAAGAGCACCTGCTGGAAGAAGTGCAGGGCGTAGTCGACCTCATCGAGCACCGTTGGTTTGAACTGGTGCAGTTCATCGGTGCGCCACCAGAGCCTGATTTCCTCCTCCAGCTGGAGCCGCAGGCTGTGGCGCTCGACGGAATTGAGGCTGGCGCCCTGCTCCAGCTGCTGAATCAGGCAGGCCACCCGCCGCTGCTTGTGGCGCACCGTGTGGCGCACGATTTCGGTGGGATGGGCCGTGAACACCAGCCGGAGATCCAGGGTGCGCAGCAGGTTTTCCAGTTGGGCTGGGGGGACGTTCAGGCTCCTGAGCCGCTCAAACAGCTGGCGAAAGGTGGCTGGGTCGCTCTGGTTGGCCAACGGCGGCAGGAAGGGATCGCTGGGGCTGCTGCGCTGGTTTTTGAGGCTGTCGAGGTAGCTGTCCTCCTCGATGTGCTGTTCGAGGATGTTTACTAGCTGGAAATAGAGCGAGAAGGCCCGGGCCGCGGCGATCGCTTCGGCCAAATCCATCTCCCGGATCAGCTGCACGATCGCGGTGGTGGAATCCTCCTCGCTGGGGTCGCTCAGGTGCTTGAGCCGCAGCAGGCGCTCCGCCTGCCCGGCGGGACACTCGCTGTAGAGCACGGTTTCCCAGAGGTCTTCCACCAGCTCCAGGCGCTCGCCGAGTAGCCGGGTGACCCGCTGGGAAGTCGGGGAGGTGAGGGTGGGGCTGGGCATTGACTCCCCCATGGGGCCTGGCTGGGCAGCAAGCAGATCCATGATCATCCCAAAGGGAGCGGCCCAGTGTCTGTGGCGATTGCCTCCAGCAGTTCCACTTCCCGGGTTGCCATGGCAGCGATCTCCAGGGAGAGCAACTTGCTGATTGGAACCCCGGCTTGGTGGCCAGCCAGCCAGCGCATGGCCTGATTGCCCTGTTCCAGCACCTCCCCCAACGGCGCCAGCAGCTGCGTGAGCCCGAGCTCCCTTGCCAGGGGGGCCAGAGCTGCAAGCTCCTCAAGCAACCAGCTCTTTGCCAGCACCGGCTGCCCATGGCGCCAGTGGTGCAGGGTGGCTTCCAGGCTTGAGACGGCCGCGGCCTTTTCGTTGGCGTCGGCCAGGTGGGCCAATTCGCTTGGCGTCAGGCTGCTGGCCAGGAGGGGGTCGCAGTGTTCCGGCTGGCGCAGCAACTGCTGCAGCCGCAGTTCGGCGAAGGCCGTGATCGCCAACAGCAGAAGCGGATCCGTCACCAGGTCGCAGATGCGGATCTCCAGCCGGTTGAGGTCGTGGGGCCGGTTGTCCCCATTGGGCCGCACTGAGGTCCAGAGGTGGCGCACGTTTTGCATCGTGCCGAGCTCCAGCTGCTGCCCCATCCAGTTGATGTAGTGCTGGTGATCTAGGAACAGCGGCACCTCGGCCGGGGTCAGCGGAAACTGCAGCCAGCGCTGGGAGTGGGCGCCGGTGACCTTGCCGTCGAGGAAGGGGGAACTGGCGCTGAGGGCCAGCAGCAGGGCAGCCTCGCAGCGCAGCAGGCGGAGGCCGGCAAACAGGCGGTCCATTTGCCCCGGGTCCTTGTCGCTGATGGGCCCCAGGTTGATGTGCACGCTGGCGGTCACCACCTTGGTGCCGTAGGTGGCCTCGATGTAGCTGTGGTAAGGGTTTGCGGGGTCGGAGCGCTCGAAATGGCGGCTGTCGCCCAGGCTGAGGGCGCTGCCCGGCAGCAGGGTGAGCTGGCGGCTGGCCAGCCACCGGCGCAGGCGCTGACGCGGCTCGATCAGCAGCTGTAGCTGGCGCGCGTAACTGGCATCGGGGGGCGTGATGTATTCCAGGTTGCGTTGGTCGGGCTCGGTGACGAACCCCTCCAGGGCCGCCGCCGCCGCCGCTGAGCAACCCACCACCGTGCCGTCGGTCCGACCGGTGTAGAGCTCCACTTCAAAGCCCTTGAGCAACAGGGGATCCTTCATGGCTGGGCGGGCAGCAGGCAGGCAATTGCCTTGAGCATGCCGCGGGCCTTGTTGAGGGTTTCCTGGTATTCGGCAGCAGCGTTGGAATCGGCCACCACTCCGGCGCCGGCCTGCACCTGCACCCGCCAGCCCCCCTCTGGATGGGGCAGCACCACCATGGTGCGAATGGTGATGGCGGTGTTGAGGGCGCCGCCCAGGTCAACTCCGCCGTAAACACCGGAGTAGGGGCCCCGGGCATCGGGCTCCAGGGTATGAATAAGTTGCATGGCGCGGATCTTGGGGGCGCCGCTGACGGTGCCGGCGGGGAAGGAGGCCATCAATAGGTCCCACACGGTTTGCCCCTCTGCCAGCAGTCCCTCAACTTGGCTCACAATGTGCATCACATGGGAATAGCGCTCGATCACCATCAGCTCCCCCACCTTCACAGTGCCGGGCTTGCAGACGCGGCCCAGGTCGTTGCGGCCGAGGTCCACCAGCATCACGTGTTCGGCCCGTTCCTTGGGATCGGCCAGCAGCTCTTTTTCTAGGGCCAGGTCTTCCGCTTCGTCGCGACCGCGGGGGCGGGTGCCTGCAATCGGCCGCAGCGAGGCTTTCACTCCTCCCTCCGGGATCGGTTCGGCCTTCACCATCACCTCGGGGCTGGAGCCGATCAGATACCAGCCGCCAAAGTTGAAGAAGGCCATGTAGGGCGAAGGATTCACCATGCGCAGGCTGCGGTAGAGCTCGAAGGGATCGCGGTCAATGCGGGTTTCCAGCCGCTGGCTAAGCACCAGCTGGAATACATCCCCCGCTTCGATGTGGTGTTCGCCCTGGAGCACTGCCGCCTCAAAGGCCTCCTGGCCGACGTTGCTGCTGGTGATCAGGCTCTGGGCTATCTCAGCCGGATTGGCGTCGTGCCAGCGCAGGGGAGTCACCGAGGTCGGCAGGGGGGCGTGCATGCGCTCTTCCAGGGCGCTGATGCGGGCGGCAGCAGCGGCGTAGGCCATCTGCCGGTCTTGGCCGCCGCTGAGGTCGGCGTAGGCCACGGCGGTGATCTGGCGCTTAACCTGGTCGAACACGAGCAGGCTGTCGGCGAGCATCCAGGACCCATCCGGGGGAGAGTCCTCCCCGGGCTGGTGCACCGGCACAACCGGCTCGATCCAGCGGATCAGTTCGTAGCCCCAGAAGCCAAACAGCTGGCCCACCGGAGGCAGCCCCGGAATCGGCGGGCTGGAGAGGGGCTCCAGGCACTCGCGCAACAGCTCGAAGGGGTTGCCCTGCAGGGCTTGGCAGCGGCCATCGCGCCAGCGGCGCTGGGAGTGGGCACCGCGGCTGGTGAGGGTCCAGAGGGGGTCGCTGACCACGAAGCTCCAGCGCCCGATGCGCTCGCCCCCTTCCACCGATTCCAGCAGCACGCCGTGCTCACTGGCTGCTCCCACCTTCAGCCAGGTGGTCAGGGGCGTTTCCAGGTCGGCGGGCCAGCGTTTCCAGAGGGGGATGAAGTTGTGGCCGGCTGCCACCATGTCCAGAAATGCCTGCTGGGCTAAGCCATCGCGATCGGTGCTCGGCATCGGTTTGGCGGGCAAAAAAAACGGGGCACCCAGGCCCCGCCGTTATGGGAGTTGGTCGACGCGTTTCAGGCGTCGAAGCTGTTCTTGCCGGTGAACTTGAGGTTGGCCGGATTGGGGTTGGCGCCGATCCGGCGGGGGTTGTGGCCCACCATGGGGCGACCTTCGTTCACCTTCTCCGGGAAGACGCCATCCTTGGGGTGCAGGAATTCGGTGTCCCCACCGGGATAGATCCGGTAGATCTTGTAATCCTCGATTCTGGGTTTGAACTTGGTGCGCAGCTGGGTGCCGAGGGCCAGGCACTGCTCCTTGCGGGCGAAGTACATCAGGTTGTCGCCCTCGTTCATGTGGGCGGCCCCGCCGGTGGGCAGCTCAAACACCTGTTCCTTCGGGCTGCTCCAGGTAATGGCGTATTTCTCCTCCGTTTCGGCGGAATTCAGCAGGCCGCCGGTGCTGCCGAGGTACTTCGGGAGTTGACCGCTGAGCGCCGTAGCTGCCATGGCTTTGAAACGTTTCAACCGGAAGCTAGCACTGAGGTTTTGGCCCGTTCTGCGCTTCGCCTGCAGTCTTCACACCCGTCAACAAACCGGCCGCTCAGCACACGGGAAAAAAAACGGTCAGGCCACTGCCGCTGCGTTCGGTGAGACGACCGCCGAGGCGATGGAACAGCCGCTGGGTGGCCTGGCGGCTGAGCTGCAGGCTGCCGGTGGCGGGGTTCCAGCTCAGCACCGGCCCCACCAGCTCCCGTTGGTCGCCCTCGCCATCCCGTACCGGCTCTTCCGGGCGATGGCCCTCGCTGCTCAGTTGCAGCTTGAGCCTGGAACCTGCCGGCAGCAGGCTGACGCTGACCTGACTGCCGGCGGGAAGGCTGCGGCTGAACCGGTCGATCAGGCCGCCGAGCATGGTTTCCAGCCGGGCCGGATCGCTGAGCACGGGCGAAAGGCCAGCTGGGACCAACAATTCCAATTCCAGGCCGCGGCGGGCCAGCTGCCGTTTCCACAGTTCCTGCTGCTGAAGCAGCACCTGGCTGAGGTCGGTGCGGGCCAGATCGTTTTGGCCCAGGGGCTGGTCGTTGCCTGGCTGGCGCTGCAGCTCGGCCGCCAGAAAGATCAGGCCAAATCGATCGATCTGCTCGCTGCATTCGCCATCGATCTGCTCGAGGCGCCCGCGCACCAGCGGCGGCAGGTCGCCGCGCCGCAGCAAGGAGCGAATCAGGGTGCGAATTGTGGCGAGGGGAGTTCGCACCTCGTGGGTGAGCGCTTCGAGCAGGGCCAGTTCGCTACTCACCTCCCGGGGGATGTCAGTGGGGGATCGGTCCCGACCCTTGCCCCCGTGCACCAGGGGTTGGAGGGTGAGGCTCGGCGCGATGGCGGCGAGCCGTTCCCCTACCCGGGGCCAGAACCGCACCCCCAGCTGCTCTTCGCTGCGCAGGGGGCCCAGCTCCTCCAGGGCGGAGCGCAGGGCCGTCGAGGCACCGGGGTCGCTGGCCAACAGGCGTCCGTGGATCAGGTTGAGGGCTTTGGAAAGGGCCTCCGGGTCGAATCGGGCGATCAGGCGCCGGCCCTCTGGGGGACCATCGAGGCACAGCGCCACCTGCAGGCGGGGGGTCATCACCAGCAGCAGCGGATCGGTGCCATCGGCCGGCTCCAGGGGCAGTCGCTGGAAACCCCTTGCGCCCGCTTCCCCGGTTGCGGAGCTGCCGGCTCCCCCCAGCAGGGGAGCGGAGCTCGTCAGCAGGTCGGCGAGTTCCCTGGGCGCCCACACCCAGCCCTGGAGTTGCTGCAACAGCACCGGCTCGTAGAGGGCAGGCAGGGGGGCCGCCAGCCACAGCCCTTTGAGGGGTTGCATCGGTAGCAGGAAGTCCTCCTGCAGGGTGGCCAGGGCCGCCCACCACTGGCGCCGCACGCTGTCTTCGCTGCTGGCGCCGGCCGGCACGCCGTCCGCCAGGGCACTCCGTAGGTCGGCCAGGCTCACCAGGCTCCCTGGGCTGTTCGGCCCCGGCGGCCCACGGAGGCACACAGGCCGAGGGCGATGAAGTTGACGAGCATGGCGGAACGTCCGTAGCTCAGCCAGGGCAGGGGGATGCCGGTGATCGGTCCGAGGCCGATGGTCATATTGATATTCACCACCACCTGAAACATCAGCATCGCGCCGATTCCTACCACCACCAGGGCTTCGTAGTCGCTGCGGGCCCGGCCCGCGATCTGCAGCAGCCTGGCCATCAGCAGGGCGAAGCCCGCCACGACCAGCACCGAGCCCAGGAAACCCGTTTCCTCCCCCAGGGCGCTGAAGATGAAATCGGTGTGCTGCTCCGGGATGAAACGCAGCTTGGTGAGGGATCCCTGCATCAACCCTGTTCCCCAGATCTGTCCGGAGCCGATACCCACCGTGCTCTGCAGCAGGTGGTAGCCCCCACCGAGGGGGTCCTGGCCAGGATCGAGGAAGAGGGTCAGTCTGTCCCGCTGGTGGGGCCGCAGGCCGTGCTGCCATAACCAGGGTGTTGCCACGGCAAACAGCCCTTGCACCGCCAGGCTGATCGCCAGGGCCACCCTTTTCCAGGGAAGGCTTTTCCAGGCCATCCAGCCCACCAGAGGAATCCAGCCCAGAAGCAGCACCGGCAGGGCGCCGGCCGTGATGGCTGTCACCAGGGGCGATAGCAACAACAGCACCCAGGCTCCGGGCATCCCCGCCCAGAACAGCATAACCAGCAGCACGGCTGCGAAGACCAGGGAACTGCCCAGGTCGGGCTGCACGAACACAAGCAGCCAGGGCAGGGAGATCAGGCCCACAGGCCGCACCAGATCTACGGGGCGATCAACCGGGTGCCGGGCCAGTACCTCGGCGAGCAGCAGGATCGCCCCCAGCTTGGCAAATTCCGAGGGCTGGACGTAAAAGCCGCCGATGTTGATCCAGCTCTGGGCCCCCAGGGCGCTTGTGCCCACCAGGCGCACCGCGATCAGGCTGGCCACCATCGCAATGTAGATCGGCCACTTGAAAGGAAGCAGCCGCTCCAGGGGCAGCCGGGCCAGCAGCAGGGCCACCACCATGCCCACCGCCGCCGTCACCCAGTGCTGGTACCAGTTGGCGTAATTGGCCTGTCGCTGGGTGCTGGCGATCAGGATGCCGGCCAGCGCTGCCATGGCCAAAGGAACGCCCCAGAGCACTAGGTCGACCCTGGCCAGGGGACTGCGGCGGCCACGGCCGGCGCCGAAGACCCCCTTATTGCGCCGCCCTGACTGGCTCAGCATGGCTCTCAGGCCGGCACCAGGTGGGCCGCGCCAATGCGCCGGGCCAGGGCCATCAGGGCCTGGGCGCTGGCGGATTCGGGATGGGAGAGCACCACCGGCCGACCGGCATCCCCCCCCTCCCGTACCGGCATTTCCAGGGGTAGTTCGGCCAGCAGCGGCACCCCAGCCTCCTCAGCGAGGCGGGCACCGCCCCCACTGCCGAAAAGGGCGTAGCGCTTCTCCGGTGCGTCGGGAGGGATGAACACACTCATGTTCTCGACCACGCCCAGCACGCTGACGCCCATCTGCACAAACATCGCCAGGCCGCGGCGGGCATCGGCAAGCGATACCAGCTGGGGGGTGGTGACGATGATCGCTCCGGCCATCGGCACGGCCTGGGCGATGGTGAGCTGGGCGTCGCCCGTGCCAGGGGGCAGATCCACAATCAGCACATCCCGCTCGCCCCACTCCACCTGATACAAAAACTGACGGATGATGCCGTTGAGCATCGGTCCGCGCCAGACAACGGGTTGGTTTTCCTGAATCAGCAGCCCCATAGACACCATGGCGATGCCGCAGCATTCGACCGGGCTGAGCACCTGGCTGGCGCCCTCGCCGCGCACCTCTGGGGTGCGATCGGCGACCCCGAGCATGGTGGGCGCATTGGGTCCGTAGATATCAGCATCGAGTAGGCCCACTTTGAGCCCGGTGGCGGCAAGGGCGCAGGCCAGGTTTACGGCCACCGTGCTCTTACCGACGCCACCTTTGCCACTGCTCACCGCGATCACCTGCCTGACGCCTGCAATGGCCTGGCGCTGGGGGAGCTGACCTGCCCCAGGGCCAGGCGCCCCATGGCCCGCGGCACCGATGGGGGCGGCGCCTGTGGGCTGGGCCAGCTCGATCTGCACCTCGTTCACGCCATCAATGGCCAGCAGGGCGGCCCGAGCCTCAGTGACGATCCGATCCCGCTGGGCCTGGGCAAACCCGGGCAGAGCGAGCCGGAACACGGCGCGCTCGCCGACCAGGCGGGGTTCCTGGATCCAGCCAAGATCGATCAGGCTGCGGCCGCTGCCGGCATCGGTGACGGCCGTAAGGGCGGCATGGGCCTGCTCGACTGAGGCCATCGAGACTGCAATAAGGAACTGGGATCCTAGGGGCCATCCGCCTGGATCCGG
Source organism: Synechococcus sp. CBW1108 (assembly GCF_015840335.1). NCBI lineage: Bacteria > Bacillati > Cyanobacteriota > Cyanophyceae > Synechococcales > Synechococcaceae > Synechococcus > Synechococcus sp. CBW1108. Next base: position 1,912,510 of record NZ_CP060395.1, read on the forward strand.
CCGGCGCTGGCAGGGTGAGCGCCGCCCCCTGGCTCCTGGGGGGAGGGGCTGGGCTGAAATGGTGGACCTTTCCGGCGCCGCTTCGGCGCACTGCCCATGGCCAAGGTCTTAGAAGCGCCGCCAGCCGACTCCCGCACCAGGGCAAAAGCGCTGTTGATGGGCCTTCAGGATTCCATCTGCTCAGGCCTGGCTGAATTTGACGGGGAGGGCGATTTTGCCGAGGAGAGCTGGGTGCGGCCGGAGGGGGGCGGCGGCCGCTCGCGGGTGATGAAGGGCGGGCGCGTCTTCGAACAGGGCGGGGTGAACTTCTCCGAGGTGGAGGGCAGCGAATTGCCTCCCTCGATCCTCAGCCAGCGTCCGGAGGCCAAGGGCCACCGCTGGTTTGCCACCGGCACTTCGATGGTGTTGCACCCGCGCAACCCTTACATCCCCACCGTTCACCTCAACTACCGCTACTTCGAGGCGGGGCCGGTGTGGTGGTTTGGCGGCGGTGCCGACCTCACCCCCTACTACCCCTTCCTCAGCGATGCCCAGAATTTCCACCGCAGCCTCAAAAACGCCTGCGACAGCGTCAACCCTGCCTACTACCAGGTGTTCAAGCCCTGGTGCGATGAATACTTCTTCCTCCGCCATCGCGGCGAGACCCGCGGCGTCGGCGGGATTTTCTACGACTACCAGGACCCCCTAGGGGTGCTCTACAAGGGCCAGGATCCCGAGGGCCCCGCGGCCGCGGGAAGCAACCGCCTCGGGGCAATCGACCAAAACTGGGAGCAGCTGTTCGCCCTGGCGAGCGCCTGCGGCAATGCCTTCCTGCCCAGCTACCTGCCGATCGCCGAGCAGCGCCAGCCCACGGCTTACGGCGAGCGGGAGAGGGATTTCCAGCTCTACCGCCGCGGCCGCTACGTGGAGTTCAACCTGGTGTTTGATCGCGGCACGATCTTCGGCCTGCAGACCAATGGCCGCACTGAATCAATTTTGATGTCGCTGCCCCCGCTGGTGCGCTGGGAATATGGCTACCAGAGCGAGCCGGGCAGCCGGGAAGCCCTGCTCACCGACCTGTTCACTCGGCCCCAGAACTGGCTGGAGGACGGCTCGCTTGAGGCGCGTTGCGCTCCCCACCAGGCGGTGAGCTGACAGCTAGGGGCTGGGGCTGGGTCAGGGGCTGGGTAAGGGCCTGGGCGGGTTCGCGGCCCAGGCCCCTTTCGATCGCCTCCACCACCCGTAGGGCAATGGCATTGATGGTGACCACGCTGCGGCTGGGATCGCGCAGGGCGGCTTCGAGGGGGCCTTCGAGCTTGCCGATCTCGAGAATGGCGATGCCGCGCCGCGGCGCCCCCAGGCCATCGCGATAGTGGAGGGGATAGGGACCAAAGGCCGCCGCCAGGCTTTCATCGAGAAGGCTGGGGGGGCGATGCAGCGGCGGGATCAGCCCCGACCCCACGCCGTCGGGTCCGTAGGCGTCGTAGTGGATCTCGAGGGCGTAGCCACCAGCTGCGGCGTGGGCTTTGCCAACGCTCCAGTTGGTGCGGGGATCATCGCCGTTGACAATCGTGCGCAGGGGCGGATCGTAGAAGCGGATCGCCAGGCCCCGCCGCTGTCCCAGGGAAACTACCGCCTGGGCGGTGAGCAGGTTCCAGTGGAGCTCGTCGCGCATGGTGGCCCGCATCGGTTTGGCCCCGCCCAGGTCCACAGCCGCCCCCGCCGTGCCGGCGCCACCGATCCCCTGGGAATCGGCATGGCCAGCGAGCACCAGAATCTCCGGTTGGCTGGCCATGGGGACCGTGCCCAGCCAGTCTTTGCTCAGGCGGCTGCGGGGCCCCGTCAGCGGATCGACGTTGGCGATAACGGGAGCTTGGGCGGTGGCGGCGGTGCCTAGGCAGAGAACCCCGATCAGGGCGGCCCCCACCCAGCGATGACGATCCATGGCTTTGGGGTCAGATGGGGGAACTGAGCAGGTTGCCGTCGCTGAATAGGCCGAGCTGGGGCCCGAGTTCGAGCTCCAGGGCAATCAGTTCATCGCGGTGGGCGCGCAGGCGCAGGGCACTGCCGGTAGCGCTGTCGTGGCTGATCAGTCTCAGCTCGAGGGTTTCGGCTCGCCTTGCCCTGTTGCGATAGATAATTCCCGCCGCAGGCCCGAGCAGGGCCAGCAGCAGGGGCCACCAGCCCAGGGGAGGCAGGAGCTGACGCAGCACCAGAGCGAGGCAGGCTGCGCCCACTGCTCCTAGCAGCGAGAGCAGAACGGCCAACCAGGGGCTGGCGGCCACCTGGGCGCGAAAGCAGAGGTGGCGTCGCTCGGGATCGCTGGATTCGGCCTGCCAGCCCCGTTGCAGGAGCCACTCGCTGAGCCGGCCCAGCACCTCCAGGGGCGGCCGTGACGAGCGCACCTCCACCACGGTAGTGCGGTCTTTGCTGGCGGCCCGCAAAAAGAAAACCAGGCCGATGGCCAGCAGCAAGGTCAGTACGAGGGTGGATCCGAGGTTGGCCATGGCGGCCATTCTGCCGCCGGCGGGCCGCGATGTGGCTTGGCAGCATGGGCGGGCTCCTGTCCCATTTCTATGGCCGCCTCCTCCACCCCCAGCAACCTGCCGGCACCAGCCCGGTTCGCTGTGTTTGACGGCGACCTCGATGGGGAGTGGGCAGCCCTCTATGCCGGCGCGAGGGCCCTGGCGGTGGACACCGAGGCGATGGGCCTGATCCACGGCCGCGACCGGCTCTGCCTGGTGCAGGTCTGCGACGACCACGACAACGTCTGCTGTATCCGCCTAACGCGCGGCCAGTCCGCCGCCCCCCGGCTGCAGGCGCTGATGGAAAACCCGGCGGTTGAGAAGGTATTTCACTTTGCCCGCTTTGATGTGGCGGCCCTGGCTGAAAACCTTGGCATCACTGTGAATCCGATTTTCTGTACCAAGGTGGCCAGCCGCCTGGGGCGCACCTACAGCCCCCGCCATGGGCTCAAGGAGGTGGTGCAGGAGCTGGTGGGGGTGGAGCTCGACAAGCAGGCCCAGAGCTCGGACTGGGGTCGGGTTGAAGATCTCTCCGATGTCCAGCTGGCCTATGCGGCAGGGGACGTGCGCTACCTGTTGCCGGCCCGAGATCGGTTGGAAACCATGCTCCAGCGCGAAGAGCGCTGGGAGCTGGCCCAGCGCTGTTTTGGCTGCATTCCGGTGTTCGCCGACCTCGACCGCCAGCGCTATCACCTGTTGTTCGAGCACTCCAGCGGGGGCAACCGCTAAGCAGGGCTCGTCAAGCCTGGAATTCAGTCTTCGAGCAGGGCTCAATCCTCGACCATGAAGTTCTCATCGTTGCCCACCGCCTCAAGTAGGGAGGTGAGCAATTCCTGGTTGTTGGTGCCGCTGGATTGGGCTTCCGTCAGCATCTGCCCGGCCAGGGCCAGTTTGGCTGGGGTGTCCCGGAAGCCCTGCTGGGAGGCCTTGACGTCAACTTTGCGACGGGCGGCCGCCAGGCTGATACCCAGCTGGCTGGCCAGCAGGCCGCAGGCGGCGTTGTAGGCCCGATCGGGGATGCCGGCCATGGCGACGCAAGCAAGGGATCGCCGCATCATCCCAGTAGACGCTGCTCCACCAGGGCCGCCAGCTGGGCGCTGCCGCCGCTGGGGCCCATTCGGCGCCGGCCGATGGCGGCGAGTCGGGCCCGCTCGGAGGGGTCGGCGAGCAGCTGCCGCAGCCGATCGACCAGCTGCTGGGGGCTGGAGCAGGGCTGCACAGCGCCGCCGAGCAGGCGGCTCTGGCGGCGGGCAAAGCCGGCCTTGAACTGGGGCCCCCGCCCCGGCAGGGAGAGGGCCGGCACCCCCAACCCCACCAGCTGTTCGGTGGCGGTGCCGGCGGTGGCCAGCCCCAGCTCGGCCCAGCCAGCCCAGCGAGTGAAGCTGTGCTGGCCCAGCAGCACGGTTAACCGTCCCAGCCGCCAACTGGCTGTGGCGCCGGTGGTGGCGACCTCCGCGGCCGGGGCCTCCGGCGTGAATCCCGCCTGGGCGAGCAGATCTTGCCAGGCCTGGGCCGTAGGCGTTGACCCTGAGGCCAGCAGCGCTGTGGCCGGCTGGTTTGGTTGCCAGAGAGCCAGGCATTCCAGGAGCCGGCGGGCGTTGCCGAGGGCCTCGGGCAGGCGGCTGCCGGCCAGCAGGATCAGGCGCCTTTGGCTCGCCAGCCAGGCCGGCAGAGGGGCCTGGGGGAAGCCATCCAGCATTGGGTTGCCAGGAGCCAGGGCCGCCACCCCATGGCGCCGCAATCCCCTGGCGGTGAGCCGGTCGCGCACGGCCACCAGCCGGCAGCGCCGGCTGCCCATCAGGGCCCACTCCCACCGATCCCATTCACTGCCCTTGCAGCGGTGGTAGCTATCCGCCAGCGGCGTGGCGCCCCAGTTCGGCGGCCCCGCTGAGGCCCAGGTGTAATCACTTTTGGGCGTGCCGATGAAGCCGAAACGGCCGCCGCCGCTCCAGGCCAGCAGCAGGGGCAGTAGGTCGCCGACGGCCAGCAGCGGATCGCCTTGGCGCGCCCACCGCCGCACCAGTTGCCATTGGCGCCAACTCAGCAGGGGCAGGCCGGCGGCCAGGTCGCGGACCAGACCCCGCAGGCTCTGATTGCTAAAGCCGCCGCTGGGCAGCCGCAGCTGGGGCCCGATCCTCTGCAGCTGGCCAGCGGCTTCTGCCGCGGCGAACGCCTCGCCTAAACCCACCAAGGGCAGCACCCGAATCTCCACATCCGGGCGGCGGCTGCCCAGGGCCTGCAGGATGCGCTGGGCGATCAGATCCTCCCCGTGGCCGTTGCTCAGAACCAGTAGACGGTTTAACGGCGGGGGGGGCATGCCATGGCTGATACGATCCGCTGCAGGGAGTTTGCTCCCAGTGCGGCGGCATGGCCAAGTGGTAAGGCAGAGGATTGCAAATCCTTTACCCCCAGTTCGAATCTGGGTGCCGCCTCTTTTTGACAGCTGCCCCCAGGTCCTCTCTTCCTCTCTTCGTGGGGTCTGAGGCTCCGGTTTGGGCAGGGTTGGGCCAAAAAAATCCCTGGCGTGTTCGACTCGGCCAAGGACATCACTTACCGTCGCTCATGACGACCCCTAAACGTTACTGAGTAGTATGCGTTCAGGGGTCGGGACGCCCGGCCGCACGAATGCAAGCCTGATCACTCACCGCTGAGCGATCAGAAACTCTTCCTTGCTCGTTCTTCTTCCCTCAGGGGTCGCTCAGCAGTGACGGCATCACCCCACCGCGGTGATGGGCGATCCAGGCCTGCTCGAGGAACTCCCAGACATCCCGCCCCTGTTGCCTGAGGGTAGTGGTGACCGTCAGCAGGCGGCTCCGGCAGATCGCACCTTGGCGGGATTGGACTCCTTGACTGATCTTGCGCTGAATCACCGACTGGCGCAGGGCACGCTCTGCGGCGTTGTTGGTGGGCTCGATGCCACGGGTCTCCAGGAAAGTCCACAACCCATCTGTCACCTTCTGGAGCTGCTGGCAGGTGCGCACCGTGCTGGCCCACGGCGTTCGCTCGCCGCGCTGGTAGCCCAGCTCCACTACCCGCTGCAGCGTGGTCTCGAATGCCTGGCGAATCGGCAGGCAGCTTTGCTGCAAGGCGGGCCAGTCAATCCTTCCGTCTTTGTAGCGGTGCCAGTGGCCAAATAGCTGCTGCTGCAGACCCAGCAGCTCCGCTCCAAATTCAGCACTGGCGCCCGGGCGTTCGGCGATGGCCGTTAAATCGCGGATCAGGTGCGCCCAGCACAGCTGGCGCTGCTGGGTGGGCAGGTGGTTGTAAGACGAGAAGCGATCGCTCACGACAATCCCGCCAAAGGCGTTCCCCAGCAGCTCGATGGCGGCGGCCGTCGATCGACTCAGGCCTTGGATGAATACCGTCACCACGGCGGTGACCATGACCCACTGCCAGCCCCGCTTTCCAGTGGGATTGTTGCCCACCGCTTCGCGGAAGACTGCGTCTACTTGTGCCACGAGTCAAATGTTCTTTATGAGCACTGACACAACTACATCGAGGATGGGAGTGTGGCCTCCCGGAGCCGGCCTGCAGGGGCAGGCTCCAAACCACCCCATGCTGCTGCGGTTAAGAGCTGCGGTAGTGAGCGATGGGGAAAAGGCGGCCTCGAGCTGTCAGGTGAGTGATGGGAAGATGAGCAACAGCGAATCGCCGCTGACGCATCGAAAAGTCTTCCAGATGCTGTCAAAACGGGTGCAGGTAGGCGGCACCCGGATCAGTGTGGACGTTACCTGCTTACGGTCCACGCGGCAGCCGGTGTTCAGGCGGCATGAGCCCATCACAGGCCTCGATGTGGAACGTGGGAACCTGGCATGGGGTGTAAAGGAAAAGCCACAAGTGGCCACAACCACGAGGGCGAATACCAAGACCCATGACAGGGGCGGATCAGCCCGTAGTAGTGATGAAGGAGCTGTAATGGCTCTGGAGCAAAGGGGCTGTGTTATCCCGTCCGGATCAACTCAACAACTGCCATTGGCAGGAGGTAGGAGATGAGCCCGGACAGGCCGCTACCGATCACCAAGGCGATGGTCTGGAAGGCCTATCAGCAGGTGAAACGGAATGGGAATGCGGCCGGCGTGGATGGTCAGAGCCTGGATGACTTCGCCAAGGATCTGGAGAACAATCTCTATAGGCTATGGAATCGGATGGCATCCGGGAGTTACTTCCCGCCGCCGGTTCGGCGTGTTGAGATTCCCAAATCCAACGGCGGAGTTCGCCCTCTGGGCATTCCGACGGTGGCTGATCGCATCGCGCAGATGGTGGTCAAGCAGATGCTGGAGCCCCAGTTGGAGCCGATCTTCGATCAGGACTCCTACGGCTACAGACCGGGCAAGTCGGCCCACCAGGCTGTGGAGAGCTGCCGTAAGCGCTGCTGGAAGTATGACTGGGTTGTGGATCTCGATATCAAGGGGTTTTTCGATTCGATCGATCATGACCTCCTGATGCGGGCCATCCAGTTCCATACGTCCGAGCGCTGGGTTGTTCTGTATCTGCGGCGCTGGTTGGAGGCTCCGGTGGAATTGCCGGATGGGCGCCTTCAGCCCCGGACCAGTGGCACGCCTCAAGGCGGTGTCATTAGCCCGCTACTGGCCAATCTGTTTCTGCACTACACGTTCGACAAATGGATGCGACGGAGTTTTCCACGCGTCCCGTTTGAGCGTTATGCAGACGATGTGATCTGTCACTGTCACTGCCGAGCTGAGGCTGAACGGCTCATGGATGCCCTGCAGGAGCGATTTACCTCCTGCGGGTTACAGCTGCATCCAGAGAAGACCAAAGTAGTCTATTGCAAGGATAGCAGCCGCCGTGGTCAGTTCGATCAGATCCAGTTCACGTTTCTCGGCTTTTGCTTCCGACCACGTATGGCCAAGAACCGCTATGGGGAGATCTTTACGAGCTTCCTCCCAGCGGTTAGTCCGCAGGCGCTTAAGCGCATGCGAGAGAGGATCAGGAAAATGCATCTGCGTAGGCGGATGTTTTTGCCTTTGGAGGAGATCGCCCGGCTCCTGAATCCGATCCTAGGGGGTTGGATTCAGTATTACGGACGTTTTTATCCAACCGAACTGAGGGCCAAGCTATTTGGCTATCTCAATGAGCACCTGAGCGCATGGCTGCGTCAGAAACACAGCCGGCTGTTGCGACATGACCGCCGCAGCCGGCAAGTTCTGGCGAGGATCGCTCAGGAGAGGCGGGACCTTTTTGCTCACTGGCGTGGTGTTGATGTTGCGGCTGGATGACAGGAGCCGGATGACGCGAGAGTGTCACGTCCGGATCTGTGGGGGCCTCGGGGGGAAGTTCCCCGGGGCTACCCGGCGGCAGGGCCGCCTAAAAGTGTGTCCATGGCGTGCTGGCGGAGTCTGACAGCATTGGCTTTGGTCGGCGGGAATGGCTCACCTCCATGCCCCAAATCCCAGGCGCAGCAGCTGATCAGCTTGATTCCAACGACCTAATCAGCTTTCTCAAGGCCATCCCCGACGGACGCTTTCGCCGTGGTGTGCGCTACCCACAGTGGTTCCTGTTGTTGGTGGCGGTGCTCGGGATTCTGAGTGGCAGCAGGAGCTCCCGTGATCTGGAGGCGTTTGCCAAGCGGCATCGGCAGGAGTTCAACCAGGCGCTGGGCCTGGATTTCAAACGCTGGCCGTCGGACGCCACATTCCTGTACCTTTTCAACAAAGCCCACCTGCAGACCTTTGGCGATGTCTTTCAGGCCTGGATGATCAGCCAGATCCCAGGCGGGACAGAGGGTTTGGAGCAGTTGGTGTGCGATGGAAAGACGCTCAGAGGCACAGCGGTGGACACGGAAGACGGCGGTCACCGGTTTGTGGCCCAGGTCACGGTCTATGCCCGGGCCCTCGGTGTCGCCCTGGCCCAGAAGGCCTACGACACCCACGAATCCTGCGAGAGGGCTGCGCTCAAAGAGCTTCTGAGCACCCTTGAGCTGGAGGGCACCTTGATCCAGGCGGATGCTCTGCACACCACGCAAGCGTTTTTCGCTGGTGCCTCGCCAAGGGGGCCGACGTGCTCTTGACGGTGTAGCCGAAGGCTTCTCCGAAGGAGTGAGGCAACCAGAAAACCCTGCTGCGCCAGATCCAGTGCCAGTTTCAAGGTAAGCGTCAGATCCCTTTCACTGCAACGGCTCAGAGCAAAAAACATGGCCGTGACACTTTATGGGAGATGCGGGCCAAGGAAGCCCCGGAACACATCAAAGAGAACTGGCCTGGCGTCAGCTGGATCATCGAGATGATCAGCACCACCGTGACCCGCAGAGGCCATCAGCGGCCACAGGCCCACTACTTCCTCACGAGCCTGCGGACCAAGCCAGAAGCGCTGCTACGACTGATCCGCCAGCGGTGGTCGATCGAGAACGAGTGGCATTGGCCACGGGACACGCAGCTGCAGGAAGACGCTCACCGTTACGCCAACCGCAACGGAGCGCCGCTGTTTGCGTTCCTGCGCACAGTGGTCATGAACCTGCTGCGCAACGGCGGCTACCGCTCAGTTCACGCTGGCCAGCAGGAACTGAGCCACAACATCAGGGGAATGCTCGCACTGGGAGGCGCGGCAGCGAGCACGGGATGAAATTACTTTTAGGCGGCCCTGGCGTCTACGGCGTTGCCGGTGGGGGCGCCGGTCTCATCCACGTAAGCCACCGGTTGCTGACGGGCGGCCGCAAGCGCCTGGGCCATCGGTTCCGCCAATGCTGAGCTCAGGCGCTGGCGGACCCGTGCGATTGCCCCACAGCTAATCTCCACACCCAGCAGTTGCTGGAGCAGGGCCTGGGTCTTGCTGAAACTCAAGGGGAAGGCACTGCCCAGCAGGCCCACCAGGGCACTGAGCCTTGGGCCGTAGTGACTGGCTTCCACATCAGCCGGCAACGTCGCGCAGGTGCTGGTGGAGCAGCAGGGGCACACCAAGCGATGCAACCGGTGCTCGATCACCAGCGGTGTGATCGGTGGTATCTCAATCACCTGATGGCGCATGGGATCTGGATCCTCCCCCACTCCCTGCAACAACGTGCCACAGCGGCGGCAGGCATCGGGGTGGTGTTCCACCACCTCATCCACCCGCTCGATCGGCAGCAGTTCCGGCCCCGATCCGGGATGGCCCGGCTGGCCACCGCGCTTGCGGCCACTGCCCTTGCGCCGCTCTGGCGGATTAAACCCAAGCCCGTCACTGGAGGGAGGTTTGGAGGAGTTGCGGGAGTTGCGACCAATCCGCTCCCGCAGGCTGGCCAGCTTGCTCGCCAGGGCGGTGAGTTGGCTGCGGAGCAGCTCAATCTCCTCATGCTGGGAAAGGATCAGCTCTCTTGCACCAGCCGGCCAGGTCTCCCAGTCAGCTTCTGAAATTCCGGCCGGAGGTGTGCTCATCACAAGCAGTCTCTGCCTGAGATACAACCGGTAATAAAGCTGCCGTCAAGGGTTCAGCAGGGACAATGTTCGCAATGAGCAGTCTCGACCCCTGAACGGTTACACTGAGTATTTATTCCTAATAGGGGCGTGTCGCCCAGGGGTGTTCATGCGAAGGCACCCCGTTTGTTGCGCCCCAGCCCACGCAGGCCATTCGCTTGGGGCCACAATGGTGAAATAGGCGTCAAAGATGGACAACCCCCTCTGGATGATGCTGCCATGGGCTGTCTTCGCTGTTGCAGCAGGAATCAAATTTTGGCGGCTGACCAGCCTCTTCCGCCGTCACCTGCTGGGCACGCCGACCGATACCGAACAATTCAGGCGGACCCTGGAGCGCATCTGGGCCAAGGATCAGCAGACAGCTTGATCGGCCTTCTGCAAGCGTGCCTCAGTAACCCGAATCGGCCACGCAGCTGCCTTGGCAGCTGATGCCGTTGCTGGCGGTGCGCCCGCAGTGCACGCACAGGACGGGATCCTGCAGGGGCTCGGAGCAAATGGACCGCTCAGGGCCGGGCTCCTTGGTCCCAGTGGTTTTTGGCATGGGTACTTCGATTTGCTTGCCCATTTGGTCTGATCGCATCAGCCCGCCGGTGGAGCGAGCTCGAAGCTGAGCACCACGGGCATTGGTTGGGAGCGCAGCACAGGGGGTTGGGGGCTGCCAGCGGGGTCTGGTTGTTTTTTTTCGGCTTCGGCTTCGGCTGCGGCAGCTTCCGGGCCACAGCTAGCCAATGCCTCCTGGAGCAGGGAATCGAAGGTGGCAGTGGGCAGTCGGTTACGGGCCAATTCCAGGAAGGCGCGGGCCAGGGATTCCCCGGCCGCTGCCCGCAGCGAGGGATTACTGAGACGAAGTTGCAGCTCGTCTTCGACGGAACGGATGAACCGCTCGGTGACATCGCGCTTGGTGGAGGCCCTGATGCGGGTGTCCTGCTCTGCCTGGGAGAGAAAGGGCTGGGCTTCAAGCTCTTCCAGCCGGCGACCCAAGCTCTCCAGCACCTCGCGGGCCTCCGTAGTCACGTGGGCCAGCTGGCCATCGGAGAGGCGCGGAAGGTCGGCGACATAAACCTTGCCGTGATCCCGCAGGGTCAAAAAGGTGGGCCTTAGGCCACCACGCTGGGCTGGGGCTACCGGCTCCCTGGGCCGCAGGGGGCGCACAGGGGGAGTGGGGCCGGCCGAGCTGCGGCGTCGGGTGAGGCGCTGGCCCGTGCCCAGCTCAGATCCGACGATGACGGCAGAGCCTGCCCCCAGAAACCGTTTTGGGGAATTTAAAGATTGAAGTAAAGCTGGCGGCTGCCTGGGGCCTACTGGTTGGCTTGAACTTACCGGTCGGTTAGAATTAGATTGCTGGTTAGAGTTTATTTGCTGTTTAGACCGTATCGGTTGCTTGAAGCCTGTTGATTGCGTTGAACTTGCTGATTGAGTTGGACTTGCTGATTGCGTTGAACTTACTGAGTTAGTCATGTAAATCTCCCTTTGATGTCTTCTGGTGTCTTCGCCCTGCCCCAAATACCCCCTTAGCCTCACCACCCTAGGCAAACGGCAAGCCTGAAAGGGGCTGGGCGCCTGCTTCGCCGCTGGCGACTTCTCCCAGCAGCCACGCCTGGTAGCCAGCCTCCTGGCACACCGCAAGGGCTGCAGCGGCGGCAGCGGCTGGCACCACCAGGCAGTAGCCCACCCCAAGGTTAAAGGTGTTCCAGAGGTCGGCCTCGGCCACCCCGCCTGCTTGCTGCAGCCAGGTGAATAGGGGTGGCCGCTCCCAGCTGCTGGGGTCTATCACCGCATGCACTCCGGCGGGAAGGCAGCGGGGCAGGTTCTCTGGCAGCCCCCCCCCAGTGATGTGGGCCATGCCGTGGATCGGCAGTCCACTGGTCAGGAGGTGTTTCACCAGGGCGCCGTAGAGGCGGGTGGGGGTGAGGAGGGCCTCAATCAGGGGTAGGTCGCTGCCGGGCAGAAGGGTGTGCCCATCGACCCTCTGATCCCTGAGGATCGACCGCACCAGGCTGAAACCATTGCTGTGAACCCCGCTGCTGGCGACAGCGAGGATGCGATCTCCGCCCTTGACTGCACTGCCATCGATCACGGCATCGGCTTCCACCACGGCCAGGCAGAAGCCCGCCAGGTCGTAGCTGCCTGGGCCGTAGAAGCCAGGCATTTCAGCGGTTTCACCGCCCAGCAGGGCGCAGCCGCTCTGCTGGCAAGCCGCAGCGATGCCCTCCACCACTTCGGCCATGGCTGCGGGGCTGAGCTTGCCAGTGGCTATGTAATCAAGGAAAAACAGGGGTTCTGCGCCGCTGGTGATCACGTCGTTGACGCACATCGCCACTAGGTCGATGCCCACGTCATGGTGCCGCCCATGGGCTTGGGCCAGTTCGAGTTTGGTGCCAACCCCATCGGTGCCTGCCACCAGCAAGGGCTGCCGCAGGCCGGCCGGCAGTCGGCAGAAGCCACCGAACCCTCCCAGCCCGCCCACAACCTCGGGGCGACGGGTGGTCTCCACGCTGGCTCGAATCCGATCCACAAATGCCCTGCCTGCGGCCACGTCTACCCCTGCCGTGCGGTAATCCATGCGATCGAGGCCCATCGGGCGCTGGTGCCTGATCCTCTTACGCCGCCCCAGCCCAGCCCGTGGACGACCCGCCGATAGGCACACATTCCCATCAGCTGTGCTGATCATGGCTATTTGGGCTGCTGATCTCCGCACGCCTTGCCTAACCCGCTGAACCCTGGCAGGGACTGGGCTGGGGCATTTGATGACAAATTCTGATCGGTTTTGCCGATGGGATTCCTCAGCTAAACCCCGGCGGAATCGGGTTACCTTTTCTCCGTCCTCAATTTTCTTAAGGAACTCCGAAGGCGAATTCGCAATCCAACTCCATTCAGTTTGGGAGCGAATCCAACGCTGACGAATCACTGAATGCCTCTGGCTGGTGATTGCTGCTTAGTCAACGGGTTTCGTTTGTTATGCGACGCACCTTTTCTCTCGGGGCCCTTGCCCTACTTCTCCCGGGTAGTGCCTTGGTTCCCGCCATCGCCGACTCCAGTTTCGCCGCAACTCAAAACGAGCCTGCTGTCGTTGCTGCCCCCAGCTCAGCTGCCCTTGAACCCACTCCAGAGGTAGCTATCCGAGAGGTTGGAACTGATGTTTTGCCCGATCAAGGGACCACCCAGCAGGCTCCTCCGACCCGCCTTGCCCCGGCACCCAAGCCGGCTCCCCGGGTTCTCCACAGCTCCAGTGGCCAAGCCAGCTGGTATGGACCAGGTTTTTACGGAAACCGCACCGCCAATGGTGAGGTGTTCCGCCCCGGCACCATGACTGCCGCCCACCGCACCCTTCCCTTCGGCACCAAGGTGAAGGTCACCAATCTGTGGAATGGCCGCACCACCGTGGTGCGCATTAACGATCGCGGTCCCTTCCATGGCAACCGGGTCATCGACTTGGCCCATGGCGCCGCCCACAGCCTCGGCGTCACGGCCAGCGGCATCGCCCAGGTACGTCTCGACGTACTCCAGTGAGCTGAGCTGAGCGGCCTTGAGCCCCTCGCCCATCCGCCAATCTGGCGGGTGGGTTTTTTATTGCCGGTTCGCCGTCTCCCCGTGCTTCTGCTCCAAACCCGCGAAGACCTGGCCGCCTGGCGGCGCCAGCAGCCTGGCCCGGTCCATTTCGTTCCCACCATGGGGGCCCTGCATGCGGGGCACCGGCAGCTGATCATCCGGGCTGCCCAGCCCCTGGCTGGCGCGGCTCCAGCGGTGCTGGTCAGCATCTTTGTCAATCCCCTTCAATTTGGCCCCGGGGAAGACTTCCAGGTCTATCCCCGCGATCTCAGCGCCGATGCGGCCCTGGCCGCCGCAGCTGGTGCCACCGCGCTGTTTGCCCCCAGCGTGGCTGAGATCTATCCCCGGGGCGATACCGGCTTGACCCGGATCTTGCCCCCCCAGTTTCTGAGTGAGGGACTCTGCGGCCGCCACCGGCCCCAGCACTTTGAGGGGGTGGCCACCGTGGTGATCCGCCTGCTGAGCCTGGTGCGCCCCGATTGCCTGCTGCTCGGCGAAAAGGATTGGCAGCAACTGGTGATCCTGCGGCAGGTGGTGGCGGATCTGGGCCTGCCGGTGCGGATACGGGGGTGCCCGACCGTGCGGGAGGCCGATGGACTGGCCTGCAGTTCCCGCAACCGGCGCCTTTCCCCCTCCCAGCGCCAGCAGGCCGCGGCACTGCCGCTGGCCCTGGCAGCGGCAGCGGCCCAGGTGCGCACTGGAACCTATCGGGCCCAGGCGCTGACCGCCCAGCTGATCCAGCAGCTGGAGGCGGCCGGCTTGGAGGTGGAGTACGCGGAGTTGGTGGCGCCCCATAGCCTGGAGCCACTGCAGCAAGTGCAGGGCCTGGCCCTGCTCGCCGCCGCGGTGCACTGCGGTCCCAGCCGCCTGATCGACCATTGTTTGCTGATGTCCCGTCTGCCGATCGTTGCCATTGATGGACCAGCGGGGGCGGGCAAGAGCACCGTCACCCGGGCCTTCGCCAGGCGCATGGGTCTTGTCTATCTAGATACGGGCGCGATGTATCGGGCCCTCACCTGGTGGGTGCTGCGCCAGGGTGCCGACCCGGCCAATGCGGCGGCAGTGGAGCCCCTTTTGGATGGCCTGGATCTGCAGCTCAGTGCCGGCGCGGATGGCGAGCAGCTGGTGAGCATCAACGGCCACGATGTGACCGAGGCGATCCGCAGCCCGGAGGTCACGGCCCAGGTGTCGGCGGTGGCAGCCCATGGCTGGGTGCGCCAGGCCCTGACGGCCCAGCAGCAGGCCATGGGGCGCAAGGGGGGGCTGGTGGCCGAGGGCCGCGACATCGGCACCGCCGTTTTCCCTGCTGCGGAGCTCAAGGTGTTTCTCACGGCCACCGTTGGTGAGCGGGCCCGCCGCCGCGCCCAAGACCTGCAGCAGCGGGGTTTTGCGGTGCCCCCGCTGGCTGAGCTGGAGGCCCAGATAGCTGCCCGCGATCACCAGGATTCGAGCCGGGAGGTGGCGCCGCTGCGTCAGGCCGAGGATGCGGTGGAGCTCGTCACGGACGGCATGGCCATCGAGGCGGTGATCCAGGCCCTGGTGGACCTGTTCCGTCAGCGGGTTCCGGAGGAGGCCTGGCCGGCCGCTGACGGCGCCTAGTCGTTTAGGTGTTTAGTCGCTTAGACGTCTAGGGCCTGCAGCAGGCCGGCGCAGGCGTCGTCCAGCAGGTCGAGCACATGCTCAAACCCCTCGTCTCCCCCGTAGTAGGGATCGGGCACTTCGCTGAGATCAAACCGGCTGCGATAGCTGAGCAGGGGCTCGATACGGGCGATGCTGCTGCCGCCAGCCTCCTGGGCTAGGGCCTGCACCTGGCTCAGGTTGCTGGCGTCCATGGTGAGGATGTGGTCGAAGCGGGTGAGGTCGGCCAGCTCCAACTGGCGCGCCTTGCTCGCTAGGTGGATGCCGCGGCGGCTGGCCGCTGCGCGCATGCGGGCATCGGCAGCCTTGCCCACATGCCAGCCCCCGGTGCCAGCCGAATCCACCACAAAGCGCTCACCAGCCTGAGATTGCTCCAGCAGGTGCAAAAACACCCCTTCGGCGGCGGGGGAGCGGCAGATATTGCCCAGGCAGACAAACAGCACCCGCTTCATTGCTGCTCCAGACGCAGGAGCGCCAGGTGCGCGCGCCGTTGCACCACCGGAGCGTTGTCTGCGGCCGCTTCTTGGAGTGTGAGCAGGCCCTGTAGGGCCTGTTTCCTCTCAGGGCCTGCCGCGGGCAGGCCAGCTGCCAGCAACTCCAGCCCCACAGCCACCGCGTAGCGCACCACCCACTCGCCGTCGCTGGTGGCGGCCAGTAGGGCTCCTAGGCACTGGCGCTGGACGACCTGCTGTTGGTCAGGGGGGAGCTCGGCCAGCTGCATCTGGCCCAGCCCCTTGGCCGCTGCCCGGCGCACGCTGGCTGCCACGTCGCTGCCGAGGGCATCCAGCAGCAGTTCCAGGCCGCGCACGTCGCCGATGCCGGCCAGGGCGCGGACGGCCCAGGCCCTGGCCCCGTAGTTCTCCGGATCCAGCTGCAATAGGGCATCCACAGCCGCTGTCCCCAGGCTGATCAGCCCTTCCACGGCGGCAACTGCCGCACCGGGGTTGTTGAAGCCCAACACTTCCACCAGCACCGGCGCTGCTGCGGGATCGCCGCTAGCGGCCAGTTCCTGGGTTGCACGCAGCAGGCCTTGGACGCTGTCGGCCTGCTGCAAGGCGGTAATCTGCTCGGCCACCGGAGATACCTGGCTCACAGCAAGGCGTCCATGCAGGCCAGCAGGGCCTCGTCGCCGGGGTCGCCGTTGCCCTGTTCCACCAGCCCCCGCAGGGCCATCAATTTCAGACTGTTCTCGGCCAGGGTGGCGGCAATGGCTTGAAATCCGGGCCGCCAGCCTGCGGCACCAAGATCCATCAGGGCTGCCCGCCGCACCTGCAGCTGGGGATGGTCAAGTAGGTCCACAAGCAGCTCCCCCCAGCGCGCCTCACCGCTCAATTGCAGCAGGGTCCGCGCCGCAGCGCTGCGGATCAGGGGGCGCTCGTGGGTGAGGAAGGGTTTCACCACGGCCAGCACCCGCGGCTCGTTGACGCCGATGTCGCCCAGGGCTTCCAGCAGGGCTTCGCAGGGTTCCACCAGGCGGGGGCTGTTGGCCTGCTGGGCGCCGGCCCCGGCGGGGCCGCTGGCTAGCTTCTCGCAGAGAGCCTCAATGGCTTCGCTGGCCGCGAGTTGACCCAGGGCTCGGGCTGCCGCTTCCCGTAGTCCGTCGTCGGCATCCTGCAGGGTGTCGAGTAGGTCGGGGATGGCCGTTTGCGCTGCTGGAGCCAGTTTGCCGAGGGCGCGGGCGGCATTGCGGGCTACCGCGTTCTCCTCCACGCCGTCTCCGCTATCCCTAGGCCGGCGTTGGCGCAGGGCTTGTTGCAACAGGGGCACCGCCTCCGGGTGCTGGCTGCGCATCCGGCCCAGCCACCAGGCTCCGTAGTACTGCTGGGAGGAGTCTTCGCTCTGGCGGAGCCTGCGCAGGGCTTCTTGTTCACTGATGGGTTCGCCTGCCTGGGGGGGGCTGGCGTCGGCGTCGACCATGGGTGCTGTCGCGAGACACGGAGTCCTGGTGATGTTGCCAGCCCCGGGGCTGGTTCGAAATTTCAGTTTGGGCATTATTCCGGCAGGTCCGCTGAAGCCCGGCTCTCAATGAGTGGGAGTCAGCCAGGCAGGCACCGCAATCACATAAAAGGGACTTACAAAGCATCGACTCAGCCGCAGGACCAATGCGAATGGCGGCCCTACCAGGCCAGTCGTGAACTCTTCGCAAAGGGGCAAACCAATTCAGGGTGCCCCCACTAAGTTGCTGCCGGCATACATGTTCTTGAGACTGGTACCTATGGCTGTTGCTCTCGCCTCCCAACTGCGTGAAGGCACCAAAAAAGCCCACACGATGGCGGAGAACACCGGCTTCGTGAGCTGCTTCCTCAAGGGGGTGGTGGATAAGGCCAGCTACCGCACCCTGGTGGCCGACCTTTATTTCGTCTACTCCGCCATGGAAGAGGAGATCGGGCGCCTGCGGGCCGAGGGGCATCCGGTGGTCGGCCCGGTGGGCTTCCCGGAGCTGAACCGCTGCGAAACCCTCGAGCAGGATCTCGCCTATTACTTCGGTGAAAGCTGGCGCAGTGCAGTGAAGGCCACGCCTGCCGCCCAGGAGTATGCGGCTCGCTTGCATCAGTTGGCCAAGGAGGCCCCCGAGCTGCTGGTGGGTCACCACTACACCCGATATATCGGCGATCTGAGCGGCGGTCAGATCCTCAAGAACATCGCCCAGAAGGCGATGAATCTGGGCGAGCACGATGGCCTGCGTTTTTATGAGTTCGACGCTATCCCCGACGAGAAGGCCTTCAAGATCAACTACCGCGCCACCCTTGATGCCCTGCCGCTCGACCAGGCCATGGCCGATCGGATTGTGGAGGAGGCCAACCACGCCTTCCATCTGAACATGAAGATGTTCCAGGAGCTGGAGGGCAGCCTTATCGCCGCCATCGGCAAGGTGCTCTTTGGCTTCCTCACTCGCCGCCAGCGGGCCGGCAGCACCGAGGTGGTGGCGGCCTGAAGATCAGCGGCGCCTGGTTCGGAACTATCAGTCCTCGATGAGATCAACGCTCACCAGCCTGGTGAGCTCTTCTGTAGTAGCTGGGTCGATGCTGCCTGGCTTGAAGTTGACCTGAAACCACCACTGGCGACCGTCCTTGCTCCGCCGCTCCACACGGAAGTTGGCCAGTCCCTGCTCCCGCAGTGCCAGTTGCAAAGCATCCCCGCTGCAGCCGACGCAACTGACGGGCAGGGGCGGTAGCCCAGGCACTTCGACGCAATAGACGGGCATGGGCTTAAGGCGACATTCCAGGCTCCCATAAGAACCGAACGGGAAGCCGGGGTCCCCCGATCCGTAGCCACAACAACGCAACCCCCCATCTGGCCGCCCTAAGGTTGCAAAACTTCATGGTTGGGTTTTGCAAAATGACTTCTACCCCAGACCTGGCCTCCCTCTACCAGCTGCTGTCGCTCCAGGAGCGCCCCATCCTGCCCTCGGGTGAGCGTCGCGCGATCCTGGGTTGCGGCTACGTGGGCGAAGCGGTTGCCAAATCCTGGAAGCAGCAGGGGCATGCACTTTGGGGCACTACAACCCGGCGTGAACGCTTGGTAGAGCTGGCCGACTTAGTCGAGAACCCGTTGGTTTTTGATTCCACGGATCCCTTCAGCAGCCTGGATTTCGCAGCAGATCTCGAAGGCATTTTGGTGTCCTTCGCTCCGTCGAAGAGTTCCAGTGTTGAGCTGAGCCAATACGAGCAGACCTTTCTTGGCGGCCTGCAACGGCTGATCGAAACGCTAAGCAGGCGGCCTGTCGGCTCGCCCCTGCAGCTTGTGCACCTCAGCAGCTGTGGCGTGTATGGCAATCGGCAGGGAGCGCTCACAAGTGAGGGCGATCCAACCGATTCGAATCATCCCGTGAATTCCGTGCTCGTGAGGGCAGAGCAGATGGTCGCTTCGGTTCGTTCAGAGTCTATTAAGGTCTGCGTGTTGCGCCTCGGTGGCATATACGGGCCTGGCCGCGATATTCCGGGCATGTTGCTCAGTGCCGCTGGCGGCCTGGTGCAGCGCAATGGCCTGAATGTGCCGTGCTGGATTCACCGCGACGACATCGTTCGGGGCATCAACTTTGCCTTTGACCAAGGTCTGGATGACACGTACAACCTGGTCAACGACACCCAGTACAACGGCCAGGAGCTCACAGATCGGCTGTGTGAGCGCGCTGGCTTGCCACTAGCCAAGTGGTTGACCAGAGACACCAGCGATCGAATCCTCAATGCGCGGGTTAGTAATGCGAAGCTGAAACAGCTTGGCTTCAGCTTTGCTCATCCCTGCATGCTGGGCTGATGGCGGCGCTCTATCCAGCCCAAGGGGTTGTGATTAGCGTCAAACCATGCTGCCAGCTGCGCAAAGTTTTGATAATCTGGTAAGCAGTCGAATTGGATCTTAAATGAATACTTCGGCAAGCTTCCGGCAGGCTGCAGATTAAATTATCTGCAAACAGACCATCTATTCATTCTTGACAAATCATTCGCTGCAGATTGACGGTAACCGCTGATTTGATGATGCGTTTCCCCCGCACAGCACGCGGGTTTTGTCACTGATGCCACTGATGCCAGCTCGAGACCAGTCTTGAATACCACCTCCAGCATCTGAAACCTTGCATTCGGGGTCAGGCTTAACTCGTTGGCAGCGAATTGGTGTGGTTGCGATGGCTTCCAGAGGCATTGGCCCATCGGCTGCTGCCTGGTAAAGCGCTAGCCACCAGCATCGAACGACTCCGCACGCTGAAGAAGTTCACTTCATGTGATCAGAGGGGGCCCAGCGAAAAGTTAATGGTGGCCCGGAGGCAGCGCCCCGCTGGTGCTGGCGGAGCTCCAGCCAACCCCACAGCGAGGTGGTGGTGAAAGATCCCCGGGGCCGGGGAGGGTCTTGATCCACTTCGATGTGAGGGCAGGGCCCTAAACGTTTCTTATTCAACCGAGCGAGTGCAGTTGCCAGCAGTTGTAGACCTAAGGTGTTGTTTGGCCCCATGATCGCCAAGCAATGGCCAAGGTAGGCGTGCTCTTGCTGAACCTCGGGGGTCCGGAGCGCATCCAGGACGTCGGCCCTTTTCTCTACAACCTGTTCTCGGATCCGGAAATCATCCGGCTACCCAACCCGGCCCTGCAGAAACCACTGGCCTGGCTGATCAGTAGCCTGCGGGCGAGTAAGTCGCAGGATGCTTATCGCTCCATTGGGGGCGGCTCACCACTGCGGCGAATCACTGGGCAGCAGGCGCGGGAGTTGCAGAGTAGCCTCCGCCTGCTTGGGATCGAGGCCACCACCTACGTGGCAATGCGCTACTGGCACCCCTTCACCGAATCGGCGGTGGCAGACATCAAAGCCGACGCCGTGGATGAGGTAGTGGTGCTGCCTCTTTACCCCCAATTCTCAATTAGCACCAGCGGCTCCAGCTTCAGGGAGCTTCAGCGTCTTCGCCAGTCTGATTCTGTTTTTGCAGCTTTGCCGATCCGATGCATCCGCAGCTATTATGATAACCGGGGTTACATCGGCGCCATGGCCGGGCTGATAGCGCGCGAGATCCAGGCCTGCCCAGACCCTGCCAGCGCGCACGTGTTCTTCAGTGCCCACGGCGTGCCTAGGAGCTACGTGGAGGAAGCGGGAGATCCATACCAAGGGGAGATCGAGACCTGCGCCCGGCTGATCATCGAGAATCTGGAGGCCACATTGGGCCACAGCAACTCTTTCACCCTCGCGTACCAGAGCAGGGTGGGCCCTGTGGAGTGGCTTAAGCCCTACACCGACGAGGCATTGGAGGAGCTGGGACGGCAGGGTGTGAAGGATCTGGTAGTTGTGCCGATCAGTTTTGTGAGCGAACACATCGAGACCCTCGAAGAGATTGACATCGAGTACCGCAAGCTGGCTTTCGAGTCGGGCATCACTAATTTTCGCCGTGTTCCTGCGCTCGACACCAACCCTGCGTTCATCCAGGGGCTTGCGCGACTCGTTCAACATGCCCTGGAAGGGCCCGAAGTGAATCTTGACCAGGCGGCCGCTCTGCCCAGCACTGTCAAGCTATACCCCCAAGATAAGTGGTCTTGGGGCTGGAACAACAGCTCCGAAGTGTGGAATGGCCGCTTAGCTATGCTCGGACTCTCCGCTTTTCTAGTGGAGCTGATCAGGGGCAGTGGGCCTCTTCATGCCCTCGGCTTGCTGTGATTTCCTTTTTACTCAGGGTAGTGTCTATCCAGATCAAACAACACCTCATGGATATATGTTTCGGTCCATTCTGCGCCATGAAAGCGGCTGAGCATCCCTCTTGCCGGGTCTTTCTCTGCCCGGTAGCTGGTGTAGCGCCGTTGGCCATTGAGCAATATCGCTGAGCGATCATCTGCTACGGGAGCCGCTTCATGCACGAGTTGTAAATAAAGTTTTAAGTACTCAGCAAAGGCTTGAAATATAACGGTGGCGATCAGCTCATCGGAGGCTGCTCCCAAAGGCAGGCGGGTCCAGAGAAATGCAGGCGAAAAGTAAGGTTCCGCCTCGGCAGGAATAGGCCCGCCATCGGGTAAGTGAGGTTTCCAGCTGTTAAAAATTGGGAGCAAGCGATCCCAGACAGGTTGGGTATGGAGGGAATCGCTGCGGTCGACTGGCTGCAGGTCAAGGGCTAGCAGATGGCCTGAGGGCAGCGTGACCAAATCGGCTCCGAAGAAAGGCAGATCAAAACGGCAGTGGGGATTGATAACTAGGTTCAGCACGGACGCTGCTGGCCCCGCTTCCACGCAGGCGGCCCTCACCTGGCGAAGCTTGTTGGTTTGACAGGCCCAAGTTGCAGTTTGCACAACTACCGGCTGCGCCTTCGAACCTGTGGATCCGATTTTTTGCAGAAACTGCTCCGGCACGGGGTAGGCCGCTGGCTCCAACGCTTGAAGCAATTCGACTGCATGATCAAGAAAGGGCTGCCAACGCCAATTGGCGATTCTGACCTGATCAAGACTGCATCTTTGCGGTGCTGTCATTACTGCTTGCTTGAGGGGAAGAGGAACTCGTGCAGGAAGCGATCCGACCAGGCCTTACCGAAATGGCTGCTAAACAGGCCGTGAGCCGGATCTCTTTCGGCGCTGTAGACATCGTATGCCTCTTGCAGGCTCCTAACCCTTTCTGCTGTAACTATGGAGGTGCGTTGGCCCGCTTCGGCACTGAGCTGCCAGTAGCAGTCGAGAAAGGCAGTGAAAGCCCTAGGCAACGATTCCTGCGCCTCCTCAGCTCCCCCACGGCAGAACAGCAGCCAGGGAGAAAAATATTGGTTTGGATCAAATGAACGCATGGCTTCAGCACCGTGAAGATCCGGGTGGCGAGAAATAAGATCCTTTAGACCTTGATAATAGGCGTCAAGATAATTTTGATCTTGCAGTAGTGGCTGAAAATCAAGGACTGCGACTAGCTTGCCGCGGGTGCCGAACCAAAGGAGATCGATTCCCATCAGGGGCTGATCGTTGTTGAATTCGGGATAGGCCACAGAATTCAACACCTGCAGGCTGTCCCCTGCGTCCAGCCTGGTCACCCTCCAGCGCCGGAAACCCGGCATATTCCAGAGCCAGCTTTGGATCACGCTCTGCCTCTTCAGGGAGCGACACTCAGCTAGCCCCTCGGGTGGGGCAACGGGCTGCGCTCCCGACAGTTCCAGCTTGCTATTGAGCTCTTGCAAAAAAGGGTCAAACATTTCGGAGCGCTCAGGTGCAGGGTGGGTTAACTGAAACCGGCGGCCAGGGAATTGGCGCTTTCCCGAAGCGCCTGCAAAGTTGCGTCGGAGGGGCAACGAAGCTCCGTGCAGTAGGTGGTCATCGTCACACCATCGAGGCACTGCACCGAGCTCACCCGCATGCGCACCTGATCCGTGACGAACCAGCAGCGCTCCGTGCCGACATTGCTGTCATAGCGCGTGGTCACAGTCATGACGCCATCGGAGGAAAAGGTGTATTGACTGAGGACGGGCTGTTTTTCCACGTATCCCTTGTCACGGACCAGAAAACCCTGAGAGGGATCTCCTGCCAGAGGTATATCTATTAATACAGCCGCTTGGTCTTCTGTTCTAGCCAGGGGTTTTAGATTGCTTTCCCACCAGAAACGGGCCCCCCCTGCTGCTAGCTCAGGGTTAATTTTTAGAGTAAGGCATATCTGCTCGATGGCTGGATCCTGCGCGGAGAAGGGCTCGATAACAAGGTTGGAATTGCCGAATTCATCATCTTGGTGGTCGAGGTGGTGTACGGCCCGTCGCGTCAGCCAGGCCCCTCGACTGGCCGCCAAGAACTGGTCCATAGTTCGGGCTGGGTCCATGGGTGCCACGGGCATTGAGAGGGGGATGGGAAGTTAAATCTGTTCGGACTTCTGGGCCTCAAGCTGAGCCAGAATTGCTTCTATCTTTTGCAATTCGGGATGCTGAGCCAGGGTGAATTCCACTTGCTTCTGAGGAAGCTTCAGTCTCTGACCCATTCCGATTACGTCTTTGACAAGACGATCGCGGTAGGCCGCGAGCTGATCAATCGACTCCTCCAACTCCTGGCGGCTGGGATCGGATGCGTTGATTGCAGACGTGTCGGCGCGAGCGGTGGTGCCGTCGGACATGGGTTGCATAGCGCGAAGCTCAGCATACGGAGTCGACCGCTGCGATCCACCAAAACAGCTGCGCCGTTCACCAGGGCTGCTTGGTTGTGGCGGATCGCCCCCAGCAGGGCGGCCGGGTCGCATTGTTGCTGCAGCTTCTCGATGCGTTGGCGGCCCTTGCGGCCCATGCATCCCCCCCATCGCAGCAGCCGATCAGCTGGGATGAGCGGTTCGTCATCGCGGCTGGGGAGCGGGACACATTTGCTCCAACCATGGGCACTCTGGTGACGATGCGCAAGCAGCGGCGCCGATCCTGACCGCCCTGGGCAAAGCGAGCCGGTCGAATCTCCAGGTGACCATGGCGCTCAAGAGCCTCCACAAGCGTGGGCAACACCGCCGCGAGGCGTTTGCCGCAGCGATGGTCGCTGGCCTCCCACAGGGTCTCCAGGAGTTGCATCACTCGGGGCCATAGCGCCTCCAGCCGGCAGCAACCGCAGCCCCGATTTGCGGTGATACCCGCTCAGTGCTGCATCCATGGTGAAAATGGAAGAAAAGATAAATCTCCCGGCGCTTTGCTCCCCGATTGGGTGGGAGTGTGTCCTTCCCCTTGCCAAAACCCTTTGCCAGCGCGCCCTTTTTAAGCGCGTCCGCGATGGGTGACGAAAGTTTGCATGATTGCGTTGATGGGGGCCCTGAGGCTGGAGATAGCCGTAGTTTCCCCTTACGCCTTCCCCGAGAGGCAGCTAAGCCATGCAGACCTAAACAGATCTAACGATCTTCACTGGCTGTCAATTGGCTGAGCACAAGAACCCCTGGCCCCCTTCCCATGCTCGACGCCTTTTCACGCGCTGTCGTCAGCGCAGATTCGAAGACTGCCCCGATTGGAGGCGGTGAGCTCGCTGCTCTCCGTAACTATGTTGCTGAAGGCAATAAGCGTCTTGACGCTGTCAACGCCATCACCAGCAACGCCTCCTGCATCGTTTCAGATGCGGTCACCGGCATGATCTGCGAAAACACTGGCCTTATCCAGGCTGGTGGCAACTGCTATCCCAACCGCCGCATGGCTGCCTGCCTGCGCGACGGTGAAATTGTGCTTCGCTACATCAGCTACGCCCTGCTGGCCGGCGACGCCTCGGTTTTGGACGACCGCTGCCTGAACGGCCTCAAGGAGACCTACATCGCTCTGGGCGTTCCCCTTCAGTCTGCCGCCCGCGCCGTGGCCATCATGAAGGCTTCTTCCACAGCTCACATTAACGAGACAAACACCAGCGGCACCAACCCTGTGGAAACCCGTTTCCGCAAAATGGAAACCGTTCAAGGCGACTGCTCCGCTCTAGTGGCTGAAGCTGCTACCTACTTTGACCGTGTGATCAGCGGCCTCAGCTGATTCATCCGAAGAGATTGCTTTCTTCTCAACCATTACTTCTTTATTAAACGAGGATCTCCAAGATGAAGTCTGTTGTGACCACTGTTGTGACCGCCGCTGATGCCGCTGGTCGCTTCCCCTCCCAGAACGACCTAGAAGCTGTTCAGGGCAACATTCAGCGAGCTACGGCTCGTCTAGAAGCTGCTGAAAAGCTGGCTGCCGGTCTGGACAAAGTGACTAAGGAAGCCGGCGACGCCTGCTTCAGCAAGTACCCCTACCTCAAGCAGGCCGGCGAAGCTGGTGAGAACCAGGTCAAGGTGGACAAGTGCTACCGCGATATCGCTCACTATCTGCGTCTGATCAACTACTGCTTGGTGGTGGGCGGCACTGGCCCTCTTGATGAGTGGGGCATTGCCGGAGCCCGTGAGGTGTACCGCACCCTGCGTCTCCCTACCGCTGCTTACGTGGAAGCGCTCACTTTCACCCGCGATCGGGCTTGCTCCCCTCGTGACATGAGCCCCCAGGCTCTCAATGAGTTGAAGTCGTACCTTGATTACGCAATCAACGCCCTCTCCTGATCAGTTTCTGATTAATTGTTGAGGACAAACAAGGGAGGCCTTAGGGCCTCCTTTTTTTTAAGTAAATGAGCCTTCTCATCCCCCTCCCCTCGATAGAAATGGAAGCGTTGGATATCTTGTTTGAGGACCTTGCCCACCCTAATCCTTATATTCAAAGCCAGGCCTTTATGGCTATGGTTAGGGATTGGCCCCAGCAGGCGCTTCCTCGCCTGCTGGGCTTGTTGGCCCAGCCGGACATAACTTTACGCAGGGCGTCTGTTCGGGGCATTGGCGCCTTTGGCTCGGCTGCCTTGCTGCCCTTAGCTGATCTACTCCTGGCCAGCACGGACAGCACTATCCGCGCGAGCTGCGTGAAGGCCTATGCCCAGGTGGCTTCAAACCAGCCTGGGATACATTTCCCCGATTCTGCGATGCAGGCCCTCGAGGAGGCACTTGGCGACGACTCACCGGTTGTGGCTGTAGCTACGGTGATGGCCCTTGGGCAGGTGGGTGGGCAGGCGGTGCCGCTGTTGCTGAGAGTGGTGGGCGGAGATAATCCAGCCCAGGCGGTAGCAGCTGTCAATGCGCTTGCCCAGATTGATGATCCTGCAATTGAACGGACTCTTAGAGATCTGCAGAACCAACCACAGCTAGACAGTTATGTGCGCGAGACGCTTGAATCAGCCCTCGCTCGAATTAGGGACCTGCAAGCCCGCCAACCTCAGCCGGGGTGACGCGAGACAATTGCCAACTTCACTTGCTCAGCTGACTGATTGCTAATTCCAGCACTAACCTGACACCAGGTTGTTCTTCCTGCTCCACACTTGCTTTTAAGGCAGGCAATGCATCCTTGGCCCCTAGCTTCATCAGCGATAGAGCAGCGTTTTTGCGGACCTGTTCTTCCGGGTCGGTGAGCAGCGGGAGCAGGCGCGGGCATGCCCATTCGGGCTCTTGCAGCTTGCCCATCAATGTTGCAGCTTCTGCCCTCACCTCGGAGTCCAGGTCATCCAGCGCGGTTAGAAGCAGCTGTCTCGCCTGGTCATCCTCCAAAGCCTGGATCTGCTCGCCGAGAGCTGCTATTGCTGCCGCTCTTACCCTGGCATCAGGTGAGCTGGCTGCTTGGCGAAGTGCCTCGGGAGCCCTGGCGCCGATAAAAGCGATCCCCCAGCTGGCCAGCCCTTGCTGCATGGCTGAGGCTTCTGGATGAACCAGCACTGAGAGGAGTGGCTCGAGAGCCTGGTCGCCGACTGCGGCCATCGCTCCGACAGCTGATCCCTGCACCACGGGATCCGAATCTGAGAGCAGGGTTTCGAGTAAAACGGGCAAGGCAGAGGGATCCGCAATCAGGGTCAGAGTTTTCGCTGCAGCGCGGCGAACGGTGACGTTGTCGTGAGACCGCAATGCACGGCAGAGTGTTGGCACTGCTGCTGAACCCACTGCTCCAAGGCTTTCGGCAAAGGTGAGCCGCATTAAGCCTCTGGTATCGCCGAGACCAGCAACCATGCGCTCAATTGCTGGGCTATCGGAGGCGGGAACTAGCCCCTGGCGAAGTTGGGAACGAAGCTCTGCAGCCAGAATGTTGGCTTCCTCCACGCTCAGTTGCTGGTTCCCAGATGCGGGGGCAGTGGACAACTCGGTAGACAAGGGACCCTCCTATCAAGCAAAATTATCAGGGATAGCCATGGCTTTCCTATGGTGGGCTTAACAAGACCAAGACATGACACGTTTTTTGCTCTCCCACAACCTTCAGGTAGTTTCCGAAAACCTGAAAGGCCTGAACTCCGCCGATCTGGCGGCTGGCCTTGTTGCACACCTACCCACCGATGTCCATGTTCAGGCACTGAGCCACCCCCACTGGTTGGTTCAGGTGGAAGCGGAGCTGCTACCCATCGATCTGGCCAATGCCGTACTCCAGGCCTGGCGTCAGCTCCGCTGCTCTGCAGGCGCTGCAGATGATGCGTGCCAGCTGTTGGCCTTGGGTGGACGCAAGGACGATCAAGCCGCCTCTGGAGCTTTGCTGCAGAGGAGTGACTGGGGGGTCGATGTGGTGGAGACTCTGAACGCTGCCGCTTTCCTTCAGTCGATCAACTGGGAACTGCTCAAGCAGGGGCGTGCTCCTGATGGTGTGTTCGAGCTCCATGGCTGAGCTGGGCTACTTGCGGCGGCGGCGTGTTGATTGCTGGCCAGGCTTGGGTGGCTCGCCATGTTCCATGGCCACTGCCGCCACTCCGGAAGCCGAGGTGGCCGCCTCAAACAGGCTCACTGATGTAACAGGGATCCCGTTCTGGTGGAGTTGCTGCAAAGTGTGGCTCAGCATATGGGGCGGAACCCGGAGCTTCTGAACAGCCCTCTGGGGTGTTTCGGATTTGATGCTAGTAACAAGCAGAAGTGCACCGCATTGATAGGGACCCATTGTGCCTCTAACTTAAACAGCTTCATGTTGATCGCTTCCTGGCTGGATTGGATCAAGACACATAACTCTTAAACTTTCAGCGGTGTTGCCCCGCCGGCTATCAGAGTTGGAATCAGCTCTTGCTTGAGCTCCGCAGCTTCGACTACCTTGACCTCTGAGGACAGTATTTTGGCCAGCTCCAGCAACAGTTATGACAATATTCATCCAGGCCTCAGCCACCACGGTGCGCTCGCCATTCTTGAGCAATCTCTTGACTCTCTCGATTCTGCTAGCGATTACTACATGGCGGTCGCACATCTCGTAAATTTTCCTGGTAATAAAACGGAGGAGGCTTTATTGAGGCTAATCGAGACTTCTTCGTCCGAACAGGCGGTCAATCTTGCGCGCCGCAAAGCGGTCGAAGTTTTGGGCCGGCTTGGGGTTCAACGGGCCATCCCCAGCATTGGGCGTTGCCTAAGGAGCAATGATCACTATCTCGTTGAAAATGCCGCCTGGGCCCTTCTTCAGCTCAATTGCCAGGATGTTGAACTCCATCAGGAGATGTGCCTGCTACTCAATGATCCAGCCCAGAGCCGCAGGGTTCTTATTCAGGCTCTTTCCGGGTTAGAAGTGCACACGGCCTTGCCCGTGCTTCAATCGCTGCAAGATGAGGCGAATCCAGGGGTTCGAGGGGCTGCTTTAGCCGGGGTTGCACAGCTTAGTGGCGATAGTAGTCGCCTTAAAGAGTTGGAAGACCACCTGACCCTGCCGAACCAAATGGATCGGCAGTCGGCAATTCAGGATTTAATTGACTGTCGGGCTACGTATCTATTGCCCTCGATCCTCAAGGCGCCCGTGTCCCCTGTGTTCAGGTTGCGCGCTCTGCGGACACTCTGGCCGGGCCAAGACAAAGCACACGCAGGCCTCGACCTGCTTACTTGTTTGGATTCGCTTATGTGGGATCAGCCAGAAGTTTTGGTCTTGGCGCACTGTTACGACACTGAACCCACCACGATATTTCTATTTGAGGAATTTTTTGGTACTGACTTTAGCCGTTGCTACCTAGCATTGTCCACATTGAAGCATAGGCCAGCAGAGGAGCTCTGGCCTACTTTCTGGAAGCGATGGCAGGAGGATGCTTATAATGATTATGGTGCACACTATTTCTTCATTCAGCTTCTTGGCAGTGTGGACCACTGGCCTTCCGCTGCCACCGCCACCATTGAGTCGCTTCTGCTGGAAGCCATGAACAGCAAGCGACCGCAATTCAGCAAGTCAAAAGTGGCTGCTTGTCTGACATTGAATAAACATTTTCCTGATATATGGTGTAAAAGTGTGCAGCAGTTTTTGTCTTCCGACCTCACAGCAAGCTGGGAGCTGCGTTATGCTGCATTGATGGGCCTTGGTTCAATTGATATTGGGAATAATCATGAAATATTTTTGCTCTTAAAGAACTATTCATCCGTTCAGGATCCTGATCCTTTTGTAGATCGTAGACGTCAATTGCTAATTTCCGAAAACCGTGTCTGAAAGGAACCACGTTCAGCCCAGTAGCGTTGAATTTCCAGGCCTTTGGGCCTCGGTACAGCTGCTTCAGCTCTCAGGATCTTGAATGTCCGGCGAGGCCCCATGGGCCAGTTTCCAATTGCTCTTACGGATCGCATGTGCCCATCAAGCATGTTTAGGCAGGCTTCAAAACGCTCAAGCTGGCTATGGTCAATGGTTTCAAAAATAAAGTCTTGGCCCTGGCAAATTAGGTGCTGCGAGCGAATCCAGCTACGGAATTGCTGGATAGCTGGACTGTCAGCTTGCATGCTCTTTTGTCTATCCAATATGCGTAGGTTGACCCCCCTGATCATTCGTTATATTTCTCCACTCAGCTGCTACTTCATTTTCATAGCTAGCTATTCGTTTAAATCGAAGCGCTCCATGTTCGGAGCCCCATTGTAAAGCATCTGTGGCTGGATCAAAGCCCTGATCTCTACTAATCCAGTTTTCGTGATCAACTAATACCTCACTCACTAGATAGGTAGGCCGCCCATCGCGAGGTACTAGGCATTTTTGACCAGGCTCTACCAATCCGCTGAAGCAACCCGGTGTCGTTTCGTGGAAATGCATCGCACAACCACAGCGCTGTTTAAGGCGTTTAATATTAATGAGCTTGAGAAGTTCAGGCGTGAAGCCTGCTCCAGCTAATCGAATCGGTTCGTCGAATCCATAATTTTCAACAATTTGCACCTTCTCAGTTGAGATCAGTCGATGTACGCCTTGCCTGTAGGGTCGCCAAGGGTCGTGCCCATAACTCTGCTCAGAGTAAAAGCCAGGGCCTTGAAATACTCCCCATGGCAGAGGGCGGAAATAGATGTTAATATGTGCAAAATTTACTGGGTCGTGTTGAGATTGAGCAGAATTGCTGTAATGGCCAGCCAGTATTTTTGCAAATCTCAGGGCATTGTTTGGCACGGCGATTACTGTTAGCTGAAGGAATCTAATCGTCGGATTTCAGATGCGAAGGAGGTTTGCAGTATCCCTGAACCTGCTGAAGTTCGTAGCACTGACGAGCGGCAGCGTACATTCTCAGATACGAACCAGATCCTTTCCTCTGCAATGGATTGGCCGTATTGTGTACTTAGTATAAAAGTGTCATCTTCTAAAAATGTGTAGTTAGAGACTGCCTGCTCGGCTTCTGCGTATCCAACGCTTCGCAGCAAGATTCCCTTTCGATTATCAGTTGGTATTGGAACGAGAATGCATGATCCTGCTGTTATTGCGCTGGGGTCATCTGGTTCCCAGTCGCTTTCGGCATTCCATTCCATTCTAAATGGATGAATAGGTTTTGCATCGCGTATTGTGCAATCCTTGAGCAGATTAAGAACCAATGGATCTTGGGGTTCAATTGACTCTATCAAGACTGAACTGCGAACATCCTCAAATTGCTGAAAAGCAAGAGAATGCCCACTTCGCATTGATCGCCAGCGGCCCAGGCTACGAGCTACAAAGGATTCCAGCTGCATTAAATATGCTCAGGCCTTACTACTGTAGGTGGTCCTTCCACTTGGGAGACGGCCTCCCTGCACCATGTGTACCCATGTATCGATCATCATGTTGATCGCAGGCTGGGGCTCATCAGTGCTTTGATTGGCTGGAAGCAATGGTGCTTGCCGATAGTTTGTGTTTTTTGAGATCATTGATAACAAGAGTACTGTTCGTCAATTGCGGCAATTGGGCGGAGACATGAATGCAATATCCGCCCAAAGTCTTCTGCTATTTTAGCTTGTCTCTATTTAGGATTCTGTCACTGAGGCAATGCTGCCCCCACGCCGATGGATTGATTGAATAACTGATGAGAGTGAGCTGTATGGCGCAGTACTGGTCTGCACCACTCGCCGGTTTAGTCCAACAGGATTAGATGATGTCCATCGAATTGTATAACGTTGGCCATTGCGGTCTCCTGGCCCTGGAGTTCTTTGAGCAGCCCTGGGAGTTGAATTGGTGGCAATGCTACAGAGTAACTGTGATTGCTTATCACCATCAAAGCCTGCAAATCCAGAGGCTAATGCAAGAGTTCTGTTGTAAGTAATGTTCGAGTTGCCACTGATGCTTGTTGCTCCTCGATTATAGGGCACTGTATCAAAGCCGAAGATTTCTAGATATTCAGCTCCATATATATAGCTGTTGATTTCAGCTTCATATCCATTTGTGGCCAGGATTTGTACATGCTCGCTCAGTTCAGCCTGATTTCGTGGGGCGCGGCCTAAGAGATGTTTGAAGTTGAGCTCAACAAAACGATAGGGACCATTTGCATCAAAAAAGAGACGCCGATAGCTATCAGAAAGGGCCAGGGCATTGACCAGCCCCTGCACTGTGAGATCGCCGTTGATGAACAGACTCTCGGCCGAGAGTGAGCGTTCATCATCAAAAAGGTGTGCATTGCCAAATACCTGGCGGTAGGCTGCCTTCAGCTGGGCTTGGGCTTCCGACTGGCGTAAATCCGAATCGGGACGGGCAAGAGTTTTGATTTCCATGGCTTTTAAGTTGGCTTGTGAGAGGGAGATAAGAAGTGTATCTTTGGCCTGAAAAGATAAGGCAGTGTTTTCTAGGTGATTTCGGTCACAGAAAGGATCCGGCCTCCGCGTCTATGGATGTATCCCAGTTGGCTGGTAATGTCACTGCCGCTTACTACGTAACTGGCGTTCGGGTTGCGTTGGCGGCCGCCTGCAGGCTGGGCATTCACCACAATACGGAACCGCTTGGATGTGGGATCAGCTGATCCAGAGGCCGCAGCAAGCCTGTTAATCCGTACTGTTGTATTTGTCCAGTTTGTAGGCGCAGATCTTGTTGCTACTGAATTCAGCAGACTTGATGCACATTGAATGGTGTCACTGGCTGCATAGCCTTGAACTAGTGCTATATGGCGATTAAAAGAAACCTGTTCGCGGCCATTCTCAGTCGCCACACGCAGATAGGGAACAGTATTCTCGCCGAAGGTATTCTGATACTCTTCACTATCAACGTAGCTGTTGATTTCTGCGTCATAGCCATGTATGGCTAGTCTTTGTAGATGTTCACTCATCTCAGCCTGAGTTGCTGGCGCACGGCCCAGAATATGTTTGAAATTCAGCTCAACAAAACGGTAGGGAGCATTTGTTTCGAAGAAGCGCCGGCGATAGTCTGCAGAGAGTCCAACAGCTCTTATAAATTCACGGGTACTAAGCCTTCCTTCGGCAAACTGGCTTTCTGCGGTTAAGTTGCGTTCGCTTTCCATCACATGGGGATTGCCCAACACTTGGCGGTACACCGACCGGATCAGCGCAGCAATCTGATCTGCTGAATCGCCGTTGCAGCGCTCGAACACCTCCTGCTGGCGCTGACCAAGCCCAAAGCCAACGTAGAGATCACCTCGCATCGGTGTTGAGTCGCCTCCGTCTGCACTGTTCCGCTTCACAGGTTCTAGCATTCCAGCCGAACCAGTCGTTGTTCTACCCATCTGACCAAGGGAACTGGATCGGTACACCTGGGCAGGCACCTTTATTGAGAGCCTGTAGCCGCTAACTAGATTCCCTAACAGCTGGCTTTTGTTCCCTACGGCTGTGTCGCTACCTGCGAAGTTCTGCTCAAGTGCTGCGATCCGGTTGAACGCTGCTTGAGGCTGGCCTACTGGAGAGTTCCAGCTTGTTGGGTATGGAACAGTTTCCTCGCCAAATGACTTTAGATACTCATCGGAATCAAGATAGCTATTGATCTCGCCTGTGAAACCACTTGTGGCGATCAGTGTTACATGGCTTGCAACCTCTGCTTGATTCTGGGGGGGGCGTCCCAGCAAATGCTTGAAGTTAAGCTCAACTGCTCGATGCGGAGATACGGAATCAAAGAAGCGTGAGCGATAAAAACTGGATTGGGCCAACCTTCGTACGAATTCTCGTACGTTTATGTCGCCATTGCGTAATCTAGATTCTGCACTGAGTAGGCGCTCGCTTTCCATCGGCTGAACATTGCCGAATACCTGCCGGTATGCAGCTCTTACTGCGATGGTAAAAGCAGCATTGTCGTTCGCGGTGAATGCTGACGGCGTATTTAGTAGTTGCTGGTTGCGAAATAGATCTTCACTTGTGGCAGTCTCAGGGTCATCAGTCCTTTGGCGCGAAAATCTTGCTGGGGCTTCAAGAAGCTGAGTGGCTCCGAAGTCAAGCGACTTGCTTTGATTTGCTGTCATGGGAAGACGGGATTAGTGGACTTGCTTTGTTGAGTGGTATGTTGCTAGATGTTTTTCAGGCACCTAATCTCTTCGATCCTGGCTGGCTTGGTAACTTACTGGTTGAGTAGGGCTGGTTGGAGCAATGGATCAACTCAGGGGTGTGATGCTTGCGATCTTGCCACCCTCGCGGTGAATAAGTTGATACTGCTCTGATAGCTTGTTGAAGGGAACGAAGTATACTCTGTTAGATTTTCTATAGCGTGATGTGGGGCGCACATTGTTGGCTCTATAGCCTGTCACTTCAACTCGATAGACTTTGCCTGTTTCGCCTGCGAGTACACCTATCCGTGTAACGGGATCTGTCAGGTTGGCGGCTGGGCGGAAGCTCCAGCCTTGGGAATCTTGTGATGAGGGAGCTACCACTGGAAGAGGGCGGTCCTGATAAGCAGCACCGCCAAGACGGCTCCTGATTCCAGCTAGGTTGCCTTTTAAGCTGCTGCTGCTGTTTCCACGCAGCAACTGGAATGACCAGGTGAACTCTTGGAGCGTTGTACAGGATTCCGTTTTCCAACCACGCTGATATGGAACTGTCCACTCACCAAAGGTGTTCTGATATTCGTCAGAATCTAAGAAGCTGTCGATGTCTGCTTCGTAACCACTTGTATCTAGTCGTTCGGCATGGCCACGCATTTCCTCAAAGTCTGCTGGGGCACGGCCGAGTAGGTGGCGAAATGCTAGTTCGATATAGCGGTAGCGCGCGCATGAGTCAAAAAAGCGGGTGCTGTATAGATCGCTTTTGGCGATGCGTCGTACCAGTTCTCTAACGCTGATCTCGCCAAGCTTGAATTGCGATTCTGCAACTACTTGTCTTTCGCTTTCCATTACGTAGGCATTCCCAAGCACCTGTCTATAAACTGCTCGGACTATTTCCTCTTTTGATTGGTCGTCGTCTCCCGGAACTAGCTCTCGTGGTGCCTCGCATTCTTGCGAGAAGCTTTCCACACCCAGGATGGAGGCGGGGCCAAAGGGCATGACTGAAACTGCAATACTCCCCAATTATCCCTGTCTTTTATTTCCCTTTCCCGGCAGCTTGACAAAGCTCAATCTTTTGTTTCAATGGCTATGCTTTTTCTGCCAGTGCCAGCGCGCTAACCGGGCTGCATTGTCGATTCCAGCAGCGATTCCAGTGTCGCCCGGGTCGCTTGCCTAGTGAGTGGGTTCCAGCAATCCAGTTCGATGTGCGAGCGAGTTAGTAGATTTGCTAGCTGTAACTTGTCCATACCCGTAGCCTGCCTGAAGTCAGCGCCCTGAATACTTTCCGACCCTTCCAGGATTGCCTCTGTTAAATCAGCAGCCCTAAAGTCTGCCTGCTGCAACTGACTGCCGGTAAAGCGTGTGCCCACGCAGCGAC
The DNA here is from genome assembly GCF_015840335.1 of Synechococcus sp. CBW1108. NCBI lineage: Bacteria > Bacillati > Cyanobacteriota > Cyanophyceae > Synechococcales > Synechococcaceae > Synechococcus > Synechococcus sp. CBW1108. Next base: position 1,947,545 of record NZ_CP060395.1, read on the forward strand.
AGCCTTGCATCCTCGCAAACCTTAAGTCGGCACCTACAAAACGTGCTCCGTCCAATACTGCACCACTTAGGTCACACCCGCTTAGGTAGGCACCCATAAAGTTGGTGTTTCGAAGGTCCATTCCCCGGAGATCTGCACCATTTAAAAAAGCCCCATTAAGGGCTGCTCCTGGACCCACTGCTCCTGACTTTTCCAGATTAAAACCAACGGGTACGCGAGTCTTTTTATCATAACGGGCAAGTGTTAAATTGCATCCTTCTAGTTGGCAGGCAGTTAGGTCTGTGCCTCTTATGTCCGTACGACAAAGGTTTGCATCCCGTAGATCAAGTGGCTGGAGAATAAGGTTGACCCAATTGGCCCCTCGCGCGTCTATGGGTTGATGCTGTGATGAAACAGGTTTGCAATCTTCAGGAGCCCTCCATTGGCTGGGGTCTTCGGGTAACAAGCAGGCTTGGTGCTTATGATTCATTTTTCAGACAGGATGTTATCTACTGGTAATTTAGTGCAACTCTGTTTTTTTTAGCTTGCTTCGGCTATGGGGCGTTGAGTTTGCTCAGCTTTCTGGCATCAGTGAATCGCTTGATTTTAGGGCGTTGATTAGGTTATCGAAGGCCCTGTTTAGGCAGTCTATCTCGCGAAGATGGCCAGAAGCTTCAAGGATAAGTGTAGTCAGTTTACGCATTTGGGCTAAAGCGTACATCATCGCTGGAACTGGTACTTTCATTTCTTTGTATAATAACCGCAATGCAGCCATTCCGGTCGTGTCTGTTATCTCTGCGCAATCGCATGCCACTCCGTAGATGACTATTCGTAGAAACTGTTGGCAATCTCGCCAGCAGGCCTCTGCTCTTTTCTCCGGGTATAGCTCTCCGCCTGGCAGTATCACATTAGGTTGTTGGTCTAGTAATTTTCGCCTTGCCGCATCAGTTACATTGTTTGTCTCAGTAATCAGTAGGCTTACGGCATGTTCTGAGGTATTGCAACACACGCATACCTTTTTCAATTCATCGACCTTTAGAGGCTGTTTTGAGGTGTCCGCATTTGCTATCAACTCTCTCACTTCAACGGGGAGGCTGTTGCGCTTTGTTATGCCGCATACTTGTGCTGCCTTGGCAAGTTCGCTTATTCTTAGTTGTCGCTGAGCTTCTATAGTCAGGTTCACGATCCCACAGGAGTAGCAGTAAGCCAGCCATGCCTCTCCAAGTGGAACGCCCAGATGGCTGCTCCACCTAGGCCTGGGCAGTGTTCCGATGCGAGATTAACAAGTTGTTCTGACACACCGAGGCTTTTGAGCAGATATTTTGCTTGGGCCGTTCCTTCAACCTGGGCAGAACGTATTGCCGCTCCAACTACCCAGGTCAGATTGGTTTCCGACAGTTCACCGCCATTATTTTCGCATGCAAGCAGAAGATTGCTGTAGCCAGGATGCTTGGCGCTATGGGATTTCCAAATGTCAATGTCGTCAATTCTGAGGTCTATGCGCAAGCGGGCCTCCCCTGTTCCGTACTGAAGCTCCTGCTCCTCGCCGGCTTGTTTAATTAAATCTTCTATGCTTAAAATTTCTTTGGGCAGCATGATGGGTTTTCTTTTGCATGGGGTTGGTTGCCCCGTGGCTGTATATTTATCTTGCCGAGCGCTCGGGTGCGCTTAATGTTTTGTAACTAGCATTCTGATGTGGATTTGGGCTAAGGCTGTTCGCTTGTGTTTTTAATCAATAAAAATAGCCCCCCCGCTAATGGGGAGGCTTTTGTTGCAATTTGGCAAGAAGCTTAATCAAACAAGCGCGTTGATTGCGTAGTCGAGATAATTGTTTGCTTCTGTCGCTGCTTCGCCGGCAAGGCCATGGTTTGCCTTGATATAGTTAAGAGCTTCCACGTACCAAGAGGGGGAGAGCTCAAAAGCGCGATTGATTTCATCAATTCCGGCAATCAGGTACTCATCCATGGGGCCGGTCCCACCAGCTACGAGGCAGTAGGTGACCATGCGGAGGTAGTAACCGATGTCGCGGGAGCACTTTGCCTTGCCGCGGGCATCAGCGGCATAGTTTGCACCCTGCATCTGGGTGGTGTAAGGGAATTTATTGTAAACGGCTTGGGCGGCTCCGTTTACTAGGTTGTCTGCGTTCGCTGTCAGGCCCTTAGCCGCTGCAAGAGAATTTTTGGCGCGGTTAAAGCGACCAAAAGCAGAGTTGATCTCAGTATTGGAGAGGAAGCGACCCTGGGAATCAGCGGTGGCGACGGCTTCGGTAAGGGGAGTCTTCATGGGAAGGGGGGATAGGTTGGATTGACTTTTTTAGTGAGCTGATCAGCCGACGGCTGCTGCAGCGCGGTCGAAGTAGGTGCCGATTTCGCTGATTAAAGCTGAGCAGTCCCCTTGGGTGATGCCGTTGCGGTCGTTGGCAATTGCAATGGCGGCGGCCTTCATTTTGCGAACGCCTTCAGCAACGGAAGCGCCAGGCACGCCGAGGGCCAGGTAGGTTTCCCGAAGGCCGTTGAGGCAGCGATCCTCCAGTACGGATGCATCTCCGTTGAAAACGGCGTAGGTGATGTAACGGAGAATGATGTCCATGTCCCGCAGGCATGCAGCCATGCGGCGGCTGGTGTAGGCGTTCCCTCCAGGAGCTGTAAGCGCCGGCTGAGCCTCAAAAAGATCACGCGCCGCATTGGTAACGATCTTTGAAGCGTTTGAGGTGATGCGGTTCACAGCATCCATACGCTTGTTGCTCTCGGCAACCATCGCGGCAAGCGCGTCGATCTGACCGGCGTTGATGAATTCGCCACGGGCGTCGGCCTGGGCTACAACCTTGGTGAAGGCGTCGAACATTGGGAAGCTCCTAGTCGCGACGAAGAGTCGGCAGGGTGGATAAGTTGCCAGGCTGGCCAGGGCACAGGAGCTACGCATTGCCCCATGTGGGCAGGGCGCAGCTAGCTGGCTGTTGTCAACTTGGTGCAACCATTGTCGGCAAGAAGCCAGCCCAGCCACGATCCGCGTAACAAACAGTCACCGCTAGCGTCGCTCCTGAGGCGTCCATCAAAAGCCCCCGCCTGCAGAGGCGAGGGCTGGGTCAGCGCTGGGTCGGTGCCCTTGGCGCTGGAGAGTTTCTCGTGTGGCGGGTTTGTCCAGTGTGGCCGTTTTTTCAGCCGGGAGCCTTTGCCGCTTTGGAAACTGTTTTCTTGCGCGCATGTAGGCCAGATGCCGAGGCTGCATCCAGGTCGCCACCATTGACGGCCACTCCGGTGATCTTGCCGCCCATGCGCTGCACCATGCGCATGGTTTCGTTCATGCGGGTGTAGGGCACATTCATGACCATGTCCGCCGTGCGGGAATAGTCATTGTTGGCCAGGGAGGTGACGGTGAGTGTGACCTGTCTGCCGTTGTTGAAGCTGGTGCCTCGGGTGCCTGCTGAAAGCTTCATAGATGAGGGATGGTTAGGGGATTGCCATGACGTACTGGTTGCCCAGGTCTGCCCGTAAAACGCCCTTACTCAGGAACAATCTATCGTTTGTCTGTGGCGGTTAACAAACCTTCATTTTTGCGATAATTTGGTTTATCGCCTGACTCACAGGTAAGCAGCGTTGGCGAGAGTCACGGGCGTGGGGCCGAGGGAGAAAGGCGGAGCTGGTTGCCAGCTGGCTGGGCTGGGGCAGCCGGCTGGGGGCTAGGGCAGCGGGGGGGGAAATCTCAACCCAAAGCTGCAATCGGGATCCTATGGGTCTGTTTTGTCAGGATCCCAAGGTTTTCGGAATCGTTACAAACCATGGGGCCTGGGGGCTGGGCCCGAGCTTCCCCCTTGGCGCCTGGCGGTGGCGCCGATACCATCCGGCCATCCCACCGCCAATCAGCATGGCTGTTGAGCTGTCGGTCACAGATTGCACCCAGCGGCTGGCCGGTCAGTTGCGGGCCCTCTCCGAGGTCACCGAAACCCTGACCGTCAGGTTGCTCGAGCTGGAGGAGCGGCTCCTGGCCCAGGAATCGAAGCTGGAGCCCCTGATGGCAGAAGACACCGAGTTCAGGATGGCGGATACGGAAGATCGCCTTTCCCGATTGGAGGGTTTGCTGAGCGGCGGCTCGCTCCCGGGAGGCTCTCCCATGGGCACAGATCGGTTTCGAGCGGTTCGCGAGCTACGGCCCGGGCTGGCTGTAGAAGAGATCCAGCAGGAAAGCTTCCTGGAGGTTGGGTCCCAAGAGGACGGGTTCCTACAGGACGACTTCCAGGAGCAGCCTTTCCTCGATGAGCTGAGTGCCTGAACTGAGCGCCTGAGCTGAGTGCCTGAACTCAGCGACTGAGCTCAGCTTCAGCGGCCCAGTTGGTTTGCCCAGCTGGATGGGAGCTCATTGCTGTAGTCGTCGGTGCGGGCGAATTCAAATGGACCCGCCAGGGACCCCCAGAGATGTTCATGGGTTTGGGGGTCGTGGCCTCGGTCAATGGTGCGCATGCCTGTGGGATTGAGTTCCAGCCGGCTGACCAGATAGGAGGTGGCGCCTTTGCGTTCCACCAGGCAGCGGCAGCCTGGCTCCACTTCGCCAATGAAACCTTCGCCCTCTTCTTGCACCAGATAGGCGCAGCCCTGCAGCTGCCGCAGGTCGGAGGCCTGAATTTGACTGCGGCGTTCGGGATCGTCGACCGCGCCCCAGAAGCGCTGGTCGTCTATCAGGGCCTGGTTGTGAATGATCAATTGGCCGGCCTGGCGCTCCGCCCGCAGCACCCGGATCCGGTAGGGCGCAGCCGGGTTGATCGCGTAACTCTGCTCGAGCAGCAGGGAACCGGGCTCCAGCTGGGGTAAGGGGCGGAACTTGACCAGGATGTGGGCGTAGAGGGGCGGATTCTCAAAGGCCTGGTCCTGGTTGCTGAAGCCGCCGCTCAGCATCCGTACCAATCGCTCCAGGGAGCTCTCCATCACGCCCGCCCGACCAAGTTCTGGGGAGTTGAAGCTACAGGCTCGACCGCGTCAGTCCCAACAGCCGCAGCCGAAACCCAGCCACTTGGCGGGCCAGCTCCGGTTCGTTGGCAAGGAAGGGATGGTCAGCGAGCTGTTGGAGCATCAGCTCCACCTTTGCAGCGGAATCCAGGCCATGGTGGGGATCTCGCTTCTCGTGCTGGATCCAGGCCTCATCGAAGGCCTGGGCAAAGCTGTCGGCGTTGTTGAACACCCTGTTGGGCGCCTCTGAAGACTCGCGCATGGGGCATGGGGTAGGGGCAGCCTCCAGGCCTAGGGAAGCATTCTTGAGTTCCTAATGCCAGGACCCAGATTTGAACTGGGGACACGGCGATTTTCAGTCGCCTGCTCTACCAACTGAGCTATCCCGGCCCGCCGCCTCAGCGGTTTGTGGATCTTAGATCACGGTCTCGCCTGGGGGTTTTCCCCAGGCAGACCATTCCTGCCACCAGCCAGCCCCGCTCGCCCAGGGCAGCGGCGGCGGCGCAGGCGGTGGCACCGGTGGTGAGAATGTCGTCGATCAGCAGCACCGGGCGCCGTTGGCCCGCCAGCTGTGAGGAGCAGCGAAATGCTCCGGCCTGGTTGGCCCAGCGCAATTCGCGGCCCAGGTGGTGCTGGCCGAGCACGGGCCGGCTCCGCAGCAGCAGGGGCTCCTGGCGCCAGTCAAGTTGCCAGGTAAGGCACCTGCTCAGCAGATCCGGCAGGGGGTTGCCCTGGCGCTTCCAGCTGGGAATCGGCACCAGCAGGGGGGGCTGGGTCCAGGGCTCCCGGCGCAGGCCTGCAACCAGCTCCTGGATCAGGGCGCCGACTAGCGGGGGTTTGGGACTGGTGCGCAGGTGCAGCAGCTGGCGACGTAACAGGCCCCCGTAGAGCCCCGCAGCCCACCAGGTCAGGGGGGCCGAGCCCTTGAGCCCCCCCTGGGGCAACTCGGCCACCAGTGCGGGCTGCAGGCTGGGGGCCTGGGCGATCCAGTGCAGGGGCAGCAGTTTGAGGATTGCCATGGCCAGATGGGGTAGCCCTTTCAGGCTTCCCACAACTGGCCCGCTCAGCCTGGTAAGGCCCGCAGCATGGCCACCAGGGTGCGGTGGGCATCCTCGCTGTCGCTGAGGCTGTGGTCGAAGGGCACCGTGACGGTGGCGCCATCCACCTGGAGGTCCATCGCCTCGGGCCTGACGCTGAGCAGGCTGGCCTGCTCAGCGGCGCTGATGCCGCCGTAGTGGCGGGCGAAGGCCAGCACCGCTTCGGCATGGTCGTCGTTCATGTGCCTACAGATCCGATCACTGACGGCGGAGCTGAGGGGGTCGGCGGCCATGGCGCGGAGCTGGGGAGGTTGGTTTGGATTCTGGTTCAACCAGCCCCGAACCGCTGCCAGAGCAGTAGGCCGAGGCGGATGGCGCTGAAGCCCACGTAGCCGGCCAGCACTACGAAGAGCCCCATGGCGATCACGGAGCGCAGGCGTTCATTCATCGCTGCTGAGGGCGGATGCTGCCAGTCTGGCCATGCCGAGGGCGGCGCAGAGCCCAGGACGATTCAGCACCGGAACCCCCAGGCTCTGCTGGCGTAGGCGACGCCATTGGGGATTCCGGGCCCCACCTCCCAGGCTGATCACCCTCTCCAGTGGCGGGGCGCCAGCTTGGCGCAGCCGCTGCCAGCCCTCCTGTTCGATGGCCGTGAGACCCTCCAACAGGGCCTGGAGGTAATGGGCATCGCTTATCGGTCGAGGTTCCAGCAGCGGCTCCAGGGCTGGGTCGTCCACGGGAAAGCGTTCCCCGCGGGCCGGCAGGGGGCGGAGCCGCAGGCCGGTGGGCTGGCTGGGGTCAATCTGGCGGCTGAGTTCGCCAATCTGCTGATCACTGAAGAAGCGCCGCAGGATGCCAGCTCCGGCATTGGAGGCCCCCCCCACCAGCCAGCGCCCCCCCACCCGATGGCAGCTGATGCCAGGCCCCTGGATCGGCCCCGGGCTGAACTGCTTCAACACCAGGGTGGTGCCCAGCACGGTGATGCCTTCGCCTGCGGCTGGAGCCGCTGCCAGCACTCCGGCGTTGGCATCCGTAGTGCCTGCCACCACCCGGCAGTGGCGGGGTAGCCCCAGCCGCTCCGCCAGCTTGGGCGCCATGCTGCCGAGCACCGCGCCACTGGCGCATATCTCCGGCAGGGCTTTGGCCCAGTGCTGCTGAGCAATCGATCCGCTCCAGGCCTGGCGTTGGAGGTTCCAGCCCAGGCGCAGGTTGTTGCCCTCTTCCCCCCAGCGCCAGTCGCCCAGCAGCCAACCCATCAGCCAGTCGGCCTGATGGCGCCATAACCAGGGCCCAGCTTCGCCGGCCAGATCGGCCTGGGCGAGAAGGTTCAGGGCCCGGGCCAGGCTGCCGCTGGCACTGGTGGCTGGCCCGGATCCTGCCAGGGCGGCAGCAGCCTCGGCCTGATCGCCGCAGGCCCGGTGATAGGGAAGGGCCCGCCCCAGGCTGCCGGGGCCCGGCTCCCCTGTGGGGCGGCAGAGCAGCAGGGTGCCGGAGGTGCCGGCTACGGCGACGGCGCCGATGCGGATTCGGCTTGCGGCGGGCAGCCTGGCGCAGAGGGCCTCAAATCCGCTGGCCCAGCCAAGGGGATCTTCCAGCCCGTTGGGGTACGGGCTGGCTTCCGTAAGCAGTTGGGGCCCATGGGCAGGCACCAGGGCAATTCGCAGGCCGCTGCTGCCCAGATCCACCCCCAGAGCGAGTGGTGTTTTCACCCGCCGGGCTGGGGCTGGGGCTGGGAAATCAGGCGGCTACCTGGGCTGAGGTGGCCTGTTTGAGCGTGGCGGCGATGGTGGTCACGTCCTCCCAGGGCAGGTCGAGGTCGCTGCGGCCGAAGTGGCCGTAGGCGGCGACGTCCTGGTAGAAGCGGCCCCCCCTCTGCTGGGGGAGGGTGCGCAGGCCGAAGGTTTCGATGATGGCGCCTGGACGCAGGTCGAAGTGCTCATGCACCAGGGCAGTGAGATCGGCGTTGCTGAGGGCGCCCGTACCGAAGCTCTCCACCAGAATGCTCACGGGCCTGGCCACGCCGATGGCGTAGCTCAGTTGCACTTCCACTTTGCTGGCCAGCTCTGCGGCCACTAGGGCCTTGGCCACATAGCGGGCGGCGTAGGCAGCAGAGCGATCCACCTTGGTGGGATCCTTGCCGGAGAAGGCGCCGCCACCATGGCGGGCGTAGCCGCCGTAGGTGTCGACGATGATCTTGCGGCCCGTCAGGCCGGCATCACCCTGGGGGCCGCCCACCACAAACTTGCCGGTGGGGTTCACCAGGAAGCGGGTGTCTGCCTGGGAGGGCTTGAGGGCCAGATCGGCGGTGGCGGGCTCCACCACATGTGTCCATAGGTCGGTAGCGATGCGCTCGCGTATCGCCTTCTCTTCAGAAATTCCATCAATCTCTGCGGTGTGTTGGGTGGAGATCAGGATCGTGTCGATCGCCACCGGGCGATCGTCTTCGTAGACGACGCTCACCTGGGTCTTGCCGTCCGGCAGCAGGTAACCCAGGCTGCCGTTGTGGCGCACCTCCGCCAGGCGCCGAGCCAGGCGGTGGGCCAGGCTGATCGGCAAGGGCATCAGCTCGGGGGTCTCATTGCAGGCGTAGCCAAACATGATCCCCTGATCTCCCGCACCGATCAGATCCAGGGGGTCGCCTTCGTGGTCGTCGGCCTCATTCACCCCCTGGGCAATGTCAGGCGACTGTTGATCCAGGGCCACCAGCACGGCACAGCTGTGGGCGTCGAAGCCGCCGGCGCGGGCACCGGCATAGCCGATCTGGTTGATCACTCCCCGCACCAGGGTGTTGAAGTCGACCCTGGCCGTGGTGGTGACTTCGCCGGTGATCAGGCAGAGGCCAGTATTCACCACGGTTTCGCAGGCCACCCGGGAGGCCGGATCCTGGGCCAGCAGGGCATCGAGCACCGCATCGCTCACCTGGTCACAGATTTTGTCGGGGTGACCTTCGGTTACCGACTCGGAAGTGAAGACGTAGCGGCTCATGCGGCCTTGGCCAAATGTCGACCCAGCTTATGCGCCGCAGACTCTCACTTCAAGCTCACTCCAGTGGCTCAGACAGGGGAAACAGGGATCGAGGGGAGGGGGCGAGCTCCAGCCGGCGGTGAAGCCGATGACCACTGGCACTCCGGCCTGCTTTGCCATCCTCAGATCGCTGTTGGCATCTCCGATCAGGGCACAGCGGTCGGGCGGTACCTCCAGGCTGGCGCAAAGGGCGTGCACGGCTGCGGGGTCGGGCTTGTGGGGGGTGTGATCGGCGCTCCAGTGGGCCTGAAACTGACAGGTGAGGTTTGCGCTGGCCAGAAATGCTGCGATGCCAGCCCCATCGTCGTTGCTGATCACGGCACAGGCCACCGCTGCTCTGCCAAGGGCCTCCACCAGTTGATGGAGGCCGGGGGTGGCGATCGGCCGTCGCTGGCTGCCCTGGCCATGCAGGCCATCGGTGGCGGTGAACACGCTTTCGCCCAACGCCAGGGCTTCGGGCCAGCCCAGCCCCACCTGGGCCAGGGCCGTGGCGGTGGAGATCAGGTTGTGCTGGCGGGAGCCCACGGCCGTGGCTCCCGCCGGATCGATCGCCTGCTCCCCCAATCCATAGGCTCGGCCGAGGAGCTCGACAAGTTCATCCCCTCTGGCGGCGGCAAGCTCGGGATGGCCCTGGGCCAACAGCTGGCTGGCAACTGAAATCCTGGCCGAGGCCAGGGCATGGAGCATGGGCTCGCTGATTGAAAGGGTGCCGTCCTTGTCGAACAGCACCGCTTCGATCTGGTGGGGGATGCCCTTGTCGTCTGCCAGGGTCTGGCCCCGCAGGAGCAGCTGTGCCATTGGGAACTGCGGCGATTGCTTGCCCTCAGTCCAGGGTGACCCCCATGGGCTCATTGTCTTCGGCCTGCTCGAGCAGCATCTGCTTGTAGCGGGCAGCCATCTCCTCGGCCTTCTCGAACACCTTCTGGGGATCTGTGAGCATGTCGCCGGGCTCAGGCTCGAGGGCCTTGGTCGAGAGGGAGATCCGGCCCCGCTCGGCGTCGAGGTCGATGATCATCACCTTCATTTGGTCGTTCACATTGAGCACCGTGTGAGGTGTCTCGATGTGCTCGTGGCTGATTTCAGAGATGTGCAGCAGGCCGCTGACGCCGCCGATGTCGATGAAGGCGCCGTAGGGCTTGATACCGCGAACGGTGCCGAGTACCACTTCGCCCACCTCGAGGCGATTCATCTTGCGTTCCACAAGGGCGCGGCGATGGCTTAGCACCAGGCGGTTGCGCTCCTCATCCACCTCCAGAAACTTGAGCGGCAGGAAGTCGGCCACCAGTTCTTCCTTGGCCTTGCGGGTGCTGATGTGGCTGCCTGGAATGAAGCCGCGCAGGCCTTCAACCCGCACCAGGGCGCCGCCGCGGTTGGTGGCAAATACCTCGCTGTAGATGGTGGCGTCTTCTTTTTGCAGCTGACGCACCCGCTCCCAGGCCCGCTGGTATTCGATGCGGCGGATAGAAAGCGAGAGCTGGCCGTCTTCGTTCTCCTCACTCATGATGAAGAATTCCCGGATCTCGCCGGGCTGGAGCACGTCGCTCAGGCCCTCCACCCGGTTGATCGACACCTCCTGGAGGGGCATGAAGGCAGCTGTTTTGGCGCCAATGTCAATCATGGCCCCCTTTGATTCGAGGGCAAATACGGTGCCGTTGACAACGTCACCGGGCTTGAAGTTGTAGTCGTACTTGCTAAGCAGTGACGCGAACTCGTCGAGGGTGAAACCCACCCCATCGGCGTCATTGCGCGATTTGGCCCGGCTGCTGGGGTCATCGGCGGTAGGCACCTCTTCCGGAATGGCCAGGTCGAGATCCTCGGCCGTTTCGACGGCTACAAGGTCTAGATCGGTCTCAGTGGTGGCTTCGGAAGGGGTCACTGTCATGGGAGAAGGCGGCCTGCCGGGGGCAGTGCGAAGGGAGTGACCGATCTGCCCGCCAGCAGACCCAGTCAGATCCAACACTCTACCAACGCGGCATGCCTTGCTCCCGTTGGCCCTTGGGCAGCCTTCAGCCGATTGCGGCCAGGCTTGGCTTGCCCCATCTGCCGCCGTTGCGCTTGTCGAGGCCCTCGAGGGTGGCCACGAAGTCACTGATGCCCTGGAATTGGCGATAAACTGAGGCAAAGCGCACGTAGGCCACCTCACTCATCTCACTGAGGTGGCGCAGCACAAGTTCACCGATTTCGCTGCTTGTTACTTCGCGGCCGCTGCGCTGCTGCAGCTCAAGTTCGATTTCATCCACCACAGCTTCAAGCCGGGCAGGTTCTAGGCCGGTTTTTTCGCAGGCGCGCAACAGGCCATGGAGCAGTTTCGCGCGGTTGAAGGTTTCCCGGGTGCCGTTGCGCTTCACCACAGTGATGGGCACCGTTTCCACCCTTTCATAGGTGGTGAAACGAAATTCACAGTTGAGGCATTCGCGCCGCCGCCGCACGCTGCGCCCACTGTCGGCCGCTCGAGATTCGAGCACCCGGCTGTCGGTGTGTTGGCAAGAGGGGCATTGCATCCCCGAACATCCGGGCTTGGTTCTTAAGTTTAGACACGCCACTTTCATTTGGAAAGGGCTCCATTGATTACCCATTTGCCATGAAAAAAGCCCCTGCTTAAGCAGGGGCATGGCCAAGGGGGCTGGCCTGTTATTTGCCGATCTTCGGGGGATCGCGGAAAGCGATGGCAAAGAAGAGGGTAGAGATGGCCAGAGCCAGGATCAGGATGTACGCGAAGCTTTCCATGAATTTCCTCTAGGGGTCTGGCGGTCAGCTGAGGGGCGAACCAGCTGGGGGCACGTAGCCCTCCGGCAGGCGGCGGGTGGAGCGGTCGCCCAGTTTCTGGAAAAGACCGAATTCCACCTGTTCACCCAGATCTGGATCAATACCTGCGAACACATCTCGGTAGAGGGTGCGGGCACCGTGCCAGATGTGGCCGAAGAAGAACAGCAGGGCGAAGGTGGCGTGGCCAAAGGTGAACCAGCCGCGGGGCGAGCTACGGAAGACACCATCGGAGTGATAGGTCTCCCGGTCGAATTCGAATGCTTCCCCAAGCTGGGCCTTGCGGGCCAGGCGCTTGACATCTGCCGGATCCGTAAAGACTTGACCATTGAGGGCGCCGCCGTAAACGGATGCGGTTACGCCGGTCTGCTCGAAGGAATACTTGGCTTCAGCCCGCCGGAATGGGATGTCGGCGCGCACAATGCCTTCCTGGTCCTGGAGAATTACGGGGAAGTTTTCGAAGAAGTTTGGCAGGCGCCGCACTTCCAGATCCCTACCTTCTTTGTCTGTGAAGCTGATGTGGCCCAGCCAGCCGGTGGGCAGACCGTCACCGTTGACCATCGGGCCCACCCGGAATAGGCCTCCTTTGGCAGGACTATTACCGACGTAGTCATAGAAGGCCAGCTTCTCTGGAATTGAGGCATAGGCCTGTTCCTTGCTGGCGCCGTTGTCGAGGGCCGTCTGCACCCGGCGGTTGATCTCCGCCTTGAAATAGCCCTGATCCCACTGGTAGCGGGTGGGGCCAAACAGCTCAACTGGTGTCGCCGCAGCGCCGTACCACATGGTGCCGGCCACAATGAAGGCCGCAAAAAACACCGCCGCGATAGCCGAAGCCAATACGGTTTCGATGTTGCCCATCCGCAGGGCCTTGTAGAGCCGTTCGGGCGGGCGGGTGGTGATGTGGAAGATGCCGGCGATGATGCCGACGATTCCAGCTGCGATGTGGTGGGCCACGATCCCGCCGGGATTGAAGGGGTTGAAGCCCTCCGGGCCCCAGGAGGGTTGAACAGCCTCCAGGTGACCTGTTAATCCGTAGGGGTCACTGACCCACATCCCCGGCCCGAAGACCCCGGTGAGGTGGAAGGCGCCAAAGCCAAAGCAGCCAAGGCCTGCGAGCAGCAGGTGGATGCCGAAGATCTTGGGCAGATCGAGGGCTGGTTCACCGGTGCGGGGGTCCTGCCAGATCTCCAGATCCCAGTAGGTCCAGTGCCAGATGGCGGCTAGGAAGAGCAGGCCGCTAAAAATGATGTGGGCAGCTGCCACGCCTTCAAAACTCCAGAAGCCTGGATCAACGCCGGTCTCACCGGTGATGCTCCAACCGCCCCAGCTGCCCGTAACCCCCAGGCGGGCCATGAAGGGCATGACGAACATGCCCTGGCGCCACATGGGGTTGAGCACCTGGTCGGATGGATCGAAGATGGCGAGCTCGTAGAGCGCCATAGAGCCGGCCCAGCCGGCAACTAGGGCGGTGTGCATGAGGTGCACGGCAAGCAGACGGCCCGGGTCGTTAATCACGACCGTGTGCACCCGATACCAGGGCAATCCCATGGGGGTAGTTCTGGGTAGGTTTCGCGATCGTAAGGGGAGCCCTGGCCACTGCGCGGCCTAGGTAACGGACCGCAACGGCCTGACCCACAATGGGACCCACAATGAAGCCCCCATCAGGAGCTACCCCATGCCCGTGATCCGATTTGTGCGCGAGGGCAGAGAGGTGGAGTGCTTCCCGGGAGAGAACCTGCGGGAGGTGGCCCTGCGGGAAGGTATCCAGCTCTACGGGCTCAAGGGAACTCTGGGCAACTGCGGCGGCTGCGGCCAATGCATCACCTGTTTTGTGGCCGTTCCGGAGGGTGGCGCTAGCCAGGCGCTGAGCGAACGCACTGTCGTGGAGGACCAGAAACTGCGCCGCCGCCCCCAGACCTGGCGACTGGCCTGTCAGGCCCTGGTTCAGCAGTCGGTGCTGGTGCTCACCCGTCCCCAGGTGGGCTTGCCCGATCAGGAGGCCCTGCTAGCCGCAGCCAGGGCCCACGCCCTGCCGCCCGGCCCCACGGCCTGGCCCGCTGCCCCCGAGCAGGAGTGCGCCCTGGAGGAGCCAACCGCAACGAGCGATGAAGCCTCCTGAAAACCGCCCATTCGGCGGTGATACCCTCCCAGCACTTCCCTCTCAAGATATGGAAACCAACGATCTCGGCTTTGTTGCCAGCCTTCTATTCGTTTTGGTTCCTGCGGTCTTCCTGATAATTCTTTACATCCAAACCAACAGCCGTCAGGGCGGCTAACTCCTGCCTTCCGGCTCGCGCACCAGCAGGACTGGGGCTGGGGCATGCACCCGGATGTAGTCGCTCACCGAGCTGCCCAGTAGGCGGTCGATGTCCACCAGCCCCCGCGCCACTACCGGGCGTCTGTCCTGGGAGGCGATCACCAGCAAGTCGGCCTTGAGCTCTTCGGCGGCTGCGCAGACCATGCGGGCCACATCGCCGCTGCGCTGAACGGTGGTCAGCTCCACGCCGAAGGCACGGGCCCGTTGGGTCGCCTTGCCGAGAACCTCTTCGGCTGGTGATTTCCCTCCCCTTGATGGGGTGATTTCCTGACGGCTCACATGCACGCCGGTGAGGGTGCCCCCGGGGATGTCCCGCACCAGTTCGCAGGCCAGTTTGAGCGCGTTGTCCCCCACGCCTGTGCCGTCGATGGTGACCATCACCCGGTTGATACGGCGGATATAGAGGTCTTCACGCACCAGCAGCATCGGCCTGGTGGAGAGCTGGAAAACGTACTGGCTGGCACTGTTGCTGAGAATGGCCTGGAGGCGGTTCATGCCGCGGGAGCCCATCACGATGAGGTCGCTGTTGAGTTCATCGGCCACCTTGAGCACCGTCTGCTTGGCATCGCCCTGGCGGATGATTGTGTTCACCTCCCCGGGGTTTAGGCCCAGGCGCAGCACCGCTTCAGCGGCGATGCCGGCTGCCTTCTGGGAGTGCTCAGTGAAGCTTTCGCCAACCTGCTCGGGCACTACGTGCAGCAGGTTGAAGCGGGCTTGGCGAACGGTGGGGATGTCGCGCAGCATGCGCACCATCTCCTCAACGTGGCCCTTGCCGGAATCGGCGATCAGTACGTTGCGAAACACGGGAGTGAAACGATGAAACGGTCTTCCCTGCAGCCTACGGATGGGGGTTGGATTCTGGAGCGAAGGGTGCTGCCCCAGCACGCAGACCATGCCGGTGTGATGTGGCATGGCGCCTATGTGGCATGGCTGGAGGAGGCCCGGGTTGAAGCCCTGGCAAAGGCCGGTGTTGCCTACAGCGAACTCTCGGCCAGGGGCCTGGAACTGCCGGTGGTCAGCCTGGCCATCGATTACCGCCGGGCCCTGCTGCATGGCGATGCCGTTCGGATCTGGAGCGAAGTGATGCCCCGGCGTGGCCTCAAAATCCCTTGGCGCAGCCTGTTTTTAGGCGCGGATGGGGTGGTGGCAGCCGAGGCCATGGTGGAGCTGGTGTTGGTCGATGGGGTTGGGGAGCCGGGGCGCCAGCGGCTGATGCGCAAGCTGCCAGCCGACCTTGAGGCCGCGGTGGCAATCCTGGTGGCTGGATCGGTCTAATTTCAGTACACCTGTACTGAAATGGCATGGCCCCAGCTGCCGCGCTCCCTCGATCCTCCTCGCCCTCAGCCAAGTCACCAGCCAATTCACCGGCCAAGCAGCGTCGTCCCCTGCTGCGGGCCGCCGATGCCGCTGGCTGGAGTCTGGAGCAAAGGCTCTGGTGGCTGCTTTGGTCTGGATGCCCCGGGGTGGGCCCCAGCCGCCTGGTGGCTATTCGGGACAACTTCTGTGGCTGGGGGGCGGCCTGGGCCTCTCCTGCCGAGGCCTTTGCTGGCCTGGCGGGTATGGGATCGCCGGGCTGCCGGCAATTGGAGCGGTATCGGGCCCATTGGGGGCCAGATCCCTTGCCAGAGGTGGCTCGACAGCTCCAGGGCGGGAGGCGGGTGCTGCTGCCCGCCGATCCGGCCTTCCCTCCCGAGCTGCTGGCGCTGGAGCGGCCGCCCCTGCGTCTTCACTGGCGCGGCAAAGGTTGGTTGTGGCCCCTGCTGCGCCGCCGTCAAGCCATCGCGGTGGTTGGCACCAGGCGCCCCTCCCTGCATGGGCTGGCAATGGCGGAGGCGATTGGGGCGGCCCTGGCCCAGGCAGGCTGGCCCGTGGTGAGTGGTTTGGCGGAAGGGATTGACGGGGCGGTGCACCGGGGTTGCCTGGCCCAGGGGGGGCAGCCGGTGGCGGTTTTGGGCACGCCCCTGGAGCGGGTGTACCCAAGGCACCACAAGCAGCTGCAGGCTGAGGTGGCGGCTCGGGGGCTGCTGGTGAGTGAGTTGCCAGCGGGCACCGCGGTTCAGGCCGGTCACTTTGCTGCTCGCAACCGGCTGCAGGTTGGGCTCGCCGCTGGCGTGGTGGTGGTGGAGTGTCCCCTCAAAAGTGGCGCCCTCCATTCCGCGGCCCTGGCCATGGAACAGGAGTTGCCCCTCTGGGTGGTGCCTGCCGATGCCGGCAAGGCCTCTGCTGCCGGCAGCAATCGTCTGCTCGCCCAGGATGCAACGGTGCTGCTGGATCCCGCCGATCTGATTCGACAACTGGGTGAGGGTCCCCTTGCGCCTCGCCAATCCGCTAAGTCGCCGCTAAGCGCTTCGCCGCCCGGGGATTCAGCCCTGTTGGCTGCCCTGGGCCGTGGCGCCTCCCTCGAGCAGTTGTGCCTCAGCTTGGAGCAGCCCGCTGCCGAGGTGGCTCCCAGGCTGCTGGCCCTCGAGCTGGGGGGCCTGGTGAGGGCGGAGCCGGGTCTGTGTTGGCGGCCGATCTAGCCTGGGGCCCTGGCTGGGGGGGAATGGCGACAGAGCTCAATGGCAACTGGTGGTTGGCCTGGCGCCGCCGCCAGCTGGCCCTGGGCGGCCATCCGGCCGATTTTGACTGGCTGGTGGACCTCGCTGGCGGTATCCCCTGGCGCGAGCAGCAGCAGCTGCGGTTGCATCCCGAGCAGCTCGTGCGGCTCAGGGTGGATCCCAGCCACATAGAGGAGCTTTGGAGTCTCCATCTCCACACCGCCGAACCCCTGCAATATCTGGTGGGTCGCTGCCCCTGGCGCGACCTCGAACTCCTTGTGGGCCCGGGGGTGTTGATTCCGCGTCAGGAAACGGAGCTGCTGGTTGAGCTAGCCCTGGCGCTGGCTCCAGACTGCCCGGGTCCATGGGCAGATTTGGGCACCGGTTCGGGCTGTTTGGCCCTGGCCCTGGCCCTGGCCTGGCCCACCAGTAGCGGTTGGTCTGTGGACGCCAGCCCCGCAGCTCTTGTTCAGGCGAGCGTCAATCTGGAGCGGGCGGGGGTGGGCGATCGGGTGCGGCTGCTGGAGGGCAGCTGGTGGCAGCCGCTGCGGCCCCTGTGGGGACAACTGCAGCTGGTGGTGAGCAATCCGCCCTACATCCCCACGGCGGTGTGGGCTGCGCTGGAGCCGGGGGTGCGGGAGCACGAGCCCGCCCTTGCTCTCGATGGCGGGGCCGATGGGCTTGGCGCCCTGCGGCCTTTGGCTCAGGGCGCCAGGGCCGCCCTTGCTCCTGGTGGACTGCTGCTGCTGGAGCACCATCACGACCAAAGCGCGGCGGTGATCGAGCTGCTGACGTTGGCGGGTTTGGAGCAGGTGCGAGCCCATCTCGATCTGGAGGGCCAGCAGCGCTTTGTTTCGGCCCGGCGATGCTGAGCTGATGTCTGACCCCTTGCCCACCCTTGCTCCCCCGGATCTGGCCGCCCACCTGCTGGGAGGATCGGCTGCCCTGTTCCCCACTGACACCTTGCCTGCCCTGGCGAGTTGTCCCAGCCAGGCCCATCAACTCTGGGCCCTGAAGCACCGCCCAGCCGAGAAGCCCCTGATTCTGATGGCCGCCAATGCCGAGGCCTTGCTGGGGTCCATCGGCCGCCCGCCCCGGCCCGAGTGGTTGGCGATGGCGGCTTGGGCTTGGCCGGGGGCAGTCACCCTGGT
This sequence comes from Synechococcus sp. CBW1108, assembly GCF_015840335.1. NCBI lineage: Bacteria > Bacillati > Cyanobacteriota > Cyanophyceae > Synechococcales > Synechococcaceae > Synechococcus > Synechococcus sp. CBW1108. The sequence continues at coordinate 1,965,293 of NZ_CP060395.1, forward strand.
GCTGCCGGCCATTGGCCCCGTGGCAGAAGCCCTCAACCCAGGTGGTGGCAGCCTGGGGTTGCGGTTGCCGGCCTGCCCTCAGGCCCTGGCCCTGCTGGAGCTCAGTGGACCGCTGGCCACCACCAGTGCCAATGTTTCCGGTCAGCCCCCCGCTACCACGGCAGAGGAGGCGGCCCGGCAGTTTGCCGACGTGCCGCTGCTAGGCCCCATGCCCTGGCCAGAGGCCGGGGGCATGGCCAGCACCGTGCTGGCCTGGCGGGAGGGTGGGGGCTGGCAGGTCTTGCGGGCCGGTGCTCTACTGCCTCAAGGGATTTGAGCGATCAAATGGCAGCCCTTTTCCTGGTGGTGCTTCTGGCGGTGGCTGCCTTCCACTGGTTGATGGAGCCTTTTCTGCAGGTGCTGCCTGCCCTGCTGGATCTCAGGGTTTTGCCTTGGACGCTGCTGGTTTTGGCGATTTGGCTGCTGGCGGGACGCCCGGCGGTTCGCTGACGGCCGCAGGTAGGGGTTTGGCATTGGCACAGAGGTTGGCCACCATCAGGTCTTCCGCTCCTTCTCCCTTGGATTCCTCCAGGGATAGGGGCAGGCGCCAATCGCCCCAGGTTCCCTCGCTGGATTGGCGGCTCACCCGCAGGGTTTCGCAGTGAACCGCAACCTTGCTGGTCACTTCAGGGGATCCGCAGATGCTGGTGGTGGTGCGCACGCCACCCTCAGCGATTCGCCAGGCGCTCCAGTCGTAGCGGCAGGGGCCAAAGGTTTTCCAACGGGGGGCCTTGAGTTGGCGGATTTTCTCGAGCAGGGCCTGTTCCTTGGCACTGGTCGAGGCGGCCCCAGCGGCTGGCTTGGTCGTTTGCGTTTGATCCGGGGAGTTCGACTGGGCGTGGAGAGGGCCTGGGTGATCCAGTTGCAGCGCCAGCGCGATCAGGCCGGCAAAACTTGCTAGCGGCAGCCGCCAGCCGCCGAATCGATGGGAGGGGTTAGGGAGCATGGCTCAGGGACGGGGTGGACCAGGAAATCACCAGAAGCCGGCTAACGGATTTGAACCGATGGCCTTCGCTTTACAAAAGCGCTGCTCTACCACTGAGCTAAGCCGGCAGTGGAAGTGGTCAAACCTGCCCTTCCCATAGAACTTTATCGCCTGCCGATCTCCCGCCGATCGCCCACAGCAGGAGCTGGGTGCGGCTTTGGCAGCCGGTTTTAGCCAGCAAATTCGCCATGTGACTTTCCACGGTGCGGGGACTGACGATCAGGGCGGCGGCGATCGCCTTGTTGCTGTGGCCCTGTTCCAGTTCTTGCAGCACCCGCATCTCTGCCGGGGTGATGCATGTAGCAGCCGTGAGTTCTGGCTTGGCGGTTTCGCCCATGGTGGTCTGAATGCGGTTGCTTCAGCTTTCCCACACTTGCTTGGAGCGTTGGGGCTGGCCGTGGCGCTTTGCTGAAATCAGGAGCTGAGCTTGGCCTGGAAGGTCGGTTCGACAGGGGGGAAGGGCACCTTGGCGCGCCGAATCGGCAAATTGGCCACCAGGGCTGTCACCCGGTCTTCCGTCTCCAGGGTGACGTCGCCTTCTTCTAGGTCGATTTCGACATAGCGACTCACCACCTCCAAGATCTCCCGACGCATCTGCTGCAGCAGTTCGGGGTTGAGGTCGCTGCGGTCGTGGGCAAGCACCAGCTGCAACCGCTGCTTGGCAGTGTTGGCGCTGGGGGGGTGCAGGCCCAGAAGTTTGTTGATCACATCGCGCAGGGTCATCGGCTTCAGAAGATCTTGGTTTGCATCAGCCGCCCGATCGTCGCGCGGATGCCCTGGCGCTCCTTGCTCGGGTCGATCAAGGGCACGTCTTCGCCCAGGAGTCGGCGAGCCACGTTGGAGTAGGCCCGGGCGGCCGGGGAACCATTGCCATTGAGAGTGAGGGGCTCACCGCGGTTGGTGCTCACGATCACCTGCTCGTCTTCCAGCACCAGACCCAGCAGGGGCAGGGCCAGAATGTCGGTGACATCGCTCACAGCGAGCATCTCCTGGTTGGCCATCATCTTGGGCCGCACCCGGTTGAGCACCAGCTGGATGGGCTTCACCCCTTCACTGTTGAGGAGGCCGATCACCCGGTCGGCATCGCGCACCGCCGACACCTCCGGGGTGGTCACCACGATCGCTTCGCGGGCAGCCGCCATGGCGTTCTTGAAGCCGCCCTCAATGCCAGCGGGGGCGTCGATGAGCACAAAGTCGAAGTGGTCGCCGAGCAGGGCTGCAATCTTTTTCATGTCGTCGGGCTGCAGCCACTCGAGCATGCGCGGGTTGCCCGCCGGCAGCAGGGCCAGGTTTGGCTCCTGCTTGTGTTTCACCAGGGCCTGCTCCAACCGACAGCTTTCCGAGAGCACCTCCTGGGCGGTGTACACGATCCGGTTCTCCAGCCCCAGCAGCAGATCAAGATTGCGCAGGCCGAAGTCGGCATCGAGCACGGCGGTACGGGCTCCCTGCTTGGCCAGGGCGATGCCAAGGTTGGCGGTGAGGGTGGTTTTGCCCACGCCCCCCTTGCCGGAGCAGATCAGGATGTAGCGGGTAGACGGGGCGGTCACAACAGAGGCTGGAATGGGCAAAGGTTAAGGCCTAACTACTGGCACGGATGTCTTGGTGCTGGCATCGCTGCTCGGGGCCCTTGGATTACAACGGGTCAGCCCCCTCCACCGCAGGGATGACCGAGCCCAAGGATCCCTCCTCCCCCCAGCATCTTCACCAGCAGCTGCTGGTCATGCCTGATGACGGGGCTGGGGCCGTGGTGGCCCTGATCGATGGCGCCCGGGAGTCGCTGCTGCTCAAGCAGTTCAAGCTGCAGTCTTAGGCGATCGAGCAGGCCCTGCTGCGGGCCCACCAGCGCGGCGTGCAGGTGCGGGTGATGCTCAATCCCCACACCTCCGGCGGAGACCGCTGGAACGATGAGGCCCATGCCCGCCTAGGCGAATGGGGTATCGAGGTGGCCTGGACCAGTGAGGCCTTCCCAGTGACCCACGAGAAATCGATGGTGGTGGATCGCTCCTGCGCCCTGATTTCCACCTTCAACCTCAGCGACAAATACTTCACCGAATCCCGCGGCTACGGCATCGTCAGCCACGCCCCGCCGGTGGTCGAGGAGGTGATTGCCGGCTTTGAGGCCGACTGGGCCCGCACTTTTTTCCATCCCAACCTCCACGTGGGCCTGGTTTGGAGCAGCGTGCACAGCCGCGGCCAGATGGCCCGAATCATTGATCTGGCGCGAGAAACCCTCTGGATTCAGCATCCCAAATTCGTGGATGCGGTGATCCTCGAGCGGATCATCTCCGCCCGGGAGCGGGGGGTGAAGGTGCGCTTGCTCTGCGGTGGCAAGCACGGCATCTCCGATTGGGATATCTACGACACCTTCTCCTCCCTGCGGGTGATGGAGAGGTTTGGCGTGAAGGTGCGGCGCCAGAAACACCTGAAACTGCACGCCAAGCTGTTGCTGGTGGATGGCACCTACGCCCAGACGGGTTCGATGAATATCGATCGCAGTGCCTTCGACCTGCGTCGGGAACTCGGCATCGAATCCGATGCCCCTGAGGTGGTGGCGAGGCTGCGTAACACCTTCCAGGCCGACTGGGATGTCGCCAAGAAATACCAGGCCCCCGATCCCCTCGATCCGAGCCTGCATGAGGCGGGCGAATTGCCACCCGACCCCCATTTTGTGCATGACTGAGCCCCATTTGGCGCCCCGTCCCAGCCTGGTCCAGTTGTTCTGGGGCATGCTCCAGGTGGCCCTCTCAGCCTTTGGTGGGGGGCTGTCCGCCTGGAGCCAGCGGATCGTCGTGGAGCAGCGACGTTGGATGACCAATGAGCAGTTCCTCACCGGGCTCACCGTGGCCCGCCTTTTCCCCGGGCCCAACCAGATCAACATGGCCGTATTTGTCGGCGCCGAGTTCCATGGCCTGGCCGGTGCCCTGGTGGCCCTGGCCGGCATGTTGCTGGTGCCCTTCACCCTGCTGATGGCGGTAGGCCTGGCCTATTTCCAGCTCCACGGCATCCCTGCGGTCGATCGGGTGCTGGCCGGGGTGGTAGCGGCGGCGGCCGGGATGGCTCTCTCGATGGGATTCAAGATTCTTGATCAGTACACCAAGGACTGGTTTGCCCTGGTTCTGGCGGCGGCAGTTTTTGTGGCCCTCACCTGGTTGCACTTGCGCTTGATTCCGGTGGTGCTGATCTCTGCTCCGCTGGCCATGGTCTGGTACTGGCCCCGGCGGCCTGCCCAGCAATGAGCGAGCTGCTTGCCGCTGCCGCCTGTACGCCAGCCCGGCTCTCCGACCTGGGCACCCTGCTCCAGGTGCTCGGGCAGTTTTTGTCCCTGTCGCTGTTTTCCCTGGGTGGCGGCAACACCCTGCTGGCGGAGTATCACCACCTGGCGGTTGATCAGTTCTGCTGGCTCAGTAATGCCCAGTTCGCCGATCTCTACGCCCTAGCTGAAGCGGCGCCCGGCCCCAGCTCGATGTTGGTGGGCTTGATTGGCCTGGGCGCGAGCTGGCCGGAAGGGCCTTTCTGGGCCCTGCTCAGTGCCTACGGCGCCGAGGCGGCCATCCTTATGCCATCCACCTTGGTGATGGTGCTGGCCTGCCTCAGCTGGAAGCAGCTGGAGCATTCCCCTTGGCGCCGAGACTTCGAGCAGGGCCTGGGGCCGATCACCTTGGGAATTCTGTTTGCGGTGGGCCTGAAGATTCTGCGCACGGCTGACACCAACGCAGCCGGCGTGCTGGTTTCGGTGCTGGTGTGTGTGCTGATGCTGCGCAGCCGCATCTCACCGCTCTGGTTTATGGCCGGGGCGGGGCTGCTGGGCGGCCTCGGCCTGATCAACCGCTGAGGGGCCAGCCTGGCTGGGCCGGGTCGATCTGGATGGTTCCATTGACGATCTTGGCCTCTTCGGCAAGGCCGGGTGGTGGGGATCCATCTGGCCCCCGGGCGACGGTCGTGGCAATGCGGAGCTGCAGGGGCCGGAGCTGGAGGGCCACGATCCTCGCTCCGGTGTCGCCATTGCAGCCGGCATGGGCGGTGCCCCGCAGACGCCCCCACACCAGTACGTGCCCGGCGGCGGAAATTCGAGCCCCGGGATTCACATCCCCGAGCACCAGGAGGGTCCCCTGGGTTTGCAGATGATCGCCGGAGCGCAGGGTGCCCCGGTGCACCACCAGCTCAGGATCAGGATCGCCCAGGTCATTCCCCCTGGGGGCAGGCTCCCCAGCGGTTGCCTGGGCTGGCCACTGGCACTCGATCCCCAGGGCCGCTGCCGCCACATGGGTCTGGGGGTTACTGCTGCAGAGGTTGGCAAGCTCCAGCTCCAGGCCTGCCAGGGTGTCGCGCAGTTCGCTTAGTTGGCCCAGGCTGAGACGCCAGGATCCGGCCTCGAGTTGAAGCAGGCCCCGGGGCCCACCGCTGCCCAGCAGGCGCGCACTGGCCACGGCCGACTGCACCAGGGCGGCGGCTTCCTGCAGCGGCGCTACCTGGCCGCTGTGAATGGCCGCTGGAGCAGGCAGCACTAGCCGGTGCAGCCCCTTGCCCCCCTGGGCTGGAATCAGCTCTGCTCCCGAATCTGCTCCCATAGAAGGATCCCCAGCGGCGTCCCTGCTCAGCGGCCCACCAATTTGCGCAACTTAGGCGCCACCTCGGCAGGATGGATCAGCCAGGCCAGCTCCACTGGGGTGGTGAGGCTCTGCACCAGGGCAGAGCGCTGCTCCAGGGCCTGGAGGTTCTCGCCATCCCAGAGCCGCAAGCCGCCCTTGTACGGGTGGTAGCCGCGGTTCTGGCGCTGTTCCAGGCCACAGCTGGTTTCGACGTCTAATCCTGCAGCTTCACTTAATTGATGGGCTGCAGCCAGCAGCTCCATCCGCCGGCCCGGCTCCAGGTGGCTCACGGCGGTGGCCTTAAGCAGCCGTCTTTCCAGCAGTCGGCGGCAAGGGGCCTGCAGCTCCGCAGGGCCTTCCTCCATCCAGCGCATCAGGTGATAACCGGTGCGGATGTCGTCGTTGGCCAGGAAGGTCTCGAGATCGAGCCCATCGCAATGCCACAGCCAACGGGCCATCACCGGGTCGGCCCAAACCTCTGCCGGCCCCAGCCTGCGGGCGCTGGCGATGGTCTGGCGCAGCAGCCAGTTGCACACCACGTTGAGCCGGTGGTTGTAGACGCTCCGGTACATCAGATTGCGCACCACTAGGTAGTGCTCCACGGCCATCAGTCCCTTGGGGGTGATGGCCAGTTGGCCATCGGGGGCCAGGGTTAGGGCTGCCAGGATCCGCTCGAGATCAAGCTTGCCGTAGGCCGTGCCGGTGCTGTAGCTGTCGCGCAGCAGGTAGTCGAGTCGGTCGCAGTCGAGCTGGCTGCTCACCAGGGCCTGGATCGCGGCGTTGGGGTACTGGCCGTGCTCCAGCAGGGCGGCCACGGCCTCTGCGGTGCCTGGGGCATAGGTCTCCAGCCGGTCCCGCAGTGCCGGATGTTCCCGGATCAGGCGACCCGACCAGGCTTCATGGTGGAGCCCATACATCTCTTCGCCGGAGTGGCTCAGGGGGCCATGGCCCACGTCGTGGAGCAGGGCCGCGGCGTAGAGCACGGCCCGGTGCTCGGCCAAGGCGGGATTGCGGCGCTCCAGCTGGCCCAGGGCCAGCTGGGCCAGATGCAACACCCCCAGGGAATGGGTGAAGCGGCTCGATTCGGCTCCGTGGAAGGTCAGAAAAGCTGGCCCCAGCTGGCGCACCCGGCGCAGGCGCTGGAAGGGGGCGGTGTCGATCAGGTCGATGACCAGGGCTTCGGCCGGGTCGGCGCCATCGAGGCGGATCGCCCCGTGCAGCGGGTCGTGATAGGTACGTTCCCCCATCTTTATGGGTTCCCGTCCAGGCGGCCTGCCAGCAAGTGGCCCGTCTGTTCGAGCCAACTGTCACCTTCGCCGCCGGGATCGAGGGGTTCGGGCTGGGGCAACACCACATCGGGTTCAATGCCCTGGTTTTGGATGTCGCGACCGCTGGGCGTGAGGTAGCGGGCCACAGTTACGGCCAGGCCGCTGGTGTCGCCCAGGGGGATCAGGGTTTGAATCAGTCCCTTGCCGAAGGTGCGTGCCCCCACCAGCTCGCTGCGGCCGGTGTCCTGGAGGCTCCCCGCCAGGATTTCGCTGGCGCTGGCGGTACCCGCGTTCACCAGGGTGAGGATCGGTCCGTCGAAGAGCTGGCCAGGGCTTGCCTGCTGGGGGGAGCTGAGCCCATTGCGGTCTTGGGTTTCAACAATCGGAGCCCCATCGAGCAGGTCATTCGCCACCGCCAGCCCCGCACTCACCAGGCCACCGGAATTGTTGCGCAGATCCAGAATCAGGCCCTCGATGCCCTTGCCGTTGAGATCTGCCAGGGCTTCCTGAACGGCCTCGGGCACCGGTTCGGAAAATTGGGTGATCCGCAGGTACCCCAGGGTGTGGTCGCCCACCCGCAGCCGCTTACTGCGCACCGGCCGCAGTTCCACCTGGCGCCGTTCCAGCTCCACTTCCCGGGGCTTTCCCCTGATGCTGAGCTGCACTAGCACCCTGCTGCCGGCTGGGCCCCGCAGGGCGGCGGCTGTTTGCTCGAGCCCAAGGGCCTCACTGGCCTTGCCATCCACCTGCAGCACTTCTGCACCGCTGGGGATCTGGGCTTCAGAGGCGGGGGAGCCATCCAGCGGGGCGATCACAACGATTTGTTGATCGGGGCTGCGCAGGCCCAGCTGCAGCCCAACTCCGGTAACCGTGCCCTGGGTGTTGGAGCGCAGGGTGGCGTAGTCGCCAGGTCGCAGCAGCCGGGTGTAGGGGTCGCCCAGTGGGGTGAGCATCGCCTCGATGGCGTCATAGGCGTCGCTTGAGCTGGAGATGGGTTGCTCGAGGGCCTTCTGGCGCAGGCGCTTCCAGTGCACCTGGTCGAAGCGAGCGGGATCCACATAGCTCTGGTTCACCAGGCGCCAGGCCTCCACCACCAGCTGCTGGGTGTCACTGAGGGCGAGGGTCCCCCTGGCTGGTCCGGCCAGCAGGCTGAGGACCAGCAATGCCACCAGCAGCAGGATCCGCAGCGGATGCCTGGCCTTGGACCGGCCTGTTGCAAAGGGTTGAGAAGGCCTGGGCCTGGGGGGCTGGGCACTCACGAGCTGCTCTTGATCATCGGTAGACTTTCGCAATTACCCCACCAGCTGCATGGCGAACACACCTGCTGGAAACTCCGGACAGGCTGCTAACCCGGTCTACAACTGGTTCGAGGAACGCCTTGAGATCCAGTCAATTGCCGACGACATCTCCTCCAAGTATGTCCCGCCCCACGTCAATATTTTCTATTGCCTGGGCGGCATCACCCTGGTCTGCTTCCTGATTCAGTTCGCCACTGGGTTTGCGATGACCTTCTACTACAAGCCCACGGTGGCCGAGGCCTACGCATCGGTGCAGTATCTGATGACGGATGTCAGCTTCGGCTGGCTGATCCGCTCAGTGCACCGCTGGAGCGCCTCGATGATGGTGCTCATGCTGATCCTGCATGTGTTCCGCGTGTATCTCACCGGAGGCTTTAAGCGGCCCCGCGAGCTCACCTGGGTCACCGGCGTGACCATGGCTGTCATCACCGTGTCCTTTGGGGTCACTGGCTACTCCCTCCCCTGGGACCAGCTCGGATACTGGGCCGTGAAGATCGTCTCAGGTGTTCCCGCAGCCGTGCCAGTGATCGGCGACTTCATGGTTGAGCTGCTCCGCGGCGGCGAGAGCGTTGGCCAGTCCACTCTCACCCGTTTCTACAGCCTGCACACCTTCGTGATGCCCTGGCTCCTGGCGGTATTCATGCTCATGCACTTCCTGATGATTCGCAAACAGGGAATTTCCGGCCCCTTGTGACTCCATGAACCTGTTGGTTCCCTCCAACGAGCCAACCGTCAGTTCCTTCTAAGCTCATTTTCCAGTCCCCAGAGATCCCTGCTCCAGGAGCTAGCCATGCACATCCTTAAGAAGCCAGACCTCACCGATCCGAGCCTGCGCGCCAAGTTGGCCAAGGGCATGGGCCATAACTACTACGGGGAGCCAGCCTGGCCCAACGACCTCCTCTACATGTTCCCGGTGGTCATCCTCGGGACCATCGGCTGCCTGGTGGGCTTGGCCGTGCTCGATCCGGCCATGCTGGGCGATAAGGCCGATCCCTTCGCCACCCCGCTGGAAATTCTGCCCGAGTGGTACCTCTACCCGGTGTTCCAGATCCTCCGCGTGGTTCCCAACAAGCTGTTGGGAATTGCCCTTCAGACCATGATCCCCCTGGGTCTGATGCTGGTGCCCTTCATCGAGAGCTTCAATAAGTTCCAGAACCCCTTCCGCCGCCCCGTAGCGATGGGTGTGTTCCTGTTCGGCACCGCATTTGCCATCTATCTGGGCATTGGTGCCGCCCTGCCGATCGATAAGTCGCTAACCCTCGGGCTGTTCTGACCCTGCTCTTCCAGGGGTCCACAGGGGCCTTCCCAGCCCAATTACCCAAGCTGCAGCCGCTGCTGCAGCTTTTTTTATGGGATCCGGGAGGGCGCCGGCCCAAAGCCGCTGTCACACAGGACACCTTTTCTTGCCTGGGGGCCCACCCAGGTGTTATGTTTGTGGTCTGCGCGCAAGGGAGAGATGCCCAAGCGAGCAGGCCGACAGCAGGGGAAGCGAGAGCGACCGGTGTTGTAGGTTTTCTAAGTTGCTGAGAGGCAACGTTCCGCCGAGAGCCTCCCGAGAGGGGGGAGAAAGCGGAAGCACCTGGACAACTAAAAAGTTTAGGAACTGACGCTTTCACTGCGTCATTGACCTGAACTCTTGTGGCCCCTGAGAGGGAGGCAGCAAGGGTTTGGGTAAGTGGCGAGTTAGCAGTGAAGGTGTGAGGTCCCGTCAAAAAGAAACAAAGCGTGACGCGCCTATGGGTTGGCTTTTGTTGCCTTCTCACGAGGGAACAGGAGCTGGTGTGCCGATAGGAGAGGCGAGCGCGACCGGATCTGAGATTCGGGAAAGTCAAGAGGAAAGAAATTTCTGAATGCACTCTTTGCAACCTTCTGTCAGAGGAAGGGGCTCCAACTGCGACACCTACGCCAGTGGGTTGAAGCGGGTGAGAAGCAAATCAGGTTGAGGCGCAAGCCAAGAGGACTTGACTACAACGGAGAGTTTGATCCTGGCTCAGGATGAACGCTGGCGGCGTGCTTAACACATGCAAGTCGAACGAACCTTCGGGTTAGTGGCGGACGGGTGAGTAACGCGTGAGAATCTGCCCTCAGGAGGGGGATAACGGCTGGAAACGGCCGCTAATACCCCATATGCCGAGAGGTGAAACGAATTTCGCCTGAGGATGAGCTCGCGTCTGATTAGCTAGTTGGTGTGGTAAAGGCTCACCAAGGCATCGATCAGTAGCTGGTCTGAGAGGATGATCAGCCACACTGGGACTGAGACACGGCCCAGACTCCTACGGGAGGCAGCAGTGGGGAATTTTCCGCAATGGGCGCAAGCCTGACGGAGCAACGCCGCGTGAGGGATGAAGGCCTCTGGGCTGTAAACCTCTTTTATCAAGGAAGAAGATCTGACGGTACTTGATGAATAAGCCACGGCTAATTCCGTGCCAGCAGCCGCGGTAATACGGGAGTGGCAAGCGTTATCCGGAATTATTGGGCGTAAAGCGTCCGCAGGCGGTCTTGAAAGTCTGTTGTTAAAGCGTGGAGCTCAACTCCATTTCAGCAATGGAAACTAGAAGACTAGAGTGTGGTAGGGGCAGAGGGAATTCCCGGTGTAGCGGTGAAATGCGTAGATATCGGGAAGAACACCAGTGGCGAAGGCGCTCTGCTGGGCCATAACTGACGCTCATGGACGAAAGCCAGGGGAGCGAAAGGGATTAGATACCCCTGTAGTCCTGGCCGTAAACGATGAACACTAGGTGTCGGGGGAATCGACCCCCTCGGTGTCGTAGCCAACGCGTTAAGTGTTCCGCCTGGGGAGTACGCACGCAAGTGTGAAACTCAAAGGAATTGACGGGGGCCCGCACAAGCGGTGGAGTATGTGGTTTAATTCGATGCAACGCGAAGAACCTTACCAGGGTTTGACATCCTGCGAATCCCTTGGAAACTTGGGAGTGCCTTCGGGAGCGCAGTGACAGGTGGTGCATGGCTGTCGTCAGCTCGTGTCGTGAGATGTTGGGTTAAGTCCCGCAACGAGCGCAACCCACGTCTTTAGTTGCCAGCATTAAGTTGGGCACTCTAGAGAGACTGCCGGTGATAAACCGGAGGAAGGTGTGGATGACGTCAAGTCATCATGCCCCTTACATCCTGGGCTACACACGTACTACAATGCTACGGACAAAGGGCAGCAAACTCGCGAGAGCTAGCAAATCCCATAAACCGTGGCTCAGTTCAGATCGTAGGCTGCAACTCGCCTACGTGAAGGAGGAATCGCTAGTAATCGCAGGTCAGCATACTGCGGTGAATACGTTCCCGGGCCTTGTACACACCGCCCGTCACACCATGGAAGTTGGCCACGCCCGAAGTCGTTACTCCAACCCGCAAGGGAGGAGGATGCCGAAGGTGGGGCTGATGACTGGGGTGAAGTCGTAACAAGGTAGCCGTACCGGAAGGTGCGGCTGGATCACCTCCTAACAGGGATACAATAACTAATCGTGATGTCTGAGTATTTTATTCTCAGGCCATGATTCTGTCATCTCTAAGGTCGATCGGTACCTCAATTTGAATAGCAGTGAAAGGATGGGTAACCAACCTAGAGACTGGTAAATCAATTTCAGTTCCTAAACTTTGTCTAGGTCACCCCAAAGCGGGTTACACTCCTGGGCCATTAGCTCAGGTGGTTAGAGCGCACCCCTGATAAGGGTGAGGTCCCTGGTTCAAGTCCAGGATGGCCCATTCACCGCCTGCTGAGCAGGCAGGACTTGATGGCTGGGGGTTTAGCTCAGTTGGTAGAGCGCCTGCTTTGCAAGCAGGATGTCAGCGGTTCGAGTCCGCTAACCTCCATCCAACGTTTGCTCAGCCTTCAAGCCAAACCAGTTATGCCATTGCATAGAAACTAAGTGTGCCGCAGGGCTCCACAGCATGGCACCACACTAGGGGAGTGCAACCGTGTAGGTGATCTAGAAAATTTGCTGTTGATTTCAGCTTCTTTCCATCGATAGGATGGAAGGACGCTGGATTCATAATTGCCCCTTAAATGGGGTAGTGTGTATTTCAGCAGAACCTTGACAACTGTATAGGAAAGTCTGGAAATAAAGCATCTCATGGATGCTTGATTTTTAGCCCGTGCGCTGGTTCAGCAATGGACCAGTGCTGGGAGAGGAATCAAGAAAATTCTATTGAGTTTAAGAGCCGAGAGCTTTCAGTTTTCTTACCTGTCCGCCGAGGACAAGTGAGTTTGATCCTGGCATTCAAACCGCATCAGCCACTGTAAGTAATTATGGAGTTTGGTGGAGGTGAATCTAGCGAGAATCGGCCTCAACAGCCGCGTGTAGATCGAGAAATCGAAGCTACCAAGAACTGGAAGTATAAATTGGTCAAGCTACAAAGGGCTCACGGTGGATACCTTGGCACACAGAGGCGATGAAGGACGTAGTTACCTGCGATAAGTCTCGGGGAGCTGGAAACACGCTTTGATCCGGGAATTTCCGAATGGGGCAACCCCTAGAACGGCCGCCTGAATCCATAGGGCGGCGCGAGCCAACCCAGCGAACTGAAACATCTTAGTAGCTGGAGGAAAGGAAAGTAAAAACGACTCCCCAAGTAGCGGCGAGCGAACGGGGAAGAGCCTAAACCGATGGATTCGTCCATCGGGGTTGTGGGACAGCAACGTGGACCAACGGAGTTAGAAGAAGCGTTTGAATGGCGCGCCATAGAGGGTGAAAGCCCCGTATTTGAAAACAAAGTTGGCCTAGCTGTATCCCGAGTAGCACGGAGCACGTGAAATTCCGTGTGAATCTGCGAGGACCACCTCGTAAGGCTAAGTACTCCTGTGTGACCGATAGCGCAACAGTACCGCGAGGGAAAGGTGAAAAGAACCCCGGGAGGGGAGTGAAATAGAACATGAAACCGTGAGCTTACAAGCAATGGGAGTCCGACTAATCGGATGACCGTGTGCCTGTTGAAGAATGAGCCGGCGACTTATAGGCACTGGCAGGTTAAACCGGAAATGGTGGAGCCATAGCGAAAGCGAGTCTGAATAGGGCGATCGTCAGTGTTTATAGACCCGAACCCGGGTGATCTAACCATGGCCAGGATGAAGCTTGGGTGATACCAAGTGGAGGTCCGAACCGACTGATGTTGAAAAATCAGCGGATGAGCTGTGGTTAGGGGTGAAATGCCAATCGAACCCGGAGCTAGCTGGTTCTCCCCGAAATACGTTGAGGCGTAGCGTCTAGTGCTCCAGCAGGGGGGTAAAGCCACCGTTTCGGTACGGGCTGCGAGAGCGGTACCAAATCGATACGAACTCTGAATACCCTGTGTGTAACTAGGCAGTCAGACTGTGGGGGATAAGCTCCATGGTCGAAAGGGAAACAGCCCAGACCGCCAGCTAAGGTCCCCAAATCAATGCTGAGTGATAAAGGAGGTGGGATTGCCCAGACAACCAGGAGGTTTGCCTAGAAGCAGCCATCCTCAAAGGAGTGCGTAATAGCTCACTGGTCGAGCGATCCTGCGCCGAAAATGAATGGGGCTAAGCATTGTACCGAAGCTGCGGATTTATTTGCTTTTTGAGCAGATGAGTGGTAGGGGAGCGTTCCATGTGGGGTGAAGCGTTAGCGTAAGCGGGCGTGGACTGCATGGAAGTGAGAATGTCGGCTTGAGTAGCGAAAACATGGGTGAGAATCCCATGCCCCGAAACCCTAAGGGTTCCTCCGGCAGGCTCGTCCGCGGAGGGTTAGTCAGGACCTAAGGCGAGGCCGAAAGGCGTAGTCGATGGATAACAGGTCAACATTCCTGTACCTGTGATGTTTTGGGAAGGGGGACGGAGAAGGCTAGCCAAGCCAGATGTTGGTTACTGGTCCAAGCGTTCGAGGTGTTGAGAACCGGTGAAAACGGTTTGAGCCAAGGCGTGAGTGCGAGCTGCTACGGCAGCGAAGTTGGTGATGTCATGCTTCCAAGAAAAGCCCTATACCCGTTAAGGCATCATGGCCTGTACCCGAAACCGACACAGGTGGGGTGGTAGAGAATACCGAGGGGCGCGAGGTAACTCTCTCTAAGGAACTCGGCAAAATGGCCCCGTAACTTCGGGAGAAGGGGTGCCACCGCAAGGTGGTCGCAGTGAAGAGGCCCAGGCGACTGTTTACCAAAAACACAGGTCTCCGCTAAGTCGCAAGACGATGTATGGGGGCTGACGCCTGCCCAGTGCCGGAAGGTTAAGGAAGCTGGTCAGCGCAAGCGAAGCTGGCGACTGAAGCCCCGGTGAACGGCGGCCGTAACTATAACGGTCCTAAGGTAGCGAAATTCCTTGTCGGGTAAGTTCCGACCCGCACGAAAGGCGTAACGATCTGGGCGCTGTCTCGGAGAGAGGCTCGGCGAAATAGAATTGTCTGTGAAGATGCGGACTACGTGCACCCGGACAGAAAGACCCTATGAAGCTTTACTGTAGCTTGGTATTGTGCCCGGGCTCGCAATGCGCAGGATAGGTGGGAGGCTTTGATCATCGGCTTGCGGGTCGATGTGAGCCAACGGTGAGATACCACTCTTTGCGAGCTAGGGTTCTAACGGCCACCCGTCATCCGGGGGCCGGACAGTACCTGGTGGGCAGTTTGACTGGGGCGGTCGCCTCCTAAAAGGTAACGGAGGCGCGCAAAGGTTTGCTCAGGCTGGTTGGAAATCAGCCGACGAGTGTAAAAGCAGAAGCAAGCTTGACTGTGAGACCAACAAGTCGAACAGGGAGGAAACTCGGCTTTAGTGATCCGACGGTTCTGAGTGGAAGGGCCGTCGCTCAACGGATAAAAGTTACTCTAGGGATAACAGGCTGATCTCCCCCAAGAGTTCACATCGACGGGGAGGTTTGGCACCTCGATGTCGGCTCATCGCAACCTGGGGCTGAAGTCGGTCCCAAGGGTTGGGCTGTTCGCCCATTAAAGCGGTACGCGAGCTGGGTTCAGAACGTCGTGAGACAGTTCGGTCCATATCCGGTGCACGCGCAGGAATATTGAGAGGATTTCTCCCTAGTACGAGAGGACCGGGAGAAACGCACCTCTGGTGTACCAGTTATCGTGCCAACGGTAAACGCTGGGTAGCCATGTGCGGAGTGGATAACCGCTGAAAGCATCTAAGTGGGAAGCCCACCTCAAGATGAGTATTCCCATGGCGTAAGCCAGTAAGGTCACGGGAAGAACACCCGTTGATAGGCTCTATGTGGAAGCGTAGTAATGCGTGAAGCAGAGGAGTACTAATAGACCGAGGGCTTGACCATTACTCAAGCTCTTAGGTGTCAGCGATGACACAGCTTTTTTCCAGATCGTCAGCCCCTATCTACTTCTGTAGTACGTCGTAAGGCGTTGCCGCTTGGGGTGACTGGTTGACTTTTCCTATGCAGTTCTCAGGGTTCAACCTGGGAGTGAAGACTATCCTGGTGTCCATGGCGCAGTGGAACCACTCCGATCCATCTCGAACTCGGTTGTGAAACGCTGCAGCGGCAACGATATTTGGGGGGCAGCCCCCTGAGAAAATAGCTCGATGCCAGGTAAAACTTTCATTCCAATAAAAAGCCACCCCTCGGGGTGGCTTTTTTGTTGTTTGGCTGGTTGCACGCTTGGTGCCAGGCATCGTTTGGCTTTCCAGACCAATGTGCTACGCCAAGGTACGCAGCTCCAGTTCATCGAAGCTGCTGATCTGTTCAAATTTCCCGGAGTTTTGCTCCGGATTGCCCTCACGGCAGCTGAATATCACCTGCATGCCTGTGCTGGCAGCGGCCTGGCACTCCGCTTTGGCATCGCTGATGAACAGCACCTGCTCGGCTGGCACCCCCAGTTGGTTGGCAATGTTGAGGTAACTCGCGGCTTCCTGCTTCGGACCGCTGCGTGTGTCGAACCACCCGCTGAAAAGGGGGCGAAGATCCCCAGCATTGCTAAAGCCGTAGATCAGTTGTTGGGCAGTAACAGAGCCCGATGAATAGACCGCCAGCTGCAGACCAGCGCTGCTCCAACGTCGCAGGGCTGCCGGTACATCGCCATAAAGGGGACCCCGCAAAGCTCCGCTGCGGTAGCCCTGCTCCCAGACCAACCCCTGCAATTCCTTCAGGGGTGTCAATTTTCGGTCTTCCCTAATTAGCCACTGCAGGTATGCCAGGACATCTGTAGGCGCCCTCTGGCGCAGGGCCTGGGCCGTTGGATCCGGATCCTGTTTCCAGGCCGTCTCCACTGCGGCCACCAGGGCCTGGACCTCAAGATCGCCTTGCCGGGCTAACAGCAGGGCTCCCATTTGCTCGGCTGCATAGGGAAAGAGCTCCCCGGCCACAAAGCTCACCGGGCAGGTGGTTCCCTCAATGTCCAGCAATACCCAGCGCAAACCGTGTCGCTGCAGGCGTGGCGTGCGCGGCGCCAATGCCTGCAGCAGCAGTTGGCGCCAGTGCTGCTCCAGCAGGAATTCCAGAATCTCCAGGTGGCGGCGTGCCGTCCCCAGATCCTTCCCCCAGGCGTAGAGCCCGTGGCCCGCGATCAGCAGGCCGTAGGGGGCGGCCCCCAGGTGGGGCTCTGCTACTGAGCGCAGGCGACGCAGATCCTGGTCATTGTCCAGTACGGGGATAGCCACCCTGGAGGTGTGACTACTGACCCCCTCTAGCCCTTTCAGCATTTCCAGGTCTTGCAAGCTGAGCTGGGCCACCCCGGCGCCGTGGGGGGCGTAGTGCTGGGAGAGGAGGGTGCCGGCCTGGGAGTGGGTGTGCAAGACCGCGCCGGCCCCGCAGGTTTGGACTAAGGCCAGGTGCAGTTCAGTTTCGGCACTGGCGCGGCCGCTGCCCCGCAGCACCTCGCCCCGCTCGTCCACCACGATCAGCTGTTCCGGCGAGACGGAGCCTTTGTCGACCCCACTGGGGGCCATCAACAACTGCAAGGGCTGCCGTTGCAGTACGCAGCTGAAATTGCCACCGGTTCCCTCACACCATCCCCGGCGGTGGATGGCGGCCATGGCGGCGCCCAGCTGCTTCGCCAGTTTGGCGCTGCTGGGAGGGGGAACGGTCACGGGCAACTTCGACTGCCTCAATGCTGGCAGTTGGGGCACCAGTGGGTGCTGCGGCCGCCAAGCTTGTCGCGGCGGATTGGGGTGTGGCAGCGGCGGCAGGGTTCGCCCCCCCGCCGATACACCCAGGCCACTCCCCCGTAGTTGCCGTTGGTGCCGCTGAGGTTGCGGAAGTCGCTGAAGGTGGTGCCGCCTGCGCCGATGCTGGTTTCCAGCACTTCCACCAGGGCCTGACGCAGGCTTTCGAGCTGCTTACCGTTCAGTCGTCCGCTGGGGGTAGTGGGTCTGATCCCCGCTGCAAAGAGGGATTCATCTGCGTAGATATTGCCCACCCCCGCCACCACCCCCTGGTCGAGCAGGGCGTTCTTAATCGGCCGACTGGAGCCCTGTAACCTCTGGCGCAGGTAGGCCGCGCTGAAGGTATCGCTGAAGGGTTCTGGTCCCAACCTGCGCAGGCCCGTGATCACGCCCTCGAGCGGTTCTCCGGGCGGCACCCACCACATCTGGCCGAAGCTGCGGGTGTCGATGAAACGCAATTCCTGGCCGGCGGCGTTGAACAGCTGCACTCTGGTGTGGGCACAGGCTGGCCTGGGCTCCTGGAGCCAGAGAAACTGACCGGTCATGCGCAGGTGCACGCCCCAGGTTCCGGCGCCCAGGCCATCTCGGTTCAGTTGCCCCATCAGGTATTTCCCGCGCCGTTGCCAGGCCCCCACCGTGGTGCCGATGAGCCCGGCGGCGAAAGATGCGGGAGTGGCTGGACTAGCGATCGCCCGTGCCCGGAGCACCTCCACCTGATCGATCGAGAATCCCTGGGTCTGCTGCTCAAGTCCTCGGCGGACGGTTTCGACTTCAGGCAGTTCCGGCATCGGCGCAGGCTGGATGGGCTGAAGAAGCTCCTCCCGGCCAGGGACATTGAGCTGGGGCCGGATAGCCGGACTCAGGCATGTGAGCCGGATTCAGGCCTTGTCGAGTTCTGCTTCGGCGAAATTGTTGGTGTTGATGCCGCCCTCGGAGCCGCTGAAACCGTTGTAATTCACCTTGTCAAAGCGAACTACCACGGGGTAGCGGATGCCGGAGGTGTCGATCGAAGCGACGGTGCCGACTTCATTGAACCAGTAAGACTCAGGGCGCCTGATGCGCACTTTGTCGCCGCGGGAAATGGCCATCGCTGCGCTTGTAGATCGGGTGGCTACCAGAGTAAAGATAGCCGCGGCGCCCGGGGGTTCATTTACCGGCGTCACGATTCGTCGCCCTTGCTGGGGCCATCCCGGCCCGTGGCACGATCAGCTCCTCAGCAGCGCGCCCGATGCTCAGCCTGGAGCTGCCCGATCCCGAAAGCGACTCGATCAGCACGATCGAGTTTCTGGCCCGCCTTGAGGAGGCCTGGGCAGTCTGCGATCGATTCGACCTGCAGACCGAGATCTGGCGCGGCCGCATCCTGCGGGCTGTGCGGGATCGTGAAAAGCGCGGCGGCGAGGGGCGCGGCACCGGTTTTCTGCAGTGGTTGCGGGAGCAGGAGATCAGCAAAACGCGGGCTTACACCCTGATCCAGCTGGCGGAATCGGCCGACGGCCTGGTTGGGGAGGGGCTGCTGGAGGAGGCCAGTGTCAACAATTTTTCGAAGCGGGCCTTTCTGGAAACCGCCCAGGCCGATCCGGAGGTCCAGCTGATGATTGCGGAGGCGGCTAATGAGGGCCAGGAGATCACCCGCAAACAGGTGCGGCGGCTCAGCGATGAGTTCACCGCCGCCACCAGCCCGCTTTTGCCCGAGGAGATCCGCCAGCGCACGGCCGACAATCTCCTGCCACCCAGGGCAGTGGCCCCCCTGGTGAAGGAGTTGGCCAAGCTGCCCGAAGGGCAGCAGGAGGAGCTGCGTCGAGTGCTGCGGGAGGAGCCCGAGCTCGAGCGGGTGAAGGATGTCACCAGCACGGCCCGCTGGCTCAGCAAGGCGGCGGAAGCTGGCCTGGCGGTGCGGGCCTTCCAGCAGGGGCAGCTGGATTTCGACAAGGCCCTGCAGGAAGCCCAGCGCCTCGACGCCCTGGGCCTGCTGGCCGATGCGGTCGGCCAGGCGCAGGCGCTGGAAAGTGCCGTTTTGAAGTTGCACACCAGTTGGCGGCGGCTCGGTGGGCTGCAGGAGCGTCTTTGGCTGGAGAGCGGCAGCAGCACCCCCCACCTGCGGGAGTTGCTCACGGCCCTGCAGTCGCTCAGCGGCAGCACCCTGCGGGTTTCGCTGGGGGAGTTGGCTGGTGGCAAGCGGGTGCGATTGCAACTGGTGGAGGAATCCCCCGAGCAGTTGGACCCACCCCCGGTTCACCCCTGACCACGCATCTGGTGGCCGCTAGGGTCGGGGGGCGCTACAGGTAGGTCCATTAACGAACCGGATCTGCTGGAGCAGGCCCTGAGTCGCCATTTTGGTTGGTCGGCCTTTCGGCCGGGGCAGCGCCCGGTGGTGGAGGCCCTGTTGACAGGTCAGGACTGTCTGGCCGTATTGCCCACCGGTGGCGGCAAGTCGCTTTGTTATCAGTTGCCGGCGTTGGTACGCCAGGGCTTGGTGCTGGTGATTTCGCCCCTGGTTGCCCTGATGCAGGACCAGGTGGCCCAGCTGCAGCGACGCGGCATCCCAGCGGCTTGCCTGCATGGGGGACTCTCCTTGCCGGAGCGGCGAGGCCTGTTGGAGCGCCTGCGGGACAATCGCTTGCGCCTGCTCTATCTGGCGCCGGAACGGCTCCAGGCGGAGGCCACGCGCCAACTGCTGGACGACGTGCTCGACAGCGGCCAGCTGGTGGCTTTGGCGGTGGATGAGGCTCACTGCATCAGTGCCTGGGGCCATGACTTCCGCCCTGACTATCGCCGCCTGGGCCAGTTGCGCGCCCAGTGCCCTGGCGTGCCCCTGGTGGCCCTCACCGCCACCGCCGCACCCCAGGTGCGAGCCGACATCATTCGCCTGCTGCAGCTGCGGCGGCCCTTGATCCAGGTGCGCTCAGCCCGCCGCACCAATCTTGTCTATGGCATGCAGCGCCGGCCAGAGGATGCCCTGCCCTTGGTTTTGGCAGCGATAGGGGCGAGTCGCGGGGCTGTGCTGATCTACGGCCGAACCCGGCGCACGGTGGAGCAGTGGGCCGCCAGGTTGACGGCAGCCGGGGTGGAGGCGATCGCGTATCACGCTGGGATGGATCCTGAAAGTCGCCTGCTGGCCCTGGAGCACTTTCAGCTCCAGCCCTCGCCGGTGCTGGTGGCAACGGTGGCCTTCGGCATGGGTGTGGACCGCCCGGATGTGGGGCTCGTGCTGCATCTCGATCTGCCTGCCAGCGCCGAGGGCTATTTGCAGGAATCGGGACGGGCGGGGCGCGATGGCCTGCCCGCCCGTTGTCTGGTGCTCTACGACCCGGCCGATCGCACCAGCTTGGGCTGGGCGATTCGGGGGGTGGGTACGCCGCCACCCCAGCAGGATCAACAGCGCTCGGAGTTGGCCCAGCAGCAGCTGCGGCGGATGGAGGCGGTGGCGGAGGGCGAGGGTTGCCGGGAGCAGGCGCTGCTGCTGGCCATCGGTGAGCTGGCGGCAGTATGTGGCCGCTGTGACAACTGCCAGGGCTCCCTGGAGCAGCGGGACTGGGCAACGGAGGTAGCGGTGGTGTTGGAAGCGCTGGAGGCCCGCAAGGGGCGAGATCTGCGCAGCCTGGCCGAGGAGCTGGCCGCCGCCGCCCCGATCGCGCTCAGGCCCCGACAGGAGGCCCAGTGGGGCTGGCTGTTGCGGCGGCTTGTGCAGGAGGAATTGCTCAGCGAGAGCAATGACGGCGCCCAGCGCCTCTACCTGCAGGCATCGGGCCGACGCTATCGACGCCAGCCTTGGCCGCTGCATTGGGCCGCCTGACCTAACTGGATCGGGCCTTGCAGATGTCGGTGATCAGCTGTTTCTCGAAGTCGGTTTGGGGTGAATCCCAGCTCTTCCACTGGCCGGATTGGCTGGTGGCATTGAGCTTGCGGGCTCCGCAATTGACAGCCAGATAAACGGGTTTGCCCTCCCCGTTGAGCGTCGGAGCCACAAAGCTGCCGCCCATGGGTTGCCAGTTGGCCCAGTCCACCTGGAGGGGCCCGTAGCTGCGCCAGTCGGGTCCCTTGGGCTTGCTGGCGGCGACTTTGCTCGGAGCAGCGGTGGCCGTTGCAATTTTGGCTGCGGCCGGTTTGACGCTGACCAAGGCCTTCTGAGCCGGTGGCTTGGCCTCAGCCACCGGCTTGGTCTCGATAACTGGCTTGGCTTTGGCAGGGGGCTTGGCGGTGGTAGTTGCAGCAATAGTGGTAGCAGCAGCAGGGGTTGGAGTGGGGCTTGGCCTGGTGTTTGGCGTGCTGGTGACAGCGCTGGCGGGTTGGGCTTGGGCTACTGGCTGAGCTGGTGATGGCTTGGTGGGGGAACTAGCAGTTGTGGTGGCTGGGGCCGGCGAGGAAGATTCCTTGGCGACGGGTTTGGGGCCGGGTGTGACGGTGGCCGCGGGCTTGGGGGGCAGTTTTGCTGTGGGCTTGGCTTGGGCCACCGGTTTGGCGGTTGGTTTGGCCTGAGCCACCGGCTTGGGGGTTGGTTTGGCCTGGGCCACCGGTTTGGCAGTTGGCTTGGCAGTTACCGGGGGGGGAGCCTGCAGTTTCAGGCGGGTGCCGGAGATCACCAGGTCGGGGTCGTCGATCCTGTTGATTGCAATCAGTCGCTCCACGGGAACCCCGTAGTTGTCGGCGATGGTGGAGAGGTTCTCACCACTGCGCACCACATGTTCCTTCGTGTTGCGCTGCGCAGGTCTCGTGGCTGGGGCAACCGAGGGGGTCGGCCGCCCTGGGATGGCCAGTTGGGTGCCGGCAACCACCAGATTGGGGTTGCTGATCCGGTTGATCTGAATCAGCCGTTCGGTGCTGGTGCCGAAGCGACTGGCGATTTCAGAGAGCGTTTCCCCAATTTTTACAGTGTATCTGGCGGTGGGAATGGGCTTGGGGGGCGGCGCGGCAGCGGTGTTGCGGGAGCCGGGAATGACAAGCCGTTGACCGGTGATCACCAGGTTTGGATTGGAGATGCCGTTGGCCTGCATCAGCCTGGTGAGGCTGACGCCATTGGCTTCAGCGATGGTCGAAAGTGTGTCGCCTGGGCGCACCGTGACGCTGGAGCCAGCCGAACCGGCCCGGCGGGCTCCTGGCAGCACCAGCTTTTGGCCGGCCACCACCAGGTTTGGGTTGGTAATGCCGTTGGCCTGCATCAGTTGGGTCAGGCTGACCCCATGGCGCTCGGCGATCTCCGAGAGGGTTTCGCCTGGTTTGACCACCACGTCCGTCAGACCAGGCAACGGCAACACCATCGCTAGGGCCAGGGCGACGAGGTATCTACGCATGAACACTACACATAGCTCTCCGAACGTTAAGGGGCCTGCCTAGGCCGATCCAGTGCCGTTGGACGATCTGTGCATCAAAGCTGCTGATCGGCCAGGCTTGGATCAGCCCAGCAACCACCTCATTAGGGCCAGTTTCCCGGCATAGGGGGGGTATCGGAAGGGCAGATCCAGCCAGAAGGGGCGGCGCAGCACCGCCCGCTGGTGGGAGAAGGTGAGGAAGCCCTCCCGGCCGTGGTAGCTGCCCATGCCGCTTTCCCCCACTCCACCGAAGGGCAGGGCAGCGGCAACCTCCTGCAGCACGACGTCGTTAAAGCAGACGCCGCCGGAGCTGGTGGTGGCCAGGGTGCGCTGCTGGGCCGTGCGGTCGTGGCTGAACAGATAGAGGGCCAGGGGCTTGGGCCTGCTGCGCACTTCGGCCAGGGCTGTCTCAAGGTTGGCCACGCTGAGCACCGGCAGGATTGGACCGAACAGCTCCGCCTGCATCAGCGGATCGTCGCCGCTCTCCACCGCCACCAGGGTGGGTTCGATGCGTCGCCGGGCGGGGTCGCTGCGTCCGCCTGTCAGCACCTGCCCCCGGCTGCGGGCTCCGGCCAGCAGCTCTTCGAGCCGACTGAACTGGGCGTCGTTGACGATGCAGCCCAGATCCACGCTGGCCAGGGGATCGGCGCCGTAGAAGCGAGCCCACTCGGCGGCGATGGCAGCCACCAGGCCCCCGACCACCTGGCTTTGCACCAGCAGGTGGTCGGGGGCGATGCAGCTCTGGCCGGCATTGAGCCCCTTACCCCAGGCGAGGCGCCTCGCGGTGGTGGCGATGTCGGCGTCGGCCAGCACGATCGCCGGGTTTTTGCCCCCCAGCTCTAGGGTGACCGGGGTGAGGTGGCGGGCTGCAGCGGCCAGCACCAACCGCCCCACCCGGCCACCGCCAGTGAAGAAGATGTGGTCGAACCGTTCCTCCAGCAGCTCGGCGGCCACGGCCCCATCACCGCTGACCACCTGCACCACCTCGGCGGAGAAGGCCTGTGGGATGGAGCGGGCTAGCAGATCGGCGGTGCTTGGCGCGTGTTCGGACGGCTTGAGCACGGCGGTGTTGCCCGCGGCCAGGGCGCTCACCAGCGGCTGCAGGCAAAGCTTGAAGGGGTAGTTCCAGGGCCCGATGATCAGCACGCAGCCCAGGGGTTCGGCCTGTATCCAGGCCTGGCTGGGCCGCAGAATCAGATCGAGCCCGACAGGCCTTGGCCCCATCCAGTCCTTCAGCTGCCGGCGGGTGTGGGCCAATTCTTTGCGCACCCCCACCAGTTCGAAGTTGGCCTCCAGGGGCGGTTTGCCCAGGTCGGCGGCCAGGGCCTTTAGCACCTCCCCCTCGTGGTCGCGCAGCAGCCCCTCTAGGCGATCGAGCTGCTCCAGTCGCCAACCAAGGCTGCGGCTTAGGCCGGCGGTCACCGGGGCCCGCATGGCGTCAATCGGGGTGCTCAGAAGTGGGTTAGGGGTCATAGGCAACAACGGCTATTCCCAGACTGACAACCCTTGGCATCGACTGCTGCTGCTCAGAGCCAGGCCAGCTCGGGCAACTGCCCATATTCGCGTAGGTAAACAGCGCGGATTTGGCTGATCAAGGCCTGCACTGCCGGCTGCTCCAAATGCTCCTGGCGCAGCACCACTGCATCGAGGTTGGTGCCCCTGCAGCCGGCTTGGCAGCGGGGCTGGATTGGGTAACGCACCAGCCCAATGGCTATCAGATCGCAGAAGGCAAAGGGTTTGCGGCTGTCCTCCCAGCCCGGCGGCAGGGTGTCGAGGCCGTTGACCACGGCCAGATCCAGCACCCGCTCGCGCACCAGCTCCAGGGTGCCCCCTCCCATCGATTGGAGAGCCTGGACATTCAGGGGGTTGCCCTGCCATTGCAGCTGGCCCTTGCCAAGACGCAGCAGCTGGGAGGCTTGCCGCAGGGAGGCCAAGACGGCGTGGTTGGCGTGGGCCCGGTACTGGCCGTTGGCTTTGCGGAAATCCAGGCCGAGCTGATTGCTGACGCGGCGGTACAGGCGTGAAACGGAGCTTTGGTCGCAGTTGGTCAGGGCTGCCACAACCGAAGTGCTGGCAGTGATCTCCAGCAGATCCAGAACGGGCAACCCGTTTAGCAGGACGTCGCGCAAACTGCTACCGCGCAGTGCAGCAACCTTATGAATTGGTACACGCCCACAAACCGCCTCCTACCCCCTATTGGGTAACCTCCAACCTCCTATTGGGTAATAAGCGGGGCCGGAGCGGCGGGAAAAGTCAGTCGCACTTCGGCGCCGCCCAGGTTGGAGCGGCCAATCGCCAGGGAGCCGCGATGGTTTTCCATGGTGGTCTGCACCACAAACAAGCCCAGGCCACTGCCATTGGCCTTGCTGGTTTCCAGGGGTGCCAGGGCCGTTTGCGGTGCCAGGAACCCCGGGCCGTTGTCGGCCACGCTGAGCACCACCGTGTCGCCTTCGCTTTGTAGCCGCACCGCAATGGTGGGAGGGGTGGCTGTCGCAGGGGCTGCTGTCTCCAGCGCTTCAAGGGCATTGCGCAGCAGGTTGACCACGGCTAACTGGATCTGGGCCGCATCCCCCAGCACCGCCAGGCTGGTTTCGAGGCCTTCGCGCTGCACCCTGATGCCTGCGGCCTTGAGGCTCGGGCCTGCGTAGAGCAGGGCGCTGCGGGCCACGTTGGCCAGGTTGAGGCGCCGCTGGTGGGTCTGCACATTGCGCAGCAGGGTGTGCATCTTTTCAATCGTCGTTACGACCTCATCGGCGTTGCTGGCGATCGCCTGGAGGTGCTCGTTCAGGTTGGTGGGCAGGGGAGCTTCTTGCTGGTGCAGCAGCAATTTGCTGTTCAGTAGCAGGGTGCTTAGGGGCAGGTTGATTTCGTGGGCAATGGCTGCGGCCTGCAGGCTGCTTTTGAGCTTGTCTTCCAGCACCAACACGGTCTGGGCGTCCTTGATTCGCTCCCGTTCGATGGCTTCAGCGAGTTGTCGCCGGGCCTGGCTCAGCCGCTTTACCAGGGCTCCGAACGCCTGGGAAACAGCCTCTATCTCTCTGGCGCTGCCCTTGGGCAGCTCTGCTTCAAATACAAGATTTGCGTCCCCCTGGCCCACCTGCTCGGAGGCGCTCTGGCAGCGCCTGCGCAGCCGCTCCAGCGGCGCCAGCAGCCAGTCGCTCACGCGGATCGTCACTACCACCGCGGTGGCTACCGCCCCCAGGCTCAGCAGCAGGGCGATCAGGGCGTAGCGCTGACTGGCCTGCACGATCTGATCTGAGCGCAGGGCTGTGATCAGCAGCCAGTCGAGCTTCTCCGCTTGGCCCCAGGAATGGAGGCCTACCAGGTAGGTGCTGCCCCCGTATTGCACGGTCTGGGTGCTGGCTAGGGAGCTGGGGGCAGCGAGACCACCCACCTCCTGCAGGCGGCGGAGGGTGGCCTGCACCAGGGGATCGGGCAGTTGCTCCAGCCGCACTCGTTTGGTTTTGGAGCCCGTGCCCGTGCTGGTAAGGCCAGGCCGGGAGCTGGCCACGACCATGCCGTTTCGTTCCATGATCAAGGCGAAGCCGCTCCTGTCTTTCCAGACTTCCGCAAGCCAGGTATTGAGCTGGCTGAGAACGAAGTCGACGCCGATGACGCCGAGCAGTTGGCGCCCAGGGCCGTAGAGAGGTTGATTGAAGGCAATAGCCATCACCTCGGGCTTGTCTTCCCACTGGTAGATCGAGCTCCAGGTGGGCTGGCCGGCCTTCACCGTTTCCACGTACCAGGCCTCCTCGTGGCTGTCGCTCATGCCAGGAATTGACTCCAGCAGGGCGCCCCGTTGTCCCTTTGTTCCCATTTCGTAGACCCCCATCGTGCCCTTGCCGAGGGGGCTGGCGAACGCGTCTTCGTTGATCGCAAAGGCGCCGCTGTCGAGCCTTTCCACCCCGAGGAATTCCCCTCGAACGCTGCCGTAGTTGATGTTGCTCACGGGGAAGAGCTGCATCTGACTCCAGAAGCGCTGCCCCATGGTGTCGAAGTCGTTTAAGGAGAGCCGGCCCTGCTGGATGGCGAGCACGTTGAGGCTGTTGATCAGCTGCGGTGCCGCCAGGCGGCCCGAGAGCTGCTCAGAAAGGTCTGTGATGGCGTCTTGCTGGCGGTAGGCCTCGGCCAGACCAAAGCCACTGCGTTGGCCGCTGAAATAGGCCAGGCCGCCCACCGCCCCACTCACCAGCAGCAGCTGCAAGCTCGTCGCCCAGACGATCCGGTTGCGCAGCCCCCTGCCCCTCATGGCACCGGGCCCAGATCCAGGGCTGCCCGCCGCACCAACTCAGCTCCGCTGCAATTGAGGTGGCGAGCAATGGCCTTGCGGTGGGTTTCCACCGTGGCAACTGCCAGCCCGGTGGCGTGGGCGATCGCCTTGTTACTGAGGCCCTGGCCGATCAGGGTGAAGATCTGCCGCTGGCGTGGGGTGAGCGCGGCCACTGGCCCGTTTGCTTCGGCGGCCTGGGGCGTCTCTTGCAGCAGGGCGGCCTCGATTACGTCGCGCAGGGTTTCGTAGGTGGAGGTTTTATCCACCACTCCCATCAGCATCGCTTCGAGCTCCTCCGGGCACACAAAGCTGCTGGCATGGGCCGAGAGCACCAGCGCCTTCGCCTCGGGTCGGAGCAGCCGCAGGAAGCGGGCCACCCCTAGGCCATCGCCGTCGGGCAGGGCCAGATCGATGATTAGGGCATCTGGGCGGAGTTTGCGACAGGCTTCACAGCCGGCATGGCAATTAGTGGCGGTACCCACCACCTCCAACCCCGGCAGCACCTGCAGCATTTTGCAGAGCAGCTGCAGAAACATGACCTGGTCTTCGACGATCAGGCAGCGGAGGGTCACCCAAATAAACCCGGTGTACCACTGTGCTTGAGAAGCGGTGCCAGCCCCTCTTTTTGTAAGCCCTTGACGAGATTTGAACTCGTGACCTCTCCCTTACCAAGGGAGTGCTCTACCACTGAGCTACAAGGGCATGTGGAAGGTGGGCCGGGTTGGATTTGAACCAACGTAGGCAGAGCCAGCGGATTTACAGTCCGCCCCCATTAACCACTCGGGCACCGACCCGAACCACACCCCAAGAACTTACCAGCCGGACACGCTTAGAACCCCCCCTTGCCATGCAGCTGCTTGTCCTTCACGGCCCCAACCTGAACCTGCTCGGTACGCGCGAGCCGGGGGTCTACGGCAGTGCCACCCTCGAGCAGATCAATGGCGCGTTGCAGCGGCGGGCAGGGGAGCTCGGCGCGCTGGTGGACTGCTTCCAGAGCAACCACGAGGGTGCCCTGGTGGACCGCATCCACCAGGGCCGCGGCGGCGTGGACGGCATCCTGATCAATGCGGCGGCCTACACCCACACCTCGATCGCCCTGCGGGATGCCCTGCTTGCGGTGGCGATCCCCTTTGTGGAGCTTCATCTCAGCAACACCCACGCTCGTGAGTCCTTCCGGCACCATTCCACCCTGGCCGACAGGGCCGTGGGGGTGATCTGCGGTTTCGGACCCACCAGCTACACCCTGGCCCTGGAGGGCCTGGTGGCCCATCTGCGCGGTGCGGCTTGACCGCCCCTGCCCGGGTGAAATGGCTGGCTGCCCCCAGCAGCGTTGCTTGGCTGGAGCAGGCGATCGCCCAGCCCGATCTGGTGCTGATCGATCACGCCCACTGTGAGCGCAAGGCCGCCGGTGTGGCCCTGCAGCTGATGTTCCGCTATCCCAGCGATGGGCAGCTGGGGGAGGTGCTCAGCCCCCTGGCCCGCGAGGAACTGGAGCACTTCGAGCAGGTGCTGCAGCTGCTGCAACGCCGTGGCATCGCGCTGCGGCCCCTGCCGGCGCCTGGCTATGGCGCCGCCCTCGCGGCGGCAGTGCGCAAGGGCGAGCCCGAGCGGATGCTGGATTCCTTTCTGGTGGCCGGCCTGATCGAGGCCCGCAGCCATGAGCGCATGGCCCTGCTGGCGGCCCATAGCCCCGATGGCGAGCTGAGGGCGCTGTACGGCGAGCTGCTGGTCAGCGAAGCGCGCCATTTCGGGCTCTACTGGCTGCTGGCGGAAGGCCGCTACGGGCGGGAAGCCACGGCGATCCGGCTGGAGCAGTTGGCCGCCGTGGAAAAAGAGGCCCTGGCTGGACCCAGGGCCGATGCCGCCCAGGTGCGGATGCACTCGGCGGGGGTTGAGATCACACCACCAATGGTTGGGGGCTTGGGTTGAGCATGAAAGCGGCTGGATCGCTGCCGAAGTTGTTGTAGAAGTCAAACAGGCTGGTGAGCTCCTGCATGCCCATTCCGTTTAGGCCGGAAACAACTGTGTCACCATTTATGCCGTCCTATACGCCAGCTTGCTGAAAACCCTGCACGCCGTTGGTGTCCTGATACCAGCTGTAGCCGCTGAGGTCGACGGTCCCACCCAATGACCCCCCGTTCAGCACTGCCTTTGTCATTTCCATGACCTGTTTAGAGGAGAGGGAATAGGAAGTGAGTGGGTCGTTATCTCCTTCGAGATAGAGGGCATTGAGATAGGCGGCGGTGGATTGGGCGGTGAACTGGTTGAGGCCGCCGCCATTGAGGCCCAAGACCTGCTCAAGTGTCGGGTTGTCGAGGGTCGGGTTGCCTTTGCCTGCGGAGGTGAAGGTTAGAGCGGTATTTCCGCTAAGGAACAGGGTTTCATAGGTGGGTGCGGAACCTTCGAATAGGCCAGTGAGATCGTCTGAACGGGAACCGTGCAGCCAGCTTCCGCGCGTGAATCCCTGGTAAAGGGGGTCGTCCCCATCCAAGGAGGGAAACTGGCCCACCAGCTTGAGGCTGCCTTCGCCATCTGGAGCCGTGGATGTCAGCCGCAGCCCGAAATACTGATCTTCCAGGTCTGCCAGGGTCATTCCCGTGACGGTGAAGCTTGTGCTGTTGATGAAGTCGCCTTTGGCCCCAGGTGTCCCAAATTCAATGCCAAGGTCGAAGATGTCTGGACCTTCATAGCCTTCTATCGGGCTATTACTTGGCTCCTCGCCATTCATGTTTGCCCCGTTGCCAAGGTCGTTGACCAGGTTTTCTCCCCACTGGGTTTCGGTGATGGCATCACCTGTAATCGTGCCCCCAGACCAGCTGAAGCCGTCACTGGATTCGGTGTCGTTTTGCAGTGAGCTGCCGGTATCAATTGTTTCCAGGTCGAAGAAAAAGCCGCGAATGTCGCCTGCCGTATCTGTGCTGGGGGTGATGTCAAAAGAAAGCCCCCCATCTATTTCTGTGGCAGTGATAGTCCAGGTAATTCCGTCGTATTCAATTGTTGTTGATAGGGAAGCCATCGTTCTGCTCCTGGGTGCCTATGTGGTGTTACTTTCCCTCCTTATTGGCACATATGTAGGCGCCATCAAGGGGGCAATTTCATCTTGGGAGGGCTTGTTTGTCTGGTTGGTTTTTCAGCGGCTTTGCCCCTGTGCTGCTGTATTTCTGATCTGATTAGCCTGGCTCCAGGGAACAGCGGCGCCTGTGGCGATAAAATAGGCGGCTTGGCTGGATGTTCCAGGCTTGTCACTAGGGAGCATCAGATCAGATCGCAGGTAGGTAAACGCTTTTTGCGGCTAAAGGGATCCCTGGGTTCGGCCTGAAGCGGATTGGGCGGGCATTGCTTGGGGGGCAAATCTTGTGGACTTAAGCCTCTTCATCGCTTATGCGATTTAGCGCAAAAATACCGTATGCGTTCAGGGGTCGGGACGCCCGGCCGCACGAATGCAAGCCTGATCACTCACCGCTGAGCGATCGGAAACTCTTCCTTGCTCGTTCTTCTTCCCTCAGGGGTCGCTCAGCAGTGACGGCATCACCCCACCGCGGTGATGGGAGATCCAGGCCTGCTCGAGGAACTCCCAGACATCCCGCCCCTGTTGCCTAAGGGTGGTGGTGACTGTGAGCAGGCGGCTGCGGCAGATGGCACCGCTGGCTGATTGGACGCCGTGACTGATCTTGCGCTGAATCACCGATTGGCGCAGGGCACGTTCTGCGGCGTTGTTGGTGGGCTCGATTCCCTCGATGTCCAGGAAGGTCCACAATTCACCTGTCATCTTCAAGAGCTTTCGGCAGGTGCGCACCGTGCTGGCCCACGGCGTTCGCTCGCTGCGCTGGTAGCCCAGCTCCACTACCCGCTGCAACGTGGCCTCAAAGGTCTGGCGAATCGGCCGGCAGCTTTGCTGCAAGGCGGGCCAGTCAATCTTTCCCTGCTTGTAGTTGTGCCAGTGGCCAAATAGCTGCTGCTGCAGGCCCAGCAGCTTTGCTCCAAATTCAGTGCTGGCGCCCGGGCGTTTGGCGATGGCCGTTAGATCGCGGATTAAGTGGGCCCAACACAGCTGGCGCTGCTTGGTGGGCAGGTGGTTGTAGGCCGAGAAGCGATCGCTCACCACAATCCCGCCAAAGGCGTTCCCCAGCAGCTCGATGGCAGCGGTCGTCGATCGACTCAGCCCTTGGATGAACACCGTCACCACGGCGGTGACCATGACCCACTGCCAGCCCCGCTTTCCAGTGGGATTGTTGCCGTCGGCGTTGCCGGTGGGGGCGCCAGTTTCGTCGACGTAGGCCACCGGCAGCTGACGGGCGGCCCGCAGCGCTTGGGCCATCGGTTCGGCCAATGCTGCACTCAGGCGATGGCGGATCCGTGCAATCGCCCCACGGCTGATCTCCACCCCTAGCAGCTGATCGAGCAGCGCCTGGGTCTTGCTGAAACTCAAACGAAAGACGCTGCCCAGCAGACCCACCAGGGCACTGAGCCTGGGGGACCGTACTGACTGGCTTCCACATCAGCCGGCAATGGCGCACAGGTGCTGGTGGAGCAGCAGGGGCAGACCAGGCGATGCAACCGATGCTCGATCACCAGCGGCGTGATCGGCGGGATTTCGATCACCTGATGGCGCAACGGATCTGAATCCTCGCCCTCAAGCAACGTGCCGCAACGGCGGCAGGCATCCGGGTGGTGCTCCACCACCTCATCCACCCGTTCAATTGGCAGCAGCTCCGGGCCGGATCCAGGATGGCCCGGCTGGCCACCGCGCTTGCGGCCACTGCCCTTGCGTCGCTCCGGCGGCTTAAACCCGGGTCCATCGCTGGAGGGAGGTTGCTGCTGCGCAGAAGCCTTGCGGCTAGGTGGAGTTGCGGGAGCTGCGACCAATCCGCTCCCGCAGGCTGGCCAGCTCGCTCGCCAGGGCGGTGAGTTGGCTGCGGAGCAGCTCAATCTCCTCATGCTGGGAAAGGATCAGCTCTCTTGCACCAGCCGGCCAGGTCTCCCAGTCAGCTTCTGAAATTCCGGCCGGAGGTGTGCTCATCACAAGCAGTCTCTGCCTGAGATGCAACCGGTAATAAAGCTGCCGTCAAGGGTTCAGCAGGGACAATGTTCGCACTGAGCAGTCCCGACCCCTGAACGGTTACAAAATACCTTCGCGCCAGTAAGCTTTTGTGTTTTTGTCAAGTTTGCAGCTGGGTGCGG
This sequence comes from Synechococcus sp. CBW1108, assembly GCF_015840335.1. NCBI lineage: Bacteria > Bacillati > Cyanobacteriota > Cyanophyceae > Synechococcales > Synechococcaceae > Synechococcus > Synechococcus sp. CBW1108. The sequence goes on from NZ_CP060395.1 coordinate 1,997,310, forward strand.
CGCTGGCGAGCCCGAGCGGATGCTGGCTTCCTCTCTGGTGGCCGGCCTGATCGAGGCCCGTAGTCGTAGCCCACAGCCCTGGCTGGACCCAGGGCCGATCCCGCCCAGGTGCGGATGCACTCGGTTGGGGTGGAGCTGGGGATCTTCAACCGAACCATGGAGGCTCAGCCAAACTCCACCCCCTGGGCAGGCCCTGGGAAGTTCCGGGCTGGAGAAAACTAGAGGGCAAGCGTGGATCACCGGCTCGATGGGGTCGCGCTGGGGTTCTGAGGGACGCTGGGCTGCTGCTCCAGCAGCATCCGCACCTGGTGTTCGTTCCAGCCCTCACCCCGCCAGCGCTCGCCGAAGGCCGCGGCCACCGCGGCCACCAGCAAAAGCAAGGGCAGCAGGGCCGGATCACCCTGCAGGGTGAACACGAAGGCCGCGCAGAAGAACGGCGCCCCATGGGCAGCGGCGAACAGAGCCGTGGCCCCTACCGCAGCCAACTGGGCCAGGTCGCTGCTGTCGAGCCCGGGCAGCCCCTGCAGCGGACTGATTAACAGGGCTCCGAGGGTCATGCTGCTGTGCATCAGCCCGCCGGGAGCCCCTAGCGCCAGGCTGAGCACACTGGAGAGCAAGCGCCAAAGCCAGATGGCTGGGGAGCCCACCGTTTCCCCAGAAAGCGCAGCAGCCAGCGACAGGGAGCCGTCGTTGAGACTGAGGCCGCCACTGACAAGGGCCAGCAGGCTGAGTGAGCCCGCCAGGATCAAGGCGCCGAGGAGCCGCCGCTGCCCCAGCAATTGCTTCACCCCTGCAGCCGCCGGCAGTAACAAACGCATGAATAGGGCGCCGGCAGCAGTGCCCACCAGGGTGAGCAGCACGGCCCAGCCCCAGCCCCCCGTTGCCAGGGAACCCAGCGCTAGGCCAGGCAGGCGAGCGGGCTGCCCCATGGTGGTGGCCACCAGGGTGCCGCTACCTGCCAGCAGCAGGGCCGGCATTACCAGTGGCAGACCACTGCGCTGGCCCAGCTCTTCCAAGCCGTAGGCAACGGCCAGCAGGGGCGAGCGAAACGCCGCCCCCAATCCGGCCGCGCCGCCGATCACGGCCAACAGCTGGGGCGAGAGAGAGGCCAGGGGCTGCAACCCGGGCCAGCGCCTGCGAATCGCCAGCAGCAAGCTGGCACCCAGAGCCACTGATGGCGACTCCACTCCCACTGAAAGGCCCCCCAGATGGGTGAGCAACATCAAGGGCAGCCGCTGCAGCTGGGTGGCCAGGTTGAGCTGCTGCAGCCAGTGCAGCTCAACCGCCTTGCCTTCGGACTGGGAGGCGCGATCGAGGGCGAGCAACGCCGCGGTGCCGCCTCCGCGGCCGCCAGCCAGCGGCCCCCAGGCCAGAAGAACCAGCAGGCTGGTGGCCCCAAACACCAGCAAGCAGCCGAGCAGCAACTGGGGCTCAGCCGAGAGCCAAAGAGCTGCTTGTATCCGGAAACCGAGTTCCGAGAGCGCCTGGTATGGCCCCATCGCCAACCCGAATAGCAGGCCCAGCACCAGCCACCTGCCCAGTGCCAGCCAACTGCCAAGTGCCACAACCAGGCCAGAACGGGTATCCCTCAAGGCGAAAGCCAAGTGAATAAGCTGCCCAATGCTGCAGGGAATGGCCCCAAGTGGCATGGGATCTTGGCCAAGAGTTTCGGCAGGCAGCACAGCAAAACCGACCTAAAAAGCCCATGAGTCATCCAGCGGTCGGGACCGCGTCCCTTTGCGTGGTGTAAAACCCGAGGCCCGAATGCCCTGATCAGAGGGTGAACAGGGTGGAATGACGGGCTGTCATTCCGGAGGCGCAGATGCACCTCGTTTTTTCACCTTGAATCAAGGGCGATTGACTTGTCAAGTCTTTCGCCCGATCGCGGATGTGTTGTGTTCTGGAGTGGCTGGCACCAGCCACAGGTTGTTGCCCCGGCCCCCGGGCGGCGATCAAGACCGCTGCGCCCTGTAGAGGCGCTGCAGCCTCGATCACCTGGGGCCTGTTTCCTGCAGCTCTCAGGCGCCGGCGGCCTGGAGGGTAGGGGTGTCGCCCAGTTCGGGGATGGTCGCCATGCTCTCGGCGGAGAACATGCGGCGGCCCTCCAGCTGCCAGTGCTCGTGTTGCTCCAGCAACACCGCCCCGACTAGGCGGATGATCGCAGGGTCGTTGGGAAAAATGCCCACGACCCTGGTGCGGCGCTTGATCTCCTCGTTCACCCGCTCCAGCAGGTTGGTGCTCCAGATCTTGCGCCAGTGGTCCTTGGGGAAGTGGCGGAAAGCCAGCACGTCCTCCTTGGCCTCGTGCATGAGCGCAGCGGCCTTGGGGAAGCGCTCCGCCAGCGTGGCCGCCAGATCATCCCAGCGCGACTCGATCTCCTCAGCGGTTTCTTGGGTGTCCGCCGACAATGAAGTTGGCCGGTCGGCGACAAGCTCGTTGGCCGGTGGGGTGAGTGCTGGAGACCCTGGTGCCGATGCGCAGGGACCAGGTGATGCCGGCACCACTGACAAGCCACCAACGCAATCTGTTCATGACGAAACGACGAGGCGGCAGCAGCCAGGAGGCTGCTGCCGCGGCGGCGGGCATCTCAGTGCGCAGTGCTCGCCGGATTGAATGCAATCAGCTGCAGCCGCGGGCGAACCAGCCCCGTGGCCGCACCCGCCCCGATCCGCTGGTAGGGGTATGGGAGGAGGAGCTGGTGCCGTTGCTGCAGCGCTCACCCGCGCTGACGCCGATCACGCTCCTGGAGCATCTGCAGCAGCAGAAACCTGATGTGGACTGGATTCCGCTACAGCGCACCCTGCAGCGCCGGGTGCGGGAGTGGAAGGCACTGCACGGCCCGGCGCCGGAGGTGATCTTCCCTTTGAGCTATGAGCCTGGCGAAATTGCCTTCTGTGACTTCACCCAGCTCAAGGGGGTGGAGGTGACGATCGCCGGCCAGGTGTTCCCCCATCTGCTGTTCCACTACCGCCTGGCCTGGAGCGGCTGGAGCTATGCGCAGGTGGTCCAGGGCGGCGAGAGTTTTGCAGCCCTCTCCGAGGGTCTGCAGAACGCTCTGGCTGCCTGCGGCGGGGTGCCAGGTGAACTGCGCACCGACCGGTTATCAGCAGCGTGCCGTAACCGCAACGGCAGTTTCAGCTCCGACATCACCCGCCGTTATCACGCCCTCTGCAGCCACTACAGCCTGGCCTACAGCCGCAACAACCTGGGGGTGGCGCATGAGAACGGCCGTGTGGAGAGTCCCCATGGCCATCTCAAGCGGCGGATCGAGCAGGCGTTGCTGCTGCGCGGCAGCAGTGATTTCGAGTCGCTGGCTGAATACCAGGCTTTTCTGGCCGCGGTGATTGACCAGTACAACAGGCCGCGCCTGATCCGGCTGGAGCAGGAGCAGGCGGCGCTGCGGCCACTACCGCGGTTTCGTTTTGCCGACTACGACATTGAACAGCTCACGGTGCGGCGCACCAGCACGATCGAGGTACGCAGAGTCGTGTATTCGGTGCCGCCGCGGCTGATCGACCAGCGGCTGACGGTGCGGATCTTCCACGACCGGCTGCAGCTGCTTCTGGGCCGGCAGATCGCCTGCGAACTGGAGCGGCGCCACGGCGGTGTCGAGCGTCATGGGCGGGCATGGAGCATCGATCTGGAGCACCTGATCGATGCGCTCAGGCGAAAACCCCGGGCATTGCTGCACTGCAGTTACCAGCGGGAGCTGTTCCCCGATGAGCGCTGGTGGCAGCTGTGGCAGCAGCTGCGCAATGGCGGTGACCGTGACGCCGCCGCCCGATTGATGGTCGAGGCGCTGTATGTGGGCTGCCGCCTGGCGGGCTACGAGCCAGTGCTGGGTTGGCTCGAGAAGGCCCATCAACGGCAAGGGCTGTCGCTGGCGGCGCTGCAGCAACGCTTCCGGCTGCCGCCCCATCGCCCCCACCCACCGCAACGCATTCCCCAACACAGCCTGCAGAGCTATGACGACCTCCTCGTCCTCAGTGCCCAGACCCCAGGCGGTGGAGGCGGCCCTGCCGATGCTGCTGCGGCAGCTACGGCTGGCGCGATTCCGCTCCCACTGGCAGAGCCTCGCCTTACAGGCTGAGGCCGAGGGCTGGAGCCCCAGCCAGTTTCTCTATGCCCTCTGTGAGCAGGAGGTGGAGCAGCGCCAGCAGGCCCGCCAGCAACGGTTGCTGCGATCAGCCCAGCTGCCCTGGAGCAAGGTGCTGGCGGATTACGACCATGGCGGCCGAATCGAGGCGCACCGATGGCAGGAGCTGGAGGCTCTGAGCCGCCAGAGCGATTGGCTGCAGCGGAGTGAAAACGTGCTCTTGTTCGGCCCCAGCGGTGTGGGCAAAACCCATCTGGCCATCGGCATCGCCCTGGCGCAGATCGGCCTGGATCAGGCCTGCCGCTTCTATCCCGCCACGAGCCTGGTGCAGGAGCTGCAGAAGGCCCGCGCCGACTACAACTTGCCGGCAGCGCTGGAGCGGCTGGATCGCTACCCGCTGCTGCTGATCGATGACATCGGCTACGTGCGGCGGGATGAACAGGAGAGCAGCGTGCTGTTTGAGCTGATCTGCCACCGCTACGAGCGCCGATCGCTGCTGATCACCGCCAATCAGCCGTTCACCGCCTGGGATGAGATCTTCCCCAGCAGCTCAATGACCGTGGCGGCGGTGGACCGGCTGGTGCACCACTGCCACATCGTCGAGATCAGCGGCGACAGCCACCGCCGCGCCCAAGCAAGCCGGCGCAGCGGCAGCAAATAGCCACAGCAGCCGTAGAGAAGCGGAGAACAGCCCGGGAGATTGTCGTCCGGCGACAACCTGGTGCCGATGGTGCCAGATCCCGGCGGGGAGCTCCGCGCTGCCGGCGGACCGTGGGTTCCGCCGGCTCGTGCGCTCCAGGGCAAGGCTCAGCAGAGGTCTCGGCGCCTAACCGGCCAACGTGGTTGTCGCCTGGTGCCGATCAGAGGAAGTCAGTGCTGGCAATGGCTCTGAGCGATGGATGGCTCAGTATTCGTGTCGCCTCCAGCGCCATTTCCCCCCGGTTGTCGCCGGCGACAACCGGGGGGAAATCAGTTCCCCTCACCGGCCAACTTGATTGACGCCAAGCGGCCAAGGGGGTTGACGCGGGACACTTGGGCGAACACGCTGCGCAGGGCAGCGGTGACCATGCCTTGGTGAGCCCTGGGAACACACTGCAGCAGGTTGCGGGCAAAATGCACCCGGCAGCGCTGCCAGACGCAGCCCTGCAATTGCCTGCGGATCGCCTTGGTGAGGCCGCTGTGGGCGTCAGAGATCACCAGCTTGACGCCACCCAGACCCCGCTCTTTGAGGTGGGAGATGAACTCCGCCCAGAAGGGCTCGCTCTCACTGTTACCCACCTTGAGGCCCAGCAACTCCCGGCGCCCGTCCTCGTTGACCCCCATGGCGACGACGACAGCGCGGGAGCAGACCTGCTGGGCCTTGCCCAGGCGCCCCTTGAGGTAGGTGGCATCCAGGTAGACGTAGGCGTAGCTGCTGCTCTCCAGCGGCCGGCCCAGGAACGCCTGCACCTGCTGGTCGATGTCCTGACAGATGCGGCTCACCTGCGACTTGGAGATGCCGCTCTGGGAACCCAGCGCCGCCACTAGGGAATCCACCTTGCGGGTCGAGACGCCACTGATGTAGGCCTCCATGATCACCGCGTACAGGGCCTGATCGACCCTGCGGCGGGGCTCGAGGATCGTGGGCAGGAAGCTGCCGGCTCGCAGTTTGGGGATCTGCAGGGCGAGATCCCCCACCTGGGTGGTCAGGGTGCGAGGCCGGTAGCCATTGCGTTGGTTGACCCGCTCCTCGCTGCGCTCATGGCGATCGGCACCGACCACAGCGGAGGCCTCCAGTTCGATCAGCTGCTGCAGGCCGTAGCGGGCCAGCTCGGGGATCAGCTCACCGGCGCTGCTGCCATCGAGTAGCGCCGCCAGTTCAGGCACGGCAGCATGGTGCTTGGGCATGGTTCGTCTGGTTGAGGTGGTACTCGAACCAGGGAAACGGGCCTGCCCACCCGGGGTCCCCACGAATCCAGCGCCCGAGGCGCTGAATTCGCGGGGTGCCCCGCCCCTTGCAACGCCAGCCGCTGAGCCGATCGCTTGAGGTGCGGACGCTCAGCCCCGGCTACGCCGGGGCTGAGGCCCAGGGGAATTACACCACTGCGGGGGACGCAGGCGCGGTCGGTCGCCAACGGCTGCCACGCCACATCCAGCACGAACATCGAGATGGCAATCCGGCCGCCTTTCGCTGGAGTGTGCTGCTCAACAGCGGCCTCTCCGCTTTGCAGCTGGCGATTGGCATCGGCTTTGGCTCTTTGGCCCTGATCGGTGATGCCCTGCACAACCTCGGCGATGTGGCGGGATTGCTGCTGGGCTGGGGGGCCGAGCGCCTCAGCGCCATGCCCGCCAGCAGGCAATTCACCTACGGATTTGGCCGCAGCACCCAGCTGGCCTCGATGATCAACGCGGCCTTGATCTTGATGGCATCCGCCGTTGTGATCGTGGAGGGCGTACAAAGACTGGCCAAACCGGTGGAGCTAACCCCTGGCCCGGTGGCGGTGGCGGCCCTGTTGGGCATCGCGGTGAACCTGGGCTCGGCCCGTTTGTTTGGCCACAACCACAGCCACGATCTCAACCGCCGAGCTGCGGTGGTGCACCTGCTCACCGATGCGGCGGTGAGTGCTGCGGTGCTGGTCAGTGCCCTTTTGATTCAGTTCACCGGCATCCACTGGCTCGATCCCTTCACCGGTATTGGGGTGGGCTTGGCCGTGGCCTGGACCGGTTGGACCCTGCTGCGCCAGTCGGTTCTGGTGAGCCTGGACGGGATCCCACCAGGCATCGATCGAGACGCTGTGGAACGCACCTTGACCGCGCTACCAGGGGTGGCGGCGGTGCATCACATCCATATCTGGGGCATGAGCACCTCCCAAACGGCGCTGACGGCGCACCTCCTGCGCGATCCCCAGCAAGTCGATGACATGGCCCTGCTGCATATAGCAAAGGCTGAGTTGGCCCAGCTGGGCATCGACCATTCGACTCTGCAGTTAGAGCCCCTGTCGTTAGAGCCCGTGCAGTGATTGGGTCTGCGCAGCCCCGGGGAGCCAAAAATAGCTTTGCTGGGGGCGTTTAAGCCCAATCAAATTTTCAAGTTCGTCGAGGTGCGGATAGTTCGTCGAGGCGCGGATAGCGCTCGGCGATTGGGTCGCCACTGAACTGGGCCACCCAGCCTTCGGGGTTGTCAAAGAAGCGCAGGGCGCAGAAGTGGGGCTCTGGGCCCATGTCAAACCAGTGCTTTGTGCCAGCGGGCACGGAAATCCAGTCGCCTGCTTCACAGAGCAGCTGCAGCACCTCAACGCCGATGTGCAGGCAGAAGAGGCCCTGGCCCTCTACGAAGAAGCGCACTTCGTCTTCGCTATGGATGTGCTCGGCAAGAAACTTCTGACGTAGGGCCTGGCGGTCGGGGTGCTCCGGCGTCATGCGGATCGCATCCACCGTGGGGTACGACCCGCCGGTCTGTACCTGGGCGATTTCGGCGCTGTAGGCGGCCAGGATCGCGGCCGGATCGGCGTTTGGGGCCAGGGGGGCTTTGACTTGCCAGCGCTCAAAGCCGATGCCCAGTGGCGCCAGGGTGGCGGCGATCTGGGCCGGATCGCTGCTGCAGAGGCTGGGGGAGGCTGGTCCGGCCGGGTCGGTGGCAAACACCTGCAGGAGACTCATTTGGCCAGGGCTCTTTCAATTCCCACCCTAGAAAGGCAGCAGCAGCAGGCCAGCGGTGTCCTCGGCAGAATTCCCAGGAGAGCTGGCGGCGGCGGGGCTCACCCTGGTGGGGGTAGGGCCAGGCAATCCGGAGCTGCTTACGGTGGCGGCGGTGCGTGCGATCGGGGCCGCGGCGGTGGTGGCCTACCCGGTGGCCCGGGAGGGTGCCGATGGCATGGCTGCCCGCATTGCCGCCCCCTGGATCGGGCCCCAGCAGCGGCGCTTGCCGCTGCTGTTTCCGATGGTGGCTGGCGCCGAACCGCGCCAGGCTGCCTGGCACAGCGCCGCCGCAGCTCTGGCGGCTGAGGTGGCCGCCGGCCAGGCGGTGGTGTTGCTGTGTGAGGGGGATGCCTCCCTCTATGCCAGTGCCTCCTACGCCCTGTTGGCCCTGGCTGAACGCCATCCGGCCTGTCCGGTGGCGGTGATTCCGGGCATCACCGCGGTGGCGGCGGCCGCCGCGGCAGCCTCCTCCCAGGGATTGCCCTGGCCCCTGGCCCTGCAGCAGGACGCCCTGCTGATCCGGCCCACCCCCGACGGCGCCGAGGAGCTGGCGGCCCTGCTGCAGAGAGCCTGCGGCGAGGGCATGGTGCTGGCCCTGCTCAAGCTTGGCCACCGCTGGGCCTGGGTGCGTCCGCTGCTGGCGGAGCGGGGGCTGCTGGCCGCCAGTCTTTTTGCCCAGCGGGTGGGCTGGCCCGACCAGCTGCTGGCGCCGGCGGCTGAGGTGCCCGCCGACGAGCAGCCCTACTTCTCCCTGCTGCTGATCCGCCAGAGCTGGCCGGCGGTGCTGCCCTGAGTTGCGCCCCTGACCAGTAATGGCCGCCAGGGCCAGGGATGGTCAGACTTCTCCGCAGAGCTTCCGTAGCGATGACCCCGATCGATTGGTTTGCCCTGCTGCATCCGGTGCTCGCGGTGTTGTTCGTCTATCCGGTGGTTGGGGCCACGGTGCGGCTGGGCCTACTGGCGCGGGAGCGGCGCCTAGGGCTGAGCAGGCAGCCCCTCACCGTGCCCCAGGAACATGCCGACCACGGCCGCTGGCTCGCTGGCGGGGTCGTGGTGGCCGTGCTGATCGCCCTGGTGTACTCCTTCCTCAGCCGCTGGTTTGACCCCGGCACCCCCTTTGTTGGCGGGCAGGGCCGGTTGGCCCTGCTGGTGTTGGTGGCCCTCGGCAGCTTGCTGGCCCTGCTGGCTTTGGGGCGGGTGCGGCGGCCAGCCCTGCGGGCGAGCTTTGCCCTGCTCACCTGGGCGGGGTTGCTGGGCCTGGGCAGCCAGCCGGAAATTTGGCGGGTGTCCGATAACCCCTTCAGTGGGGCCTTCTGGAGTTCCCACTACTGGAGTGGGGCCCTGCTCACGGGCCTGCTGCTGCTGGCCATGGCCTCCCGCCCGGAAATCCAGCGTTCGCCCCGCATGCGGCGCCTGCATGTGAGTGCCAACGTGCTGGCGGCGGTGCTGCTGGCGGTGCAGGCCATTACCGGCACGCGAGACCTGCTCGAGATTCCCCTGAGCTGGCAGAAGCCGGCGATTTACGCCTGCGACTTCAACGCCCGCCGCTGTCCCCAGGCCCAGGCCCAGGGTGCAGCTGCTGGTGCACCAGGCTTCGACGGCCGGGTCCGGGGGCGACGGGCCGCCGCGCCAGTTGTCTGAGCAGGGCGAGCAGCGCTGGCCATTCCGGCGGAGCGAGGCGATCTGGCCAGGCGCCCGGCCGGCTGAACAGCCAGCGCCGCAACTCGACCACGCTGGCCCTGGCCTCCCCAGCCCAGCTCACGCTCAGCAGTTCACCTGCCGCGGGCAAGGGGGCCAGATCAAGGGGGAGAAGGGATCCGGCCCCGGTATCAAGCACCAGTCGCCAGCCCGGGCCCACCGGGCCGGGGCCGGGCAGCACCAGGTCTGCTCCCGTTTCCGCAAGGGCCGTCAGCCGACCCTTGAGTTGCTGCTGCTCTGGCCCCCACAGGCTCACGTTCACTTTGATGCCCAACCAGGGGGTGGGATCGGGGCAGGGGCGGTCCCAGCTCGCCCGCAGGGCCACCAGCAGCCCCAGCAGATTCAGGCCTGCCCACAGCAATCCCAGGGCAAGTTGCGGATTGGCCCCCCTGGTGCCTAGGGCCAGGCCGATGGCAGCCAGGTTGAAGCCATTCAGCAGCAGGAGCAGCAGCAGGGGCCAGCCCAGCAGCGGATCGATGCCGCCCCGATGCCGTACCCGGTGTTTGGGGGTGATGCGAAAGGGCATCACCCGCCCCCAGATCCCCTGCAGAACGCAGGTGCTGAGGGGAATGGCCGTGGCCCAGCCGGGCAGGTCGGCCAGGAGGGCATGGCGACTGCCGCGGTTCAGCCAACCCACGCTCAGCAGCAGGGCCAGCCAGAGGGGCAGCAACAGGCTGAGCAGCTCCATGGCGCTGTAGCGCACGGGCATCACTCCCAACAGGCCGATACCCAGGGGCAGCAGCAGCAGGACCAGCCTGGGCAGGGTGTTGAGCCAGTGCAGCGCTCCCTCCAGGTAGGCCAGGCGCTGGCCCCAGCCCAGCCCCTTCACCCTCAGGGGCCCCTGGGGCAGGCGCAGGGCCTGCAGGGTGCCGCCCGCCCAGCGCTGGCGCTGGCGCACGAAGTCGAGCATGCTTTCGGTTGCCAGGCCAGCGCTGAGCTTCTCGCCCAGGTAGCGCAGTTGCCAGCCCCGGGCCGCCAGGGCGATGCCGGTGACGAAGTCCTCCGAGATGGCCCCCTCAACAAAGCCGCCGATCTGGTCGAGGGCTGAGCGGCGCACCACAAAGCTGGTGCCGGCGCAGACCACCGCGCCCCAGGCGCTGCGCACCGGCTCGATCCAGCGATAGAAGCTCTCTTCATCGGGCAGCAACCAGGGCTCCAGCTCCAGGTTGCGCAGCACCGGATCGGCGTTCATGAAGCACTGGGGGGTCTGCACCAGGGCCACGGCCGGATCCAACAGCAGGCCGATGGTGCGATCGAGGAAGTGGCGCTGGGGCACGAAGTCGGCGTCGAATACGGCCACCAGGTCGCCGCCGCCCAGCGCCAGGCCGGCGTTGAGGTTGCCGGCCTTGGCAAGCAGCCGCTGGGGCCGGTGGTGGTAGCGGCAGCCATGGGCAGCGGCGAGCGCTGCCACCTCCGGCAGGCCCCCATCGTCCAATACCCAGATGGTGCGATGCGGGTAGTCGAGGCCGGTGCAGCCCAGCAGGCAGCGCTCCAGCACGGGCAGGGGCTCACCGCAGGTGGGGATCAGCACATCCACCCAGGGGCGCCAGTCGCTGCTGCGCCATTGGGCCTCGGCCCGATCGGCGGCGGCACGGCCATCGTCGAAGCGGCGCCAGCCCAGCAGCAGTGGCACAAGTCCGCTGAGCAGGAGCCAGGCCTCAGCGGCCAGCAGCAGCAGGCTGAACAGGGCCGCCAGGGGTGTGGCCAGGTTGAGGCTGCCGGTGACTCGCCAGCAAAGGTATCGGACAGTGAGCAGAGTGAGCAGTAGCAACAGGCTGCGTCGCATCCACAGGGGCCTGCTCGCTTCCGGCCGGCGGCTCAGCCATAGGGGCCAGAGCAGCAGCAGCCAGGGCCAGAGCTGGATCACAGCTGCCGCTGCAGCAGCGCCAGGGCTTCGGCCGGGGTGGGGGCCCGCATCAGGGCGTGGCGCAACTGGGGGGCGCCGGGGAAGCCGGTGCATGTCCAGCTGAGGTGCTTGCGGGCAATCAAGAGGCCGTGGTCGCCCTTGGCCGCCACCAGGGCCTGGAGCTGCTCGGCCGCCAGGGCCAGCTTCGCGGCGGGGCCGGGGGTGGGCGGGATCGGCCGGCCGCCCAGGGCCGCATCGATCTGGCCCACCAGCCAGGGGGCACCCATGGTGCCCCGGCCCACCATCACCCCGTCGGCGCCTGTCTGGGCCAGGCAGCGCAACGCGTCCTCCGGGGTATTGATGTCGCCGTTGGCGATCAGCGGAATCGTGAGCGCCCGCTTCACGGCGGCGATGGCGCCCCAGTCGGCCTTGCCCTTGAAGCCCTGCTCGCGGCTGCGGCCGTGCAGGGTGAGCAGCTGGGCGCCGGCGCTCTCCAGCTGGCGGCACCAGCTCACCGGATCGGCCTCACTGCCGCACCAACCCAGCCGCGTCTTCACGGTCACGGGGATCGCCACGGCTTCGGCTACCGCCTCAATGATTCGGGCGGCCAGCTCGGGGTCGCGGATCAGGCCGCTGCCGCCGCCCTTTTTGGCGATCTTCTTCACCGGGCAGCCCATGTTGATGTCGATCAGGAAGGCGCCGGCGGCTTCGGCCCGCTTGGCCGCCTCGGCCATGGCGGCGGTGCGGTAATCAAACAGCTGCACGCCGATCGGGCCGCTCTCGCTGCTGAGCTCCTCCACCTTCTGCAGACCGAAGCCCAGCTCCAGGCTGGTGGCGTTCACCATTTCGGTGAACAGCAGGGCATCGGGCGCCCAGCGCCGCACCAGGCCGCGGAAGATGCGATCGCTCACCCCAGCCAGCGGCGACTGCAGCACCCTGCAGCGCAGGGCACGCGGCGTGCCGTTGCCGGGCAGCTGCAGGGGCAAAGCGTTAATCATGGTGATTCGATTGTGATGCTCCAGGACGATGGTTTCCGCTCAGGCCGCCGCCGCTGCAGTGCCCTACCCCCTGAGCCGCGCGCTGCTGGAAGCGGTATTGGCCGACCGCACCAGCGATCGCTTCGTGTGTGAGCTGATCTGGCCGCGCCTGGGATACGAGCTGAACGGCTCGGGCACCTGGAGCGCGGGCCCGGCTACCGGCGCTGCCTGGCGGGAGCAGTTCCCGATCGAACCCCAGTTCATCGCCGAGCGCCCCCCGGCGGTGGCTCTCACCCGCTCGATCGCCAAAGCGCACAAGCAATTGCTGAAGGAGCAGCTGGGTTTTGCGGGGTATACGATCGGCGAGCTCTACCCGCGCCGCACCCGCCGAGCCACCGCCGTGAACTGGCTGTTGGCCCATTTGGCCGAGCGGGGCGAGCCGCTGCCGGATGGGGGGCCGCTGCCGCAACTGTTGGATCAGCCGGCCGATCCGGTGGCGGGCCATCCGGGTGATCTGTAGGGTCAAGGTACGACAGTTGTTGTGATACCTGCTTTGGCCTTGCCGGTCGTTGCCATTATTGGCCGCCCCAACGTGGGCAAATCCACCCTGGTGAACCGGCTCTGCCGCAGCCGCGAAGCGATCGTGCACGACCAGCCCGGCGTGACCCGCGATCGCACCTACCAGGAGGGCTACTGGGGTGATCGCAGTTTCCGGGTGGTGGACACCGGTGGCCTGGTGTTCGACGACGACAGCGAATTCCTGCCCGAAATTCGCGAGCAGGTGGGCCTGGCCCTGGCAGAAGCGGCCGTGGCCCTGGTGATCGTCGACGGTCAGCAGGGCTGCACGGCTGCCGATCAGTCGATCGCCGAATGGCTGCGGGGCCAGGGGGTGCCCACCCTGCTGGCGGTGAACAAGTGCGAGTCGCCGGATGCGGGTCTGGCCATGGCGGCGGAGTTCTGGGGCCTGGGCCTGGGCGAGCCCTACCCGATCTCGGCCATCCACGGCGCCGGCACCGGCGACCTGCTTGACCAGGTGCTCAGCTTCCTGCCTGCCAGCGAAGAACAGGAGGCGGAGGAGCCGATCCAGCTGGCGATCATCGGCCGCCCCAACGTGGGCAAATCCAGCCTGCTCAACGCAGTCTGCGGCGAGAACCGGGCGATCGTCAGCCCGATTCGTGGCACCACCCGCGACACGATCGACACCACGATTGAGCGGGAGGGCAAAACCTGGAAACTGCTCGATACGGCGGGCATCCGCCGCCGTCGCTCGGTGAGCTACGGGCCCGAATATTTCGGCATCAACCGCAGCTTCAAGGCGATCGAGCGCTCCGATGTGTGCGTGCTGGTGATCGATGCCCTCGACGGCGTCACCGAGCAGGATCAGCGCCTGGCCGGCCGCATTGAAGAAGATGGCCGCGCCTGCGTGGTGGTGGTCAACAAGTGGGACGCCATCGAGAAGGACAGCCACACCATGCCGGCGATGGAGAAGGAACTCCGCGCCAAGCTCTATTTCCTCGACTGGGCGCCGATGCTGTTCACCTCGGCCCTCAGCGGCCAGCGGGTTCAGGCGGTCTTCCCCCTGGCCCTGCTGGCGGTGGAGCAGCACCGCCGCCGCGTCACCACCTCGGTGGTGAACGAGGTGCTCACCGAGGCCCTCAGCTGGCGCTCGCCGCCCACCAGCCGCGGCGGCCGCCAGGGGCGTCTCTATTACGGCACCCAGGTGGCGGTGCGGCCCCCCAGCTTCACGTTGTTTGTCAATGAGCCGAAGCTGTTTGGTGAAACCTATCGCCGCTATGTGGAGCGCCAGATCCGCGAGGGCCTGGGCTTTGAGGGCACACCCATCAAGCTTTTTTGGCGCGGCAAACAACAGCGCGATGCCGAGAAGGAACTGGCCCGCAGCCAGACTCGTGGTCGCTGAGGCCTGGCTGTTGGGGGGCAGCTGAGTGGACTTCCTGCGCCAGATCCCGATCGGGCAGTTCGCTGTCCCGGATCCGGCTGATCAGGCCGGGGGCGGCAGTTGGCTGCGACGGCTGGATCCCCGCCTGAAGCTGGCCTGGACCCTGGCCTTCCTGATGACCCCGATCCTGGCCGGGCCGATCTGGCGCCTGGCCCTGGTGGGTCTACTGCTGTTGATCACCGCCCTCAGCGGCCTGAGCTGGCGGCTCTGGCGCCGCAGCGTGCCGCTGCTGCTGGCCCTGGCCCTGCTGGTGGGTGGCCTGGCGGCTTTCCTGCCGGCCGGCTCCCTGCCGCCGGGGCAGCTGCAGCGCCCACCGGCGGAGCTGCGCATCGAGCCCGGCCCCCCCGGTAGCCAGCCGCCGGAACGTTCCGGCGCCGCCTGGGTGCTTTTCCGCCAGGGTCCCCTGGTGGTGACCCGGCGCTCGGCCGAGCTCGGCCTCAACGGCGCCACGTTGTTGTTCACGTTGATTCACAGCGCCAACCTGTTGCTGCTGAGCACTTCTCCGGAGCAGTTGGTGTGGGCGATTGGCTGGTTGCTGGCCCCCCTGGGCCGGCTGGGCTGGCCGGTGGAGCGGCTCGGTTTCACGCTGCTGCTGGCGCTGCGTTTTCTGCCCCTGGTGCAGGAAGAACTGCAAAACCTATTGCGATCTGTTGCAACCAGGGCAGTGAATTTCAAGCGCCTGGGCTGGAAGGCCGGCCTGGGCCTGGTGCTCGCCCTCGGCGAGCGGCTGCTGGCCAACGTGCTGCTGCGCGCCGAGCAGGGGGCTGAAGCCCTGCTGGCCCGAGGGGGCTGCTGGTTGCCGCCCGATCAGCTGCCCAGGCCCCAGGGCGGTGGAGTGGTGCAGAAGCTGCTCAATGCCTCGGCGGCGGCGTGGCTGCTGGTGCTGCTGGGACTGCGCTGGAAAGTCGGTGACCTTTAATGGCCCCCAGACAACCGCATTGGTGAGCAGCGTATTGGTGAGCAGCGCATTTGCGATTCCCGAGCGCTATCTCAACCATCCCACCTTCGGGATGCTTTACCGGGTGGCTGCGGTGGCCGAGGGCAAGGACCTCTACGCCACCCTCTATGCCCAGCGCATTTTCTTTGTGGTGACTTTGCAGTCCAAGGGAGCCAGTTTTGAGGTGGTGCCCCTGATGGATGCCCGCCACTATGCCGAGCAGAATCTGGCCCGGGCCCGTCGCGATTGCCCTGAGGCCCAAGCCCATTGGCGCCAGTTGTTTGACCAAACCTTTATCTGAGCAACTCGCCTTGGTGCGCGCCAGCCTGCCCCCCGGCTGCAGGTTGTTGGCAGTGAGCAAGGGCCAGCCGGTCGCCCGAATCCGGGAGGCGGTGGCTGCGGGCCAGCGCAGTTTCGGCGAGAGCAGGCTCCAGGAGGCAGCGGTCAAGCAGGCCGAGCTTGCCGATCTTGAACCCCTCGACTGGCATTTCATCGGCCGCCTTCAGGCCAACAAGGCCCGCGCGGTGGTGCGCCAATTCGGCACGATCCACTCCCTCGATTCCCTTGCCCTGGCCCGTCGCCTGGCCCGAATCGCGGCGGAGGAGCATCGCGCTCCGGCGGTGCTGTTTCAGGTGAAGTTCCGGCCCGATCCCAGCAAGACTGGCTTTGAACCAGCTGAGCTCCAGCAGCACTGGCCCGAGCTCAGTTGCCTGGCGCCGTTGCGATCGGTGGGCCTGATGACCATTGCCCCCCTGGGACTCAGCCCTGGTGAGCGCGGCAGCCTGTATCGCGAATGTGCCGCCCTGGCCGGGGCCCTGGGGCTGCCGGAATGTTCGATGGGGATGAGTGGCGACTGGCAAGAGGCGGCCGCGGCGGGCAGCACCTGGGTGCGGATCGGCGGCCTTCTGTTCGGGGAGCGGCCGGTTCTGGCTAGCTGACCTGGCGGCCAATTGCAGCGGAAAGCCTTGCCGCCATTGGTGTGGGACGCTATTTATGTGGAAGCATCCTGCGAGGTTCGCTCTGTGTCGTTGTTTTCCCGTCTGCGTGCCGTTGTCTCAGGAGACGACTATCTCGACGGCGACTACGACGATGAGCTCGACTATGACGGCGGGGAGCTGCCCGAGCCCACCCCGCCCATCCGCTCAAGTCCCCTGGTTTTGAGCTCCGATTTCACCGCAGACGACCCCTTCGCGGGCACCAATGTGATCGGCATGCCGGGCCTTTCGACGGCCGGTGCAGAGCTGATGTTGATGGAGCCGCGCAGTTTTGATGAAATGCCCCGGGCAATCGAGGCCCTGCGGGAACGCAAGACCGTGATTCTCAATCTCACGATGATGGAGCCTGACCAGGCCCAGCGCTCCGTGGACTTCGTAGCTGGCGGCACCTTCGCCATCGATGGCCAGCAAGAGCGAGTGGGCGAAAGCATTTTCCTGTTTGCGCCCAGCTGCGTAACGGTCACCACCGCCTCCAGCGAGGAGGCCTCCTCCCCCACCACCTTGAGCCGCGGCGTGGATAGTCCCGAGCCGGTGGCCGCACCCAGCCCGGCTTGGGGTCGCCAGGCAAGCGCCTTCTAGGCCACCCGATGGCGCCCAGCTTTGGCGTGGTGGGCCTGGGCCGCATGGCCCAGGCCCTGTTGTTTCCCCTGCTGGAGGCTGGGCTTGTTCAGCCCGGGGACGTGCGAGCTGCTGTGGCCAGTGAGGCCTCGGCTGAAATGTTGCGTCGGGCCCATGGCCTCAACGTGGCCACCGACCCCCAGGCTGCCTGGTCAGCGCCGGTGGTGCTGCTCGCGGTCAAGCCCCAGCAGCTCGAGGGGGCTGCCCAAGCTGCTGCCGCTGGCTCCGGCGGGCTGCTGATCTCGGTGTTGGCCGGGGTGTCCCTGGAGCGCCTACAGCGCCTTTTCCCCGGATGGCAGTGCGTGCGGGCCGTACCCAATACCCCGGCGCTGGTGCGAGCCGGGCTCACGGGCCTGGCCTTTGCCCAGGTAGTGCCCGCTGGCCAACGTCGCTGGGTGGAACAGCTGTTTGCCCAGGTGGGTGAGGTCTATGAGCTGCCCGAAATTCAGCTGGATGCCTTTCTGGCGCTCACCTCCTCCGGGCCGGCCTTTGTGGCGGTGGTGGCCGAGGCCCTGGCCGATGGCGCCGTAGCAGCGGGATTGCCACGGCTCCTGGCCCAGCAGCTGGCCTCGAGGACCCTCGCGGGCAGTGCGAAGTTGATGTTGGAGCGCAACCTCCATCCAGGAGAGCTCAAGGACATGGTGAGCTCTCCGGGTGGCACCACGATCGCCGGCCTGCGCCAATTGGAGCAGGCCGGCCTGCGCTCGGCCCTGATTGAGGCGGTGCTGGCCGCAGCCCAGCGCAGTCGCGAGCTGGGCTGAACCGCACCAGCGCCTCCAGAGCCCCAGCCCCAGCCTCAGGGTTTTGGGGCGCCCAGTTTGGGTTCGGTGCCGGCTAGCAGTCGCTCGATGTTGCTGCGGTGGCGCCACACCACCAGTACGGTGGTGAGCAAGGCCAGGGAGAGGTAGGGCCAGCGTGGCGCCAGGTTTTGGTCGGCAAACCAGCCCAGCATCAGCAGCGGCAGGGCCAGGGCGGCCACCACGCTGGCCAGGGACACGATCCGGCCGAGGCTGAGGACGGCCAGGAAGATGCCGAAACAGGCCAGGCCCACCGGCCAGGTGAGGCCCAGCAGCATGCCCAGCCCGGTGGCCACCGCCTTGCCCCCTTTCCAGCCCAGCCACACCGGCCAGATGTGGCCTGCCAGGGCCGCCAGACCGGCCAGCACCACCCCCACACCCAGGGGATCCAGCACGGCCTTGGCCAGCAGCACGGCAGCCGCACCCTTGAGCACGTCCACCAGAAACACCGCCAGTGCCGGGCCCTTGCCGACCACCCGCAGCACGTTGGTGGCTCCGGTGGATCCCGATCCTTCGCGGCGAATATCCAGCCCCGCCAGCCAGCGCCCCGCCAGGTAGCCGCTGGGGATGGAGCCGAGCAGGTAGCCAGCGAACAGCAGGGGCAGGGTGATCAGGGTCATGGTGATCAGTGGCATGGCGATGGGAGCCTGGTGATATGGGCTATGGCGGTTCGCTCAATAGGCTGCGTCGCTGTCGATCTCGCCGGGACCTGCGGCGAAGGTGAGCCAAAGGGGGAACTGCAGGATTGGCACCTCAATGGTCAGTTCGCCGGCATCGATCACGATGAAGGGCAGCTCGTTTCGCTCCTCGAGTCGGTCGGCCCGTTCCACCAGGGCATCGGCCCGCTCGAACAGGACGATGCCGCTGGAGGGTCCGAAATCCTCCCGCTCCAGGCCCAGGCAGTCCTGCAGACCGCGACGCCATTCGCCCAGGCGCTCGGGCTGGCTTGCCAGCACCAGGGTTTGGAAGCGTTCCCCGTAGAGCTCCCCCAGGATGGCGATGGCAGCGGCGGCCACTAGGGCGTTGCGGCTGCGGCTGCCGCAGCTGGCCTGGGCACCCCTGCCCCCCTGACTAAAAAACCAGTCTGCGAGCAGGGCGGCACCGCCGGGGTCCAGGGTGCGGCGCAACTGCCAGGGATCGGCGTAGAAATCGGGCTGGCCGCCGAAGCCCGCCAGACGCTCGCGGATCAGGGCTTCATCCTGGCTGAACAGTCCTGTTGTAGGCCCGGCGGGGGCTGGTTCGGGGCTGGTGCCGGTTGGGGCAGGATGATCGAGGGGAGAAGGCTGCACCAGCAGCTGCTGGGGCACCAGCTCCACCTGCTCAGCCGCCACGGCCAGGTCCTGCAGGGCGCCCACCAGATAGTCCTGGAAGCCCTTGATGCGCCTGGCCATGGCATCGGCCTGGCCGGCAAAGCTGGTTTCGATCTCTTTTTGGATCTGGCTGCGGCGGGTTTCCAGCTGGCCGATTTCCTGCAGCAACGCCTCGCGACGCTCGCGCAGTTCAGTGAGGGCCAGGTCGCTCCAGGCTTGTTCGGGGCTGGGGTCGTCAGTCATCGCGATCGGAATCGGAACGCTCCGCTGCGTTGAGTTGGCCCAGGTGCTGGGCTAGTTGCTCCCGCAGGGTGGCGGCATCAAAGAGCATTGGCAGCAGGTGGATGCTGCGCTGCTCACGGAAGTAAAACAACGCGGGCAACCCTGGCCAGAACAGTTTCCAGCCCAGCCATTCGGCATAGGGGAAGCTGCGCAGCAGGGTCTGCTGGCGCCATACCAGCATGGCATCGCCGCCAAACTCCAGCCGCAACAGGCTTGTCTGCAATAGCAAAAACAGGCCCAACAGCGCCACCGACAGGCTCAACCAGGGTGCGCCGCTCCAGAGGGGAAGGAGGCCAAGGGCGGCCAGGGCCAGCCCGATCACCCCAAGGGCGACGCCGTAGCTGGGCGCCAGCACCACGCCGCTGGAGCCAGGGCTCAGCTCCATATCGCCAGTGGGGGAGTTGGGGGAGGGCATCAGCCGAAAAGCAATTTGGTGAGCAGGGCGTCCATCAGGGCGACGGTGACCAGGATCATCACCACGGCCCCGGTGGTGCTGGTGCCCACCTCCTTTGGGCCCCCGCGGGTTGTCAGGCCCCAGCCGCAGGCAATCACGGCTATCTGTAGGCCGAAGACCAGGGCCTTCAGCAGCATCGACGGCAGGTCGTCGGGCTCCATCCAGGTGCGCACGGAGTTCCAAAAAACCGATGGGGGGATGCTGTAAAGGATCGTGCTGCTTACCTGGCCTGACCAGATCCCCACCCAGAAGAAGAGCAGGCACTGCACCGGCGCCATGATCACCATGGCCAGCACCCTGGGCACCACCAGGTATTCGACCGGGTCGGTGCGCAGCATGGTGATGGCGTCGATCTGCTCGGTCACCTTCATGGTGCCGATCTGGGCCGCATAGGCCGTGGCCACCTTGCCCGTGAGCAGGGTGGCGGTGAGCAAGGGCGCTATTTCCCGCGACAGCCCCAGGGCCAGCAGCCCCCCCACGGTGGCGCTGGCGCCTTGTTTGCTCAGCTCCGCTGCCACCTGGATGTTGAACACCGTGCCGGCTGCCAGGGCGGTGATCAGCACGATCAGAAAGCTGCCTGGGCCGGCCTCCATCAGCTCCTGCATCAGATCGTTGAAGCCGATGCGGCCCTTGGCGACGGCACTCACCGCCTGGCCGCCGACCAGCAGGCTGGAGCCCAGGCGTGAGAGCCAGCGGGGGGTCTTGAACCAGGCGGGACGCTTCATGGTGATGGCGATGCCGGCCGGCGGTGCAGACCCTTCTCAGGCCAGCGTCGCATCACCAGGAGGCCGGCAGCGATCAGAACCGCCGGAATCAGGCCCATGCAGAGGCGGATCGTGGTGAGGGCTGAGCCTGGCTGAACCAGTCCCTCACTGGCCTGGTAGCCACTCCAGCTGAGCACATTGCCCAGGGCGAACACGGCTACGCCGATGCCCAGTTTCTGGGTCACCACCATCCAGGCCGTGTAGAGGCCTGCCGGTTGGTCGGGGTCCGCATCGATCGCATCGGGCAGCAGGGCCCAGGGGATCAGATAGGCAGTGGAGGCCCCGAGGCCAATCACCACGATCGTGAGCACGAGCAGGGCCAGCCCCAGGCTGTTACTGGCCGTGGCCAGGGGAGCTGCGCTGGAATCCATGGGGATCAGCAGCATGGCCGCCAGACAGCCGGCGATCCAGAGGCCGGTGCCCCAGCGCAGGGCGCAGACCCGGCCATGGCGGCCCGCTACCCGGCTCCATAGCTGCAATCCCACCAGGGCGCTCAGTTGGAAGGGGATCAGGATCCAGGTGCTCCAGCTTTCAGGCAGGTGCATCACCACGGCCAGGAAAATCAGTGAAACCGGCTGCATCAGCTGCAGGGCGCACCACAGCAGCAGGTAGAGGCCCAGCACTTTGAGGAAACGGGGGTTGCCGGCCAGCCGTCTCAGCTGGCGGCCCAGCGGCTCCGGCTGGCCCTTGGGCCGTTGGCAGGTGCGTGCGAAGGGAGCCAGCCCCCAGCAGCACAGCAGGGTGAAAACCGTGAGCAGCAGCCCGGAAACCCAGCCCATGCGCAGGTAGCCCGGCGCTCCCTGGCCCACCAGCAGGGCCCCCAGCACCAGGCCCGCCAGGCCCGCCAGGATTGAGCCGGTGAACCGGCTTGCATTCAGTTCGGTGCGCAGCTGGGTGGAGCCGGTGAGCTCCGAGGCGAGGGCCGAGTAGGGCAGGTTGACGCAGGTGTAGAGGCCCATGGCCACCAGCTGGATCAGCACCAGTAGGGTGAACTTCTGCCAGTCACTCCCAGGCGGCACCCACCACATCGCCACCAGGGCCATGCCCAGGGGGATGGCACTGCCGGCCATCCAGGGCAGGCGCGGCCCCCAGGGGTGTTTGGTGTGGTCGCTCAGCCAGCCCACCAGGGGGTCGTTGATGCCATCCCACACCTTGAGCACCATCAGCACCAGGCCCGCCATCCAGGCCGGCAGCCCCACTACGCCCGTGTAGAAGACAAATAGATAGAAGCCCAGCTGGGTGGCGGCCATGCCGGTGCCGATATCGCCGAGGCCATAGCTCCAGAGCAGTCTTCGCCGGGCCGACTTGCCCAGGCTTGGGTTCGTTGCCGCGCTGGGGTCAGGCGTCACAGACGGCAGTTCTGGATAGGCGGGGTGATCGAGTCATAATGCAGGAGACGAGGGAAGCAAGCCTCCTGCCGGGGGCCCCATGGCGATGTAGTATTTATCTACTGCTGCGGGCGTAGTTTAGTGGTAAAACCTCAGCCTTCCAAGCTGATGATGCGGGTTCGATTCCCGCCGCCCGCTTCCTTTTCTCAACAAGGGTTTTCGGTTCCAAGCCCATGCTGCGACTGGCGTTAGGGCTTCCAGTCTTTGCCGCTCCCTGTTTGGCCGTGCCAGGCTGTGAGACGAAACATCTCACCAAACGTCTCACATGCCCGCGGCCCGTGATTGGGAGGTGACGATCAGGGCCGTCGTGTCTCACGCGCTGTCTCAAAGGGGCTGCCGCAGGGGCTGGACGGTGCTGAATCACCGTGGTCATGCGCGCCTGAACATCGCTGCTGGTGCTGGTGGGGCAAGCGCCGCCAGGTGCTACTGCCGATCCCCTGGGAGTGCGATCAGGTCGATCAGATCCGCGACGCCGTGGTTCAGGTCTACGACGAGTTCCAGCAGGGCATCGAGCCTGATGCCTGCGTTGCCCGGATGCCCCGTGCGGAGGAGCAGGGCGCCGATGGGGCGGCAGTGCTCCGATCGGCATCGAGCCAGGGTGGTCGCGCCAGGCATCGAGGTGGTGCGGCGTTCCACGCTCCTGGGGACTGGGATGCCTTGATTGCAGCCTTCCGGGAGCACAAGCTGATCAGTGGCGAGATCAAGCCATCGACCTGGCATCGGGTCTACCGGCACCACATGAACCACGTGCTCGGTGCCGTGGCAGTGGCGGCCCCGCCGCAGAACGCCAAGCAGCTGCTGGAGGCCCTGGCCAGAATCTGGGCGGATAAGCCAGGCGGGCGCACCCGTCAGATCCAGATTCAGTCGACCGCTGCCCTGTTGCGTTGGGCCGTGGCGGAGCGACGGCTGGGTGAGGACTGGGAGCCGCCGCAAGACCTGTCGGTGTTCGTGGGCCGATCGCGTGCAGCGAAAGCCATCACGACGCCGTTGGAGGTGGAACACACTCTTGCGTTGGTGCGGGCCATCCCTGATGCCCGCTGGCGTTTTGCCTTTCAGCTGATGGCGGCTTATGGGCTGAGGCCAGAAGAGCTGCAGCACCTGCAGATCCGCCAGGGCCGGCTCTGGTGCACGTATGAAAAGGTCGCCTCCCGCGGCAAGACCCGTCCGCGGGTGCTGCGGATGCTGCCCTGTGATGACTGGGCAGATGGCTGGCGCCTTGAGGAACGCTTCCCAACCCAGGAGCTGCCGCCGATGCAGCCTGGCCTGGGTGGCGGCTACGTGGGCCACTACCTGATGAACCGGCCCCTCTGGAAAGAGCTTCGCCGGGAGTACGAGGCGAAGGGGGAGAAGCTGGTTCCCTACTCCTGCCGGCACGGCTACGCCCACCGAGCCCACGTGATCTGCGACCTGCCGCCCAAGGTGGTGGCCGCGGCCATGGGCCACAGCGTGCAGACCCATCTGGCGGCCTACAGCCGCTGGTGCGGGGATGACGTGGTGGATGACGCCTTCGCCAAGGCAGAACTACGGCTGGGCCAGGGGCTACGCGCTCAGAGCTCAGCGGCGTAGTGCCGCACGGCCTCCGAGAACTTGCTCAGACCCTGTTCCTCCAGGGTGACCAGGTACTGCTCAACTGACTTGGGTGGGTTCCTGAGGCTGGCTCGGTGCTGCCGCATCGCCATGCACACCCGCTCGGCATCCAGGTTCAGCTGGTCCACCAGAAACAGATCGGGATGGCAGGCACCAAGGCCGTAGCTCGCCAGGACGTGCTCCGGGAAATCATCCAGGTTGAAGGTGAGGATCAGATCGGCTCCACACTTGATGGCGGCTGCCAGAACATGGCGGTCATCCGGGTCCGGTAACTCCAGGGCTGGAATCAGGCTCTGATGGCCATCCACCAGCGCATCACGCACGTGAGCATTCATCAGCGAGCGGGTGCGCTCCAGCTGTTCTCTGGAGAGATCAGGCCGGTTCCGCAGCACGGCCGTGATCCACTCCTCATGAATCTGATCGCTCCATCGAGCCCGGTAGAGATCCGTGAGCGCCAGGCGCATCAGCAGGTCGCGAAGTGGCGCTGGATATAGAACGCAGGCGTCGTAGACGACCGTGAAGCGATTCACCTCAGTAGCCCATGCCCAGCTCCTGGGCCTGGGCCGCCAGCTCATCCAGTGCCGCTCCGCGCTGCTGGTCGATGTCGTGCTTGTAGGCCATCAGGTCGGCCAGGCGGATCCGCCGGTGGGTGCCGACCTTGCGGAAGGGGATCTCCCCTTGCTCCAGCCGCTCGATCAGGAAGGGCCGCGACACATTCAGCAGATCGGCGGCCTGCTGGGTCGTGAGCTCGGCATGCACCGGCACCAGGGTGACGGCATTGCCCTGGGCCATCTGCACCAGGATTCCCTGGAGCAATTCCAGCACTGCGGCCGGGATTGGGACAGATGCGCGCTGTCCATCGTCCAGGTCCAGGGAGAGGCTGGCTTGGCGCAGACCGTGGCTGGCACGGAAGCCGGCGAGATCTCGCAAGCTCGCCCCTGCGGCCTCAGCCGCCTCAGCCGTGGGGATCACGGGCTCAATGGAGCTTGGGAGAGCGACGGCCATGGGCAACGGGGGAGGGCCACTCGCACAGTAATCGAAATAATCGCAGCATCCGCAGCATCTGCAAGAGGGTGGGCCGAACGGCTGATCGAGCAGCTGATTCCCGCCGGCAGGATCCCGGGCTGCAGTGATCGCACCAGGATCAAGCTCCGCACCGCGGGCTTCCTCCTGGTGGTCGAGGTGCGGGTCACACGAGGTGCCGGTCCTTTTCGTGGCGGTGGGTCAGCAGTGGCGTAATGCTGTCTACCTCCAGGTTGACCAGCGCTGAGACCTCTCCTCATGGCCGACTCCAAGCCATCCGAGCTGGATCAGCTCCGCCTGGAGAACAGCAGGCTGATTGCCCTGCTGGAGGCTCACGGCATTGCCTGGCGCTCCACCGAACAACCCAGATCGGAGCCAACCCCGGACTCAGCCCAGCCTGCTGGCAGTGCCCCCGGTTCAGTGCAGCAGAAGGTGGCCCTGTACCGGCGTCTGTTCCGCGGTCGTGATGACATCTACGCCCTGCGCTGGGAGAGCAGGACCAGCGGGCGATCGGGCTATGCGCCGGCCTGCGCCAATGAGTGGCGCCCAGGCCTCTGCGAGAAGCCTCGTGTGGCGTGCCGCGACTGCAGCCACCGGGAGCTGTTGCCGCTCAGCGATGCGGCGATCTACGGCCATCTGGCCGGAGACCACACCATCGGCCTCTACCCCCTGCTGGAGAACGACCACTGCCACCTGCTGGCCGTCGACTTGGACGAGCAGGACTGGCGTGACGATGCCCGGGCCTTTCTGCGCTCCTGCCGGGATCTGGATGTGCCGGCGGCCCTGGAGATCTCCCGCTCCGGGGAGGGGGCACATGTGTGGGTGTTCTTTGAGGAGGCTGTTCCGGCCCGTGAGGCCCGCCAGCTCGGGGCCGCCCTGATCAGTCACACCTGCGCTGCGTCACGCCAATTGCAGCTGAGCTCCTACGACCGGCTGTTCCCCAATCAGGACACCATGCCGAAGGGGGGCTTCGGCAACCTGATCGCCCTGCCGCTGCAGAAGGAAGCCCGGCAGCGGGGTTGCAGCGTGTTTGTGGATGACGACCTGAAGCCCTATCCCGATCAGTGGGCCTATCTGGCAACCCTGCAGAGGCTGTCGGTGGCAGGGCTGCAGACCTTGATCCAGAGCGCCACGGGCGGTGCCCATCCTCTCGATCTGGCGTTCATCGACGAGGAGGACCTGGCGACCCCATGGAAACCGCATCAGGCGGCTCCAGCGATCAGGGGACCGCTGCCCACCTCACTCACGCTCACCCTGGCTGATCGCCTCTATGTGGAGCGCTCGAGCCTGCCGCAGCCACTGCTCAATCGCCTGATCCGCCTCGCCGCCTTCGCCAACCCTGCCTTCTACAAGGCCCAGGCGATGCGCCTGTCGGTGTGGGACAAACCGCGGGTGATCGGCTGCGCCGAGAACTTTCCCCAGCACATTGCCCTGCCGCGGGGCTGCCTCGAACCCGTGCAGACCCTGCTGCAGGAGTTGGGGATCAACTGGGAGCTGGTGGATGAACGCCAGGACGGCTCACCGATGGAGATGGCGTTCACGGGCCAGCTGCGCGCTGACCAGGAGGCCGCCGTCGAAGCGATGCTGCGCCATGACATCGGAGTGCTGCAGGCACCGACGGCTTTCGGGAAAACGGTGGTGGCAGCAGCGATCCTGGCGCGCCGCAGGGTCAACACCCTGGTGCTGGTGCATCGGGCGGAGTTGCTGCGCCAATGGCAGGAGCGGCTCCAATCCTTTCTGGATGTCACTCCTGAGGCGATCGGTTGCATCGGTGGAGGCAAAGCCAAGCCCACCGGCCAGCTCGACATCGCCGTGATGCAGTCGCTGGTGCGGAAGGGAGAGGTGAACCCTGTGGTGCAGGGCTACGGGCAGGTGATCGTCGACGAGTGCCACCACATCGCCGCCTCCTCCTTTGAAACGATCCTCAGGCAGGTGAAGGCCCGCCACGTGCTGGGCCTGTCGGCCACCCTGGTGCGCCGCGACGGCCTGCAGCCGATCCTGTTCATGCAGTGCGGCCCCATTCGCCACACCGCCCAGCGACCTGCCGGGGCGCCCCAGACCCTGGAACTGGTAAGCCGCACCCATCAGCTCCCAGCACTACCGGCCGATCTGCCGATCCAGGAGCTGATGCGCCGGCTGGCGGAAGACCAACACCGAACCGATCAGATTGTGGCGGCGGCGCTGACTTGCTGGGGCGATGGTCGCAAGCTGCTGCTGCTGAGTGAGCGGACGGACCACATCACAGGGATCGCCCGCGCGCTGGCCGAGCAGGTGCCAAACCTGTTTCTGCTGCATGGTCGCCTGAGCGCACGCCTGCGCAGCGCCACCCTGGCCGCGCTGGAGCAGCTGGCTCCTGATGCGCCCCGCATCGTGCTGGCCACCGGGCGACTGGTGGGGGAAGGGTTCGACCATCCGCCGCTCGACACCCTGCTGCTGGCGATGCCCGTGTCGTGGAAAGGCACGCTGCAGCAATACGCCGGCCGGCTGCACCGGCAGCAGAGCGGCAAGACCAGCGTCCGCATCATCGACTGGCTCGATCTCGGCCATCCGGTGCCGCAACGCATGTGGGAGCGGAGGCTGCGGGGCTATCGGGCGACTTGATTACCCAGCTCGCTCCGCGCACCGCGAGCCTGGGCCGTAGACTGGTACGCACATACCAGTTCAGTCATGGCGCGCAACGTCATCCAGTTCCAGAAAGGCCTTTCACTGCCTGACTTCCAGCGGCTCTACGGCACCGAGGTGCAATGTGAGGCTGCTTTGGAGAAGGCGCGCTGGCCCGGTGGGTTCCGCTGTCCCCGCTGCAATGGCCATGAGCATGGGCTGGTCTATGGCCGCAGGCTCAAGCGCTATCAGTGCCGCAGCTGCGGCCATCAGGCCACGCTCACGGCTGGCACGATCATGCAGGCCACGAAATTGCCTCTGACCACCTGGTTTCTGGCCTTTTACATGATCGGGCAGGCCAAAACAGGGATCTCCTCGCTGGAGCTCAGCCGCCACCTGGGCGTGAACTACGACACCGCCTGGCTGCTGCACCACAAGATTCTGCGGGCGATGGCTGATCGGGAGGAGGCTTACCTGCTGCGGGGAAAAGTCCAGATCGATGATTCCTACCTCGGCGGAGAACTGCCGGGCGGCAAGGCAGGTCGGGGTTCAGAGAACAAGATCCCCATCGTCGCGGCCGTCTCCTTGAATGAGGCGGGCCGGCTGATTCACGCCAGGATCACAGCCGTGAGTGGCTTCAGCTCAGAGGCCATCGCTGAGTGGGCCAAGCGCCATCTGGCGCCCGGCAGTCAGGTGCTCTCCGATGGCCTGGCCTGCTTTCGTGCCGTGACCACGGCAGGCTGCAGCCATCACGCCATCGTCACCGGTGGGAAGCACCCAAACGACTTGCCGCAGTTCCGTTGGATCAACACCGTGCTGGGCAACCTCAAGACCGGCTTCAACGGCACCTTCCACGCTTTCAATTTCGACAAGTACGCCAGGCGCTACCTGGGCGGCTTCTGCTTCCGGTTCAACCGGCGCTTCTCGATGGTTGCGATGACTGATCGCATTGCCAATGCGGTCTGTTGCTGCATGCCCTGCACGGAGCGGGATCTCAGGGTTGCGGAGGCTTATGGGTAATCAAGTCGGGCGATGGGGTATGAGCTGACCTCGACGCGGCTGCCCATCCCAGATGGAGGACATGTACGGCCATGCCCCGTACAATGATGAAGTCGCTCTCTGTGGTGCCATGTCACCGGTCGAGACCGCGCTCCATGCGGCGATCGAAGCGATCGACGAGCCCCGCTCGGCTCGGATGGACCAGCGCACCAAGCCCTCGGTGAAGGCCAGCATTGAGGCCGCGGCTGACCTGATGGGCATCGAGGCCTCCGCCTTCGTGGTCATGTCGGCGTATGCGCGTGCCCAGGAGCTGCTCAGTGGCAGGCAGCAGACCCTGCTCAGCCAGGGCGATCACCAGGCTCTGCTCGCCGCCCTCGACGAAGAGACCGCGCCAACGCCCGCTCTGCTAGAAGCCTGGCGGCTGCACCAGGACCAGGTCGTGCGCTCCTGAACCGGTGGCTTACCGGATCGAAGCCTTTGACCCTGGCCTGCACGACACCAAAGACTTCCGCTGCGGCAGCGACAGCCAGGACAACTTTCTGCGCCGCACCGCCAAGCGCCAGCAGCGTGATGGCTACACCCGGCTCTACGTCGCCACTGACACCGCCCAGGCAGGAGAACCTCGGGCCTGTCTCGGCTTCTACGCCATCAATGCCCATGCCATCGGCGTGGCCGATGTGCCTGCCGATGCTGTCCCGCGGGCACCACGCTCGAATCTGATTCCAGGCGTTTTTCTCAGTCACCTCGCTGTCGACGGGAGACACCAAGGCCAGGGGTTGGGGCGCATCCTGCTGGTGGATGCGATGCAGCAGTGCCAGCGGGCGGGGCAGATCCTCGGGGTGCGGCTGATGTTGCTCGATGTGGCGGGCGCCGCTGGAGACGCGGAACGCGCACGCCTCCACAGCTTCTACGCGTCGATGGGGTTCCGGCCCCTGCCAGGTCGAGCAGAGCGGTTGTTCCTCTCTCTGAGTGCTCTGCCACCCCCGCGATCGGGCAGATAAGGCATCAAAGGCGCAGATGTTTCCTGCTCCAGCCTGTGATGGTGGCCTCGACGTTCTCGAGGTGCCACTGCAGTGGGCCTCGGCCCTGAGTGCAGCCCCAGCGGCGGTAGTGCTTGCCCGGGGTGAGCACCCCGCGCAGCCGCAGCTGGCGGAGGGTTTCGCGGCTCATCCCCAGAGCTGTGCACGCTTCTGCCGTTGTGACCCAGACCCGCTGGCGCGATGAAGTTGTCGGCGTCTCCATCAGCCCCCTGCCAGCTGGGCGCGGAAGCGCTTGAGGGTCTCAATCAGCCAGGAGCGCCGGTAGCTCTTGACCTGTCGCGGGGCCCCATCAACGAACTGCTGGCGGCAAGGGGGCTCTTCGCCGAACTCTTCGCGGTAGGCCCTGGCCACGAGCTTGCCGGCAGCGCAGAACTGGTTGCGCGGCAGCGCTTGCTGGAACACCTCCCTCCAGGCATCTCCCAGGGTGAGCTCTTGGTCAGTCGGGGCGCCGGGCAGCAGTCCCGAGCTCGCGGTGAGCACGTTGCTGCGCACGATGTCCTTGAACAGGAGCTGGTCGCGTTGATCGAGGCCGCCCAGCTGCTCAAACAGGCCGATGCTGCGTTCCACCAGCGCGATCACCTCGACCTCTCGCAGCCGGGGCGGGGGCGATTCCACCGGCGCCGGGTGAGCCTGCTGGAGGCTCTCCAGAAACCAGCCGTCCATCCACACCGCGAACGGCGCGCTGATCCAGCGGGCCAGATCCACCGCGACCTGGGGATGGACCCAGGTACCACCACCGTGCCCCTGGCGGGACTGGATCAGATCAAACACCGGAATTTCCGTTGTTTGGGACAGAGCGTCCAAGTAGAGCTGGCAGCGGTCCGATTCCCGGTAGTCAGACCACCTCTTCTTGTTCGCCTTGCACATGGCCGTGGCATTGACGTAGCCGTCGACAGTTCGCCGAGAGATTGGCGTTCCGTTCCAGGAGCGGGAGACCAGAGCAGGGTGGTCCATCGAAACGAGAGGAGAAAAGGGATTTGACGACGTGGTTGTGGTGTTCATCGGTCTGAAAGCGGTGTCACGGGGGGAACCTCACCGGCGTCAGCGCCGGCATCGGGTCGGAAAACGGTGTTGGTGCTGGCCATGGGCCGCGGCGGCACGGGGCCGGCGAGCACGAGAAGCAGGGTGCTGAGCTGAAATGCCAGCCCCAGCAGCACCAGAGCGCGCAGTGAGGCGAGGCTGCTGGCCGTGACGGCCACGGTGGTGGGCCGGCGGGTGCGGCAGAAGGCAGGCAGCTGTGGACCGGGCCGATGAAGGGGCCTGCCCCTCCAGGCCCCGGCGTTCTGGTCCTGGCGATCGAGTGGCATCAGAACAGCTCCTCGACCTCGTCGGCAGCGCCAGTGCTCCAATCACCGGCACCAGCGCCGGAGGTGGTGTAGCCCTCGACCTCCTCAAACCCGTCGGTGGGGTCGACCTGCTCGTAGGGCACGAACTCGACCACCTGGACGGCGCGCGGCTGGAAGGTCATGCCGCAGCCGTTCTCGCCGTCCCAGTCGTAGATGTCGAAGGCCACCACAACCTTGGAGCCGTTGCCGATGGCGGCGCCATCCCAGGGCTGCTTCTTGGCATCGACAATGCGGGGTCCCTCGGACAGCGAGCCATCGCGCCGCTGAAACTGCGGCACCTTGAAGCGCACCACGGTGATCTCGCTGGGCTTCTCCTTGTCGGGCTTCCAGGGGAAGCCCTTCTCGGCGCGGCGCTTGCGGCTGCCGTGCAGGGCGATGAACTGATCCTCCATCGCCAGCAGGAAGGATTGGGCCTTCTCGTCTCCGTTGGGGAGCAGCAGGTCGGTCGTCCAGGCCTTGGGTTTGCTCTTGTCGAGCTGATGCCTGGGGGTGATCAGGTGAGCCCAACGCACTTCAGCGAGGGGCTTGCGGAAGATGTCCTTAGCCATGGGATGAATCGGTGGAAATCTTGTGTTGATCGAAGGGAGGCAGGGGCGGCAGGCCAAAGCGCTCGCGCAGCAGGTGATGCACCGCTCCGCTGGCTGAGATGTTGTGGCGCTCCATCACCTCGCGGATCCGCAGGTACACATCGGTGCGCACCTGGGTCTGGATGAAGTGGCGACCAGCCTGAGAGCGGGGCTGCTCTCCGTAGCGACGTGGCGGCCGGGGGCGATGGCTCTCGCTCATGGGCCTGGCTGCGCTGGAGCTGTCGCCTGCACCTGGCCCTGCGCTTCTGCGAGAAAGAGCTCGATGAAGACGCTGTGCTGCCGCTGGGTGATGCGATCACCGATGGAGCGGGCATTGCGCGGCACCTGGAAGTGCTCGCGGAAGGCTTTGGTCAGCTCCTGACGGCTTGCCTGGGGCAGCTCGAGGACGCGGCGGTGAACCTCGCTGACCTCCTCAGGGGTGAGGGGAGCGAGGCCTGGATCACCGTCTGCGGGACTGCCATCAGCACTGGAGTCAGCCAGGGGGACTGGCTCCTGTGGAGACGGATCGTTGGCTTGCCGATCTGGGCAAGCCTGCTGTGCAAGAGCCACATCAGGCTCTCCAGTTGCCTGCTCTTCCGTGTCTGCATTGGGCTGTACAGCCCGAGCCTGTGAAGACACAGGAATGCCCAGCAGCATCGCCAGCATCAGGCCGGTGGTTTCGGCCAGATCGCTGGCCTCATCTGCCCAGGACTCACTGCAGAGCTCGGCCCCGGCGACATGCATCACCGTGACCTGCAGCCTGGAGCGCCCTTGCTGCTCACGCAGTTGGGCGGACCAGCCGATGCCGCTGCGGAAGGCGGGGCGGGCTGAGTGCACTACCTCCGCCAGATCAGCAGCGGTGATGGGGGACACCTCGGCCTGGAAGCTGGCCAGGGCATGGGTGAGCTGTTGCTCGGGGGTGGCGTGGCCCAGGTCAGCCGGCAGGGGCTCGGCGATCGCGGGCCTGGATGGTGGAACCATGGCGGATCGAATCGGGCGGTTGCCCGCTGATCCGAAAATTAGCACTGTTCACTGATAGCCACACTCACAGCGGCTGTTAATTCCTAATCATCACGCTGTGACTGGCTTCTTGCCTTTGCGCCCGCTGGGCTTGCTGCCCTTCCTGTTGGCCGCCTCCCACTGGTCCAGCCAGCGCTTGGGCAGGTACAGGTCGCCCTCGATCCACAGCGGGGCCAGCTCCTCCGGCTTGTAGTCCCCGAAGCCTGTGAGCACGGCGAAGAAGCGCTTGCGGTGCTCTTCGCTGGCCTCGACCGCCAGGGAGTTGAGGGCGTCGCTGGGCTCAAGGCCGTATTCGTCGACAACCCGGCGCATCTGGTTGCGCCACT
This sequence comes from Synechococcus sp. CBW1108, assembly GCF_015840335.1. Classification (NCBI taxonomy): domain Bacteria; kingdom Bacillati; phylum Cyanobacteriota; class Cyanophyceae; order Synechococcales; family Synechococcaceae; genus Synechococcus; species Synechococcus sp. CBW1108. The sequence continues at coordinate 2,029,615 of NZ_CP060395.1, forward strand.
TGGTGGAGAGCTCCGTGGCCTTGCGCTGACCAACGGTCGGCGCCGGAGTGGTGCGGAAGGCCTCCGGCACCTCCCTCAGGCCGCAGTAGCAGGCCCAGAGCTCCAGCGGCGTCCAGGCCGGGCAGTCGTCGTCACCCAGCGGGATGGCGCCCTCGAGCTTTTCCTTGATCGCCTGGCTCTTGACCGGGCCCCAGTCCTTCTCGGCGATGCGGCGATTGATCTCACCCAGCTGCCAGAAGGCTTTCTGGCGCAGCTCGCCGGCCTTGCCCTGCTCGATCACCGAGAGGTTGCCGTAGGAGATCGCCTCGAACCCGGCCTCCTCCGCCCAGCTGCAGGCGGTGTACTGGGTCCAGCCGTTGGTTCTTCGCCAATTCAGCAGCATCCGACCGAACGCTGCGCGGTTCTCCTTCTGGCGCTCAAGCAGCTCCGCGTAGGTGATGGCCACGTTCAGGATCCTGAATGGGATTTCCCGAACCATACGGCAAACTTGGCACTCCTAGTCACCTCCTGACACGTACTGGCATATCAGGTCTGACCTTGTCCGAGCCTCTGCAGGATCTGCTTGGCAAGCTGCCCAGTGATGATCTTCCCTGTCTCTGCCTGCAATCTCAGAGCAAGCGTGTAGGGGTGCTCGCCGGGGTGGGCCTGCGCGAGACGCTTCAGCCGCTGCTGCACTTCTGCCGGATCCATCAGTGTCCCAGCGGCACTTGCCTCGGCACGGCAAGCAACTGCTCGGCTTCCTCCACAGAGCGGCAGGCCGCGGCCACGCCGCCGAGCTGCTGCACCAGCCGCAGGAAGGCCCGCTGCTCCGGGCTGAGCACGCCCTGGGCTGCCTTGACCTCAAGGGCCACGAACTGTGCCAGCCGCTGGCCGACCAGCTCGGGGGTGATTTCCAGGGAGCGCAGACCGATCAGGTCGCTGCTGCCCTTGCACAGCCCGAAGCGCACGAAGCGCCCCTGCTGGTCAACCAGGGCGCCGGTGTTGTTGCGCCAGAGCCGCACCGCTCCGCGGCCGCAGGCCAGGCGGATGCGCTGCTGGATCTCGTGTTCGCTGGGGGAGGAGGAGGCCATGCCTCCTGTTGCCGGGCTGGTTGTCAGCGACTGGTAGGTATTGGCTGTTTTGCCAATACGTGACAGGTATTCGCTGAATTGCTTCGGCGGGCAATAGCTCGGTCAGCCAGCCAGCTGCTGTAGGCAGTGCTCACCAGAGCGCTTCTGGGCTCAACTCAGTCACCTCGGTGGCCATGCCATCGAGGATCGACGTGCGCATCCCAGGAATCGAGACCAGATGCAGGGTCTCCCAGATTGCGCGCCAGTGATCTTCCCCCAGCAGAACAGCGTTGCCCTGCTTCCCAATGATCAGCACCGGCTCATGGGACTGCCCCACCTCGTCAATCAGGGCGTGGAGCCGCTTGCGGGCTTCAGTGGCTGAAACGCAGGCCATGGCGCTCCTGCTGCCAATCCGTGAAAGCGTATTGCTGCTGACGACCTGCAGAGCTGTCATGACATTGTCTGGCAGGTGGGGCTAAGGTGGCGAAAGACGGTGCCGTGATGACGTCATCCCCTTCGAGAAGCGAGAAGCTCGACCTGCGGCTGACGCCAGGTGCCAAGCAGACCCTGCAGCGGGCAGCCGCGGCAGCCCAGCGCAGCGTGAGCGAGTTTGTGTTGGAGAGCGCCCTGGCCAGCGCGGCTGAAACCCTGGCCGATCGCCAGAGCTTCCAGCTGGATGGGGAGCAGTGGCAGGCCTTCGTGGCTGCCCTGGACGCTCCACCCCGGGTGCATCCGCGGCTGGTGCGGCTGCTGCAGGAGCCGAGCGTGCTGGAGCGGTGTGTTGCGGAACAGCCGCCTGCCGGTGGCGCCGGGTGAGCGGCTACCGGATTGAACCGCTCCAGGCCAGCCATGCCGTGGAGGCTTTTGATTGTGGCGAGGAACCCCTGAACCGCTTCCTGGTCCGCTTCGCTCTGGCAAATCAACGAGCGCGGGCCAGCCGGAGCTACGTGGCGCTGGATGGCGACGTCGTCGTTGGCTTCCATACCCTGGTGGTGGGTGAGGTGAGCCCAGAGCAGGCACCCGAGCGGATTGGCAAGGGGTTGGCGCGGCATCCGATCCCGCTGATGGTGCTGGCCCGGCTGGCCGTGGCGGTTGCGCACCAGGGGAAGGGCCATGGGGCCGCCCTGCTGAAAGACGCGATCGGTCGGACGCTGGCGGCGGCCGAGATCGCCGGCATCCGCGCCTTGGCGGTGCATGCCAAAGATGAACGGGCCCGAGCGTTCTACGAGCATTTCGGCTTCCGGCCCTCGCCCACTGACCCGCTGCACCTGTTCGTGCTGCTCAAGGATCTGCAGGGCATCGCCGGCGGTTAAAGGGTTGGCGAGGAGGAGGGCTCAGTCAGCTCCAGCTCCACGCCGCCGAGCAGGGCGAAGTGTGCATGGATGCGACTGCCCAGGCCCTGGCCACCAGCAACGGGCTGCCGGGCTTCGAGGGCGGAGCGGAGGATCGTGCGGGCTTCCTCCTCCATGGATCGTCCATGGCGGGTGGCCTGAATGCGCAGTTGCTCCTTGGTGTGCTCGTTGAGGTTGCGGATCGTGAGCCTGGTCATGGATGACTCTCGCTTGCGCTTACGGCAATGCTGTCAGTGCTAAGGCCTCTGACCGCGCGTAGCCATCCCAGTACGGATCAAGTGCTGTGCTGACGAGCGGCTGAGTCGATGGCTGGTTGTCGTGCTCGCTGGGAGGAGGCCGCGCCCCCTGCCTCTGTGCCGCACACCCGGCCTAGAGTTGGTCATCTAGATGGTCAACGGCCATGGTGGAGGTGACGGTGGCGGAAGCCAAGACCCAGCTCTCCAGCCTGCTGGATGCGGTGGAGGCCGGCGAGGCCGTGGTGATCACCCGCCGCGGCAAGCCCATCGCCGAGCTGGTGCCGCGCTGCAGCGTGCGCGATCTGCTGCCCCAGCTCGCCGCTCTGCGAGAAGCGTTGCCAGAGCAGCAGGCCAGCGGTGTGGAGACCATGCGGGCACTCCGGGACGACTCCCGCCCCTGATGCTCTACATCGACACCTGCGTACTGCTGGCGGTGCTGATGCCAGAAGTGCACTCCTCCGTCGCGGCGGCGTTTCTGGAGGAGGCCAGTGCACCGCTGGCGATCAGCTCCTGGAGCGTCACCGAGCTCCATTCCGCCCTCGGCCTGAAGGTGCGAACCAAAGCCCTGAGCCACGCGCAGGCCGAAACGGTGCTGCAGGGCTTTGAGCGCAGCCTGGCGCCGGGTCTGCTGGTGCTGGAGCTGGAGCCGCAGGACTTCCGCAATGCCAACGCCTGCCTGCGCGGCTGGAGCACGAGCTTGCGCGCTGCGGATGCTCTGCACCTGGCGATCGCCAGTGGCCGTGGCGCCACCCTCTGCAGCCTGGACGCACCGTTTGTCGCGGCGGCCCAACAGCTGGGCCTGGAGGCTGAACTCCTGGGAGCAGGTGGCAGGCCAGTCAGGGATTAAGCGCTGCGCTGCCGTGCCGCCCACACGTGCCGGGCCCAGCCGGGCTTGTAGCCCCGCTCATGCTCGCGCTGCAGCAGCTCCTCGAAGGTGCGGCAGCCAGCGGCCGGGTGCGTGCGCCGCGGTCGTTGCTGTTGCTGCTTGGGCTTGGGCCGGTGGCGAGCTGCACCTGTGACTTCCACCAGTTCGCCCTCGACGTGCTGGAGCCCGCGGCGTTGCTCATCGCGCTCGTCGGTCAGGAACAGATGGCCGCAGTCGGGGCAAACCTGAGCCGCGCTGGTACAGCTGCAGAAGCAGACCGGGCAATCCTTGATCGGAATCGAGACCCCCTCGCGCCTGCGGCGGCCGGCCAGGTTCCACTCGCGCTCATCGGTCGGTAGGCCGTGGCGGTGGGCGTTGCCGACGTGATCGAGGATCACCGCCTCGCTCTTTCCCGGTGCAGGCCGCAGGGCCCGGCCGACCATCTGCAAGTACAGCGACAGGCTGGCGGTGGGGCGCATCAGGATCGCGCCGCCGACGGAGGGGATGTCGGTGCCCTCGGAAATGATCATGCAGCTGCTGAGGACCTCCACCTCGCCGGTGCCGAGGCCAGCGATCAGGCGTTTGCGCTCCTCAGCAGGGGTGCTGCCGCTCACTGACGCAGCGCGAATTCCTGCACTGCGGAAAGCCGCGGCCATCTGCTCGGCGTGACAGGTCGTGCAGCAAAAGCAGATCGCTGTGCCAGGGCGCAGCCGGCGGCGGTAGTGGGAGACGGCATCGCCGATTGCGGCCCGGTCCCCAAAGGCGCGTGCTGCCTCCTCCAGATCGAAGTCGCCCATGCGGCGCCGGAGTTTGCTGTTGCGCGCTCCTGGCCAGGAGAAGACCCGTGGCCTGGCCAGCCAGCCCTGCTCCACCAGCCAGGCTGCTGAAGGCCCCAGCACCAGGGCCTCGAAATAGCCGCCGGCTTCCACGCCCAGACCCTTGCCGTCGAGGCGTTCCGGGGTGGCGCTCTTGCCGATCAGGTGGGCCTGGGGCCAGGCGTTGATGACCCGGCCCCAGACATTGCCGGCCACCAGGTGGTGGGCCTCGTCCTGAATGATCAGATCCGGCGCCGCCAGCAGCGCGAGCCGCCGGACCACGGTCTGCACTGAGCCCACAGCAACCTGGCGGCCCTGCAGCTGGTGGCCGGGGGCAATCACGTCGGGCTCCAGGCCCCAGGCCCGCACCGTGCCGGTGAGCTGGTCGATCAGCTCGGCCCGGTGGGCCAGCACCAGCACGCGCCGGCCCTTGCCGGCTGCCCCCTGCACGATCGCGCCGATCGTCTGTCCCTTGCCCGCACCGGTGGGCATAACGGCGCAGACCCGGCGGTGGACCTTGAGGGCGGCGCGGAGGTCGGCCAGCAGCTGCTGCTGGTAGTCGCGCAGGACGATCGGGGCCATGGACAAGGCGGCGGCTTTGCACTGAGCTGGAGGTCTCAGCAATGTTCAACTTATCAAGCCTTGCCGGGTGTGCTTAGGCTGTGCTCAGAACGTCAGGCATCCATGGCCTCCTTCGCGCCGCCGCTGAGCGTCTCCATCACCGAGGCGCAGCTGGCTTGGCTTGACCAGCGCCGCTTGCACGGAACCCTCAGTCGCTCGGCGGTGCTCCGCCAGGTGATCGACGCGGCGATCGCGGCAGAACAGGCCGGCTCGGCCGTGCCGGGGCCTGCGCTTGTGGCAACCGCTGAGCGTCGTTGAGCCGCAGCGACAGCCATGACAACCGACGTGATGACTGCGGCCAATGGCCGCTGGCGGGACATCCTCGAGGTGTTGGCAGGGCTGCCTGTCGAGCAGCTCAGCAACCGCCACCAGCCCTGCCCCGCCTGCGGGGGGAGGGACCGGTACCGCTTTGACGACCGGGATGGCAACGGCTCCTGGTTCTGCAACCAGTGCGGCGGCAAGGACCACCTCGGCGGTGGTGGGACAGGCATAGACCTGCTGATGCGGGTGCGCCGCTGGAGCTTCCGCCAGGCCTGCGAGGAGGTGGAGCGCTATCTCGGTCTGGAGGCGCAAGGGAATGGCCGGCATCGGCCCCAGCCGGTGTCCAGCGGCAACGGCAGCGGAGGCAAGGTCCCTGCGGCCCTAGGACTTCCCGGCCACGCCAGTCGGCCCTGGCGTCAGCCTGAGGTGCCGCCTGCTGACGCCGCGCCACCAGAGCTGGAGCGGGGTGCGATCGCCCAGTGGTGCTATCGCGACGCCAGCGGCGCCCAGCTGTTCTGGATTCAGCGGCTCTGCCCTGGCCGCAGCGGCCGCAAGGGCTTTCTGCATCGGGTCTGGCTCGATGGCGGCTGGCACCGCCCCAGCCGCCGCGATCCCTTCTCCTGCGAGTGGCCGGCGCCTCGGCCCCTCTATGGCCTGCCGGGGCTGGCCCAACTCCCAGAGGCTCAGGTGTTGGTGGTGGAGGGGGAGGGCACGGCGGATGCGGCCGCGCTGCTGTTCCCCGATCACGTGGTGATCAGCTGGGCCAACGGCACCAATGCCATCGCCAAGGCCGATTGGCAGCCGATTGCGGGGCGGTCGGTGACGCTCTGGCCCGATGCCGACGCGCCAGGCCGCAAGGCCATGGGGCGGCTGGCTGCACTGTTGCGCGAGCAGGACTGCTCTGTGCAGCTGGTAGACCCTCCGGCAGACCTGCCGCAGGGATGGGATCTGGCCGATGCCGACTGGAGCACAGCGGAAGCTGCCGATCTTCTGCAGCAGTGGCTGCAGCCCCTGCCGGCAGATGAAGCAAGGCCGGGAGGGGCAGCAGACCCGGAAGACCAGGCGCCCACGTCCGCTGAGTCACCGGCAGGTGGTGGTGGCGGGGCGCCGTTCCAGTGCCTCGGCTACGACGGCGAGGCCAGCTACTACCGCTCCGGACGCACCGGGCAGGTGCTGCGGTTGAGCCGTTCGGCCCACACCGCCACCCATCTGGTGGCCCTGGCGCCCCTGGCCCACTGGGAGACCCTCTACCCCAGCCGCACCGGCGTGAACTGGTCGGCGGTGGCCAGTGACCTCTACGAGCGCTCGATCGCTGCCGGCCTGTTCACGCCCGATCGCATCCGCGGCCGCGGGGCTTGGTGGGATGACGGCCGCCCGCTGCTGCACCTGGGTGATCGGCTCGTCACCCCCGAGGGGGAGCACCTGATCACCACGCCCTTTCGCTCCCGCTACGTCTACCAGCGCATGCCGCGCCTCGATGGGCCAGGCGATGTGGAACCCCTCTCGGTGAAGGAGGCGGCGGTGATCGTGAGCATCGCCAACCGCTTCCACTGGGATGTGCCCGCCTCCGGCACCCTGCTCGTGGGCTGGGTGGTGCTGGGGCCGATCTGCGGCTCGCTGCGCTGGCGGCCCCATGTGTGGCTCACCGGCGGTGCGGGCTCCGGCAAGAGCGCGATCCTCGAGCGCTACATCACCCCCCTGCTGGGCGACTTTGCCCTGCCGGTGAGTGGCTCGACCACAGAAGCCGCGGTGCGCCAGTCGATCTGCTCCGACGCCATGCCGGTGGTGTTTGACGAGGCTGAGAGCAACGAGCGGCCGGATCAGCAGCGGATGCAGGGGATCCTGGCGCTGGCGCGGGTGGCCAGCAGCGAGAGCGGGGCGGCCCTGCTCAAGGGCTCTCCGAGCGGTGAGGTGAGTCGCTACCGGGTGCGCTCGATGTTTCTGCTCAGCTCCATCGCCACCGCCCTCAAGCAGGGGGCGGACCGCAGCCGCTTTGCCCAGCTCACCCTGCGCAACCCCGCCGAGCTGCCCAAGGGCGAGCGGGAGGTGCACTGGGCCTTGCTGGATCGAGACCTGGACCGCCACATCTCACCCGAGTTGGGGCGCCGCCTGATCGCCCGCACCGTGGGCCTGATCCCGATGATCCGTCAGGCGGAAGGCGTGTTCACCCGCGCGGCGGCGCGGCACTTCGACTCCCAGCGCCTGGGCGATCAGTACGGCACCTTGATGGCCGGCGCCTGGTCGCTGCTCAGCGATGTCGTCCCCACCCAGGAGGAGGCCGAGCAGTGCATCGCCTGCCACGACTGGGAGAGCTACAGCCAGAGCACCGAGCTCAGCGATGAGCAGCGCTGCATCCAGACGATCCTCCAGCACCAGTTGCGGGTGGAGTGCCCCGATCGCAGCGTCACCCGCACGATTGGCGAACTGGTGGAGCTGGCTGCCCACCAGACCCATGACCTGGAGATCAGCGCCGAGCTGGCTGGGCAGGCCCTGGCCCGCCAGGGATTGCGGCTGGAGTCGCCCCATCTGCTGGTGAGCAACACGGCCGAACCGATCGCCCAGATCTTGCGGGAGACGGCCTGGGCTCACGGCTGGGCGGTGGTGCTGTTGCGCCTGTCTGGTGCTCAACGCCGCGGGCCAGTGCGCTTCTGCGGCGCCGGCATGGTCACGCGGGCGGTGGCGATTCCACTGGCGGTTCTCTGAGGTTCAACGTCACAGTCATGACACCCCGCAACACCCCACCGTTATGCCCAGATCGACTGCGGCGCAGGCGATCCCAGCCGCTGTAACGCTGTAACGCTTTTCGCCGGGGGGAGACACCCTCACACACACATAGACACCCATGCACACCTGCGTAAGGACACACTGCTGCTTGCTAATGCTTCTATTTATAGAAAGAGGGTTACAACGTCACGGGGTCTGCTCAAACCCTGCTCTGGAGCGGGATTTCGGCTGTGACGCCTGCTGTCACGGCCCGTTGCAAGGGAAACGGCCATGCTGACGGCGACCTGGCTGGATCCCATCCCCGGCCTCTGGCGGGATGAGGCAGCGCACCGGTACTGGTTGGGCGACCACCTGTTCCCCGTGTCGATCACCGGTGTGCTGGCCCACGGGCTGAGCGAGACCGCCAGACGCTCGATCGAGGCCAAGCGGCCGATCTGGGAGCCGCGCGGCACCACGGTGCATGCAGCCCTGGAGCGCTACAGCCAGGCCCGCTTCCTGGTGGGCAAGAGTGCAGCCGAGGCCCTGCTGGAAACCGAGACCCTGCCGGGCCATCACCGATACCGGGACTGGATCCTGCCGCTGCTGCAGCTGCCGCTCTGGGATGAAGTGCAGGTGATCGCCAGCGAGCGGCTCACCTGCTGCATGACACGCAACGTGGCCGGGGCCTTCGATGGCGCCTACATCTCACCCGCCCTGAGTGAGCGGCGCGGGCGTGAGGTGCGGGTGCTCTACGACCTCAAGACCCTCTCGGCCCATGGACGGCCCTATTCCACGGCTGCGCAGCTCGGCGGCTACATGGTGCTGGAGGCTGCCCAGGGGAACCACTACGAGCTGGGCCAGACGATCTGGAGCAAGCCCGGCGAGGCGTTCGCCAGCATCTTCTACAGCCGTGAGCAGTGCCTGAGCGCCTGGGCCGCCGCCTGGAGCCGCTACTGCTCCGCATGCAGGCCCTTCTGAGCACAGCGAGAGCCTGATTAGGAATTAACAGCCGCTGTGATTGCGGCTCTCAGGACAGAGCCCATACAGTGAAGTCCTGGCGGGCTCTGTCCTGCTGGCCTGTTGCTGCTCTGTTCCTGGTGATGCCTGCTGCCCCTGTTGAAGCTGCCTCGGCGTCATCTGCAGTGCCGGATTCAGCGGGCGCCATCGATGCCCTGCTCGATGCAGTCACCGAGATCAAGGCGCAGCAGAAACAACTGGAGCAGCAGCTCGAACCGCTGCTGGAGGCGCTCAACGCGGCGATGGCTGCCGGCCAGCTGGATCCCTCCTTCTCCCACAACGACTGGGCCTTCTCCCACAGCCTTGGCCGGCTGAGCTACGAGTTCCCGGCGCCGGTGCAGGAGATCGAGCAGCAGCTCAAGGCCGCAAAGGAAACGGCGATCCAGCAGGGCAGCGCCACCGAGAAGCGCGGCAAGCCCTTCTGGACCATCCGCCCCCCGAAGGCCCAGGACCAGCCGTTCTGAGCCGATGCCCCCACGTGCCCACCACCAGGCCGCTGCCGATCCAGTGGAGGAGCTGCGCTCCGCACCCGATCAGCAGGACGCCGACGGGGACGCGCTCTGGGAGCCGGTGGCGGTGGACCCCAGCCGGCCGATCAGCCAGACCAATCCACCGCGGCGTGCTCCCCACCACGTCCAGACACCCAGGGCAACCGCTGGCGAAGTCGAACGACGGATTGCTGAGGCCCAGCTGTGGATCGCTCAGCGGCTGCCGCTGCTGGAGATCAGGGCAAAAGCGGGCGAAAGCTGGGGGGTCAGCAACGTCAAGACGATCAATCGCTATCTCGACCTGGCGCGCATGCGCATGGTGGAGGAGCTGATCTCCGATCGTCGCCGTCACCAGGCCGAGCAGATCTTTGCCCTCAACGACTGCGCCCGCCGCGCCATGGACGCCGAGCAGTTCAGTGCTGCTGTGGGTGCCTTCCGGGTGATCGCCGAGATCGGCGGCCTGCTGCGGGCGCCGATCAAGCCACCTGAGGCGAAAAGCTGACTTGATTACCCAGCTCGCTCCGCGCACCGCGAGCCTGGGCCGTAGACTGGTACGCACATACCAGTTCAGTCATGGCGCGCAACGTCATCCAGTTCCAGAAAGGCCTTTCACTGCCTGACTTCCAGCGGCTCTACGGCACCGAGGTGCAATGTGAGGCTGCTTTGGAGAAGGCGCGCTGGCCCGGTGGGTTCCGCTGTCCCCGCTGCAATGGCCATGAGCATGGGCTGGTCTATGGCCGCAGGCTCAAGCGCTATCAGTGCCGCAGCTGCGGCCATCAGGCCACGCTCACGGCTGGCACGATCATGCAGGCCACGAAATTGCCTCTGACCACCTGGTTTCTGGCCTTTTACATGATCGGGCAGGCCAAAACAGGGATCTCCTCGCTGGAGCTCAGCCGCCACCTGGGCGTGAACTACGACACCGCCTGGCTGCTGCACCACAAGATTCTGCGGGCGATGGCTGATCGGGAGGAGGCTTACCTGCTGCGGGGAAAAGTCCAGATCGATGATTCCTACCTCGGCGGAGAACTGCCGGGCGGCAAGGCAGGTCGGGGTTCAGAGAACAAGATCCCCATCGTCGCGGCCGTCTCCTTGAATGAGGCGGGCCGGCTGATTCACGCCAGGATCACAGCCGTGAGTGGCTTCAGCTCAGAGGCCATCGCTGAGTGGGCCAAGCGCCATCTGGCGCCCGGCAGTCAGGTGCTCTCCGATGGCCTGGCCTGCTTTCGTGCCGTGACCACGGCAGGCTGCAGCCATCACGCCATCGTCACCGGTGGGAAGCACCCAAACGACTTGCCGCAGTTCCGTTGGATCAACACCGTGCTGGGCAACCTCAAGACCGGCTTCAACGGCACCTTCCACGCTTTCAATTTCAATTTCGACAAGTACGCCAGGCGCTACCTGGGCGGCTTCTGCTTCCGGTTCAACCGGCGCTTCTCGATGGTTGCGATGACTGATCGCATTGCCAATGCGGTCTGTTGCTGCATGCCCTGCACGGAGCGGGATCTCAGGGTTGCGGAGGCTTATGGGTAATCAAGAAGCTCTTTATTGGTTCAGAGAGCAGCTTCTATCGGGTGCTGCACCAGGCGGGTCAGTGCCACCGCCGGGGGAGGGCCAGGCTGCCTCAAGAACCGCGCTCGGTGCCGCGCCTCAGGGCGGATGGCCCGAACCAGGTTTGGAGCTGGGACATCACCTTTCTGCCGACCACGGTGCGAGGTGTGTGGCTCTACCTCTATTTGGTGGTCGATGTCTGGAGCCGCAAAGTGGTGGCATGGGATGTGGCCGAGGTGGAATCGGCCCAGATCGCAGCGGATCTGGTGCAGCGGGCCTGCCTCAAGGAGCGCTACCACCGCCCCAGCGGCTTTGGCAGCCGCCAGTGCCAGCAGCAGCCCCTAATACTCCACGCCGACAACGGCAATGCAATGCGTGGGGCCACGCTGGAATCACGGCTCGAGGAGATGGGCGTGCTCAGATCCTTCTCCCGGCCAAGGGTCTCAAACGACAACCCGTACTCGGAATCCCTGTTCCGTACGGTCAAATACCGGCCTGATTACCCGAGCCGGCCCTTTGCCAGCAAGGGCGAGGCCTGTGAATGGGTGGCAGCATTTGTGGATTGGTACAACCACCGGCACCACCACAGCGCGATCAAATTCGTGACGCCCCACCAGCGCCACAGTGGGGCTGTCGCGGCAATTTGCCAGCAGCGCACTGATGTCTACGAGGCCGCCCGCCGTGCCAATCCAACGCGCTGGAGCGGTGCCACCCGCTGCTGGAATCAACCGGCAGAAGTGTGGATAAACAAGCCAACAGAAGAGCCCGATCCGGTCCTGGCGCTACCCTTAATCAAGGCCGCCTGAATGGCAGCCAAGGAGTGACAACTTTCCTGAAAGTCACCGGCCCCGGGGCGAAAGTTGATGGGTGCCCCTTGCGGGCATCGGGCTTGGCGAACACCCGCAGAAGCAGAATCGCTGCCATGGAGCTCCATGCCGACCTCAACCAACGCGCCGTTCTGGACAGCAAAGCGTTGGAGTGGACCCCATCGCCCCTGCCGGGGGTGGAGCGACGCCTGCTCGATCGCCGCGGAGGGGAAGTGGCCCGGGCCACCTCAATCGTGCGCTATAGCCCCGGTAGCTGCTTTGAGCGCCACACCCATCGCGGCGGCGAGGAGATACTGGTGCTGGATGGCACCTTCTCGGATGAGCACGGCGATTACGGCGCCGGCACCTACCTGCGCAATCCCGTGGGCTCCAGCCACGCCCCCTTCAGCACTGGCGGCTGCACGATCCTGGTGAAACTGCAGCAGATGCACCCGTCCGATCAGCAGCCGCTGGTGATCGACACCACCCAATCCGTCTGGTTGCCGGGCCTGGTGAGTGGGCTGGAGGTGCTGCCCCTGCACGCCTACGGATCGGAGCACGTGGCCCTGGTGCGCTGGGCACCGGGCACGATGTTTCAACCCCACGGCCACCCAGGCGGCGAGGAAATCCTGGTGCTCACTGGTGTGTTCCAGGACGAGCACGGCACCTATTCGGCAGGCAGCTGGCTGCGCAACCCGCCCGCCAGCGTGCACCAGCCCTGGAGTGATGCGGGCTGCACCATCTGGGTCAAGACAGGCCATCTGCCGGCTACCCAGGGGCCCGATGGCTGAGAAGCCTGAGGCCGGCAGCCGCAGCAAGTTCCGCTTGTCATCCAGGAGCTGTTCTCAGGAAACAGCCTTGGATAGTGCAATGGATTGTGAAATGGGTTGTGAGAATCGTGTGGTCACAGGGTCTTCAGTTGTGGGCGGAAATCAGACTTAATGAAGAGAAAATCCAAACCGGTGCTGCTGGCCCTGGCGTTCTTGGCGGCTTGGGCTGGTGGCACGGGAATGGAAAATGTCCGCGCCGATGAGGGCCCCGGCGCTGCCGCCCTAGGCCTGAAGGTGGAAACCCTGAGCCGCAGCGATCGCTCCTGGAATGGGGACCTATTGCCCAAGCTTAACGATGTCCAAGCCGAAGTAACCGTGCTGCGCATCACGGTGCCTGCCGGGGTAACCCTGCCTCGCCATTCCCATCCAGTGATCAATGCCGGCGTGTTGCTGCAGGGAAGGTTGCGAGTCGAAAGCGACGATGGCTCCAGCCAATCCCTGCAACCAGGCCAGGCCATAATCGAAATGGTGAACAAAGTGCACCGAGGCGTCAGCCTGGGTCCTGAGCCAGCGGTGGTCGTGGTGGTTTACGTTGCACCAAAGGGCAGCCCCATCACGGTGCCAGCGTCACCTTGATGGGGCTGACAACCGTCAACAGCGACCGCGGCTCCCGTGGCCTGTCGATGAACAGGGTGGTGAATCTCAGCGCCAGCGAACAAGAGCACGTGGCGCTGCACGCCCCTGCAGGCAAGGTCGGGAGCTCAGTGGGTGCGACAACCTGTGCGGCACTAACCCATGAATAGCTACTGGGGCCTACTCATGGGGGCATCCGCGGCGGCGCCATACTTTGACCCCCATCTGCCCATTTTGTTCAGCCCAGATTCACGGCTAAAGGTAAAGGCCCCGGTGCTCGGCTGTGGTGCTCTGCCGTGGTGCCCGCCCCAAGGGGGACGGGAGCAGCTGGGGGTGAAGGGGCTGTTTCAACAAACCCGTTGCTACCGCCAAGTGATCCGAATGCCTGGCAGGACTTTTATTGCCACCAGCAAATGCGCGGGGATGGCACACTGCGGAATTTCTAGTGCACTCCCGGGCGGGCTCCCGGGCACGGGCCTGGGGACAGCAAAACTGGCGAAATTGTCTCTTGCAATAGGCACAAGATTAATTAGAATGCCATTTGCCTATCGCGTGCCGTCTGCAGAGATTCCACGCCCATAGCCCTTGCGGAAAGCCCCTGATGAACACGATGCGATTGCTCCGTTTGAGCACGCTGGGACCACTCTCTGGGCTCGTCATTCTTTCGATACTGGCATTCTTCAACCAACGATCCGTCAACCAAGCCCAGGCAAATCGCTACGAATCGCTGAAGTTAGCGTACGAATTGCGGGCCAGCTCAGACGAACTCACCAGACTGGCCCGAACCTATGTAGTGACCGGCAGCAAGGCCTATGAAGATCAGTACTGGCACATACTTGATGTGCGCAATGGTAGAAAAGCGCGGCCAGATGGCAGGACGGTTCCGCTGCGAAAGCTGATGCAGGAGCAGGGGTTTAGCGCCGAAGAGTTTGCCAAGCTGAAACAGGCCGAAGATAATTCAAACGCTTTAGTGACAACCAAAACCATCGCGATGAATGCCATCAAAGGCAGATTTGCCGATGGCATGGGAGGCTACACGCGCCAGGCGGCGCCCAATCCAGATTTAGCCCGCCGCATAATGCACGATCCTAAATATCACTCCGACAAGAAACTCATCATGGACCCCATAGGTGAGTTTGAGAACCTTCTCGATAGACGAACGGAAACAGCCGCCGAGAATGCCCGTCGGCTAGGCGATTCTGTGATGATTGTAGGCATGTTGATTGCCTCCACCGCCGCCATCTCAACTTGGTTCAGCCTGCGTCACCACGGAAACAAACTCCACGGCGCCATTGAGGAGCTCTCCTCCACTTCAGGATTTGTAGCCACAGGCGCCTCCCAGGTTGCCTCTTCCAGCCGCTACCTGGCCGATGGGGCCTCGGAACAGGTGGCGGCCCTCGAGGAAATCTCTGGTTCGGCAAGGGAGATGGGAAGCATGGCGACCAGCAACGCCGGGCGCACCCAGAACGCAAGTGAGCTGGTGTCACGCGAGCAGCAGAAATTCCAGGAAGCCACAGGGCAACTGGCCGAAATGGTGGGTGCCATGGAAGAAATAGACGCGGCCAGTGACCGCATCTCCAGGATCAACAAGGTGATTGATGAGATCGCCTTTCAGACGAACATCCTGGCCCTCAATGCGGCGGTCGAAGCGGCCCGGGCCGGTGAGGCTGGCCTCGGCTTCGCAGTAGTGGCCGAGGAGGTGCGGAACCTTTCCCAGCGGAGCACCAAGGCGGCCCGCGAAACTGCAGCTCTAATCGAGGAATCGAGTGCCCGCACGCGGCTCGGCAGGACGAAGGTGGATCAGGTGGCCGGCTCGATTCGCGAACTCGCTGGCCAATCGGCTGAGGTGCGTTCCCTTGTTGAGGATGTACGGCTGGGAAGCCGTGACCAGCTGCAGGCGATCGAACGGATCGGTGCGGCCATTGACCAGATCGAACGGGTGACCAAGCAATCGGCCTCAGGGGCCGTTGAGGGCTCGGCGGCGGCAGAGGAGTTGACAGCCCAGGCCAAGGGGCTTCGCGACGTTGTCAGCATCCTCGAGATGATGGTGGAATCCCGTCCTCGCCCACTCCGCTGAAGCATCACACCCCCAATAGCTCTATTTGCACTCCTCTTGCACTCCTGAATGGAATTCCCCACTGCCCTGCCCAGCGGCGCTGAACTCCTGGCCCTGGAGCGCCAAAGTCGCGCTGGCGGCAGCGGAGTTGGCCTGGCCGAGCTGGTGGGCTGCTGGCGGCTGGAACAACTCTGGAGTAAGGCGGAGGCCAAGCCCCTGGGCGCAACCGCTGCCCTGCTGCGCCAACTTCAGGCCAGCCTGACGATCGCCGTGGTTGACGAGAGCCCGGCGGCGGAAAGGGGCCCACTTTTTTCGGTGCAAAACAGCGTGCAATTGGGACCGATCCAGCTGCGCTTTCGCGGCCATGGAAGCCTGCGGGGCAAGCGGCCCCTGTTGGAATTCTGGTTTGAGGAGCTGGAGTTGCGGCTCGGCCCGCGCAGCATCTGGCGGCAAGCGATCCAGCGCCAGCCCCAGCCAAGGCGGCGACCCTTTTTTGCCCTGATCGCCAGTCAGCCCAACTGGCTGGCCGCCCGCGGACGGGGCGGGGGCTTGGCCCTCTGGCTGCGGAGTGCCAGCTAAAGAGGGGCCTTCAACTCCCGCTGCAGCAGGGCAAAGAGATAGTCAGGCTCGCGGTATTGGCTCGGCAGACAGTTGTGCAGAATCTCAAGCCGCTGCCAGCAGACGGTGCGACGCACCTTGGCGATTGTTTTACCCTCCCGAATCAAAAGACGCATGGCCTTGCAATAAAGGGAGTAGTTGGCTTCCAGTTCACCGATGGTGAGCCCGGGTGCGGTTGGGGATGCGGTCATGGAGAAGGCAACCTTGGGATCCAGGCAGATCCCTTGTGAACACAGGCTTTACTCTCTGCCCAACTACCGGTTTACCGATCCCCCCATCCGGGGACAATTCAGCTTCAACAGATGCGGGGCAGTAGCTCACCGCTGAGGGGCACCAACAGTCGTTCGGTGCCCAGGGCCGTGGTGAGCAGCACCCGCGCTCCCTTGGTGGCCGGCCGCACGCTGCCGATCCAGGCACCGCCTCTGGCCGCCAGTAGGGCCTGGGCCTGATCGCGGGCCGATGGCGGCACCACCACCACAAAGCGACCTTCATTGGCCAGATGCAAGGGCTCAAAGCCCAGCAGCTCACAGGTGCGCGCCACGGCTTCCAGCACCGGCAGGCGCCCCTCCTCGAGTGCCAGCTCCACCCCGGCCGCCTCCGCCAGTTCCTGCAGGGCACTGGCCAGGCCGCCGCGGGTGAGGTCACGCAGGCAGTGGATCGCCACGCCTGCCTCCAGCAGGGCCCTCACCTGGGGCCAGAGGGGCGCGCAGTCGCTGAGCAAGGGCGGCTGCAGCGCCAGGCCGTGGCGCGCCGCCAGGATCGCCACCCCATGGCGGCCCAGGTCGCCGCTCACCAGCAGCTGGTCGCCTGGCTGGATCGCCGTGGGATCGATCGGCGCCGGCGCCTCCACCACGCCGATGCCACTGGTGGTGAGGAAGATGCCATCGGCCTTGCCCCGCTCCACCACCTTGGTGTCGCCCGTCACGATCGTGAGCTCGCAGGCCCGGGCTGCCGCCGCCATCGAAGCCACAACGCGCCGCAGCAGCTCCAGCGGCAGCCCCTCCTCCAGGATCATCGCCACGCTGAGGTGCAGGGGCCGGGCCCCTGCCATCGCCAGATCATTGGCGGTGCCGATCACCGCCAGGCTGCCGATGTCGCCACCGGGAAATTCCAGCGGCTGCACCACATAGCCATCGGTGCTGAAAGCAAGCGGACCCGGGGGCAAATCCAGCCGGGCCGCATCGTGGAGCACCTGGGCGTGATCGGCGTAGAGGAGCCGCAGCTCCTGGTCGATCAGCTGCTGCATCAGGGTGCCGCCACCGCCATGGGCCAGCTGGATGCGTTCACCCATGGCGATCCCTCATGGGGCCTGGCGCCGGTAGCGGTAGTAGGCGGCGCAGGCCCCTTCGCTCGACACCATCGGAGCCCCCAGCGGCTGCTCCGGGGTGCAGGCCGAGCCAAAGGCCGGGCAGTCGGTGGGGATGGCGCGACCCTGCAGGATCGGGCCGCTGATGCAGGGGGTCTCAGGCTGGGGCCCGCCCTGGGCCGGGGCCAGGCCAAAGCGCTCCAGGGCGTCGAAGCCCCGGTAGGCCGGGGCAAAACCAAACCCGCCGCCGGCGATGGTGCCCAGGCCCCGCCAGGGCCGATCCACCACCACAAACACCTCCTTCAGCAAGGCCTGGGCCGAACCGTTACCCCGCTCCCGCACCACCCGGCCGTAGGCGTTGGCGAGGGCCGGGGTACCGGCCTCGAGCAATTGCACCAGCTGCACCAGGCCCGCCATCACATCGGCCGGCCCAAAGCCCGTCACCACCACCGGCACCCGCTGGCGTGCCACTAACTCGCTGAGCTCGGCGGTGCCCATCACCGCAGCCACGTGGCCGGCCGCCAGGAAGCCCTGCACCTGGTTGGCAGGATCCTGCAGCAGCGCCACCATCGCTGGCGCCACCCGCACATGGGCCAGCAGCACACTGAGATTGGCCAGCCCCAGCTGCCGCGCCTGGCGCAACAGCAGGGCCGTGGCCGGTGCCGTGGTTTCAAAACCCACCGCCAGGAACACCACCTGGCAAGCGGGCGAGCCCTGGGCCAGGGCGATGGCCTGCAGGGGCGAAGTGAGCAGGCGCACATCGCCGCCGGAGGCCCGCACGCCGAGCAGATCAGCGCCGGCGGCGCTGCCTGGCACCCGCAGCATGTCGCCGTAGGAGCAGAGGATCACCTCCGGCCTGGCCGCCAACTCCAGGGCCCCATCGATGAGCTCAGCCGGTGTCACACACACCGGACAGCCGGGCCCATGGATCAGCCGCAGCCCTGGCGGCAGCAACTGGTCGAGCCCCCAGCGCAGGATGGCGTGGGTTTGCCCGCCACACACCTCCATCACCGTCCAGGGGCGGCTGGCGCTGGCAGCCAGCTCGGCTGACAGATCTGCGCTCACCAGGGGCCCGGCGCCTGGCGGGCATCGGCCGGGCGGTAACCCTGGATGGCGCGCATGTATTGGGCCCGCTCGTATTCGGCCGGATTGGGGCAGCGCTGCTGGCTCATACAGCCGATCAGCTCGGCCACGCTGGCCACCTCGTGCTCCATCAGCCAGATGGAGAGCTCCTGCTCCAGGCCCGCCAGGCGATCGGGGCCGTGGCGCAGCAATGCCCCCACCACCTGGGTCACCGCAGCCCCCGCCATCAACAGCCGCACCACGTCGGTGCCCCGGTGCACGCCGCCACTGGCGGCCAGATCCACCGGCTGGCGGCCGTGGAGTAGGGCGATCCAGCGCAGCGGCAGGCGCAGGTCGTGGGGGGTGGAAAGCAGCAGGTTGGGCCGCACCTCCATGGTCTCGATGTCGATATCGGGCTGGTAGAAGCGGTTGAACAGCACCAGCCCATCGGCGCCCGCCGCGGCCAGGCGCCGGGCCATGGCGCTGAGGTTGGTGAAGAAGGGGCTGAGCTTCACGGCCAGGGGAAGGCGCACCTCGGCGCGCACCTGGCGCACGATCTCCTCCACCTCGGCTTCGATGGCTGCGCTGGAGAGCTCGGGGTCGGTGGGAATCGCATAGATGTTGAGCTCGAGGGCCGAGGCGCCCGCCGCCTCGATTCGCCGCGCCGACTCCACCCAGCGGCCCGGACTGGTGCCGTTGAGGCTGGCGATCACGGGCACCCCAAGGCAGCCGCTGGCCTGCTCGAGATGGCGCAGGTAGAGGTCTTCCCCGCCATGGAAGATCGATGGCTCCGGCACGTAGGTGAGCGCCTCGCCATAGCTATCGGCTCCGGCTGTGGCATGGCGGTGCAGATCGAGCTGCTCCTGCTCGATCTGCTCCTCAAACAGCGAATGCAGCACGATCGCCGCCGCCCCGGCCCGCTCCAGGGCCTGCAGCTGGGCCAACTCCTCGCTGAGGGGCGCGGCCGCACCCACCACCAGGGGGCTGCGCAGGGCCAGGCCGAGGTAGGTGGTGGAGAGGTCGGGGATCATGGCTGGGATTGGGGGTGGGCGAGGGCGCGATAGGTGGCCCAGCGGCATTCGAGCTCTTTCTGGGCCTGGCGCACCAGGGCCTGGGCCCGCTCCGGCTGGCTGTAGCGCAGCATGCGGAAGCGGTTTTCCTGCTCCATCGCCTCCTTGAGCGAGCGCTTTGGCGCCGGGCTGTCGAGTTGCAGGGGAGTCTCGCCGCGCTCGGCCCGGCGCGGGTCGTAGCGGTAGAGCAGCCAGCGACCCGAATCCACCGCCAGCTTCTGGTGCGCCATGCCCTGGGCCATGTCGATGCCATGGGCGATGCAGTGGGAGTAGGCAAGGATCAGAGAAGGGCCCGGGTAGCTCTCGGCCTCCAAGAAGACGCGGATGGTGTGCTCATCGCGGGCCCCCATGGCCACGCTGGCCACATAGACGGTGCCGTAGGTCATCGCCATCAGGCCCAGGTCCTTTTTGGGGGCCGCCTTGCCCGCGGCGGCAAACTTGGCCACCGCACCGCGGGGGGTGCTCTTGGAGGCCTGGCCACCGGTGTTGGAGTACACCTCGGTGTCGAGCACCAGGGCATTCACATCGCGGCCACTGGCGAGCACGTGGTCGAGGCCACCGAAGCCGATGTCGTAGGCCCAGCCATCGCCGCCCACCAGCCAGACACTGGTTTTCACCAGGGCATCGGCTAGCTCCAGCAGCTGGCGGGCCTCGGGCTGCTCCAGGACGGCCAAACGCGCCTTGAGCTCAGCCACCCGCTGGCGCTGCTCGACGATGCCCGCTTCATCGCTCTGGTCGGCGTTGCGGATCGCCGCGGCCAGGGGGGGCGGGAGTTGTTCCGGCTGCAGCTGGCCTGCCAACCGCTCCAGCAGATCGAGCGCCATCTGGCGCTGCTGGTCGCGCGCCACCCGCATGCCATAGCCGAATTCGGCGTTGTCTTCAAACAGGGAATTGCTCCAGGCCGGCCCGCGCCCCTCGCCATTGGCGCTCCAGGGGGTGGTGGGCAGGTTGCCGCCATAGATCGAGCTGCAACCGGTGGCGTTGGCGATCAGCATCCGATCGCCGAACAGCTGGGAGGCGAGCTTGAGGTAGGGCGTTTCACCGCAGCCGCCGCAGGCGCCGGAAAACTCAAACAACGGCTGCTGCAGCTGTTGCTGGCCGATCTTGTGCAGGTTGAGATCAGCCCGGGGCACCTCGCTCAGCTGCAGGAAGAAGTCCCAGTGGCCGCGGGCCTGCTCGCGCAACGGCCGCTGCGGCGCCATGTTGATCGCCTTGCGCTTCGGCTCGCTGCGGTCGCGGGCGGGGCACACCTCCACGCACAGGGCGCAGCCGGTGCAGTCTTCGGCGGCCACCTGGATGGTGAAGGTTTGGCCGGCGAAGGCGGGGTCGCGGGCGGGGGCGGTGCGGAAGCCCTCGGGGGCTGCGGCGAAAACCTCCGGAGCGCCCACCTTGGCGCGGATCACCGCATGGGGGCACACCAGCACGCACTTGCCGCACTGCACGCACAGGTCCGTTTCCCACACCGGCACCTCGGCGGCGATGTTGCGCTTCTCCCAGCGGGCCGTGCCCACCGGCCAGGTGCCGTCGCAGGGCAGGGCGCTCACCGGCAGGGCGTCGCCGCGGCGCTCCAGCATCGGCCCGATCACCTCGCGCACAAACTCCGGGGCCGCGGCGAGACGGTCTTCGGGCGCTGGCAGGCAGGCGGGCCCGTCGAGGCTCGACCAATCGAGGGGCACCAGGTGCTCGAGGCTGGCGTCGAGGGCCGCCAGATTCATCGCCACCACCGCCTCACCCTTGCGGCGGTAGCTGGTTTCGATCGAGTGGCGAATCCGGGCGAGGGCCTCCTGGCGTGGCAGCACGCCGCTGAGGGCAAAGAAGCAGGCCTGCATCACCGTGTTGATGTGGGGCCCCATGCCCGCCTGGCGCGCCACTTGGTAGGCATTGATCTGCTGCACCTGAATCCCCTTGCTGCGGATCTGAGCGCGCAGGGCTTCCGGCAGCCGCGCCCAGGTGTCTGCTGGCGCAAAGGGACTATTGAGCAGCAGCACCCCCCCTGGCTCGATGCCGGCCAGCAGATCGAAGCGCTCCACAAAATCCCACTGGTGGCAGGCCACAAACGTGGGCCGCTGGATCAGGTAAGTGGAGCGGATCGGCTGGGGCCCAAAGCGCAGGTGCGACACCGTGACCGAACCCGACTTCTTGGAGTCGTAAACGAAATAGCCCTGGGCACACAAATCGGTGCCCTCGCCAATGATCTTGATCGCCGCCTTGTTGGCCCCCACCGTGCCATCGGAGCCCAGGCCATAAAACACGGCCCGCACCTCAGCTGCGTCGGTATGGAACCTGTTGTCGAGGGGCAGGGAGCGGTGGGTGAGGTCATCGTCGATGCCCACCGTGAAGTGGTTGAGCGGGCGGGGCTGGCCAGCTGCCAGCAGGGGCCGCAAATGGTCAAATACCGCCTTCACCATCGCCGGGGTGAACTCCTTCGACGACAGCCCGTAGCGGCCGCCCAGCACCGCCGGCAGCGCAGTGGCGCCATGCACCGCCGCCCACTCCTCGGCCAGGGCTGCCACCACATCTAGGTAGAGGGGTTCGCCGGGGGCGCCGGGCTCCTTGCAGCGATCGAGCACGGCAATCGCCTGGATGGTGGCCGGCAGGGCCTCCACCAGCAGCCGGGCCGCAAAGGGCCGAAACAGGCGCACCTTCAGCACCCCCACCCGCTCGCCGGCGGCCTGTAGCGCCTCAGCCGTTTCCACGGCGGTTTCGCAGCCGGAACCCATCAGCACCAGCACCCGCTCGGCAGCGGCGGGGCCGACGTAGTCGTAGGGGCGGTAGGGGCGACCGCTGAGCTCGCCAAAGCGCGCCATCGCCTCGATCAGATGGTCCGGGGCCGCGTCGTAGAAGCGATTTACCGATTCGCGCGCCTGGAAGTAGACGTCGGGGTTTTGGCTGGTGCCGCGGATCACCGGCCGATTGGGGCTGAGGGCGCGGGCGCGGTGGGCGCTGATCTCCGCCGCGGGCATCAGCTCGAGCAGCTGGCTGTCGCTGATCGGCTCAATCTTCTGGATCTCGTGGGAGGTGCGAAAGCCATCGAACACATGCAGGAACGGCAGCCGGCTGAGCAGGCTGAGCCGGGCAGCAATGGCGGCAAAGTCGCCGGCCTCCTGCACCGACGCCGAGCAGAGAATCCCGCAACCGCTGCCGCGGGTGGCCATCACATCGCTGTGGTCACCAAAGATCGACAGGCCCTGGGCCGCCAGCGAGCGGGCCGCCACGTGCAGCACCGCCGGGGTGAGCTCCCCCGCCAGCTTGTAGAGGTTGGGGATCATCAACAGCAGCCCCTGGCTGGCCGTGAAGGTGGTGGTGAGCGCCCCGGCCTGCAGGGCGCCATGCACCGTGCCAGCAGCACCCGCTTCGCTCTGCAGCTCCACCACCGCCGGCACGCTGCCCCAGAGGTTGGGCCGCCCTTCCGCCGCCCAGGCATCAGCCAACTCACCCATCGGCGAGGCCGGCGTGATCGGGTAGATGGCGATCACCTCATTGAGGCGGTAGGCCACCCGAGCCACGGCCTCGTTGCCGTCAATCGTGTTCTTGGTGGTAGTGAGCTGGGGGCTGCTCATGGCTCCTCGGCGGGATCGTCATCGAGCACGACGCTCAGGGCCATCCCCACATGCACCAGTACCCGATCGCCCACCGCCGCCTCCGGCAAACAGGCCAGGCTCACAACCTGGCGCACGCCACCGAAATCCACCTCGGCCTGGCGCCAAAGGGCCCCATCGCCGGCGCCTGCCTCTGGGGCCGAGTCAGTGATCACCAGGATCACCCCAGGGGTCGCCAGGCACATCAGCAGACCGCCGCGCTTTCCTTCGTTATAGGCTGATCAACCAGAGCTGCCCAAAGCTGGCCTAGGGCCAAGCCGCCGTCGTTGCTGGGCAGCTGCTCGGCCCAGCGGGGCACCAAGCCCGCCGCGCGCAGGGCAGCGGCGCTGCTCTCCAGCAGCAAGCGGTTCTGGAAGCAGCCACCGGCTAGCAGCACGGTGGTGGCACCAAGGCGCCCAGCCGCCTGAGCTGCCGCACTGGCCAAGCCGGCCGCCAGGGAAGCGTGGAAGCAGGCAGCGCTCTCCTGCGGCGCCACCCCAGCCACGCCCGCGTTCAACAAGCTCTGCAACAGGGGCTGCCAATCGAGCCAGCCAAGCTCCAGCCCAGCAGCCGGCAGCAGCGGCATGGGCTGGGGCAGGGACAGTGGCAGCGGCAGGGGGGCCTGCAGAGCTAGGCCCTCCAGCAGCAGACCCGCCTCCCCCTCGAAGCTGCTGCGCTGGCAAAGATCCAGCAGGGAGGCCGCCGCATCAAACAGGCGGCCAGTGCTGGAGCAAAGCGGGCTATGGCAGCCGCTGGCGATGGCCTGCAGCAGCAGCTGCCAGTCGCCGGGGCTGAAAGCAGCCCGGCAGGCAGCGGCCCCGGGATGGCCCAGGGCCTCCGGGCCGGCCGCGGCGAGCAGCCCCAGGGCGGCGCGGCGGGGTTCGGCCATGGCCCGCTCGCCGCCGGGCAGGGGAAAGGGGCGCAGGCAGGCCCAGCGCTCAGCCCCGCTGGCCGTGAGCCAGAGCAGCTCGCCGCCCCAGAGCCGGTGGCCGCTCGCCCCGACCGGCTCGCCATAGCCGAGGCCGTCGCAGGCCCACACCAGCAGGGGCAGCGGCAGGCCGTGCTCGGCCGCCACCGCCAGGCCGTGGGCGCGGTGGTGCTGCACCAGCTGCAACGGCAGCCCCAGCCGCCGGGCCGCCGCCGCGGCCAGCTGGTGGCTGGCGTAGCCGGGATGGCCATCGCAGGCCAGGGCAGCGAGCCCGGGGCCAGGTCGCGCCAGCAGCTGCTCGAGCCCCTCGCCCAGCAGCTGCTGGGGCAAGGGCCCAGCCAGATCACCCAGCAGCGGCGCCAGCCAAACGCGGCCGCCGCGGGCCAGGGCCGGCGCACTTTTGAGATCACCGCCAAGGGCCAGGGCGTTGCCGGGCGGGGCCTGCAGAGCCAGGGCCTGGGGGGCATAGCCGCGGGCCCGGCGCAGCAGCACCGGCCGCCCTTCGATCAACTGCAGCACCGAGTCGTCGAGGCGGCGGGCGATCGGGCGGTTGTGCAGCAGGAAGCCATCGGCGATGCCGGCGAGGCGATCGAGGGCCTCGGCCGGATCGAGGCAGAGGGGCTCGCCGCTGCGGTTGCCGCTGGTGGCCACCAGGGGGCGGCCAAAACCCACCGCCAGCAGCTGGTGCAATGGCGAAGCCGGCAACATCACCCCCAAAGCGGCGCTGCCGGGGGCCACCCCGTCGAAGGGTTGGCGCTGGCCTGGCCGGAGCCGCAGCAGCACGATCGGCGCGGCCGGGCGCTGCAGCTGGAGCCTTTCAGGCTCCGATAGCTCCACCAGGGGAGCGATGGCCTCCAGATCGGCCACCAGCAGGGCCAGGGGTTTGGCCGGGCGCTGCTTGCGCCTGCGCAGCCGGGCCACCGCCGCGCCGTTGCTGGCAGCCACCAGCAGCTGGAAGCCGCCCACCCCCTGCAGGGCCAGAATCCCGCCCGCCGCCAGCAGGGCGAGGGCTGCCGCCAGGGGATCCCCGCAGCCGGGGCTAGGCCCCTGCCACTGCAACTGGGGCCCACAGGCGGGGCAGCCGATCGTTTCGGCGTGGAAGCGGCGATCGCCTGGGTCGTCAAACTCCTGCTGGCAGGCAGGGCAGAGCGGAAAGTCGGCCAGGGTGGTGTGGGCGCGGGCGTAGGGCTCGGCGCTGGCGATTGAGTAGCGCGGCCCGCAGCGGCTGCAGCTGATGAAGGGGTAGCCGTAACGGCGGTTGCCAGGGTGGTGGAGTTCGGCCAGACAGGTGGGGCAGGGGGCCAGATCGGCGGCGAGGGCCGGGGCGATCAGGCCGGCGCCCAGGGGTTGGGCGGTGGCGGCGGCGATGCGCAGGCCAGGCGGCGCCGGAACGAGGGGCGGGAGCCACTCGGGCGCCAGTGGCTCAAGAGCGCCGGGGGGCTGCAACGCCTCGGGCAACCGCCGCACCAGCAGCTCCAGCGAGCGGCGCTCCCCCTGCAACTCCAGCCTTACGGCGCCAGCGACGTTTTCCACCTCGCCCACCAGCTGCAGCTCGGTTGCCAGGCGGTGCACCAGGGGCCGAAAACCCACCCCCTGCACTACGCCACGGCACCAGAGGCGCAGCCGGGCCGCGCTCATCGCGCCAGGGCGTTGATCAGGGCGTCGAGGCCGGCGCCGCTGCGGGCCGAGGTTTCCAGCACGCGGGCGTGGGGGGCGACCCGGGCGATGGCGGCGTGGGCGGCGGCGCGATCGAAGCCCACCGCTGCGGCCAGGTCGATCTTGGTGATCAGCACCAGATCGGCGCCGTGGAAGATCGGCGCGTATTTGAGCGGCTTGTCTTCGCCTTCGGTGGTGGAGAGCAGCACAACCCGCAGGCTCTCGCCCAGGTCATAGGCGCCAGGGCACACCAGGTTGCCCACGTTCTCGATCACCAGCAGCTCGAGCTGCTCAAGGCTGATGCCCTGGTGGTGGAGGCGATGCAGGCCCTCCGCCACCATCGGCGCCTCCAGGTGGCAAGCCTGGCCGGTGGTGATCTGCACCGCCGTAAGCCCGGCCGCCTGCAGGCGGCGGGCGTCGTTGTCGGTGGCCAGATCGCCAACGATCACCGCCAGGCGCGGCGCCACGCCCGCGGCGCTGGCCAGGCGCTGGGCCAGGGCTTCGAGCAGGGCGGTTTTACCCGAGCCAGGCGAGGAGAGCAGGTTCACCACCGTGACGCCTGCAGTTTCGAAGCGCTGACGCAGGCCGGCCGCCTGGGCATCGTTGCGCTGCAGCAGGGTCGTGTGCAGGGGCAGCTGGCGGGTTGGTTCTGGCAGCGGCTCAGGCGCCGGCTGTCCGCAGGAGCAGTCGCGGCACATGGGGACACGGGGCTGGGGCCATCTCCAGGCTAGAAGCGCAGAGCGGTGCAGGCAGCGGCATCATTTGATGATCAAAATGCCTGAACGTGTTGCCCTGAAAGGTTCCCCGATGCGCACCACCTTCATGCAGCTCAAACAAGCCCTGCAGGCCCTGGTGCAACGGGAAAATGCCATGCGCCTCGCCGCCCTCGGCGGCAGTGAGCCCAGCCTGGAGCCGATTCCCCGGCGGAGGAGCACCCTTTGATCCTCATCGACACCTCCGGGTAGGTGATCGGCGAACTCGCCTGCAGCAAATGCCCCTCTAGACCCATGGCCGAGGCCTGGCGGAGATGGCGGCGGCTTCAGCTAGGACGATGCAACCGCTGCAGACGCAGCGAACTCACCAAGGCCACGGCCTCAAAGTCGGCATCAAAGCTCACCAGCACGGCATTGTGATGCAGAGCCACGGCGGCCACCAGCAGGTCGAGGCTCAGCACCGTGCGGCCGATGGCACGGCAGTCCTGGCCCAGCACAGTCGCCTGCCTCCAGAGGTCTGGCGGCGTGGACAAGGATGGCAATGTGGCGAACTGGGCCTCTAGCCGCTGGGCCTCGTCCGGTCGGGCCGAGCGCAGCAGCTCAAAGCGGACCGGCTCGGCGAGATGGGCCGCTGGATCGAGCACAAACGGGGCGATGAACTGCTTCAAGGCCAACGGGCTCCGGGCCCGGGTGAAGTCGATCCAGAGACTGCTATCGAGCAACAGCGTCATCGGGCCAGAGCCTGGTCCCGGTCGCGGTCGCGCTGTCGATCAGCCTCAAAACTATCCAGCTCCACCCCCCACTCGCCGCTGAGGAAACGCTGGGCGATGCGGGCGCGTCGATGCCGCTGCAGAGCCTCCTCCATCAGCAGACGAATGGCCGGACCTTTTTTGCGCTCACCCGTGAGCTCGAGGACTTCAGCCATCTCCTCCTCGGAAAGCTCAACCGTCACTTTCATTGTTTTGTCTTTTAATAATCAGATTTTGACATGGACATAGCAGGGAATCAAGCACCCTCACACCACCTCCAGGCTCAGCAGCCGCAGGTCGCGGCCACGCAGCAACTGACGGCTAATCGCACCACAACGGGGACAGTCGCAGCAGCCATCCAGGGCGGGGAAAGGGGCGTCGCAGGCGGAGCAATGGCATTCGGCCGCTTCGATCTCGATGCGCAGCTCCGCGCCAGCGGCGATCGTGCCGGCCATCACCACCGTGTGGGCGAAGTGCAGCGCCTCAGGCTCCACCCCTGCCAGGCTGCCGATGCGCAGGCTTATCGCCGTGATCCGGCTGGCACCGTCGGCGTGGGCCGCCGCCAACACCTGATCGCGCACCGCCTCCATCAGGCTGAGTTCATGCATGGCCCAGCAGGGTCAGGTATTGCGCCGGGGCACGCACTGACGATCAAAACTCCAGGTTGGAAGTCTGCCTCAATTCATCGACCATACGGGTCCGTGCTTCGATCGTAAGGCCCAGCTCTCGGGCAATACTTGGACGGCGCTCCACCAACTCCTTAGCCGCTTCAGGGATGATCAAGATGACCTCGAGATCTTCAGTGGCATGGATCGCCACAGGGCTGGGCCGATCATTGAACAGGGAAATCTCGCCAAAACAATCCCCCTTCGATAGGGAATAGGCAATACGCCTATTCCCTGAACCATCGAGAAGCGAGGCATCAGCCTTGCCCGCGATCATGAAATAAAGACCCATTACCCTATCTCCCTCTGCGTAAACCTTCTCACCAGCCGCATACGTAGGGCTTGCTGAGGAACCAATATCCATTGCGCTGCAGTTGATTCCAGGGGTGGTCTCACGTTAAAATGAGCCAAATGTAGCCATTCCTGGCTTAGAACAATCTGCTGACACGCCAATGTACGTTTTTCAGCACGCAGGTCAGCTATCGATCGAGGAGTTTTACACGCCCTTCGGCGGCAAGCTGGATGCCAATAATCGCTGGGTTCTGCTTCGTAACCTGATTCCATGGATGCCACTGGAAAGCCAGTATGCACCCCGATTCAGTGCCAAGACAGGAGCACCGGCCAAGCCGTTTCAGATGGCGTTCGGTGCGCTGTACATCCAGCAACGCCTGGGAGTGACAGACCGCGAAACGGTTCAGCTGATCACGGAATCACCGTATCTACAATTTTTCATTGGCTTGAGTGCGTACCAGGCAATGCCGCCGTTTGATCCATCAATGATGGTGCATTTTCGTAAGCGCATTGGCCCTGATCTGATCAAGATCTGCAATGACATGACCAAGGCCAATGGCATTGCGATGATTAAAGAGATGCTGGTTTCGGCTGAGGAAGATGCTAGCGAAGAAGAAGAGGAGCAACAGCTTGCTGCCATCGACGAAGCGCTAGGGGTGAAGCCTGCAACGTTGGATCCTGAAAGTAACTGGGGTACTCTGATTCTTGATGCAACCTGCGTGCCTGATGACATTCCCTACCCAGTAGATCTGAGGTTGCTCAACGAAGCGAGAGAGGCCACTGAGAAGATCATCGACGAACTGTTCAAGCAGTTGCAGGGAAAGATCAATCGTAAACCCCGCTGCAACCGGGATAAAGCTCGGAATCGGTTTCTGGCGATCATCAAGAAGAAAAAGCCCAAATCCGCCGAGATCCGTGAAGTCAAGCGCTTTCAGCTCAACGAGATCCGGAGAAACCTCAGAGCAATTTATCAGATGATCCATTGCGGTGCCATGCTTTTGGAGCTTGGAACCCAGCTCTACCGCAAGCTGCTGATCACCAGTGAACTGTACCGGCAGCAGCAGGAGATGTATGAGGCTGATAGCCGGCGCATCGACGATCGGATTGTCAATTTGTCAAAACCACACGTGCGGCCGATCGTGAGGGGCAAGGCGGGAAGGCGAACAGAGTTCGGTGCGAAGATCTCAATATCAGATGATAATGGTTTTGTAGATGTTGATCGCATAAGCTGGGACAACTACAATGAAGCCAACGACCTAATCGCACGTGCCAAGCAATACAAGGAAGAGCGAGGGTACTATCCAGCGCGAATCTGTGCCGATTCAATCTATATGACATTAGGCAACAAGAAGTTCTGCGCAGAAAATAACATCAGACTCAGTGGCCGTCCACGCAAGAAGCAGGTCGAGGCCGAGGTGCAGACAGCAGAGCAACAAGAGCTTTTTAAATCAGACTTGAGAAAGCGTTCCGTGATCGAGGGAAGAATCGGAACGAGCAAACGGAAATATGGACTGGATCGGATAATGACCAAGCTGATTGAAACATCAAGAACGGTGATCACTATGGCGTTCTTTGTGATGAATGCCGAGAAGATTCTGAGGCTACTGCGCTTCTCGTTCTCTATTCTTGTTTCTGTGTACATCCTGATGCTCTATTTGTTTGCATCCTGGCGCCGTCCAGCGCCTCTGTGGGCTGCTTAGTCAGCTTCTGGGAGTAAAACTGAGGTCACCAGCGCTTGGCGCTGCAGGCTGAGATCGCGGCCATTTGCGCGCCCGAAAATCCCGAAAACGAAATTCAGCAAGCCCTACGTATTGAGAACCGCATCCTTGGCCAAATCCCCAAACGACTCCACCTCAATCGCCTCCAACACGGGCATCTGCTGCAGGTCCTTGGAAAATTTGCTGACTCGCGCCAGATCCGTCGAAGCTGCTTCGGCCTGATAAACCTCTCGAACGGGATAGGCAATTTTCAATCGATAACGCTGGTTGGCATACCACACTCTGGCTTGAAACTAATCACGCACAGCGGGACGATCTTGGTAGCCATCAACAAAAAATGTAACCCTGTAGGAAATACCCGAATCTTCATACTTATAGGTGCCAACTTTGATGCCAGGCTGCTCCAAAATGCCTGGAGTAGAAAGGGCCGTCTCCCTCAGCACCTGCTTCACGAGGTTAGGAAGGTGGGCATAGGCATAAGCGAGGAAGACTTCCTCTCTATGGGCCCTGATCGGCTGGCTGTAATTGCTGATAATCTGCTTACCAATGATGAGATGGGGAATAGTGATCTGCACCATGTCAATCGTTTCGATGCGAACCGAACGTCAATTGATATCGGTCACCTTCCCCTCCAAGTCACCCACTCTTAACCAATCACCTTTCTTGAAAGGCTGCTCAAACAGCAGGGTGATTCCGGCAGCAATGCTCCCCAGAGTGTCCTGGAGCGCTAGACCAATCACCACAGAGCCAATACCCAGAGCTGTCACCAGCCCACCAAGATCAATCTTCCAGGTGGCCGATAGAATTATCGCCGCACCAACAAGGATCAGAACAACCCGTGCTAGGTCCCGAAAAAGTTTGGGAATACGCGCCTGCCAACGTTCGCTGACATCAACCTGATCAACGGTGGTGCCGACAGGAGACTGCCGGGTTACATCAGAATCAAAGAAAAGTAGGATGTCGAAAAGAGATAATGCTGCAACAAGCGTGCAGATCCACAGCACAGTCTCGTTAAAGCGAATAACCCAACTTTCCGGATCGAGATGCCCGATATAGGTGAGAAAAATCAACGACGCCAGGGAGGGGATCAGCAGGTTGCGAAGAATCTGCAGTGTTCCCGAGAGAGGCCGGCCCTGCTGGTGAAGATATTGAATGGCCTCACTGAGCAGCAGCTCCGTGACAGGAAACCCAATGGCCAGCAGCAGAGCTGATTTGGTAAACGTATCGTTGCCAAATTCCATACTCAGGCCACCTCAGACTGTTGCTTAGCGGCACCGACGAGACGCCACATCGGAATCAATGACTGGAGTGATCCCGAATATGGGTCGGGATTTAACTTGTCAAAATAGTAGACGTCCTGAAGGAATTCAAACACCGGCTGCGACACCAGAATTGAACCCCTAGAGGGCTTGCCTTGGGCCAGAATACTATTCGCAGTAGATACTGTATCACCCCAAATGTCATAGGTCATCTTGCTTGAGCCAACAGTTCCAATAACAACATCACCAGAATGGATACTACTGATAACATCAAAGTCGGTGCCATGATCATGGTTGAAATGCTTCACCTGCTTCTGGAGCTCCAGGGCAAACCTGACCATTCGACCCATGTGATCCAGGCGTCCGCCCACAAGCCCCGAAGCAGATACATAGCAATCTGCTACAAACTTAATCTTATCTACACCACATTCATCTGCAGCAGAGTCGAAACGGCAGACCAAGTCATTGACCAAGCGCACTCTCTGCTCAGTGCTAATAGAATGCGCAAATGCATCTAATCCGATCACCTCAGTTAACATGACTGAGGCATTCTCAACAGGGTCAGCGATGATATTTTCCCCACTAAGCAAGCGCTGAGCCACTGAAGACGGGAGCAACTTCTGCAACAGATTCCAGCGCTCAAGGCTCAGCATCTCAATAGTCTTTGTTTGTGTATCGAGCCCATCAACCATCCCTGCTAAAGCCGTGGCTAGCTCCCAAAACTCTCCTGGGTTTTCGGAGGCAGCAAGAGCGTTGATCTCACCACTACTAATATCTTTGGCACAACCGATCAAGCGCATGACCGGTTGAATAAATACTGAAGAGAGGAGCAAGGATGCAACCGTAATAAAGAGAATAATCAGGGATCCCCAGAAAAGGATATTGCGCTTAAACTCATTTATGGGTGCATAAGCCTCATCAAGATCCATTTCCGAGAGCACGGCCCAATCCAGACCATTGAGATTCAAGGGTGAGTAGGAACTCAAAACTTTGACCCCCCGATAATCATCGACAATCATGGTGCCTTCGCGCCGCTCCAAGGCATTCCTGGTGGCCTCAGTGTCCATCTGCTGCTCAAGGATGGATGTGCCATAGTGTTCAATATCATCAATCGTTTGCGATTTGACGTTGAGAGCACTCAACGTTTCAAGATAGCCAGCAGGATCCTCCACTAAAAATTTGGAAACCGAACGCATGGCGCTATCAGCTCCCACCAAATAGGCTTCACCAGAACGACCAAGACCGTCCTTTGCCCAGTTGTTGTTGCCGGTCATCACCCTATTGATTTCGTCAACAGGCACCTGCAGGCCAAGCACGCCTATAAATTCATCTCCATCAAATATTGGCGACGTAATAAAGGCAGCCGGCGCACCATAGGAAGGCTTGTAGTGGGCAAAATCTACAATTTTTACAAACCCCTTTGCTTTTGCATTAATAGCCGCATTGACTGCATCTGCAAGGTTACTATCGCGATAGAGCCCAGTCGCCAGACTCATGCCAAAGTCAACTTCCTTGCCAATTGAGTAAATAATTACCCCGCTATCGGGATCCACTAGGAACAGGTCATTGTAGCCAAATAGATCATGGTATTTTGACGAGCGTGGGTGGCATAAGGCGCGAGCCTTGCTGTATTCGCTGCCATCTCCGGCATCGGCAAGACGCTGCTTGCTACCAGCAGGATTTGAATTGCTGGCAATATAGTGATACTGCAGATATTGGCCGGCGCTGTTATGGGGCTCATAAAGGCCAGCGATTGGTGCCCCTTCGTGAAGATCAGCCAAGCGGGGGAGGAACTGATCTTTATAATAGCTATCTATGGAATTTAACCAGGCCTCTGGAATGGCTTTGGCATCAAGCCCCGATAAGCTCTCTTGAAATCCTTCATGGCATTCACCACCATCAGATCTTCACTTAGCGCTTCAGCCTGATGATTCAAGGTATCAAAGTATGACTGCATCTGATAGGCCTTCGAGGCACGCACGCTGGTCAATTGCTCGAAGATCCTTTGCGTGAGATGGACCTCGCCACTGTGGTAACCGAAATAGGCAATGGCCAACATTGCAGAAACGCCGACACTAAGCAGCATCAGCATCAGCTGGGATCGCAGGCTAGGGCGAAACTTGATCATCGGCACTGATCCATGGGGCATAATTTATGCGGTAAATCGACAAGCTAGGATTTGCTGAGTAGGGCGATCCGGGTCGGGCAAAACCAGAAATGAGCATCTTGAACCAGCAGAGGTTGATACTTTCAACTCCTCACTTTATAGATCCAGAACATCACACCAAGCTGACAACTCCTGTGCCAATATCACAATAGGAACTGTGAATTGTCAGCTTCCCTTCTGCTTCTGCGGATTTCAGTACATCGCTGCGTCTGGTGAGCTCGGTGGCTGAATAGCGAGCGTTGGCCTGCACAGCTTTGCTCAGATCGTCACCACTTTGAAGACTGGCCTTGATCGGTGCCACTAGCTGGTCGAGCAAAGGCGTCAGCGGTGCCTTCTCCATGGCCGCCTTTACAGCACCACAGCCACTATGACCAATCACCAGGATCAATGGAGTGCCGAGAACGGACACGGCATATTCCAAGGAAGCAATGGCGTCATCAAAAGCTGTGTTGCCGGCACATCGCACTTCGAAGAGCTCACCGGAAGCACAGGCAAACAACCAGCTGGGATCTACCCGGGAATCCGAGCAGGACAGTGTGGCCGCAAACGGCTTCTGCCCCTGGGCAAGCGCCACAGGATCAATCTGGCATTCGTTCTGCCAGATGGTGTTGAGCGCCTGCATGCGCTCAACCGGTGTGGCGATAGCACTCGCAGCGGCCCAAGCCTTGGCGAAGCGCCCATTGCCGCTCATCAGGCGACTCAAGGCATCTTTTGGGGTGCATACCTGAAGGCTGGCGAGCAACTCGCCATCGATCGGATCGGAGGCCCAGGCACGTCGGGCCCCGATCATCGACCAGGCAGCCGTTGCCACACCGAACGCCGTGCCCGCTAGAAGATCGCGACGGTTCATCCCCATAAAACCCAGCCGGCTGCAGGCAGGCTAAACAACAACCCTCAGACAACACTAAAAGCGCAAACAAAGCAGCAAAAAATTTGGAAAGCAGGGCCTAACAGACCACCTTTCCGCATTAAAGAGAACAAATTACGGGGCCAGTGCCACTCCAATGGACGCAGGTATGAGGCCCAGCTCATGCATGGTGCGCCAGCCAGCCCTGCATGAGCGCCTGGGCCTGGGGCAGGGCTGCCTGGAGCTGGGCCGAGAGAGTGTTGCCGTGCTCAAAAGCATGGGCCGGCACCTGGAGCAGGCAGGCTGCAGGGGCGCGGCCATAGAGCGCCTGACTGATGGCCAGCAACTGGGCGGGCTCGAGCCGGTGGGTGTCCGGCGCTCCCGCCCCGGCCGGGATCACCTCCACCAGCTGGGGGGCACCACCTGCCGGAGCTAGCCAGGCATCGATAAACAGCACCGCCTCCAGCTCACCCAGCTCCGCTGCCAGCTCTGGAGTGAGCTGCTGGACGCTGCGGCCACCAGCCTGCTCAGCCAGCAAAGCGCCGACGCCATCGTCACCGCGGAGGGGATTGCCGATGCCGATCACCAGGCGGGTGTGCTGGGGACGGGCGGGCATGGGCAGGGGGGAAGGACACCTCAGTGTGGCGATGGCTGACCTCGAGCTACTGATGGTCAGATCGCCGAACCCATTTCAGGAATTCAGGCTCAGGGATTCAGGAGGTTTTCAAGGCTCTCGCCACCAGGGAACGACTCACGGCTGCGGAGAACGGCATGGTCCCTTCCCCTGCTGGTGGTGCCGCTTTCCGGAGTGTTGCTGGAGAAGCTGCCGACCAGGCCGAAGCTCTCCGCAAGGGCTGCCAGGCTTGACGACCTCGATTTGGCTGAGGCTGAGGGCCTGGCAGAGGCTGTCGAGCCTTGCCTCGATGCCGTCATCGAGGCGCACTGAGATGGGTCCGTGTAGCACCATCCCGGAGGTATTACGAACACTGGCAAAGCCAGGCTTACCTACGCGATCCCTTCGGTGGCATCGGCGAACCCAAGCCCCTGCGGGAAACAATGCCTTCGGGATCACTGACATAGATGGATGGGCCTTCACCTTCTGCTCCGTAGCGTGACTGCACTGGGCTGACTGTTGCACCATTCGCCTGAAGGTGGCCACGAATGGCCTCGGCATCAAACGGCTCTACACGGAGGCAGAAGTGGTCGAGATTTCTGCCTTCGACTCCAGGGGCCGCGCCACCGGCACTGCCGAGCTTGCCAGTTACAGGGACGAGATCGATAAGTGAACGGCCAGCACGAAGCTGTATTAGGCCAATCTCTTCTTGCCGAAGCTCGACTTAGCAACCGAGTGCTCCGCAATAGAACCGAAGCATTTTGTCCAAGTCGACGACGCGAAGGACTATGTGATCGAGCTCACGTATGTGGATCACGGATTCGTCTCCTTGAGGCGGCGAACGCTTGCCATCACCTGCCCGCAGAGGGCCTCAAGAGAAGATCCTCGGAAGACAGAGTGAATTGCAGTGGCGGGACAGGTACATGGCTGTGTAGCCAGAACTCTACACAGCGAACATCGCCTGCAGAACAGCCAGTAGCTCATTCAGCGTAGTCTCCGACAGACTCCCCAATCGCCTGACGAGACGTTCCCGATCTACAGCCCTTAGCTGATCAGCCACAACGTGACCGTCTTTGCCATCAAAACTGCATCGCACACGAAAAGGGTATGGATGTCCACCAGTGGTAAGAGGCGCGACAATGAAAGTACGAAGATGAGCATTGAGCTCATCCGGTGACACTACGACACAAGGCCTTGTCTTCCTGATTTCAGATCCTCGCGTGGGATTCAATGCAACAAAGTAGATATCCCCTCTTGAGACGCATTCTTGAGTCACCATGACCACTCTTCATCATCAAACCGAGTGGCGCTCATCTCATCGAGAAGTCCCTCCGCCTCGAAAGACGATGCCGCCTCTGCCCAGCCAGCCCTCGGATGTGCCGATGGCTTGATGGTCAGAACCCCTGGAGCAGCCTCGATCTCGACTTCGTCAGTCAGCCCCGCAACCTCAAGCAGCGGCTTAGCGAGACGGATGCCTCTCGAATTGCCGATTTTGACCAGCTTCGCTCGAACCACGGCCACACCCTGCAGACGTGCTCACATTGTAGCCACGCTTGCGACTTCAGCGCATCCCGCTTGCTCTGCCCAACGCTGCCATCACCAGCCCGCAGGAAGCCATACGGTGAATTAAGAAGTGGGTGAGGGCAGGTCTAGTGAACGGCGATGTTATACGGCTTCCAGCTGCTTCAACGTTTGTCCTTGGCGGTCCTTCCATGCGGTGAGACCGTTGGCATGCCCGCCATGCACCACAGCTGCAGCCGCGCTTGGGCTAGAGAACTCAACATCTCTCGTGAAGACAAGGAAGTTGTTTTCAACAGAGAGCGCACCTTCTGCTTTCAACTTTTGCCTCATATTCATAGCCCAGGGATACTTGTGAGCCGAGGGCCTCTCTACAAGCACAGCTTGTGAACCAGCTAGTATAAGAAATCCATTCGGCGTCAGATGCCCCTTCGACTGGAGTCCCTTAATCTCACACAAAAGAATCTGAATTTCACGCCCGGCCTCGGCCTTGACAGCGGTGGGAACTAGCAGCTCAATACCAAGCACTGGTAGCAGCTGATTAACCTTCTCCAGATAAGTCTCTAAATCAGCTCGATCAGATTCGGGAAGCCGAGCGCCACTACCCTGACCATTAACCAACTGTGCTCGGCCAGCGGCACGCGCCTGCTCAATGAGCTTGCCCTCAAGATACCTGATATGTGACTTCGTGAGATTCTCGTCCTTGCTTACAAAGAAAACAAGGTGATTCCAAAAGTCCTTCTGCAGATGCGCTTTGAGCCTATCTCGTATACACTCGGCCTCACCGATGTAGATCGCGGGCTGTCCACTATCTGGATCTGAACCCGATAAAAAGTAAATTCCAGAGCCTTCAGCCTCATCTCGCGAAATGATTCCATCAAATTCACTCCTGGGACCGGCAACAGCCTTGCCAGTCCAATTCGACAACTCCGCAGTACGCAGCCTCTTTGGATCGCCGTGTACCAAGAAGATTTTTATGGTGGCGCTGGTCAACTAGTCATCTGGCACTGCCCACAGCAGACTTTACTGCCCATCAGAGCAGCATGCAGCTGGTTTGATCGGCCCGTCCCATCCGTATAACGCTGGCCATCACTTGGCCGCAGGTATACCCAGCAGAGAAGATATCCTTGCGGTGGCGGCTCAGGTGAATGGCGGTGTTAGCTGACCAGTGCCCTTAGCTGGGGCGCTGGCGCACCACGAAGCAGGCCTTCCACACTTAAATCCTCATCAACATCTGGCCATCGGATTCCATAGCCTGCCCCAGCAATCACCCAGTTTTCACGCTCCTGGGAAGTTGCATGCAGAAGCCCTGGAAACCAAGCCAAAGGGATCGAGATCGATCGACCGTCAGCCAGGTCGACGATCAGCCTGTCCTCTGTTAGGGCAACGTCAGTGACCTGCTCACCAGGGTTAGCCATGAAACTCCTCCCATGCCTTCAGCAGGATAGCTCTGTTCATGCTGATCAGCCGTTCAATTTCACGCAGCTCTCCGGCGCGAAAACCAAGGCTTGAGGCTAGCGCAACAGGAATAAGCGAGACTTTGCATGACGTTTTATCTCTATCAACATGAACATGTGGAGGCCCATTTGGTTCGTGACTGTAGAAGTAGACCCTGTAAGGTCCGCTCCTTAGAATTGTCGGCATCCGAAGCCACCACCATCACACCCACGATACCAACCACGGCTTTCCTGTGCAGCTAACGCTGTCCCCCCCGCCGTCAGGAAAGTTGTCGCCCGTGCTTTTGACCACGCGGGGGCTCAAGGAGATGACCAGTGCGGTGTTACAGCGAGGCTGTCAAAGCTGATATCAGGAAGCGGATGAGTCCGCCTGCTCGGCAGAGCGTGGCGAGGATTTCTGAGGACACAGGCATACACATCGCCACTCTCTACGCTTGGCGCAAGGGCTGGCGCTTGGAGGGTGAGGTGGTGCCGGCATCGCAGAAGGACCCTGAGGGCTGGAGCGCTGCCGACAAGTTCACGGTGGTGCTGGAGACCGCCGGATTGAACGCCACCGAGCTCAGCGTCTACTGCCGCGAGCGGGGCCTTTACCCGGAGCAGGTGCAGCGCTGGCGGCAGGCATCGCAGGATGCCAACGAGAAGCCGGTGCTGACCCTGAAAGAACAGAGGGAGCTGGAGAAGCTCCGCGCCCAGGACCAGCGGGAGATCAAACGGCTGCAGAAGGAACTGCGCAAGAAAGAGAAAGCCCTGGCAGAAGCGGCGGCGCTGCTGCTGGTCACAAAAAAGATGCAGGCCCTCTGGGGAGAGGCCGAGGAGGACTGACCTCCGCGGCTGATCGCCGGAGGGCACTGGAGATCCTCGACGGCGCCGTGGCCGCCGGTGCCACGGCGGCGCGGGTTGCGGAGCGCATGGCCATCAGCCTGCGCACCCTGCAGCGCTGGAGGCGCCAGTTTGCGGGTGATGGGGACGGTGGGGACCGCCGTAAAGGCAGCGCCCGCCACGTGGGACATCGGCTGAGCCACCAGGAGCGCCAGCAGATCCTGGTGGTCTGCAATGAGCCGCAGTACGCCTCGCTGCCACCGGCCCAGATCGTGCCCGATCTGGCCGATCAGGGCGAGTTCGTGGCCTCCGAGAGCAGCTTCTACCGCGTGCTCCACGCCCACCAGCAGGTGCAGCGCCGCGGACGGGCCAGACCGCCGCAGGAGCCAAGGCCGGTGCCCCGGCGACGTGCTGATGGCCCCAACCAGCTCTGGAGCTGGGACATCACCTACCTGCCCACCAGCGTGCGGGGCGTGTGGCTATACCTCTACCTGGTGGTGGACGTCTGGAGCCGCAAAATCGTGGCCTGGGACATCGCCGAGCGGGAGGAGGCCCAGGTGGCCGCTGATCTGATCAGCAGAGCCTGCATCCGGGAGCGGGTCAGCAAGCGCCGCCAGCGCCGGCTGGTCCTGCACGCCGACAACGGCAGCGCCATGCGCGCCGCCACGCTGGAGGTGCGGCTGGAAGAACTCGGGGTGCTGCGCTCCTTCTCCAGGCCACGGGTGTCCAACGACAATCCCTACTCCGAGGCGCTGTTCCGCACTGCCAAATACCGGCCCGACTACCCCAGCAGACCCTTTGCCGGCAAGGAGGAGGCCTGCCAGTGGGCAGCGGCATTCGTGCACTGGTACTGCCACGAGCACCGCCACAGCGCGATCAAATTCGTGACGCCGCAGCAGCGGCACAGCGGCCAGGCCCCTGACATCTGCCAGCAGCGCACGCTGGTCTATGAGCAAGCCCGCCAGCGCCATCCAAAGCGTTGGTCAAGGTCCATCCGCTGCTGGCAACAACCCGACGTTGTCTGGATCAATGAACCACCAGATGACATAACAGCCGAGGAAGAGTTACTCTTTCGACAGGTGGCCTGAATAGGCGCCGACCGGCGACATCTTCCTAAGAAACACCCACGGCCTACAGGGATCTCGGCCAGTCATCCGGTTGGGACCAGCTGGTAACCAAGCGCTTTTGCACGCCGTTCCAGCCCACGCACGTGTCGCTCTTGTGATGCCTTCTGGTAAGCAGAAGCGCCCGGCTCTTGAAAAGCCATGCCATATCTCAGCATTTTATAGTAAAGAATGGCAATCTTGCGAGCTGTGGCTATCAATGCCTTCCCTTTACCAACCCTTGCAGATAGTCGCCGCTGGAATGCACCCAAGGCAGTGTTAGTTCTGCTGATTGGCACTGCTGCCATCCAAAAAGAACTGCCGGCCCTGGTAGCCCCCTGTCGTGTCCGCGAGGAAAGCACTCGGCCACCAGAGATCTTATTCTGCGGGCTCAACCCAAGCCATGAGACAAAATGCTTGGCGCTAGGCCAGCGGCTCATGTCGAGCCCACACTCACTGATCAAGGTGATCACCGTTGCAGGCCCGAGACCAGGCAGGCTTAATAGGTCATGGCCTGCCAACGATGTGATCAGGGCCTGAGGATTGAACGAAAAGCCATTGCTCCTGATTTGGCAGTCGCTTGCTTGTTTTTCAGGCTCAACATAGTCGCCCCCAGCTAACTCATTCAGGACGACTTGGCCGGCCAATTCGCATTCTCGAATCTTTTCTGAATAAGCATCGAACATCTCTACTGCAACCTTAAGTTCAAAGAGATGTTCTTCTTGATAGTTGCCATCGAGAGCGGCAGCGATCGTTGCTTCTGTCTCCTTGCAGCGGCGATCGCGCAGTGTAGCCAGCTTCTCTGGATTTCGTTCTCCTGAAAGGATGGCATCAATGACTCTGCGAGCAGTCTGACCAGTGATGTCTTTCACAACATGATGTAGCTGTAGGTTCATTTGCATGAGGGCTTTCTGCATGTGCTGCTGATGCGAGGAGCGGTAACGCACTAAAATGTCACGCTGCCGAAAGTAGGCTCTCAGCTTGGCGATGCAGGGATCGGGCTGGAAGCTCGCGCGAACAAGACCATGGCTGTGAAGTTGCTGCAACCACTGAGAATCACTGATATCAGTCTTGCGACCGGGGACATTCTTTGCGTGCCGAGCATTAACCAGAAAGACTTCGATGCCTCGACCCACGAGTATTTCGTAGAGTGGAACCCAGTAGATTCCAGTTGACTCCATGGCTACCGTCTTGATGTCGATGGCGAGCAACCATTCAGCTATAGACTTCAGATCATTAGTAAAGCTTGAGAATTTCAGCACTGGGTCATCGTCAAGCTCTGCTGGTACCGCTACAACATGGAACCGACTACCGATGTCTATTCCTGCGGAGCGTGGATTGACCACTCTGAGGCGCGCACGTCGGCGGCGCGAGGGGGAAGAACTTCCTGGCATACATCCGCTGCAATGGGTCTGAGGAGGGAGGCCAGGCAGATTCCGCGCTAAAAAATGAACAGTTTCCTAATCGGGATCAGCACCTGGATTTCTCCAGAAGTGTCGTCGCCAGGGCAGGGAGCGCTGTGGGAATCCAGACCACGTTTCCTTTCGGGAACAAGCCTCCAAAGATGTCATCGGTCATGGCCTGACGTCCCCATGACCAGTCTGGCAGAGGCCTTTGGACTTGGCCGTGGGTGTTTCGGACGCGAGGGCGTGCTCAGGGGTACTGGTACGTTTCCTGAAAGTTACCGTCCCTGAGTGGCAGGCAAGGACTTTAGAGCGCAAGCAGGGAATCGGGGGTGGCCTGTCCACTCCAGGGGCTTGTTATCCGTTCCTTTATGCCGTGACACTTCTCTGGAGTGCTTCTTGAGCGAGCGTATTGAGACTCTTTCCCTGCACCTCCGCAGTCATCGCCAATTTCTCGTGTAGTTCAGGCGGAATCCGAAGATTGAATTTGCCTGAAAATTGTCTGCGCGGCTCGATTCCTTGCTCCTTGCAGACCTCAAGAAAGACATCCAATGACTTTTTGAACTCTCGGCGAAGCTCATCTGGACTGGATCCATAGAAGTCCGCTCCTCCAGAAAGGCCAAGAATTTCCCCGCGAAACTGATTCGTTTCTTCGTCGTACTCAATTCTGGCGTGGTAGCCATCCACATTCATCAGGTTCATGGTGTCACTCCGTGTTCTTCAAACCATTTGCGGATTGAAGCAACAGCACCCTTGTCTGTATCAGGCGATGGGTGGGGTCTGTGAAAGACCCTGACTTCGCCAAACAGAACGACCGCGACTCGGCTGCCCGCCCTCTCACTGACATTCCCACCAAGCTCCTGAAACAGGGCTTCGATGTCCCTCCACGGCAAACTGCCGCTTGCAGGTCGGGAGAAGATCAGCTCAAGGGTTCGCTGGCGCTTTCGCTTCATCCCGGCATAGTACTGCCTAATGGTACCAGGTGCGACTTCCGTTCAGATATTTGCAGGATACGGATAACTTATTAGGGCTTGCTGAGGAACCAATATCCATTGCGCTGCAGTTGATTCCAGGAATGGTCTAACGTTAAAATGAGCCAAATGTAGCCATTCCTGGCTTAGAACAATCTGCTGACACGCCAATGTACGTTTTTCAGCACGCAGGTCAGCTATCAATCGAGGAGTTTTACACGCCCTTCGGCGGCAAGCTGGATGCCAATAATCGCTGGGTTCTGCTTCGTAACCTGATTCCATGGATGCCACTGGAAAGCCAGTATGCACCCCGATTCAGTGCCAAGACAGGAGCACCGGCCAAGCCGTTTCAGATGGCGTTCGGTGCGCTGTACATCCAGCAACGCCTGGGAGTGACAGACCGCGAAACGGTTCAGCTGATCACGGAATCACCGTATCTACAATTTTTCATTGGCTTGAGTGCGTACCAGGCAATGCCGCCGTTTGATCCATCAATGATGGTGCATTTTCGTAAGCGCATTGGCCCTGATCTGATCAAGATCTGCAATGACATGACCAAGGCCAATGGCATTGCGATGATTAAAGAGATGCTGGTTTCGGCTGAGGAAGATGCTAGCGAAGAAGAAGAGGAGCAACAGCTTGCTGCCATCGACGAAGCGCTAGGGGTGAAGCCTGCAACGTTGGATCCTGAAAGTAACTGGGGTACTCTGATTCTTGATGCAACCTGCGTGCCTGATGACATTCCCTACCCAGTAGATCTGAGGTTGCTCAACGAAGCGAGAGAGGCTACTGAGAAGATCATCGACGAACTGTTCAAGCAGTTGCAGGGAAAGATCAATCGTAAACCCCGCTGCAACCGGGATAAAGCTCGGAATCGGTTTCTGGCGATCATCAAGAAGAAAAAGCCCAAATCCGCCGAGATCCGGAGAAACCTCAGAGCAATTGATCAGATGATCCACTGCGGTGTCATGCTTTTGGAGCTTGGAACCCAGCTCTACCGCAAGCTGCTGATCACCAGTGAACTGTACCGGAAGCAGCAGGAGATGTATGACGCTGATAGCCGGCGCATCGACGATCGGATTGTCAATTTGTCAAAACCACACGTGCGGCCGATCGTGAGGGGCAAGGCGGGAAGGCGAACAGAGTTCGGTGCGAAGATCTCAATATCAGATGATAATGGTTTTGTAGATGTTGATCGCATAAGCTGGGACAACTACAATGAAGCCAACGACCTAATCGCACGTGCCAAGCAATACAAGGAAGAGCGAGGGTACTATCCAGCGCGAATCTGTGCCGATTCAATCTATATGACATTAGGCAACAAGAAGTTCTGCGCAGAAAATAACATCAGACTCAGTGGTCGTCCACGCAAGAAGCAGGTCGAGGCCGAGGTGCAGACAGCAGAGCAACAAGAGCTTTTTAAATCAGACTTGAGAAAGCGTTCCGTGATCGAGGGAAGAATCGGAACGAGCAAACGGAAATATGGACTGGATCAGATAATGACCAAGCTGATTGAAACATCAAGAACGGTGATCACTATGGCGTTCTTTGTGATGAATGCCGAGAAGATTCTGAGGCTACTGCGCTTCTTGTTCTCTATTCTTGTTTCTGTGTACATCCTGATGCTCTATTTGTTTGCATCCTGGCGCCGTCCAGCGCCTCTGTGGGCTGCTTAGTCAGCTTCTGGGAGTAAAACTGAGGTCACCAGCGCTTGGCGCTGCAGGCTGAGATCGCGGCCATTTGCGCGCCCGAAAATCCCGAAAACGAAATTCAGCAAGCCCTTATTATTGGGCGGATCCGCATAAATCCCCCTTCCTGGCTCTTTGACAAGCATAAGAACGATCTGCCCCTCCTAGCAATTGGCTAATACCCCAGTTCTCGCAGTTACTTCTGTGCCCTTGCCGCCGAGATGGGGAGTGTTATGCCGGTCCGCATAACGCCGTTCGATGGCATACACAGCCCCCCTCAATCCCTTACCCGCTCCGCCAGCACCCGGCCGGACGCATCCACCAAAGCAATCCGCAGCGGCATCTCGCCGGCCGCATGGGTGG
Source organism: Synechococcus sp. CBW1108 (assembly GCF_015840335.1). Classification (NCBI taxonomy): domain Bacteria; kingdom Bacillati; phylum Cyanobacteriota; class Cyanophyceae; order Synechococcales; family Synechococcaceae; genus Synechococcus; species Synechococcus sp. CBW1108. Next base: position 2,073,400 of record NZ_CP060395.1, read on the forward strand.
AGCAGGAGAGACAGGGATCGAAGCAGCGGATGCCCGCCTCCACACGGTTGAGCAGGGGCTCGGGGATCTCGGCGCCCGCGGCCACCGGGGCGGGAATGAATTCGCGGGCGATCTGGGCCACGGTGCGGTTCATGGCCAGGTTGTTCTGGCCCGTGGCAATGATCAGGTTGACGCGGGTGATCAGGCTGTCGTCGTTGACGCAGTAGTGGTGAAACAACGTGCCCCGCGGCGCCTCGCTCACCCCCACCGCCCCATTGGCGTTGAGGCTGGCATGGGCGCGGATGCGGCCACCCATCAACGCGTCGCCGGCCACCAGCTGCTCGATCCCCTCCAGGCAGGCCACGATTTCCACCAGCCGGGCGTGGTGATAGGCAAACGAGGAGGTGATGATGCGGCCGCCACTCCCAGGGGTGCCGCTGCGCTGGCGCAGCTCGGCCAGCTCCGCATCAGCCCAGGCGGTGCCGATCCGCTCGCACACATTCAGCCGCGCCAGCGGACCCACCCGATACATCCCCTCCGGATAGCCGAGCGGCTTGTAGTAGGGGAACTTGAGATAGCTCCAGCTCTCCACCGCCTCGCCCAGGAAGCTGGCGTAATCGTCTTCCGAGAGGCCATCGGCCACGATCCGGCCGTGGCTGTCGATGAAGCGGATCGCCCCCTCAATGCACTCCCAGCCGCCATCGGGTGTCACCAGGCCCATGAACAGCGACGGGAAGTCGCCAAAAGTGAGCTGCTCACGCTGCAGTGGCCCATCCAGCAATTTTTTGTAGAGCTCCAGCGCCGCGGCCGCGGTGGCCCTGGCCTCCGGTAGCCGTTCCAGGATCCAATCGCGGGCTATGGCGCTGAGGGGCGAGCGCACCCCACCGGGCACGGCCCAGGCCGAGTGGATCTTGCGGCCCGCCAGCAGCTCAATGATCTGCTGGCCAAACTGGCGCAGGCGGATGCCGGCGCGAGCCAGCTCGGGATCGGCCGCCATCAGGCCAAACACATTGCGCTTGGCCGGATCGCTCTCCCAACCCAGCAGGAAATCGGGGCTGCTGAGGTGGAAAAAGGAGAGGGCATGGCTCTGGCAGATTTGGGCCAGATTGAGAAGCCGCCGCAGCTGGCGGGCCGCCGGTGGCGGCTGCACCCCCAGCAGCTTGTCGCCGGTTTTGGCCGCGGCCAGCAGGTGGCTCACCGGGCAGATGCCGCAGATGCGGGCGGTGATGCCCGCCATCTCCGTGAAGGGCCGGCCCTCACAGAAGGTCTCGAAGCCGCGATACTCCACCACGTGGAAGCGAGCGTCGGCGATCCGGCCGGCCCCATCGAGGTGCAGGGTGATCTTGGCGTGGCCCTCGATCCGGGTCACCGGGTCGATCGTGATCATGCGGGGCGTGGGATCCGAGCTCACAGCGATCTCCCTCTGCCGAATGCCGATCAATCAAATCCCAGCATGGCCGCGATCCGCGCCAGAGGTGCACCTCAGTCCGGCGCACCCCCCAGGGAGCCAGACGGGCTGGGGAGACGGCCTTCCACTTCGAGCCGCATGGTGATGATCCGCTGCACCACGTACACCAGCTGGGCCGTGCTCCAGCCGGCCATCAACACACCATTCACCGCCTCGGCAACGCTGAGCAGGCGCCAGCACACCGGCAGGGTCATGTCGCCATAGCCAACGGTGGTGAAGGTGATGCCGGAGAAATAGAGGCTGCCCTCCAACCCCGAAAACAGGCCCAGCCCCTGATACAGCAGGGCCCAGAGCAGGATCTCCACCCACAGCGCCAGGGCCGTGAGCAGGGCCATGGCCAGGATCATCAACAGGCGCCGCCGACTGCGCGGCGCGCACCAGGCATCCAGCCGTTGCCGGTGGGTGAGCTCTGCCTGGACCACCGTCACCAATGTGTGAATGATGGCGGTGAGGATCAGCATGCCCACCGCGATGCCCAGCTGCGCCGGCAACCCCAGGCACACTCCAGGGGGCTGGGGCGGCCTGCCCTGGCCCCAGGCAGGTGCGGCCGCGGCCAGCACGCCCAAGGCAACGGCAGCCGCAAGCCGGCGATGGCGCTGCAGCAGCGGGATCCAGGCCATCAGGAAGCCTCCGCCCGCGACAACTCCGGCGGGAGCGGCTCGGCCAAGGGCACCCCGAGCCAGCGCGCTTCCTCCCGCGCCGCCGGCAGCAGCCGTTGCAGCTGCTCGCGGCTGGCTGCTGGATCTGCTCTGAGCTGGTTGTAGCGACGCAGCGCACTGTTGGGAAACAGCAGCAGCCCCACCGCCAGCGCCAGGCCACAGCCCATCAGGTAATCCATCCAACGGTTGGGGATGTACCAGGCCACCAGCGGCCCGTAGCCCACAAACGCCACCCCGCTCGAGATCAACGCCGTGCGCAGATAACTCGCCTTGTTCAACGCCATCAGCAACGCGGCGGTGCCGCCCATCACCAGGCCGTTCTGCAGCGCCCCGATCCCCAGGGTATTGAACACCAACAACGGCATCAGGATGCCGAACGACACACCCACCATCCGGTCGCGCACCCGGCCGAGGGTGTCGCCGATGCTGTCGTTCAGCAACAACACCACCCCGAAATAGAGATATTTCGGGGTCACCGCTCCCACCCCCTGGCCGATGGCCAGGGCCAAGCTGGCAAACACGAGCTTGCGCCAAAAAAACGCCGACTGCAGGCCTGCGATCACCCGCTCAGCCAGCGGCGGCTCAGCCTGCTCCGAGCCGGGGCCCGCTGCTGGGCTCTCAGAGGCGGTGATCACGGCAGGGGAGAAGGCCAGCTGCAGCGCCGTGGCGATCACCATGCCCAGGCCAATGGCCAGGAGCTGCTGGCCCCAGTCACGCCAGCTGGGGGCGCTGCTCAGCAGCGGCAGCACGCCAGCCACCGCCACAACGCCCGAAAGCATCCGCAATTTGCCGGGCAGCAGCAGAGCGAACAGCTGCATCAACGCCGCCACCAACCCGAACAGGAACACCTGGGGCACCGCGCTCAGGGCAAGCGCCAGCACGACGCCCACCGCCATGCAGACCCCCACCACTACCAGCAATACCGGATAGATCGCCAGGGGCCAGCGGCTGAAATCCGGTCGCACGATCAGGGCCGCGATCACCGCGCCGTAGGCGATGGCCTCACCGCTGAGGCCAATGCCATCGCAGACAGCACTGGTAAGGCCAACCGCCAGAGCGATCACCAGAGCCCCGCGCAGCTGCACCATTCAGGCCCGGGGGGGCCGCAACGCCCGGGCCCAGCCCACCAGCAACACCACCAGCAGCAGCGCCACCCAAAACCACAGCCGCGGCGGCGAGCTGATGGCGGCGATTACCAGCAGCAGCAGCGCGATCCAGGGGGCCGGCTGCCGCCAGGGCTTCAACCAACGCTCAAGCTTGCTCATCGCTCCGCACCTCTCATCGCTCCGCACCACCCAGCCAGCGCAGGAACGGCAACACAAAGCTCACCAGGGAGCGCCGCTCCACCTCCACCTTGGCCCGCGCGGGCGTGCCGTTCTCCAGCGGTAGATCGGGCCCCCGGCCGCTGCTCCAGCGGAGTCCACTCGGGTTGTCGGCCGGCTCCAGTTCCACGGTCACCAGTTGCACCGGTGAACTGATCTTGTCGGCGGCGGTGGCCAGGGGGTCACCGCCCTCACCAAAGGCCGCCTGGCGGCTGCGGGCAATCAGACTCATCGCCACGTCTGGATCCCCCACCACCCGGCTCACCTCGGCCAGATCGGCTGTGGCGGGCGAGATGGCCACAATTTTTCCCTCCACAGAGCCGTAGCGCTCGGCCGTGCCGCCATAGCGCTCGCGGGTCTGCAGCAGCGGATCGAGCTGGATCGACTCGCCCAGCCGCAGGCGCACCGCATCGGCATCACTGAACAGGGCGGTCGCCAGGCGCGGGCGGCTGGATTGCAGGGGCCCGGGGCCCAGGGTGCCCAGCCGCTGGCCCGGCAGCACCGCCTGACCAGGACTGACGGCCAGGCTCAACAGCCGGCCCGCGCGCGGCGCCAGCACCGCTTGGGCATCCTCCTGACCCTCCAGTTCGGCCCGGTTGGCATCGAGCTGGGCCAGCTGACCCTCCAGGGCTTTAATCTGACTTTGGTTGCGCAGGTAGAGATCCTGGGCTCCCACCCACAGCGGGCTGTAACGGGGGATCACCTCATCGCGGCGCAGGGTTTCGAGCGCCTGCAACTGCTTCTGCACCGGCTGGTTGGTGGTGCGCAGGGTGGCGATCTGGGCCCGGATCGCCTGCTGCTGCCGGTCGATGGCCTGCCCCTGTCGCACCAGGGCATCGGGGTTCGCGCCCACCGCCCCAGCGCCCGGCGCCGCCTGGTCCACCCGATTCAGCGTGGCCAACACTTCGCCCTGACGCACTGCATCGCCGACCCGGCGGGGCAAGGCCTGTACCTGGCCTGCCGATCGCGCATAAAACCCGACGCGGCTGTCCGGTTGGAGCAGCACCGCACTGCCCTCCACCTTCACGGCCACGCCCGGAGAGAGGGCCCAGGCTCCACTGATCGCCGTCACCAGAGCCATCGGCAGCAGGCTCAGGGCCCGGTCCATTGCTGCCATGCCGCCCTACTGCGCTGCCACGGAAGAAGTGGCCTTACCGTACCGGCAATTGTTCCTGTTGCAGCTTTGCGTCGGCGATCCTGCTGGATGAGTGCGCTCGCAGCGGTGATCCTGGGGCTGGCGCCGGGCCAGGGGGCTCTAGCAGCCACCCCTCCCCTGATGCTCAGCCGCCAGCAGGCCCTTGAGCTGGGATTGGGCGCGTCCCTGAGCCTGCGCAGCCAGGTGCTGAAAGTGGAGGAGAACCAGGCCCTGGTTGGGTTGGCCCGCACCCGTTTTCTGCCCAAACTCGATCTGGTGGCCCTGGGCACCTTTGCCCAGGTGAACACTGACATCGGCTTCATTTCCAACCTGCCCACAATCGGCGACCTGAGCCTCAACCTCGGTGCCGACGGTTCGGCCCTGATCAACAACACCTTTGTGAATCTGGGTTTGATCTTGCGGATGCCGTTGCTGGATTTTGGCCGCAGCCCACTAAAGCAGGCTGCCCAGGCCGATCTGCAGGCGGCCCGCGCCGAGCAGGAGGAGCAGCAACGCCGGGCCCGCTTTGAAATCCTGAGCCGCTATCTCTCTGCCCAATTGAGCGCCGCCCAGATTCCGGTATGGGAAAGCTCGCTGGCGTTGTCCCGCCAGTTGCTGCGCGACGTAAATGCAATCCGCCGCGAGGGCCTTGCCCCACGCATTGATACCTAGGGCTTGCTGAATTTCATTCGCGGGTTTTTCGTCCGCGCCAAGGGCCGCGACTCAGCCTGCAGCGCCAAGCGCTGGTGACCTCAATTTTACTCCTAGAAGCTGACTAAGCAGCCCACAGAAGCGCTGGACGGCGCCAGGAGGCGAGCAAATAGAGCATCAGGATGTACACAGAGACAAGAATAGATAATAAGAGGCGCAGTAGCCTGAGAACCTTCTCGGCATTCATCACAAAGAACGCCATCGTGATCACCGTTCTTGATGTTTCAATCAGCTTGGTCATGATCCGATCCAGTCCATATTTCCGTTTGCTCGTTCCGATTCTTCCCTCGATCACGGAACGCTTTCTCAAGTCTGATTTAAAAAGCTCTTGTTGCTCTGCTGTCTGCACCTCGGCCTCTACCTGCTTCTTGCGTGGACGGCCACTGAGTCTGATGTTATTTTCTGCGCAGAACTTCTTGTTGCCTAATGTCATACTTGATTACCCAGCTCGCTCCGCGCACCGCGAGCCTGGGCCGTAGACTGGTACGCACATACCAGTTCAGTCATGGCGCGCAACGTCATCCAGTTCCAGAAAGGCCTTTCACTGCCTGACTTCCAGCGGCTCTACGGCACCGAGGTGCAATGTGAGGCTGCTTTGGAGAAGGCGCGCTGGCCCGGTGGGTTCCGCTGTCCCCGCTGCAATGGCCATGAGCATGGGCTGGTCTATGGCCGCAGGCTCAAGCGCTATCAGTGCCGCAGCTGCGGCCATCAGGCCACGCTCACGGCTGGCACGATCATGCAGGCCACGAAATTGCCTCTGACCACCTGGTTTCTGGCCTTTTACATGATCGGGCAGGCCAAAACAGGGATCTCCTCGCTGGAGCTCAGCCGCCACCTGGGCGTGAACTACGACACCGCCTGGCTGCTGCACCACAAGATTCTGCGGGCGATGGCTGATCGGGAGGAGGCTTACCTGCTGCGGGGAAAAGTCCAGATCGATGATTCCTACCTCGGCGGAGAACTGCCGGGCGGCAAGGCAGGTCGGGGTTCAGAGAACAAGATCCCCATCGTCGCGGCCGTCTCCTTGAATGAGGCGGGCCGGCTGATTCACGCCAGGATCACAGCCGTGAGTGGCTTCAGCTCAGAGGCCATCGCTGAGTGGGCCAAGCGCCATCTGGCGCCCGGCAGTCAGGTGCTCTCCGATGGCCTGGCCTGCTTTCGTGCCGTGACCACGGCAGGCTGCAGCCATCACGCCATCGTCACCGGTGGGAAGCACCCAAACGACTTGCCGCAGTTCCGTTGGATCAACACCGTGCTGGGCAACCTCAAGACCGGCTTCAACGGCACCTTCCACGCTTTCAATTTCGACAAGTACGCCAGGCGCTACCTGGGCGGCTTCTGCTTCCGGTTCAACCGGCGCTTCTCGATGGTTGCGATGACTGATCGCATTGCCAATGCGGTCTGTTGCTGCATGCCCTGCACGGAGCGGGATCTCAGGGTTGCGGAGGCTTATGGGTAATCAAGATGTCATATAGATTGAATCGGCACAGATTCGTGCTGGATAGTACCCTCGCTCTTCCTTGTATTGCTTGGTACGTGCGATCAGGTCGTTGGCTTCATTGTAGTTGTCCCAGCTGATTCGATCCACATCGACAAAGCCATTATCATCTGATATTGAGATCTTCGCACCGAACTCTGTTCGCCTTCCCGCCTTGCCCCTCACGATCGGCCGCACGTGTGGTTTTGACAAATTGACAATCCGATCGTCGATGCGCCGGCTATCAGCGTCATACATCTCCTGCTGCTGCCGGTACAGTTCACTGGTGATCAGCAGCTTGCGGTAGAGCTGGGTTCCAAGCTCCAAAAGCATGGCACCGCAATGGATCATCTGATCAATTGCTCTGAGGTTTCTCCGGATCTCGTTGAGCTGAAAGCGCTTGACTTCACGGATCTCGGCGCATTTGGGCTTTTTCTTCTTGATGATCGCCAGAAACCGATTCCGAGCTTTATCCCGGTTGCAGCGGGGTTTACGATTGATCTTTCCCTGCAACTGCTTGAACAGTTCGTCGATGATCTTCTCAGTGGCCTCTCTCGCTTCGTTGAGCAACCTCAGATCTACTGGGTAGGGAATGTCATCAGGCACGCAGGTTGCATCAAGAATCAGAGTACCCCAGTTACTTTCAGGATCCAACGTTGCAGGCTTCACCCCTAGCGCTTCGTCGATGGCAGCAAGCTGTTGCTCCTCTTCTTGTTCGCTATCATCCTCCTCCGCCGAAACCAGCATCTCTTTAATCATCGCAATGCCATTGGCCTTGGTCATGTCATTGCAGATCTTGATCAGATCAGGGCCAATGCGCTTACGAAAATGCACCATCATCGATGGATCAAACGGGGGCATTGCCTGGTATGCACTCAAGCCAATGAAAAATTGTAGATACGGTGATTCCGTGATCAGCTGAACTGTTTCGCGGTCTGTCACTCCCAGGCGTTGCTGGATGTACAGCGCACCGAACGCCATCTGAAACGGCTTGGCCGGTGCTCCTGTCTTGGCACTGAATTGGGGTGCATACTGGCTTTCCAGCGGCATCCATGGAATCAGGTTACGAAGCAGAAGCCAGCGATTATTAGGATCTAGTTTGCCGCCGAAGGGCGTGTAAAACTCCTCGATCGATAGCTGACCTGCGTGCTGAAAAACGTACATTGGCGTGTCAGCAGATTGTTCTAAGCCAGGAATGGCTCCATTAGGCTCATTTTAACGTGAGACCATCCCTGGAATCAACTGCGGCGCAATGGATATCGGTTCCTCAGCAAGCCCTACCTATCAGGCCGAAGCCCTGCTGCAAGCCGACCTGCAGGGATTGGCAGAGGCCCAGGCCCAGCATGAAATCGCCCTCAGTGCACTGGCCCGCGTGCTGAATCTGGCGGCCGAATCCCGCGTCGAACCCGCTGACCCCCTCCAGACGGATCCGGCTTGGGGCCACAGCTTGGGCGACAGCCTCAGCAAAGCCGTGGAGCAGCGCCCTGCCCTGGAAAGCCTTTCGCAACTCCAGCAGGCCCAGCAAGCCAACGTGCAATTGGCCCGAGCTGGACGGTTGCCCAGCGTCGGCCTTCTGGTGGGAGGGGGCATCAGCGGCAACTGGCTCAATGTTCCAAATCTCAGCACTACCCCCTCTGTCAGCAGCAGTGGCGCTGGCGTGACTTTGCCAACCGTCAACACGAGCGGCAATGCCTCGGGCAGCTTCGTCGACTGGGGGGCCGCCATCAGCGTGCGCCAGCCCATCTTTGACGGAGGCCTCAGCCGCGAGTCGATTGCCCTGGCCCAGCGCCGTGCGGCCCAGGCGGAGATCGCCCTTCAGCAGGCCCAGCAGGCCATCATCCAAAACGTGGAAACCTGGTTCGCCACCCACCGAGCAGCGGCCGCCCAGACCGCTGCCGCGCGGGCGGCCATCGTGGCGGGAGAACGGTCGGTGCAGGATGCCCTTCTGCGCTATCGGGCCGGCCTCTCCTCTCTGACCGAGCTGTTGGTCGCCCAGCGCAACCTGCAGGTGGCCCGCTCAGCTGAGGCCCTGGCGATCTACCGCTGGAACCTGAGTCGGGCTGGACTGGAATTGGAAACTGGCCTGGTGGACGACCCATCGGCGGGCAGCCCGGCGGGCTGATCCCGGCCCGCCCTCAGCCAAAACCCAGCATGGCCGGGCCTTCCATCGGTGGCGCCTCGCCACGCAGCAGGGCCTCGAGAAAGGTCCGGATCCGCTCAGCCGAAGGCGGGCAGCCCGGCAGGAAATGATCCACCGGGATCAACTCATGCAGGGGCAGCACCCGCTCCAGCAACTCAGGCACGATGCCCGGAGCATGGGGATGCTGGGCGCCGGTGTCGGCCAGCTCCACATAGCCGCGCTTCAGCACGCTCTGGCGGCTGCCGCCCTCGACGCCGGCCCAGAGGTTGCGCATGCCCGGCACGTTGGCACTGACGGCGCAGTCGCCGAAGGAGACCACCACCTTGCTGCGGGCCCGCAGCTGCAGGGCGAGTTCAAGGTTGTCGGCGTTGGCCACCGCCCCCTCCACCAGACACAGATCCACACCCTCGGGAAACACCTTGATGTCACTGGCCACCGGCGAGTAGACGATCTCCACCCGCTCGGCGAGCTCAAAGAGCCATTCGTCCAGATCGAGGAACGACATGTGGCAGCCGCTGCAGCCCGCCAGCCACACCGTGGCGAATCGCAGCTTTGGGGGTGTGGCAAGGGTCATTGGTTATGCCAAGGGTCATTGGTTGTGCCAGTGGTGCTCGGTGCGCGCCTCGACCAGCTGGTGGGCCCGCTCGGGGTGGGGCTGCTTCTCGCCGCTGCCATCCTCCTTGCGAAACAGGGCGCCGGTGGGGCACACATCGACGCACTTGCCGCAGTTGGTGCAGGCCGCCACCTCCCCCCAGGGCTGATCGAGGCCGGCGATGATCGAGCAGGAGCTGCCCCGATAGCCCACATCCCACACGTGGACTGCCTCGATCTCATCGCAGACCCGCACGCAGCGGGTGCAGAGGATGCAGCGATGGTGATCCAGGCTGAACAGGGGGTGGGAAGCGTCCACCTGGCGCCGGGGGTACTGGTAGGGGAAACGGGAGTGGTCCATGCCCACCTCCACCGCCACGGCCTGGAGCTCGCAGGCGCCGTTGGCGACGCAGACGGCGCACACATGGTTGCCTTCGGCGAAGAACAGCTCCACCGCCATGCGCCGGTAGGTGTCCAGCTCGGGGGTATGGGTGTGGACCACCATCCCATCGGCCACGGCGGTGACGCAGGCGGGCTCCAACTTGGGATGGCCCTCGATCACCACCAAGCAGAGGCGGCAAGCCCCCACCGGCGTGAGGCCATCGAGGTGGCAGAGGGTGGGCACCTGCAGGCCCGCCGAGCGGATCGCCTCCAACACAGTGGCGTCCCCGGCGGCGCTCACGGCGCGTCCATTGATCTGGAGCTGCAGTGTTGTCATGGCACGACGGGAGCCGAAATAGCAGCCTCGTATTCGGCGCGGAAAAACCGCAGGGTGCTCAGCACCGGATTGGGGGCCGACTGGCCCAGGCCGCAGAGGCTGGTGGCCTTGACCATGCCGCAGAGTTGCTCGAGCTGCACCAGATCAGCAGCCGTCGCCCGGCGCTCGACAAAACGATCCAGCAGCTGGGCCAGCTGCACCGTGCCGGCCCGACAGGGCAGGCACTTGCCGCAGCTTTCATCGACGCAGAAACGCATGAAATAGCGGGCCAGCTCCGGCATCGCCATCGCCCCATCGATCACCACCATGCCGCCGGAGCCCATGATCGAGCCCAGCGACTGCAGGCTCTCGTAATCCACCGGGGTGTCGAGCAGCGCCGCCGGCACGCAGCCGCCGGAGGGGCCGCCGGTCTGCACGGCCTTCACCTGCCCCGGTGGGCTCTGGCCCATGGCCTCGACGATGGTGCGCAGGCTGGTGCCCATCTCCACCTCAATCAGGCCCGTGTGCGGGATGGCGCCGGAAAGGGCGAAAACCTTGGTGCCCTTACTGGTGGCCGTGCCCATGGCGGCATACCAGTCACCGCCCTCCCGCAAGATCGCCGGCACGGCAGCAAAGGTTTCCACGTTGTTGATCAGGGTGGGCAGGCCCCACAGGCCCGACACCGCCGGGTAGGGCGGCCGTGGCCGGGGCGTGCCCCGCCCCCCCTCAATCGAGTGGAGCAGGGCCGTTTCCTCGCCACACACGTAGGCCCCGGCACCGATGCGCAGCTGGATCGGCAAGCCCGCCAGCACCCCACGGGCCTCGGCGGCACCGATGGCGGTGCGCAACCGCTCAATCGCCAGCGGATATTCGGCCCGCACGTAGATGAAGGCCTCGGCGGCGCCGACGGCATGGGCGGCGATCGCCATGCCCTCCAACAGCCGGTGGGGATCCCCCTCCAGCACCGCCCGGTCCATGAAGGCGCCGGGATCTCCCTCATCGGCGTTGCAGACGACCGCCCTAGTGGGGCTGGCCTGGGCGGCCACCAGCTGCCACTTGCGGCCGGTGGGATAGCCCGCACCGCCGCGGCCCCGCAGGCCACTCCGCGCCACCTGCTCGATCACCGCTTGCGGCGCCAGCTGCCGGCAGCGATCCAACGCGGCGTAGGCGCCCTGGGCAATCGCATCGTCGATCGAATCGGGATTGACCAGGCCGCAGCGCTCCAACACCACCGATCGCTGCAGAAGAAAAAACGGATGGGCCAGATCCAGGCGCCGCTCCCCCGCCACTCCAGCCACCAGCTCAGTGGAGCCATCGGCATGGTCGGCCGCCGCCAGGGGGCCCATGCCGCAGAGCCGCAGGCAACCCACCGGCTTGACCCGATCAGCACCCACCTCCGCCTCAAGCCGCTGCCTCAGGGCCGCCGCCCCGGCTGCCCGACAGGCCGTGGCATCGCAGCAGCGCCAGCTCACGCCCATGGCAGCGCCTCCGGCTGGCCCATGGCCAGGGCTCCATCGACCACCAGCACCGGGGCCTGGCCGCAGGCCCCCATGCAGCTTGTGGTCTCGAAGGCCACCCCCCGCTGCCGCAGGGCGGCCTCCAGCCGCTCAGCCCCCCGCACGAAACAGGCGGTACCCCGGCAGACAACGCAGCGATGGGGCGGCGGCGGGTCGAGGCGAAACAGGTGGTAGAAGCTCGCCACACCCATCACCTCGCTGAGGGGACGGGCCATGCTGATGGCCAGCTGCTGAAGCTCTTGCCTGGGCAGGTAGCCGTGGAGCAACTGCACGCTGTGGAGCCGCTCGATCAACGAATCGCCCGGATCATGGGATGGCGATTGCTCAGGTTTCGTTGCCACCGAGGTCATCCTCAAATCCCTCGTCTGGATCGAATTCACTCCAGCCGGGGCTGGCATCGTTGAACAGGCCATAGCGCGCCGTCTGATCGTCCATCAAGGTGTTGCCCGTGGGCCGGGTGTCGCAGCTGATGCCGCCGTCAGCGGTGGGCTGGCAGTTGTCGAATTCCACGCCGGCGCGGGCTGGCGACGGTCCCAGCAGGGCCAGGGAGAGTCCTGCCAGGGCAAGGGAACTGATTGGCAGAAGCTTCATCACTGGGGCAGCGGCGGCGGGGTCGGTCTACTGAGATGATGGCTGAGGTTTTGCGTCTGAGCGATGTACACCGATTGGACTGCCGTGATTCTGCTGCTGTTGACCGCAGCGCCACTGGCCGTTGTGGTGGCAACGGCAGCATTCTTTATCTGGCGGAAAAAGAAGCAGAAAGGATGAGGCCCCTGCCGGCACCCTTGCCAGAGATTGGTCAGGCCTGGGGAGCCCTCAACAGCTGCTCGAGCCGTTCAGGGCATGGCCCCAGCTCCTGCAGCAGCTCGGTCGCACTCAGGCGCCCGCCGGCAGGCACCAGGCCGGCACTGGCCGCCAGATCTCCAACCACCGAGGCGGCATCGAGCCCTCGCTGGCGGTAGGCGGCGAGGCCCTCGCCCCCCTCCCGTTTGCTCAGCCGCCGGCCCTGCCCATCTCGCCAGAGCGGCACGTGGCCGTAGCGCGGCGGGTCTGCCCCCAGGGCTGCCATCACGGCCACCTGGGCGCCGGTGGCGCTCCAGAGATCACAGCCGCGCACCACATCACTGATGCCGAGGCTGAGCTCATCTACCGCCGTGACCAGGTGGTAAGCGAGGAAGCCATCGGCCCGGCGCAGCACCACATCACCCACTGTGCTGGGGCCGTCAAGCTGACCAGAGGGGCCGTAGCTTTCCAGCCAGCGCAGCACCCCAGGCCCCAAGCGCAACCGCCAGCTCGGCAGCCGGCCCTGCAAGGGCCCCCAACCTCCATCCCGGCCGCGACAGGTGCCGGGATAGACAGTCAAGGCTCCATGGGGAGCGGAGATATGGGCCATCAGGCGGCGACTGCAACGGCAGGGATAGAGCAGGCCCTGCCTGCGCAGGGCGGAAAGCACCGTGCCGTAGAGGCCGCGTCGCTGGCTCTGCCGCAGCAGCGGCCCATCCCAATCCAGGCCAAGCCAGCGCAGGTCGGCCAGGATCGAAGCCTCCGCGCCAGGGCGATTGCGGGGCGTATCGAGATCGTCAAGGCGCAGCAGCCATTCCCCACCGCGCAGGCGGGCGTGCAACCAGCCCAGCAGGGCCGTGCGCAGGTTGCCCCGGTGCAGGGCGCCCGTCGGCGAGGGAGCGAATCGCCCCCGGTAACCCTGCCGGCGCCGCAGCAAGCCGGCTTCCAGCAGGGCCTGAAAGTGGGCTGGCAGTAGGTGGTCCGGTCCTAGAACGATACCCGGTTCAGCCTTGAACCCGGTCCTTGAACATCTTGCCGGCGGTGAAGGCAGGCACCCGCTTGGCAGGAATTCCGATTTTCTCGCCGGTCTTGGGGTTCAGACCCTGACGGGCGGAACGATCCCGGGGTTCAAAGGAACCGAAGCCCAGGATGGAAACCTTCTTGCCTTCCACCACCGAATCAATGATGGTTTCGATGGCAGCATCCACTACCAAAGAGACATCGGTTTTGGTGAGCTCGGTGCGGGCGGCAACGAGGTTGACTAGATCAGCTTTGTTCATAGAAGGAAGAAGCCTCGGGGTTGACGGTCGGGATCCGACAGAGGGTGGCGAGTCGGAAACGCCGACCGGCCCGGAGTTAAGCCTCGCAATCGTATGGGGACTCAGCCCTTGCTGCAACAAGAAAGTGCGGCGGCGCAACGGTTTTCGTGACAATTTCCGCACATAGGGCGGATCGGAGTGGCTGCCGCCATCACAAATCGAGGCCCGCCAGCAGGGCAGCGCCCCCAGTTACGAGCTTTTCGCCCCGCAGCGCACCAAGCCCGCCACCACTGGCGATCCAGGCCGGGGAGCCCGCCGGCAACCAACCGCGCAGCAACTCCAGACTGCGCAGCTGGCGGGGCCAATGGAAAGTGCGCGCCGTGGCCAACGGGGCCAGGGCCGCCGGCCCAGTTGGCACCAACAGACGCCCGCAGAAAAGGCCATCAACGCCTCCTGCCCGCACATGCAACACGCAGGCCCCGGGCGTCGGACCCGGCGTCCAAAGCAGCTCCACCCCCGGCGCCAGGGCATATTTCGCCGCAAAGCATGTGCATTGCCTCACCCCGGGCAGGAGGTAGGCCTCCTGCTCCTGCACCAGCACGGGCCAGCCAATGGCCTCCTGAAAGCGGCGGCAGCGCCCATGCCCCTCGCGGCTGGTGAGCACGATCGTGCCTGGACCCACCTGGAGCGAGCGCCGTTGGAGCATCTCCAGATTGGCCTGGGTGTATCCGGGACAATCCACCAGCAGATCGCCATCGCCGCCATAGGCCGAGCCTTCCAGCAGCCAGCTGCTACCTCCCTGGCTTTCGCGGCTGGGCGCGAACAGCCACAACCCCGCAATCACCTGCTGGGGCGGGCGGCCGGGTTCGGGGGGCTGGGTGAGCAAGGCCAAGGCTGGGGCGGCGGCAGGTGGGGAGAGCAGGGGAAGAAGGTCCGGAGACGGGCACCTCAGCAGGATCCTGCTGCCCCCAGCGAAAGGCCTGCTTAACGTTGTCGCATCCAGGCAGGCCCATTGACGGTCCAATTCAACAGTCCTGAGCTCTCCATGGACCCCAGCGCCAACCACCACCCGGGCAAGGGGCTCCACATCGGCCATCCCTGGCCCCTGGGTGCCAGCCTCACCGCCAGGGGGGTGAATTTCTCCGTGGTTGCCCCCCTGGCCACCCGGATCGAACTGCTGCTCTTCAGCCACGGCGACGCCCCCGAAGCGGACCGGATTGTGGAGCTCGACCAGCGGCACCGGTCCGGCGACCACTGGCACGTGGAGGTTGAGGGTCTCGGGCTGGGGAGCTGCTACGGCTATCGGGTGTTCGGACCGCTGCAGCCCGGCGGCCATGGCTTCAACCCGTCCAAGGTGCTGCTCGACCCCTGTGCCAGGGCCATCGCCGGCTGGAGCAGCTATGGGCGAGGCAGTGCCGTGGGAGCGGCCCCGAATACCAGCCAATGCCTCAAGGGGGTGGTGACCGAGCGGGATCGGTTTGATTTCCATCACGCCCCCAGGCCTCGCCACAGCTGGCAGAAGAGCGTGATCTACGAGTTGCATGTTGGCGGCTTTACCCAGGGGCCGGGCTGTCCCGTGGCTGAGGAGCACCAGGGGCGCCTGCTGGGCCTGATCCCCACCCTGCCCTACCTGCGCGAGCTCGGCATCACCACCATCGAGCTGCTGCCGGTGATGGCCTTCGATCCCCATGACGCACCGGCTGGTCGCCACAACTACTGGGGCTACAGCCCCCTGAGCTGGATGGCCCCCCACCCCGACTACCTGGTGGGCGACGACCCGCTCAGCGGTCGAAACCAGGTGCGGCAGCTGGTGACCGCCTGCCACCGGGCCGGCATCGAGGTGTTGCTCGATGTGGTGTATAACCACACCACCGAGGGCAATCAGGATGGCCCAACCCTGAGCTGGCGCGGCTTCTGTGATCGCCTCTATTACCAGCAAAGCGCCAGGGGCGACTACCAGGATGTCAGCGGTTGCGGCAACACAATCGCCGCCAATCGCCCGCTGGTGCGACGCCTGATCCTGGAATCCCTGCGCTGCTGGGCCACCGAACTGGGCATCGACGGATTTCGCTTCGACCTGGGAATTGCCCTCAGCCGGGGCGACAACCTGGCACCGCTGGACACACCGCCACTGTTTGAGGAGATGGAGGCCGATCCCGACCTCAGCGACCTCAAATTGATCAGCGAACCCTGGGACTGTGGCGGCCTCTACCGCCTCTCTGACTTTCCAGCCCGCCGGGTGGCCACCTGGAACGGCCGCTTCCGTGACGACCTGCGGCGCTTCTGGAAGGGCGATGAGAAAACCTGCTGGACCATGGCCCAGCGGCTCAGCGGCAGCCCCGACCTGTTCACCAACGCACCGGTGCACCCGGGCCAGTGCATCACCTTCCTCACCGCCCACGACGGCTTCACCCTGGCCGACCTGGTGAGTTTCAACGGCAAGCACAACCTCGCCAACGGCGAAGACAACCGCGACGGCGACAACCACAACAACAGCTGGAACCACGGCATCGAGGGGCCCAGTTCCGACCAAGCCATCACCGCCCTGCGGGAGCGCCAGCTACGCAACCTGCTCACCAGCCTGCTGCTGGCACCGGGGGTGCCCATGCTGCTGATGGGCGACGAGGTGCGCCGCAGCCAGGGGGGCAATAACAACAGCTGGTGCCAGAACAACCCCCTGGGCTGGATGCATTGGCAGCCCGACGAGGGCGACCTGGCCCTGCGGCTGTTTCTGCGTCGGCTGCTGAAGCTCAGGGCCCACCTGGCAGCCCTGTTCAACCCGGAGCAAAGCATCGATGAAACGCCCCAACGGCGCAGCAGCGATCGCGGCAACCTCTGGCGCCAGTGGCACGGGGTCGAACTGGACAAGCCAGACTGGGCCAGCTGGTCCCACACCCTGGCCTGGAGTCTTCAGGACAGCCGTCAGGGGCCCATGGTCTGGTGTGGTCTGAACTCCTACAGCAAGGCGATGCACTTCGAGCTGCCCGCCTGTCCCAACGGCTGGCTGCGGGTGATCGACACCGCCCTCCCCCCCGGCGACGACCTGCCATCCGAGCCCCAGCCCTGGCTGCCCACCGGCGCCCCCCTACAAAGCCGCAGCCTGATGCTGCTGGTGGCGGCGCCGTTGCTCAAGGGAACGGAGCTCTAAGGGGGCGGCCCTATTGAGAAAAGGAAGCGGGCGGCGGGAATCGAACCCGCATCATCAGCTTGGAAGGCTGAACCATAAATCGCCCAGTCTCATTGCCACCGCTGACTTCTCAACAAGGGAAAAGCCGCATGTGAGATGCTTGGTGAGACGTTTTCCCGTCCAACCCCTTATCAGCACTAGACAGGGGCATCAGACGAGCGAACCCAAGAAAGGCCGCGAGACAGCGATTGAGACTGACGAGACAGACGCTTCCATGCCCGCCAGGGCCAGCGCCAGGCCGGCCTTATTCAAAGGAAAGCCCTTTCCCTTGAATAAGATCCAACGGTATTCAAGGTTCGCTCCAGGGTCTCCATGCGGCGCGATGCCACCGGGCGCTACGAGATCACCAGCACCGCCGGTGAAGCAGTGCGGGCCTTCGTGCCGGCGCCACTGCCGCCTGATCCTCCTCTGGAGCTGGCGGGGCCACTGCAGGCACTGCACGAGCGGGCGCTGCTGGCCTGCGGACGGCTGGACGGGATCTCCTCCCTGCTCCCTGACCCCGAGCTGTTTCTCTACGCCTATGTGCGGCGTGAGGCCCTGCTTTCCTCCCAGATCGAAGGGACCCAGTCGTCCCTCTCCGATCTGCTGCTCTTTGAGCTGGAGGAGGCTCCCGGCGTTCCCTTCGATGACGTGGTGGAGGTCTCCAGTTACGTGGCCGGACTGGAGCACGGCCTGGCCCGGCTGAAGGAAGGTTTTCCGCTCTCCTCCCGCCTGCTACGAGAGATCCACAGCCGGCTGTTGGCCCGGGGACGGGGCGCTGATCGCCTGCCGGGTCAATTCCGGCGTAGCCAGAACTGGCTCGGCGGCACTCGGCCTGGCAATGCGAGCTTCGTGCCGCCGCCACCGGTGATTGTGGAGGAGTGCATGGGGCAGCTCGAGCAATTCATCCACGGCGGCCCCAAGGGTGAGCACGCCCTACCGGTGCTGGTGCGCGCCGCCCTGGCTCACGTGCAGTTCGAGACCATCCACCCGTTTCTCGATGGCAACGGTCGCCTGGGACGGCTCCTGATCGTGTTGATGCTGATCGACGCCGGGGTGCTCAGCCAGCCGTTGCTCTACCTCAGCCTGTTTTTCAAGCAACACCGCAGCCGTTACTACGAGCTGCTGGATGGGGTGCGACACAGCGGGGACTGGGAGGCCTGGCTTGATTTCTTCCTGGAAGGTGTGGAGAACACAGCCTCAGCGGCCGTGGCGACGGCCCAGCTGCTGCTGGAGCTGTTTCGCGCCGATGAAGCACGGCTGGTTGGGCTCGGCCGCTCCGGGCCCAGCGTGCGCCAGGGCTACGCAGCCCTGCGTCAGCGGCCTCTGACCAGCATCAACCAACTGGGACAACGGAGTGGGCTGAGTGTCCCCACCGCCAGCAAGGCAATCGAGGCCCTGGTGGAGCTGGGCATCGCCCGAGAAGTCACCGGAGCCCGCCGCAACCGCCTCTTCGCCTACGACGCCTACCTGGCGATCCTCAGCGAAGGCACCGAGCCGCTCTGATCCTTCCGTCCTTTGGCGCCACTGCTGTTGAAGGTTGTGCCGCCAGTGTCTACAGACACCCCAGGGCTCCGGGTCGTCAGCGGCCGTCCTTCAGCGTGCCACGGCTGCGCCGTGGCGTGCATCGGCCAGCCGCCGCCGCCCTCCGCTCCGGGGCCGGTGTGGGGGTGGTGGGCAGGGCTGCTTGTCCCGCGGCTGCGGTGGCCTGGCCTTCGCTCGCGTCATAGGGGGAGGCAGCAAGTTTCCTCGCGCGGCTGCGCGGCCAGCTGGTTGTTTAGCGCTGAATCTGGCGGGTCTGTTTATCAGCTTTCCGATCCGTCAGCGTATGCCTTTGCTTTGCGTAGATCGATTGCCCTGCAGCAGCTCTGCCGGCTGCTCAGTGCGTTTGTACTGGTAGAATAAAGGCTGCGCCAAAGGCCCCGAGCCCATCGCCTGCGGCAACGAAATCCTCGGACAACTTGCCCCGTTCGTTTGCTCTGTAGCCCATGAGCTTGTCTTCTGCTGCAGTGGCCCAGGCCGCTGCTTTGCCTCTTCCTGGCCTCCTGCCGCCGCCGGCGTTGGCCCATCGCTCGGTCGTCATCGTCGCCGCCGGAGGTCGTGATCTCTCCTGGCCACAAGAGCGCATCGCCTCTGCCTTGCTCCAGCGCAGCGGTGGCCGTGCTGTCCATCTGCTGCTCCATGGCGGTGCCCGTGGCGCCGATCAGGCCATCGGCCGCGCTGCCCACCAGCTCGGCTGGCGCGTTCAGTCCCTCGATGCCGAGTGGCGCCGGTATGGCCGTTGCGCCGGCCCCATCCGCAATCGGCGCCTGCTCGAGCAGGCCCTGGTCGAGGCCCAGGCCCACACCTCCCCGGCATTCAGCGCCTCGGTGCTGGTGATCGCCTTTCCCGGTGGGCCAGGCACGGCCTCGCTGGTGCAACAGGCCCGCCGCTGCGCCACCCGCTCACCGGTGCCGGTGGTGGTGATGGAAGTGCTGCCGCCGTTCTCGCCGGAGCCCCTCGCCGCTTGAGCGGCCTTCGTCGCCCCGCTCCTCTCGTTCCCTCTTCTCCACCTACCCATGTCTGCTCTCACCACCACCGCTCCTCTCGCCCCAGTTCTCCCCAATGCAGCAGGCCCTGCCTGCACCCTCCAGCGCACCGGCTCCCTCTGGCAGCTGGGCATCGAGGCCCAGGAGCTCACCACTGCCATCGGCCTGCTCGCCCAGCGCCTTGAAGGCGACGAGCCAGAAGACCGCCAACAGGCCATCACGGAACTGGAGGCTGCGCTGCTTGCCGATGAAGGCAACAAGCAGGCTCTCGCCGCCAAGGCCGATGCCACCTGCTGGGTAATCGAGCACCTGCGTGGTCAGGCCGCCTACCGGCAGCAGCAGGCCAAGCGGCTCACGGAGCTGTCCCGCTCCGATGCCGGCCGGGCCGATGCCCTGGAGGAATCACTGGTGCTGGTACTCACCCGGCTGCAGCCCGCAGCCACCCGCTTCTCGTTCCCGAATCACGAGCTGCGCAGCACCCGCTCCACCGCCGTCGCCATCGACAACGAGGCCCTGCTCGATCCCGAATGGCTGGCGGTCAAGACCACCTTCCAGGCCGATAAGACCGCCATCAAGGCAGCCCTCAAGGCCGGCCAGGAGATCACCGGCGCCCAGCTGATCTCCCGCCGCTCCTGGCGCATCTGCTGAGTGGGCAAAGCCCCCCTTTCACAGGTGGGGTCCTGGCTGGGCAGCCGGGCCCCTTTCCTCCTCACTCCTCACACCGATCGCCGCATCACGCCATGACCGTCGCCGCGCCCTCCACCAACGGGGCTCGCACCACCAGCCGCCCCGCTCCTCCTCGACCCAGCCAGAGGCCTCCATCGGCCCTGGAGTTGATCCGCTCTGCTGACCGCGCCGTGGAGGCTCCACCAGAAGCTGGCCCCGCTCCTCAGGCTCAGCCCTCCGGCTTCTCCCCAGAACAGCTCTCTGCGCTCTCTGCCCCGCTCGATCGGGCCAACGTCCGCCAGCGGGAGCAGGGCCGCAGCCGTGTGAGCTATCTGGAGGGTTGGCAGGTGATCGCGGAAGCGAACCGCATCTTTGGCTTTGACGGCTGGCAGCGGCAGACCATTGCCGTCCGCTGCGTCGCCCAGGCCGAACGGTTGATTGGCCGGGACCAGAAGCCTGGCTGGGGCGTCACCTACACCGCCCGCGTGCGCGTCACTGTCACGGCCGGTGGCCTGGTGCCACTGGTGCGCGAGGGAAGTGGTGCCGGCCACGGCATTGACGTGGATCTGGGCCAGGCCCATGAATCGGCTCTCAAGGAGGCCGAAACCGATGCCATGAAGCGGGCGCTGATGACCTTCGGGAACCCGTTTGGCCTCGCCCTCTATGACAAGCGCCAGCGAGAGGTGACCAGCTCAGCGGGCCAGGGTGATGGAGCTCAGCGGCCAGGCGGGCAGCGGCCTCCTGTGAGCCGGCCGGCAGCTGGTTGTCCGCCGACAATGAAGTTGGCCGGTCGGCGACAAGCTCGTTGGCCGGTGGGGTGAGTGCTGGAGACCCTGGTGCCGATGCGCAGGGACCAGGTGATGCCGGCACCACTGACAAGCCACCAACGCAATCTGTTCATGACGAAACGACGAGGCGGCAGCAGCCAGGAGGCTGCTGCCGCGGCGGCGGGCATCTCAGTGCGCAGTGCTCGCCGGATTGAATGCAATCAGCTGCAGCCGCGGGCGAACCAGCCCCGTGGCCGCACCCGCCCCGATCCGCTGGTAGGGGTATGGGAGGAGGAGCTGGTGCCGTTGCTGCAGCGCTCACCCGCGCTGACGCCGATCACGCTCCTGGAGCATCTGCAGCAGCAGAAACCTGATGTGGACTGGATTCCGCTACAGCGCACCCTGCAGCGCCGGGTGCGGGAGTGGAAGGCACTGCACGGCCCGGCGCCGGAGGTGATCTTCCCTTTGAGCTATGAGCCTGGCGAAATTGCCTTCTGTGACTTCACCCAGCTCAAGGGGGTGGAGGTGACGATCGCCGGCCAGGTGTTCCCCCATCTGCTGTTCCACTACCGCCTGGCCTGGAGCGGCTGGAGCTATGCGCAGGTGGTCCAGGGCGGCGAGAGTTTTGCAGCCCTCTCCGAGGGTCTGCAGAACGCTCTGGCTGCCTGCGGCGGGGTGCCAGGTGAACTGCGCACCGACCGGTTATCAGCAGCGTGCCGTAACCGCAACGGCAGTTTCAGCTCCGACATCACCCGCCGTTATCACGCCCTCTGCAGCCACTACAGCCTGGCCTACAGCCGCAACAACCTGGGGGTGGCGCATGAGAACGGCCGTGTGGAGAGTCCCCATGGCCATCTCAAGCGGCGGATCGAGCAGGCGTTGCTGCTGCGCGGCAGCAGTGATTTCGAGTCGCTGGCTGAATACCAGGCTTTTCTGGCCGCGGTGATTGACCAGTACAACAGGCCGCGCCTGATCCGGCTGGAGCAGGAGCAGGCGGCGCTGCGGCCACTACCGCGGTTTCGTTTTGCCGACTACGACATTGAACAGCTCACGGTGCGGCGCACCAGCACGATCGAGGTACGCAGAGTCGTGTATTCGGTGCCGCCGCGGCTGATCGACCAGCGGCTGACGGTGCGGATCTTCCACGACCGGCTGCAGCTGCTTCTGGGCCGGCAGATCGCCTGCGAACTGGAGCGGCGCCACGGCGGTGTCGAGCGTCATGGGCGGGCGTGGAGCATCGATCTGGAGCACCTGATCGATGCGCTCAGGCGAAAACCCCGGGCATTGCTGCACTGCAGTTACCAGCGGGAGCTGTTCCCCGATGAGCGCTGGTGGCAGCTGTGGCAGCAGCTGCGCAATGGCGGTGACCGTGACGCCGCCGCCCGATTGATGGTCGAGGCGCTGTATGTGGGCTGCCGCCTGGCGGGCTACGAGCCAGTGCTGGTTTGGCTCGAGAAGGCCCATCAACGGCAGGGGCTGTCGCTGGCGGCGCTGCAGCAACGCTTCCGGCTGCCGCCCCATCGCCCCCACCCGCCGCAACGCATTTCCCAACACACGCTGCAGAGCTATGACGACCTCCTTGCCCTCCATCCCGCGGCCCCAGGCGGCGGAAGCCGCCCTGCCGATCCTGCTGCGACAGCTGCGGTTGGCATGGATCCGCTGCCACTGGCAGAGCATCGCCTCGCAGGCTGAGGGCGAGGGCTGGAGCCCCAGCCAGTTTCTCTATGCCCTGTGCGAGCAGGAAATGGAGCAACGCCAGCAGGCCCGCCAGCACCGGCTGCTGCGCGCGGCCCAGCTGCCCTGGAGCAAAGCGCTGGCGGACTACGACCATGGCGGCCGGATCGAGGCGCACCGATGGCAGGAACTGGAGGCCTTGAGCCGCCAGAGCGAGTGGCTGCAGCGGGGCGAGAACGTGCTGCTGTTCGGCCCCAGCGGTGTGGGCAAGACGCACCTGGCGGTCGGCATCGCCTTGGCGCAGATCGGCCTGGATCAGGCCTGCCGCTTCTATCCCGCCACGAGCCTGGTGCAGGAGCTGCAGAAGGCCCGCGCCGAATACAACCTGCCGGCAGCGCTGGAGCGGCTGGATCGCTACCCGCTGCTGCTGATCGATGACATTGGCTATGTGCGGCGGGATGAACAGGAGAGCAGCGTGCTGTTTGAGCTGATCTGCCACCGCTACGAGCGCCGATCGCTGCTGATCACCGCCAATCAGCCGTTCACCGCCTGGGATGAGATCTTCCCCAGCAGCTCAATGACCGTGGCGGCGGTGGACCGGCTGGTGCACCACTGCCACATCGTCGAGATCAGCGGCGACAGCCACCGCCGCGCCCAAGCAAGCCGGCGCAGCGGCAGCAAATAGCCACAGCAGCCGTAGAGAAGCGGAGAACAGCCCGGGAGATTGTCGTCCGGCGACAACCTGGTGCCGATGGTGCCAGACCCCGGCGGGGAGCTCCGCGCTGCCGGCGGACTGTGCGGTCCGCCGGCTCGTGCGCTCCAGGGCAAGGCTCAGCAGAGGTCTCGGCGCCTAACCGGCCAACGTGGTTGTCGCCTGGTGCCGATCAGAGGAAGTCAGTGCTGGCAATGGCTCGGACTGATGTGTGGCTCAGTTTTCGTGTCGCCTCCAGCGTCATCGCCCCCCAGTTGTCGCCGGCGACAACTGGGGGGCGATCAGTTCCCCTCACCGGCCAACTTGATTGACGCCAATCGGCCAAGGGGGTTGACGCGGGACAGCTGGTGCTACTGCTGCCGCCGGAGCATCCTCGGCCCCGAGGCCAACGCCATCAGTGCCGGCTGACCCCGGCCAGCAGTCCCTCGATGCTGAAACGATCCGGCACCTCCACAGAGGCCTGCGGGCCCTGCCCCGGCCCCAGCTGGAGAGCCTCACTCGGGCCTTCCGCAAGCGGTTCCAGGTGCCCGAGGAGGCGGTGACCATCGCCGATCGGATCAACCAGAAGTGCCATCACGACTGGATTGAGGCCTTCTTGGTGCAGCAGTAGTGCTCGGCAGTGGATGGATGGCCGCGTCAGGAGGCTCCACCTGGAGTGGGGCCTCATCGCATCACCTGACCACCGTGCTCAGCCAGCGCAGATCAGGGACTCGATCAAAACCTGGTTGAGTTGCTCAGCCACCTGGACCTGAACTTCCTCGCTCTGCTGACTCAGGGGCAACACCTCCAGGCACGGACTCCCACACGTCAGCTGGATCTCCTGGCCCTTCATCAACGGCAGAATCCTGGGATCCTCAAAGTTGGCGCCGGTCGCAAAGACCAGATGCCTGTCGTGGTCTGCATCAAAGACATACCCCACGACGTACAACGTCCCGTCAGGGCTGATCGCGCTGGTCACCACCTCGTGGAGAAAAGCTCGGGTTGGTTGCACCGCCATCGCTGGTTGTCCTCTTCAAGCGAGGGGGCTGGTGCTGCACCACAACAGCCGCACCCTTGGGGATGCAGAGCGGTGGGCCGCGTCTTCACTCGATCGCTTCTGGCAGAGCGAGGGGCGGGAGGACGTGGACTGGTCGGGCGGCATGGAAGGCCCGGAATCACTGGCCATGGGCTGACTGCAGAGTCATGAACAAGGGCCCGCATGGGTAGAAGCAGAGGGCTCAGACGCCCCCGGCCTTTCTCGTTCCGAAAGGCCCGCCCCGCGGACTTCAAGGTCTAACACCGGGTTTTGGGGCCCAACACCACCGGTAGCGTCACGCGCCTTTACGTCTTGCCACATTTGGTGGTCAGCCGTAGGATCGCCCCCTGGTGATCTGGCTCCGAGAGTTTCGCGGTTGGGCATCCCGAGAACCGCCACAACCTGCAGCCAAACCTAAAATTGAGAGCCGTTGTACCGCAGCGCTTCTCATCCATTCTCAATAAAGGCTTGTGCTAGTTGAGAAACTGGGTGGCGGGCGCGCAATGCGCGGCGCTCAGGCAGGAAAGGGGCGCGGCGCAACTCCACTGCTTGGCCTTGGGCACGTTCGGACGACCGGGAGTGGACGGGGCCCGGCGGCGCGCGCCCTGTCAGTACAGCTGTACTTCTATGGGGTCGCCCCATAGCGCTTCATCGTCCCAGCCAGGTAAGGCCCCCGGAGCCGCAAGGCCTGCATGGCCTGCCACTGGCTTGAGCAACACGCGGGCGGGGTGAACCACATTCCGATTCATGCGCCAAGCCACTTCAAGGACCGAAATCCCATCGCCTCATTGACAAGCGCCGTACTCGACATCACCAAGGAAGCCAGGAGATACGCAGCGACCACAATGTTCAGCCCTGGCACCGATAAGGCGGCGAACAGAGCGGCATATTTGGCTGCCTTGATACCAAGGGTTTTTAAGGTGAGGTCTCGGAACTGATCCGAGGTGATGCGTCCATCACGAAAGCGCCGCCAGAGCTCAAAGACGATGACTCCCGATGAAAGCAGTGGCAGAACCGGGAAGAAGGCCCAGATTGTTTCATCAGCTGCATCATTAAGCTCTTGCATCTTGTCTACGAAGTCCTCTACTCGTATCGTCAGATCCTCATTGCTCATGCCGGAGGATTCCAGATCCAAGCGTTCAGCCAGCTCTTCAGTGACGAGAATTTCCGTGTCTGGATTGGATTCCATCCAGGCATTGATTAGGCTCGGATTGTCAGTCGCTTTTAGCTGAATCTCCCATGACTCGTTAGTTGACTGATCAAAGAGCTGGACATCGACGGATTGGTGGTTCGTTTCCGGGAACAGCGCCGCAAAGACACTGTCACCATCCGTGTTCTCAATGATCTGGAACTCCATTTCGTGGAGGATTCCTTTCACATTGTTGACCAAACCCGCAACTTGGTCATCGCTAAGGCCATCGAGCTTGTCACTGATCTGCTCAAGGGGAAGGTCCCACTCTGGTGAGCTCCTCTTTAACGCAGCCAAAACCCCATAGTCAGGCTCCTCAAGCGAGTCGGATGAAAAGAGGATTTTGGCCAGAGCGGCCAAAATGGCAGCTTCATCAAAGCGGCAGCTCAGGTAGCGAATCCCTGGAGTCCGGTTCATGATTCCGGCTTGAAGTCTTTTCCACGTTTGCGCCCCTCTGCCTTGGCTTCCCTCCACATCCTCTTCAACTCGGGTGCAGAGACAACCTTGCCTCTTGATTTCTCCTTAAGGTAGTAGTCCATGGTCCGCCCCACCGCGTAGGTCAGTCCGTAGACAAGTGGAATCGTGGTAAAGCCAGCCAAGAATGGCAGCCCCACCTTGTACAGGCCCAAAGCTGCTTGTTGGGCCAACATTCCCATGCCTACGGTCCCTAGAATTTCCTTAAGCAACTCATTGGCCTTCGCCTCGGTGATGGGCATGCCGCGAATAGCGCTCAACCTTGAGCCCATATAGGCTTGAATTGGCGTCAAGATAAAAATATCGGCGAATGGCAGCGGCTGAGCGGCGGCAGCTGCGCAAGTTGCCGAGAATATATGGATTGTTCTTGAGATCTTCTCTTCAGTGCTAAGGTCCTCCCTGATTTCGATTTGGGTAACTTCGCGCTCAATCTTTGTTTTGATACGATTTATCCAGTTGCTATTGGCGTCAGTCATGTCTCCAGTCTTCCGGGTCTTGCGACAGTTGCACCGCACCTGGGCAGGGCAATTATACAAGAGCCCGCGGAAGAAATCTAGCTTCCACCAATAGCTTTGCTCTTCCGTGCATGAATACATGAGCACAGCGTAATCCTGCTGAGGCTATTGTGGGCATTGCTACGGCATCTAGAGCTTGCTCTTTAAGCTTGTATTGGAATCCAACCAGCAAGTAGCTTCCAGCCCACAGGCCCCTCAGCCCACTCCTCTATCGGCGGGACCCAAGGTACACCGAGACTGATCACTGCATAGCCCTGCTGTCCAATGAATGTTCGAGCATTGAGCTGTTCAGTAAGTACGCAGTCTGTGACGCTGATTCCTCGAAGCTCAATACCTTCGGCTGTGGCCAGCGTGGCTTTCCACTTGCCGCCGCTTTGATCAAAACTAATGCGCTGCACCTTGCGCAGCTCAAGAGTCGTGCGCTCCACGAGCGGCTTTGCCCCGATAATGTCGGGACGTGTGTACTTGGCGTGAGAATGCAGGATCCTGGCTGAGTTACAGAGGTAGGGTTGAAGATCTTTGACGCCAGCTACACTTAGTTTGGTCCAGGGTTTTGCCTCGATCCAGCGATTTTCTTTCGCGTGGCAGTAGTCAAACCCAGCAGGACCATCGTGAGCCAGATCCATCTGGATTAGATCCAGGGGTTGCGGCTCTTGGCCATTTACCTGACGTTCGCGAAGCGGCACCTCCCCTTTTGGGGTATGGCGGCTTACGGGGCGCACCCACTGCCCGGTACGCACGTCGATGCCGGCGATGCAGCGTTCGCCCTCCTTTTTAGAGTTGGCCAGACAGAGCACAGTAGTTTCCATCCCTCAGAGGTGCACGATCTCTACTCCTCCTCCAAGATGATTCTTGAAGAACTCTGCTGCCAGCCTTCTGTGGCAATGGTGTGGAGTTGGCTCACTGCAAAGCAAGCAAGCCCCATCCAACATGTCGGCTGGAAAGAGCTCTTCAACATGGCGCTTGTCGATCAGATCGTTGTAAGCGTTGGCATATATATCCCAGCTGATCTCACCTTTTTTGTAGCTCTTTAGAATGTCGTCAGTAGGCGCAAGCTTCAGGGCATGATCATAGCTTACCCCCGCCACCTTTTCCAGGAAGAATGCAAGATCATCCTTCTTGGTGAATCCCGCTAGCTGCGAAACATTGTTCAGTCGCGTGTCCAGCACTTTATTTACGCCACTCTTCTGTATTAATTCAAAGAACTGTTTGGCATTCTTCTTGGTGAACCCAATCGTGTAGAGCGTGATCTTCTTGCTCATGGGAATGTCTCAGGCGGCAATCAGTGGTTTGGTGTAAGCAATCCGCCGCCCTTGTTGGCGGTAGGCCTCATCAAGCTCGTCCTCTGGGCTGATTAGTCGGCCCTGAGTGACCTCGCGACCTAGAAGATCCAACTGGACATCTCCTCCTGAGACCTCCAAGATGCCGAGTCTCTGCAAGGCCCGGCGCATGCGGTGCTCAAGCTCCTGATGGCTCTCCAGTGATCCATCGCCAAGGATGTGCTGCACGTCCACCCCCCTGGCCTGAAGGTGCCGGCTTACCAGGATCGCCCGATGGCAAGTCAAGGGGTCCCGCTCTGCGCATAGCAGCGCCAGGGTCAGCCCTCGTCCAAGTCCCTTCAGCACCCGGCTCAGGCCTTGTTGGAAGGCTGGCAACTGAGCCACACGCTCATAGGCAGCCTGCAGCCCGTCGTAGGCCGATTCCTCCTCCCGCCTAGCGCCCAGCTCCTCTCCCAGAAACACATAGCGGATGCCGTGCTTGGGAAACTCCGCCTCAAGCTCAGGCCTGTTGAACTGGGGTAGGCGGCGGCTGTAAGGCATGGAGCGGACATCCGCCACCGCGTTGATGCCATGCAGCTGCAGCAGCCCCACCAGCTGGCTCAGGGTCTGGTTGGAGTGGCCCACCGTGTAGAGACGCACGGGCTACAAGCTGCTCAGCCCCCCATTCTGTCAAAGAAGCCCCGGATCGAGCAGGGTCTTGCTGGTCCTTCAGTTGCGGACTGGCATCTCGGCGTCCCTGGCCTCAACTCGACTCCATGGGAAGCGTTGTGGTCAGTCATGGTGGGGCAGGCCACGGGGCTGGCGATCACGCCACACGGCCTGCCCCGGCTTGCGCACCGCGCAAGGGCTGACGCGAGTCGCTCCGCTGCGCTGCGCGCCCCTTGCGCGGCGCTGGCGGCGCCGGGGCTGAACGGCGGTGTCGTTCGCCAGCCCAGCCATGGCCGCCACTCCCCTGGTCCGCGCCTGCCCGATCCGCATCATCTCGGTGCACCTGCTCGATGCCGCAGGCCAGCTGCTGCGGGTGCTGTTCCTCGATCGCGAGGGCCACATCAGCGCCGAGCCGCACTACGTGCCCCGGGCCGAGGCCCTGATCCTCGCCTCCAATCAGCAGCGGGTGCTTGGGCCCCAGGCCAGGGTGCAGGTCCTCTAAGGCCTCAGTGCCTCTCCCGGCTGGCACTGCCGGCCGGGATTTCCCGGAACCCTGTCGGCTGGTTCCGTCTGGCGATCGGACTGGGTATAAACCGGGAGTACCTTCCGGCCGATGCTCAGTTACACCGCCGCCTCCCATCGTGGCAACGATGGCCCCATCAACGCCTGGGGCATCAGAGGGAGGCGCCCACGGGGAACCGGAGGCTGGTGAGCATGCCAATCCCTGGGTTCAATCGGTATGGATTGCTACCTGATGGTGTTTACGGATGCACGATGTCAGAAGTGGAAGCAGCGCTGGCATGGAATGAACAACGCCGCAGACTGACAGAGTCGCTGCAGGCATTTATCAGAGATGAGCTCATAGATCGCTTCACAACCATTCCGCCACTTGTGCTCGATGGCAGCTATGTCACCTCAGAAGAACACCCAGCCAATATCAACCTTGTGATTGAGCTGCAGGGCCTACCAAGTGATCAGCAATGGGAGGGCCAAATGCTGTACGTGCGCAATGCCGAGCTCTTTGGCGCTTACAACATTGACATGCGGCCCAGTCTGGAGAAGCTTGACCAGGACTTTGTCAGCTATTTCCGCTCCTGGGATCCCAGAAAGGCTCTTGAAAAAGAACTTGACTGCAAGCTCGTCAAGAAAGGGCTGCTGAGGTTGATGTCATGAGCAGCTGGATCGACATTGTCGAGGGCAAAGCCCGCATCATCCACCGCGAGCTCTTGGCAGCGCGAGAGCTGGCGGTGGAGCTGGGCAAGGACCCGGAGCTGATCAGCACACCGTATTTCGAGCTGCTTGCCAGGCTCTATCGAGACGAGTTCCCCTACGCATCACTGGCAGATCACGCCGATCTGGTTGCTCGTTTCACAGGGCCAGGTGTGATGACCCACGAGCCACCGATTTCTCTTGTCACCGGTGCCTTCTCAAAGCTGCGCACCCAGATCCAGAAGATCGCCAAATCAATCGCTGGCCTCAGCGAGGAGAAGCGAGTTCGCTGGCCGGCAGACCTGGATCCGTATCTTTCAGGGCTTGCCTATGGAAGCCTGGTCGTGGGAATGCGGGTCCCGAGGCCAGATGATGTTGGCGCCCAGGGGCAACTGGTTCTTGAGGGAGTGACCGATGGGCTCTACGAAGCTGTCCGAGAGGCGGTGTGCAGCCTTCCTCTGATTCCCAGGCTCATCAAGGATGAAGCCGTCAGCGAAGACGTCTATTCCCTGTTCCCAGACCCAGCTGTTCGTGACACCGTGATGGTGGCAGCTCAGAAACTTGCTCCCACTCCCAGAAGCAAGGCCATCACGGAGTTGTTCCTCAGCTGTCCTGGGCAAAGCCAGGAGACACCTGCCGCACTGACGCGCGAGAGCGGCAAGATCCTTCAACGGTCCTTGGATCAGGCCTCAGGGCAGCGCTTCCGGGGGACTGATTCCTTCGAAGGGGTGGTACGAGAGATCGACCTGGATGCCCTGCGCTTCGAGATCCGAGGAGCCCGATATCAGCGCGGGATCCGCTGCATCTACGACGAAAAGCACAAAGGACAGGCGCGCGAGATTCTGGACTGCACCGTCCGGGTCAGCGGTAGCTACGAGGCCGCTGCTGATGAACAACCCAGGCTTGTGGCGGTGGAATCCATCGAGATCCTCAAGCGGCCGGCAAAGCAAATGGACCTGCTGGGGCAGTGAGCTCCGTAGAGGGACACCCACTCGCCGAATCTCGGCTCAGCTGAGCCCCACATACACCGGCTGGAACCACTGCATCCGCCGGCTCTGGCGTTTCTCGCCATGCAGGACGGTGTGCCAGTGGCCTCGGCGCCAGTGGGGCAGGCGAGAGGTGTTGCCGCTACTGCTGCTGGAAGGATCACCCAATGGTGCCTGGGAGCTAGATGCAGTGCACCGAGGCTGGCTATTGGGATCAGATGCACTGTGCCCGGAGAAAGCCGATATGCGGCGGGCATTACGTATGGCAGCCATTGAGGCCAGGCTTCTATGCAGTATCTGCATGAATTCCAGATTTCATGCTTCGGCTGTCTCATGCGGGGGCATGGGGGATGGCCGCGCAGCTTTTCCGGGGCAAGATATGAGGATCAAACCAGTCGAACTCCCATATTCGCTAGGATAGTGCCCGCAATACAATGAATGCACCCATCGCCAAAGGTCTCTGTCGATCCGGGCCTGACGGACTGGACATCCTTTCACAGATTCTCATGAGCCGGGCTCAAGGCGGTCAGTACAGCAATAGCGAGTCTTATAAAAAAGCAGGAACTCTCGGTGGATGACATCAAGGGGATTGTTGACAATCTCAAATCCATGCACGCTGTTGAGGCCATAGGGGTCCAAGCAGCTGGTAAGAAATTCAAGGCGCAACTCTCTCCACTGTCAGAAGAGCTTGAGAGACGGATAGATAGAGCGGTAGCTGAACTTGAGCGGCAGGAGCAACAGGTCATCACACTTTATCCCGCTCCGATAGTCACAGCAGGCAAGCAGGTTCGTTGGTACCTTGGGCCGACTGAGAGTTCTTCACCCAACTGGAATGCATACCGTGAGCACCTCAGGCGAAAGGGATGGAGTACTGAAGTCATTCAATCCATTGACAGGGCATCAACGAAGATCACGAACGAACTTCTCTGTCCGAATGGCTCGAGAGAGGATCGTTTTCAGGGACTTGTTCTGGGGTATGTCCAGAGTGGAAAAACGGCGAGCATGGCTGCTGCGATTGCAAAGGCCGCAGACAGCGGTTATCGCATGGTGATCGTTTTAGCAGGCATGACAAACGTGCTCAGACAGCAGACTCAGGTCAGGTTGTTGTCTGACGTCGTCAGCCACAATCCTTCGCTGTGGCTTGAAGGAACGACGGTCGAGAGTGACTTCAAGCCTGGAAGCGCTCCGAAGCTGCCAACAGCCGGACGTGGGAAATGCTCTCTTTTCGTGGTGAAGAAAAATGCGGCTGTTCTCAGAAGACTCAAGAAAGCACTCAACAAGCTTTCTGAGATCGAGCGAAAAAGCCTGCCGACGCTCATCATCGACGACGAGTGCGATCTGGCAAGTATCAACACTGCAGCCTACCGAAGCTCAGTCACCAGAATCAACGGGCTGATCCGTGATCTCTGCGAAAAACTACCTAAGGTCACCTACGTCGGTTACACAGCGACGCCATACGCGAATGTGCTGATGGCTGAGACCTCGGTGGATGGAAGTCGAGATCTCTACCCAAGTGAGTTCATCATTTCACTGGATGAGCCCGAGGGGTATTTCGGCGCACGGAGGCTCTTTGGCGATGATACTGATGCCGAAAGAGATACCGAACTCCCGTATATCCGAAGAGTACCCGAGGAAGACCGTACCAATCTTCAACCGCCTTCGCGAAAGGATCGAGAAACATTCGCCGCAGGGCTGACGTCGAGTCTCAGCGACGCCTGCGACTGGTTTCTGCTTTCCCTTGCAGCAAGAAGAGCCCGCGGGCAAGCGCAGTCGCATTGCTGCATGCTCATTCATACCACGATCTATGCGGCCTGCCATCGGCAGATCCGTCGGATGATCGAGCGTGCATGGCTGATACCGACACGTGAAGCGCTACGAAACAACGATCAGGAAAGGATCGGGCAGCTGCAAGCCATGTGGGAACGAGAATCCTCAGTGCTTGATAGCGACAGGCGTGCCGATCTCGATTGTCCTGAAGAACCTGAGAGTTTTGACAAGCTCACTGCATTCCTAAGAGTTTGCTGAAAAACCAGGCGTGCGCGAAAATGGGTAAACCGCCCAGTCCAGATGCGAGGTCACCGGGAGCGCAGCGGCTCCCTGTTCTCCTACGTGTCGATCGAGGAGCGGATCCCAGCCAGCCATCCGCTGCGGCGGATCCGGAAATTGGCGGATCAGGCGCTCGATCGGCTCAATCCCACCTTTTGCGCGCTCTACGCCGCAGAAGGCCGGCCCTCGGTGCCGCCTGAGCAACTGCTGCTGGCCTCGCTGCTGCAGGCGTTCTACGGCATCCGCTCGGAGCGGCTTTTGCTGGAGCAGCTGCACTACAACCTGCTGTTCCGCTGGTTTGTGGGCCTGAGTCCGGACGATCCGATCTGGCACCCCACCACGTTTACCAAGAATCGCGAGCGGCTTCTCAATGACGACGTCATGGGGCGTTTCCTCGAGAAGCTGATGGGTGGTCCCGAGGTCAAGCCGCTGCTCAGCGACGAGCACTTCTCAGTGGATGGCACCCTGCTGCAGGCCTGGGCCTCCCATGCCTCGCGGGAGCGGATCGACGGTCAGGAGGACCCACCGCCCCCGCCGTCAGGCCCGGGCGAGGGTTTTGGCGCTCCAAAGCCCGGCAAGAAGCGGGCGAAAGGCGATTTCCGAGGCATCAAGCTCAGCAACAAGACCCACCGCTCCGGCAGTGATCCCGACGCCTTGCTGGCCCGGAAATCCAACGCCCACCCGGCTCAACCGAGCTACCGGGGTCATGTGCTTATGGACAACCGCCATGCCCTGATCGTCGATTGCAAGGTCACGCAAGCCACGGGCACCGGGGAGCGGGATGCCGCCAAAGCCATGGCCGCGGATCGTCCCGGTGCCCACCAGAAAACCATCGGTGCCGACAAGAACTACGACACCAGGGGCTTTGTCGCCGAGATGCGCCGCATCGGCGTGACGCCGCACGTGGCGCAGAACACCGCCCGCTCTGGTGGTTCCGCCATCGATGGCCGCACCACCCGCCACGAGGGCTACGCCAAGTCGATCAACGCCCGCCGCGGCATCGAGAAGGTGTTCGGCTGGATCAAACAGTGGGGCGGTCTGCGCCAGTTCAAACTGCGCGGTGCCGAAAAGGTCGGCGCGGTGTTTGGCCTGCACGTGATCGCCTACAACCTGATCCGGCTGGGCAACCTGCTCAAACCGGCAATGGTGGAGGCTGCATGAACAGGCAGTTGCCCAGAGGTGTGCCAATGAGGCGGCTTCCAGGAAGCCCCAACGGGGCAAATCGCCTGAAATCTGGCGTTCAGAACCGCTTAATCAGCGAAATCCAGCCCGAACAGCGAGTAATCAGATCGCGAGAGGGAGGAACGCAGCCTGCGTCCCCTGCAGTGGTGTAATTCCCCTGGGCCTCAGCCCCGGCGTAGCCGGGGCTGAGCGTCCGCACCTCAAGCGATCGGCTCAGCGGCTGGCGTTGCAAGGGGCGGGGCACCCCGCGAATTCAGCGCCTCGGGCGCTGGATTCGTGGGGACCCCGGGTGGGCAGGCCCGTTTCCCTGGTTCGAGTACCACCTCAACCAGACGAACCATGCCCACGACCCATGTTGCCTCAGCTGAACTGGCCTCGCTACTGGACGGCAGCAGTGCTGGGGAGCTGATCCCCGAGCTGGCCCGCTACGGCCTGCAGCAGCTGATCGAACTGGAGGCCTCCGCTGTGGTCGGTGCCGATCGCCATGAGCGCAGCGAGGAGCGGACCAACTACCGCAACGGCTAACGGCCACGCACCCTGACCACCCAGCTTGGGGATCTGGCGCTGCAGATCCCCAAGCTGCGGGCCGGCAGCTTCATCCCCTCGATCCTCGAGCCCCGCCGCCGGATCGATCAGGCCCTCTATGCGGTGATCATGGAGGCCTACATCGGTGGGGTCTCCACCCGCAAGGTCGATTCCCTGGTGGCGGCGTTGGGCTCCCAGAGCGGCATCTCCAAGTCCCAGGTGAGCCGTATCTGTCAGGACATCGACGTGCAGGTGCAAGCGTTCCTGAACCGGCCGCTGGAGAGCAGCGGCTACGCCTACGTCTACCTCGATGCCACCTACCTCAATGGTCGGCTGGGCAAGGCTCAGCAGGTCTGCTCCCGCGCTGTCGTCGTTGCCATGGGGGTGAACGAGGACGGGCGCCGTGAGTTGCTGGGCCTCAAGGTAGGCAACAGCGAGAGCGAGCCCTTCTGGGCAGAGTTCATCTCCCACCTCAAGGAGCGGGGCCTGGGTGGCGTCAAGCTGGTGATCTCTGATGCCCACAGCGGCCTCACCAAGGCGATCCGCAGGCAATTGCAGGGCTGCGTCTGGCAGCGCTGCCGGGTGCACTTTGCCCGCAACCTGCTGCAGCAGGTGCCAAAAGCTCACCAGGGCATGGTCACCGCCGCCCTGCGATCGGTATTTGCCCAGGAGAGCGCAGAGGAGATCGAGTCACGCTGGGATGATCTGGCCGCCTCGTTGGCCGAGCGCTTCCCCAAGGCCGCTGCACTGATGCACGAGGCCAAGGAGGACGTGCTGGCCTTCCGCCACTTCCCCAAGGACCACTGGCGCAAGATCTGGAGCACCAACCTGCTGGAGCGGGTCAATGAAGAAATTAAACGCCGTACCAGGGTCGTGGACATCTTTCCCAATGACGCCGCCATTACCCGCCTGGTGGGTGCGGTGCTGTTGGAGCAGCACGAGCACTGGCAGCTTGAGGGCGGCCGCATGGTCTCCGCCGAAAGCATGGCGGCCATCCCCGAGCTGGGCGACACCGCTGCACTGCAGGCCGCCGGCGCCTGAGAGCCGCAGGACCCAAGGCCCCAGGTGATCAAGGCTGCAGCGCCCCATAGGGCGCAGCGGCCTTGATCACCGCCCGGGGGCCGATCACTGAACCACTGGCAGCACAAACCACCACAGCTCACAACACATCCGCGCTCGGACGAAAGACTTGACAAGTCAATCGTCCTGATTCAACGTGAAACAACGAGGTGTATCTGCACCTCCGGAATGAAAGCTTTTCATTCCACCCTGTTCACCCTCTGATCAGGGCATTCGGGCCTCCGGTTTTACATCACGCAAAGGGACGCGGCCGGAACGCAGCGTTTCTGACGGTTCCGCAAACTCTTAAGGCCAGCGCAGCTCGAGGCCGCACGTAGCTGGCGGCCTTGCCCCACCCACTACCGCCTGGTCGGGTTCCATTGCCCCTTCTGCTCGCTTGCCAGCTGGAAGTAGAGCAGCGACCTGCTTGCTCCAGCCGCTCGCTCCCGCTCGGGCATTCCGCAAAGGCCCGTGCCCGCTGCGGAACCTGGCAGCTGCAGAGAGCGGAACGGCAGCTACAGCCGCTCCTGCCTGGTCGGGCTTCCGTTTGCCTAGACGCCCATTCAGCACCTCAGCTGGGTGGAGGGGACCATCGGGTCTGCAAAACCGCTCTCCAGTTTTTCCCGCTTCTCGGGGAGTCAGGTGCGCGTTCTTTGCATCACAGCGATGTTCCCTGTCCGCCGACAATGAAGTTGGCCGGTCGGCGACAAGCTCGTTGGCCGGTGGGGTGAGTGCTGGAGACCCTGGTGCCGATGCGCAGGGACCAGGTGATGCCGGCACCACTGACAAGCCACCAACGCAATCTGTTCATGACGAAACGACGAGGCGGCAGCAGCCAGGAGGCTGCTGCCGCAGCGGCGGGCATCTCAGTGCGCAGTGCTCGCCGGATTGAATGCAATCAGCTGCAGCCGCGGGCGAACCAGCCCCGTGGCCGCACCCGCCCCGATCCGCTGGTAGGGGTATGGGAGGAGGAGCTGGTGCCGTTGCTGCAGCGCTCACCCGCGCTGACGCCGATCACGCTCCTGGAGCATCTGCAGCAGCAGAAACCTGATGTGGACTGGATTCCGCTACAGCGCACCCTGCAGCGCCGGGTGCGGGAGTGGAAGGCACTGCACGGCCCGGCGCCGGAGGTGATCTTCCCTTTGAGCTATGAGCCTGGCGAAATTGCCTTCTGTGACTTCACCCAGCTCAAGGGGGTGGAGGTGACGATCGCCGGCCAGGTGTTCCCCCATCTGCTGTTCCACTACCGCCTGGCCTGGAGCGGCTGGAGCTATGCGCAGGTGGTCCAGGGCGGCGAGAGTTTTGCAGCCCTCTCCGAGGGTCTGCAGAACGCTCTGGCTGCCTGCGGCGGGGTGCCAGGTGAACTGCGCACCGACCGGTTATCAGCAGCGTGCCGTAACCGCAACGGCAGTTTCAGCTCCGACATCACCCGCCGTTATCACGCCCTCTGCAGCCACTACAGCCTGGCCTACAGCCGCAACAACCTGGGGGTGGCGCATGAGAACGGCCGTGTGGAGAGTCCCCATGGCCATCTCAAGCGGCGGATCGAGCAGGCGTTGCTGCTGCGCGGCAGCAGTGATTTCGAGTCGCTGGCTGAATACCAGGCTTTTCTGGCCGCGGTGATTGACCAGTACAACAGGCCGCGCCTGATCCGGCTGGAGCAGGAGCAGGCGGCGCTGCGGCCACTACCGCGGTTTCGTTTTGCCGACTACGACATTGAACAGCTCACGGTGCGGCGCACCAGCACGATCGAGGTACGCAGAGTCGTGTATTCGGTGCCGCCGCGGCTGATCGACCAGCGGCTGACGGTGCGGATCTTCCACGACCGGCTGCAGCTGCTTCTGGGCCGGCAGATCGCCTGCGAACTGGAGCGGCGCCACGGCGGTGTCGAGCGTCATGGGCGGGCGTGGAGCATCGATCTGGAGCACCTGATCGATGCGCTCAGGCGAAAACCCCGGGCATTGCTGCACTGCAGTTACCAGCGGGAGCTGTTCCCCGATGAGCGCTGGTGGCAGCTGTGGCAGCAGCTGCGCAATGGCGGTGACCGTGACGCCGCCGCCCGATTGATGGTCGAGGCGCTGTATGTGGGCTGCCGCCTGGCGGGCTACGAGCCAGTGCTGGGTTGGCTCGAGAAGGCCCATCAACGGCAAGGGCTGTCGCTGGCGGCGCTGCAGCAACGCTTCCGGCTGCCGCCCCATCGCCCCCACCCACCGCAACGCATTCCCCAACACAGCCTGCAGAGCTATGACGACCTCCTCGTCCTCAGTGCCCAGACCCCAGGCGGTGGAGGCGGCCCTGCCGATGCTGCTGCGGCAGCTACGGCTGGCGCGATTCCGCTCCCACTGGCAGAGCCTCGCCTTACAGGCTGAGGCCGAGGGCTGGAGCCCCAGCCAGTTTCTCTATGCCCTCTGTGAGCAGGAGGTGGAGCAGCGCCAGCAGGCCCGCCAGCAACGGTTGCTGCGATCAGCCCAGCTGCCCTGGAGCAAGGTGCTGGCGGATTACGACCATGGCGGCCGAATCGAGGCGCACCGATGGCAGGAGCTGGAGGCTCTGAGCCGCCAGAGCGATTGGCTGCAGCGGAGTGAAAACGTGCTCTTGTTCGGCCCCAGCGGTGTGGGCAAAACCCATCTGGCCATCGGCATCGCCCTGGCGCAGATCGGCCTGGATCAGGCCTGCCGCTTCTATCCCGCCACGAGCCTGGTGCAGGAGCTGCAGAAGGCCCGCGCCGACTACAACTTGCCGGCAGCGCTGGAGCGGCTGGATCGCTACCCGCTGCTGCTGATCGATGACATCGGCTACGTGCGGCGGGATGAACAGGAGAGCAGCGTGCTGTTTGAGCTGATCTGCCACCGCTACGAGCGCCGATCGCTGCTGATCACCGCCAAT
Organism: Synechococcus sp. CBW1108; assembly: GCF_015840335.1. Classification (NCBI taxonomy): domain Bacteria; kingdom Bacillati; phylum Cyanobacteriota; class Cyanophyceae; order Synechococcales; family Synechococcaceae; genus Synechococcus; species Synechococcus sp. CBW1108. Next base: position 2,111,665 of record NZ_CP060395.1, read on the forward strand.
CAGCCGTTCACCGCCTGGGATGAGATCTTCCCCAGCAGCTCAATGACCGTGGCGGCGGTGGACCGGCTGGTGCACCACTGCCACATCGTCGAGATCAGCGGCGACAGCCACCGCCGCGCCCAAGCAAGCCGGCGCAGCGGCAGCAAATAGCCACAGCAGCCGTAGAGAAGCGGAGAACAGCCCGGGAGATTGTCGTCCGGCGACAACCTGGTGCCGATGGTGCCAGATCCCGGCGGGGAGCTCCGCGCTGCCGGCGGACCGTGGGTTCCGCCGGCTCGTGCGCTCCAGGGCAAGGCTCAGCAGAGGTCTCGGCGCCTAACCGGCCAACGTGGTTGTCGCCTGGTGCCGATCAGAGGAAGTCAGTGCTGGCAATGGCTCGGACTGATGTGTGGCTCAGTTTTCGTGTCGCCTCCAGCGTCATCGCCCCCCAGTTGTCGCCGGCGACAACTGGGGGGCGATCAGTTCCCCTCACCGGCCAACTTGATTGACGCCAATCGGCCACTTGATTACCCATAAGCCTCCGCAACCCTGAGATCCCGCTCCGTGCAGGGCATGCAGCAACAGACCGCATTGGCAATGCGATCAGTCATCGCAACCATCGAGAAGCGCCGGTTGAACCGGAAGCAGAAGCCGCCCAGGTAGCGCCTGGCGTACTTGTCGAAATTGAAAGCGTGGAAGGTGCCGTTGAAGCCGGTCTTGAGGTTGCCCAGCACGGTGTTGATCCAACGGAACTGCGGCAAGTCGTTTGGGTGCTTCCCACCGGTGACGATGGCGTGATGGCTGCAGCCTGCCGTGGTCACGGCACGAAAGCAGGCCAGGCCATCGGAGAGCACCTGACTGCCGGGCGCCAGATGGCGCTTGGCCCACTCAGCGATGGCCTCTGAGCTGAAGCCACTCACGGCTGTGATCCTGGCGTGAATCAGCCGGCCCGCCTCATTCAAGGAGACGGCCGCGACGATGGGGATCTTGTTCTCTGAACCCCGACCTGCCTTGCCGCCCGGCAGTTCTCCGCCGAGGTAGGAATCATCGATCTGGACTTTTCCCCGCAGCAGGTAAGCCTCCTCCCGATCAGCCATCGCCCGCAGAATCTTGTGGTGCAGCAGCCAGGCGGTGTCGTAGTTCACGCCCAGGTGGCGGCTGAGCTCCAGCGAGGAGATCCCTGTTTTGGCCTGCCCGATCATGTAAAAGGCCAGAAACCAGGTGGTCAGAGGCAATTTCGTGGCCTGCATGATCGTGCCAGCCGTGAGCGTGGCCTGATGGCCGCAGCTGCGGCACTGATAGCGCTTGAGCCTGCGGCCATAGACCAGCCCATGCTCATGGCCATTGCAGCGGGGACAGCGGAACCCACCGGGCCAGCGCGCCTTCTCCAAAGCAGCCTCACATTGCACCTCGGTGCCGTAGAGCCGCTGGAAGTCAGGCAGTGAAAGGCCTTTCTGGAACTGGATGACGTTGCGCGCCATGACTGAACTGGTATGTGCGTACCAGTCTACGGCCCAGGCTCGCGGTGCGCGGAGCGAGCTGGGTAATCAAGATCGGCCAAGGGGGTTGACGCGGGACAGTTCCCGCTCTCCACCACCATGCAGTCCCTCATTGATGCCTGGGAAGAAGCACAAGCTTCCGGTCAATGGCAGGAGCCACAACCCGACTGTCTGCTTGGAAGGATGCCTCCAGGTGCTTCCGCTTGGCTTCGCTCATTCGGTACTCCTTGGCCTCTGCTATCAGCGTTAGCCGCAGCTCCGAGTCAATGCCGAGGTCGGTCTTTAGTTGATCAAGCTCCGCTCTGATCTCGTCGATGGAGACACGGAAGAACTCCTTGCGCTGGTTCTCCAGGTTCAGACGCCTGAGGTCGAAGTGTTTGTGCAGGGCGTTCTCTAGAGCTGGCGCATCGCTTGTGCGGATCATGGCGTGCACATCAAACGGAAAAGGGACTGAGGCATCGCCCAGCTCTTTCACTCGATCCATTGGCTCCAGCCGGCGTGTCATCCCGATCTTGTAGATGTCTTCGCCGAGGCTGCCGACGTTGCTGATGATGTAGACGTGGCCGGTCTTGGTGAGCATCGCCTGGCTGATAGCTCTCTTCTTCTCCTCGATCTCGGCAATCCGCTGTTGCAACTCTTCGATCTTGGAGTTGAGCTTGGCCTTGTCTTTCTCGCTGGCGAGTTGAAACTTCTCGCTCGGCCTTCTCTAGCAACTCTTGGTATTTGGCCTCTTCCTTATGCACAGGCGTGGCCAGCTGTCGCGAGTGGCTTGGGAGCAATAGGTCGCAGGTTCGAATCCTGTCGCCCCGATTGACTTCTTAGGGGTAGTCCTCCTGCCGGGCACAGAAAAGTAGTTTAGGTGGCACGCGACTCCACCACGAATTCCTTCCCCTCAGCCCAGAGGATTCCTCTCGCTTGTCGTAATGGTTGAGGTAACCGCACGGAAGCAGCGGTGGAACATGCCAGGAAGTGCAAGATCGCTGTGATCAAGGCCAATTCACCATGATTGAGCCTGGAGCGTTCTTGATAATTGGGTCAATAGGTGATCCTCATCAGAACTGGTGAGTTCCTATAAAGAAATAAAGAGCCCCCATTGCTAAGTGGGGGCTCTTCGAAGCCTTCAGCTATAGATTAAGCAATTAATCTACTCCAAGCTAGAAGCGGAATACTTCGACTGCTGGTGAATCTACTGACGCCTCGGCGCCAGTGTTAACGCTGTCGAGATAAGTGTCGAAATCGGTGGTGCCATCGGGAGCGAAGATGCCAAGGAATCCAGCAGGGACAATGATCTTCAGGTCTTTGTCGCCGGCAGCGGAGAAATCATTGCCTTCGATCTTGAACTTGAAGCTGTTGCTGGTGGACTTGCTCAGGCTCTGGTAGTCGATCGCATCACCGGCTTCAGCGGCGCTGGTCACCGTGTTGTTGGTGATCGTGAAGGTGCCAGTGGTGATGGAGCCTTCCGCCTCCGCCTCCTCGCCGAAGGTGGCCTTGATCAGATCACGCGGATCCTTGTTGTCGGAACCAACAGGATTGTCGTTGGTTTGAACGATGCGGTTGTTGTTGATGGTGATGTCGGCATCGAAGACGACGCCCTCACCAGCTTTCTCATTCACCGCAAACTCGATCCCATCACCAATGCGGGTTTGGATGTCGTTGTTCTCAATCACAGCGGTCACCTTGGTGGTGCCGTTCTTCAGCCCTTCGTTGATGGTGAATTTGATGCCCTCCGCCTTTTCGCCGCTCTCGTTGGTGCCGGCTAGGTTGTCGGTGTCGGCTTCGATCGTGTTGCCGGTGATCGTGAAGTTGTAGACACCCGAGGCTGTGAAGTCGGTGTCAGACACATTCTCCTGCAGGGTGATGGCGATGCCATCGGTGGAGCCGTCTTCCCCAGGGGCTGCACCCTTGGCGCCGGAGGTTTTCAGGGTGTTGTTCGTGATGGAGACGGTGGCTTGGGTGTTGGCACCGAAGGCATCAAGGGTGAAGCCTTCATCGCCGGCACCCGTCACGGTGTTCTGATCGACAGTGAGAAACAATCGACCGTTGTCGCCGATATTGGCGTCGATACCGTCAGCACCACCTTGGAGATTGCTAACGGTGTTCTGATCAATCACCGCGGTGAGGGTGGCGTTGCTATCGCAGGCGCCGGCCACACCGTCGGTGAAGGCATCGGAGCCAAGGTTCTCACCGCCGCGGCAGATGTTCACCTCGATGCCATCAGTGGCGTTGGTGCCGCGATCAGCAGGGAAGCCCACACCGGAGGTGAGGTTATTGTCTTTCACGGTGTTGCCGGTGATGGCGATGTAACCGTCTTTGTTGTTGCGAACGAAGATGCCTGCTTCCAGGTTGGAGTCTTCACTGGCCTTCATCCCCGACACGGTGTTGCCGGTGATGATGTTGTCGGTGCTTGTGCCGATGTTTTCGATGTAGATGCCTTCGCCTGTGGCACCAGTGATTACGTTATCTTCGATCGTTACCTTGTTGCTATTCCGCACATCGATGCCGCGACCGATGTAGCTCTCCACTGAAGAACCTTCGAGCAGGCTCAGCTCAGGGTTAGTGATGGTGTTGTCTTTGATGACCAGGTTGGTGACAGTATCGGCAAGAATCTGGTCGTTCACACGTGTGATCTTGACCTTTGAATCCTGAACCTGATTCTTGACAGTCACCTTGATTTCGGCGTTGGCATCGACACCATCGTTTTTGATGTCAACGGCGTCGCCGAGGGCGCCATTACCTTCCTTCTGAATGATCGTGTTGTTGTCGATCAAGATGGTGCCTGTAGTTTTCTCAGTCGCATCCGCTGAGCCGCCTGTGCTGAATTCAAATTTGATAGCATCTTTAACATCCCCTGTGTCAGCAACTCCGGCCTGGAGGGCATCGTTGGTTTGGGTAATCGTGTTGCTGGTCACAGTTGCATCTAGATCCACCTGCATGCCTTTCGCATCTTCGTTGATGGCGAACTCAATGCCATCACCTGAGCGGGTGGTGATGGTGTTGTTGTCGATCACCGCCTTGAGCTTCATTTTGCCCTTCAGCTGGCCCTCAGCCACGGTGAACTTGATGCCTTCCGCTTTTTCGGGCTTTTCGTTGGTTCCTGCCAGGTTGTCGGTATCCACCACGATGGTGTTGCCGGCGATGGTGAAGTCGTAGTCACCATCAGGGGTGTAATCGGTCGCTGGCAATTCCGTCAGAGTGATGGCGATGCCGTCGGTGGAGCCGTCCTCGTCATAGGCGCCGTTCGCATCCGTACGAGCCCCCTTCGCGCCTGATGTCTTGAAGACGTTGTCGCTGATGACGGCGGTGACAGCGGTCTTGGCTCCAAACACATCAAGGGTGAAGGCTTCATCGCCAGCGCCGGTAACGGTATTGCCCTTAACCGTGAGGTTCAGGGTGCCGTTGTCGCCCACATTGGTGTCGATGCCATCGGCACTGCCTTGCAGGTTGGTGACAACGTTGTTGTTCACCACGGCGGTGAGGGTGGCGTTGCTGGTGCAGGCGCCAGCGAGATCATCGCTGAAGCGGTCATCGGTACCGCCATCCTTGCTGGTTTGAATGTTGACACCACCGCGGCAGATGTTCAGCTCGATGCCGTCAGCGGCGTTTTGTCCGCTCAGGCCGCGTGAGGTGGGTGCACCCACTCCGCTTTCCTGGTTGTTGTCCTTCACCGTGTTGCCGGTGATGGCGATGTAGCCGTCTTTGTTGTTGCGAACGAAGATGCCGGCTTCGAGGTTGGTGTCGACATCCACCCGCATATCGCTCACGGTGTTGTTGCTCACCGTGTTGTTGCGGTTGGTGCCGATGTTTTCGATGTAGATGCCTTCGCCAGTGGCACCCTTCACGGTGTTTCCGGTGATGCGGATGTTGTTTCCGTTCTTCACCGCGATACCGCGGCCAATCAGGCTGCCGTTGGCATCCCCTTCAAGAGCGCTAGTGGTGGGGTTGGTGATGGTGTTGCCAGCAATCACCACATCATTGGCACCGTCGAACACGATCGCGCCTTCGCCATCCACCGAGCCGGTGAAGGTGTTGTTCCGGATGCTGACGTTGCTGGTGCTGCGGTTGGTGATCGAGGCGTTCGTGAAGCTGAAGCCTTCGATCGCACTGTCGCTGGCCACCGTCAGGGTGCCGTTGCTGATGGTCGGCGTGCGGTTGACGCTGCCGGCGCCATAGATCTCGCGCAGGTCTGCCGTGCCGTATTGGGTGTCCAGATCGGGTGCATTGCGGCCATTGCTCAGTACCGCGCTCTTGGGTATGGCCAGGCTGCTGCCGCCTAGGTCTGTGGCGTTGCCATCGGCCACCAAAATCACATCGCTGTTGCCGGCATTCACGGCGGCCGTGAGGCTGGTGTAATCGCAATCGTTGCCACTGGCGTTGCTGCCGACGCAACGGATCACCCAATCTTCATTGGTGTCAGGATTATCAGCTTTTTGGGTGCCCTTGTTGATCCGTACTTGGCTGATGCGCACGTCAATTTCACGCTCCACAGGCAGGCCACGCTGGGCCAGAAGGGCCCGCTCAGCGCGGGAGATTTCCGCTCCAGCATCGCCGTTGAGCGGCTGGGTGCCGTAGCGGATGTAGCCGGTCGCTTTGCTTTCAAAAATGTCGTCGTAGCTGTAGGTGGCACCTACAGCGAAGTTGTCGGCGATGCGCGCTTCAGCCCGGGCGCTGAAGCCAGAGCTGTCTGGGCCGTCGGCCACTGTGGCGTCGAGGTAGTAGTAGCCGGCATAGAGCCACAGGCCACCCTGGTCCCATCTGGCCACGGGAGTGCCGACTTCCAGGTCCAGACCGCCGTAGCTGGTGATCCAGTCTTGGTAGGTGTTCTTGAGATACAGACTGTTATTGCTCAGATAGGCGCCTGAATACCCCCGACCCACCTCTTTATTGCTGTCGCTCAAGGGGATGTAGCCGTTGGCGCGCAGCTCAACGTTTTTGTTGAGCGCTTCAAGGCCCACGCCGGCCTGCCAGTTGTAATCACCTTCATAAGGGGTGGTGTCGGCACCGGCGTTGACACCAAACATCCAGTCCTTACCACTACTCATCCAGCGGTAGCCCAGGCGGGTGCTGGCACCGAAGTTGCTGTCGTTGAGATCTCCGCCGAAATTCCAGTTGGCAAAACCATCCACGAACAGCACGTTCCCGTCTTTTGACTGGGAGAGGGGCGCGTAGATATAGCCACTCAAAGTATTGAATGTCCCTGCGCCCTGGCTCTGGAAGCGCAAACCACCATTTGTCTTTACTTGTGGAACGCTTCTATCTGTTGAATCCTCAGCGTGCGCGGCAGTCCCCGACAAAATTAGCGCTAGGCCAACCGCAGCAGAACGAAAGCGCATTTGTCCAAAAAATATTCTCAGCTATTTCAAGTCCCTGCCCCATCTCGAACGTTATTGATCTATTAAGAAGCGGTTACACCAAGCCCACTCGATCGGATAAGTCTTACTTTTGTCTCAGCCTTGTACCGACTGGAGTGTCTGGCTTGTGTAGCGGATGCGGCCCGATGTTCCGAAAGGCATGTCAGGCGGAGATGAGGCGCTAGAGCCCAGGCACGCAAGTCCGTAAGACTTGCCTTAGCACTGGTGCCAGGTCGAGCGCCTGTGTTGTTGGCAGAGGTTCGGGTGAGGAGTCGCCACGTCTGTTAACCCAGGTAGTAGTCCATCGCGGTGACTTTCAGGAAAGTTGTCACTCCTTGGCTGCCATTCAGGCGGCCTTGATTAAGGGTAGCGCCAGGACCGGATCGGGCTCTTCTGTTGGCTTGTTTATCCACACTTCTGCCGGTTGACTCCAGCAGCGGGTGGCACCGCTCCAGCGCGTTGGATTGGCACGGCGGGCGGCCTCGTAGACATCAGTGCGCTGCTGGCAAATGGCCTTGGCAGCTCCACTGTGGCGCTGGTGGGGCGTCACGAATTTGATCGCGCTGTGGTGGTGCCGGTGGTTGTACCAATCCACAAATGCTGCCACCCATTCACAGGCCTCCTCTTTGTTGGCGAATGGCCGGCTGGGGTAGTCGGGGCGGTATTTGACCGTACGGAAAAGGGATTCCGAGTATGGGTTGTCGTTTGAGACCCTTGGCCTGGAGAAGGATCTGAGCACGCCCATCTCCTCGAGCCGTGATTCCAGCGTCGCCCCGCGCATTGCATTGCCGTTGTCGGCGTGGAGGATTAGTGGCTGCTGCTGGCACTGGCGGCGGCCAAAGCCGTTGGGGCGGTGGTAGCGCTCCTTGAGGCAGGCCCGCTGCACCAGATCCGCGGCGATCTGAGCCGACTCCACCTCGGCCACATCCCAGGCCACCACTTTGCGGCTCCAGACGTCGATCACCAGGTAGAGGTAGAGCCACACACCCCGCACCGTGGTCGGCAGGAAGCTGATGTCCCAGCTCCAAACCTGGTTCGGGCCATCCGCCCTGAGGCGCGGCACCGAGCGCGGTTCTTGAGGCAGCCTGGCCCTCCCCCGGCGGTGGCACTGACCCGCCTGGTGCAGCACCCGATAGAAGCTGCTCTCTGAACCAATAAAGAGCTTTTGATCGGACAGTGCCGGCACGATCTGCCCTGGCGGCAGCGCGGCGTACTCCGGCTGGTTGCACGTCAGCAGGATTCGCTGGCGCTCTTCCTCGCTCAGGCGGTGACCCACCAGCCGAGCACTGCCTTTACGGCGATCCACGCCGTCCCCATCACCCAGGAAGGCCTTCCGCCAGCGTTTGAGGGTGCGCAGGCAGATGCCGATCACACCACAGGCCCTCACCAGGCCGGCGCCCGCAGCATTGGCCTCCCCGATCAGCTCGATCACCTTCCGCCGGTGCACGGCGCTGGTCAGCCTTCCTCTTCCTCCGAACAGAAGGCATCCCACTTTTTTTGCAGCACCAGCAAAGCCGCCATCTCCGCCATGGCCTTCTCCTTGCGCTGCAGCTCCTTTCTGAGGGCTTTGATCTCCCGCTGGTCCTGGGCGCGGAGCTTCTCGAGCTCCTTCTGTTCGGCCATCGTCAGCACCGGCTTGGCGTTGGCATCCTGGGCCGCCTGCCGCCAACGGCTCACCTGCTCAGGGAACAGGCCCCGCTCGCGGCAGTAGGCGCTGAGTTCGGTGGCATTGAGCCCGGCGCTTTCCAGCACCACCGTGAACTTGTCGGCGGCGTTCCAGCCCTCTGGTTCCTTCTCGGATGCCGGCACCACCTCTCCCTGCAACCGCCAGGCCTTCCTCCATTTGTAGAGGGTCATCACGTGAATGCCCAGCTCCTCTGAAATCCGGGCCACGCTCTGCCTGTGGGGCGGGTGCATCCGTCTCCTCACATCAGCCTTAACGGCCTCGCTGTATCGGCGCATTGGTCATGTCCTCAAGCCCCCGGATGGATGGATCAAAGGGGTGACATCTTTCCTGAAACCGGGGGGGGCGCATCGACAAGCGCGCTGGTGCTTCTGCGAACCACACGTTTGCGGACAGATCTGCCACTGTGCCTCCCAGCCAATCGCAGCCAGATGAGACGGTCCGATCTCGAGCGCTTGGTGGCTGATGCAGAAACCAGCCAGGAGCTCCAGCAGACCCTGAGCCAGTGCCGCAGCCGCGAGGAGCTGCTGCACACCGCCCGTTGCCTGGGCTATCGCGTCACCAAAGGCGATCTGCTGAATGCCTGGCTGGAGCACCACAACGCAGCGGAAGTTCAAGCAGCCTATAAAGCCTCCAATTACTGAGCCTCAACGCTTCTGCAAGAACTAGCCAGTGCCCGAGCCCGCTCGAGCCACGGAGCCAGGCCGGGCGCGGCAGCATGTAACGAATTCGTTACATGGCTCTCATGACTGTCGGGGAAGTCTTTCTGGAGTCCCTCTCCAGCGGCGTGATCACGGAACGAGAGATCTCCTGGGTTGCTTCCCAGCAGGGTGCCTTTGCCCGCCACGAGGAAGCCCTGGCGCTTCGGTTGGGGCGCTTGGTCGACGAGGGGCAGATCAACCTTGGCTGCCGCCTGCCTAGTCGTCTTGTCCAGCACAAGCTCGTGCTGAACGAATGGATCGAACCGCTGGGCCGGCGCCGCGGCATAGCGGCCGTCTGCGCCTGACACAGCAGCAGCTCGTATGACGCAAGACCACACACTGCAGTACTGGCAGAACATGCGCATCGCCATGGAAGCTGCTGGCGCAACCTCAAGTGCCATTGACAAACGCGCCGTGGCGATCACCCAGGGGCTGCCAGATCCCCTCTCAGCTCAGGATTCAGCTGAGGGGTAACTGCAAGTCCCCCCTGATGTGGGGGTTGCGCCGCCGATGGCGGCGCTCCTTTCGCCTGGATCACGGGCAGAAATCACACAACTCCAGTTCTCAAGTCTTGGGCTCGCTGTTGCTTTGGTGCACCGGCCCACCTATGCCGCCTGTTGCTCATCGCCCACGGATGGTGGATGGCCCACCAGTTCAGAAGACTCACAAGCGGTGATCCAGCTACGCAGCAGCGGGTAGCGCTGAACCATCGCGGCATATTCAGCTGATTGGCGGTAGGAGGATTCCAGAAGCCGGTAGTCAAGGTCCGGCTGCATGGACTGCTGCTCTCCTGAAACCAGCTCTGCTGCTAGCGCGAGATGCCTGCGGCCTGGTTGATCAGATGTCATGGAGATCAAAAGGGCGCCAAGGGCTGTGGCAAAGCGCTCTGCATCAACCCTGCTGGCGCCGGTTGGCGGTTGCTGCTCCTGTCAGTGGGAGCAGACAGAAGGCGTCGCTAATAGCCGAACGAACGACAGCGGAGCACCCCCTTGCGCCGCATGTTCACAACCTGTTACATTGGCGTCAACACTTCGTCACAACCATGACTGAGTCCACTTCTCGCTTCGGGTTTGTCGCTTTCGCTGAAACCTGGAATGGCCGTTTTGCAATGCTTGGTTTTGTGATCGGTCTTGGCACCGAGCTCCTGACAGGTCAGGGCATCCTTTCCCAAATTGGCCTGGGTTGAACGCCATGCAAACCGACTACACCGTTGCAATTTCGGTCGTTGCCCTGATCACTGCCGTGCTCTCGGCAATGACGATTTACGTGCTGAGCCGTCCTACGGACCTGGCCAAGAGGGTTGAGTGATTTCCGCAATCACACTCCTTATCGATGCCTGGATTGTTGGTGCTCTCAACCAGCCGGACCTAGCCGATTGAGCATTTAGCTCTTGTTTGTTCAGCTTTCCAGCAATTGTTCCGCCACCCAAAGCCATGACCAACACTCCTTCTAACGACCAATCATTCGATACCAGCTCCGAACAGCTGACCCTCATCGAGCAGCTCAAGCAAGTTGAACTGTTTAACGGCCGTGCAGCCATGCTTGGCATCGTCATCGGCATCGTGGTGGAAGGCCTCACCGGTTTTGGTATTGCCCATCAGATCGGCCTTGGCGCTTTATTTGATGGCTATGCCGCCTGCCGTACCCAGTTCCTGCCTTTCTGCTTCTGAGCACCTTCAGGCCTTTTGTTTTCTGACCCCTAGGTAATGCCTGGGGGTTTTTGTTTGGCGCCAATGGATTAACCGGCGGCCTCTTGGACCGCCAACTGGCCGGCTAAACGGACCAACGCAGGGGCGGCTCGAGCTCTTGGGGCTCTTCTTCCAGCTGGATTAGCCACCAGGCTGCTGGATAGGCGGGCTCGGGCTGATCGCCACGCCGCTCCAGGTGACGCAACTCCTCGGGACGTAGGCCAAAGGCGGCCACCAATTGGAACGCCAGGTGGTGCCCAACAGTCCGGTAACCGCTCGCCATCAACGGCCCAGCGGAGCAGCGCCGCGGTCTGCTGAACCTGCATCTGCCGAGCTCGGGCTCCAGGCTGCTGAAACCAGCGACTGATCACGGCGTCCAGCAGCTGGCGCGACTGGCTTGGTGCCGGATGCCTCTGCATCACGGCAATCACTTAGCGCATCCGTGGCTGCCAGATCTTGCCCCAGGTGCTGCTCTTCAGTTCTCCACTGCTGATCTTGCGTTCGCGGTAGCTGTCGATCAGTGCAGGCTAGTTGATCGGACCATCAGGGTCTGGTTCTAATGACGGCTCGTTCTCGGCTGGGCAGTTTGCATTGATCGTGTCCTTCTCTGTGTCCTGGCTGCCGAGCTGCAGCTGCAGCTGCAGGGCCTGGTCGAGAGGCGTTCCCGCCACGAAGGCTTCTCTTGCTGCAACCGCCCCCGCTGCAATGTCTTCGGCATGGGCCGCTGACCAGGGACAGCCCATCAGCACCTGGCTCTGCCTTCCATCCCCAGCGCCGGCCGTGACCCGCAACCTGGCCTTCCCTCTGTAGGGACTGACAGAGACCACCCTCTCGCAAACCCCCGCGCCTGCATCCTCAGGGCCAGCAGGGCGCTCACGGGATCGGGCTTTCGGGCGGGCGCCGAGCGGGCCATGCGTGGGAAGGGGCGGAACTGCTCATAAGTGTGAGCAGAAGTATGAGCAATTTGCCCACAGAGCTTGGCACGGGTGGGCAAGAGCGGTCAGCGGCTTTCATCCTGAAAGCCATTGCCCTGACTGGGATTTGAGCCAAATTCAAGGCCCTGACGGAAACGCCCCCTGTTGGATTCGAACCAACGACCGGCTGCTTAGAAGGCAGCTGCTCTATCCGGCTGAGCTAAGGGAGCTGGGTGGGTCGTTCAGGGGTGGCTGTCACCGCCCCACGACCTTGAACCATGATCGCCCAGCCCCTGTCGGCTCCACAAGTTCCCCAGCTCAGGCAAGATTGATGGCTACTCGGCTCCGCCCATGCCTTCCAAACTGTTGCTTGCCACCTTTCCCTGCTGGCCATGGGCACACCGCTGGCTGCCAGGGCCATGAATCTGGACCAGGCCTGTGAAAGGTTTGCCAGCAGACTCACTGCTGCCCAGGCCTCAGGTGACAGCCAGCAGGCCCAGACCACATATCAGAAGGGCAGCCAGCGCATCGCCGCCAACTTCAATGGCGCCACCTGCCCGAACGTCCAGCCGCCCAAGCCTTGAGTCCAAAGGTCTGTGCCCCTAGAGTGGACAGCTGCGCTTGTCTTGTCCCATGGCTGCCACCCGGCTTTCCGACAGCCAGAAAATCGAGATCGTGGCGCGATACCGCGCAGGGGAGGGCAGCAGTGAGCTGGCTGGGGTTTTTGGCTGTAGTGCAATCACCGTCAGTCGAGCTGTCAAGGCTGCCCTCGAACCCGCCGAATACGACCAGCTCAAACAGCAGCGCAGTCGCCCGGCCAAAGCAGCCCCTGTGCAGCTGCTGGACCCGCCCCAACCCCCGCAAATCCAGCCCGAAACAGCAGCAGAAGATGACGGCGTTGCCGTGCTGGCGATCGAAGATGCGGATGATTTTGGCGATGACTTCAGCGATGATTTCAGCGACGACGAACTTGCCGATCAGTTCGTTGAGGTGACCCCGCTTCTGGCCGATCAGCCAGGCGAGCCGGCCCGCTGCCAGCCCCTGGCGGAGGCGCCCCTGCCCGCCAGTGTCTATATGCTCGTCGACAAGATCGTCGAACTCCAGGCCAGGCCCCTCAAGGAGTTTCCAGAGCTGGGCCTGTTGCCCGATGGGGAAGGGGACCGCCAGGCTCTGCTGGTTTTTGCCAATCCCCGCCAGGCCAAACGCCACTGCGGCCGCAGTCAGCGGGTGATCAAGGTTCCCGATACCCGGGTGCTTGAGCGCACCGCGCCATACCTGATCGCCCAGGGCATCAGCCGTGTGGTGATTGAGGGCAGTCTCTATTCCCTGCCGGGCAGCTGATCGCTGCGGGGGGCTGCCAGTGCCGCGCTGCAGCCGCCGCTGAGCACCCCGATCACCAGGGCCAGCCCCACCAGGAAGCCGGCGGGCAGGGGTGCGGTGCGGCTGAAGCCGAGGTTGAGACTGGGCCGTTGTTCGAGGTTCTGGGCGCCCAGGCAAAGGATCAGCAGCAGCAGGCTGCCGCCCAGCAGGCTGGTCAGCAGCAGACGCAGGCGCACAAGCATCAAGGGCTAGTAGCTCGTGGGAGTCTGACGCCTCAGCTGGCTTGGTGCAGCAGGGCGTAGAGCTCCCGCTTGCTGTGGCCGGTGCGCTCCGCCACCAGTTTGGCGGCCGCATTGCTGCTGTGGCCAGCAGCCTGCAGGGCCCGCAATTCGGCGCTGAGGGCGGCGGCATCCCAGCACGGTGGCGGCGGCACTGGGGCACCGCCCAGCACCAGGGTGCACTCCCCCTGGGGGGGCGTGCGGCGGAAGTGCTCGAGGGCCGCTGAAACCGTGGGCCCTACCTGCTCCTCGTGTTTTTTGGTGAGTTCTCGGGCCACCCGCAGGGGCCGGTCGCCCAGCACCGCCAGCAGATCGGTGAGCAGCTCCAGCAGCCGGTGGGGCGCTTCAAACAGCACCAGGGTGCGCTGCTCTTCCGCCAGTTCCTGCAGTCGCTGGCGACGCTGGTTTGGCTTGGGCGGCAAGAAGCCCTCAAAGCAAAAGCGGCCGCTGGGCAGGCCGCTGCTCACCAGGGCGGTGGTGACAGCGCTGGGGCCGGGGATGCAGATCACCGCCAGCCCCGCCTGCCGGGCCGCTGCCACCAGCGCCTCGCCCGGATCGGAGATGCCCGGCAGCCCCGCGTCACTGATCAGCGCCAGGGCTTCGCCGGCGGCCAGGGCCTCGAGCAGTTCGGGGATGCGGGCGGCTTGGTTGTGGGCGTGGAAACTCACCAGCCTCGGCCCCTGCTCTTTCTGGCGCAGGCCCAGTTGGTGCAGCAGCAGGCCGCTGCGGCGGGTGTCTTCACAGGCGATGCGGCTGACGCCCACCAGCACCTGGCGGGCCCGGGGCGAGAGGTCGGCCAGGTTGCCGATCGGGGTGCCCACCAGGTAGAGCACACCTGGGGCTGGTTCGCTGGCTTGCACGGCTCCGGGGGTGCTCCTGCACAATGCTGATCCCTGCGCTCCCATGATGCCGGCTCACCAGCCCCTGCCTTCAGGGATTGCATTGGAGGCGCTGCTGGTGGAGTTGCGGCGGCTCAGCTGGGGAGCGGCCGATATTTTGCTGGCCTATGGCCGCGGCGAGCAGCCCCCCTACGGCTTTGCCCGGGCCCTAAGCGTTGAGGAGGGCGGGGAGGGTCCGGTGAGTGCGGCCGATCTGGCGGTGAACCGCTGGCTTCTCGATGGCCTGGCAGGTGCCTTCCCTGCGGCCGCTTGGACCGTACTCAGTGAGGAGACCGCCAAGGAGCAACTGACGCCGGGCGAACCCCTGGCCGCTGAGTGGCTGTGGATCCTCGATCCCCTAGATGGCACCAAGGATTTTTTGCAGGGCACCGGTGAGTACGCCGTGCATCTGGCGTTGGTGCATCGCGGTGAACCCGTGCTGGGGGTGGTGCTGCTGCCGGAAATGGAGGAGCTCTGGCTTGGTGTGATGGCGACTCTCAGTGGAGGCGCTGGCGAGGCCTGGTGTGAAAACCGGGCGGGAGATCGCCAGCCGGTGCGGTTCAGCGGTCGGCGGGCCCTGGGCGAACTGGTGCTGGTGGCCAGCCGCAACCACCGGGACCAGCGGCTGGAGCAGTTGCTGGCCGCTTTAGTCCTGGGCGACACCAGGGCGATCGGCAGTGTGGGCGGCAAGGTGGCCACGATCCTGCGCGGCGAAACAGACCTCTACATCTCGCTTTCAGGCAAGAGCGCTCCCAAGGATTGGGATATGGCCGCTCCTGAAGCAGTGCTGCGGGCAGCTGGGGGCGCCTTCAGCCATGCCGATGGTCGGCCGCTGGCCTACAACAGCGGTGACGTTCGCCAGGCTGGGTGCCTAGTGGCAAGCCATGGCCTTAGCCACCTGGAACTGTGCCAGAAGGTGGCTGTGGCCATGGCCTCAATTGATCCTGGTTTCAGGCTCTAGCGGTTTGCCAGCAGTTGCTTAGAAGTTCCTTAGCAGTTTCCTAGCGGTGCCCGGGCGGGCGCCGCTAGGCGCTGAAACGATGATCCACCAGCCCTCAGACGGGCACGGGGGCTTCTTCCGATTGGGGCACGCCGCGCAGGGTGAGGTTGATACGGCCGCGGTTGTCGATTTCGCGCACCCGCACGATGACCGGATCACCCACGTTCACCACATCTTCCACCTTCTCCACCCGGGATTCCGAGAGCTGGGAGATGTGGATCATGCCCTCCTTGCCCGGCAGGATCTCAACGAAGGCACCGATAGGGATGACGCGGGTGACAGCACCGCTGAACACCTCTCCCTCGCTGATGCGGCGGGTAAGGCCTTCAATGATGCGCTGGGCCTCCTCGGCGGCGGTGCCATCGTGGCTGGCGATCGTGACGATGCCGCCATCTTCGATGTCGATCTTGGTGTTGGTGCGCTCCGTGATGCCCTTGATCGTGCGGCCGCCGGGGCCGATCACGGTGCCGATCAGCTCCGGATCAATGCGGAAGCTGAGCAGGCGCGGGGCGTGGGGCGACATGGTGTCGCGGGGCTTCTCGATCGCCTCGAGCATCTTCTCGAGGATATGCAGCCTGGCGGGGCGGGCCTGCTGGATGGCATCGGCAATCGTTTTCACGTTGAGGCCCGTGACCTTCATGTCCATCTGCAGGGCTGTGATGCCCTTCTCGGTGCCGGCCACCTTGAAGTCCATATCGCCGAGGAAATCCTCGATGCCCTGGATGTCGGTAAGGATGCGCACCTCGTCGCCCTCCTTGATCAGGCCCATCGCCGCGCCGCTCACCGGAGCCTTGAGGGGCACACCGGCATCCATCAGGGCCAGGGTGCTGCCGCACACCGAACCCATCGAGGTGGAGCCGTTGGAGCTGAGGCACTCCGAAACCACGCGCAGCACGTAGGGGAAGGATTCCTTGCTGGGCAGCACCGGCAGGATCGCCCGCTCGGCCAGGGCGCCATGGCCCACCTCACGGCGGCCGGGGGAGCGCATCGGCTTGGTTTCGCCGGTGGAGTAGGGCGGGAAGTTGTAGTGGTGCAGGTAGTGCTTCTCGGTGGACGGGTTGAGGTCATCGAGCTCCTGGGCGTCGCTCGGGGTGCCGAGGGTGGCGCAGGAGAGCACCTGGGTGAGGCCGCGCTGGAACAGGGCTGAACCGTGCACCCGCTTGGGCAGTACGCCGGCGGCGGCGCTGATCGGGCGCACCTCATCGAGGTTGCGGCCATCGACGCGCTTGCCGTCCTTGACGATCTGGGCGCGCATCAGCTTCTTGGTGAGGCTCTTGTAGCTGTTGGCCAGGGCCTTGCTGTTGCTGCTCACCGCCAACTTCACCGCGTCGTCGTCGGCCAGGGCGGCGATTTTCTCCTTCACCCCGGCCTTGATCGCATCGAGCTTTTCGTCGCGCTCGGGCTTGGTCTGGGAGAACTGCATGAGCACCTCCCCGATGCCGCCGGCACATTCCTGCTCAAGGAAGTTTGGCAGGGTGGCGTCGATGACCTGGGGCTCGGGGAACACCTGCTCGATGCCGAGCTCCTTGAGCAGGTTTTGTTGGGCCTTGATCAGTTCACCGACGGCTTCATAGCCGAAGTCGATCGCTTCGATCACATCCTGCTCGGGGAGCTGGTTGGCACCGGCTTCCACCATGATCACCCCCTCGGGGGTCCCGGCTACCACCAGATCCAGCTCGCTGCGCTCGATCTCGCGGAAGCTGGGGTTGAGCACGAAGTCGTCACCCAGCAGGCCGACCCGCACCGCGGCCATCGGGCCCTGGAAGGGGATGCGGGCCAGCAGGGTGGCCAGGGAGGCGCCGGTCACGGCCAGCACATCGGGCGGCACCCGCTCATCGAGGGAGAGGCAGGTGGCCACGATCTGGATGTCGTCCCGCATCCAGCTGGGGAACAGGGGCCGCATCGGCCGATCGATCAGGCGGCAGGTGAGGATCGCCCGCTCGGGGGGGCGCGCTTCGCGCCGGAAGAAGCTGCCAGGGATGCGACCGGCGGCGTAGAGCCGCTCTTCGTAGTCGCACATCAGGGGGAGGAAATCGATGCCTTCGCGGCCTCCTGAGCGGGTGGCGGTTACCAGAACTGAGGTATCACCACATTCGACCAGCACCGAGCCCCCGGCTTGGGGGGCAAAACGACCGGTGGTCAGCCGGATCTCCCGACCATCGAAGGAGATCGACTGAGTTTGTCCTTGCACTTGCGCTTATGTCCTGTTGTTGTCAACAGCCATTCTCGCATTTTGCCCGGCGCCTGGGGCTCGACTCACCAGGAGGATTTCACGACACCGGGGAGCTCGCCCTTGTGGGCCCGCTCGCGCAACTGGTTGCGGCAGAGGCCGAAATCGCGGTAGAAGCCCCTGGGCTTGCCGGTGGCCCAGCAGCGGTTGCGCACGCGGGAGGGGGCGCTGTTGCGGGGCAGGCCCTGGATCTTGCGGTGGATCTCCAGGCGCTCCATCGGATCGGCAGCTGCGTCAAAGGCCGCCTTGAGGGCAGCGCGCTTGGCGGCGAAACGCTCCACGATCTTCTTGCGCTTCACATCGCGCGCAATCATCGATTTCTTCGCCATGCGGCCTGGGTTTCGAACATTTAGGTATTGCTGAGCTTACCCTGATGGCCTGCTGCCCATGGGGCAGAGGTCGGCGATCGGACAGTCGCCGCAGCGGGGCTTGCGGGCCGTGCACACGGCCCGGCCGTGGAAGATCAGCCGGATTGAGAGGTTCTGCCAGTCGGCCTGGGCCACCAGTTTCATCAGGTCGGGCTCGATTCGCCGGGGCTCCCTGTGGCGGCTGAGCTGTAGGCGCTGGGCCAGTCGGCTCACGTGGGTATCCACGGTCACCCCGGCGTTGATGCCAAAGCACCAGGCCAGCACCACCGAGGCGGTTTTGCGGGCCACCCCAGGCAGCAGCAGCAACTCCTCCATGGTTTGCGGCACTTTGCCGCCATGGTGCTCAACCAGCAGCCGGGAGGCCCCCACGATCGCTTTGGCCTTGTTGCGAAAGAAACCGGTGGACTGCACATAGGGTTCCACCTCGCCTGGCTCCACCGCAGCTGCTGCTGCGGCATCGGGGAAGCGTTCAAACAGGGCTGGCGTAACCAGGTTGACCCTGACGTCAGTGCACTGGGCCGAGAGCATGGTGGCCACCAGCAGCTCGTAGGGATTGCGCCAGTCGAGCGAGCAGGTGGCTTCGGGGTAGAGCTCCCCGAGGCGCGCCAGCAACTCGGGTGCGCGCCTGCGGGCACTGGCCAGGCGGGGCATCAGCGGCCGAGGAGCTGTTGCACGGCCGGCAGCTGGGAGGTGTCCTTGACGATCAGCACCACGCTCAGCCCCACCAGAAACACAAAACCCGACTGCATGAAGGCCATCTGGAAGCGCTCGGGCAGGGGCTTGCCGCGCAAGCCTTCGAGCAGCAACAGGGCCAGCTGGCCGCCGTCGAGCAGGGGCAGGGGCAGGGCATTGAGCACCGCCAGGTTGATCGAGATCAGGGCGGTGAAAATGAACAGGCTGCTGCCACCCTGCTTGGCCAGGGACGCCCCCATCTCCACGATCTTCACCGGGCCAGATACCTGGCCGGCGGTTTCGCCGAAGTGGGTGGCCAGGGTGACGAAGCCGGCCACGGTGCGGCTGGTGAGGGCGGCGAAGTCGTGGTTGGCCTGGCGGAAGGGCTCGAAGGGGCCGCGGGCGGTGCGGAAGGCTTCGGTGCCGTTGGGTTGGAGCTGGGCGCCGATGCGGCCGATCCCGCCCAAGTCGGCGGGGGTGAGTTGCAGGGGGAGGGTCTGGCCGTTGCGCTCGGCCTCGAGGCGCAGGGTCTCGTCGGGAGCGGCCTTGATCCGCTCGACCAACGCGGCAACGGCGCTCTGGCCACCGCCAAGATCGCTGCCATTGAGGCTCAAGATGCGATCGCCGGGCTGGAGGCCGGCGGCGGCGGCTGCCTGGCCGGGCTGCACGCCGCTCACCAGCACGCCGGGGCTGGAGCTGAAACCGGCGGGGATGCCGAGCACCAGGCCCTGGCCGAGCAGCACGGTGTAGGCGATCAGCAGGTTTGCGAGCACGCCCGCGGCGATCACCAGGGCGCGCTGGGGCAGGGGCCGATTGGAGAGCAGGTTGGGGTCGTTCTTGGGGATGGGACTGTCGTCGTCGTCATCGGGGAAGGCCACGAAGCCGCCCAGGGGGATGGCCCGCAGGGCGAACTGCACCCCGCGGCGCTTGTATTCGATCAGCACGGGCCCAAAGCCGATCGAGAAGCTGCTGACGCGGATCCCCTGCCAGGTGGCGGCAAAAAAGTGCCCCGCCTCGTGCACCACGATCAGCCCCGCCAGGATCGCCAGTGCGGTGAGAACGCCCATTAAGGCCCTGAAGTGAATGAGCCCATTGTGCTGGGTTTGCCTGGGGGCAGGGGGCGGCTGAGCTCCATGGGGAACGATCTCAGGTAGCTGGGATCGTGTCGCTGCCGAAGTAGGGCACTAGGGCGGCGGGCAGGCGAACGGAGCCATCGGCTTGCTGGCCGGTTTCGAGCAGGGCGGCCATGGTGCGGCCCACGGCCAGGCCGCTGCCGTTGAGGGTGTGCACCAGCTGGATGGATTTGCCTTCCTTAAAGCGGATGGCGGAGCGGCGCGCCTGGAAGTCGTTGCACACCGAGCAGCTGGAGATCTCGCGGTAAGAGACGGCGCCGGGCAGCCACACTTCCAGGTCAAAGGTGCGGGCGGCGGAGAAGCCCATGTCTCCAGTGCAGAGATCGATGCGGCGGTAGGGCAGCTCGAGGGTTTCCAGCACGGCTTCGGCGTCGGCGGTGATCTGCTGGTGGGCGGCGGCCGACTGCTCGGGTGTGCAGAACCAATACAGCTCAACCTTGTTGAACTGGTGCAGGCGGATCAGGCCGCGGGTGTCGCGGCCGTAGCTGCCGGCTTCGCGGCGGAAGCAGGGGGTGTAGGCGGCGTAGCGCAGGGGGAGCTGCTCGGTGGGGATCAGCTCATCGCGATGCAGCGCGGTGATGGGCACCTCGGCGGTGGGGGTGAGCCAGAGGTCGTCGTCGGCGCAGCGGAAGCTCTCCTCGGCGAATTTGGGCAGCTGGCCCGAACCGGTGAGGCTGGCACTGTTCACCAGGATCGGCGGCATCACCTCGCGGTAACCCTTGGCACTGTGCAGGTCGAGCATGAAGTTGATCAGGGCCCGCTCCAGCCGGGCGCCAGCTCCGATCAGGGTGATGAAGCGGCTCTGGGCGATCCGCACGGAGCGCTCGGTTTCAAACAGGCCCAGCCGCTCGCCGATCTGCCAGTGCTCCTCAAGACCCTCCTCCACCCGTGGACTGCCCCAGCGCTTGATCTCCACGTTGTCGGCCTCGGAACGGCCATCCGGGGCGTCGGCTGAGGGCAAGTTGGGCAGGGCGCTGAGGGCTGCGTGGATCTCCTGTTCCAAGGCCTTCTCCTGCTCCTCGAGGCCGGCCACCTTGTGCTTGATGGCGTTGCCCTGGTCGCGCAGGGCCCTCACCTCGGGGCCGCCAGGGGCCGATCCGGCCTGGATCAGTTGGCCCACCTGCCTGCCGATGCGGTTGCCCTCGGCCTGCAGCTCACTGCGGCGCTGTTCGCAGTCCCGCTCCTGCAGGGCGATCGCCTGGAGGCTGGCCAGGTCCACCTCAATGCCGCGCCTCGCCAGCTGCTGGCTGATCAGCTCGGGGTTTTCGCGCAGCAGTCGCTGGTCGAGCACGGGCTCGGAGGGGGGATTGGAGCCCGAAAGCCTAAGGGGCGACTGCGATCAGGACTGCTCGAGCCACCGCAGCAGGTCGTTCGTGCCTTGAAAATCGAGCACCACGTCCACCAGCGCTTCTAGGCGCTCCAGAGGCAGGGCGCTGATTGTGGCGCGCTGGGCTGGCTGGAGGGTCCCGCAGCGGCGCTCGAGCAAGCGCAGAGCCAAGGTGCAGGCTTCTTGCTGGCGCCCCTGCTCAAGGCCCTTGTGCACGATGTATTGATAAACGGAGGAGTCTTCGAGGATGCTCATGGCGAGGAGACGCTGAATCACGTCTCGAGAAAAGCTAAGGCCGGCCAGTAGTTGGCAGCCACTGGTGGTGCGACGTCGCTGATTCGGATCGGCAATCGTTTGCAGCCGCTGATGCACTTGGCTGAGCAGTTGCTCGGGCGTTTTGGAGGGCGGCCGGGCCAAAACGGCCAGGGGCAGCAGGGCCGGATCGGCCAGGGTCAGCGGGCAACAGGATCACCGAATCGGCGTGGAGGGCATCGCTGCTCAGTTCGCGGTCCAGCAGCTGCCATGTCTGGTTGGTGTCGATGGCCCTCGCGGAGCTCGGCTCAGCTGCGGTCAGCCCCAGCAGCCAGCGGCCGTGCTGGCGGGGTGGCGGGCCACCAGCTGTTTGCAGAAGTCGTCGATCACCGCCCACCACAACAAAAGCACTGATGGGGAGCTCGGCTGCGCCCCTTCCATCAGTGCCACCGTTGACGCGATCTGTCTCAGGCTCTGCCGGCTTGGGCTCAGAGCACCTGCACCACTTCACTCACCTCGGGGATGGCTTCGCGCAGCTTGCGCTCGATGCCCATCTTGAGGGTCATGGTGCTGCTGGGGCAGGAGCCGCAAGCGCCCTGGAGGCGCACCTTCACGATCGGTCCGTCGATCTCCACCACTTCCACGTTGCCGCCGTCGGCCATCAGGTAGGGGCGCAGCTCATCGAGGGTGCGCTCCACGTTTTCCAGGGTGAGGGCGTGGGGGTCGCTGCTCTCGGCGGGCGCTGTGCTGGTTTCAGCTGTGGTGGTGTCAGTGGTCATGGCGGGCACTCCGGCATTTCGCTCCCCCGAGCCTAGGAATGGATCGCCGTCCTAGGGCCCCTCCTTAGGATCGCGCCATGACAGATGTTCCCGTTCAGCGGATCCGCAATTTCTGCATCATTGCCCACATCGACCATGGCAAATCCACCCTGGCCGACCGCCTGCTCCAGGACACCGGCACGGTCGCTGCCCGTGACATGCAGGCCCAGTTCCTCGACAACATGGAGCTGGAGCGCGAACGCGGCATCACGATCAAGCTCCAGGCGGCCCGCATGGAATACACGGCCCCCGACGGTGAGCACTACATCCTCAACCTGATCGACACCCCAGGCCATGTGGACTTTTCCTATGAGGTGAGCCGCAGCCTCCAGGCCTGTGAAGGGGCCCTGCTGGTTGTGGATGCCAGCCAGGGGGTGGAGGCCCAGACCCTGGCCAATGTCTATCTGGCCCTGGAAAATGATCTGGAGATCATCCCGGTGCTCAACAAGATCGACCTGCCCGGGGCGGATCCTGAGCGGATCAAGGAGGAAATCGAGGCGATCATCGGCCTGGATACCTCCAAGGCGATTGCCTGCTCCGCCAAAACGGGCCTGGGCATCCCCGAGATCCTCGAAGCGGTGGTGGAGCGGGTGCCCCCACCGGCCAACCGGGTGTCCGAACCGCTGCGGGCCCTGATCTTTGATTCCTACTACGACCCCTACCGGGGCGTGATCGTCTATTTCCGGGTGATCAGTGGGGTGATTGCCCGCAAGGACAAGGTGCTGCTGATGGCCAGCGGCAAAACCGTGGAGCTCGATGAAGTGGGGGTGATGGCGCCAGACCAGCGCCAGGTGGAGAGCCTCCATGCCGGCGAGGTGGGCTACATGGCTGCCTCGATTAAGGCAGTGGCCGATGCCCGGGTGGGAGACACGATCACCCTGGCGGCCAATCCGGCGGCGGAGCCGCTGCCGGGCTACGCAGAGGCCAAGCCGATGGTGTTCTGTGGGCTGTTCCCCACCGACGCCGACCAATACCCCGACCTGCGTGACGCCCTCTGCAAGCTGCAGCTCTCCGATGCGGCGCTCAAATTTGAGCCGGAAACCAGCAGCGCCATGGGCTTTGGCTTCCGCTGCGGCTTCCTGGGGCTGCTGCACATGGAGATCGTGCAGGAGCGGCTCGAGCGTGAATACGACCTCGACCTGATCGTCACAGCCCCCTCGGTGATCTACCAGGTGAACATGGTCGATGGCAGCACTTTGATGGTCGACAACCCGGCCACCCTGCCGGATCCCCAGAAGCGCGAATCGATCGAAGAGCCCTATGTGAAGCTCGAGATCTACACCCCCAACAGCTACAACGGCGCCCTGATGGAGCTCTGCCAGGAGCGCCGCGGCGAGTTTATCGACATGAAATACATCACCCAAGACCGGGTGACCCTCCACTACGAGATGCCCCTGGCTGAGGTGGTGACTGACTTCTTTGACCAGATGAAGAGCCGCACCAAGGGCTATGCCTCGATGGAATACAGCCTGATCGGCTATCGCAAAAATGAGCTGGTGCGCCTCGATGTGCTGATCAACAGCGAAAAAGCCGATCCCCTCACCACGATCGTGCACCGTGATAAGGCCTACAACGTGGGCAAGGGTCTGGTGGAGAAGCTCAAGGAGCTGATCCCCAGGCAGCAATTCAAGATTCCGATCCAGGCATCGATCGGTAGCCGCATCATCGCCAGTGAGAGCATCAGCGCCATCCGTAAGGATGTGCTGGCCAAGTGCTATGGCGGCGACATCTCCCGCAAAAAAAAGCTGCTCAAAAAGCAAGCCAAGGGCAAAAAGCGCATGAAGGCCATGGGCAAGGTGGACGTGCCCCAGGAGGCCTTCATGGCCGTCTTGAAGCTCAACCAGTAAGCGGGCCCCAGCCAAACCATTCGTCAGGGTGTATGATTGAAAGACCCATATAAGTGGCGAGGGTAATTAAAGCCATGCCGCAAGCCAATCCCCAGCTCCCCCAATTCGTTTCAGCCCACCAGGCTGCCCAGCAAGCCCTCAAGCAGCAGCTGAGGCGCCAGGCCCTGCAGCGGGTGCGCCAGCTCACCAACGAAGGCCGCCACATCGAAGCTAACGCCCTCTGGCAAGAAGAGATCAGCGCCTAGCCAGCTGACCCTGTGGGAATGCTGAAGGGGTTGGCAAGCCCCTTCAGCCATGGCTTCCTGGTCTATCCGACAATGGTCAAGCTTCAAGCGCCGCCATCCGGCAGCAGAGCAGGGTTTTTTGTTGCCGCTCTCATCGGCGGCAGCCTTGCTTCTTATGGTTGGCAGCCTCTCGCTGCAAACGGCCTCCCTGGAGGCCCGGCGCCATTTGCAGTTGCAGCTGCAGTTGCGTCAGCAGCAGGATCTGCTCAGCTCAGCAGCCCAGCAGCTGGTGGGCCGGCTCAAGCTGCACCACTCCTGCTTGCTGGAGCTGCCCAGCTCCCAGTGGGACGGGGCTCCCTGCCTGGCGGCTGAGGCGCCCGAGGATTTGCAGCAGGGCCAGATCGGCAGCCATTCCTTCCGGCTGCTGAGCCTGGCGCCCACGCCGGCGGGTGCCGAGCTGCGGCTGGCACTCAGCAGCGGCGGCCCCACGGCCGCGTTTGCCCTAGTGAATGGCGCCCTGCGGGAGCTGGGGCTGCGTTCGGCCCAGCCGGGGGCAGCATGAACTTCGCCGAAGTGTTGGTGGCGGCGCTGCTGCTCGCGGGCGCCAGCAGTGGTTCCCTGCAGATCTGGGCCGCGGCGGTGGCGGCCAGCCGCGGGGCGGAGCTGGGCCTGGAGCAGCTGGTGGAGGTTGATGGGGCCCTGCTGGCCGCTGAACAGCGCCTGCAGCAGGCGCTGGCCGCTCCCTTGGCCGGCGATTGCAGCTTGGCGGTGGCAGCGATGGCGGCCGAATTGGCCAAGGCGCCCCTGGCAGTTGGGCTCGAACGCCAGCTGGAGCCCCAGGTCGGCGGCCTCTGGCTGCGCTTGCAGGCGCCGGGGCTGCCCCAGCGGCAGCGTTGGCTCGATGCGGCGGCGATGGGCTTTTGCAGCAGTTCCCCAACCCCGGAGGCAGGCGGTGATGGCACGCCGGGATGAGCGGGCGACGGCGGGATTGAGCCTGGCGGAGCTGCTGGTGGCGGTGGCGGTGCTGGCCCTGTTGGCTGGGCTGGCCTTTGGCAGTGGCAGGCGCTGGCTGGCCCAGCAGCAGCTGGAAACTGCAACGCGCCTAGTGTTGGCCGGGCTGGACCAGGGCCGGGCGCAGGCTGGGCGGCTGGGCCGTCCCTGCGCCATCGCCCTGAGTCAGCAGGGATGGCAGGGCCCCAATGGGGGCGGACTGCCCAGTTGCCTGGCCCAGCCCCTGCCCCTGCAGGAAGGGGTGGGAGCAGGCGCGCTGGAGTTGACCCATAACCTGCCGGCAGCGCTGCGATTCAGTAGTAATGGCTTGCTGCTCGATGGCGGCACGGTGGTGCTGGCGGTGGCGGGCACACCGCTGCAGCGCTGCGTGGTGATGGCGTTGCCGCTGGGGGTTACCCGGGTGGGCCACTGGCGGGAGGGCAGCTGTGCACCCGCCTGAAGCCACCAGGCGCCGCAGTGGCGCTGCTGGGATGTCGCTGCTGGAGCTGCTGCTGGCGCTGAGCGGTGGGCTGCTGCTGGTGGGGGTGATGCTCCAGGCCGTGCTGGCGGAGACCCGCGGCAACCAGCAGCTGGGGGAGCGCCTGCGGCAGCGTGCCATGGCAGGCCGGGCGCTGGCCCTGATCAGTGCCGATGGGGCGCGGGCAAGCCGGCTGACGATCGGTGGCACCGGCGGCAGCAGCCCAGCCTGCGGCCTGGCGGGCCGCCAGGTGCTGCTCCATTTCGAGCCGGGGGTGGGAACGGGTACTGGGCCTATCACCTACACCCTGGGCCAGCCGCCCAGTGCCATCTGGCGGGGTGCGGTGCTGATGCGTTGCGGGCCGGCCTTCGGGCTCGATGGTGAACCGAGTGCTGGGGCTAGCTTGAATCGGGTTGTGCTCGATGGGCTGCAGGTGGCGGGCACCAGGGCTGAGCGCATCAGTGGCGCTGTGGTGCGCGTAACCCTGCAGGGTCAGAGCCGGGTGCAGGGGGTGCTGGCTGACCGTGGCTGAGGATTCAAAAAACTTCTCCTGGATTCATAGAGGCCTGATACGGACCCGGGCGCTGGATTCTTTCTTGTAAGTGGAGCCGTTTGGATCGAGGGGATCGCGAAAAGCCAAGGAGTATTGGACGTTTTGATCGGTGATTTCAAGCACCTCAAATTCTTCTACCCCAGTTGTTACAACTTGGGGCCCATAGTCATTACAGGTTTTTTTGGTGCCCTCGTTGCGCAGTGATCCGTTTATTTCGATCATTGGCCCACGTCGCTGGAGCCGGAAAGTGCCTGGCGCCGAATCTGGAGTCAGTTCATAGCATATAGCTATATCATGCCCAGGCGAACCTGTGGCTGGTGTTGCTCCGTTGCTGCAGCGATCACTACTCTTATAGAAATTTTGATCAGATTCAGGTTCGCAGCTGATCAGCTGAAGGCCATTGGTAATGTTTTGCAAGTTGTGAGCTTCCTGGATTTCGGCGTCGAGCAGAAATTGCACCCTTGACCAACGCTCCTGCAGTCTGCTTAGCCCTCCCAAGCGCTGATGCGTGCGCAGGAGTGTAGAGAGCAAAGTGATTGTGATCATAATCAGCAGGGCACCAACCGCCACGCCCACTGCGAGTTCAGCTAGGGAGAAGCCGGTATCCGATTGCAGCAATGGTGTAGGCCGGCGTCTTGACGTTGCTTTCATCTTTCAGAACTTTGTCAGAACGCAGCTGCCATTGCTGGCATTGCCCATTTCCAGATTGCCAAGCAGGCCATTGAGTTGGATGCAGCGAGCAGGGCCATCATTGGCCATGGCAATGGTGATCAGCACATCCGTGCTCGGAAACTTGCTGCCACGCGGGGTGAACGAGAAGGTATCCACGGTGGGTGAGATTTCATAATCTGCACCCATAGCTGATTCGGTAAGTAGGTAGGGATTGTTGGGTATTGCGCATGTCTGTGGAATGGGTTCTCCATCGATACTGGATACGATACTGGCTATAGTTCCACCATCCGTGATTAGGCCAGTGCTGATCTTCACCTCGCAGGTATTGCCCCTTAGGGCGGAGCGTCGCACCTCTTGAAGCCAGAAGGCCAGCCCTATGGTGAGCGCATTGAGCTGCTCCCTTTTGTGGTTCTGAATCAGGGCTGGGATACCGAGGCCCGCCAGCACACCGAGGATCGCCACCACAGCCAGCAGTTCAGCCAAACTGAAGCCATGCCCCCCTGGTCGGCTCCATTTCATGGACACCACTGGCCAACGGTTGGAGAGAGGATGAGCTGGGTTTTGGGCCCTTGGGGTGGGCTCCATTCCACTATGTATAAGTACTGATCTGACCCATTGTTTGGATGTAGCCGGGCGGTCCGGTTTATGGATATAGGGCTTCCACCATTGTTGATCGTGATAGGGGGGAGTTGATTTATGGTAGCAACTAATCCAGTCGAAAGATTGGTTGGGTTATTTTTGCAGAGAGTCAGGAATTTATTATAATTGATTTGGTCGTTGGAGCTTGGGGCATATTGATATTTACCGGGAGCAGGGCCGTTTAGGTCGAGTACGATGCAGTTCCCAGTGAAGCAGGTGAAGTAGTCATTGAGCTTTTCAGCCCTGGCTAGATCAGCGCTAACCGCTGCAAAGATCTGGTCCCGGCTGCTGATGCTTTTGACAGATGAGATTGAAGAATTAAGGACGCTCATCAGTGCAACGCTCGAAACAGTCAGTAAGCCAGCAGAAACGACCATCTCCGCCAAGCTGAATCCCGCCTCGGCCGCTCGATGGGTTTTCCTCGGTAGGCGAGCCGAGCGCATGACTCAATAATTCCCAAAGAAGCGGAATCGACTGGTGCTACGTGCCTTCATATCCCAGGCGAAGAGATCTGTGGGGGGGGACGCCTGGCCAGTGATGCTGCTGCTGAAGGTGTTGTCTGCGCCAGGAAGAATGCCAAGCAGAATAAAAACATCAGCCACACCACTGGCAGGCACAGTTGGTGCGGCTGTAGTGCCAGTCATGTCAATCCCTTTAGCCCAGATGACGCCTTGAAAGGCCGCCGTGCCTGTTTGATTGATTGTGGCTTCGGGCGCAAAAACGTAGAACCCAGCCCCACTCCCTGATCCCTTGATGTCGATGTTCTGGGCTCCGCAGCCAGGGTCTTTGCGTTGGAGTGAACATCCAAACAATGAAAGGTCGGTGATATTCGTGACAGGTGCAGTGCAACCATCCTTGCAATGCTTAATGCTGCCGCCTCCCTTTTGCTTAATTACATCGCCGCTAGCTGGAAAGTAGAGTCTGATCTGGCGAGTATTGTTGCCACTGACAAAAACCAAGGTATCATTGGAGTTGACCTCGATGCTGCTGTAAATGCAATGCACTGCTTCTCGATAGAGCTTGCAGTTATTGGGCAGTTGCGTTGAGCTAGTCACTCCAGCCGCATTGCAGATGGTTTGCTTGGTTGAATCGTTGTATTGGCAAAGTTGGTTGGCGGCAGACGCGCCAGACTTCAAGATGGGTGGAGTGCCGTTGAACCCACCGGGATATTGGGGTGGTGGAGGTAGAGTAACGTCCAACCGGACCATTTTATTTGTCGAATTGTTATATGCAGATGTGCATTGGCTAGGATTAGTCGAGATGCAATAAATGGGATCTATGGTTGTCTCATTGCTGTCGCGAATGGTTGGGCTACCAGTGGCTCTAATAAATCCTCCTACTCCTCCTGCTCCTACGACGATCCCGAATCCGTGGGGGCTTAGTCCAGGAAGCATGCATAAGTTGTTTGAGAGATTGCTTGAACTAGTAATCGCATAGTTGGTGGTGCCGTGACCACGCTGTTTATTGCTGCTTGGATCCAGATATCCACCAAATGAAGCCTTGCAGCATTTGGGGATAACAGCAAAATCCTCCTGAAGAATTGTCCTCGATATCAATTCATTGCTTTGGCCATTACGGTAGATCGCTGATTCAACACTAAGCCGGAAAATTCCCCTGGTCCCCTCATCATCAAGCAGCCGTAAATTGTTTTTGCGTGCTAGTTTGAAATCCGCCCTATCCCTGTTGACAATCCGAAAAGCGCGCGTGGCGCCGTTTCGATTTTTACTTATGGCGCCGTCTTCGCTGATATAGAAAAAACCATTGTTTTCTTGGCGGAGGCCCAAGTTGATTTCTGCTAGCCTTGGGGGAACTTTCCTTATGTTGCCCGCACTATCTAAAGAGGTTATGCATGGATTGAAATGGTAATTTACGGCCTGACTGTCACTCCATAATGTGTTTTCGGCTGTTCGGTCCTGGCCTTCTTGTATTTGGCTGTCTAGTACTGCTATTAGGTGGCGATTTTGTTCCTTATTAATTTGGCCTATCAGATAACTCATTCCGCTTCTTGCCACATTGCGGGCCTCCCTGCCTTGGCCCTGGAAGATAGAGCCAATCATGGTGCTGGTTGTTTGATTAAGAAGCGCGGCCGTGCCAGCGATGAGTATCATCGTGGCGCTGAGCACGTAGACCAATGAGAAGCCTTTATTGTGTCGATCCGGCGAGTTGACCCTTTGTATTATTGACAGACGCTGAAAGCCTCTACGAGCAGGTGGCTGCATTTCGGACGAGAATGTATTTCTGAGGCGGGCCATTAAGGCAATCAAATGTAGGCAGACGTGTTAAATTGCGGTTAATTAAAAAAGGGGGCTGTATGTTTATTGTTCTTTTGGTGGAATGTTGGTCCATAGTGAGCCAATATTTTCTCTAGGGCAAAGTGCCTCCAAGCGTTAATTTTCCGTCTGCTGCAACTGTGGCTGTGGCGGTTAAGCCATTGTGCACTCCGCCTACGACTGTGGCTGTGGCAACGCCACCTGTGCCGGCATTGGAACAAGTGTTGGAGAATGTGATTTTGGAGGTGTCACCTGATGCGGTTTGATTTGGAAATACGCCGCCGTAGTCTGAAGGGCTTAACATATATACTTGGCACTCTTTGCCACCAGCGCTGGCAAGGGCCTTTGCGCTAGCTGATTTAGCTTTGTCGGCTTGGTTCAGGAATGAGGGTAGTGCAATAGCCGCCAAGACAGCAACAATAATTACCACAACTAGGAGCTCGATCAGGGTGAAGCCTTGATCGATGCCCGAACTTAAGCTCCTAGGTCGGAACGGTAGTTGCTGAATCAACCGGTGCCGGAGCCTGGCTCTGAGGATGGTGGTTGCCATAGATCGTTTTTGCTTGCCAGAAAAACATCTGAGCTCAAGGTATCGGCTGCCAATGGGGCGGGCAATGGGCCCTTGCCGAGAATCGCAGGAGATTTTGCTGAGAGACTCAGGCTGCAGCTTCTTCGCTGCCGATTTGCATCTCGCCAGCGAGGCCCTGCCTAAGGTCGCCCCATGCCTCTACTGACTCTCCGCCCAGCCACCAGCCTCTCGGGCCGCATGGCCCGCTGGGGTCTGGTGATTGTGGTGGTCTACGCCCTGGTGGCAGTGCTCACGCCCCTGTTGGTGCATCTGGGCTGGGTGCCCGAACCCAATTCCGGCCTGCAGAACCCCATCTACGCCGCCCCCTCCCTGGGCCATTGGTGTGGCACCGATCGGCTCGGCCGGGATGTATGCGTGCGCACCCTCGCCGGTAGTGGCGTGGCTCTGCAGGTGGTTTTGCTGGCCCTGGTGATCGCCCTGGTGGTCGGCGTTCCCCTCGGCATGGTGAGCGGCTACCTCGGCGGCTGGGTAGATCGGCTGCTGGTGCTGCTGATGGACACCCTCTACACCCTGCCGGTGTTACTGCTTTCCGTGGTGATGGCCTTTCTGCTCGGCCGCGGCCTGCCCAATGCCGCCGCTGCCCTCTGCGTGGTCTACATCCCCCAGTATTTCCGCGTCGTGCGCAATCAGAGCGCCCAGGTGAAGGCCGAGCTCTATGTAGAGGCGGCCCAGTCGCTCGGGGCCGGGCCCCTGTGGATCCTCCGCCGCTACCTGCTGCGCAATGTGATCACCTCGGTGCCGGTGCTGCTCACCCTCAACGCCGCCGATGCGGTGCTGGTGCTAGGCGGCCTCGGTTTCCTCGGCCTTGGCCTGCCGGAAACCATCCCCGAGTGGGGCGGCGACCTCCAGCAGGCCCTCACCGCCCTCCCCACCGGCATCTGGTGGACCGCCCTCTACCCCGGCGTGGCTTTATTTGTGCTGGTGCTGGGCCTGTCGTTTCTGGGGGAGGGGCTCGAGAGCTGGCTCAGTGGGGGCAATGCCCAGCGCTCTGGCAGCTGAAGCTGCCTTCAGGGGCGCAGTTGCCGCAGCCAGGTTTCGAGCGGTTCACATCGGATTCCATCGATCAGCAGCGGCTCTGGGCAAAAGGAGAGCAGCAGGCGTTCGGCTTCCGGGTAGTCCTCGCCGAAGGCCCGCAGCGCCTTGAGGTCGCTGCGGTCGATGCGACGGCTGCGTTTCACCTCAATGGCCAGAAACAGATTGGGGCCATAGACGATGAAATCCACCTCCAATCCGGATCGGGTGCGCCAGAAGCTGAGCTGGGCGCCCCCGGGCCGCAGCTGGCAGAGCGCCCGCAGATGTTGCGCCACCAGGGATTCGAGGGCTATGCCATCAATCTCTTCCGGCGCATCCAGCGGCCCGCAGGGCCTGAGGGAGCGAAACACGCCGGCATCGAAGTAAAAAAACTTCTGGTGCTGCACCAGCTGCCGCTGGGCCCGCCGTTGAAACACCGGCAGCCGGAAGCTGATCAACAGATCCTCGAGAATTCCCAGATAGCTTTCTGCCCGTTTGCGGGGAATCTCGGCTTCTCGGGCCAGGTTGGCCAGGTTTAGTAATGAGCCCTGCGAAAAGCTGATCACCTCCAGGAACCTCGCGAAATCGCCGATCTGACGCACCAGGGCTTCTGCCTGCACCTCTTCCTGCAGATACAGCGAGGCATAGGCCGCCAGAGTGGCCTGGGGATCCACGGCCTGCCACACCAGGGGCACCAGCCCGATGGCCTGGGCCCGCGTCAGATCAAACTCCTGGCCGAGCTCGGCAGCCATGAACGGCCCCATAGGGAGCGCCAGCAACCGCCCTCCCAGCAGATTGGCGGCCCCGTGGCGCAGCTTGCGGGCACTCGAACCGGTGAGCACAAAGCGCAGGTCACGCCGTTGTTCCACCAGGCCATGCACCACATCGAGCAACTGGGGCGCTTTCTGCACTTCGTCGATGACCACCGTGTGGGCCCGAGCCCCAGCGGCGGCGATCCGCTCGGCCAGTCGCTCTGGTTTGGCTTGATAGGTGCGCAGCACCTCCGGTGCCAGCAGATCCACCCGCAGGGCCTCGGGAAACTCCTGCTGCAGCCAGGTGGATTTGCCGGTGCCGCGAGGGCCGAACAGGAAGAAGCTGCCGGGCGGCGGCTGCAAAAATCGTCTGACTGACGCCATATACGCAGCCGAAATGGAGTTTTGACCACCATTTTGCATTAATTTCGGGCGACCGTCTGCCCGAGGCCCGGCAAGAATCAGCCAGGATCCCTGTGGCCCCAGCGCCAGCAGCACAGCTCGGTAGCCCAGCTCAGTAGCCCAGCTCAGTAGCGCATCTTCAGGCTGCGGGGCAGGTTTTCGCTGATGGCCCCCTCGCCATCGAGGGCCGGGTAGGGCCGCCCCTCCCTTTGGCACCAGGCGGCCACCTCCGGGTAGGCCCACTCAAACAGCAGGTGGTCGTAGCGCTCCGCTGGCAACCCCTCACCGTGGCTGGGCAGTAGCCCGGCCGCCTGGCGTTGGCGCAACGCTTCAAACAACAAGGTGGCGCAGGCCACGCTCACATTCAGCGACTGCACCATGCCCTGCATCGGGATCACGATCGGCTGGTCCACCAGGGCCGCCGCTGCGGCGCTCAGGCCCCACTTTTCCGCCCCCAGCACAAAGGCGCAGGGGCCGGTGAAGTCGCAGCTGCGGTAGTCCACCGCCTCGGCCGAAAGGTGGGTGCCATAGAGCCGAAAGCCTTTGGCCTTGAGGGCGCCCAGCAGCGTCCCGCAGTCGGCGTCGCAGTGGCGATGCAGGGGCACCCACTTCTCGCTGCCCTTGGCCGTGCCATTGAGCGTGGGGGTTCGGCCCGCCAGGCTCACCACATGGGCCTCCAGCACCCCCACCGCATCGCAGCTGCGCAGGATCGCCGAGAGGTTATGGGGCTTATCCACCTGCTCGAGCACCACGGTGAGATCGCCCATGCGCCGATTGAGCACGGCCTTGAGCCGCTCGAAGCGGCGGGGCAGCAGGGGCATGGCGTCAGGTGAGCTGCGGAGCCAGTAGCGGAACAATCGCCGGGGCTGCCGGCAGATGCCCCACGCGGATCACGGCAGTCTGCAGGTGTGCGCGGACCGCCTGGGGTAGGGATTCGAGGTCGCCATCTTCAAAGAACACCAGGGCCTTGAGGGCTTCAGTCGGTTGGAACGTGGAGCCGTAGAGGGCCATTGCCCCACTCAGGCCGCAGGCCAGATCGGAGTCATGGGGCGTCAATGCTGCGATGTCGATGTAGTCCTTACTTTCAGCCCGTTGCAGCAGAACTTTCAATTTGGTGGCCAACAGATCCCGCTCCGAAGCGACCAGAGCCACCCCATCCTGGGTGGTCTGGGGCGTGGCGATCCTTCCCAGCTGCAACCCACCAAATAGGGACAACTTCACAGTTTTGGCCCCAGCATTAGGTGCCCCAGCTTTAACTAAACTAGTGATTGAGTTGTATTCATCCTGCAGCAGGGTGCCGGACCGCAGGCAGGGCAACTGGGCCCAGAGCTGTTCGCGGTTGAGCGGGGCATTGCTGAAGAAATCGAAGTCCACTGATACGCGGTGTCCCAGACGCAGGGCGATAGCAGTGCCCCCGTAAAGCACGAATCCGAGCTGCCGCAACGGCGCCAGTTCGTCCCAGAGCGCCCGTTGTTCCGCCGGCAGGATGTCGAGTTGGGGCTTTAGGGCCCCGCCTGATTCGCGCGGATCGGTCGGGCTCATGGCAACTGCCGTTGGGGCAGCGGGGGCAGATCGGGCCCGTGGGGCATCTCCAGGCATAGGTGCCAGAAGTTCCAGGAGCGCCGGTTGAATTCCCCGGGTTGGGCCGTGCGCAGCACGTCACGGAGGATGTCGTCATCGACCACCTCGCGCAGCTGCTCGACGTCCTGCCAGGCCCCTATGTTCATCAGCTGGGCCAGCAGGCGGTGGGGATTGGCAAGGCTCTCGCTCGGTGTTTTCCACCACACATATCGTCTGGCCAGTGGTTCCAGGGCCCGGAGTTGCAGCGGGTTGATCACCATGGAGCCACGCACGGTTCGCAATCGCGCTTAACCCAATCCTAGGAAGCTCTCGGGCGGGAGCCTGCCCTGCCGATGCCCCGCACCCCCTCCTTCGACCAGCAGGTGTATGCCGCCGTCGCCCGCATCCCCCGCGGTCAGCTGGCCACCTACGGCCAGATCGCCGAGCTGATCGGGGCCTATGGCGCGGCGCGCCAGGTGGGTTGGGCGCTGCGGCGGCTGCCCTTGCCGTCGGAGATCCCGTGGCAGAGGGTTGTTAATGCCAAAGGCCAGATCAGCTTCACCCCCAGCCGCGAGGGCAGCGACTGGATCCAGCGCAAGCTTCTGCTGGCCGAAGGCATCCTCGTCGATGCCGCCGGCAACCTGCCCCTGGCCCGCCACCGCTGGCAGCCGCGCTAGGTGTGGAGCCATGCCCCAGCCGCCCAGCCCAGATTCCGCAGCGATTGGCCTGGCGCCGCGCCAGCTGGCCTGGCAGGTGCTGCTGGCGGTGGGGGCCGGGGCCTACGCCGATCTGGCCCTCGAGCGGGAGCTGCAGCGCCATCCCCTCGAAGGGTCCGACCGCGCCCTGGCCACCGAACTGGCCTACGGCGCCATCCGCCAGCGGCGCCTGCTCGATGCCTGGCTCGATGCGCTTGGCAAGGTGCCGGCCGCCCGCCAGCCCCCCAAGCTGCGCTGGCTGCTGCACCTTGGCCTCTACCAACTGCTGTTCAGCAGCCGGGTGCCGGCCTCGGCGGCGGTGAGCACCACGGTGGAGCTGGCCAAGCAGGGCGGCATGGGCCGGCTGGCGCCGGTGGTCAATGGCTTACTTAGGGCCTGCGGGCGGCGGCGCGCGGGGGCCGGGCCTGAGCCCTGGGACTCCCTGGGCCCCCTGCCCGCCGACCCCGCCGGCTCCCTGGGTCTGCGCCACTCCCTGCCCGCCTGGCTGGCGGAGCTGGCCGGCCACTGGCCCGAGCCTGAGCTGTTCGGGGCCGCCTGCAACCAGCCCCCCGCCCTGGACCTGCGCGTCAATCCGCTGCGCAGCACCCCCGCCGCCGTGCTGGCGGCCTTCGCCGCCGCCGGGGTGGAGGCCGCCCCCCTGGCCGATTTGCCGGCTGGCCTCACGCTCCGTGGTCGCAGCGGCGAGCTGCGCGCCCTGCCCGGCTATGCCGAGGGCCACTGGTGCGTGCAGGATCGAGCCGCCCAGGCGGTGGGGCTGCTGCTCGATCCCCAGCCCGGCGAACGCATCCTCGATGCTTGCGCTGCCCCCGGCGGCAAGAGCACCCATCTGGCCGAGCTGATCGGCAACCAGGGCCAGGTGTGGGCGGTGGACCGCTCCGAAGCGCGCCTGCGCCGGTTGGCGGGCAACGCTGCCCGGCTTGGCCTGGGCTGCATCCACACCCTGGTGGCCGATGCGGCCCAGCTGGCGGCCGAACAACCCGAGTGGGCCGGCTGGTTTGACCGCATTCTGCTCGATGCCCCCTGCTCGGGCCTGGGCACCCTGGCCCGCCATGCGGATGCCCGCTGGCGGATCACCCCCGCCCTGATCGGCGAGCTGGTGCGGCTGCAGCGCCAGCTCCTGGAGGCCCTATTGCCGCTGCTCAAGCCCGGTGGGCAGTTGGTGTATGCCACCTGCACGGTGCATCCGGCTGAAAACAGCCAGCTCCTGGAGGCCTTCGGGCGCGACCATCCCGATTGGCCATGCCTGCGGCAGTGGCAGCGCTGGCCCGCCCCCGGCGGTGGCGATGGGTTTTTTGCCGCCCTGCTGCAGGCCCCGCCGGCGGGGCGTTAGGGCGGCGAGGCTGGCGCCGGGGGTGGTGGTGGAGCTTCGGGGGCCGGGGCGGCTGCTGGGGGTGCTGCACTCGGCGGTGCGGCTGGCGGGATGCTGGGCAGTCCGGCTGGTGCCTGCTGGGCCGGGCCCGGTTCCGCTTCGACGCCGGGGCTGGGATCGAGGTCCAGCGGTTGGGGTGCCCGGTAGGGCAGGGCATCGGCAGGCACCGGTGCCGGCTTGGCCCGCTCCGGCGGCTTTTTGCCACCCCGGTAGGTGTCCGCCAGCTGCGGCCGAGGCGGGAACTGGCGCACGGGCAGGTCTTTGGTGATCGGCGCCATGAAGGCCCGCCAGGCGTAGGTGGCCACAACGCTGGTGTTCTTGGTGGCCCGGCTGTTGTCGAAGCCGAGCCACACCCCGGTGGTGAGCTGGGGAATGGAGCCGATGAACCACAGGTCCCGGCCCCCCTCGGAGGTGCCGGTTTTGCCTGCCACCGGTCGGTTTGGCAGGGCGGCACCGCCACCGGTGCCCGACTGCACCGCCCGCTGCAACATCCACATCATCATGGCGGCGATGTCGCTGCTCACCGCCCGCTGGCCGGGGTCGCCATCGACCCGGCGGCTCCAGAGCAGCTCGCCGTTGGGCCCCAGAATTTCCTCAAACGGTGTGGCTTTGACATAGATACCGCCGTTGTTGATGGCGGCGTAGGCCGCGGTCATGTCCAGGACGGTTTGCTCGTAGGCGCCCAGGGCCATCGGGTAGAACCGCCCCAGCTCCCTGCTGATGCCGAGGCTCTTGGCCGTGGCGATCACCTTGTCGAAGCCCAGCTCCTGGAGCAGGGCCACCGCCACCGTGTTGAGCGAGTTCTGCAGGGCCACCACCATCGACACCGAGCCCATGTAGCGGCCGCCGAAGTTCTTCGGGCAGTAGCCGCGGAAGCAGCGGGCTGAATCGCGCAGGACCCGCTCCGGCAGCATCCCCTCCTT
Source organism: Synechococcus sp. CBW1108 (assembly GCF_015840335.1). NCBI lineage: Bacteria > Bacillati > Cyanobacteriota > Cyanophyceae > Synechococcales > Synechococcaceae > Synechococcus > Synechococcus sp. CBW1108. The sequence continues at coordinate 2,148,749 of NZ_CP060395.1, forward strand.
TAGAGCCGTGAGATAGACAAACAACTTGAAGGTGGAGCCCGGGGAACGCAGGGCCTGGGCCGCCCGGTTGAACTGGCTTTCGAGAAAATCGGTGCCGCCCACCATCGCCCGCACCAGGCCGGTGCCGGGCTCCATCGCCACCAGGGCCCCCTCCATATCCCCTGTGGCGTAGGTGTTGATCGCCTTCTGCGCCTCCTTCTGCCAGGCCAGGTTGACGCTGCTGCGCACGGTCAACCCGCCAACTTCCAGCTGCTCGGGGGTGAGCACCTGGGGCAGTTCCTGCTGCACCCAGCTGCTGAAGTAGGGGGCCTGGCTGTCCCAATACTTGGGTTCGACAGGCTTGAGCTCCAGGGGGGAAGCCTCGGCCTGTAGTTGTTCGCTGCTGCTGATGAAGCCGGCCTCCTGCATGCGCCGCAGCACCACCGCCCGGCGCTCCAGGGCCAGATCAGGATTCACCAGGGGGGAATACACCGAGGGTGCCGGCGGCAGCCCGGCGATCAGGGCAGCTTCGGGGAGGTTGAGTTGGTCGGGGGTTTTCGAGAAGTACACCCAGGCCGCATCGGCCACGCCGTAGGCACTGGAGCCCAGATACACCACATTGAGGTATTCGGTGAGGATCTGGGGTTTGCTGAGCTGGCGTTCGAGCTTGCCGGCCAGGGCGGCCTCCTTCAGCTTGCGCACCAGGGTGCGGTCCTGGCTGAGGAACACGGTGCGGGCCAGCTGCTGGGTGATCGTGCTGGCCCCCTCCTCCACCGATCGCTGGCTGATGTTGCGCACCAGGGCGCGGCCGATCCCCACCGGGTCGATGCCGTTGTGCTGGTAGAAGCGCCGGTCTTCGGCGGCGATGAAGGCCTGCTCCACCAGTTTGGGCAGGGTTTCGGGGGTGAGCTTTTCGCGGGTCACCGGCCCGATCTTGTGCACCACCTGGCCATCCGCCGAGAGGATCGTGAGGGTGCCTGGGCGGTTGAAATGGTTGATGCCACGGGCATCGGGCAGCAGGCTGTCGAGGCCAGCCACCAGGGCCGCCTGGCCGCAGGCCACACCGCCCCCGATCAGGGCGGCCAGCAGCCCGGCCTGCACCAGGTTGGGGCGGCGGCGGGGCTTGGGGGCCTGGCGGGTGGCTGCGCCGCTCACTTCAGCTGACCAGAGAGCCGGAGCTAACCAGGGTGCCGGAGCTAACCAGGGAGCTGTGGCCGATCGCCAGGGCCGTCACCAGCATGCCCAGCACCAGAAAGGGCTGGGCGCTGGCCTGGTATTTGACGTCGAAGGCCACCGGGTCGCGCAGCAGCCAGATGTCCTGGAAGGTGATCTGGGGAATGATCAGCAGCACCAGCAACACGGCGGCGAAATGCTGACCGATGGCGATCAGCACGGCCACCATCGCCAGTTGAAACAGATCGATCATGCCTGCACTGATCCAGCTGGCCCTGGTGATGCCGAAGGCCACCGGCAGGCTCTGCAGGCCCAGGGCCCGGTCGCCCTCAACGCTCTTGAAGTCGTTGACCACGGCGATGCCCAGGCCCGCCAGGGAGTAGGCCAGGGTGAGGATGGCGGTGGTCCAGGTGAGCTGGCCAAACAGGGCCTGGCCTGCCCACCAGGGCAGGGCGATGTAGCTGGCGCCCAGGGCGTAGTTGCCGAGCCAGCCGTTCTGCTTGAGCTTCAGCGGCGGTGCCGAATAGATGAAGCTTACAAACGAGCCGCCCAGGGCCAGCAGCAGCAGCACCGGCGTGCCGTGGCCCGCCCATAGGTCCAGGGCGTAGGCCACGCCGAGGCCCGCCAGCAGCAGGATCCAGATCTGGGCCTTCACCTGGCCCAGGGGGATCGCCCCTGAGGGAATCGGCCGGTAGGGCTCATTGATCGCGTCGATCTCGCGGTCGTAGTAGTCGTTGAGGGTTTGGGTGTAGCCGGCCAAAAGGGGCCCGCTCATCAGCATGCAGGCGATCGAGGCGCCCACCTCGCTGAAGGTCCAGTGGAAGTTGCCGGAGGCGGCGGCGCCGCAGAGCTCTCCCCAGATAAGAGGTATCCAGGTGACCGGCTTCATCAGCTGCAGCCGGATTTTCCAGATGCTGCTGGTGCCGCTGGCACCCTTCATGCCCAGCAGCTGGCGAGCACCGGCGCCGCTGGCAGCTTCAGGGTTGGGGCTGTTGCTCAAGGGCCTGGGCCTCAGGAGAGGGTGATTTCGTCGTCAAAGAACCAGGCTGTCTGGCCACCGCTGAGGGCCACCACCACGCCGATGCCCTTGCCGTCCACGGTGCGGAAGCCGGTCACGGTGCCGGTGGCGTCAGCCTTGAGGGCCTCGACCATCTCCGTGGAAATGCGGTCGCGCACCCGGGTGATCCGCACCTTGGAGCCAACGTTGATAGTGGCAGCCTGGGACATGGCCGGCGCGACTGGAAAGTGGCGCAACATTAACAGCGCCCACCGGAGCCCCATCCATGGTTGCCAAGCGGATCATCCCCTGTCTCGACGTGGCCGATGGCCGGGTTGTGAAGGGGGTGAACTTCGTGGGTCTGCGGGATGCCGGTGACCCGGTGGAACTGGCCTGTCGCTACAGCGCCGCAGGGGCCGATGAGCTGGTTTTTCTCGACATCGCCGCCAGCCACCAGGGGCGCTCCACCCTGGTGGAGCTGGTGCGTCGCTGCGCCGAGGCCGTCACGATCCCCTTCACCGTGGGTGGCGGCATCAGCAGCGTGGAGGGCATCACCGAGCTGCTGCGGGCCGGCGCCGACAAGGTGAGCCTCAACTCCGCCGCCGTGCGTGATCCCGAGCTGGTGGCCCGCGGTGCGGAGCGCTTCGGCTGCCAGTGCATCGTCGTGGCCATCGACGCCCGGGCCCGCCCTGCCGGTGGCTGGGACGTGTACGTCAAGGGGGGCCGGGAGAACACCGGCCTCGATACGGTCGCCTGGGCCCGCCGGGTGGTAGCGCTGGGCGCCGGCGAGATCCTGCTCACCTCGATGGATGGCGATGGCACCCAGGCCGGCTACGCCCTTGAGCTCACCAGGGCGGTGGCCGATGCGGTGTCCGTGCCGGTGATTGCATCCGGCGGGGCCGGCTCGATCGACCACATCGCCCAGGCCCTTGATCCCGGGCCGGAAGGGGGCCATGCTTCAGCAGCTCTGCTGGCTTCCCTGCTCCATGACGGAGTGCTGACGCTCGAGCAGATCAAGCGTGAGCTGATCTCGCGTCAGCTGTCCATCCGGCCCCTGGCCGGGCCTCCCACGCTGCCCTGTTAACAGTCGTTACATTGCGAAAAGGGTTGTTGCAACCCACGGTCTTGAGTCCCGCCCTCGCTCATCCCACGCTTACTCACCAAACGGTCACTACCCGGTCGCCCCTTGCTCTCCGCCCTGCCCGCCCTCTCCGCCCCTGCCTCCACGGCCATAGCCCTGGGCATGGTGGCCGCCGTAGTGGCCCTGGTGGCCTGGGCGCTGCAGCTGATGCAGGCCGCCAGCGATCGGCGTGAATTTTCGCTGATGCTGGCCGGCTGCATGGTGTGTTCGGCGGCCGTGGGGTTGGCCACGGTGATGGTGCTCACCTTCACCGGGCCCGGCCGCCTCGAGGCCCGGGGCCTGCAGCCGCTGCCGGATCTGGGCGCCGGCATCAGCCTCGACTCCATCGTGCTGCCCTGGGATGGGCAGCTTTAAGCCGGGCAATTCTGCTTCTGTTCAAGACCTGTTTGAGCAGATCGCGCCCCGCTACGACCAGCTCAACGACCTGCTCAGCTTCGGCCTCCATCGCCTCTGGAAACGCCAGGCCATAACCTGGCTCCATCCCCGGCCTGGCCAGCAGCTGCTGGATCTGTGCTGCGGCACCGGCGACCTGGCCCTCGTTCTCGCTGCCCGGGTGCGACCAGGCGGCAGCGTGCTCGGCCTTGATACCGCTGCGGCCCCCCTGGCGGTGGCGGCGCGGCGGGCCGCTCTGCAGCCCTGGCTGCAGCTCTGCTGGCAGCAGGGCGACGCCATGGCAACCGGATTGGCGAGTGGAAGTTGGGATGGGGCGGTGATTGCCTACGGCCTGCGCAACCTGGCCGATTCCGCCGCTGGCCTGCGGGAGTTGAGGCGGCTGCTGCGCCCGGCTGCTCGGGCGGCCGTGCTCGATTTCAATCGGCCCGTCGGGCGTGCCAGTTCGGTGGCAGCCGGGTTCCAGCGCCTCTACCTCCGCCGGGTTGTGGTGCCCATTGCCGAGCAGTTCGGCATTGAGGAGCACTACGCCTACCTGGAAGAGAGCCTGGCCCGCTTTCCCACAGCCCCGCAGCAGCAGCAGCTGGCCCTGGAGGCGGGCTTCAGTGCTGCGCGCCATCGCAGCCTCGCCGGCGGCCTGATGGGCCTGCTGGAACTGGTGGCTTGAAGGGCCCGGGATGGGGTTTTGCTGCGGCTTTGCTGTGCCTCTGCTGCGGCTTGCCTGGAGCGGTGATTAGGCTTGACTCAGCAAAGGGGTATCACTCCTGAGGGCTTTGGAAAGCTTCCACATCCAGCCCATCCTTGATCTGGCTTCCGGGCGCATCTGCGGTGGCGAGGTGCTCTGGCGTCCCAACGACGACCTGCCCACCGCTGAAGAGATCCAGGCCCTGGAGGAAGATCCGGTTCTGAATATCTCCGTTACCCAGGATTCATTTGTTTTTGCCCTGCGGGCCCTGGACCGAATCCCGGCGAATCTGTGGTTGTCTGTAAATCTCTCCTGCCAATACATCGGTTCGGGCAAGATGTTTTTCAGGCCCATCTCCAAGCAGGTGCTGGATCTCGAATGCCTCAGGCGCAGGGTGGGCCGCCGCCTGGTGGTGGAAGTCACCGAGGCCAAGGTGGCCGGCGAACATGAGTTGGCCTTCATTCATGAGCTCACCTCCATTCACACCATCGCAGTAGATGATTTCGGCAGCGGAGATGCGCCCCTCTCCCACATGCTTAATCTCGACTTCAGCAAGGTGAAGCTGGATCGTTCGATTGTTTCTGGCGTGGATGCTGATTGCTTCCGTCAGCGGTTTGTCAAGTGGCTGGTGGCGGGCTGCCATGCCATTGATGTTGAGGTCATCGCTGAGGGAGTGGAAACGGAATCGGAGGCCACTTTCCTGCGCCGCAGCGGGGTTAACCAGGGCCAGGGCTGGCTCTGGAGCAGGGCCATGCCCGCTGGGGAGTTTGAGGATCTGCTTGCGGTCAGCTCAGGTGCCAAAGGTTCCAAGCTGGGCTGAAGGTTGCCGGTGGTTGTATTGGGCAGTTGACTTGGGAATAGTTGAATTTGGGCGGGGGTAAATCTTTGTATACGGGGTGCGCGATTTTCTATTCAGCTCGGCTAAGGGCTTTTTGTAATTCTCCTGCTATTAGCTCGCATCTGGTCTCGCTGCGCAGCATGGGCTCGGAGCTTCTGACCTCTACCTGGAACTCATTATCTGAACCATTGTTGGCAGATATGATTACGGTGACTCGGGCGGGTAAGGGGAGCCTGGCCTTTTCTTTGTCCCTCGCAAAGATCATCACACCGCTTGAATACTTCTGGTCTATTTGAAGGCCCAGGCAGTCAACCAGGAAATTCATGCGCGCCAGTAGATCTGTATGATCCGCTTCGACGATCCACTGAAAAAGCGCCAAAATTTGCCGTTGTTTCAGCAACATTATTTGGTTTGCCCCCGCAGGCCGTATCGGTAGCTACCTCAACTCATCCACCCACCCACCCCCAGCCCAGCCCGTGCACTTCCAGGACATCACCGCGACCCTGAACAAATTCTGGGCTGAGCGGGGCTGCCTGATCCTGCAGCCCTACGACACCGAGAAGGGCGCCGGCACCATGAGCCCCCACACGGTGCTTAGGGCAATCGGGCCGGAGCCCTGGGCCGTGGCCTACCCCGAACCCTGTCGCCGCCCCACCGACGGCCGCTACGGCGACAACCCCAACCGGGCCCAGCACTACTTCCAGTACCAGGTGCTGATCAAGCCGTCGCCCGATGGCATCCAGGAGACCTACCTGGCCTCCCTGGAGGCCCTGGGCATCTGCGCCAAAGACCACGACATTCGCTTCGTAGAAGACAACTGGGAATCGCCGACGCTGGGGGCCTGGGGCGTGGGCTGGGAGGTGTGGCTCGACGGCATGGAGGTGACCCAGTTCACCTACTTCCAGCAGTGCGGCGGCCTCGACTGCCGGCCCGTGTCGATCGAGATCACCTATGGCCTCGAACGCCTGGCCATGTATCTGCAGGATGTGGAGAGCATCTGGGATCTCGCCTGGGACGGCAACCGCTCCTACGGGGATATCTGGCTGCCCTTTGAGAAGGGCCACTGCACCTACAACTTCGAGGCCTCCAACCCGGAGCGGCTCAAGCAGCTGTTTGCCATCTATGAAGCTGAGGCCGCCGATCTGGTGGCGGCCAAGCTGCCGGCCCCAGCCCTCGACTTCGTGCTCAAGTGCAGCCACACCTTCAATTTGCTCGAGGCCCGCGGTGTGATCTCGGTGACTGAGCGCACCGCCACCATCGGCCGCATCCGCACCCTGGCCCGCCAGGTGGCTGAGGCCTGGCTGGCCGAGCGGGAAGCGCTGGGCTTTCCGCTGCTGGATTCGGCCAGGCGCCAGCCTGCGGCCGTGGCGCCATGAAGCTTGCGCTGCAGCGAGGCCTGTTGCTGCTGGTGCTGGCTGGCGGCAGCTTCCAGTTGGGGCGCCTGAGTGAGCGGGCGGTGTGGCCCTGCCGGCTGCGGCCGGTGGCGGCGCTGGTGGCACCGCTGCTGGGTCAGCAGATACCCAGCCGCCAGGCCTGTGACCTGCTGCTCAAGATCCCCAGCCTGTAGGGGTGTGGGAACCCTGGCTCCCTAACTAACCGGCAGGGGGCAGTGGTGGCGAGCGGCAGCGGGGGCAGGCTGAAACCGCTGGTGTGGGGCCTGCTGCTGGCCCTGCTGCTGATGCGGGTGGTGCTGGTTGCCTGCATGCCGCTCCAGCCCGCTGGGGCTGACCCGGTGCTGCTGCTGGCGGCCGCCAGCAGCGCAGAGTTGCCGCTCGAGCTCACGGGCACCCTGCTGGGCGATCCGCGCTCAAGCGTTGGCACCGGCAGTTGCCGGGCCCTGCTGCAGTTGCCGGTGGGGCGCACCGAGCTGCGCTTTGGCGACTGTCCGCCCCTACAGGAGGGCTGGCGCCTGCGGGTGCGGGGCCGCCTGCGCCGGCCGCTGGCCTCGCCCCATCCGCTGCTGGCAGCCCCCGCCGAACGGCTGGCCCGCCAGGGCGCCTTCAGCCAGCTGCAGGTGCAGGACTTCAATGTGCTGGAGCGGCCCGCCACGCCGGTGGCCGATCTGCGTCGTCGCATGGCCCAGGCCCTGGTGCGGCAGGCAGGCCCCGAGCGCGGCGGGGTGCTGGCGGCCCTGGTGCTGGGCAGTGCGGTGGTGCCGGTGCCGGCCGAGCTGCGCGAGGCCTTCCGGGCGTCGGGCCTCTCCCATGCCCTGGCGGCCTCGGGCTTCCATCTCTCGGTGTTGCTGGGTGTGGTGCTGCCCCTTGGCGCCCGCTTGCCCCAGCCGGCGCGGCTGGGCCTGGCCGCAGCAGCGATGGGCCTGTTCGTGTTGCTGGCCGGGCCCCAGCCATCGGTGGTGCGGGCGGTGCTGATGGGGGCGCTGGCCCTGGCGGTGCTCGAGAGTGGCCACCGCAGTCGGCCCCTGGGAATCCTGGCCGCCAGTGCCCTGGTCCTGTTGCTGGCACGGCCCGATTGGCTGTTGGACGTTGGCTTTCAGCTGAGTGTGGTGGCCACCGCAGCCCTGGTGCTTTCGGCCCGGCCGCTGGAGCTGGGCCTGCGCCGCTGGCTGCCCGGCTGGCTTCCAGGTTGGTTGGCAGCGGCCACCGCGGTGCCCCTGGCGGCCTCGCTGTACACCCTGCCGCTGCAGCTGTTGCACTTCGGCGTGGTGCCCCTCTATGCGGTGCCCGCCAACCTGGTGGTGGCGCCGCTGCTGACACCCCTCACCCTGGGGGCCATGGCCCTGGCCTGTCTGGCGGTGCTGCTGCCGCCGCTGCTGCCCTTGGCCACCGTGCCCGTCGACTGGCTGTGCCGGCTGTTGGTGCTGGTGGTGCAGGCCTTTGCTGAGCTGCCCATGGCCCAGTGGCAACTGGGCCGGCCGACGCCCGTTTTGGTGCTGCTGCTCAGCCTGGCCCTGTTGGCCTTGGTTCTGCCGGCCCTGGGCCGGCGCTGGCGCCTGCTGGGGCTTGGCTTGCTGGTAGTGGCCGTGGCCGTCCACCTCAGCCTGCTGGGTGCGGACCAGCTGCTGCTGGTGCACCAGGGGCGGCTCGACCTGCTGGTGGCACGGCACCGGGGCCGGGCGGCACTGGTGAGTAGCTCCGCCGATGGCTTCAGTTGCAGTCAGGCCAGCCAGCTAGCCCGGGGTCTGGGGGTGCAGCGCTTCGACTGGGCCCTGCTGCTGGATCCGCTGGCGCCCGAGCAGCCCGACTGCTGGCGGGCCCAGGCAGGCCTGGTGCTCGCCAGCGCCGATGGCAGCCTGCCCCTTCAGCCGGGTCAACGGCTGGCCAGCGAGGGGCTGAGTGCTGCGCCCGTGGCGATCGAAAGCCGGGCGATGGAGTTGCAGTTGGGGCGCTGGCGCTGGTTGCTGTTGCCCGATCGCCAGGCGCTCTGGGCCTGGCAGGAGCGCTACGGCCCTGGCCGCGGCGGTTTTGATGGCCTGTGGCTGGGTTTTCGCCCTTCGCAGCGGGAGCGCACCCAGCTGCAGCGGCTTGGGGCCAAGCGGATCTGGTTGAGCGGAGCCTTCCCCTCGGGCTGGCCAGAAACCTGGGCGGCCAGCGGCCCCAGTGGATCCCTCCAGGCCGTGCGGGGATAATCGATCCTTAAAGTGCACAAGGCCCGAGGGGCCGCTGGAGAGGTGGCTGAGTGGTCGAAAGCGAACGACTCGAAATCGTTTGAAGGGAAACCTTCCGTGGGTTCGAATCCCACCCTCTCCGCTTTTGACAAATCTTGAGACGGTTCAGATCGTCCGCAATTGTCTCATTGACTGGGTTTCTGGGTTGGTCGCTGTCTCATGAGGGCGCCACCGATGCCATCAGATCCAGATTTTTTATGGGAGAGATTATGTGAGATGAAAAGCGGTTTTATGTGAGATAGAATCGTTATGTGAGATGGGTCTTGGGGATGTCCAAACCGCTGACTGACGCTCAAATCCGCGCTTTGCCTGCCATTCCCAAGGGAGGTAAAAAAACCTCGGATCCCTGCGGAAACGGTTTGCGTATCGTCAACGAACCAGTGGTCGGCAACGTCCCTTGCAGGCGATTCGTCCACCCATACTCCCAAAAACTACCGAATGGCGTCCGCAAGCAACAGGAACTGCCCCTCGGCACCTACGGCAAAGGAGGAGGGCGTCTGACGCTGGTACAAGCGCGTCAGAAGGTGCAAGCGTTCAAGGAATGGCGCAAAGGAATTGGACTGGATGCCCACCACGATCAGTGGTTGGCGCTGAACCGTCCAAAAGACACGCTTTCTGCTCCGACTCTCAAGCAAGTTTGCGATGCCTGGTTGACGTCACCCTCACGACAAAAAAAAGCGCCGAGCACTCAGAAAGAGTGCCAGCGCCATCTTGAAAATCATGTCTTTCCAGTTCTTTCTCCTGATCTTCCCATCAAGGAGTTGGAATGGGATTCAGGCGATGGCACTGGTGGAAGACAATTCGTTGAGAAGGTGCGCAAAATCATTGACGCAAGGAAGTCTCATGACATGGCGAATCGTGTCATCAGGACTTTGGGGCAAGTTTGCGACTATGCCATTGAAAAGGGTTGGATGCGGAGGGGGCAAAATCCCTGCACGATTTCACCTGATGATCGCGCTCAGCATGTCCCCAAAGGAAATCCGACAATTACTGCCGAAGAGGTTCCAGGATTTTTTCAGAAATTATGTGGGTATGGGGATGGTCAGTTTGATCTTGTTCCTACGGCACTGAAGTTGCATCTGCTGCTATGCACACGACCTGGAGCACTCGTCGCTCTGGAATGGTCTTGGATAGACGAAACGGATTCTCTGATTACGATCCCTGGTGCTACCCCAGGTCTAAAGCGTCCATCCGACCAGAAACATGTTGATCATCTGATTCCAATCTCTGATGCCGCTAAAGAAATCTTTGATCTACTCAAAAAAGTCAATGGCAAAAGAAAGCACCTGCTTCATAGTCCAAGAGGTAGAAAGGAATCTCACATCACTCCTTCTGCATTGAATAATTTCTTGAAGGATCAACTGCAAATGGGCGGGATCCTGACAGCACAGGGTTGGAGAGCGGTTGTGCAAACAGTGGGACAGGATTTATTGGGGTATCAGTGGGAAGTTCCTGATCGACAGTTAGGTCACCTTCATCACAAGAAAGGTGTTCGCGGTCACTACGATAATTCTGAACTGCTGGATAAGAGGCGGGAGTTTATGGAAGATTGGTCAAACTGGTGTATTAAGCAAGGACTCGCTATACCGTGATGCGAGTCTCTTGCCTCGTCCCAGCAAATTGTTCAGGCAGATTGATTTGCCAAAACCTGCTCTTGATACCACTCTTCAATTTCGATGCGTGACCATCGTGCTTGACGATTGCCGATAGTGAGTTGCTTGGGAAATCCGCCATCATTTATCATCCGATAGATAGAGGAGCGCGAAAGTGATGTCAGTTTGACGACATCGCAGATCCTTAGTAGCATTGGTTCCATGTATAGGTTGTAACGATAATTGCTTTGATATTATAGGACGGAATTGGATGATAGTCAAGGGTATGGATGTCGCTGGGATAACTACTTATTGAGGCGCTTTTCCTTCCGATGCTGCACTTCCTGCAATCCAAGCAATCCTTAATTTCGTGAGGATCATAATCTTCTCCTTGCTATAGAGTGATTCTTGAGACCCTCAGCAGAGATGCTCCAGCGAACCTGCCTGCGCTTCATCGAAGAAGAAGCAACTGCCAAGCGGGCACGGGCACAGATTCGCCCAGGCGATTGGTCGATGGTTCAGCAGATAGGTCTGAAGACATAATAAAAGAGGGACGTTAACCCCTCTCATTCGGAAATAAACCTCAGAAAATAGAGATTAAAGAAGCGCCTCAAGATTGAAGAGGTACATCACTATCATTCGGCGAATTGAAACTTAAGTTCCCCATCGTTGCTCAGATAATTTAGATACCAGTCGGCACTAATTCCTTCACGAGAGTCCTCGACGACTCGGTATGTCTGGATAGTCTTCAAGTCAAAGTCTTGATCTTGGAGGAGGTCAATGAGGATGAGATCATGAACTTCGTCGCCATATGTATCTGAATCACGGTAGACCTGGAAATCAAGACCTTCGTTGATACCAAGTCGAATAGAAAGGCACTCTTCAATCATGGATTGAATCGCACCTTTGGCACCATCAGAATCAGCGAAAGCAGTTTGGTCTTCGTTACCGTACGTATCTGCGATATCGTCCCAGTTGCAATCTCCATCTAAATGGTGATGCCCAGAGAACCAGGTTTTCAAGGACTCAGTTGTGATGCGTTCAATAATTTCTGCGTACTTATTTTCTGCAGAGATCTTGTTAGGAATGGAAATACGAGAAAATGTTTTCGAAAAAGTGGAAGACATAATAAAATAAGAGATTTTTAATAAAGTGCTTGGACTCAGGCGTTCATTTATTCGCCGAAGCGACGCGGTTTATCACGCTAAAGGGTGCAAATGAGACTTGATCTAGGTATCGCTCATTAATGTAACTCCTCAAAAGTGAAATCCCTCTTCGTCTATTGTGTAGGAATCAAAGTCTTCTTCATCGCGTTTACTTGCATTGATAATCGCCGAAATGAAGTCACATGTTAGATTCTCCGCGGTAGATTCGCAGTTATCGCTAATGTCAGCAAGGCGTTCGAAGGGCGAAAGATTTTTGTCTCTAATCCCGTGAATCGAATGAAAATCATAGAAGTGCTCAAAGGCACTCTTGTTGTAGTTTTCAAGCAAATCAATTGCTTCACGCCAAGAAATTAATAAATCGCTTATGTCGGTCGTTGTTGGGTTTGTTTGATCCTTGAGCATTGTGATTCTCCTGTAATAATGGGTTAAAAGAAATAGAGTTAAGCAATTGCGGACATTTCGCTGGACCGCATTATGTGTATTCGGTTTTATGGACGACTTGGCGACGATGCGCTTCCGTTCGACAAATGCAGAATACGACGCTGTACGCATCCTGTCGTCCCCTGCTGTGCCAGTTCGCAAAGCGCCATACGCATCCAGTGTCGTATAGTAGGCAAATGGATAAGGACACGCGCTTTCAACGACTGGAGTCCTCCCTCAAGGCGGCACGGTATGGGTCCTCTGCCAAGGAGGTTCTGGAGACCTGTGCCCTGGTGGCGCAGTACGCGCAGGAGCACACGCCCGATCAGGTCAAGGCATTTCAGGAGAAGGTCGAGATCAACCCACAGGTGTGGTTGCGTCTTCTCGCTCTTCACCGTGATGAGCGATTACGGAAGTGCCTGGAGCATCTACCTGCTTCCTATACAACGCTGTATGCCATTCATCGAATGAGCGATGAGGAGATTGACGCAGCAGTCCAACAGGGCGTCATTCACCTCAAAGCATCCAGTCACGCGATCTTGTCGTGGTCAAAGCAAAACCGACAACGTTCTGGTAATGGTGTTCCACCATGGCGCTGCCTGCTGGTGTTTGATAGGGAGATTGAGAAGAAAGAGTTTTCAATAATGCGCTTTCGACTCAATGAGATTGCCAGGGAATATGGAGCATCTTTGATGAGTGAATGGGACTATATAAAGAATGATTCTGCCAGTGACGAAAGCAAGCAGCAAGTAATTTCTGAATTGGAAAAGAAGATTCTTGAAATCTCCAGACCTTTTTATGATCGGATGTCAGATGAGGAAAAGCAGCAAGCGGGCGTGATCCAATTGGAAAACCTGCTTCATCTGGACATAACGACATTTGGTTGGGTAACGCGTCCCGACTCGAAAACAAAGATAGGAAAGGGTCGTCCATATACACCCCCATATGTTTATAAACTTGCCCTACAGTTCCAGGTGACTGATTCGAGGTCTCAGCGTTTCAATTGCAAACGGCGCTTACGTGATCTCGCAGAAAAGCAACCTGACCTTAAGGAACTTATTGAAGACGTTCTTGCGACCTATATGACTGCCTGAATATCTGGCGGATTTTTTTGTGGGCAAGGGTAACACTTTATAGATTATGGGGGACCCAATGGTTTTTAACTGCCGGGATACTCACGCATCAGAGCACCCAGCACCTGGTCCAGGAGTTGCTCTGGCATCTCGTCATCCAGCAAGCGAATCAAACCGCGACCATCAACGCAGAGATAGAAATCTGCCATTCCCTTACTGAACCAAAAAGTTCTGATGATCTGTGGGGTCTCATCATCGAGGAGGTCGTGAACCAGGTCCAAGGCATAGTCACTGATTTGGCGCTCCAGTGCTGCCTGAATCCCATCCAGGCAATTCAGGGAGGCGATAAGTTCTTCTAATGTAAGGTATACAAGGGCATCCTCGTATTGGTGCTCAATCGAGAACTTGGTTTTGACAATATCCGCATTCTGTTTCTTCATTTTGGTGTATTAAATTATTTTCTGCTGCTTCATCAGATCATATACGGTCTTTACCGCATAATCTATGACGGCATTCTCATTGATAAACTCCTTTTGACCGGTAATGGGACTTTTGATTTTAAGTTGGATTTCCCGCAGGAGGGTTCTGGTTTTGGTGTTCATTGTTTAGTTCCTGATAAAAGTCTTGAATCTTACTTGCGACCAGTTCTCTTTGTTGATTATCCATCTCTGCCATCAGGAACTGGTAGGTATCAGGCAGGTAGTGCTCCAGTGAATCCAGTTCCTTCTGGAGAAAGTTGATGCGTTGCTGAATCTGCCATTGAGTGCTCATAACCAGTCCTTGACGAAGGCAGCGGGAATAGTTTCTGGTTTTCTTAGAAAGTATTCTTCCTTTTTAATCAGGAACTTTACCAGATCAGACTTATTGAGGTTGTAGTGAGTACATAGGAAGTTCCAGGATTCCCGAATGTGACCTTCGCGTTGCTTAAAGGAGACCTGTTCACGAATTGAGTTGGATTGATCTCTCATTGGGTTCTCTGTATTGCTATTGGTATTTAGTGGTGTAGATGAATGCTGGTGATCTTGTTGGGGTTCTTATGATGTGCTGCCTTAGGTGGGTTCAATAGAGGTCTCATATATGTTTCTTTAGATGTTTCTAATTAAGTTTCAGATCAGTTTCAGGTGGAATGTCCTTCGGACATTGCCTGCGGCAACTCTTGTGTCTGGGAATTGTGAATCTGGTTTGCGTTAGTGGAGTCTTATAGAACCTTAAACCTTGGTTGAAACTACTACGTAGGGCTTGCTGAATTTCATTCGCGGGTTTTTCGTCCGCGCCAAGGGCCGCGATCTCAGCCTGCAGCGCCAAGCGCTGGTGACCTCAATTTTCTCCTAGAAGCTGACTAAGCAGCCCACAGAAGCGCTGGACGGCGCCAGGAGGCGAGCAAATAGAGCATCAGGATGTACACAGAGACAAGAATAGAGAATAAGAGGCGCAGTAGCCTGAGAACCTTCTCGGCATTCATCACAAAGAACGCCATCGTGATCACCGTTCTTGATGTTTCAATCAGCTTGGTCATGATCCGATCCAGTCCATATTTCCGTTTGCTCGTTCCGATTCTTCCCTCGATCACGGAACGCTTTCTCAAGTCTGATTTAAAAAGCTCTTGTTGCTCTGCTGTCTGCACCTCGGCCTCTACCTGCTTCTTGCGTGGACGGCCACTGAGTCTGATGTTATTTTCTGCGCAGAACTTCTTGTTGCCTAATGTCATATAGATTGAATCGGCACAGATTCGTGCTGGATAGTACCCTCGCTCTTCCTTGTATTGCTTGGCACGTGCGATCAGGTCGTTGGCTTCATTGTAGTTGTCCCAGCTGATTCGATCCACATCGACAAAGCCATTATCATCTGATATTGAGATCTTCGCACCGAACTCTGTTCGCCTTCCCGCCTTGCCCCTCACGATCGGCCGCACGTGTGGTTTTGACAAATTGACAATCCGATCGTCGATGCGCCGGCTATCAGCGTCATACATCTCCTGCTGCTTCCGGTACAGTTCACTGGTGATCAGCAGCTTGCGGTAGAGCTGGGTTCCAAGCTCCAAAAGCATGGCACCGCAGTGGATCATCTGATCAATTGCTCTGAGGTTTCTCCGAATCTCGTTGAGCTTAAAGCGCTTGACCTCACGGATCTCGGCGCATTTGGGCTTTTTCTTCTTGATGATCGCCAGAAACCGATTCCGAGCTTTATCCCGGTTGCAGCGGGGTTTACGATTGATCTTTCCCTGCAACTGCTTGAACAGTTCGTCGATGATCTTCTCAGTGGCCTCTCTCGCTTCGTTGAGCAACCTCAGATCTACTGGGTAGGGAATGTCATCAGGCACGCAGGTTGCATCAAGAATCAGAGTACCCCAGTTACTTTCAGGATCCAACGTTGCAGGCTTCACCCCTAGCGCTTCGTCGATGGCAGCAAGCTGTTGCTCCTCTTCTTGTTCGCTATCATCCTCCTCCGCCGAAACCAGCATCTCTTTAATCATCGCAATGCCATTGGCCTTGGTCATGTCATTGCAGATCTTGATCAGATCAGGGCCAATGCGCTTACGAAAATGCACCATCATCGATGGATCAAACGGGGGCATTGCCTGGTATGCACTCAAGCCAATGAAAAATTGTAGATACGGTGATTCCGTGATCAGCTGAACTGTTTCGCGGTCTGTCACTCCCAGGCGTTGCTGGATGTACAGCGCACCGAACGCTATCTGAAACGGCTTGGCCGGTGCTCCTGTCTTGGCACTGAATTGGGGTGCATACTGGCTTTCCAGCGGCATCCATGGAATCAGGTTACGAAGCAGAACCCAGCGATTATTAGGATCTAGTTTGCCGCCGAAGGGCGTGTAAAACTCCTCGATCGATAGCTGACCTGCGTGCTGAAAAACGTACATTGGCGTGTCAGCAGATTATTCTAAGCCAGGAATGGCTCCATTTGGCTCATTTTAACGTGAGACCATCCCTGGAATCAACTGCGGCGCAATGGATATCGGTTCCTCAGCAAGCCCTACGTAGTTATTTATAAGATTCAATATTTACACTTAAACCAGTCTCTGAAACACTGTCGTAGTTATTCTACTCCTATTCTACCATTCTGTCAAGTTGACTTATACGCAGATATGCCTTATAATTACACCTGTAGGTTTATCAATAGCGATTGTATGAATATTTCAGAGTCACCAATTGACGAGAGATACAGGTTGAGATTATTTGCGTATTATCTACGGAATCCGCTCTATGGTATCTCTGGTAATGGCAGTCCAAAGTGGCAGTTTATTTGCCCATTCTGTGGATCTATCACCAGCAAGGAATATAAGAAGAAGCATCGTAAGGCAGCACTTCTTTGGAATACCACTCAGAACTCCTGGTTATTCTCCTGTGCCAGAAAGAAGTCTGCCCAGTGTAGTTCAGTAATGAACTTTAGCAATCTCATCAGTGCTCTTAATCCTGCTCTTGGAGAGGCATACAGGCAGGAGAGATACCATTCGGGCACCACTGGGAAAGGACATAACTGTAGGGCACCACAGGGGATTACAGCACTATCTAAGGGTTATTCTGGGGTAGGGAGAATAAAGATGCCACAGCGTGATTTGGGTTCTCAAGAGACTCAATAAATAATTCTGGAGTATCCATCTATTGCCAATTTGACATACAGCAAGAACCGCCATATCTGGAATACCATACAAAGAGTGCTCAGGGAGCAGCGTTTTCGAGTTCGCTTAAATCTGCTTGAGAACCTCTCTTTTTATGTCTACCGCACTGATACTAATGCGGTCCTCGCTCGGGGCATTGATGGTTATGAAGCAGCGAAGACAAGGGCAAATGATTTGCGTAAGCAATATGGATTGAAATGGGACCAGGTGAAGTTCAAATCAGAGCGTGGGAACCAAAGCAGTGGCGAGTCTGGTGGGTCAACAGCAGCAGCATCCAAGAAGCGGTTTGGGGTGAATCAAGATGGCAAAACCTTCACCAATACTTCTGGTCAGAGTGGCAGGGTGGATTATGCCAGGCACTACAACCCATCAAAGGGTCGCAGATTCAGAGGATATACGGATGCACAGGGCAACTATCACGATATTGACTGACTCAACCAAATCCTTTGCCACTTCTATTTGTGCCACGTGGATTGTATTTGATAATAGGTCTATTATGGATCAGCGAATCCTCATAGTCTGAATAAAACGACAGATACTCAAGATCCTCAAGGGTGTCATAGAAGACCTCGCAGGGATCTTCATCGGTGTCTATCCACTTGTTGACTGCCTCAATCACCAGTGCTTCTATTTCTAGGGTGCTGCCCTTCCAGTAAATCATCGGCAATTCCAGCATCGCTGGTTTGTATTGATGCTCGGTTCCGAACTTTTCAGCGATGAACGCAACGAACCCTGAGACCTCTGGAATGTTTTTGAGTGTGATTCCGATCACTGCTTCCCGCTTGCCGTCTTTTCCTTCAAAGAGAGCGATTGCGGTGTAGTCCTCAAGTTTGCCGCTGCCACCAATGGTGTAATAGTTCTCTCGTTTCTCTGGAAGTGGTTCGGGCATCAGCAGGACAGAGGTCTTATGGGTTCAGGATATCCATCAGATTTCCATTGTCACCTACCAGGCGGTGGCGCTTTTTTGTTGACTCAGCACGACGCTGAGCAACCCGATAGGCGTCTGCCTGATTCTGCTTGCTCTGGTAGTGATGCCAGTTGCCGTTTTGGTCTTGCCATTCAATGTTGATGGTCATCGGATCATCCCCACAACTCCAACCCAAGACCTGCCAACGCTGCCGCCCTCCTCAAGCAAGAGGAAGCGGCAACCTCAGCAGCAGGTGCCTTGGATGCCGACTCCAGCGGTTCTGATGCCACCGCTGAGTAGTGGAGCAGGTCTCCATCTGCGGTAGGGATGGTCAAACGCCCCGTGACTACAACGGCACCGCCAACCTCCTGAACCGACTGAACCTCCCAACACCAACCAGGGGCACGGTGGTGAAGGTGACGGGCAATGGTGTTCCAAGGGCAGTAGGTCAGGGTCGCGGTTCCCTGCTTCCTGGTCTTGAGGTGCCGAGGGTCAATGGGACGAGACAGATCTGCCAGCGTTTCGGCAGTAGGTCGCAAGGAAAACTTGATGGCAGTGGTTGCCTGAGTGCCGTTGTTGGATGTCTTGAGCATTTGATTGACCCTCTGTGGAGTTCAGTGAGTAAATTATAGTGCTTAATGCTGCTGGTGTGAAGTTATGTGCTCTGCGCCCTGACGCTTGAGTAGGTTTGGTTCCGCTTGGTCGCTCTGCCTGGAGAACTCCTCGCCGCCACTCCTGGATGCTCTGGATCACCTCTGTCACTTGGTAGAAGGTGATCCAGAGTTTGAGAAGGAGTTCTATGCCGCCTCAACGCCTGATGAGATGGTCACCCTGGCAGTGGATGGCGGCATCTTGATTGACGCAGATGATTTCCGTGCTCTGCTGAGAAGCGGCAGCACTGAGTTTTGGTTGGTTCGTGGTGAGGAGAGTGCCAATCCCATCGCCCACCTACAGCAGGTCTTTAGCGTCTGATGCTGGAGGGGGAGTATCAGGTCTCCTGTGTCAAACACAGATATGTGCTCACCAGTGGTTGTGCTCTCCCATCCCGTTGTGCCTGACCCTGAAGACCCTTGATGGCATCACGAACTTCTGGGTTGTATTCCCAACTAGTTCTTGATCGTTGCTTGAGGACCCAACCACCAGGGGCACGAACACCAAAGCGTAGTTCAGCATCGCCAAAGGTGGTCAGTAGTTCGGCGTCAATTACCTGCCTTTCCTGCTCCAGGGTCTTGATGGTGCCTGTGACCTCCACCCGCCGCTGAATCAGTTGGTCGGCATTGAGGTCTGCCAGATGCGGGTATGGGTCTTGTCCGCCGACAATGAAGTTGGCCGGTCGGCGACAAGCTCGTTGGCCGGTGGGGTGAGTGCTGGAGACCCTGGTGCCGATGCGCAGGGACCAGGTGATGCCGGCACCACTGACAAGCCACCAACGCAATCTGTTCATGACGAAACGACGAGGCGGCAGCAGCCAGGAGGCTGCTGCCGCGGCGGCGGGCATCTCAGTGCGCAGTGCTCGCCGGATTGAATGCAATCAGCTGCAGCCGCGGGCGAACCAGCCCCGTGGCCGCACCCGCCCCGATCCGCTGGTAGGGGTATGGGAGGAGGAGCTGGTGCCGTTGCTGCAGCGCTCACCCGCGCTGACGCCGATCACGCTCCTGGAGCATCTGCAGCAGCAGAAACCTGATGTGGACTGGATTCCGCTACAGCGCACCCTGCAGCGCCGGGTGCGGGAGTGGAAGGCACTGCACGGCCCGGCGCCGGAGGTGATCTTCCCTTTGAGCTATGAGCCTGGCGAAATTGCCTTCTGTGACTTCACCCAGCTCAAGGGGGTGGAGGTGACGATCGCCGGCCAGGTGTTCCCCCATCTGCTGTTCCACTACCGCCTGGCCTGGAGCGGCTGGAGCTATGCGCAGGTGGTCCAGGGCGGCGAGAGTTTTGCAGCCCTCTCCGAGGGTCTGCAGAACGCTCTGGCTGCCTGCGGCGGGGTGCCAGGTGAACTGCGCACCGACCGGTTATCAGCAGCGTGCCGTAACCGCAACGGCAGTTTCAGCTCCGACATCACCCGCCGTTATCACGCCCTCTGCAGCCACTACAGCCTGGCCTACAGCCGCAACAACCTGGGGGTGGCGCATGAGAACGGCCGTGTGGAGAGTCCCCATGGCCATCTCAAGCGGCGGATCGAGCAGGCGTTGCTGCTGCGCGGCAGCAGTGATTTCGAGTCGCTGGCTGAATACCAGGCTTTTCTGGCCGCGGTGATTGACCAGTACAACAGGCCGCGCCTGATCCGGCTGGAGCAGGAGCAGGCGGCGCTGCGGCCACTACCGCGGTTTCGTTTTGCCGACTACGACATTGAACAGCTCACGGTGCGGCGCACCAGCACGATCGAGGTACGCAGAGTCGTGTATTCGGTGCCGCCGCGGCTGATCGACCAGCGGCTGACGGTGCGGATCTTCCACGACCGGCTGCAGCTGCTTCTGGGCCGGCAGATCGCCTGCGAACTGGAGCGGCGCCACGGCGGTGTCGAGCGTCATGGGCGGGCGTGGAGCATCGATCTGGAGCACCTGATCGATGCGCTCAGGCGAAAACCCCGGGCATTGCTGCACTGCAGTTACCAGCGGGAGCTGTTCCCCGATGAGCGCTGGTGGCAGCTGTGGCAGCAGCTGCGCAATGGCGGTGACCGTGACGCCGCCGCCCGATTGATGGTCGAGGCGCTGTATGTGGGCTGCCGCCTGGCGGGCTACGAGCCAGTGCTGGTTTGGCTCGAGAAGGCCCATCAACGGCAGGGGCTGTCGCTGGCGGCGCTGCAGCAACGCTTCCGGCTGCCGCCCCATCGCCCCCACCCGCCGCAACGCATTTCCCAACACACGCTGCAGAGCTATGACGACCTCCTTGCCCTCCATCCCGCGGCCCCAGGCGGCGGAAGCCGCCCTGCCGATCCTGCTGCGACAGCTGCGGTTGGCATGGATCCGCTGCCACTGGCAGAGCATCGCCTCGCAGGCTGAGGGCGAGGGCTGGAGCCCCAGTCAGTTTCTCTATGCCCTGTGCGAGCAGGAAATGGAGCAACGCCAGCAGGCCCGCCAGCACCGGCTGCTGCGCGCGGCCCAGCTGCCCTGGAGCAAAGCGCTGGCGGACTACGACCATGGCGGCCGGATCGAGGCGCACCGATGGCAGGAACTGGAGGCCTTGAGCCGCCAGAGCGAGTGGCTGCAGCGGGGCGAGAACGTGCTGCTGTTCGGCCCCAGCGGTGTGGGCAAGACGCACCTGGCGGTCGGCATCGCCTTGGCGCAGATCGGCCTGGATCAGGCCTGCCGCTTCTATCCCGCCACGAGCCTGGTGCAGGAGCTGCAGAAGGCCCGCGCCGAATACAACCTGCCGGCAGCGCTGGAGCGGCTGGATCGCTACCCGCTGCTGCTGATCGATGACATTGGCTATGTGCGGCGGGATGAACAGGAGAGCAGCGTGCTGTTTGAGCTGATCTGCCACCGCTACGAGCGCCGATCGCTGCTGATCACCGCCAATCAGCCGTTCACCGCCTGGGATGAGATCTTCCCCAGCAGCTCAATGACCGTGGCGGCGGTGGACCGGCTGGTGCACCACTGCCACATCGTCGAGATCAGCGGCGACAGCCACCGCCGCGCCCAAGCAAGCCGGCGCAGCGGCAGCAAATAGCCACAGCAGCCGTAGAGAAGCGGAGAACAGCCCGGGAGATTGTCGTCCGGCGACAACCTGGTGCCGATGGTGCCAGACCCCGGCGGGGAGCTCCGCGCTGCCGGCGGACTGTGCGGTCCGCCGGCTCGTGCGCTCCAGGGCAAGGCTCAGCAGAGGTCTCGGCGCCTAACCGGCCAACGTGGTTGTCGCCTGGTGCCGATCAGAGGAAGTCAGTGCTGGCAATGGCTCGGACTGATGTGTGGCTCAGTTTTCGTGTCGCCTCCAGCGTCATCGCCCCCCAGTTGTCGCCGGCGACAACTGGGGGGCGATCAGTTCCCCTCACCGGCCAACTTGATTGACGCCAATCGGCCAAGGGGGTTGACGCGGGACAGGGTCTGGTGCCTCTGGTGGCAGGGTCTTGAGAACCCGCTGAAGATCAGATGGGGAGATTGGTTGAGTCATCAGTCATTTTTGATTGCGCCCTCATTCACCAATCGGTTGTAGTGACACTGGATGGCGTCCTCCACGATTGAGGAGAGGGTGATGGGTTGATTGGTGCGCTGGCGGAAATGCTGGATATGGGAAACCAGTTTCATCGTCTCTTCACTGAGGCGGATGCCGAACTGCTTTGGAGCATCGGGATGGTCGTTCATTGCTGCTGAAGCGAGTGGTTTGAGTGTGGCAGGGGATTCCGCCAGCACCAGCAGGAACAAGGAAGCGCATCGGATTGAACCTCTGTGGGTTTCTGGGAAAAGGGTTGGAGGGGCGAACTGCTATGAGTTTCTTGCCCCTCAACACTGGAATTATAGCGCCAAAGCAGCAGGATGTGGTGCCAAGTGCTGAAAAGTCATCAAACCGCAACCAGTTCAGGCACCTCCTGTGCTGCCGCCACCTCCAGAGCAACCGCATCCAGCACCTGATCGGCAACTGAGCGGTGAGTGGTGTGGGTCAGGTCGCCAAAGCGGGCATTGAGTGCCTTGGAGAACAGATTCGTGAACTCGGTGCTGATCGTGGTGGAAAGCAGGTCAGCAGCAAACGCCCAGTGCTTGACCATCACAGCATTGGTGAGGTTGCCGTCGGTAGCGAGATCAGAAGATTTTTGCTCCCACTCACATACCTTGTGGCGGATGGAGGCAACGATGACCTCGTGAGCGGCGTTGATGGTGCCCAGGTCAATGGCGGAGAAGTCGGTCGGCATTTGGAACCTCTGTGGGTTTCTGGAGTGGGTTGAGAGGGCGGGTTTCTAATGAACCTCTTGCCCTCAGCACTGAAATCATAGCACAGGGGACTGAGCATAGTGTGCCAAGTGCTTTTAGATTGCGGAATGTTCCATTTGGTTCTGCTGTGCTTCCTGCCTCACGCCTCTCTTTAGGTTTGCTTTAGAAATGGGGTGTTAAGCGGAGTCGTTATGGTTACAACTGGTTTTCCATCGCTTCTTGCCTTGGTCGCTCTGGTGGGGTTTGTCGTGGTGGAAGCAGTGCTTATGTTTGGCGCCTAACGCTCTGCTCTCTGTGTCAGGCACGAGAGCATAGGCAGCAAGCACTGCTTTGCCCTTTCATGGTGCTTGAGGTATTGTGCACCTTATGGCAAAGCAAGTTCGTCTGACACTCGCCAAAGCACTCGCCAAGGCAAATCTGCACCGTGCGGAGGCAGGTGAGAAGGCAATCACAATGAACTCGCTGGCAGTGGCGGCAGGCGTGGCAGCGACCACCATCACCCGACTGGCACGGAACGATCACAAGGCGGCATCAGCACTTTCCTTGGATTTGGCGGGGAAGATCGTGACGGTGCTGGATTGTGGGATTGAGGATTTATTGGAAGTTGTAGAGGCGTAGTGCCCGTTCAGAATTGCTTTTCCAAAGCATCGGCAACAACCGCCTGAATCTTGTTCCCCAAATCCTCTTTCGACCACTCCTCAGAAATCATCTCGGTCTGCTGGAGCACCAAGTCAATCGCTGCTGCCTCCTGATCAGGCGGATACTTGTAGCGTTTGAGCAGTGCCTTAATCGTCGTTCGCAGTCGTGCCCGAACGTTCTCTTTGTATTGCCAGTCGATGCTGAGGTTGCCCCTGAGTTTTTCTGCCAGTTCCCGTGCCATCTTCATCAGCACCTTATCGCCCATCAGATCGTGTGCTGACTGGTTGTTCGCCAGGGCGTCGTAGAAGGCAACCTCAGCAACCGACAACCCCATCGCCGCCACTTTTTCTGCTTCATCACGGAACTGCTTTGCCATCGCAATCAGTTCCTCAATCACCTGTGCCGCTTCAATCGAACGGTTGGCGTATTTGTTCAGGGATGCCTGGAGCAGTTCACTAAATCGCTTCTGCTTCACCACATTGGTCTTGAAGCGGGTCTGAACCTCTTCCCTCAGCAACGGTGACTTTCAGGAAAGTTGTCACTCCTTGGCTGCCATTCAGGCGGCCTTGATTAAGGGTAGCGCCAGGACCGGATCGGGCTCTTCTGTTGGCTTGTTTATCCACACTTCTGCCGGTTGATTCCAGCAGCGGGTGGCACCGCTCCAGCGCGTTGGATTGGCACGGCGGGCGGCCTCGTAGACATCAGTGCGCTGCTGGCAAATTGCCGCGGCAGCCCCACTGTGGCGCTGGTGGGGCGTCACGAATTTGATCGCGCTGTGGTGGTGCCGGTGGTTGTACCAATCCACAAATGCTGCCACCCATTCACAGGCCTCGCCCTTGCTGGCAAAGGGCCGGCTCGGGTAATCAGGCCGGTATTTGACCGTACGGAACAGGGATTCCGAGTACGGGTTGTCGTTTGAGACCCTTGGCCGGGAGAAGGATCTGAGCACGCCCATCTCCTCGAGCCGTGATTCCAGCGTGGCCCCACGCATTGCATTGCCGTTGTCGGCGTGGAGTATTAGGGGCTGCTGCTGGCACTGGCGGCTGCCAAAGCCGCTGGGGCGGTGGTAGCGCTCCTTGAGGCAGGCCCGCTGCACCAGATCCGCTGCGATCTGGGCCGATTCCACCTCGGCCACATCCCATGCCACCACTTTGCGGCTCCAGACATCGACCACCAAATAGAGGTAGAGCCACACACCTCGCACCGTGGTCGGCAGAAAGGTGATGTCCCAGCTCCAAACCTGGTTCGGGCCATCCGCCCTGAGGCGCGGCACCGAGCGCGGTTCTTGAGGCAGCCTGGCCCTCCCCCGGCGGTGGCACTGACCCGCCTGGTGCAGCACCCGATAGAAGCTGCTCTCTGAAGCAATAAAGAGCTTTTGATCGGACAGTGCCGGC
This sequence comes from Synechococcus sp. CBW1108, assembly GCF_015840335.1. NCBI lineage: Bacteria > Bacillati > Cyanobacteriota > Cyanophyceae > Synechococcales > Synechococcaceae > Synechococcus > Synechococcus sp. CBW1108. The sequence continues at coordinate 2,173,270 of NZ_CP060395.1, forward strand.
ACGATCTGCCCTGGCGGCAGCGCGGCGTACTCCGGCTGGTTGCACGTCAGCAGGATTCGCTGGCGCTCTTCCTCGCTCAGGCGGTGACCCACCAGGCGAGCACTGCCTTTACGGCGATCCACGCCGTCCCCATCACCCAGGAAGGCTTTCCGCCAGCGTTTGAGGGTGCGCAGGCAGATGCCGATCACACCACAGGCCCTCACCAGGCCGGCGCCCGCAGCATTGGCCTCCCCGATCAGCTCGATCACCTTCCGCCGGTGCACGGCGCTGGTCAGCCTTCCGCGTCCTCCGAACAGAAGGCATCCCACTTTTTTTGCAGCACCAGCAAAGCCGCCATCTCCGCCATGGCCTTCTCCTTGCGCTGCAGCTCCTTTTTTAGGGCTTTGATCTCCCGCTGGTCCTGGGCGCGGAGCTTCTCGAGCTCCTTCTGTTCGGCCATCGTCAGCACCGGCTTGGCGTTGGCATCCTGGGCCGCCTGCCGCCAACGGCTCACCTGCTCAGGGAACAGGCCCCGCTCGCGGCAGTAGGCGCTGAGTTCGGTGGCATTGAGCCCGGCGCTTTCCAGCACCACCGTGAACTTGTCGGCGGCGTTCCAGCCCTCTGGTTCCTTCTCGGATGCCGGCACCACCTCTCCCTGCAACCGCCAGGCCTTCCTCCATTTGTAGAGGGTCATCACGTGGATGCCCAGCTCCTCTGAAATCCGGGCAACGCTCTGCCTGTGGGGCGGGTGCATCCGTCTCCTCACATCAGCCTTAACGGCCTCGCTGTATCGGCGCATTGGTCATGTCCTCAAGCCCCCGGATGGATGGATCAAAGGGGTGACATCTTTCCTGAAACCGGGGGAACCGCTGGAGCAGTTCAACCGCCAGGTTCTTCTGGGGGATCTTGCTGACCTCTGCCAAAAACTGATCCGACAGGATGCTGAGATCAGGTTTTTGTAGACCTGCGACCTTGAAGACATCAGTGATTCCATCTGCCACCAGGGCATCAGACATTAGTTGCCGCAACTGAAAATCAACATTCTTGGGGGCACCACCATCACCGCCATCTGTGCCATCACCTTTGACCAGTGGTGCTCGGATCGCCTGAAGGAAAGTCACCTCATCATTGAGCGCCATCGCTTCATCAAGCGTTCCGCACAGGGCAAATGCTTTGGTCATCGCCAGCACGGTGTCGCAATACCGCTGCTTGCCATCTGGTAGTTCAAGGATGTGATCCAGGCAGTTGGGCAGAAGTGCCATTGCTGTCTTGGGATCCCTGAACCCACTCCAATCAATCGGGTGGAGCAGGTCACGGGCAACCTGGAGTTTCTCTTTGAGGATCCGCACCGCCTCACTGGTGTCGATGGTCGGAAGACCTTTGCCCTTCGATGCGGTGTAGGTCGCCAGTGCTTCCTTGAGTTGAGGTGCGATGCCGATGTAATCGACCACCAGACCGCCGGGTTTGTCTTTGAAGACCCTGTTGACTCGGGCAATCGCCTGCGCCAGGTTTGCCCCCTTCATCGGTTTATCCACATACATCGTCGCCAGACAGGGAGCGTCAAACCCCGTCAACCACATATCCCGCACCAGCACGATCTTGAGCGGGTCGGCAGGATCCTTGAACCGTTTCTCCAGATCTTTCTTCTGCTGCTTGGTGGTGTGGTGGGGTTGGAGATATTGCTCATCCGATGCCGATGCCGTCATCACCACCTTGATGGCACCTTTTTTGGGGTCGTCATCGTGCCAGTCAGGGCGCAGGGCAACGATTGCCTCATAGAGGCGGGCACAGATATCTCTGCTCATCGCCACCACCATCGCCTTGCCTGGTTGGGTGCGTGAGCGTTGCTCAAAGTGGGCAATCAAATCTGCTGCCACTTGCTGTAGGCGTGGTTCAGCGCCCACCAGTGCTTCCAGTGCTGCCCACCTGCTCTTTGCCCGTTCAGCAGCAGGAATGTCGTCTTCATCTGAGAAGAGTTCATTCACCTGCTCATCCACCTGGGGGAGCAGTGGTTCCTTGAGCGCCAGTTTTGCCAGGCGGGATTCGTAGTAGATCGGCACCGTGGCACCGTCTTCCACTGCCTGCTGAATGTCGTAGACGGAGACGTAGTGCCCGAAGACCGCCTGGGTGTCACGGTCGTCTTGGGAGATAGGTGTTCCCGTGAACGCAAGGAAGGTCGCCTGGGGCAGGGCATCTCTGAGTGCCTTTGCCAACCCGTATTTGATCTCCCCTGTCTTGGTGTCGAAGCGACCCTTGAACCCGTATTGGGTGCGGTGCGCTTCGTCGCAGATCACCACGACGTTGTGGCGGTCGGTGAGGGCAGGGAACTTGTCTTCTTCAGGGTCGGTGGCGAACTTCTGAATGGTGGTGAAGATGATGCCGCCACTGGGTCGGTTGCCCAGTAGTTCCCTGAGTTCTTGGCGACTGTCTGCCTGCTTAGGGGGTTCACCCAATAGGTCACCCGCCCCAGCAAAGACCCCGAACAGTTGACCATCCAGGTCTTGGCGGTCTGTGACCATCACCAGGGTCGGATTCTCCAGGCGTGGATCGGTGAGCAACTTGCCCGCCAGACACGCCATCTCAATGCTCTTGCCAGCACCTTGGGTGTGCCAGACCACCCCGCCCTTCTTATCGCCGTCAGGTTTGCTTGCTTCCACCACCCGCTCCACTGCTGCTTGAACGGCGTGGAACTGGTGGTAGGCAGCGATCTTTTTGATGATCTGCCCGTCTTCCTCAAACAGACAGAAGGAGCGGATGAAATCCAGAAGACGCCCCTTGTCGAACATCCCTCGCACCAAGGTCTCCAGATCACGGTGAGCACCCAGTGGATCGAGGTCGTTCTCCCCTGAGATCGTGCGCCACCGCAGGAATCGCTCTCGATCAGCAGTCAGCGAACCGACCCGTGCCTGGATGCCATCGCTGATCACCAGCAGCACATTGGGCGTGAAGAGGTCTGGGATGTCTTGCTTGTAGGTCTGGAGTTGGTTGAACGCCGCCCAGATGTCTGCTTTCTCATCGGCAGGGTTCTTCAGTTCGATCACTGCCAGGGGCAAACCGTTCAGGTAGACCACCACATCAGGGCGGCGGTTGTGCTTGCTGCCCTGGATCGCCAACTGGTTCACCACCAACCAGTCGTTGGAGGCAGAGTCGTCGAATCCGATGACCTTGAGACGGATGCCAACCTGCTGGTTCCCATCCATATAGGTGATGGGCAAACCCTGGGTCATCCAGCGGTGGAACTGACGGTTGGATGCCAGCAGACCAGGCACGTTGGGATTCGCCAGTTGGAGCACCGCTGACTCGATGGTGCTCTCTGGAACTTCTGGGTTCAGGCGCTGGAGTGCTGAACGGAGTCGCCCAGTGAGGATGACCTGCCTGAAGTCGGTGCGTTCTGGGGAGGTGCCGTCGCTATCGAGTTGGGGGGCGAAGACGTGGGTGTATCCCAGTTCCGTGAACCACTCACAGCACTGCTGCTCCAGATGGTCTTCTGTGATAAGTGCCATCAGACCCCAACCTCCTCAATCATCCGCTGGGCATCGGGGATTCGGATTTCACCTGAGATGAGTTTGGGGAGGAGGGCGTCTCGTATGGAAGAGAGACGAACCGAATATTCGCAACCCATCTTTATACGTTCAATGAGTGAATAAAACTGAATGTCAAACTCCTTCAGCAAGCGTGGCGTAGGTATGGCGATTGGGAACTCGCACATATCCCCCCAACTTGTTCTCGGCATCCTGGTTCCTGTGGATGCTGCGACCGTGAAATCAATAAATGGGTCACTTGCCAATAAGCAACAGATAAAACCAGTGCCACTGTCTCCCTTCTTCCTTGTGACAACGATGTCTGTGGAGCACACTCCATCAAACTGAGCGTAACCTGTCTTTTTGAAATATGGTCGCAGTTTCCCGTAGAGAATATCGCCTTCTCTGAATCTATTCTTGTTACTCTCCAGTTCCTCTGCTTCCCCTGACTCGCCAAGGCAAATGCTGCCTCGGGGCATATGCTCTAATCCTATATAGCGATCAGTTGAATCCATCTCGCCTGGTTTCGCTGTTTCTCTGGGATTTAGTGCGACCTCGTCAAGTGAACCAGTTCTCCATCCACTCGGTATCTCACCCAGTTCTGAATCTTCAAATGAATCAGGGAATAGATCGCTGATTTCTGCTGGCAATCCAGTGGATCGACCTTCTGCCTTTGCTCTGACTGAATCGAAATCCACAAACCACGACTTGAAGAGCGCCTTTGCCATCGCCTCCAAGGTTTCGTTGGTCTTGCGGTTGAGTTCGATCTTGCCGTCAAGGGTGCCGAGGATATGGGCGATTGCCGTGCGCTCTTCAGGATTTGAGTGCCAAAATATTTCCTTCTTGTTCAAGTGCCCCATCGTTATCTGGGGTTGCGCTGAACCAGTCGTTACATCAGTAAAATCTGTATTAAGTAGCGAGTAATAGAGATACTTGCTTGACTGTTGACTCTGACTGGGGAGAACTATCGCCATTGCGTTATTTGAAATATGCGCCCTGCCACCAGACCACTGAACAAGACCGCATCCATTGCCTCTACAGGTCACCAGCGGTTGTGCTTCTTCGTATGTAGCATTCTGGGTATACCCTAAGATTCCATTGGCACCCCAGACGGGCACTTTTGAGTGCTCAGTCGGTCTTTCGCTGAGTTCATTTGGTGATGTATAGCGACCTTGTTTGATCTGGGCAATCTTCTCAATCTGTCTAAGTTCACTCATATCCCAACCTCCTCAGATTCTCAGAAATCTGCTGATCCAACCTTGCTCCTTCTTCCTGTTGCTGCTTGAGCAACCCAGTTAGGCGCTTCATCTTCTCATCAAATGCCTCACCATCGTCTTCAACATCCGCTGCACCCACATAACGACCAGGCGTGAGCACAAAACCATTCTTCTCGATCTCTTCTAACTTGGCGTTGTAGCAGAAACCAGCGACATCCTCATAAGCATCAGACACCTCACCATCACCACGCCAGGCGTGAACGGTGTCTCCAATCTTGGCAATATCCTCATTCGTCAACACTCGCTCAACCCGTGTCTTCATCGTGCCCATCTGGCGGGCATCAATGAACAGCGTCTCTCCACGGCGATCTCGACCACGCTGGGTCTTGTCATTCGTCAGGAACCAAAGGCAGACAGGAATCTGAGTGTTGAGGAACAACTGCCCAGGCAGAGCAACCATCACCTCAACCACATCACCACGCACCATCGCCTCACGGATCTGCCCCTCACCACTTTGGTTGGAACTCATTGATCCGTTTGCCAGCACTACACCTGCTTCACCACCAGGGCGTAGTTTCCAGAGCATATGTTGTAACCAGGCATAGTTCGCATTGCCTACAGGTGGTCTCCCATAAACCCAGCGTGGATCACTTTCGTATTTCTCACCACCCCAATCCGAAATGTTGAACGGTGGGTTAGCAAGGATGTAGTCAAACTTCTGATCTGGGAACTGGTCTCTGGCAAAGGTGTCAGCAGGTTCCTGACCCAGATCAGCAGCAAAACCACGAATCGCCAGGTTCATCGCTGCCAACCGCCAGGTGGTTGGATTGCTCTCCTGCCCGTAAATCGAAGCATCATCCCGCTTGCCCCCGTGCGCCTGAATGAACTTCTCGCTCTGAACGAACATCCCACCTGAACCACAGCAGGGGTCATAGATCCGACCCTTATGGGGTGCCAGCACAGCAACCAGCGTTTTGACGACGTGAGCAGGTGTATAGAACTGACCGCCCTTCTTGCCTTCTGCGCTGGCGAACTGACCCAGGAAGTATTCGTAGACCTCACCCAGCACATCACCTGATCGCTGGTCGTCAGCAAATCCAATAGTGGAGATCAGATCCACCAGTTCACCCAGTCGCCCTGGTTCCAGTTGGGCACCGCCAAACCGTTTATCCAACTTGCCCCTCAAGGGAAGGTTCTCGTTCTCGATGGCAACCAGTGCCTTATCGATCAGTTGACCAATATCAGGTTGCTTTGCCCGTGCCCGCAGCGATTCCCAACGAGCATCAGCAGGAACCCAGAACACGTTCTCCTGGGTGTAGTAGTCACGGTCTTCCAGTGCCGCCTGATGGTCGGCAGCGTCATCGCCCACATAGTTGTCAGAGGCAGGGTCGCTGACCATCAGCAGCACCTTGCCTTGTTGGGCGGCAAAGGTGTCTGAGATGTATTTGAGGAAGATCAGACCCAGAACCAGATGCTTGTATTCCGCCGCATCCATCTGGGCACGAAGTTTGTCGGCACTCGCCCAGAGCACTGCCTTGAAATCCTTGGCGGGTGCTTCCTTCTTCGCTCTACCTCGACCGTTGCCATTGGTGCTGGGTGCTGAGGGTGCCTCGTAGCGACTGCCGCCCTCGATGCCTTCTGCCAGGCGCACGGATCCACCACGCCCCTGCCCCTTGAGGATCAGACCCAGACCCACCAGGCGGTCTTTGACTGCTGAATATTCCTCTTCGCTGATCTGGCGCTCTGCTGCCCCACTCAGCGCCTCCCGTGCTGACTGGTTGCCCATCGTGCTGCCATCACCAGGGAGCACCTCCAGGAGCAGGTCACTCAGATCCTCGCCGTCTGCTTCGGGTGTCGTGAAGTTCGCTGAGTCGGTCACTCGGTCTGGTCACTTCCGCCCATTCTCGCCTGCTGGACTGGGTTTTGCCCGTTATGCGGTTCTCGCATAGTCCATCTCAATTCTCATAGCAGCGCAACGGTTGCGCCTCTATGCGGTCACAACCGTTTTGCCAAAAAAAAGCGGACCCGTCCAGGACCACTCGATGACCATAGCGACATTCTATGAAGTTCTGTAACCGAATGCGAGCGGTCCTGCCTGATCAGCGTTTCTTCCTCCAAATCCGCTCCAGGGTCTTGCGGAACTCGCCCTCGCTCAAGGGTCGTGCCAGGTCTCGCCTACTAAAGATGTATCCAGAGTAACGCTACTGATCCACCAGACCTGAAGACCGCCAAAGACAAGGGCGACCAGTCCCAGTTGGATGTATCCAGAGTTCAGATATTCAATCAACTTATATTGCCTGGGTAAAGCAACTTGATCCGCGTCGTTAATTCTACTGGCGCGAAGTCTGTCTTTTCAGGAGGGAAGACAATTCATCGCTTCCCGCTTCTGCCTCATTCGTCAATGCCGACAGCACGTATTCAAGATCTTCGCTCTCCAGATCACCTGTTTGGTTCCAGTTGAGTGAAAACAGAATTGACGAAGACACGATACTGAAAGTCTGCCTTTCCTTGAGGCATGATGCTTGAGTTTCACAAATCTAACCAATTTGACTTGGCGCCAGTTGTCCTCGTGGACATTTTTCTTGTGAAGAAATGGTGAAACTGCTCTCTGTGAACACAACGAGTTGAAACCCCTGCTGTGTCGCCAGTTCCGATCTCCTCTTTGGTCTACTGCTTCTATCTGCTTGGGCACCTCAGGGCGCTTTGTGCCCCTTGGCATTCCTTGCCCTGCTGGTGCTGCTTCAGTGCACACTGGGTGCCCTTCACGACTATTCCGCAGTGCTCACAGACCGTTATAGGCACTTCTTTATCCCAGTTGGCAGGTCGCTCACCCACCAGTTCTCTGCGTGAGGTGTCTATGCCACTGCCCTAATTGGACTGGGACGTGTCAAAAAATTGGCATCTCCCTCTATTGTCATCCCCGCGCCAACGCAACGGGATGAGGATTTCGCATTCTGACGGTGAGCATCTGGTTATGTTGAGTGACGCAGAAGCGTCAGCGCTTGTTGATGCGACTGCTCTTCTGGTGGTCGCTTCCCAGTCCGTTCCTGGGGCAGCACTGCCACCAAGGATGGCAACTGTGCTGGGAGAACTCTTTGAAGGACTCAAGGTGTCTACTGCCGTCACTGCGCCGCGGCAGGACGCCTGAGTTCAACTGAAGCAAGAACCATGCGGGTTTCATCAGTCGGCACCAACCACCTCCTCTGCCTCAGCGATGAAGAGGTAGGACTGCTGGTTGATCTGTGCCACGCAGGTGCCTTCTCTGAGCACATCGCCTCTTCTGCTGAACGGCGGGAGCGTGTGGATGCATTTATGTGGCAGGTCCAGCAGTCGCTTTTGCCTGCGGTTCAGAAGCGATACGGCAAAAAGGTGTTGAAGCGAACTGGGGCGCCAAGGGTCTCAATGGACTCCTTGACCATCCCGCCACATTGCGAGTAGTACAGGTGTATCCGCTCTTGTGTGATGCCTGCTGTCCGCCCTGTGCCACCTGCGACCCCCGCTGAGGAGTGGGAGTTCCTGGAGTGGGATGTCCTCAAACCATCCCGCTCCTCAAGCGTCTGCATCACCTGTCAGCACTTCCGTTACGAGGTGGGAAGGCACTGCGTCACCTTGCTGACCTGTCCGATTCACCAGGGTCTGATTCCTCAAGGCGAGCACCTGACCAAGCGATGCGCTCAGTGGGTGGCACGGCGGGAGGTTCGCCAGGGGTGGTGTCCTGAGGGTGGGTGACAGACCACATGCCATACCGACGGATCCGAAATTGTTTTCGATTTAACATCCGTTGGTCTGGATCAGATGTCCCTGCTTATCCCTTGCGGTTTCATTGAATCTCGATGCATTGTGTGAGATATTATGTGAGATATCATTGTGAGACTGAACCGAAACTGTCCCAAATCATTCCGGCAAGAACCTTCTTGTTTTCAAGTCGAATCCCACCCTCTCCGCTTTTGACAAATCTTGAGACGGTTCAGACTGTTATGAATCGTTCCTGTAGCTGGGAATTTCAGGGCCTTCCTTGCCTCAGGGAGGCCCTCGATGTGCCGATTGGCCGCAGATAATTTTTGGGAGATTTGCTTCCATGATGCTTACAAACTTCTGACGAATGCTCAGATCCATCCAGGCATTGCCTTCAATTCACAATTCAGGGAAGAAAATCAATAACATCTGAGGTGGTGACCTGTTCGTTGTCAGTCTGCTCGTTGTATTTCTGTGCTTTGCCAATGAATGATCCAACCCCTTAGAGGAACCCCAGCTGGAACACAAAAATGATAAATTAGCAGTCCCTTTTGGTGGATGGAATGCCCTTTGCGATCTACACCCACGACTCCTGGGGCGTCGTCAAGGTTGCTTCATTTACGACCCTGGGCGAGGCGCAACAGGTTTTCTCCGCAGTCTGCTGTGATCCTTGGTATCAACAAGATGGAGGCGTCAAGGGCGTGGAGTTGGTTCAGAATGCCGAGGATGGAGCAAGTCAAAGACTGGACTGGTTTGCTTTCAGGTAGTTGTCAGTAGATTGCTGCCTAGACTTCTGCGCCCTCTGACACCGCATGGACTGATAATGTTTCTGTATTGGCTTTGACGATTATGGATCTAAGGGTAGATACCACTTCAGACGAGGTTGAAGGCTTGCGCATCGTGAGAGAAATATGTTGGAGCGTTATTGATCCAGCTACACTCATCGGCAGGGATACGAAAACCCACTTTGATATTTTAGTGGACCAAGACGGGCTGAAAACTATTGTGAGATTTCACTTTTTTGGTGGCAGTAAAAAAGTTGAGATCCATGACGGCGCAGATCCAACATTCGTAGAACTTGCCTCAGTCTCTGATCTCCGCAAATATGGGGAAAGATTTCGCGCTTCCCTCATGAAAATACTAAGAACGAAATAACCTGGGGAAACTATGTGCTCAAGGTTTCGGTGCTTTAGTTAGCAGAAGGAGTGCAAATATTACGCTTACCTTGAAATACACAACCTGAAGAGAATATCAGCCCTAGTGTGGATAACATTTTGGCAAATATAGGAAAAATTTAGCTAGAAAGGAGTTTTAAACTTAGTAGTCGTCACCGTATTTTAGGTCTGATTTGGAGTTCATCAATTCCACTGTCGTTTGGTATCCCTGGGCCACGGTTACCTCGTGCTGAATGCCGATATCTCGCAGAGCGGTGACATCATATTCAGGGGCGGTGATCCAGCTAAATCCCTTGCCAAAAGTGTTGTCGGGATTCACTACATACCAGTGACAGGCGGTGTCAGGCACGGCTACAGAACACTTGGTCCAATCGTTGCTCCATTGCGGCACCTGAACAAAGGAAAGCATTGCGAACAGAACTCCCAGGAAACCAGTGATCATGGCGCTTTAATTTTTCATATTGTAGCCGATTTGTTGCGTGATGGTGAGCATCGCGGTCAAATGGCCGTTTTTCTGCCGCCAGCTCCAGGCGTCCAGCCCCCGCCGCTTGGCGGCCTGGAATGTCGGCAAAAATCCTGAATGTGCTTTTTCGCACTGATGTATGTATCGCTACGGCATCCTTTGGGATTTGCTTTAGAAATGGATCCATGTGGGGCCGCCTTATGGATTTGTCTGGTTCTCCCTCCTTGCTTGCCTTTGCGGCCTTGGTGGGGTTTGTTTTGGTTCAGGCGGTGCTGAAGTTCGCTTTTTGAAGACGATGGCCCTGATCCCTCGCTGGCGCTTCATGACCGATGAGGCCAAGGCGCTCACAAAGCGCACTGGGATTTCGGCCCTGTTGGTTCTGCTGGTATGGCTGGTCTTTCGATCACTGGTGCCTTGGGTTCTGTTGGCAGTGGTTGCTTGGTGGATCTGGAATGCAGTTCGTAGCTAGTTGCCCCTGGGCAGTATCGACGCCTGCTATGCGGCTCTAACGCCGCCCCTGTTCCTTCCCCCAGATCTTTTCCAGGGTTTTGCGGAACTCTCCAGCACTTTGGGGCCGCGCCAGGTCACGTCTTCTAAGAGTTTGCGGAAAAACTGCCTGAAAGGCCGCGTTTTTCCCTCCAGAGAGCTGATTGTGCTCCGTTCGGGCTGAAATGATGCGTTTCAGCGGTTCAGAACGCCCGATTTCAGGCGTTTTGCCCCGTTGGGGCTTCCTGGAGGCCGCCTCATTGGCACACCTCTGGGCAACCACCTGTTCATGCCGCCGCCATCGCCGGTCACTCCTTCGGAGAAGGCTGCGCCAAGAGCAGGTTGCCCAGCCGGATCAGGTTGTAGGCGATCACGTGCAGGCCAAACACCGCACTCACCTTGTCGGTGCCGCGCAGTTTGAATTGGCGCAGACCGCCCCACTGTTTGATCCAACCAAACACCTTCTCGATACCGCGGCGGGCATTGATCGACTTGGCGTAGCCCTCGTGGCGCGTGGTGCGGCCATCAATGGCGGAGCCACCAGAGCGGGCGGTGTTCTGAGCGACGTGCGGCGTCACGGCGATGCGACGCATCTCGGCGACAAAGCCCTTGGTGTCGTAGTTCTTGTCGGCACCGATGGTTTTTTGGTGGGCACCGGGGATGTCAGCCGCCATCGCTTTGGCGGCATCCCGCTCCCCGGTACCCACTGCTTGGGTAACGCGGCAATCGACGATCAGGGCATGGCGGTTGTCCATGAGCACGTGGCCTCGGTAGCTGGGTTGGGCCGGGTGGGAATTGGACTTGCGGGCCAGCAAGGCGTCTGGATCGACGCTGGAGCGGTGGGTCTTGTTGCTGAGCTTGATGCCGCGGAAGTCACCCTTGGCCCGCTTCTTACCGGGCTTTGGAGCGCCAAAGCCCTCGCCAGGGCCTGACGACGGTGGCGGTGGGTCCTGCTGACCATCGGTCCGCTCCAGTGAGGCATGGGACGCCCAGGCCTGCAGCAGGGTGCCATCCACTGAGAAGTGTTCGTCGCTGAGTAGCGGCTTGACCTCCGGAGCACCCATCAGCTTCTCCAGGAAGCGCCCCATGACCTGCTCGTTCAGCAACCGCTCCCGATTTTTGGTGAATGTGGTGGGGTGCCAGATCGGATCATCCGGGCTCAGGCCCACAAACCAGCGGTACAGCAGGTTGTAGTGCAGCTGCTCCAGCAACAGCCGCTCCGAGCGAATCCCGTAGAACGCCTGCAGCAACGAGGCCAGCAGCAGCTGTTCTGGCGGCACCGAGGGCCGGCCTTCTGCGGCGTAGAGCGCGCAAAAGGTGGGATTGAGCCGATCGAGGGCCTGATCCGCCAGTTTCCGGATCCGCCGCAGCGGATGACTGGCCGGGATCCGCTCCTCAATCGACACGTAGGAGAACAGGGAGCCGCTGCGCTCCCGGTGACCTCGCATCTGGGCTGGGCGGTTAATCCATTTTCGCGCAGGCTTGGTTTTTCAGCAAACTCCTAAACACGCTGCTGAACCACCACACCTGCAGGCCGCCAAACATCAAGGCGACCAGTCCAAGTTGGATATATCCCCAATTCAACTGGTCCATTTCTCAAACAGACATTTAATTGAGTGGGCTGTTGCCGTGGGAATGGTGTTGCCGTGAGGATGGGGGCCTGCGTCCCCCGCAGTGGTGTAATTCCCCTGGGCCTCAGCCCCGGCGTAGCCGGGGCTGAGCGTCCGCACCTCAAGCGATCGGCTCAGCGGCTGGCGTTGCAAGGGGCGGGGCACCCCGCGAATTCAGCGCCTCGGGCGCTGGATTCGTGGGGACCCCGGGTGGGCAGGCCCGTTTCCCTGGTTCGAGTACCACCTCAACCAGACGAACCATGCCCAAGCACCATGCTGCCGTGCCTGAACTGGCGGCGCTACTCGATGGCAGCAGCGCCGGTGAGCTGATCCCCGAGCTGGCCCGCTACGGCCTGCAGCAGCTGATCGAACTGGAGGCCTCCGCTGTGGTCGGTGCCGATCGCCATGAGCGCAGCGAGGAGCGGGTCAACCAACGCAATGGCTACCGGCCTCGCACCCTGACCACCCAGGTGGGGGATCTCGCCCTGCAGATCCCCAAACTGCGAGCCGGCAGCTTCCTGCCCACGATCCTCGAGCCCCGCCGCAGGGTCGATCAGGCCCTGTACGCGGTGATCATGGAGGCCTACATCGGGACTCCTGAAAAAGCCAAATCGACTGCAGCGCAGCTTGTTTCAGCGATCTAAATTTGATAAACTGGGCTCGTTCAGGGCAATTGACGATTGCTACAACTGCTGAGCACTGCAGATGTACCAGAAACGCCATAACGGGCAGCTCTCAATCGAGGATTTCCATCTGCCTTTTGGCGGCACGTTGGACACGGACAATCGCTGGGTAATCTTCTCCTCCCTGATGCCATGGGAAGAGTTGGAGGAATCATATGCACCTCAGTTCAATCCCACCACTGGCGCCCCAGCAAAGCCTGTACGGCTGGCATTTGGTGCGCTGTTCATCAAGCAGCGGCTTGGTCTGACCGACGAGGAGACCGTTGAGCAGATCCGAGAAAACGCTTACATGCAGTATTTCCTTGGCTATGCCGGCTATTCCAGCAAGGCACCATTCGACCCATCAATGATGGTTCATTTCCGCAAGCGTTTCTCCGAAGAGGAACTCACCCGGATCAATGAACTCATTGCCGAGCGGGGCAAGGCCATGCTGATGGAGGTTGTGGCGTCACAACAAGATGACGACGACACTAACGATCCAAGTGCCTATGCTGACAACCAGCTCTCACTTGACGACTTTGTGAAGCCGGCCGATTGGCCAGAAGGCAAGAATTGGGGAACACTCAGCATTGACGCCTCGTGCACACCAGCCGACATTACCTATCCAACTGATTTGAAGTTGCTCAACGAAGCGAGGGAGTCGACCGAACGGATCATCGACGATCTCTGCGAACAGAATTCAGACCTACGGAAACACAGTCCCCGATATGACCGTGGCAAGGCGCGTGCCAATTTCCTCAGGGTTGCTAAGCAGAAAAAGCCGCGTCGCCGCAAAATCAAAGCCACGATACGACGCCAGCTGGACTATCTGCAGCGGAATCTTGATGCTATTGATGCCCTGATCCACTCCGGGGCAATGCTTTCGGGCTTGAAGACCCATTGGTGGCAGAAGCTCCTCGTGATCAGCGAGCTGCACCGCCAGCAAAGCATCCTGCTGTACTCGAAAACGCGCAGCATGCCCGATCGTATCGTGAACTTGGTTCAGCGACACGTTCGGCCCATGGTTCGTGGTAAAACGAGAGCTGCTGTTGAGTTTGGCGCCAAAATTAGTGTTTCTGTGCGAAATGGCTTTGCCTTCCTGCACAGGATCAGCTGGGATCCATACAACGAATCCGAAGACTTAATTCCACAGGCCATGAAATACAAGCAAGAGCATGGCTGCTACCCCGAGCGAATCTGCGCTGATCGAATCTACATCAATACCAAGAACCGAAACTTCTGCACTCGGAACGATATACGGCTCTCTGGTAAGCGATTGGGGAGGCCGCCGAAGAATCCAGAGATCAGTGCTGCTCACAAGCAGCAGCTAAGCGCTGACCAGCGGAGGCGAAATGAAGTGGAGGGATGCTTTGGATCAGGGAAGAGGAAGTATTCACTGGACTTGATTATGGCTCGGCTGAGCAAAGGTGCAGAGAACTCCATCTCCATGGCCTTTGTGGTGATGTGCGCAGAGAAGATCCGGAGGCTCCTCCGCCTCTTTTTTATCACTATTTTTGCCTGGTTATGTACCTGGAAATGGCCAGGTAGTCTCTGGATGGGGCTCAGGAACATTTGGCAGCTTGAAACAAACCAATCACTGGCCACTGGATAACCGTGCGTTTGGGCTGCCTACGCCCTGCTATTTGGCTGCGATCGGATCCAGGTTGCGGTTCTTTTTTCAGGAGTCCCTACATCAGTGGCGTCTCGACCCGCAAGGTGGATTCCCTAGTGGCGGCGCTGGGTTCCCAGAGCGGCATCTCCAAGTCGCAGGTGAGCCGCATCTGTCAGGACATCGACCAGCAGGTGCAGGCGTTCCTGGGCCGGCCGCTGGAGAGCAGCAGCTACGCCTACGTCTACCTGGATGCCACCTACCTCAAGGGGCGCCTGGGCAAGGCCCAGCAGGTCTGCTCCCGCGCTGTCGTCGTCGCCATGGGGGTCAACGAGGACGGGCGCCGGGAGTTGCTGGGCCTCAAGGTGGGTAACAGTGAGAGCGAGCCCTTCTGGGCGGAGTTCATCTCCCACCTCAAAGAGCGGGGTCTGGGTGGCGTCAAGCTGGTGATCTCTGACGCCCACAGCGGCCTCACCAAGGCGATCCGCAGGCAATTGCAGGGCTGCGTCTGGCAGCGCTGCCGGGTGCATTTTGCCCGCAACCCCGGCGGGGAGCTCCGCGCTGCCGGCGGACTGTGCGGTCCGCCGGCTCGTGCGCTCCAGGGCAAGGCTCAGCAGAGGTCTCGGCGCCTAACCGGCCAACGTGGTTGTCGCCTGGTGCCGATCAGAGGAAGTCAGTGCTGGCAATGGCTCGGACTGATGTGTGGCTCAGTTTTCGTGTCGCCTCCAGCGTCATCGCCCCCCAGTTGTCGCCGGCGACAACTGGGGGGCGATCAGTTCCCCTCACCGGCCAACTTGATTGACGCCAATCGGCCAAGGGGGTTGACGCGGGACACGCAACCTGCTGCAGTGTGTTCCCAGGGCTCACCAAGGCATGGTCACCGCTGCCCTGCGCAGCGTGTTCGCCCAAGAAACCGCTGAGGAGATCGAGTCGCGCTGGGATGATCTGGCGGCCTCGCTGGCGGAGCGCTTCCCCAAGGCCGCTGCGCTCATGCACGAGGCCAAGGAGGACGTGCTGGCTTTCCGCCACTTCCCCAAGGACCACTGGCGCAAGATCTGGAGCACCAACCTGCTGGAGCGGGTGAACGAGGAGATCAAGCGCCGCACCAGGGTCGTGGGCATTTTTCCCACCCAACGACCCTGCGATCATCCGCCTAGTCGGGGCGGTGTTGCTGGAGCAACACGAGCACTGGCAGCTGGAGGGCCGCCGCATGTTCTCCGCCGAGAGCATGGCGACCATCCCCGAACTGGGCGACACCCCTACCCTCCAGGCCGCCGGCGCCTGAGAGCTGCAGGAAACAGGCCCCAGGTGATCGAGGCTGCAGCGCCTCTACAGGGCGCAGCGGTCTTGATCGCCGCCCGGGGGCCGGGGCAACAACCTGTGGCTGGTGCCAGCCACTCCAGAACACAACACATCCGCGATCGGGCGAAAGACTTGACAAGTCAATCGCCCTTGATTCAAGGTGAAAAAACGAGGTGCATCTGCGCCTCCGGAATGACAGCCCGTCATTCCACCCTGTTCACCCTCTGATCAGGGCATTCGGGCCTCGGGTTTTACACCACGCAAAGGGACGCGGTCGGATGGGGCCCTATTTATTCGCAATATGAATTAAAATCTATAGCGAATCCCAAGGTCCAGGCTGTGCTGAATTCGTGTTTTTGTGGTTGGCTTGTCACTCCAAAAGTCAAGGCTAGTGCCGCCGGCAATGCTTAGAAGCCGGTAGCCAAAATAAATCTCTGTATTTGGGCTTGCCGCGTAACTAATTCCTACTTTCGCTTGCCCAGCAAATGTTGTGCCTGTCTGTGAGCCCTCTGGAACGCTATATCGACTGCTGGCAAAGCCAACTCCTCCGCCAATGTAAGGAGTTGCCTTTGAGTTTGTAGGTATGTCTTTTAATATGTTAATCTGCACAGCGTTTGTGTCCACCTTGCCTCCGCCAACGCTGTAGTCAATTCCACCGAGGGTAAATTGGTTAGACGATTCACCGAAGTAGCCAACATATTCCAGCTCCGCCCTCCATGCCCCTGGAAAGCTGTAACCAATTGCCACAATGGGAGCGATTGTAGGATCGGTCTGAAAGACTCGTTTGAGAAGGCCGAATTACTGGGGTCGTTTATTGGTACTGAACCTTCGCTTCCTACCGATATCCCCACAGACGTATAAAAACCAGTGGCTGCAGGCTTTGCCACCGGTTTTTTCTCCTTCGCATTGGCATTGGGTGTAGTAGTAAAAAGAAGCGCCCATGCCAGCCCAAGCTTGATAAGCATATTGCCGGATATGTGCTGAATTATATAATTTTTTAGATCTGATCGCCATGCTTGGCTTCTTTTAATCTTATAACCCCCAATCACAAATCCCTGAATCCTTTGCGGCACTGGTGCTGGTTCACTTCTGCTAGTGGCATTGCTTCTAATGGAAGGATCCTGGCTAAGCAGGGTGCTTTCGCTGGCAATAGCTAACTGGTATTAATGACGAATATTCGAGCTAAAGTGTGAATTCCTTGTCTGCCCGTTGGCCGCATGGGGGGCTCCCCGGCTTAAGAGTTTGCTGAAAAACCAAGCCTGCGCGAAAATGGATTAACCGCCCAGTCCAGATGCGAGGTCACCGGGAGCGCAGCGGCTCCCTGTTCTCCTACGTGTCGATCGAGGAGCGGATCCCGGCCAGCCATCCGCTGCGGCGTATTCGGAAACTGGCCGATCAGGCCCTCGATCGTCTCAATCCCACCTTCTGTGAGCTCTACGCCGCAGAAGGTCGGCCCTCGGTGCCGCCAGAACAGCTGCTGCTGGCCTCGTTGCTGCAGGCTTTCTATGGGATCCGCTCCGAGCGGCTGTTGCTGGAGCAGCTCCACTACAACCTGCTCTACCGCTGGTTTGTAGGGCTCAGCCCGGATGATCCGATCTGGCACCCCACCACGTTCACCAAGAACCGCGAACGGCTGCTCAATGACGACGTCATGGGCCGCTTCCTGGAGAAACTGATGGCTGCCCCGGAAGTCAAGCCGCTGCTCAGCGACGAACACTTCTCAGTGGATGGCACCCTGCTGCAGGCCTGGGCGTCCCATGCCTCACTGGAGCGGATCGATGGAGAAGAGGACCCACCGCCCCCGCCGTCAGGCCCTGGCGAGGGCTTTGGCGCTCCAAAGCCCGGTAAGAAGCGGGCCAAGGGTGACTTCCGCGGCATCAAGCTCAGCAACAAGACCCACCGCTCCAGCGTCGATCCAGACGCCTTGCTGGCCCGCAAGTCCAATGCCCACCCGGCTCAACCCAGCTACCGGGGCCACGTGCTCATGGACAACCGCCATGCGCTGATCGTGGACTGCCGCGTCACCCAAGCAGTGGGTACCGGGGAGCGGGATGCCGCCAAAGCGATGGCGGCTGACATCCCCGGTGCCCACCAAAAAACCATCGGTGCCGACAAGAACTACGACACCAAGGGCTTTGTCGCCGAGATGCGTCGCATCGCCGTGACGCCGCACGTCGCTCAGAACACCGCCCGCTCTGGTGGGTCCGCCATTGATGGCCGCACCACGCGCCACGAGGGCTACGCCAAGTCGATCAATGCCCGCCGCGGTATCGAGAAGGTGTTTGGTTGGATCAAACAGTGGGGCGGTCTGCGCCAATTCAAACTGCGCGGCACCGACAAGGTGAGTGCGGTGTTTGGCCTGCACGTAATCGCCTACAACCTGATCCGGCTGGGCAACCTGCTCAGGCCGGCAATGGCGGCGGCATGAACAGGCGGTTGCCCAGAGGTGTGGCCAGACGGCAGCGATCAGGCAGCTCCGCCGGGGCAGAACGCCTGAAATCAGGCGTTCTGAACGGCTGAAACAATGAAAACCATCCCGAACGGAGCGCAATCAGCTCTCCGGAGGAAAAAACGCGGCTGGTCAGGCGGTTTTTCCGCAAACTCTTAAGCCCCCAGCCCGACCTAGGAAGCTTCGCTAGCCCCGATTGGTGTGGCTATGGGTAGGAGGATTTCTTGTTGAGGAGCAGCGTTAATTCATCATTGCCTGATTCCATGGCGCTAGACATTGCGATCAGCACGTATTCGAGATCTTCGCCGCTTAGCTCGCCAATAGAATTCCAGTTTAGGGAAAAGAGAAGCGATGAATCCATGACGAAGAGCATTAACTCCCTTCGCACGAGGTTGGTGTATTTGTCCTGAAAACCTAACCGCCCAGCCCGCCCTGTGCCCTTTTATTGGGGTTTTCGGGGGTTAAGAGATTATGAAAAAGATTCTGATGAACTTTTTTAATCGATTTTGCCCCCGGGTGTCAGTGGTCGAAAAGGTCGATTTCTTTTCCAGGTGTCGCGACGACAGGCGTTGCCACATGGCACTTACGGCACCTGGCCTCGTAGGCGCCGGCGGCACCGACCACCACCCTCTCCTCCGAGTGAGTCAATCGCTGGCTGCGGTTTGCGGGGTTGCCACACACCACGCAGATCGCCAGCTCCTTGGTGATGAGCTCAGCGATAGCCAGCAGCTGGGGCATCGGTTCGAACGGCTTGCCCTGGTAGTCCTGGTCCAGCCCGGCGCAGATCACGCGTAACCCGCGGCTGGCTAGGACCTGCACCACTGACACCAGCTCCATGCCGAAGAATTGCACCTCGTCAATGCCCACCACTTTGGTGTCGGCCTCCACCGCTTGGAGAATCTGCAAGGCGTGCTGCACAGATGTGGCAGAGATCTTTAGCTGTGAGTGACTGACCACCGCCAGTTCGTCGTAGCGGTTGTCGATCTGCGGCTTGAAAACCTGCACCCTCTGCTGGCCGTACAGCGCCCGCTTCAGCCGGCGGATCAGCTCTTCTGTTTTGCCCGAGTACATCGAACCGCAGATCACTTCGATCCAGCCGGTGTCTTGGGCAAACTGTGAAATCATCTTCGAGCCGTGCAAGCGGTTGCTAATGGTGGGCCGGTTCCCAACCCATCATGAGCGATGACCTTCAGCACCAACGCCCAAAATTGCTGCATTACAGGGACCAGCCACTTTAAACCCTTGCCGGAGCTGCAAAGAACTCTTGAGCGCCCTGCGCATTGCCGTTCCCTCGCTATCACCGAAAACCCTTTTCGATGTCGCCTGGGCCCCATTGAAAATAAGTTTGCGAGGCCCCTGAATTCTTTATGTTTTCTCTTGGTTTCGGGCTTGATTTTGGATGCCAGGTTGGCGTAGGAACATTTCTGCTTTTCTTTCCCGCTTTGCCATGAGGGTTGTTCATTCTGGCGGTGACCACCTCCTCGTGCTCAATGATGCTGAAGCTGCTTCAGTTGCAGAGGCCTGTGCATTGATGGTTTTGGCCGTGAAGTCCGACGGCCGCCTCTCGATGCCTCCGGTGATGAACAGGGTGCTTTGTGACCTCTTTGAAGGGCTGAGGGTTGCCTCCCCCGCTCTACCAGGCCTCGGCCAAGACGTCTGAGCGTAACTTTCTGGTTGGCTGGCGGCTGACCAGGGGTGGGAACACTGTTAGGAGCTCCCCCTACCAACATGACTTTGTTCCCCTCTGCCGCCATCACCACCAGCGCCTTGCCCCTGGAGGTGTTGCGTGACAGCCTGCTGGCCCTAGAGCAGGTAAATTCCGGCGTCACCATGCTGGCTCTGATCGCTGCAGGCCGGCCAGAGCAATCCCCACGGCTGAGGTGCTTGTTGCAGGGACTGATCGCCCTGGTTGAGTCGTGCGAGAACGATTTGGGCGCTTTTTCGCGCTGACAAGATTCGCCAAGAAGTTAGTTTCGATACGGAACCAAATCTAAACTATGCGGAATCTGCATAGTTTAGGCCACCGCAATGCACTGTCTGCATAGGGACGTTTACAGGATCCTGTGTAAAATGCTCTCGTTGAAACAGGCAATGTGGTCGTCTCGATTGAGGAACTAGCCTGTCTTGACACTTTGATTTGGTTGCGTTCCGGTGCAGTTGCCGCCGCCCGGTTAGGCGTTTCCCAGTCAACGATCAGTAGACGTGTTAATCATTTGGCTGAATTGCTGAATCTTCGTTTTTTCAAGCCAAATGGAGAATGGGAGACGCTTGGTGATCAAACTATACTTAATCTTGAGCGATTGGTGCACCAGCGATATCGCTGGATTCATGATAGGGTTTTAAGAATAGAGGCCCAATACTACTCAGGGCCATTGTTCTGTGATCCCGTCCCTGATGGATGGACTCCTGGCAATTTTGATTTCATGGAAATTCACACACCGTTGAGGCTGCTTCGCAACGGCGTGATTGATGCCTGGATTGGATGCTACCCCGACGTGCCTGACGAAGATGACTCCGAGTTGGCTTGCTTTCATCTGACTCGATTGCCAAGCCATCTGGTTGTGGCAGTGGATCACCCGCTGCTGTGTTTGGGAGATCACATAACTCTCGAGGATGTCAGGCGCTACCCATCAGTTGCTTTGCCCGACAATGCTTTCCCTAAAGTTCAGAAGATTCTGCAGGAGTTGGGTCTTTGGAATCTGCCCATGCCAGTCCGGCGTTACAGCAGCGATAAGTGGGAGGGCTTGATGACGCAGGATTTAAGGGTTGGTTATGCCAATTCCTTCACCATGCACCTTTTCTCTGCGCCCCACGTCGTTTTGCCTATCGATATTCCCTTGGAAACGGGTGACACCCTGGTTGTGCCTCGGGCCTATGTCAAGCATTTGCGCTTGCTGGAGTTGCTCGCCCACCTGAATGGCAAGGCGGTTATTCTGGCGGATCGATTCCCAGAGGTGCGCGTGGTAGGCGATGGTTGAGATTGGCGTTCTTGGAATTGTTTAGCCAATCGTTCTGGGCTAGGGGTCTTCAATCTAGATAGAAAAATGTCAGGTGAATGCCCTTGCCCACGTATTCATGCTTGTATCCACCTTCGTAGCTTGTGCCCCTGTAGTAAGCGTTAATCGCTTTGCTATTGCCAGGAGGGGTGATGATTTTTGCATTGCAGGTGCGGATGCGTTCGGACACTTTTTTGCAGGACAGCTCATTTCTGAGTAGTTCGTATACGGAGTGGTCTGCAAAGGTGAGGATGTCAAAAGCCTGCTTTTCAGTAGTTGCCCCCGCCAGCGGCGTAATGGCGCAATAGTCGCTCTTGCCGTTTCGCTGGCAGTTTGGCGACCACTGGGCCTGGGCCCTATCTATCCCTATACCCATCCCTATCCCTTGCCAGGCGATTATGAGCAGCAGGGAACGGCCCCACAGTTTTGCAGATCCTTGCTCTGTCATGGTTTCCGATGGGTGTTCGATCACCCCATCCTCGACCTTTGCTTTGCTCCCAGAGACCCCCGGTTTCAGGAAAGATGTCACCCCTTTGATCCATCCATCCGGGGGCTTGAGGACATGACCAATGCGCCGATACAGCGAGGCCGTTAAGGCTGATGTGAGGAGACGGATGCACCCGCCCCACAGGCAGAGCGTGGCCCGGATTTCAGAGGAGCTGGGCATTCACGTGATGACCCTCTACAAATGGAGGAAGGCCTGGCGGTTGCAGGGAGAGGTGGTGCCGGCATCCGAGAAGGAACCAGAGGGCTGGAACGCCGCCGACAAGTTCACGGTGGTGCTGGAAAGCGCCGGGCTCAATGCCACCGAACTCAGCGCCTACTGCCGCGAGCGGGGCCTGTTCCCTGAGCAGGTGAGCCGTTGGCGGCAGGCGGCCCAGGATGCCAACGCCAAGCCGGTGCTGACGATGGCCGAACAGAAGGAGCTCGAGAAGCTCCGCGCCCAGGACCAGCGGGAGATCAAAGCCCTCAGAAAGGAGCTGCAGCGCAAGGAGAAGGCCATGGCGGAGATGGCGGCTTTGCTGGTGCTGCAAAAAAAGTGGGATGCCTTCTGTTCGGAGGAAGAGGAAGGCTGACCAGCGCCGTGCACCGGCGGAAGGTGATCGAGCTGATCGGGGAGGCCAATGCTGCGGGCGCCGGCCTGGTGAGGGCCTGTGGTGTGATCGGCATCTGCCTGCGCACCCTCAAACGCTGGCGGAAGGCCTTCCTGGGTGATGGGGACGGCGTGGATCGCCGTAAAGGCAGTGCTCGGCTGGTGGGTCACCGCCTGAGCGAGGAAGAGCGCCAGCGAATCCTGCTGACGTGCAACCAGCCGGAGTACGCCGCGCTGCCGCCAGGGCAGATCGTGCCGGCACTGTCCGATCAAAAGCTCTTTATTGGTTCAGAGAGCAGCTTCTATCGGGTGCTGCACCAGGCGGGTCAGTGCCACCGCCGGGGGAGGGCCAGGCTGCCTCAAGAACCGCGCTCGGTGCCGCGCCTCAGGGCGGATGGCCCGAACCAGGTTTGGAGCTGGGACATCAGCTTCCTGCCGACCACGGTGCGGGGTGTGTGGCTCTACCTCTACCTGGTGATCGACGTCTGGAGCCGCAAAGTGGTGGCCTGGGATGTGGCCGAGGTGGAGTCGGCTCAGATCGCCGCGGATCTGGTGCAGCGGGCCTGCCTCAAGGAGCGCTACCACCGCCCCAACGGCTTTGGCCGCCGCCAGTGCCAGCAGCAGCCACTAATCCTCCACGCCGACAACGGCAATGCAATGCGCGGGGCGACGCTGGAATCACGGCTCGAGGAGATGGGCGTGCTCAGATCCTTCTCCCGGCCAAGGGTCTCAAACGACAACCCATACTCGGAATCCCTTTTCCGTACGGTCAAATACCGCCCCGACTACCCCAGCCGGCCATTCGCCAACAAAGAGGAGGCCTGTGAATGGGTGGCAGCATTTGTGGATTGGTACAACCACCGGCACCACCACAGCGCGATCAAATTCGTGACGCCCCACCAGCGCCACAGTGGAGCTGCCAAGGCCATTTGCCAGCAGCGCACTGATGTCTACGAGGCCGCCCGCCGTGCCAATCCAACGCGCTGGAGCGGTGCCACCCGCTGCTGGAGTCAACCGGCAGAAGTGTGGATAAACAAGCCAACAGAAGAGCCCGATCCGGTCCTGGCGCTACCCTTAATCAAGGCCGCCTGAATGGCAGCCAAGGAGTGACAACTTTCCTGAAAGTCACCGAGACCCGTGGCCCCTACTTTAGTTAGGTGAGTGCGGTGTTTGGCCTGCACGTGATCGCCTACAACCTGATCCGGCTGGGCAACCTGCTCAAACCGGCGATGGCGGCGGCATGAACAGGTGGTTGCCCAGAGGTGTGCCAATGAGGCGGCCTCCAGGAAGCCCCAACGGGGCAAAACGCCTGAAATCGGGCGTTCTGAACCGCTGAAACGCATCATTTCAGCCCGAACGGAGCACAATCAGCTCTCTGGAGGGAAAAACGCGGCCTTTCAGGCAGTTTTTCCGCAAACTCTTAGGCCCCCATCGTTGGTCATGCCCTGGTTTGTCAAGCTCGAGACCGGTCTGGTTGGTAAGGCACAATTTGATGCGGTGATCCCTGCCCATCTGGCCTGGCTGGCGGAGCTGGAGCGGTTGGGTCATCGGCCCCGCAGCGGCTACTGGGCTGAGCGGGTGGGTCGCAGCGGTGATGGCGCTGGCGGCATGTTGCTCTTTTTTGCCCCCAACTGGGCTGCAGCCGAAGCCCTAGTGCAAACCGATCCCCTGATTCAGGAGGGTTGCGTCAGCTGGTGCCTGCATGAATGGGCCGTGGTCTTCCCGCAGCCAGATGATCAGCTGTGAAAATCAGCTGTGAAAAAGCAACACCAGCCCCGCCTTGAGCTGGTGAAATTCCCGCTCTTCCCGGCTCAGGTCCAGCCCCACCTGCAGCCCTTCCTTGAGGGCGTCATCAAAGGGCGGGGCGGTGGGAGCAGCGCCCGCTTGCCAGAGGGCAGCTATCCCCACCGGCGTGGCATGCCAGCGGAAGCAGGGCGTTTGGCCGATTTCCGGCTCCAGCAGGGCATCTTCCAACAGCTCGCGAATTGCCATGGGCCCATCAACCTGCCTGCAGCATCGGCAGGCGCTGGCGGCCGGGCAATCAGCTGAGAGTTTTTGTGATGAATGCCAGCATGGCCGCCATAGCCAGCCATACCAGCTCCAGGCGCCTGCTCAGCTCGAGCATGTGGCGCACGGCGGTCCCATCGGGGGCAGGTAGCCCTTTTGCCAGCACGGGTTTGCTGGTTAGTTGGCCGCCATAGCGGTTGCAGCCGCCCAGTTGCACCCCGGCAGCATGGGCATAGGCGGCCTGGGATACCCCCGCATTGGGGGAAGGGTCGGCGGCCCCGTCCCTCAGGGCAGCGGCCAGCAGGGAGAAGCAGTGCCCCGGTTGCCCGGCCGCCAGGGGCAGGCCCAGGGCCACCAGGCGGCAGGGCAGCCACACCAGCAGGTCGTCGAGACGGGCGCCGGCCGTGCCCAGCCAGCGCAACCGGCCGCGCCGGTAGCCCAGCATCGAATCGAGGGTGCTGGCCGCCTTGAAGCCCCAGGCCAGCGCCAGCGGGCCCGGCAGGGCGGGGTTCAGGCTCCAGATTCCGGCCCCCACCAGCATCCAGAACAGCGGCGCAAACAGGCCGTCCACCCCGTTCTCGCTGGCGGTTTCGGCGGCTGCCCGCAGGATCTCCGGGGCGTCGAGATCGGCCGTGTCGCGGCCCACTATCCAGGCCAGGGCCTGGCGGGCAGGCTGAAGGGCCGCCAACCTGGGGTTATCGCCAGCGACGTTTGCCTGGTTCTGTAAAGCTTGTACGGAATTGGGGAGGGCCTCCAGCACCTGCAATACCGCCTGCTCGAGGCTGCGGCCGGCCAGGGCGCTGGCCAGGGCCACCACCAGCAGGAGTGTGGGGGCCAGCCGCTCCACGACCCAGCCCGCCAGGCCACTGCCGCCCACCAGCACCAGCGTGATCAAGCCCCCTGCCAGCCGCAGCTTCCAGGCTCTGGTGCCAGCCCAGGCCTCAGCGCCGCGGCGCAGCAGGGTGATCCACCAGCCCATCACCACCACCGGATGGGGGCACCAGCGCGGGTCCCCCACCAGGCGATCGAGGCCGCAGGCGAGGGAGACCAGCAGCAGGGGGTTGCTCAGCAGGGGCTGGATCAGGCCGCCTTCAGCCAGCTGAACATCGAGCGCAGGCCCTTGCCCACCTGCTCAATCGGATGGGCCGCATCGCGCTCGCGGATTTTGGTCATCTCCGGCTTGCCGGCGTCACACTCGGCCACGAAATTGCGGGCAAAGGTGCCGTCCTGGATGTCGGCAAGGATGCGCCTCATCTCGGCCTTGGTTTCGGCGGTGATCAGGCGCGGGCCGCTCACGTAGTCGCCGTATTCGGCGGTGTTGGAGATCGAATCGCGCATGGCCGTCAAGCCGCCCTTCACCATCAGATCGACGATCAGCTTCACCTCGTGCAGGCACTCGAAGTAGGCCAGCTCGGGCTGATAGCCTGCATCGACCAGGGTCTCGAAGCCTGCCTTGACCAGCTCGGAAAGACCGCCGCACAGCACGGCCTGCTCACCGAAGAGGTCGGTTTCGGTCTCTTCCTTGAAGTTGGTTTCCAGGATGCCGGCTCTGGTGCCGCCGATCCCTTTGGCGTAGGCCATGGCCAGCTCGCGGGCGTGGCCGCTGGCGTCTTGCTGGATGGCGAATAGGGCCGGCACGCCCATGCCGTTCTGATACTCCCAGCGCACGGTGTGGCCGGGACCCTTGGGGGCGATCATCACCACATCCACATCGGCCGGGGGCTTGATCAGCTCGAAGCGGATGTTGAAGCCGTGGGCGAAGCTCAGCACCTTGCCGGCGCTGAGATGGGGCGCGATCTCCTTGTCGTAGACAGCCTTCTGGAATTCATCGGGCAGCAGCACCATGATCCAGTCAGCCTTGGCGCAGGCGTCGGCCACGCTCAGCACCTCGAGGCCATCGGCCTTGGCCTTCTCGGCCGAGCGGCTGCCCTCGTAGAGACCCACCACCACGTTGACGCCGCTGTCTTTGAGGTTCAGGGCGTGGGCGTGGCCCTGGGAGCCGTAGCCAATGATGGCCACCGTCTTGCCGTTCAGCAGGGACAGGTCGGCGTCGGTGTCGTAATAGAGCTGGGCCATCGAGGCTTCGGGTCTGGACAGGGCAGGGGCTGAGCTTACGCAAGCGCCTGCGGTGCGCCCCTTCCGGCTGACAGGGGCCGAGGCCATCCCTACGATCTGCACTCTGCCCCAAACGCCATGGTCGTCGCCCAAGCCACCACTTCAACAACGGCCGCCGCCCTGTTCGAGGCCCACATGCAGGCCGAGCTCAACGGCGATCTTGACGCCACCATGGCCACGATGGTGGAGGACCCCCATCTGATCAACCTGGCCTCCGGCACCGGGGGGCAGGGCGCTGAAGGAGTGCGTGAGTTCTACGCCACCCAGCTGATCGGCCAGTTCTTTCCCCCCGACGTGGAGTTCATCTCGATTTCACGCACGGTGGATGGTGAGCGGCTGGTGGATGAGCTGGTGATCCGCTTCACCCACACCAAAGCCATCGGCCATCTGCTGCCGGGTGTGGCCCCCACCGGCCGGCGGGTCGAGATGGCCCTGGTGGTGATCGTGGGGGTGCGCGAAGGCAAGGTGGCCTACGAGCACATCTACTGGGACCAGGCCGGGCTGCTGGTTCAGCTGGGCTTGCTGGATCCATCCGGGCTGCCGATCGGGATCGACACCGCCTCACGCCTGCTGGCCGCCACCGGCAAGGGCTGAGTTTAGAAATTTGGTCTTGAGAGGGCCTGGGCCCTAGAAGCGATCGGTGTGGTGATGCACCACACGCCAGTGGCCAGCCTCCTTGCGGAAGATCGTGGTGGCCCGGATGTCGATCCGGAGCGCCTCACCGGCCCGGGTCATGCCGCTGGTGCGCTCCATGCACACCATGTAGCCCATATCTGAGCTTTCAACGAAGCGACGATCGTCTGCCACCAAGGTGCCATCGAAGCCCATCCCAGACTCCCTGGTGAACTGCTCAAACACCGCCTTGCGTCCAGTGCAGAGATTGCCGGTGGGGCCGAGGTGGCTGATGTCGTCACCCTCAGACCAGATCTCCGCATAGGGGTCGCAATCGCCTGCAAGCATCTTGTTGCCCGCGGCGTAAAAAAGGTCGGCAGCCTCGGAGAGGGTGTTGGGCATGGCGAGGGTCAGCGGCTAGGCAGTCAGAGAAGAGGCAGCCAGCGGCAGGCCTGGGCTCTTCAGGCCTCTCCGGGGTGGGCGATCACCCGGTCGATCAGGCCGTATTCCTTGGCTTCTGTGGCGCTGAGGAAGTAGTCGCGGTCGGTGTCCTTCTCAATCTTCTCGAAGGGCTGGCCGGTCATGTCGGCCATGCTGTGGTTGAGCATGTCCTTGATGCGCAGAATTTCGCGCGCTTCGATTTCGATGTCACTGGCCTGGCGCTGGCTGGTGCCGCCCAAGGGCTGGTGAATCATGATCCGGCTGTGGGGCAGGGCCAGCCGTTTGCCTTTTGTGCCTGCCGCCAGCAGGAAGGCACCCATTGAGGCCGCCAGGCCGACGCAGATGGTCACCACGTCACTCTTGACGTATTGCATGGTGTCGTAGATCGCCAGACCGGCGGTCACCGACCCCCCCGGGGAGTTGATGTAGAGGTAGATCGGCTTGGAGTTGTCGTCCGAGTCGAGGTAGAGCATCTGGGCCACCAGGGCATTGGCCACGGCGTCATTGACCTCCGAGCCCATGAACAGGATCCGCTCCACGCCCAGCCGGGTGTAGATGTCAACCCAGCGCTCGTACTGGCTGCCGGGCAGGCGGTAGGGAACGCTGGGGGTGCCGATGGGCATGGGTCTGGGGTGGAGAGGGGGCGCGAGGGTTCGGTGCTGAAACTCAGAGGTGCAGGTTCAGCCCAGGGCTGCCGCGGTTGGGGGGGGAGTGGGCAGGCCCTTGAGGCTGGTGAGCACCCGGTCGATTAGGCCGTACTCCTTGGCCTCCTCGGCGGTGAGGTAGGTCATCCGGTCTGAGTCGCGGGAGAGCTGCTCCACCGACTTGCCCGTATTCAGCGAAAGCATCTCCAGCAGGGTGCGTTTGTTGTGCAGCACCTCCTGGGCCCGAATCTGGATATCGGTGGCCTGGCCGCGGGCACCGCTGCGGGGCTGGTGCAGCACGATCGAGGCATGGGGCAAAGCGGCCCGCTGGCCCTTGGTGCCGGCGCTGAGGATCATGGCCGCGGTTCCCATGGCCTGGCCGATGCAGATTGTGTGCACCGGCGGCTTTACATAGCGGATCGTGTCGGCGATGGCGAAGGCTTCGGTTTCAAAGCCGATGGCATCTCCGGTGAACCAGGAGGTGCCGGTGGAGTTGATGTAGAAAAAGATCGGCTTCTCCGGGTTGTCAAATTCCAGATACAGCAGCTGGGCAATGATCAGCTCGGTGACGTCGATGCCCATCTGGCGTTTGGCATCGCCGTCGCTGAACAGAGGCAGGCCCAGGTAGACGATCCGCTCCTTCAGCAGCAGGCTCGGCAGGTCTGGCGGCGGGGTGCGCATGACCGCGGAATCGCCGTAGTAGGGGGCTGACACAGAGGCTGACATCGAGGCTGACACCGGCATCCGCGGTTGACCGAAAGCACGTTTGCGGAGCCTAGCGGGGGCTACCGGCCTGCGGATCGCTGGAGCCCGAATTGGCAGGGCTCGACCTGTTGCGCTCAGCCCGTTGTTTGCGCTTCGGGCCGGCTTCGGCATTGGGCTCTGCCAGCGGGCCATCGGTGCGGGCAAAGACAATCCGGCCGGTGGGGTTCTGCAGGGCGCCGGTGACGACCACCTCGAGCCGCTCGCCGATCCGGCCCCGGGCCCCTTCCACCACCACCATGGTCCCGTCGTCGAGGTAGCCGACGCCCTGGTCTGCTTCCTTGCCGTCGCGGGCAATCTTGAGCAGCAGCTCATCGCCGGGCCGCACCTCGGGGCGCAGGGCGATGACCAGCTCACTGAGGTTGAGCACCTTGAGAGCCTTCACCTCGGCCACCTTGGCCAGGTTGTAGTCGGCGGTCAACAGGGTGCCGCCGGTATCGGCGGTGAGCAGCAGCAGCTTGTCGTCGACCCCCTTGCCCTCGTAGCGGGTGCTGTTCACAACCAGGCGCCGGCCATAGATCTCCCGCAGCTCGCTGAGCAGCTTGAGGCCGCGCCGGCCCCGGCCGCGCTTCTCGCCATTGGCCGAATCGGCCAGGGCCTGGAGCTCATCGATCACGCTCTGGGCGACGATCACCTGGCCCTCCAGCAGGCCCGAATCCAGCAGGCCGCGGATGCGGCCATCAATGATCACGCTGGTGTCGAGGATCTTGGCGCTGGCCGGCTGCAGCACCCCTTCGGCCACCAGCAGGGCCTCGGTGCTGCTGGGGTTGAACAGGCGCAGCAGGGTGCGGCCGTGAACTTCGGCCAGGTTGCAGCCCGACACCCCAAAGAAAACATTGCTGAGCACCGCCGCCAGCGGTTTGACGAACACCACCTCCCAGGGCAGGGGCAGCAGCAGGATCGGCGCCAGCAGCAGGTTGGCCACCAGCAGGCCCAGGATCAGGCCGACGGCGCGGCTCACCAGCAGGTCGGTGGGCATCGAGCGCACCTGGGCCATCAGCCGGCGGCGCAGCTGGCCGAAGAAGAAGCCCGCCAGCAGGCCGAAGAAGGCCCCGAAGCCCCCCAGGACCGTGCGTAGGCCCTCCGGTTTGTCCACCTGCAGCAGCAGCGGTTCCGGCAGCAGGTCCACCCCCAGCCAGCCAGCGGCCGTGCCGGAGACAACAAACAGGATCAGGATGAGGGTGTCCACCATTCCTGTCTCGCCTGGAACCCTGTCGTTCAGGTGCGCAGCATGCCCGATTACGGGACCTTTGGCCCCAGGGTGGTTCCCGCCCTTAATGATGTCTTCGCCCCGTGTTCCCCCCCCGCAGCGCCTACCTGCATATTCCCTTCTGCCACCGGCGCTGCTTCTACTGCGATTTTCCCGTGGTGCCGCTGGGCGACAGGGCCAGCGCCGAGCCCGGAGCGCCGGGTGCCGCTTCGATCGCGGCCTATCTGACCCTGCTGCTCGGGGAGATCGCCGCTGCCCCCCCTGGCCCGCCCCTATCCACCGTGTATCTCGGCGGCGGCACCCCATCCCTGCTGCTGCCCGCCCAGGTGGGGGCCCTGCTGGCCGCCCTGCGGCAGCGTTTCGGCCTGGTTCCCGGTGCCGAGATCAGCCTGGAGCTCGATCCGGCCAGCTTTGATCAAACCCGCCTGGCGGCCTACCTGCAGTCGGGGGTGAACCGGGTCAGCCTGGGCGGCCAGAGCTTTGACGATGGGGTGCTGGCGGGTCTGGGTCGTCGCCACCGCGGCGCCGACCTGCGGGAGGCCGCCGGCTGGCTGGCCGCGGCCCAGCGCCAGGGGGCGCTGGCCAGCTGGAGCCTGGATCTCATCCAGGGGCTGCCCGGGCAGACCGTGCCTGGCCAGGCCCTCGCCAGCTGGCGCCAGCAGTTGGGCCAGGCGATCGCCCTGGCGCCGCCCCATCTCTCCATCTACGACCTCAGCCTGGAACCTGGCACTGTTTTTGCCCGCCGCCATGGCCGGGGCCAGCTGGAGCTTCCCGATGCCGATCTGGGCGCCGACCTGATGGAGCTCACCTGGGCCGAGCTCAGCGCCGCGGGCTACGGCCACTACGAGATCTCCAATTACGCCCTGCCCGGCCATGCCTGCCGCCACAACCGCGTCTACTGGAGCGGTGCGGGCTGGTGGGGCTTCGGCATGGGCGCTACCTCGGCCCCCTGGGGCGAGCGGCTGGCCCGGCCCCGCAGCCGCGATGGCTATGTCGCCTGGCTGGCCGAGCCCGTGCGGGAGGGCGGCTCCGGTGTGCCCGTGGACGAGCGACTGCTGGTGGGTTTGCGCCGCCGCGAAGGGGTGCACCTGCCCCTGCTGCTGGCCCAGGTTGGGGTTGGGGCGCTGCGGCAGCGGCTGCAGCCCTGGCTTGAGGCCGGCCTGTTGCGCATTGAGGGGCCCCGCTGGCGACTCACCGATCCAGCCGGCTTGGCCCTCAGCAATGGGGTGCTGCGGGAGTTGCTGGCCTGGTGGCAGGAGCAGCAGGAGGGGCTTGAGCTGGCTGGGGCCAGGAGCCAATCCAGCTGCGCAGCGCCTCCAGCGCCAGGGCCCGGCCTGGCAGCAGCGCTGGACTGAAGGGCGGCTGGCGGCTGGTGAGGCCCAGCAGGTCGGCGGTGACGCGCACCTGGCCGTCGCAAGCCTCGCCGGCGCCGATGCCGATTACCGGCAACGCCAGGGCCCGCTGCAGGTCAGCGCCGAGCTCCGGGGGCACGTGTTCCAGCACCAGGGCAAAGCAACCAGCCACCTGCAGGGCCAGCGCCTGGCGCCGCAGTTTCTCCCGGCTGACATCGTCGTTGCCCTGGCGGCGGTAGCCGAGCTGGTGCACCGACTGGGGCGTCAGGCCGATGTGGCCCATCACCGGAATGCCGCTGCGCACCAGCCGGTCGATCACCGCCAGGGTTTCCGGTTCGGCGCCCTCGAGCTTGACGGCGGCGGCGGGGGTTTCCTTCAGAACCCGACCAGCGGCCGCAACGGCCGCGTCGGCGCTGCACTGGTAGCTGAGGAAGGGCAGATCACAGATCAGCAGCGGCTCCTGGCCGGGCGAGCAGACGCTGGCCAGGCCCCTGCCGGTGGCCCTGGTGTGGTGCAACATCTCCTCGAGGGTCACCGGCAGGGTGGTGGCGTGGCCCAGCACCGTCATCGCCAGCGAATCGCCCACGAGCACCGCATCGGCACCGGCTTCGGCCACCAGCGCTCCCGAGAGGGAATCCCAGGCCGTCAACACCGTGATCGGCAGTCCGGCCAGTTTGCGGCTCGCCAGGTCTGCGGGGCGCAGGGGCACGGGCATCGGTGCGGGGGGATGCCATTGCTAACATCCAAACGACTCGGACCCATGCGGCTCCGACGCCCAAACCTGGTCAGAACCGGAAGGCAGCAGCCACACGGGATGCTCAGGGCAGGCGTGGACTCCGGGTCACCCCATTTGAGGAACCCCTAATTGGGGCAAACCAGCCGGACCTAGAGGTTGGCCTGGTTCTGGCGGTTGAGCAGAAAGGGCGGGATCTTGGCGCCCCTCTCCTCCTGGCTGTTGTTGTATAGCTTGTTGGCACTGAAGCTCGAGGTGCTGCGCTCACTCATGTAGAAGGCGCCGCTCTCGAAGCCGGTGGCGATCACGGTCACGTGGATCTCCCCCTCTAGCCGCTCGTCCACAACGGCGCCCACGATGATGTTGGCGTCGGGATCCACCACCTCGTAGATCACCTCCGAGGCGGTGGTCATGTCCTCGAGGGTCATGTCCTTACCGCCGCTGATGTTGATCACGCAGCCCTTGGCGCCGTCAATGCGGGCCGACTCCAGCAGGGGACTGCTGATCGCCGCCTGGGCTGCTTCGATGGCGCGGGAGCGACCGGAGCCCACGCCGATGCCCAGCAGGGCCGTGCCGGCGTCGGCCATCACCGAGCGCACATCGGCGAAGTCAACGTTGACCAGCCCCGGCTTGGTGATGATGTCGCTGATTCCCTTGACGCCCATGCGCAGCACGTCGTCGGCGGTGCGGAAGGCCTCCTGCAGGGGGGCTCCGGCGATCGCATCCCGCAGGCGGTCGTTGGGGATGACGATCAGGGTGTCCACGCTCTCGGCCAGACGGGCGATGCCTTCTTCGGCCTGACGCA
The DNA here is from genome assembly GCF_015840335.1 of Synechococcus sp. CBW1108. Lineage (NCBI taxonomy): Bacteria > Bacillati > Cyanobacteriota > Cyanophyceae > Synechococcales > Synechococcaceae > Synechococcus > Synechococcus sp. CBW1108. Next base: position 2,206,248 of record NZ_CP060395.1, read on the forward strand.
TCCGCTTACGGCCCTCGAAGCTGAAGGGCTTGGTGACGATGCCCACAGTGAGTGCGCCCACTTCCTTGGCCACCTCCGCCAGGATCGGCGCAGCGCCGGTGCCGGTTCCTCCGCCCATGCCGACGGCAATGAACACCAGATCGGTGCCTTGGAGCGACTCCTGCAGCTCGGCCCTGGACTCCTCAGCAGCCTTCTGGCCGATCACCGGATTGCCCCCAGCCCCCAGGCCCCGGGTCAGCTTCATCCCCAGCTGGATGCGTTTCTGCGAAGCCGACTGCAACAGGGCCTGGGCGTCGGTGTTGAGTACCCGATAGCCCACCCCCTGGAGATCGGAGGCGATCATTCGATTCACCGCATTGCTGCCGCCGCCGCCAACCCCAATCACTTCAATCCTGGCCGTTTGGCTCGGTACGATCCCGCCCGAGGGCTGGGTTCCATTGGTGGGGATTGGGCTTTCGGTCATAACGGCATCGGAGAAGGCGGAGCTTGGAACTGGCGGCTGCATTATGACCGTGATTGATGTCCCTGGATTTGGGCAGTGTCCCACCTTTGCAGAGGCAGCGGCGCAACCGCTGCTCGAATGCTCATGAAGGGGGCTGGGGCGGCGCTGCCGCCGGGCCGGGCAGGCCGAGTTCCGGCTGCTCCGGATCGCTGAGGTCGATTGATGGAAGCCGGCGGGCCTTTATCTGCGCTGGCAATTGCTTCTGCAGGTGGCCGAGCACCTCCAGCCGCCGGGCCAGTTGGCCGTCTGCCGGGCCCAGACGCACCTGGCCCAGGCTGGCGCTCTCCAGCCAGATGTTGCCCCCGGGATCGAAGCGAATCTGGCGGAGATCGGAGCCCAGCTCAAGGCGCTCCCGCTGGGCCAGCACCAGGGCAAGAACTGGGCGATAGCTGGGCTGCCAGCCCAAAACCAGAAATCCCTTGCTGCCCTTGGTGGCCAGCGCCCTGCTCTGGCGAATGCTCAGCCAGTGGCCGAATCGGTCGACGTAGCCCTGTTCAATTCCCTTGGCGGTGCGGCGCTGGGCCCGGGCCACCGCCTGGCGATCCACCAGCTCGATGCGCAGCCGGGGCGGCGCCATCAGCCGGCGCACCTGCACCTGCTCCACCGGCAGGGCATTCACCACTGCGGTGGCGATCCGCTTGGGCTCCAGTGCCAGCAGGGGCTGGGGAAAGGTCAGCTGGGCAGCCTGCACCACGTGCTTTGGCCTCACCAGCTCACTGCCGATGACCTCCACCTGGCTGGGCCCGCTCAACATCCAGCCCTGCCGCAGCAGGCCATAGCCCAGGCCGCCGGAGAGGGCGAGCAGCACCACCAGCCGCCAGGAGTTGCGTAGCCGCTCCCTGATCCGCTGCTGACGCAGCTGGCGCCGGCGTTCCGACCCGGGCGGCGAAGGGGTGCTCACCTCAAAAAGCCCCGCAACTGGCTCAAAGTTCGCAGCGGGAGCGAGACATCAGCTCCTCGATCCAGCGCCGCGCCCTCTCGGCATCGGCGAAGGGCAGATCTTTGCGCGCCCCTCCCCCCACCAGCCGCAGCCGGCAGGCCCCCTGGCTCTCATCGGTGAGGGGGGCTTCGCCGGAGTGCAGGGAAAGGAGCTCCACCAGTTCCAGGTTTTTGATGACAAAGGAGCCCTCTTCCTGGATCTGGCCGGCTTCAAAGCGGCACCAACTGAGCACCCCATCCACCAGTCGGGCGCCGCCGCAGCTGTCGAGCTTGGCCAGTTCCGAGCCCTCAGCCCATTCGCGGAACAGCCGCTGGCGCCGTCGTTCCAACCAGCCCAGGGCCGTGACCAGCACAAAGACCAGCAGCAGGGGAAGCCAGAGCAGACCTTCTGTCATGGCGTTGGCACTCCCAGGGATGGCTGGTGCCATTCTCGGGCCCCCTCGATCAATTCGCACACCAGTTGCGGCAGGGGAATGCCACTGGAGGCCCAAAGCATCGGGTACATGCTCTGGCTGGTGAAACCGGGCATGGTGTTGATCTCGTTGAGCCACAGCTCGCCGCTGGCTTCGCTGTAGAAGAAATCCACCCGGGCCAGGCCCATCGCCCCAACGGCCCCACAGGCCTCGATGGCCATGGCGCGGGCCCGCTCGGTGATCGCTTCGGGCACCTTCGCCGGGATCACGGTGTGACTCTTGCCCTCGCTGTATTTCGTGTCGTAGTCGTACCAGTCGGCATCGAAACAGATCTCCCCCAGCACCGAGGCCTGCAGGGGTGCGCCGCCGCCTCCTTTCACTGCGCATTCCAGCTCCCGGGCGGCCACGCCCTGCTCCACCACCAGGCGCGGGTCGAGGGCCGCGGCGGTGCGCAGGCCGTTCAGCAGGCTGGCCCGGTCGGTGGCCTTGCTGATCCCCACCGAGGAGCCCAGATTGGCCGGCTTGACGAAACAGGGGTAGCCGAGCTGGGTTTCGAGCTTCCCCATCAGGGCTTCGGGATCTGACGCCACCTGGCTGGCACTGACGCAGGCATAGGCCACCTGGGGCAGGCCGGTGGCGGCGAAGGCGGCTTTCATAGCCTGTTTGTCCATGCCCACGGCCGAGCCCAGTACCCCCGAACCCACGAAAGGCACCTGCATCAGGGTGAATAGTCCCTGGATGGTGCCGTCTTCGCCGTTGGGGCCATGCAGCACCGGAAACCACACCTCGATCTCCAGGGCTGCAGCTGGGAAGCCACGGAAGCCGCCGCGCGCCAGGGAGTGGCCGCTCTGCCGCGCCGCCGCCTCCAGTTGCTCGGCGCTGGCTGGGCTGCCCTGGGCCAGCACCGCGTCGGCCAGTTCGGGGCCCCACCAGCGCCCCTGGGGATCGATGTAGAAACAGTGCAGCGCGTAGCGAGCCGCGTTGGAGGGATGGCGCAGGGCGGCGGCCACGGTGGCGGCGGAGCGAATCGAGACCTCGTGCTCACCGGAGGCTCCCCCCAGGATCAGACCAACGGCGGTGGGGAAGCTGTTCATGCCGATCGGCTGGTGCCCACGGGGCCAAAACTCAGGCCAGTTTGCCGCTGAGGGAGAAGGGGCGCACCTCTTCGATTTGGACCGTCACCAGCTCGCCGGGGTGGATCGCTGTGCCATCGGGGCGCTGGCCGGGGAAGAAGGTGGGCCGGTTGGTGCGGGTGCGACCCACGACCTGCTCTGGTTTCTTGGGGTTGCTGCCCTCCACCAGCACCTCCTCGAGCCGGCCGAGATAGCGCTCGCTGCGCCGGCGGGCCGTGAGCTCTACCAGGGCGTTGAGCTCCTGCAGCCGCTCCACCTTCACCGCTTCGCCCAGCTGGTCTGGCCAGTCGGCGGCAGGGGTGTGGGGCCGCGGCGAGTAGGCGGCGGTATTCACCTGGTCGAAGCCGATCTCTTCGACCAGGGCCAGGGTGCGCCGGAACTGGGCGTCGGTTTCGCCCGGAAAGGCCACGATCACATCGGCACTGATGGCGGCATCGCTCATGCGCTCGCGGATGCGCTCGACGATGCGGCGGTAGCGATCCACCGTGTAGCCCCGGGCCATGGCCTTGAGCACCTCATCGTCGCCGCTTTGGAAGGGGATGTGGAAGTGCTCGCACACTTTCGGCAGCTCGGCGCAGGCATCGATCAGTCGCTCGGTGAAGTAGCGGGGATGGCTGGTGGCGAAGCGGATCCGCTCAATTCCGGCCACGTCGTGCACGTGGTGGAGCAGGTCGGTGAGGGTGTGGCTGCGGCGGCCCTCGGGGGTGATGCCCGGCAGGTCGCGGCCGTAGGCATCGATGTTCTGGCCCAGCAGGGTGATCTCCTTGAAGCCGCGGGCGGCCAGGCCCTCCATCTCCAGCTTGATGGCGCCCGGTAGGCGTGACTGCTCCTGGCCCCGCACCGAGGGCACCACGCAATAGGTGCAGCGCTCGTTGCAGCCGTAGATCACATTCACCCAGCCGCAGACGCTGCTGTCGCGGCGGGCGGTGGTGATGTCTTCAAGGATGTGGTGCTCGCCGGTGGCCACCACCTGCTGGCCCTGCTCCACCTGGGCCAGCAGCACATCGAGCCGGTTGGCGTGCTGGGGGCCCATCACCAGATCCAGCTCGGGCACGCGCCGCAACAGCGATTCCCCCTCCTGCTGGGCGACGCAGCCCGCCACCACCAGGGTGAGGTTGGGGTTGGTGCGTTTGCGCTGGGCCTGGCGGCCCAGGTAGCTGTACACCTTCTGTTCCGCGTTGTCGCGGATCGTGCAGGTGTTGTAGAGCACCAGATCGGCCTCCAGCTCCGCCTCGGCCTCCCGATAGCCCATCGACTCCAGGATTCCGGCCATGCGCTCGGAATCCGCCTTGTTCATCTGGCAGCCGAAGGTGGTGATCCAGTAGCTGCCGCGTTGGCCGGGCGCCGGTCCTGTTGCCGGGGCTGCGCTGGCGCTGGGCTGGGAAAGGGTCGCGATCATCCAACCAGTGTCGACCATGGCTGATTGTCGCGATCGATGGCCCCGCCGCGACGCCCCGCTCAGAGGTGGTCCATCACCGAGAGCTGATAGCTGGTGCGCCCCAGCCGCCCACCCAGTTCGGCGGAGAGGGCCAGCAGCAACTGGATCGCTGTTTCCGGGGAACGCAGCCGCAGGCGCTCGAAGTCGTCGCGGCTGAGCACCAGCAGATCCCCAGGTTCATCGGCCACCACGTCAGCGCTGCGGGGCTTGCCGCTGAGAAAGCTGATCTCGCCGAAGCACATGCCGCTGGTGAAGGTCGCCAGGCGTGAGTGACGGCTGTCCCCGCTGCCGAACTGCACGTGGACCCCGGTGGTGAAGTGCCCCGCGACAATCAGGAAGAGGCTGTCGCCATCGTCGCCTCGGCGGATGACCCGTTCGCCGGTCTTCACCGTGCGCGGCACCAGCAGGCTTTCCAGTTCCTGTCGCTGGGGCGGATCCAGTTGCAGGAGCAGCGACGGACGTTCCGGTGATGGTCGGTCGGGCCGCGCCTCGCGGGCCTGCAGCAACAGCTTTTCGCCGAGCTCGAGGGCGATGTCCAGTTCATCCACCCGCTCAATGCCCGTCTGGGCCAGGAGGTCGGCCCATCGGGGCGACTCGATCAGTCCTTGGGCCCGGGAGATCACCACCCGGATTCCCTGGCGGTCGAGTTCACCCAGCGTCTGGATCAGCATCTCCAGGGAATTGGGCAGGAGTTCCTGCACGTGGTGCATGTCCAGCACGATCACCCTGGCGCTGCGCGCCATGCCCTCCAGGTTGGCCAGCAACTGCTCCGTTCCGTAGAAATCCAGAACCCCCTGGGCGTGAAGAATGCGCAGGGACTGGCCCTGATCGCGCAGGTGCACCAGTTCCGTGTTGGTGCGCCAGCGGCGCGACTGAATGTGGTTGCCGGTGTAGCTGCGGCGGATGGCCGAGCGGCCCAGGGGGTTCTGGTCGTAGAGGTGCAGGCTGAGGCGCTCGGAGAGCTCTTTGCAGGCGGCCACCCCGCGCACGCTGTTGCCGTAGCTGTCGAGCGGCGGGGAGTAGACGGCGATGCCGAACTGGCCGGGCACCACGGCCAGGACGCCGCCGGCCACCCCGCTCTTGGCGGGCATGCCGACATCGTGCAGCCATTGGCCGGCGGCGTCGTACATGCCGCAGGTGCCCATCAGGCTCAGCATCTGAACGGTGGTGGGGGCATCCAGGGGGCGTTCGCCGGTGAGCGGGTTGCGTCCCTGGCAGGCGAGGGTGGCCGCCATCACACCGAGATCGCGGCAGGTGACGCTGATCGCACACTGGCGGAAATAGAGGTCGAGGCCGGGTTCCACATCCCCCTCGATCACCGACACATTGCGCAGCAGGTGGCTGATGGCCCGGTTGCGGTGGCCGGTGTCCCGTTCCGAGGCGTAGACCTCCAGGTCGATGCTGAGCTCCCGCCCAGCCAGCTGGGAGAAGAAGTGGAGCAGCAGCGCCTCGGCCCCGGCACCGGCCAGCTGTTGCAGTTGGGCTGAGGTGGCGATCGCCCCCGCGTTGATCATCGGGTTGCGCGGTCGGCCCGTTTCCGGATCGAGGCTGATGGCATTGAAGGCTTCCCCCGACGGTTCCACCCCCACCTTGCGCTGCATGTGCTCCACCGAGAGCTGTTGCAGCGCCAGGCCATAGGCGAAGGGCTTGGAGATCGACTGGATGGTGAACGGCTTCTCCGTCTCGCCCACCGCATAGATCCGGCCATCGGCCATCGCCACCACGATGCCGAAGTCCCGGGGGACCGCCTTGGCCAGCTCCGGGATGTAATCCGCAACGGCACCCTCCTGGCATTGGGACAGCCGGTCGTGGAGCTCCTGAAGCAACCCGAGGATCACCGTCGACTGGGTTGCGGGGGCCATGCAGGCACACGGTCGGGATTGGAACCTGGCCTGAGCCCAACCTGGCGAACTGTCGCCGATGCGACCGAAGCGAGCGCAAAGACATAGTGCGCCATCCGTCCCGCTCCCCTTGCCCTGCAGGGGCGGGCGCCGCCAACGCTGACGCCGGCCCCGGGCCGTGCCAGCTTGACGGCAGCGCCCCAGCCCCGATGCGCCTGCGCCTGCGCCGCTTTCCGCTCACCAAGGCCGTGCCGCTGGCGATCAGCCGCGGCAGCACCAGCGCCGTGGAGCACCTGCTGGTGGTGCTGGAGCACGACGGGATCACGGGCTGCGGCGAGACCGGCGGCTTCGACACTGGCCACCGCGCCTACGAGACCACCGCCATCGCGGCGGAGCTGGAGGCTCTCGCCCCGTGCCTGGTGCCCATGGCGCCCGAGCCCCTGCAGGCCCTTGAACCGCTGCTGGCGGGGCTCAGCCCGCCGGCGCGCTGCGGCCTGGATCTGGCGCTTCACGACTGGTGGGGCCAGCGGTTGGGCCAGCCGCTGCACCGGCTCTGGAGCCTGGATCCGGGAGCGTGTGTCGCCACCAGCGTCACCCTCGGGCTGGGGGAGCCCGCGGCGGTGCTGGCGCGGCTCGAGCGCTGGTGGCAGCAGCTGCCCGCCACCCGCATCAAGCTCAAGCTGGGCAGCCCCGATGGTCTCGCCCACGATCTGGCCCTGTTGGAGACCGTGGCGGCAGCCCTGGAGCAGCGGCGCCGGGCCACTGGCGTGGCGTGCGAGCTGCAGGTGGATGCCAACGGTGGCTGGACGCTCGATGCCGCCAGGGCGATGCTGGAGCCCCTGGCGCGGGCCGGCGTGGTGCTGCTGGAGCAGCCGCTGGCGCCCCAGGCCGATGCCGAGGCCGACACGGCCGGCTTTGCGGCGCTCCATCCGCTTTGCCCGCTGCCGCTGGTGGCGGATGAGAGCTGCTGGGACCTGGCCGACCTGCTGCGGCAGGCCCCCCACGTGGACGGCATCAACATCAAGCTGCTTAAGAGCGGCGGCCTGGCCGAAGCCCTACTGATGGCCCGTACGGCCCGGCGGCTGGGGTTGGGGGTGATGATGGGCTGCTATTCCGATGCCGCCCTGCTCAACGGCGCCGCCGCCCAACTGCTGCCGCTGGTGAATTGGCCCGACCTTGACAGCCACCTGAACCTGGTGGACGACCCCTTCAGCGGCCTGCACCTGGACGCCGATGTGCTGGTGCCCCCTTCGGGGGCCGGGCTGGGCATCAGCCTGAGGCAGGAGCCATGTTGAGCGCCTCCGCCCCGATCGTGCTGCTGCAGCACGGCGGCCTCGACGACCTCTCGGGCAAGACCGGCCTGGCCATGCTGCGCTACCGCTCCGGCCCGATCGTCGCCGTGATCGATCCGGCCTTCGCCGGCGCCGACCTGCGGGCCATCACCGGCATCCCCCGGGCCGTGCCGGTGGTGGCCGACATGGCCGCCGCCCTGGCCTACGGGCCCGCGGCGGCGGTGGTGGGCCTGGCCCCCTCCGGTGGGCGGCTGCCGGAGCTGATGCGCGCCGATGTGCTGGTGGGGCTCCAGGCGGGGCTCAACCTGGCCAGTGGTCTGCACAGCCGCCTGGGCGACGATCCCGAGCTGGCAGGGGCCTGCACCCGGCCCGGCCAGTGGATCTGGGACCTGCGCCAGGAGCCCCCAGCCCTGGCGGTGGCCACGGCGCGAGCGGCCGCCCTGCCCTGCCGGCGACTGCTGGCGGTGGGTTCCGACATGGCCGTCGGCAAGATGAGTGCCTGCCTGGAGCTGCAGGCGGAAGGCCTGCGCCGGGGGCTCGATGCCCGCTTTGTGGGCACGGGCCAGGCGGGGATCCTGATTGCCGGCACCGGGGTGGCCCTCGATGCGGTGCGGGTGGACTACGCCGCCGGGGCGGTGGAAGGGGCGGTGCTGCAGGCGGCCGCCGGGGCTGGGCCAGCAGCGCTGGTGCTTGTCGAGGGACAGGGTTCCCTCTGCCACCCGGGATCATCCGCCACCCTGCCGCTGCTGCGCGGCAGCCAGCCCACCGATCTGCTGCTGGTGCATCGTGCTGGCCAGAGCCAGGTGCGCACCAGGCCCGGGGCCGCCCCAGTGGCCATTCCCCCCCTCCCGGAGCTGATCGCCGCCGTGGAGGCGCTGGCGGCCCTGGGCCGGCCCGATGGCCTGCGGCCCCGGGTGCGGGCCGTGGCGCTCAACACCGCCCGGCTCGCCGGCGCTGAAGCAGACGCAGCCCTGGCGGCCACCGCCGCCGAGACGGGCCTGGCCTGCGTCGATCCGGTGCGGCAGGGCGCTGGCCAGCTGCTGGATGCTCTGCTGGCCGCTGGCTGAATAAAAAAACCGTCCCCACCTGGGTGGAAACGGCTGGGAAACAAGGGCGAGCGAGGGGATTCGAACCCCCGGATGGCGGCACCACAAGCCGCTGCCTTAACCGCTTGGCGACGCCCGCCTCAAACTACCCAAATGTACCAAGCCTCCCGGCCAGGGGGGTTTCCATTTCCTGGACCGATTTAGTGCCAACCTGGAAAGCCATTCAGCCACGCCTCGTTTGCCCGGCCGTCCGGACCTCCCCGCCCGTGCCCCCTGGCGCTCAGGCCTGCTGCTGCTGGCGCTGGCCGGCTCCGGCCTGGCACTCACCAACCCAGCCTCGGCCGACTTCGAGGCTTTTGCTACCGACCGGTTGGTCGATGAGATCAGCGATGAGCTCTGCGTCAAGGGCGGGCTGCCCGTGTTGTTGCGGATGGCGATACCCAACTGCCAGGAGCTGGTGGAGGCCCAGCGCCAGGCCTTGGCTGGCGTTGTGGCCAGCCACACCCGCCGCACCAACCTGGTGGTGGCGAGCCTCTACCGCAGTGAGGTGGGTGGCCAGACCGTGCTGGCTTGGCAGGTGCCGCGCTTCCGCTCCACCGTGCTGGCAGTGGCCGGCCAGTTTGTGCTGATCGCGGCCAGCAGCGACAACTCCCAGGAGGGGCCGTGAACCCTGCTGCTGGGCCCAGCTCGCTGCTGGTGCGCCTGCCCCGCGGCCTGCTGGATCCACGGCTGGCGGTGGGCTTTGGGGCCGATGCCGATGGTCTGGTGTGGCTAAGGCTCCGGGTAGCAGCTGGCCAGATCACGGCGATCGAACCCCTGCCGGCCGCGGCGCCCCCCACGGCCGCCGGGCTGCCGTTGGCGCTCACGCCCCTGGTGGAGCCCCATGCCCACCTCGATAAGGCCTTCAGCGCCGTCGCCTTTCCCAACCGCCAGGGCACCATGGCCGCGGCCATGGCGGCCAACCAGTGCGAACACGGCGAGCGCACGGCCGAGCAGGTGGCCGAGCGGGCCGAGCGGGCCCTGGATCGGGCCTGGCGCAATGGTCTGCGGGCCATCCGCAGCCACGTTGACAGCCTGGGGCCGGCGGCCCAGCCCAGCTGGGATGCCCTGCTGGAAGCCCGCCAGCGCTGGCTTGGCCGGGTGGAGCTGCAGCTGGTGGCGATGGCACCTGTGGAGCACTGGCTCAGCCCCGACGGCGTTCCCCTGGCCCGCAGGGTGGCGGACGGCCAGGGGCTGCTGGGTGGGGTGATCGGCCCCCCCTATGGCCAGGGGCTGGCCCGCCGCATCGCCGATCGGGAGGCGCTGCTGGCCCTGCTTGAGCTGGCCGAGCGCTGTGGCTGTGGCGTGGACCTCCACGTCGATGAATCCGACGCCTATCCCGGCGTCGGGGTTGATCTGGTGGCTGGGCTGGCCCTGGAGCAGCGCCGGGCCGTGGCGATCACCTGCAGCCACGCCAGCAGCATGGGCCTGCTCTCAGCGCGGGCCTGCGACCGGCTGGCCGACCGGCTGGCCGAGGCGGAGATCGCCGTTGTGGCCCTGCCGACGACTAATTTTTGGCTGCTGGGGCGCCGGCCGGAACGCACCCCCTGGCGCCGCCCGCTGGCGCCGATCCGCAGCCTGCAGCGGGCCGGGGTGCGGCTGGCCATCGGCGGCGACAACGTGCAGGATCCCTGGTATCCCGGCGGGGATTTTGATCCGATCGAGCTGCTGCGCCTAGCGGCGCCGCTGTGTCAGCTGATGCCCTGGCAGCGCCTTGGCCTGGCCCCCTTCAGCACCGCCGCCGCCGCGGTGCTCCAACTGGCCTGGGACGGGGTGGTGCGGGTGGGTGCCCCCGCCGACCTGGTGCTGTTGGGGGCAGGCTCCTGGGGCGAGTTGCTGGCCCGGCCGCCCCAGCGGCGGGTGCTGCGCGGCGGCCAGTGGCTGCCCCCTCCCGAGCAGGAGCTGCCCTCCCCTCTCCTATTCACCCCCGCCCCCGTCTCCCATGGCTGAGTTACAGCCCGACTATTCCGGCTTTTTTAGATATCCAGAGGCCCGGATCGCAGCCCTGGCGGCGGAGCTGGGCCGGCTGGATCCGTCCATGCCGCTGCTGGGTGCGGAGGCACCGGCCGAATTGGAGCGCCTCTCGCGCGACTACTCCGACTACTCACCTGTGCTGGTGGAGCGGTTGCGGGGCTGCCGGGCCCAGCTGGTGGCATCGGCCTCCAGCCTTGAGCAGGTGCGGCTGGTGGCGGGGGCCTGTGCCCGCCACGGCATTGCTCTGACGGTGCGAGGGGCCGGCACCGGCAATTACGGCCAGTGCGTGCCGCTGCAGGGGGGGCTGGTGCTCGATCTGTGCGGCCTTGACCGGCTGCGCCACGTCGATGCCGCCACGGGGGTGATCGAGGTGGAGGCCGGCAGCTTGATGGGTGGCCTCAACCAGCAGCTCGAGCCCCTGGGCCGGGCCCTGCGCCTGGTGCCCAGTACCGCCCGCAGCGCCACCATCGGCGGCTTCATCGCCGGCGGCTCCGGGGGTATTGGTTCACTGCGCTGGGGCTTTCTGCGCGATCCGGGCAACCTGCTGGGCCTGGAGGTGGTGACCGTCGAACCCGAGCCCCGGCTGCTGCGGCTCGATGCGGCTGCCAGCACCCCGCTCAACCATGCCTATGGCACCAACGGCATCCTCACCGCCCTGCGCCTGCCCACCACCGAGTTGGTGGCGTGGCAGCAGCTGGTGGTGGGTTTTGACAGCTGGGATAGGGCCCTGGCGGCAGCCCAGGCCCTGCTGGGCACCGCCTTCCAGCTCCAGGCCCTGACCCTGCTGGCAGCGCCGATCGCCCAGCAGCTGCCCTGGCCGGGGGGCTGCCCAGCGCCCCTGGCGGCGGAACAGCGCCTGTTGCTGCTGGCCGCACCGGATGCCCTCGAGGTGCTGCCGGCCTGGCTGGCGGCCTTGGGCGGCCAGATCCACTGGCAGGCGCCCCAGGGCGGCAGCCGGGGCCTGCCGCTGCGCGAACTCAGCTGGAACCACACCACCCTGCACTGGCGCGCCCGCAATCCGGATTGGACCTACCTGCAGATGCTGCTGCCCCAGCCGGAGGCCCCCTGCCTGGACCTGCTGAGGGAGCGGTGGGGCGATGACCTGCTCTGGCACCTGGAGGCCGTCAGGCAGCAGGGGGGCGCGCGTCTGGCCGCCCTGCCGCTGCTGCGCTGGCGGGGCGAGGAGGCCCTGGAGCGGTTGATGGCTGACTGCCGCCAAGCGGGCGCCGTGATCTTCAACCCCCACGTGATCAGCGTCGAGGATGGGGGCCTGGGGGTGGTGGATGCCGACCAGGTGGCGGCCAAGGCCGCCCATGACCCGGCCGGTTTGCTCAACCCCGGCAAGCTGGGCGGCTGGCTCAGCAGCCCAGGCTGAGCCGGGTGTCAACGCCGGTGCCCGGGTGGGTGCCCTCGGCGTCGCGGCAGAGGGAGCGCTGGTCGAGACGGTCGATCAGGGCGTCACTGAAGTCGGCATTGGTGACGGTGGCGCCATAGAAGCTGCTGCCCGAGGCAATCGCCCCAGTCAGATTGGCCCCGGTCAGATCAACGCCGGAGAAGTCCACCTTGTCCATCAGGGTGCCGCTCAGATCGGCGCCGGCAAAATTGGCCTCCGGGAAGGCCGCCTGGGTGAGGATCGCGCCGTGCAGGTCGGCGCCGCTGAAATTGGCCTGCCGTCCGGTGGCGCCGGCGAAGGAGGTGTTGGCCAGGTTCTGGCCGCTGAAATCCTGGCCGTTCTGGTTTGTCAGGGTGTAGTCAACCCCGCTGAACTCGGCGGCCGCCGGCATCGCTGGCACCAGGGCCAGGGCCATAGCCAGGACCAGATTCAAAGCCAGAGCCAGATTCAAGGCAAGCACCGGGGCCAGCGCATTGCGCAGGATTTTGCCCAGGGGATGGGCCATGGCGAGGGGGGTCGGGCCTTTCACTCTGGACCTTTCCTGTCCAGGAGTGGACCATCCAGGAGTGGACCATCCAGGAGTGGGCCATCCAGGAGAGCACCTCTGAGAAGCTCCCCGACCAGATAGAGGGAGCCGGCCACGATCAATGGTGCCGTGCTGGCTCCGTGCTGCCCTAGGGCTGTAGCCAGATCTGGGGCGGTATTGAGCTGGGGGGCGAGCTGGGGGCAGGCGGTCGCCAGGGCTGGCTGGCTCCAGCTGGGGTGGCCCGGCACCGGCACAATCGTGGCCCGATCGCCCGGGGCCAGCAGAGCCGTGACGATCTCTGGCCCCTGCTTGTTGGCCAGGATGCCCAGCACCCAGGCGCGGGGACCTGGCTTCAGGCCATGGCGGGCTGGCTCGGTGTCGAGTTCGGCCCGCAGGGCGATGGCGGCGGGCAGGTTGTGGGCCCCATCGAGCAGCAGGGGGCAACCGCGCCAACGCACCTGCTGCAGCCTGCCGGGCCAGCGGGCGCCGGCGAAGCCGCGGCGGATACCTGCCGCGTCGATCGGCCAGCCCCGCTCCGCCAGGGCCCTAAGCATCCCCAGGGCTACGGCGCCGTTGCTCGCCTGCACGGCTCCCGGCAACCCCAGGTGCCAGGCGTTCAGATCCAAGGGCTCCACCCAGTGCAGCTCGGCCCCCACCGCCCCGGCCTGGGCGGTGAGAACCGCCGCCACAGCAGGGTCCTGGGGGGCGCTGAAGGCGCTGACTCCTGGCTGGAGCACGCCAGCCTTCTCGGCGGCAATCGTGGCTGAATCCGGCCCCAGAATCTCGGTGTGGTCGAGACCGATCGAGGCAAAGCCGATCACGCTGCGGTCGGGATGGCAGGTGGTGGCATCGAGCCGGCCCCCCAGACCCACCTCCAGCACCACCAGCTCCAGTTCCGCTGCGGCGAAGGCCAGGAAGGCGGCCGCAGTAACCAGTTCAAACGGCGTCAGCAGGTGGCGGCGGGCGGCCGGCGTGGCCCTCTCCAGCTGGTGGCGCAGGTTGGCGACGCTGATCGGCCCGGCCCCGATCAGGATCCGCTCGCTCCAGCACACCAGGTGGGGCGAGGTGTAGAGGCCGGCGCGCAGGCCAGAGGCCAGCAGGGCCCGGTGCACCAGGGTGCAGATCGAACCCTTGCCATTGGTTCCCGCCACCTGCACGGCGGCGAAGCGGCGCTCGGGATGGCCCAGCTCGGCCAGGGCAGCCCCTAGCCTCCCCAGGCCCAGATCAACGCCGCGGCGGCTGAAGGGTTCGATCAGGTCGGCAAAGGGATCGCCACTGGCGGGCGGTTCAGGCAAGGCTCACCAGGGCGCGCTCGAGGCGGTCGACGGCCAGGCGCAGGTGGCGGGGCTGGATCACCAGCGGCGGCACGAAGCGCACCACCCGGGGGCCGGCGGGCACCAGCAACAGGCCCTGCTCGATCGCAGCTGTGACGATCGCGGGGGCGTTGGGGGCCTCCTCGCGCAGCACCAGCCCCTGCAGCAGGCCCCAGCCCCGGACCCCCTCCAGCAGGGTGGGGTGACGACTGACCAGGGCGGCCAGCAGCTCCTGCAGCAGCGCCCCCATCCGCTGGACGTGGTTGAGCAGGTCGCGGCGCTCCAGTTCGGCCAACACCGTCAGGCCGGCCCGGCAGGCGAAGGGATTGCCGCCGAAGGTGCTGGCGTGGTCGCCGGGGCAGAAGTGGTCCACCTTGGCCTTGACCGCCAGGGCCCCGATCGGGATGCCGCCGCCCAGCCCCTTGGCCAGGGTGATCGCATCGGGCTCCACCCCCAGCTGCTGGTAGCCCCAGAGCTGGCCGCTGCGGCCGATGCCGATCTGCACCTCGTCGAAGATCAGCAGGATCTTGTGGGCGTCGCAGAGTTCGCGCACCCGCTGGAAAAAGCTGCGGTTGCCGGGATGGACCCCGCCCTCGCCCTGGATCGGCTCCAGCAGCACTGCCGCCACCCGCGGCCTCCCGGCCTGGCAGCTGGCCAGAAGGGCTTCGAAGGCGGCGGTGTCGTTGTAGGGGAAGTAGCGGAAACCCTGCACCATCGGCTCAAAGCCCTGGTGGTATTTCGGCTGGCCCGTGGCGGTGACGGCGGCCAGGGTGCGGCCGTGGAAGCTGGCCTGGGCGGTGAGGATCAGGGGGCCTTGGTCATCGCCGCGGCCGCCGCTGGTCCCCCGCAGGTTGGCGTGCTTGCGGGCCAGCTTGATGGCTGCCTCATTGGCCTCGGCGCCGGAGTTGCAGAAAAAGACCCTATCCAGGCAGCTGCGGGCCCGGATTAGCTCGGCCAGCTCTTCCTGCTCCGGAATCCGATAGAGGTTTGAAACGTGCTGAAGCTTGCCCAGTTGCCGGCCGAGGGCCCGTTTCATCCGCCCGTCGCTGTGGCCCAGGGTGCACACGGCGATGCCAGCTACGCAGTCGAGGTAGCGCTTTCCCTTGCTGTCCCAGACCCACACCCCCCGCCCCCGGGTGAGGCTGATCGGGAAGCGGGCATAGGTTCCCATCACTGCTGATGTGGACACCGGCGAGATGGGAGCGGTGGGACTCGAACCCACAAACCCGAAGGCGCTCGATTTTGAGTCGAGTCCGTCTACCAATTCCGGCACGCTCCCGCGATACAGAGCTTAGGCGGCGATGCCCGCGCCGCTGCCATGGCCACTGACCCGCTGGATGCGGGCGCCGGCGGCGTTGAGCTTGCCCTCCAGGTTGGCGTAGCCGCGATCGAGGAATTCCAGCCCCCGCACGGTGGTGATGCCCTCGGCGCCGAGACCGGCCAGCACCATGGCGGCCGAGGCCCGCAGATCGGTGCCCCGCACCGGCGCGCCGCTGAGGCGGGCAACCCCCTCGACGAAGGCGGTGTTGCCCTGCATGCGGATATCGGCTCCCATGCGCTGCAGTTCTGCGACGTGTTGCAGCCGGTTTTCAAAGATATTTTCCGTGATCACGCTGGTGCCCCTAGCCGTGGCCAGCAGGCTCATGAAAGGGGCCTGCAGATCGGTGGGGAAGCCGGGGAACGGCTGGGTGCGCAGGTCAACGGCATTGATCTGGTCGGCCTTGATCGTGAGGCCGATGCCGTCGTGCTCGATGCTGCAGCCGGCCTCCTCGAGTTTGGTGATCACGGCACCGAGATGTTCGGGAATCACCGGCGACACCCGCAGCTGGGAGCGGGTGATGGCCGCAGCCAGCAGAAAGGTGCCGGCTTCAATGCGGTCGGGGATGACCGCGTAGTCGGCGCCGTGGAGACGCTCCACGCCGACGATCGTGATCGTGGGGGTGCCCGCGCCGCGGATCCTGGCGCCCATGGCGATCAGCAGGCCGGCCAGATCCAGTACCTCGGGCTCGAGGGCAGCGTTGTCGATCACAGTCTCGCCATCGGCGAGGGCGGCAGCCATCATCAGGGTCTCGGTTGCCCCCACGCTGGGGCAGTCCATGTGGATGCGGCCGCCGGTGAGCCGATGGCCCCGGCCGGGGACGACTGCTGTGACGATCCCATGCTCAATGGTCACCTGGGCTCCCAGGGCCTTTAGCCCCTTGACGTGTTCCACCACGGGCCGGGTGCCGATCTGGCAGCCGCCCGGCAGGGGCACCTTGGCCATGCCCA
Source organism: Synechococcus sp. CBW1108 (assembly GCF_015840335.1). Taxonomy (NCBI): domain Bacteria; kingdom Bacillati; phylum Cyanobacteriota; class Cyanophyceae; order Synechococcales; family Synechococcaceae; genus Synechococcus; species Synechococcus sp. CBW1108. Next base: position 2,222,365 of record NZ_CP060395.1, read on the forward strand.
TCCGGGCGAGCAGCGGACCGATGCAGAAGAAGCTGGCCCGCAGGCTGTTCACCAGCTCGTAGGGGGCCGTGGAATTATTGACCGTTTCGCCGCTGAGTTCCAGGCAGTCACCCTGGCGCCGCACCCGGCCACCGAGGCTGGTAAGCATCTCGGCCATGGCCGAGATGTCGGTGAGGGGCGGCACGTTGCGCAGTCGAACCGGATCGCGGGTGAGCAGGCAGGTGGCCATCAGGACCAACGCCGAATTCTTGGCCCCGCTCACGTGGAGCTCGCCGCTGAGGCTGCGGCCACCACTGATCTCCAGCTGGGGGTTAAGAATGATTTGGGGAATCGAGCGGGGCTGAACAGCGTTCAAGCTCATGGAAGGGCTGTCCACCTACTGCTGGGGCATATTGACAACAAAAGTTGGGTCCGTCTAGGCGGACGCTGGCGGAACTGGCTTGATCTCAAGGCATTGGGCTTGATCTCAAGAGCCCCCCTGGCCATTGATCTTGAGCTGACCTTGTGCTGACGGGTCTCCCCTGATGTCCTATCTTTTCTGAGTCGTTCCGGCGACGGCCACGCGGATGTGGCGGAATTGGTAGACGCGCTAGTTTCAGGTACTAGTGGCAGCAATGTCGTGGGAGTTCAAGTCTCCCCATCCGCATTTTTTTATGATCGTCCTCAAGATTTCGAATGCCTCCGAGTTGATGGCCTCGAAGGTGGGCAAGTTTCTGGAGAGCCTCACCCCCGAAAGCCTCGACCAGACAACCATCGAGGACGTGGTTCTTAAAAAGCTCGTCCAGAACCTTCAGGCCGAGGGTCTCAAGGGCGAAGTGGCCGCGGTGCGGGGCCTCGACCTGGCAGGCAAGGAGCTGGTGCTCCAGAACCAGATGCACGTGCGCAGGCACCAGACCTTCTGAGCTGGTGACCAGCGCCAGGCTGAACAGCGCAGAACCGATCACCAGCCGGCGCAATCCTTTGGTAAAGAGGCTGCGGCTGCTCCACCACGCCAGGGGTCGGATCCAGGAGGGTCTGCTGCTTTTGGAGGGAACCCACCTGCTCGAGGAGGTGCTTCGGCTGGGGCTGCAGCCGCTCGAGTTGCTGGCAACGCCGCCCTGGTGGGCCCGCCAGAGCAGGTTGGCTGCCGCCCTGCCGGAGGCCTGCATTTGCCACTTGGTCAGTGAAGAGGTGTTGGCGGCCATTGCCACAACCCGCCATCCCGATGGGGTGGTGCTGACCCTTCCGCCCCCGCCGGAGGCCAGCTCCGGCCCCTGGCCGTCTCTGGTTCTGGCCCTAGATGGCCTGCAGGATCCCGGCAATCTCGGCACCTTGATGCGCACCGCCCTGGCCAGCGGCGTTGAGGCCCTGTGGCTGGCTGATGGGGCCGATCCCCTCCAACCCAAGGTGTTGCGCGCTTCGGCGGGGGCGGCCCTGGCCCTGCCGCTGCGGCGCGAGCCCCGGGCAGCCCTGGGGGAGCGGCTGGCGGCGGCGCGGGCCGCGGGGCTGCAGCTGGTGGTGGCGGTTCGCCCCGGGGCTGGACCGCCCGAGCCGCTGCCCTACTGGCAGCTCGACTGGCGGCTGCCCACCATGCTGCTGCTCGGCAATGAGGGGGCCGGCGTGTCCGCGGACCTGGAGGCCCTGGCCAGTCAGCGGGTCACCATTCCCCACAGCGGGGCGGTGGAATCCCTGAATGTGGCGGTGGCGGCGGCCCCCCTGCTGCTCGAACGTCTGCGGCAGCAGGCCGGAGCCTGAAGGGGGAGAATGCCCCCTACAACCGCAGTGCTGCCCGGTGAGCAACGCCCCCTCCCCCGGATCAGGTTTCGATTACGACGTGATCGTGATCGGGGCCGGTTACGGCGGCTTCGATGCGGCCAAGCACGCCGCTGACCATGGTCTACGGGTCGCCATCGTCGAATCCCGTGACCTTGGCGGCACCTGCGTTAACCGGGGCTGTGTGCCCTCCAAGGCCCTGCTGGCTGCCAGCGGCCGGGTGCGGGAGCTGGCCGATGCCAAGCACCTGGCCGGCTTCGGCATCTATGCCGCACCGGTGCGCTTCGAGCGCCAGAAGATCGCCGACCACGCCAACCAGCTGGTGGCGACGATCCGCACCAACCTCACCAAGACCCTCGAGCGGGCCGGAGTGTCAATTCTGTTGGGCAAGGGGCGCCTGGCCGCTCACCAGCGGGTGACGGTGCGGGAGAGCGGCAGCGGCGTGGAGCGCACCTATGCCGCCCGAGACGTGATCATCGCCACCGGCTCCGAGCCTTTTGTGCCCCGTGGCATCGAGACCGACGGCCGCACCGTCTTTACCAGCGACGAGGCGGTGAGCCTGGAGTGGCTGCCCCGCTGGCTGGCGATCATCGGCAGCGGCTACATCGGCCTGGAATTTGCCGATGTGTACACGGCCCTGGGCTGCGAGGTCACGATGGTCGAGGCCCTGGATCGGGTGATGCCCACCTTCGATCCCGACATCGCCAAGCTGGCCGCCCGCAAGTTGATCGACGGCCGCGACATCGACGCCCGCGCCGGCCTGCTGGCCCGCAAGGTGACGCCCGGCTGCCCGGTGACGATCGAGCTGGCCGACATGGGCAGCAAGGAGCTGGTGGAGACCCTGGAGGTGGATGCGGTGCTGGTGGCCACCGGCCGGGTGCCGACCAGCGCTGAGCTGAACCTGGCGGCGCTGGGGGTCGAGACCGAGCGCGGCTTCATCCCGGTTGACGACCACATGCGGGTGCTGGTGGGCGGCGAACCCTTGCCCCACCTCTGGGCCGTGGGCGATGTGACCGGCAAGATGATGCTGGCCCACACCGCAGCCGCCCAGGGCACCGTGGCGATCGACAACATCCTCGGCCACGCCCGAGCGATCGATTACCGCTCAATTCCGGCGGCCACCTTCACCCACCCGGAGATCAGCTCGGTGGGCCTGAGCGAGGTCGATGCCAAGGCCCTGGCGGCCAAGGAGGGTTTTGAGCTGGGAACTGTGCGCAGCTATTTCAAGGCCAATTCCAAGGCCCTGGCCGAGCTGGAGAGCGACGGCCTGATGAAGCTGCTGTTCAGCAAGAGCAGCGGCGAGGTGCTCGGTGCCCACATCTACGGCCTACATGCGGCCGACCTGATCCAGGAGATTGCCAACGCCGTGGCCCGCCGCCAGAGCGTGGTGCAACTGGCCACTGAGGTGCACACCCATCCCACCCTCAGCGAGGTGGTGGAGGCGGGCTACAAGCAGGCGGCGGCCACCATTGCCCCTGCCCTGGTGGGGGTCTGAGATGGAGTTCCGTCGCCGCCCCCCCAACCCCAAGGTCAAGGTGCTCCATCTGGAGTACGCCATCCGCCACAAGGAGAGCGAACCGCGCCACATCCTCGAGAAAATCGTCTGGGAGAAGGACCGTGAAGTGGCCGCGGCCAGGGAGCGGGTGCCCCTGGAGAAACTCAAGCAGCAGGTGGCCGATCTGCCCGCGCCCCGGGATTTTTCAGCGGCCCTGCGGGCGGCCTGTCGCAAGCCGGCGGTGATCGCCGAGATCAAGAAGGCCAGCCCCAGCAAGGGGGTGATCCGCGAGGATTTTGACCCCGAGGCCATCGCCCGGGCCTATGCGGCCGGTGGGGCCAGCTGCCTGTCGGTGCTCACCGATAGGCAGTTTTTCCAGGGCGGCTTTGAGGTGCTGGTGCAGGTGCGCCAGGTGGTCGACCTGCCCCTGCTCTGCAAGGATTTCATCCTCAGCCCCTACCAGCTATTTCAGGCCCGGGCCGCCGGTGCCGATGCGGCCCTGCTGATCGCGGCGATCTTGAGCGATCAGGACATGGCCTACCTGCTCAAGGTGGCCAGGGCCCTCGGCCTCACCCTCCTGGTGGAGGTGCATGACGCCACAGAGATGGAGCGGGTGCTGGCCCTTGAGGGCGTGCAGCTGATCGGCATCAACAACCGCAACCTGGCCACATTTGAAACCGATCTGGCCACCACCGAGCAGCTCACTGCCAGCTATGGCGAGCAGATCCGAGCCAAGGGCTGCCTACTGGTGAGCGAATCGGGGCTGACCAGCCGCGCCGACCTCGACCGGGTGCAGAGCGCTGGCGCCGATGCGGTACTGGTGGGCGAAGCGCTGATGCGCCAGGCGGATGTGACGGCGGCCCTGGAAACCCTGATCGGAGTTTGACGGGGATGGCACCGCCAGCCCACGAGCAGCGGCCCCGATACGACCTGGTGGTGGTGGGGGCCGGGCCGGCCGGCGCCACGGCGGCGGCGGTGGCGGCCAGAGGTGGGCTGCGGGTGGCCCTGCTGGAGAAGCAGCCCTTGCCCCGCCACAAGCCCTGTGGCGGCGGCATGCCGGTGCCGGTGCAGCGGGAGCTGCTCGACCTGGCCCCCGAGGCGCTGGTGGATACGCGGGTGCGCTACATGCGCCACAGCTGGTGTTTCGGCCGGGCGGTGGAGGCGCCGATTGATCCGCCCGGCACGCCGCCGGAGCAATCGCGCGGGCTGCTGATGGTGCAGCGGCCGCGCTTCGACCATGCCCTGGTGTGCCAGGCCCAGGCCGCCGGCGTTGAGCTGCTGGAGGGCCATGCCTTTGCGGGCCTCGAGCGCGTTGCTGGCGGCGTGACTCTGCAGGTGCGGCGGCGGGCCGTGGCGGGCCAGGAAGCCGCGGCGGGCTCGCTGCTGGCCGATGCCGTGATCGGTGCCGATGGGGCCGCCGGAGGGGTGGCCGCCGCCGTGGGGCTGCGCCGCTCAGCGCGGATCGCCCTGGCCCTCGAGCTGGAGGTGCCGCACCGCTGGGATCCGGCCGATCCGCTGCTGCGCCCGGATCTGCTGCATCTGGAATACGGCGCCCTGCGCCGCGGCTACGCCTGGGTGTTCCCGAAGGCCGACCACCTCAACATCGGCGCTGGCCTCTTCTACGGCCGCCAGCGGGACCTGCGCCGCGACCCCCGCGCCCGTTCCCGCATCATGGCGGCGATAGGGGCATATGCCGCCGCCCTGGGGGTGGACCCCGCTCGCCTGCGCGGCCTGCGGGGCCACGGCCATCCCCTGCCCATCTGGGACGGGCCGGAACCGCTGCACAGCGCCGATGGCCGGGTGCTGCTGGTGGGCGATGCGGCCGGCCTGATCAATCCCCTCTTCGGCGACGGCCTGTTCCATGCCATCCGCAGCGGCCGGCTGGCGGCCGAGGCGCTACTGGCAGGCCAGCCCTGCAGCCACACCGCCCGGGTGCATGGCCTGCTCGCCGATGATTTTGAGGCGGCGCGGCGATTGGGGCGGCTCTTTTACGGCCTGAGCGGCCTCACCTACCGCTACGGCATCGCCCAGCCGCGGGCTACGCCATTGGCGGTGCGGCTTCTGGGGGGCGAGCTGAACTTCCGGGGCCTGGGCCGCCGCTCGCTGCGGCGCATCGCTAGCGGGCTGTTGGGGGAGGTGGTGGGGATCGGCTGGCGCCAACAAAAAGCCCCGGACGGTTGAACGCAACCAGCCGGGGAAAGGGGTTTGAACTGACCTGGGCCGCTGGGATCAAACCTTGCGGCTATAGAACTCCACCACCAGAAGTTCGTTTATTTCGAGGGCGACCCACTCGCGCTCGCACTTGCTGATCACCTTGGCTGTGAGCTTGTTCTTGTCGAGCTCAAGGTGGGGTGGGATGTTGGCCAGGCCGGGGAATTCCAGGTTGCTCTCAGCCAGCTTCTTGCTCTGTTTGCGCTCGCGGATGACGATCACGTCGCCGGCCTTGCACTGGTAGCTGGGGATGTCCACAACACGATTGTTGACGGTCACGTGGCCATGGTTCACCAGCTGGCGGGCACCGGGCACGGTGGGGCCAAACCCCAGGCGGAAGCACACATTGTCGAGGCGGCTCTCGAGCAGCTTCAGCAGGTTGGTTCCGGTGGAACCCTCCTGGGCGCGCGCCTTCTTGACGTAGCGCACGAGCTGGCGCTCGGAGATGCCGTAGTTGAAGCGAAGCTTTTGCTTCTCTTCGAGGCGGATGGCGTATTCGGAGCGCTTGCGACGGGCTTGGCCGTGCTGACCGGGGGGATAAGACCGCTTGGCGGACTTACGGGTGAGACCGGGAAGGTCTCCCAAGCGCCGCGTGATCCTCAGACGAGGGCCGCGGTAGCGAGACATGAAGAGGTATTCAAAGGACGAGGGAAGCGACAGGCCCCCATGGCGCCGTGGCTTCGAGCATGCTGGGGGAACCCGCCTGCTCGCACCTTGATGCGCCAACGATCGATCCTATCGGTTGGGCCGCGCGACCTTGAGCTGCAGCCCGAGCCGACGCTGGCGTCGCTCGCAGCCGCTGGGCCCGGGGGGCTGGCGGGGCTGGTGGCGGCTCTGTTGCTTGGCTTGATTGGCTTCTACCGCCGCTGGCTCTCGCCCCTGCTGGGCCCCCGCTGCCGCTTCATCCCCAGCTGCAGCGCCTATGGCCTCGAGGCGATCAGTCGCCATGGCCCCTGGCGCGGCAGCTGGCTCACCCTGGGGCGGCTACTGCGCTGCCATCCGTTCACCCCCTGCGGCTGTGATCCCGTACCCGATTAGATGAATTCGCTGATTCTGATAACCCGCAAGGGCTGCTGCCTGTGTGAGGGCCTTGGCCAGAAGCTGGCCGCCCTGGCCCCTGCGCCGGCAGTGGTGGTGATCGATGTGGACACTGACCCGGCCCTGCAGCATCGCTACGGGCTGGAGGTGCCCGTGTTGCTGCTGCGCTCATCGGCTGGGGATCGGGAGTTGCCTCGGGTGCCGCCGCGGCTGACCGGGGCCGGCTTGCAGGTTTGGTTGCAGAAGCAGGGTTTTTTCGGCCAGGAGGCTTAGAAAGTCCCCATTCAGCCAACTGGTGCCATGACCCAGCTGCTCCATTCGGTCCTGCGGCAGGTGGGTCTGGAGGTGCCGGCGGACTTGCCGGACGGGGAGCTGGCCGGCATCAGTTGCGATTCCCGCCGGGTAGGCCCCGGCTCCCTGTTTGTGGGGTTGCCAGGCACCCAGGTGGATGGGGGTTGCTTCTGGCCCCAGGCACTTCGGGCCGGGGCCCTGGCGGCCGTGATCAGCCCTGCGGCGGCCGCGGCCCACCCGCCTGGCCCAGGGGATGGGGTGCTGGTGGCAGCCGATCCCCTGGCCCGCTGGGCGGGTTTGCTGGCGGCAGAGTTTTGGGACCAGCCCAGCCAGCGGCTCACCTTGATCGGGGTCACCGGCACCAATGGCAAAACCACCACCACCCACCTGATTGAGCATCTGGCCGCCGCTGCCGGCCGGCCGGCGGCCCTCTTCGGCACCCTGGTGAACCGCTGGCCCGGCCAGAGCGTCACCGCCCAGCACACCACCGCCTTCGCCGATCTGCTCCAGGCCCAGCTGGCCCAGGCCGTCGAGGCCGGTGCCCAGATCGGTGCCATGGAGGTGAGCTCCCATGCCCTGGATCAGCAGCGGGTGGCGGGATGTCGGTTCGCCGGGGCCGTGTTCACCAATCTCAGTCAAGACCATCTCGACTACCACCCATCTATGCAGGCCTACTTCGAGGCCAAGGCGCGGTTGTTTGCCGAGCCGTTGCTGGCGGGCGGGGCGGTGGTGAATGCTGATGACCCCTGGGGAGCCCAGCTGGCGGCACGGTTGGGCGCGAGCTGCTGGCGCAGTTCCCTGGAAGACCCCAGCGCCGAGCTGTTCATCGCTGAGCTGCAGCTCGGCGCAGCTGGCGTGCGCGGGGTGCTGCGGACGCCGGCGGGGGAAGGGTCATTCCACTCGCCGCTGGTGGGGCGCTTCAACCTGATGAACCTGCTGCAGGCGGTTGGAGCCTTGGTACAGCAGGGAGTCCCCCTGCCCCGGTTGCTCGAGGGGCTGGCCAGCTTCGGCGGCGTGCCCGGCCGGATGGAGCGGGTGGTGGTGGGGGATGGCCAGGGGGCTCCGGCGGTGCTGGTGGATTACGCCCACACTCCCGATGGCCTGGAAAACGCCCTGGCGGCCTGCCGGCCCTTCACGGCGGGGCGTCTGATCTGCGTGTTTGGCTGCGGCGGTGACCGCGACCGCAGCAAGCGCCCCCAGATGGGTGCGATCGCAGCGCGGCTGGCCGACCAGCTCTATGTGACCTCCGACAACCCCCGCACCGAAGATCCCCAGCAGATCCTGGCCGACGTGGTGGCAGGCATTCCTCCTGGAGGATCCATGCAGGTGGAGGCCGACCGGGCGGCAGCCATCGCCGCCGCCATCGCCACGGCCGCACCTGGGGATCTGGTGCTGATCGCCGGCAAGGGCCACGAGGACTACCAGATTCTCGGCACCACCAAGGTTCCTTTCGACGATCGGGAAGAGGCGGAGAAAGCCCTGCGCCGCCGGCGGACCACTTAGGGCTGAATGCTTCGGAATGTGCCCGGTGTCTTGTTGGTGCCAGGTGGTCTGGATATATTTATATTGTTGTATCAACCATCTTTGTGACAACCTCTATTCCAATAGGCAGGAAGCTTCTTGCCGAAGGCTTCGGTACTTTTTGGCTGGTGTTGGGAGGGTGCGGCAGTGCCGCAATCGCAGCTAATTTCCCTTACATCACTGGATCTGATATTGCCCCGGGCAATCCCTTTGGCCTGGGCTTTCTGGGCGTGTCGCTGGCCTTTGGTCTCACGGTGGTGACCATGGCCTATGCAATTGGCCACATCTCTGGATGTCACCTCAATCCGGCGGTGAGCTTCGGCCTTTGGGCCAGCGGCCGAATGAAGGGTTCGGAGCTGCTTCCTTACATCGTGGCTCAGGTGATTGGGGGTGTGCTGGCGGGAGGTTTCATCAAGCTGGTGGTGGCCGGTGGACCGGCGTTTGATTTAGTAATGTCTGGCAGCAACCCGCTTGCAACAAATGGGTGGGGCAGCCATTCGCCGGGTGGCTATGGCTTTTGGGCGGCCTTGATCGTGGAGCTGGTGCTCACTTTCTTCTTCCTGTTGGTGATTATTGGGGCCACCGATCGTCTGGCACCCTCTGGTTTTGCTGGCCTTGCTATCGGCCTCACCTTGGCGCTGATTCACATGATCAGTATTCCGGTGACCAACACATCAGTGAACCCTGCCCGGAGCACTGCAGTGGCTGTTTGGGCCGGAGTGGAAGCGATGGGTCAGCTCTGGTTGTTCTGGCTGGCGCCGATTGTGGGGGCCCTGCTGGCTGGCTGGGTTTATCGCAATGTGTTCAGCGACCAGGCTTCCTGATCCCAATTAGATCTAGGCAGGCTGGATCTAGATAAGGGGCGTAAGCCTCTTTTTTGTTTGGAGTTGGGAGCGACTCAGACCGTTTGCAAAGCTTCAAGCAGCTGGTCAATCTCAGCTTCGGTGCTGAAGATGTGGGTGCAGGCCCGCAGGCAGTGGGGATCGTCGAGGCTGCGCAGCCAGATGCCCTGTTCACCCAGGAGCTTCACCACCCTTTGCGGATCTTCGCCGCTGAGCTCAAAGCTCACCAGCCCCGCTGGTGGCGGCAGCTCCAGCAGGGTGCGGGCCCGCGGGTTGGCCTGCAGTCCTTGCCAGAGATAGCCGCTGCGGCGCTGAATCAGGGCCAGGCGCTCTTCGGCAGTGCCTTGCTCCTCCAGCAGGTGCAGGGATTGCTCCAGCCCAGCGCAAAGGGGTATGCAGGAGGTTGCCACTTCAAAGCGCCGGCTGTCGGTGTGAAATTCGCTCTGGCCGGTGGCTGCGTGGCTCAGGCTGCGCCAGCCGATCAGGGTGGGCCTGGCCTCGCGCACCACCCGCTCGGATAGGGCTACTGCTCCCAGTCCCTCGGGTCCGCAACACCATTTGTGGCCGGTGCAGCCGTAGATGTCGGCAGCTGCGGCTGCTTCGATGGGAATGGCCCCAAGGGATTGGGCCCCGTCCACCAGCAGCCAGGGATGCTTGGGGTGTGAGCTGAGCTGGCCGGCTACCGCTGCAATCGGCATCACCTGGCCCGTATTCCAGAGCAGGTGTGAAAGCACAACCAATCGGGTGGCGGGGCTGAGCTGGCGATCCAATCGCCGCAGCACCTGCTTGTTGGTGTCAGCGACAGTGCCGCGCAGATCCGCCACCGCCAGGGTCGAAATCGTCAGTCCCTGGCGGTGGGCCAGTTCGCGGCAGGCGGCCACCACCCCCGGGTGCTCGCAGTCGCTGATCAGGAGTTCGTCGCCGGCCTGCCAGGGCAGGCCCCAGAGCGGCAGTACGCAGCCACTGGTTACGTTTTCGCTGAAGGCCAGCCGGTGCGCCGGCACGCCAAACCAGTCGGCCAGGTGCTGGCGCAGCTGGCTGGTGGTTTGTTCCACAAACGGCCAGACGGCGCCGGAAAATGGGCCCAGCTCCTGGATGGTGCGCCAGGCGGCCGTGATGGCCTCGAGGGAGGAGCTCGGCAGGGGGCCCTGGCCGCCGTAGTTGAAGTAGGTCTTGTTTGCCAGGGCGGGTAGCTGGGCGCGGAAATCAGCTGGCAGTTCGGGGCCTGCGTTTATATCCTGGCCTTCTGAATCCTTGCTTTGCAAATTCTGGTGTCGCATTGACGGCCGGGTGGAAGCTATCTAGGTTTGGTTTTTACTTGGTCCGAGGCTATGCCGATCCCAGATTTCTCCTTGCTTCTGGCGAGCACGATTGTGCCCTTTGTGCTCAAGCTGGTATGGGCCGTTGCCCTCTGGATTGCCGGTGGCTGGCTGATTCAGATGGCAATGCGCATTATGCGCAAAAGTTTGCGCCAAAGAGCCCTTGATGCCACTGTCGTCGCCTATCTGATCAACATCCTCGGAGCCGTGCTACGAGTGATCCTAGTGGTGGCCATTCTGGGCTTCTTCGGCATCCAGACAGCCAGCTTCGCGGCCCTGCTCGCCGGCGCCGGTGTGGCGCTTGGGGCGGCCTGGAGCGGCATGCTCGGCAATTTCGCCGCCGGGGTTTTCCTGCAGGTTTTCCGGCCCTTCAGTGTGGGCGACTTCATCACCGCTGCCGGCATTACAGGCACGGTGGAGGAAATCGGCATGTTCGTCACCTCGCTGCTGGCACCCGACAACGTGCGCAACATCGTGCCCAACGGCAAATTGTTCGGCGACACCATTCAGAACTATTCGGTCCACGGCTACCGCCGAGTTGAACTGGTTGCCCAATCAATTTGAGGGCATGGGGGGCGATGTGGAGGTGCTGGAATTCAGCGAACGGGGGCCCCGGCTGGCGGTCCGTCCTTACACCCACACCGACAACTACTGGCAGGTGTATTTCGACACCAACCGCATGATTGTCGATGTGCTTTGCAGCAACGGTTTCCCGGTTCCCAGGATCCCCGTGGCGATGGCCGATCCCTCAGCCAACTGATCTGCTAATCGCATCTGATCTGATCAGAGCACCTGGCCGACCATCACGGCGGCCAGGGCGGAAAACAGAGTGATGGCTAGGGCGGTCAGGGGGTTCTGCCCCTGGGCCACCGCCACCGTGGTCACAACCCCGGCGCCCAGGCAGGCAACGGCCAGCTGGTTGACCATTTCCGGACGGCTGTGGGGGGTCGGGGTCATGGCGTAGGGGGCGTATGGACCCGACCGTAGGGGTAGGGACTTGGGCTGAGTAGGCCTGGGGGCAAGCCTTGTTACCTGCCGTCTAAGTTCGTTACTCCCCGAAATCAACTCGGGCGCTGGCCAGCCTGGCCCGGCCGCCCCTGGCCCAACTCTGCAGGGCCTCAAGCTGTTCCCGGGCGGTGCGCGAGAGCGGCACCACCTGGCTGGCAGCGGCGATCAGGTCGGCCTCGCCGAATTCCCGCTGCTCGGCGAAGGCCAGGTGCATGGCCTCGATCACCGTCTGCTCGAGTTCGGCGCCGGAAAATCCGCCCGTGCGGTCCACCAGCACATCCAGCGGGATGGTGTGGCTGGGTCGCCGTCGCCCCAGCTGCAGATCGAGGATCGCCCGGCGCTCCTCGGCGCTGGGTAGGTCCAGCAGGAAGATCTCGTCGAAGCGGCCCTTGCGCAGCAGCTCGGCCGGCAGCTTGTCGACCCCGTTGGCCGTGGCCACCACGAAGACGGCGCTGGTTTTCTCTGCCATCCAGGTGAGCACCGTGCCCAGCACCCGCTGGCTGGTGCCGCCATCGCTGCGGGAGTCGCCCCCAAACCCCTTATCGATCTCATCGATCCAGAGCACGCAGGGCGCCATGGCCTCTGCCCGCTGGATCATGTCGCGGGTGCGGGCCTCGGAAGCCCCCACCAAGCCGGCAAATAGCCGGCCCACATCCAGGCGCAGCAGGGGCATGCTCCAGCTGTGGGCGATCGCCTTGGCCGTGAGCGATTTGCCCGTGCCCTGGGGACCCACCAGCAGCACGCCGCGGGGCAGGGGCAGGCCGTAGCGCATCGCCTCTTCGCTGAAGGCCATGTGGCGCTGCTCCAGCCAGTGCTTGAGGGCCTCGAGCCCACCGATGTCGGCGGGGCTGGCCTCGCTGGGGCAGTACTCCAGCAGCTCGCTCTTGGCGATCGCCTGACGTTTCTCCTCCAGCACCTCGGCCAGATCCTCCTCCCCGAGTTGGCCGCGCCGGGCCAGTGCCCGGGCGGCCAGCTGGCGCACCCGCTGCTCACTGAGGCCGTGGCAGGCGGCGGTGAGCTGTTCGGCCACCCCGGGGCTGAGGGGATGGCCACTGGCATTGGCAATTGTGCTCAGCAGGGTTCGGATCTCCTCCGCAGCAGGGAGGGGCAGATCCAGCAGGGTGATGCTGTCTTCGAGCTCCCTTGGGATCGACCAGTCGGGGGCGGTGATCACCAGGGTGCGGGGCGCCTGGCGCAGGCTGGCCGCCAGGTTGCGCAGACGCCTGCAGACGCCCGCATCTTCGCAGTAGCGGTGAAAATCGCGCAGCACCAACATGGCCGCCTGCTCGGGCGGCAGCGGATCGAGGCAGGCCAGGGCAGCCATCGGGTTGCGGGCGGCCTCACCGCTGCGGTTGGGGGCGCCGCCGAGACCCTCGATGAAGTCCCAGCGCAGCAGGGTGCGGCCGCCCAGCCGTTGGGCTGCCTGCTCCAGCAGGGCTTCAACCCGCTCCTCCTCCAGGCTGCGAATCCAGAGAATCGGCGTGCGGGCGCGGATCAGGAGATCGAGTTGGTCGCCCCAGCTGTCGGTCACGGCGGCTCGCCTAGGGGGTCAGGTTCTGCAGTGCCTGCCAGCGGGGGTCGATGCCGGAGCTGGCGCTGCTCCAGGTGGCAGGGCCCGGGCAGTGGCTGCCGCAGTGATTGACGATCGGCAGTTGCAAGCTCAGCTGCTCGAAGATCCAGTGCTCCGGATCGAAGCTGCCCCTCGGATCGAGCCTTTCCACCAGCTGGCTGTCATCGCTCTCTGCCGCGCCGATCAAGATCAGCTCCGTGCTGGCGGCGCTCAGGGTCATGTTGAAGTGCTGAAGGCAGCGGTCGCAGCAGAGGGTCACGATCGCTTCGGCCCTGCCCTTGACCTCCAGCACATTGCCCAGGTGGGTGGCCTGCAGTTCGCCCCGCACCGGCGTGAGCGTGGCCAGCCCGGCGATCGGCTGGCCGATCTGCCAGTGGCGGCCCCCATCCAGGTACTGCAGCTCCTGAAGGGGAAGCGGGCGCAGGGGAACGGGCTCGGATTGGACGGGCAAGGGCTCAGGAGGGTGGGTTATTTCTTGCCCTTGGGCTCGAAGGGCATGCGGCTGCCACTGGCGCTGACCGTGACCGGTTGCTGGGCCATCTGCTGGTCGAGGATCGCCTGCAGGTTGTCCGGCAGGGCCTCGCGGCTGAGCAGGAAGGTCTGCAGGGCCTGGAAGATGTTGGCCACCACCATGTAGAGCAGCACCCCGGCCGGCAGGGGAAAAAATAGGAACATGCCCGTGATCATCACCGGCGTGATCTTGTTGGCCGTGGACTGCTGGGGGTTGGCCGGCATGCCCATGCCCGAAAGGATCTGGGAGGCAAACAGGCTGGCGCCGAATCCGGCCACCAGGATCGCGATGTCCCAGTTGACGGCTCCGTCGGTCATGAAGCCCACCTGACCCAGGGCCTTGATGAACAGGAAGCCGCTGCGGGCCGCCAGGCCGGGGATCTTGGCCTCCACGGTGGCATCGCCGGTGCCGAGGGCGGTGATGGTGCCATCCGCTGCCACGCTGACCACCCCGTCGCCCTTGGTGACGCTCCAGGTGGGGGCAAAGGCGTCGCCGCCGTCAATGCCCTGCAGCACGGAAGCGAAGCTGTCGCCCTCTTTGGTGTGCAGCTTCACCTGGGCCGAATCACCCACGCCCAGCTTGGTGCCGCCCTCCAGGCTGGCAATGACGGGCACGTGGCTGGTTTCGGTGATGAAGATCGAGTGGCTGGCGCTGTTAAAAGGTTTCGGCTCCACCGCGGCGATCTGCTCAGCGGGCAGCACCTTGAGGTTGAGGGTGTAGGGCACATCGGCAAACGGTGAGCCCCGCAGGGTGGCGAACAGGGCAAACAGGATCGGCATCTGCACCACCAGGGGCAGGCAGCCGGCCAGGGGGCTGCCGAACTCCTTCATCAGCTGGCCCAGTTCTTCCTGCTGTTTCTGGGGGTTGGAGGCGTACTTAGCCTTGATCTCGGCCTGCCGCTTCTGCATGGCGGGCTGGGCAATGCGCATGCGCCGGGCATTGCGGATCGAACCGGCGCTCAGGGGGAACAGCGCCAGCCGGATCACCACCGTCAGGGCAATGATCGCCAGCCCGTAGCTGGGCACCAATCCGTAAAAGAAATCGAGGATCGGCAGCAGCAGATTGTCGGAGATGTACCCGATCACGGCAGAGGGGCTCTGGGGGTAGGGGGGAGCGTGGGCTCAGTGTGACTGATGGTCTAGGCGGCCATGCCCTTCGGTGTGGAGCTCTTGGCCTGGCGGCGTTCCTCGATGTAGGTCTCCAGCTCGCGGAAGCCAGGCACCGAGCGCATCTCCAGCTTGGAGCCATCGTTCAGCACCAGCACCATGTCGCCCCACAGGCCGAAGCCCCGGGGCACGCTGCGCACCTCCCGGATCTGGCTGTACACCACCTGGGTGCGATCGCGGCCCAGCCAGCCGCCGTTCACTTCGATCCGGCGACTGGTGATGCGGAAGCGCAGCCACAGGGCCCGCACGATCGCTCCGACGGCAAAGGGAATGCCGATCAGCGTCAATCCCAGGAGCAGGTTGAACACCAGATCCCCCTTGGCCGGCCCACCCTCGTAATAAACGGTCTCCTGGATGCTCTTGCTTTCTTGGCTCGTGCTGCTGTCTTGGCTCATGGCGTCAGGCCTGCCTGGTGCAGAAGTTGGTTGCATTCTCCCAGCAGGGCCAGGCTGGGGAGATCGGCACTGCCCGGTTTGAGGCTAAGCAGCAGCCAGAGGGAGCGCCCACCTGCTCCGATCGACTGGGCCAGCAGGTGGCCGTGGAGCAGGCGCCGCAGTCGATTACGCCGCACGGCCCGCTTGTGAACCTTGCTGCTCACCACCACCCCACAGCGCCAGGGGCTTGGGGGGTGGAGCTGTTGCTCAAGGGGGAGCAGGCCGGGCTGGGCATCGAGGATGCGCAGCACCATGGCGGGACCTTGGTGCCTACTTCCCCTCTGGTACACCTGGTCAAACACGCGCTGCCCCTTGAGCCGGTGACGCTGGGGCAGGGCCAAGGGAAGGGTCCTAAACAGCCAGCCGGGCGCGGCCGCGGCGCCGCCGGGTGCGGATTACCCGGCGGCCGGTGTGGCTGCGCATGCGCACCCGAAAACCGGAGACGCGCTTGCGCTTACGGCTTGTTCCTTCCAGGGTGCGCTTGGTCATGGCTGGCTTGTTGCTGCGCTCGTCGCGTCGGTATTGGGCGTTAGGGCCAACCTATCAGTTGCTGGGCGGATCGATCTGAATCAGCCAGCTGCCCAGATAGCCGGCAATCGGCACATCGCCCGGGGCCTGGGCCAGGGCGTTGAACTGATACATGCCGATGTTGAACGGGTTGAAGATATTCATGTAAACCCCAATCGTGCCCGTATCCGGAATGGGGGTGTCGGGGAAGATCTCAATGGCGCTGCCGTTTTCAGCGATTTCGATCGTGGCCGGGATCGTCTCCTGGCACTTGGTGCGTGACATCATGCCGCCTTCGCTCATCTTGCAGAGCTTTACCCGTTTGGGATCGATCTTGGCATCGAAATAGCTGGGGATGCTGATGCTCAGCTTCAGAATTGCTGTTTTGCGGTCTTTAGGTCTGAGAATCAGGTAGTACTCCGAACGCTTGAGACGCTGGGTCTCGGTCATGAAGTAGTAGAGCTTGCGGTAATCCTTGGTGTTGTCCCAGCGGAACTCCATCAGGCTCGGGGTGCCCTGGGCCCGGGCTGGTTGCTCCAGCGCGCCAGGGGCCAGGGCTCCCAGCCCGGCCAGGGCTGCGGCTGTCACCAGGGCAGGCAGGGGTGCCGCAAGGCGACTCAGGGAAGGGAAGCCCATCAGGGAGATACCGGTGAGGAATTCGATTCTCATCAGCCAGGGCCTGGCCCGCTGGTCTCGGTGGTCGGCCCTGCAGGTGGCGGCCGGATCAGGGATCGACCCGGTCGGGCCTGAGCTGGGCCGCTGCCCGCAGGTAGGGATGGAGCGGCGCCTGCTGGGGGGGGAGCCAGGCATGGGCCAGGAGCCGGATACAGCGGGGCAGATCACCCACTACGGCCATCTGCTGGCAATCGAGCAGGGCCACCTGGCCCCAGCCGGGCTGGCGTCGGGCGATGGCGGCCGGGAAGCAGGCATCGAGATCGCCAGTCACCGAAAAGGTGACCGACACCAGCTGCTCCGCCCCCAGGCCATTGCGCGCCACCAGGGCCTGCACCAGTTCGGCCACGGCAGCCTCGATCGCCTCGGCGGTGTTGGCGTCGGCGGTGGTGGCCCCGCGCAGGGCGCGCAGCACAGGGGACTGGCTCATGGCCGGTAGAGCCACAGCGGTTGGCCGTTCCAGGCGAGTTCGAGGCTGAGGGCCTGGCCCAGTCCCCGCAGCTGACTGCGGCCGGGCAGGAGCCCGGCGAAGCGTTTCGGCGGGCTGCCAAAGGTGATCGTTCGGGTTTTTGCTGGGTCGAGGTCGGCCAGCTCGGCGGCCAGCCGCCGGGCCGTCTCCTCATCGCCCAGGCCATCGACAAGGCCATGTTCCTTGGCCTGGGCACCGCTGAACACCCGGCCATCGGCGAAGGCCCGCACCAGCTTCTGGTCCAGCCCCCGACCCGTGGCCACCGCCTCGACGAACTGGTCGTAGCTTGAGTCGATCAGGCCTTGCAACAGCTCCCTTTCCCCTTCGGTGAGGGCGCGATCGGGGGAGAGGATGTCCTTGTAAAGGCCGCTTTTGACGGTTTCAAAGCTCACCCCCACACGTTTGAGCAACTTGGAGAGGTTGTTGCCGCGCAGGATCACGCCGATGGAGCCGGTGATCGTGCCCGGGTTGGCGATGATCTTCTCGGCCGCGACGCCGATGTAGACCCCGCCGGATGCGGAGATATTGCCGAAGCTGGCGACAACCCTGCATCCCTTCTCCCGCAGGCGCAGCAGGGAGCTGTGAATTTCCTGGCTGTCGCCCACGGTGCCGCCCGGGCTGTCGATGCGCAGCAGCAGGGCGGGGCATTCGCGCTGCTCCACCTGGTGGATGGCCTTGAGCACCCGGGTGCGGGTGGCGCCGGCGATGGGCCCTTCGATGGCGATGCGCGCCAGGGTGCGACGGGTCTTGCGACGCCAGGGCCAGGGCATTGGGGTGCGGTGAAGTGGTTGGATCTTAAAAAGAATGCCCCCACCGGCCAGCAAGCGCCATGCCCCAGGCCCTGCGATGGCCCCTGATGTTGCTGCCCTTTGCCCTCTGGGGCACGGCGATGGCGGCAATGCGGCCCCTGCTGGAGGGGGGCACTCCCCTGCAGGTGGCCAGTTTGAGGTTGCTGCCCGCAGGTGGCCTGGTGCTGGTGGGGGCAATGCTGCTGGGCCGCTCCCTGCGGGTTGCCGCCAGCGATTGGCCCTGGCTGCTGCTCTTCGCCCTGGTCGATGGCAGCCTGTTTCAGGGCCTGCTGGCCAGGGGCCTGGGCCAGACCGGGGCCGGTTTGGGCTCGGTTTTGATCGACTCCCAGCCCCTGCTGGTGGCCCTGCTGGCCCGCAGTCTGTTTGGCGAGGCGATCAATCCGGTGGGCTGGGTGGGTCTGCTGCTCGGGTTGCTCGGCATCCTCTGTTTGGGTCTGCCGGCGCCGGTGCTGCGTCATTGGTGGCTGGAGGGTCCAGCCGCCCTGGGGGAGCAAGCGTGGAGCCACGGGGAACTGTGGATGTTGGCGGCGGCGGCGGCGATGGCCATCGGCACGGTGCTGAGCCGCTACGCCAGCCGCCAGAGTGATCCGGTGGCGATCACCGGCTGGCACATGCTGATTGGCGGACTGCCCCTGTTGGGCGGCGTTGGCCTGGCCGGCTCCCCCCTGCCCGCCTGGAGCCCGGCGGAGTGGGGCCTGATGGCCTACGCCACCGTGTTCGGCAGTGCCCTGGCCTACGGGCTCTTCTTCTGGTTTGCCAACAGCGGCGACCTCACCGGTTTCACGGCGCTCACTTTTTTAACGCCGGTGTTTGCCCTGCTCTGTGGCGTGTGGTGGCTCGATGAGCAGTTGCGGCCGCTGCAGTGGCTTGGGGCGCTGCTGGCCCTGGTATCGGTGCTGCTGATCAGCCGCCGCAAGCAGCTCTGGCAGGGCGGTTTCCTGGAGCAGCAGGCCTGATGCGGATTCTGGTGGTGAGCACCCCCTTGGGGGCCCTGGGCAGTGGCTGTGGCGGTGGGGTGGAACTGACGGCCACCACCCTGGTGGCGGGCCTGCTGGAGCGGGGGCACGCGGTAACCGTGCTGGCGGCTGGGGGGTCGGTGCTGCCGCCCGCCTGCGCCGCCGCAACCCTCTGGACCTGCACTGGCCAATCCCAGCCCAGTGCCCAGCACCAGGAGCGCAGCGCCCCGATCACGATGCTGGCCGATGGGCTGCTGCCGCGCTTTTGGCGGCGGGTGCTGCTGGAGGGCCCGGCGGCGGGCTTTGAGCTGGTGCTCAACCTGGCCTACGACTGGCTGCCCTTCTGGTTGACCCCCACAGCGCCGCTGCCGATCTTCCATCTGGTCAGCATGGGCTCGGTGGGGGATGCCATGGATGGGGTGATCGCCGACGTGGCCCGCTGGGACCAGCGGCGGCTGGCCTTCCACAGCGCCGTTCAGGCAGCGGATTTCAATCTGCCCCAGCCGCCGGTGGTGTTGGGCAATGGCTTTGATCTGGCGGCCTATGGGTTTTGCGCCGAGCCGGAGCCGCTACTGGGCTGGGCCGGGCGGGTGGCGCCGGAAAAGGGGCTGGAGGATGCGGCGGCCGCGGCGGCCCAGCTGGGCTTGCCCCTGGCGGTGTGGGGCCTGGTTGAGGACCGGGCCTATGCGGCGGCGGTGGAGGCCTCTGTGCCGGCCGGCACCCTGCAGTGGCGAGGCTTCCTGCCCACCGATCAGCTGCAGGAGCAGCTGGGTCGCTGCCGGGCTCTGCTGAACACCCCCAAGTGGAACGAGGCCTACGGCAACGTGGTGGTGGAGGCGCTGGCCTGCGGCGTGCCGGTGGTGGCCTACCGCCGCGGCGGTCCGGGCGAGCTGGTGCAGCCGGGTCTCACGGGGCTGCTGGTGGAGCCCGATGATGTGGGGGGCCTGGTGGCGGCTGTGGCCCAGGTGGGGGCAATCGATCGACGCGCCTGCCGCCAGTGGGCCCAGGCCAACGCCTCCCGAGAGGTGCTGGCAGAGCGGGTTGAGGCGTGGGTATTGGCTGGGCTGGGTTTGTGAAACGGTTTGTTCAACCCATCCTGGGACCCCAATGTTGATGCTTAGTCGACTAAGCTGGTCGAATTAGGAAGGTGGATCACGGCCATGCGCCAGGTGAACATGCACGAGGCCAAAACCCACCTCTCGCGGCTGGTGGAGGAGGCAGCAGCAGGGGAATCGTTTGTGATCTGCAAGGCCGGCCGACCCATGGTGCGCGTCACCCCCCTCAACGAAGCAGGCGCTGCTGCGGCGCCGCTGCGGCGCCTGGGCCTGCTGGCCGGCCAGTGCCAGGTGCCCGACGACTTTGATCAGCTGGCCGCCGCCGAGATCGCCGATCTGTTTGAAGGCGCCTGAGCCAGCGATGCGCCTGCTGCTCGATACGCACTTGCTGGTGTGGGCGCAGGGCACACCTGAGCGGCTGCCTGCGGCCCTGGCGGCGATGCTGCAGGATCACGCCAACACCCCGGTGTTCAGTGTGGCCAGCCTGTGGGAGCTGGTGATCAAACAGGCGCTAGGGCGGCCCGATTTCCGGGTGGAGCCGGCCGTGCTGCGCCGAGTCCTGCTTGATGGCGGCTGGCAGGAACTGCCGATCCAGGCCCATCACGCCCTGGCTGTGGACGCACTGCCGCCCCTGCATCGCGATCCCTTTGATCGGCTGTTGCTGGCCCAGGCCAGCGCCGATGGCCTGTTGCTGATTACGGCCGATCAGCAACTGGCGGCCTACCCGGGGCCGGTGCGGCTGATGGGCGGGATGGGCTGAATGAGTCTCCCCAGCTTGGGGCAATGATCTCGTGCTTGACCGTCAGTTAGATCAAGATATCGCTGATTCCAGTTTGATTTCTCAGGGGCAGAAGCCGAGAATTTGAGCCACGATCTCCTGCACCTGTTGGAGCTGTTCAGCCGGCACCACCCCCATGGGATGGGGCCTGGCGCCGCGAACCTTCCAGTCGGAGGATTTCAGCTGATGGCACAGCACGTAGCTGTGGGCATCCGGCCGATCCGGAATCGGACCAAGATCCACGGCCATGGAAGAGCCCTGGTTGTAGGGCGCTGATGTCATGGCGCATCCCACCACCAGGCCCACGGCGGAGTTAAACGTAGCGCTCGAGAGCACCAGAAACGGATGATGGTCCCTCAACTCCCTTCCGGCCAGAGGGTTGTGATCGATCCAGATCAGCTCGCCGCGCTCGGGAATCCAGGTGCCACGCAAGCGCCGTGGTGTCATTAAGTCGCTTCAGCGCCGAGCGGCTCCCAGGCCATGGCTTCGACCGGCTCAGGCGGCATCGGTACGTACGCCGCCAAGCGCTGCTCCAGCGACAGCCGGGGCTGGATGGGCCGGATCAGCACCCCGTCCTCCACAACACTCAGCTCGATGTCCTGGTCTTCCTGGAGATGGGCTGCGCGGGCGATAGCCACCGGTAGCCGTACACCCAGGCTGTTACCCCAGCGCCGCAAGGCCTGGCGAGATGGGCCAGCCGCCGGCACTCCTCCTATCGACACTCCTCCTGTCGCCATTCCGGCCGTCCCAGTTCTAATCTCCTGTTTAAGAGTTTGCGGAAAAACTGCCTGAAAGGCCGCGTTTTTCCCTCCAGAGAGCTGATTGTGCTCCGTTCGGGCTGAAATGATGCGTTTCAGCGGTTCAGAACGCCCGATTTCAGGCGTTTTGCCCCGTTGGGGCTTCCTGGAGGCCGCCTCATTGGCACACCTCTGGGCAACCACCTGTTCATGCCGCCGCCATCGCCGGTTTGAGCAGGTTGCCCAGCCGGATCAGGTTGTAGGCGATCACGTGCAGGCCAAACACCGCACTCACCTTGTCGGTGCCGCGCAGTTTGAATTGGCGCAGACCGCCCCACTGTTTGATCCAACCAAACACCTTCTCGATACCGCGGCGGGCATTGATCGACTTGGCGTAGCCCTCGTGGCGCGTGGTGCGGCCATCAATGGCGGAGCCACCAGAGCGGGCGGTGTTCTGAGCGACGTGCGGCGTCACGGCGATGCGACGCATCTCGGCGACAAAGCCCTTGGTGTCGTAGTTCTTGTCGGCACCGATGGTTTTTTGGTGGGCACCGGGGATGTCAGCCGCCATCGCTTTGGCGGCTGACATCCCCGGTACCCACTGCTTGGGTAACGCGGCAATCGACGATCAGGGCATGGCGGTTGTCCATGAGCACGTGGCCTCGGTAGCTGGGTTGGGCCGGGTGGGAATTGGACTTGCGGGCCAGCAAGGCGTCTGGATCGACGCTGGAGCGGTGGGTCTTGTTGCTGAGCTTGATGCCGCGGAAGTCACCCTTGGCCCGCTTCTTACCGGGCTTTGGAGCGCCAAAGCCCTCGCCAGGGCCTGACGACGGTGGCGGTGGGTCCTGCTGACCATCGGTCCGCTCCAGTGAGGCATGGGACGCCCAGGCCTGCAGCAGGGTGCCATCCACTGAGAAGTGTTCGTCGCTGAGTAGCGGCTTGACCTCCGGAGCACCCATCAGCTTCTCCAGGAAGCGCCCCATGACCTGCTCGTTCAGCAACCGCTCCCGATTTTTGGTGAATGTGGTGGGGTGCCAGATCGGATCATCCGGGCTCAGGCCCACAAACCAGCGGTACAGCAGGTTGTAGTGGAGCTGCTCCAGCAACAGCCGCTCCGAGCGAATCCCGTAGAACGCCTGCAGCAACGAGGCCAGCAGCAGCTGTTCTGGCGGCACCGAGGGCCGGCCTTCTGCGGCGTAGAGCGCGCAAAAGGTGGGATTGAGCCGATCGAGGGCCTGATCCGCCAGTTTCCGGATCCGCCGCAGCGGATGACTGGCCGGGATCCGCTCCTCAATCGACACGTAGGAGAACAGGGAGCCGCTGCGCTCCCGGTGACCTCGCATCTGGGCTGGGCGGTTAATCCATTTTCGCGCAGGCTTGGTTTTTCAGCAAACTCTTAAACGTAGTTTGGTCCGGCGCTGTCCGCCAGAGAAGTCACGCCCTTCTCTTTGGGCCGTTGACCAGGATGAACGGGTGGGTCTTGCAACGGTCCTGTGGCAGCTGAACATGCACGAGGGCTACTTGGCAGCGCCGGCTCGCCCGGCGGCGGGCCTGCTACCAGTTGAAGGCAAGCCTGAGCGAGCAACTGCTCCTCTCTGAACCGACGGATCGGCCCGGTTGATCGGGGTGATTGGGCTCGTCATTGCCTCATGGAAGGAAAATCCGAAGGCACCCTCGCGAACCGCACCCCTCAGGCGAACGGCCGGTACTCGAGAAGGAAGGCGATCAAGCCCCGGAGTTGTCGGGTGTGCTCTGGGGTGGGGTCGAGCTGGTGCTGGAGCTGCACAAGAGTGCATCTAACTTGGAGTCGAGCTCGTCGAGCTGCCTCATCTTCTGCTCGTGCGCGATCGAGCGCTGCTCGTCTTCGATCTTCAGCTGCTCGCTCTCTTTCTGCAGCTGCTGCATTTTCTGCTTGTACTCGATCTCCCTCCGATCGAACTCGATCTCTCTCAGCTCGTAGTCGACGACGGGTCGCCAGTTCAACATCGCCAACCAACGCCGGAACCAAGGCAACGAGGAGTAGTACTCCGACTTGCTGATCAAGGGCGACGGTGCCGGCGAAGGGGAGGGATGCATTGCTGTAGGACGAGAAGAGAGTGATCAGCGCCAGCAGGCCGCCGATGACGAGGGTGATCCAGCCCTGGATGTCGAAGACCAAAACCCTACCCAAGCCGAGCCCTCGCCGCTTTCAGCATAGTACGCCAGTACTCGCCAAAGCGAATGCGCGCGGCGATGTTCTCAGGGTGCAGGGGCTGCAATGGTGGAGGGCGTGGCCCAAGTGAAAGGAGGCCAGTGCCAGGTGCCCGATGACTTTGATCAGCTGGCCGCCGCCGAGATCGCCGATTTGTTTGAAGGCGCCTGAGGCCAGCGATGCGCTTGCTGCTCGATACGCCGGTGTTCAGTGTGGCCAGCCTGTGGGAGCTGGTGATCAAGCAGGCGCTGGGGCGGCCCGATTTTCGGGTGGAGCCGGCCGTGCTGCGTCGAGCCCTGCTTGAGGGCGCTCCCCGGTAATCCGGTTGCCGACCTGTTCGAAAACAGGCCAAGGGCATTCATCAAGCTTCCGACGTTTGATAGAGACGCCTTGAGGGGCTTGGCGTTGCGGCGGAATGTGCAGCGCTGGGGCCGTAGATCCACGGCCTGCTTCAGTTAATGTGGATCGAGTGTCTGCTGCTCAGTGTGGCGAACATTATGTCGATCCGTTAGTTGTGTGGTCCCACTGGCGTGACCCCCTTTGCTGCTCCAGTTCTTATCAGAGGTGATGGGGTGATCAGGCTGGCTTCCATTGCTGGAGGGCTTTCGGGGGGGGGCTCCCCTCACCTGAAATTGCTTTGACAAATCTGAGTAAAATTTTAGTTAATCATCATCTTCATCACAATAGACATTTTTATCTTTCCAAAGAGACATGTAGTTATTCAACCCCTTGTTTGCGGTATCGCTTAGCCTGCCTCCTGCGGGAAGTAGTGGCTTCCAGCGGGCGACTATCTGGCCGCTGGGCAAAAGACAGCATGTGTTCTTATGCTGATATGAAGGTGTAGTATGCTTGAAATCGCCCATTACTAAACCCTTGCTTAATCCTGTCTGCGCCAATGCGGCACCCCAAGGAATTGGCCCAGTAGGGCAAAGGGGGGTGAGGCCGTAGTACCTATTGCGAATATTTGACATTACTCTTTCTAATACAAGTTTCAGTGCTGGATGCTTTGGCTTTGCATATATTATGCTGGGTGCGCATGCCCACGAGTTTCCCAAAAACTCCTGCATATCCCTGAACGCTATCAATTCAACTTGACTGTTGACATCAAATGATGGCAGGCACCATTGCATGCCCGCATCAATATACCAGCCGCCAAATCTATAAAGTATACAATATCTCGCCATGTCCGCCTTAAAGGAGTAGGGCCTCAGCTGCCTATATGCAGCCAATACGTCCACTCCAAAGTTATCGCGCAAGAAGAGCGCAATCATGCTGTCGCTGTAACATTTGTATTCGTGCCCAGCGGCTGCGTCTTTGATGGAGTTCATGTAACTCCTTATTGGGCCGACCGGTGGCTCGTTGTTGTCTGATATATATATCTGTGTTATTTGCATTTGCTGAGTGGAGTGTGGATCGTTGCGCTCACAGGAGTCTCCCTAATACGACTTAAGCCACCCCCTTGATCTTGCCGCTTTAATTAACTCGAGAATTTGCGTCTCTAGATCGTCAGATGCAAGAGCTACACTTAGTAGTTCGGCTAGTTGATTTAATACTCCGCTGCACTTTTGTGGCTCCCAAGCTTGGAAATAATGCAGCCTTCTTAAGGTTAGATCCACGTGCATACTTAATGAGACTCGGGGATCTCGAAAGGTCTGAATTGCGCTGTCTTTGAGGGGTGCAATTGTGCTTAAAAATGGAAGTGTGATGGCAGCAGAAAGCTTGCCTTCACGGATGAGTTGTCTGTAAAACATATCATTGATCGGCACCCTGCCGCTTAGTTCAATGCCGCGCATTGCTTCCAAGAGGCGTTTAGCCCCGCGCCTTGTTAAAATAAAAGAAGAGGCGCATGCAAGATACTGCCCTCCGTTCATGAACATAAGGGGACCTCGAAAAATCAAGAATTTCACACCTACAGCCGCTTGCAAAAAAAACGCCTTGCGGCGCCAAACGATCTAATGATTTGCACAACAAAACGACTAAATTGAATCAGGCAGCCTCATGAAAATTATTACTCATTCGAGTGCAAATGCACGATTTGCTCTTAGAAGATATCGCAAGAAGTTAAATGTCAGATTCTTGAGACCCCACCATGCTTTGTTTTTCTCAAGCCCAATCTTTCTAGTCATCTTGCCACCCATAGACATGCTCATGCAGCCAAAAACATGTTCCACACAAGCTCTAATTGCTGATTTAATACGGTTACGCTCTTTGGCTGCGTCGCTTAGCGGGTGATTGCGGCTGCCTTTTTCGTGAATGCAACTTTCAAAACCGCCAAGATCCAGTAGGTCTTCAAAGCGCTCGCCTGCAAAGGCAGAATCTGCCCAAACATAATCATCTGTGTTCTCAGGATCGAGGAGCATCGGCAGCATCTGACTGTCA
Organism: Synechococcus sp. CBW1108; assembly: GCF_015840335.1. Classification (NCBI taxonomy): domain Bacteria; kingdom Bacillati; phylum Cyanobacteriota; class Cyanophyceae; order Synechococcales; family Synechococcaceae; genus Synechococcus; species Synechococcus sp. CBW1108. The sequence goes on from NZ_CP060395.1 coordinate 2,248,076, forward strand.
TGGATATTGGCCGGTGTCACGGCATAGCGTCTGATAAATCCATGTTCAACGTCGATACAGATACTGTTCTTGTAGCCATAGTGATTGATGCCGTTCTTTTTAACCCATCGCGCATCTAAGTCCTTTTGCTGCAATAGATTTGAGATTTCGTCCCATCCTTCAGGCATGCGATTCTCTTTAATCTCCTTGTTGTCTTCTCTGCTATTCCGCTGCCGTGGCACTGGAACCAACGTTGCATCAATTATCTGCCCGCCACGGGCTTCGAGGCCTTGGGACCGGAGATAGGCCTCAAACTTTTCAAACAGCTCTTCGATTACCCCAGCCTTACGAAGCCTTTCTCTAAAAAAGGCGATAGTAGTAGCATCGGGAATATCGTTCATTACGCCTAAGCCAACAAACTCTTCAAAAGAACGGCGATCATTTACCTGGAACTCAGTGTCATCATCGCTCAAATTGAAAAGCGGTTGGAGCACCAGCATTTTGAAGAGGATCAGAGGATCAATTCTCCGCCGACCAGCATTGCTTTTCCGCTCTTGCGCATAACCTCTTTCGAGCAGTGGGCGAAATGATTCCCAAGGAATCGACTGGGAAAGTCGCTCAAGAACAGGTTTTTTAGTTTTGAGCTTTTCAACCCTCTGCTGCTCGTCCCAGAAGCCTCTCTGGCCCATACCAGGCATGCAATTAACTATCCAAATTATAAGCTATTGTCGCCTCAACGCAAGGGCTGGTCGTATTTTTCGAGGTGCCCATAATTCCTCCATTTGCATGCTGCCTTTGCTTGTCAAGACTGCGGAAGCGTTGATAGAGAGGAACTGTAAGAAATGACTCTGTAAATACAATATCGATCATGCCTTGATGGCTCTTCAGGGGCTCGATTGCCAATGGAAGCGATGGATTGAGAACGGCATCATCCTCAACGAGGTGAAGGAAGTTATTTAAAGATGCCTGATCAGCAAGCCATTCCTCTAGCAGGCTTATTGTCGTGCGCCACAGGCCTAGATAGCCCGCACTTGGTAATCCAACCGCCTTCGCTTCATCCATGGTGGCCTCTTTGGCTGCAAATCGCTGATGGGTCGAGACCCATCCGAGTGTCTCAAGTTGATGTGCCATACATGCCCATCTATGCGTTGCCCGATCGAGATTCATAATCCAACCAGTTATGGTCTGGGGCATTGCCGGCTTGGGGTCAACAACCAGCGGCTTATGCCATCGGACTAGCACCAAGTCTTCAGGTGGCTCTTGGCTAGTTGGGATGAGTGCAAACGGATCCTCTCCCTCCACTTGCAGGCACGGATAACGCTGCAACCAACCCGCCAGCCAGAGGGACTGCCCCTCCCGCTGGGCCCCAAATTCGTTCTGGCCGACGTGCCGGTTGCCGACCGGTTCGGGGTCGGGCCAGGGCACACTCCCCTCGCTGCGGAAACAGCGGTCGTGCACCAGGGCCAGCGGCCTGATGCTGCCCCAGAGCAGATCGCGCAGGAACCACTGGTCCACATTGGCGGTTTCCTTGGCGGGTGGCCTGTAGGCGCTCAGCAGCGCCGTCAGATCCGGCAGCACGCCGGCCACCCCGCCCCACATGCCCGCCAGGATTGGATCGGTGTGGCTCCACCAGTCGCGCATTACATGGAACCAGCGCTCGGAGGCGAGCCACTGCTGCACCGCCGCCACCTCCCGCTGGTTCACCACCGAATCGCAATCGCGCACCAGGAAGCGCCCCACGGCCGGATCGTTGGCCACCAGGAATCGCCAGCAGAGCTTCTGGCGCATGCTCTGGCCCGCGGGCATCAGCCGGAGCTCAGCGCCAAGGCTTTGCAGCAGCTCCCTGAACTCCAAGGGCACCGTGGTGTCCAGGTGGAAGCGGGCCTGCCAACCGGGATAGAGGTCGGGGATCAGCAGGGCATTGCGTAGGGCACCCCGCAGATAGCGGGGGTTGCTGCCCCAGATCGAGAACGCGATCACATCACGCAGCTGCTGGCGCCCGGGCCGCTCAAGGTGCTGCTGGGGGCTGCCGGCCGGCGGCTGCCAGCCTTGCAGGGGCAGGGCTGCCTTGGTTTTCAGGGCCAGGGAGCGCTCGCCGGCTGCACGCGCCTCCGCAAAACGTTCAAGCCGGGCAAGGCTGGCTGCGAGCCCATCCCAAGCATTGACGTTGCCGGGCGAGCGGGCCACCACCTGCTCGAAACAGGGCGCCGCCTCGGCCGCCTTCCCCTGACGGCCGAGCATCACCGCCAGGTTCTCGAGGATCTCCAGATCATCCGGATGCACCTGCAGCAGCCGGCGCAGAAAAAGCTCTGCCCCGGGCAGATCTCCCAGCTGAAAGATCTAATAAACCAGCTGCAGGCCCAGCTGCCGCGGGATTGCCGGCTTGGCGGCGTTGATGGGCAGCAGGAGTCGATCGATTGCCGCCTGCTGCTGCCCCTGCTCCCAGAGTTGCTGGGCCATGCCATCCCACGCGGGCGACGCTGGTGATCCGGCCATCAAGGGCAGCTGGCAGCTGCTGCCATGGTGCCCAATGCCATCGCCGGCTGCCCGTAGATCTGGCCGGGATAGGTTCAAAGCTTCCGCCCTGGCCGGATGGCCCCGCCGCCCGTCGCTTCGCTCCAGCGCCGCCAGGTGCTGTTGATCACGGCGGCGGTGGCCCTGGTGCTATTTGGGTGGCAGCTGGGCAGCTCCGGCCTGGTGGACGAGACCGCTCCCCTGTTTGCCGCCTCGGCCCGGGCCATGGCCGAAACCGGTGACTGGTTGATCCCCCGGGTGAACGGCCTGCCTCGCTTCGATAAGCCGCCGCTGGTGTACTGGGCGATGGGGATGCTCTATGCCCTCCCCGGCCAGGAGCTCTGGAACCCCCTGGGCACTTGGGCGGCGCGGCTGCCCTCGGCCCTGGCTTGCGGCGCCGTGATGCTGGCCCTGGCAGACACCCTGCTGCGCTGGCCCCAGCGGCCCGGCCGGCCGGCCCTGGTCGCCCTGACGGCTGCCTTTGCCTTTGGCCTTTCCCCCCTGGTGCTGCTCTGGGGCCGCATCGCCGTCAGTGATGCCCTGTTTTCAGGGCTCCTGGCCCTCAGCCTGCTGCTGGGTTGGCAGACCTATGCCCGGGGCCAGGGCTGGTGGCGTTGCTGGTTGCTGCTGGGCCTGGCGGTGCTGGCCAAGGGGCCGGTGGCAGTGGTTTTGCTGGGCCTGACCCTGCTGCTGTTTGGCTGGTTGCAGGCGGATATGGCCGGGCTCTGGCGGCGCCTGAGGCCCCTGCCTGGGCTGGCGATCACGGCTCTGGTGGCGCTTCCCTGGTACGGGGCCGCCCTGGTGGTGGCAGGGGAACCCTTCTGGCGCAGCTTTTTTGGCTACCACAACCTGCAGCGCTTCACGGTGGTGGTGAACAACCACCTGCAGCCCTGGTGGTTCTTCGTGCCGGTACTGGTGATCGCCAGCCTGCCGGCCACGCCCCTGCTGTTGCTGGGCCTGGCCCAGGGGGTGGGCCCCCTTCGCTGGAGCTGGCTGCCGGCGAAGCCCCTGGCGCCGGAACTCTCGCTGCAGCGTTTCGCGGCCTGCTGGTTGCTGGCGGTACTGCTGTTTTTCACCGCCGCGGCAACCAAGTTGCCCAGTTACTGGCTGCCGGCCACGCCGGCGGCGGCCCTGCTGATTGCCCTGGCAGCCCAGCGGGGGCAAGGCTGGGCCTGGCGACTCAGCCTTGCCCTTACGGCCGTGCTGGCGGCCGGTTGGCTGGCTTCTCCCCTCTGGGTGCCGCTGATCGTGGCGCCGGAGATCCCGGGCCTGGCGCCGGAGCTGCTGGCCGGCGGCTGGCTGTTGCTGGGCGGGGGGCTCTACGCCCTCGCCGTGGTTCTGGGCTTGGCTCAGGGGCGGAGCGGTGGCGCCGCCGCCCTGCTGGCGCTGCAGCTTCCCCTGCTTGCCTTTGTGCCCTTGGTGCTCCAACCTGCCTGGCAGCTAGGTGATCGGCTGCGGGGTCTGCCGGTGCGGCAGATGGCCTCGGCGCTGGTTCGGCAGGCCCGCCCCTCCGAACCGGTGGCGATGGTGGGGATGCTCAAGCCCTCCCTGCACTATTACGGCCGCCGGGTGGTGATCTACGAGGGGGCCGAGCCCCACAACCTGGTCAACCTGGCCGACCGGCTTCGGACCGAGACCCGCCCCGGCCAGCCAGCCAGCACCCCGGGCGAGCAGCCCACCCTGCTGATGGTGATCGATACCGGCACCGCCGCCCTGCCCTTCTGGCAGGGCCTCGAGCCCCAGCTGCTGGATCGCCTGGGCATCTATGGCCTCTGGCGCCTGGATCGCCGCCGGCTAGAGGGGCGGGCAGCCCAGCTGCAGCGGCAGGGGGTCGCCGCCGACTGGCGGCTGCCGCGCCCAGAGCGCTATTGAGTTAGCCGGTGGGGCGGGCTGCCAGGGCCAGCTGCTTCTGGCGGCAGAAGCTGCAGTGGCCCCAGCGGGCCATCTCCCCGGCCGGGGCCGGACTGCTGCAGCGGGGACAGGTGGCCATGCCGTGGACATCCACCCGGCTGGGGTGGGCTGCCCACACCTCCCCTTCCTGCAGACCGCCAGGGGGGGCGGCCGCCGCGGGGTGGTGTTGTTCCAGGCGCAGATCGCGCACGCTGAAGCCATTGGCGCGCAGGGCCCCCAGCAGCTGGTGCCGGTTGTATTGGAGGGCCTGGAGCCAGGGGCCCGGGGCCGCCCCCACGGTGAGCAGGCCGCTGTGCAGGCGCAGGGGCCTGCAGTGGGGGGCGAGCTGGGCGCCGGCGATGCGGGGCCAGGCCTGCCAGAGGGCCGCCAAGTGCCCGCCCTGCTGCCAGCGTTGCTCCAGCTCCCGCAGGCAGCTGGCCAGGCCGCTGGGGGGTGGGCGCGGAGCAGGAACCAGCAGGCTGAGGTTGCCGATCTGGCGGGTTTGCTGGCGGGAGGCCTTGGCCATGGGCTGACGTTATCGGGGGTGCGGCAATCCCGCTGGTAAACCGCGCCAAACTCTGGCTACCCTCAAGCATCGCCCCCCGCCAGCTTCGATGGGCTTCTTTGATCGCCTCAGCCGCCTGATTCGGGCCAACGCCAATGCGGCGGTGGGATCCATGGAGGATCCGGCCAAGATCCTCGACCAATCGGTGGCCGACATGCAGTCGGACCTGATCAAGTTGCGCCAGGCGGTGGCCACGGCTATCGCCAGCCAGAAGCGCATCCAGAACCAGGCAGAGCAGGCCGAATCCCAGGCAGCCACCTGGTATGAGCGAGCCGAGCTGGCGCTCAAAAAGGGTGAGGAAGACCTGGCCCGTGAGGCCCTCGGCCGTCGCAAGACCTGCCAGGACACCGCCACGGCCCTGAACACCCAGCTGCAGAGCCAGGCAGGCCAGGTGGAGCAGCTCAAAAAGAGCTTGATCACCCTCGAGAGCAGGATCGCCGAGGCCAAGACCAAAAAGGACATGCTCAAGGCCCGCGCCCAGGCGGCCCAGGCCCAGGAGCAGCTGCAGAGCGCCGTCGGCAGCCTTGGCACCAACAGCTCAATGGCGGCCTTCGAGCGGATGGAGGAAAAGGTGCAGACGCTGGAGGCTCGCAGCCAAGCGGCCGCCGAGCTGGCCGGTGCAGATCTGGAAAGCCAGTTTGCGGCCCTGGAGGGGGCGCCCGAGGTGGACGATGAACTTGCGGCGCTGAAGAACCGCCTGGCCGGCGGAGTGGCGGCCCCCCAGCTGGAGCCCGTCAAGGTGAGTGAGCTCGATCCCGAGCTCGAGCAGCTGAAGCGCTCGATCGACAAGCTCTGAGGCCCCTGGCCATCCAACTGGGGCTTCCCTCTCCATACAATCGGGGTTCTACCAGTTGTTTGCGGGGCCTTGCCGTGTCCGTTGTTCAGCTCACCGACGCCAATTTTCAAACCGAGGTGCTGGATGCTGCTGGCCCAGTGCTGGTTGATGTTTGGGCCCAGTGGTGTGGTCCCTGCAGGCTGATGGCGCCGATGATGAATTGGCTGGACGCCGAATACACCGGCCGCCTTGCGGTGGGCAAGCTGGAGGCCGATGGCAACCCCACCATCCGCGATTCCCTGCAGATCCAGGGTCTGCCGACCCTGATTCTGTTCAAGGGCGGCCAAGAGCTGGCTCGCCACGAGGGTGCCATGGCCAAGCCCCAGCTCCAGGCATTTGTGGATGCCCATCTCTGAGCGGCTCTCTCGGCTGGGCAGCGGCGTCTTTGCCCGCAACGACCAGCGCAAGTCCGCCTACGTGGCCAGGGCTTTGGAGCTAGGGATGCCAGAGCTGGTGGATCTCTCGCTCGGCTCCACCGACCTGCAACCCCCTGCCGTGGCGATCGAGGCGATGGCTGCCCAGTTGGCAGCGCCGGCAAGCTCAGCCTACTGCCTCCATGGGGCCACTCTCCCCTTCCGCCTGGCCGTGGCCGCCTGGGCCCAGCAGCGTTTTGGGGTGGCGGTGGATCCGGAAACGGAGGTGCTGCTGCTGGTGGGATCCCAGGAGGGCACGGCCCACCTGCCGCTGGCGGTGCTGAATCCGGGCGATCGGGCCCTGCTGCTCGATCCCTACTACCCCTCCCACATGGGCGGTCTGCATTTGGCATCGGCCGAGCCGGTGTTGCTGCGGCTGGATGGGGCGGCGGGGTGGCGGCCCGATTTCGACGCTCTTGGCGCCACCGAGTGGGATGTCCTGAAGTTGATGGTGCTCGGTTTTCCCCACAACCCCACCGCTACCACCGGCGAGCAGGCCTGGGTTGATCGGGCCGCCGAGCTGGCCCTGCGCCACGGCGTTGTGTTCGCCCATGACAACCCCTACGTAGACCTGGCCCTCGATGGCGAGGCGCCGGCGCTGCTGCGCTCCCCCCACTGGCGTGGCTGCGGGATCGAATTTTTCTCCCTCTCGAAGGGCTGGTGCCTGGGTGGTTATCGCCTTGCCTTTGCGATTGGGGCTGAGTGGTTGATCACCGCCCTGCGCCAACTCAAGGGGGTGGTGGATTTCAACCAGTCGCTGGCCCTGCAGGCCGGGGCGATCGCTGCCCTGCAGCAGGCGCCCCACTGCCCCGAGCAGCTGCGCACGACCTACCTTCAGCGCCGCGATGGGATGGCGGCCGCCCTGGAGGCCGTGGGCTGGCCGGTGCAGCTGCCATCGATGGCGCTCTACCTCTGGCTTCAGGTGCCGCCCCAGGCCGCCGGCATGGGCTCGGAGGCCTTTTGCGCCGCCCTGCTCGAGGCCACGGGCGTGGCGCTGACGCCCGGCAATGGCTTCGGCCCCGGTGGGGAGGGCTGGCTGCGGCTGGCCCTGGTGCAGCCGCTGGCAGAGCTGGAGGCCGCTGCCGCCCGCATCGGCGTCTGGCTGGCTGGTCTTTGAGCTGGCAGCTGCGCCGTTTGCCGGTGTGTGCCAGCACGGAACTGGAGCTGGATCGCTGGCTGGCCCAGCGCCAGGGCCTTGGCTTGCCGCTGGCCAAGCTTGCTGTGCAGGCTGGGCGCCAGCGCTTCGGCCACGGCCAGCAGGGACGCCCCTGGCAGTCACCGGCCGGTGGACTCTGGCTCAGTGCGGCCTTCCCCTGGGCCGGGGCTTTGCCTAGCTCGGCGGCCCTGGGGCTGGCGGTGGCGGTGGGGCTGGCCCAGCAGTTGGAGCAGCTGGGGGTGCCGGTGCAGTTGAAGTGGCCCAACGACCTGCTGGTGCACAACCGCAAGCTGGCGGGCCTGCTGCCGCGGCTACGGCTGCGGGGTGGCTCTATCCGCTGGGCCCAGGTAGGCCTGGGCTTGAACGGTTGCAACCGGGTGCCCGCCGCCGCGATCTCCCTTGCCCAGGCCCTGGGTGCCCGGCGCTGCCATCCCCAGGCCCGTCCCCAGAGGTTGCTGATCAGGCTCCTAGCCGCCTGCGACTGGGCCTCCGCCCACGCCAACGAGCCCGAGCTGGTGCGCAGCGCCGCCGAGGCCAGGCTGTGGCGGCCGGTGGCTGGCTGGCCCCACGGGGGTGATAGCTGGCAGGTGGTGGGTTTGGATGGCAGCGGTCGCCTGCGCCTGGCTCTGGGCAACCGCCAGGTGGCCCTGCAGCGCCATTTCTGAGCATCTCCAGCCCGCCGGCCAGCTTTGGCGGTGCCGGTGCCTACCCTTGGGAGCCGAGTTTTTTGCTTGCCTGAGATGGTCCAGCGTTTGCCAGCTGTGGCGATCGCACTAGCAGTGGCGGCGATGGTTGGCCGGGCCATGGCCCAGCTTCCGCCACCTCCAGTTGAGCCGCCCATAGCTGAGCAGCCAGTTGAGGAGCCAGCCCAGCAGCAAGCGCTTCCCCCCAGGGCGGCACCGCTGCGGCCCGATCCGGCGGTGCTGCCGAGCCGCCCCCCCACCCGCTTTGATGCCTCCCTCGATTCGCTTGTGCGCGATGGGGTGGTGTCCCCGGCGGAGCGGGCCCGGATTCGCAGCGGCTCCGGCATGACCCCCTTCAATGTGCCGGCCCACCAGCAGGCCTGCCGCAGCGGTGCCCTCTCCCAGCAGGAATGCAGCAGCGGCGTGGTGGTGCGCTGGCGAGGTCGCCTCAACGGAGGCAGCGGCCTGGTCGCCGGCGAGGTGCCGGGCGGCTTTGCCAGCCCCCTGCCCCCCCTGACCGTGCCGGTTTCAGCCCTGCTGGCGGGGGCTGGGGGCACGTTTCGGCTCGCCGATGTGTTTGGCGTGACGCCCCGGCCGGCGCCGATCGGCGGCAACGGCAATCGCCAGCTGCTGTTCCCCCTGATCGGCTCGGCCGTAACCAGCAGCAATTTCGGCTACCGGCTCCATCCTCTGCTGGGCAGCTGGCTGATGCATGCCGGCCGCGATCTGGCGGCGCCGGAGGGCACGCCGGTGGTGGCGGCCCTGGGCGGCCGGGTGGTGAGCAGTGGCCTGGCGGGGGGCTACGGCCTGGCGATTGAGGTGGAGCACGACCGTCCCCGGCGCCGCACCCTCTACGGCCACCTCAGCGAGCTGTATGTGAAGGAGGGCGACCGGGTGCGCCAGGGCGAGGTGATCGGCCGGGTGGGCAGCACGGGCCTGAGCACCGGGCCCCACCTCCATTTCGAGCTGCGCCTGCCCGGCGAGGGTGGCTGGGTGGCGGTGGATCCCGGCGATCTTGATCCCGGCAAGGGAGCTGCCGGCAGCGATGCCATCGCCCTGTTGATGGGGCAGCTGTTGCAGAGGCTCGAGCGGCCGCCTGCAGGAACACCAGGCGTCAGGGGCTGAGCTGCTTGCGCAAGGCGGCGGGGGTTGTGCCGTAGCGAACCTTGAACGCCCGGCCGGTGCTGGGGCTGTCGCTCAGTTGCCAGCGCTTGTAGAGCGCCCTGATGCCCAGGTGGTGATGGCAGGGATCCAGCAGCTCGCGGTGCAGGGCTTCCAGGCGCAGCTGGCGCAGCAGCTCCATCGGTGTGAGTGTCAGGCGCTGCTGGCAGAGCTCCTGCAGGCGGCGGCTGCTGAGGCAGGCGGCCGCCGCCAGATCGGCGGCGCTGAGCTGTTGATCGAGGCGGGGTTTGAGCCAGTCGATCAGGGTTTGCAGCGGGTCATCACTGTTGGCGGCCAGTCGGATGCTCTGGGCCTCGAGCGTGCTAGTGCAGTAGCCCTGCAGGGCCTGGACCAGGCGGGTGCGGGTGGCCTCGTCGCCGTGCTCGAGCTGGGCTTGCTCGAGGAGTTGCAGCATCGGCTGCAGCAAGGGCAGGGGCTGGCAGCCATGCCATTCGGCCGGCGCCCACCCCAAGCCCGGCGGCAGCGCGAGCCGCACCAGCTGCACCGGTGCCGACAGCAGGGTGAATTCCTGCAGGGTGGTGCGGGTAAGGCAGAGGTTGGTCCCATTGGCTCAGAGCAGCAGGGGATTGCTGCGATCGCCCAGATCGAGCGCCAGCCGCCCCCGCAGCACCAGCAGCAACCAGGAGCGGGCTTCGCTGAAACGCTGCCGCAGCCCCTGACGGCGCAGGTAGAACTCCTCGCTGAGCAGCAAATCGGCTTCGCTGAGCAAGCGGGCCCGCAAGGCAGGCACCGGCCCCAGGCGGGGGTGGTCGGGTGCCTGATGTTCAAACTCCAGTTCGGCGCCCAGACGCTGGCTGAGTTCGGCGCGGGATAGGGGCTTGGCTGGGGCAGCTCCCGCCACGTCTGCACCAGAGACAAGAAGTAAGTTTAAGGAAATCTGCCTGCCTGTCAGCCGCGCCCGACCATCGAAGGGTCAAAAGCGCGATCAAAGGCTCCAAAAACGCGGGCTGGGCCCAGGAGTCATGGGTGCAGGAGCTGGCACCAGCGAAGCTGAAATCAGCTGCTGATCTGCCCCGCCTTGGAAGAGCTCTTCAAGAGTGATCTCGACGCCAGCAGCACGGGGCTGAATAGCGGCGGCGATATCGGTTCCAACTCAAGCGAGCCCGGCGGCTGCGACTGGACCAACCCCCAACAGAGTGGCTTAGACGGCGACCTGCAGCGCAGCCAGGAGGCGGTGGCCCTCAATGAGCTGCTGCAGGAGCAGGGCCTGGAGGGGGGCGCGGTGGATGCCCTGGTGCAGGGTGACAGCTATGGCGACCTGGGCGGCGCCAGCGATGATCCGCTGCTTTCGGAGGTAGCTCCTCCCCCCCTGGCGCTCAGCCTGGTGGTGCTGGATCAGTCGCTGGACGACTGGCGTGAGCTGGCGGTGAGCGCCCCGGCGGATGCCGAGCTGCTGGTGCTCGATCAGGCCAGCGATGGCGTGGCACAGATTTCCGACTATCTGCTGCAGCAGCGACTCGACGGCCAGGGCAGCTACAGCAGCCTGGAGATAGTGAGTGAGGGGGCTGACGGCCTGCTGCAGCTGGGCAACGGCACACTGGAAGCCGCCAACCTCAGCAGTTACGGCGATCAGCTGCGCACCTGGGCCGACAGTCTGACCAGCGGCGCCGACCTGCTGCTGTTCGGCTCGAATGTGGCCGCCAGCGCTGCGGGCGTGAGCTTCGTGCAGGAACTGGCCAGCCTCACCGGCACGAACGTGGCCGCCAGCCGCGACCGCACCGGTGCCACCGAGCAGGGCGGCAACCTGCTGCTGGAGGAGCAGACCGGATTGGTCGAAACCAGCCTGGCCTGGCTGGAGCAGAGCATTGATGAGCTGGGCATGGTGCTGGATGCACCGGCAATGGAGGAGGAGCAGGAGGCCGCCAGCAGTGCGGAGCCCGTTGCTGAACAGATTGCCGAACCTGGTGCTGAGGCGCCCGCCGAAGCCACGGCAGAAATAGCATTGGAGATTGGCTCAGAGTTCAGCTCTGAGGAGCAGGTTGGCAGTGCGGAGCTGGCTCAGGAAGACGCGGTGGTTGCGGTCACCACCCCCACCCAACACAGCACCTCACCGCCCTTTGCGAAGAGCGCCTTAGCGATGCTGCGGCCCTGAACACATGGCAGCAGGCCCTTAGCGACGTCAACCAGATTCTCAGCGATCTACCTGAGCGGGGCGACTACGGCGACGTGCTGCAGGAAGCCTTCGGCAATGCCGGCACCGATCCCACTGCATTTAGGGGCAACGAGGCCACGCTGGCCGAAACGCTCAACAGCAGCGGCCTGCAGATCACGGTGGAATTGCGCAGCGCTGAGGAACTCAATGGCGCGGCGGCGGCCTACGCGGCCCAAGGCCACACCGGCACTGAACGCATCTACGTGAATGCCGATTGGCTGGCCTCCGGTCCTGGCGCCGCCGAAATCAGCCAGGTGTTGCTGGAGGAAACCGGCCATGCCATTGATCAGCGCCTCAATGCCGAGCTGGACAGCCCGGGTGATGAGGGCGAATTGTTTGCAGCTCTGCTGCTGGGTCAATCGTTGAGCGAAGGCCAACTTGTGCGGATCAGTGTAGATGCTGATCATCAAATCATGGCGCTGGATGGCGTTCAGGTGGCTGTTCAAACGTCTGAAGTAGCCCCAGACAGAATCATTATTAGCTCAGATTTTGAAAGCAACCCATTTAATTTGGGATGGACGACCGAAGGCGAGGGTGCGTCGTGGACGAGCTCAGATGCAGCGGCGGGAATTTATTCACTGCGTGTCGAGGACAATTACTGGGCATCGCCACTGATAGAGACAACGTTGAACCAGTGGTATAATCTCTCCTTCAAAACAAAAGCTCCCTAAGTCGTCAACAATATCGGCAGCAGCGGCTACGGCTACTGGGCTGCCATTTTCTTCGACAGTAACGGCAATCTGATTGACGACATATATTCAAGTGTCTTCCAATCTGATGACTGGTCTAGCAATAATGTACGCATTCGGGCCAAGCACAGGATCGGCGCCGAAGGGACATTTTTGCCCGTCAGCATGCAGATTCGATTTGTGCCAATTGGGTCGCAACCATTTTACATCGATGATGTGGTTCTACGGGAAACAACCCTCGATGAGGTAGCCCAATGGGCAGATACATTTTATGATCACATGCCTGCCAAGTTGGATTACGACCCCAACAACAGTCGGTGGGATCGAATTCCTGAGACGATCAATAAGCTTCAAAACGGGGAACCACTAAGAATTGTGATGCTTGGCGACAGTGTTCAGCAGGACACGGCCAATTCTCCATTTGAAGCCTTTCTCCAGCGCGCCTACCCCAACAGCCAAGTGGAATTAATTGGGTCCACGCGAGGCGGGACTGGAGTTAGCTTTTACCAAGATCACGTGGAGGAATATGTAACCAGATATAGCCCTGATCTGTTGATGATTGGTGGAATCAGTAACGGAGATAACCTTGATGCTTACCAAAGCCTCATCGATAAAGTCCGCGCCCATGACTTAGAAAATGGTCACACTACAGAAATTATTCTACAGACGCGCGCATGGAGTCCAAGCGGTATTTTTTACCCCCCCCCCCCCTACTTCTTTCTGCGGCAAGACATGAGGGAGCTGGACCAGTTAGATGACCTCGGCAACCACGATCTCTCGACAGATGATTTCCGCGTTGCCCTGCTGAACTTCGCTGCAGACAACGATGTTGAATATCTCGACATGACTGGCATTGTCGCAGAATTTATTTTCGGGCCCGCCACTGAAGCAGGCATTGGAGCAACAACAAGCACGGCTGGTGACCCTTACAGCTACTGGATGCGCGACTGGGTGCATACTAATGATTACGGGAAACAGATTCTTGGCCGGATATTAGAGAGCTACTTTGCACCTGCTGATAACGGTGATGCGGTTTTCTCCATCAGCGGCACCCTCGCTGTAGGTCAGACCCTTACCGCCGCTGTTGCAACAGATGACCCTGATGGCAATGGCCCCTTCTCCTACACCTGGCAGGCCTTATCCGACACCCACATCGATGGCAACACCTGGTACAACGTCGGCACCGATAGTCCCTCCTACACCATTCTCCCGGGCGATCAAGGTAAGGAGCTAAGATTACTTGTCTCCTACACCGATGGCGGAGGACACCTTGAATCTGTCGCCACTTCTGCTGGCCAAGTTGCCGCTAATCATAACAGTCACCCTGTAGATCCCGAGGCGCGTGAGGAGTTTGAAATCAATATTCTCGAGCGTCCGGTCTTCGCCGAGTCGTTTAGTAATGGGTCACGGTTCCTGCTTGATCGGATGCAACGTGTGGGCAGCGACGAAACGGGCTTTGGTATTTCCGCTGAACCCGGCGAAGGGTGGTCTGAGGCTAAATACTTTTTCGCTGAGCCGCTTGATGTCACGGAGGAAGAAATCATCGTCTATTGGAGCTTCCGGGCCGATCCCTCGGAAGGCGCTGAGAAAGCCACATTGAACATGTATCTTAATTTTACCGACGTGCCCGATACGGAGACGGAGCCTCCCGAACCTGCACGGATCGGGATGCGGGTGCGTTCAAACGCGGAGGCAAATTTGAATGTCGACCCAGGTTGGCAGAAGATTAATGACCCAGATATATATACTGCCTCCCGCACAATGTTTCCAGACGCTGACACGATAGCAAAATTTCGATTGCGGATTCGATTGACTGGCGAGGACGAGGTTGAAGCAGAGCCGTCATGGTGGGACCCGACAGGCACGACACCTCAGTGGAAGCCGTTACTTGTGAATGGGTCAAATGAACCGGTGGTCATGACCCTGAGCATCGAAACCCATCTCTTAGGTAATACTACATTTCCTTCCCTCTTCTTTCAATCACCATGGGATGTGCCGTATCTCGACACCGTGCTGGTGACGAGACTCCAATATAACGCTGAAAACTATCCCGCCGTCATCAGCGGCACCAGCACCGGCGACGTCACAGAAGACGGCGGCGAGGGCGAGTTCACCAGCGGCAGCCTTTCCGTCAGCGATGACGACAGCGGTGAATCGGGCTTTGCACCGGTAGATCCCGCAGCTCTCATTGGCACCTACGGATCCTTCACCTTCGAATCCGGTGCTTGGACCTATCGCCTCGATAACGCAAGCGCTCCTGTTCAGGAGCTCACGGCTGGAGAAACGGTCACAGACAGCCTCACCGTCCAATCCGTTGATCTCAGCGCCAGCGAAACCATCACCGTCACGATCACAGGCGCCGGCGACTCTGCTTTCATCAGCGGCACCAGCACCGGCGACGTCACAGAAGACGCCGCCGGCAATGCGGAGGGATCGGTTGTTGCCACCTTCTCCACCGCCGATGCAGAAGGCAACCCTGTCACCGTCAGCCTTTCCGATACCACCAATTACATCCTTGGCACCGGCGAAAATGCCGGCAAGGTTCTACTCACCGCCGCCGGTCTGGCCCTGGTCAATGCCGGCACTGAGCTGCCTCCCTTCACGCTCACACCCAATGACGGCAGCATCAACGGCACACCCGTTGCGGTTGATCCTTCCGTCGCCGCCGTCAATGACGCGCCGACGCTGACGCTGATCAGCACCACCGCCTTCACAGAAGATGCCGCCGGCAATGCGGAGGGATCGGTTGTTGCCACCTTCTCCACCGCCGATGCAGAAGGCAACCCTGTCACCGTCACCCTTTCCGATACCACCAATTACATCCTTGGCACCGGCGAAAATGCCGGCAAGGTTCTACTCACCGCCGCCGGTCTGGCCCTGGTCAATGCCGGCACTGAGCTGCCTCCCTTCACGCTCACACCCAATGACGGCAGCATCAACGGCACACCCGTTGCGGTTGATCCTTCCGTCGCCGCCGTCAATGACGCGCCGACGGTTGCTTCCCCCCTGGTCAATCAGAGCGCCACAGAAAATTCACCCTTCTTCTTCACCGTTCCGGCCGACACCTTCGCTGATGCTGATGCCGGCGTCACGCTCAGCCTCAGCGCCACCCTCGCCGGTGGTGCAGCTCTGCCGAGCTGGCTGAGCTTCAACGCTGAGACATACACCTTCAGCGGCACTCCCACCATCGGCGATGTCGGCACGATCAGCGTCCTTGTCACCGCTACCGACGGCAGCGCTTCTGTTAGCGACTCCTTTTACATCGTCATTGCTACCGCCGCCGTCATCCCCGACAACACTCAGCCGGTGACAGTGGTCGAAGTCGACATTAACGAAGACGACTTCACCATGTCTGGCGGTGTGATACAGGACGTCATCCAGGCGGAGCCCGTTGTAGATGCGGAAGGCGCTATTAGCGGATTTATATTGATAGTTGGTGACGCGCCGGTTGTGATTACGGTTCCTGCCGTGGAGGAATTAGGGATTGATCCTTCAGATGGTCTTGTATTGCTCGGGGATCCATTTCTGTTCGCTGTAGAAATTACAGCTGACGCTGACCAACGGCCTGGTACCCAGGTGGTTATCAGCGTTGACTTGTCTAATCAGGAAGGGCTTGAAGGCATACCGCTTGACGAACTCGTCTATGCTAAGTACTACACTCAGGCTGCTATTGATGAATACATGTTCAATTATGGAAGTCTGCTGGGCCTCGATGGCGAGTCAATTACGACGGGAGGCTGGTATCCATTCATGCAACAATCGGTAGAAGACGAAAATGGCGCGAGAGTCTACTCTGGGGATGGAGCTCGGTTCGCTGTTGTGGACGGCAATCTGACCCTCATTATATCTTTGACTGATAATGCATTTGGCGACGTTGATTTAGATCTTGACGAGCTCATTGACCCCGGCATTATGTATGCCCTAGGAGGCTGTTGCGCGTAGATCACCCAGCGACACTCCACAGACGTATCCAAATCTGCCCTGATCCCAGTGACAGCAGTGGATCTGGGCGATAAAATGGGGCATGCAGAAGCGCAAGACCTTTCGTCCCTGGCAGCCGGAGCAGACCTCCTTGCTGCCGGCCTCACCGAGTGACTGGCTGACCGCTGACCATCAGGTGTATTTCCTGCTCGATCTGGTCGATGAGCTGGATCTGTCGGCGATCGTGATCCCTGCCCAGAGCAAAGATCCCCGTGGCGAGAAGGGTTTCGACCCCAGGATGATGACGCTATTGCTGCTTTACGCCTACTGCGTGGGCACGGTCTCCTCCCGGAAGATTGAGCGGGCCTGCTACGAGGATCTGGCCTTCCGGGTGCTTACCGGCAACCAGCAGCCGGACCACAGCCGGATCAGTGAGTTCCGGCGCCGCAACCTTGAGGCCCTGAGCGAGCTGTTCGTTCAGATCCTGCGCCTCTGTCAGGCGGCCGGCATGGTCAGCCTGGGCCATGTGGCGCTGGACGGCACCAAGGTGCAGGCCAATGCCTCCAAACACAAAGCGATGAGCCACGAGCGGATGCTCAAAGCCGAGGCGCAGCTCGAGAAGGAGATCAAGGAGCTGATGCGCCGGGCCGAGATCCTTGATGCGCAGGAAGACGGCAAGTACGGCAAAGGCAAGCTGGGCAGTGATCTGCCCAAGGAGCTGCGGCGGCGCGAGGACCGGCTGAAGAAGATCCGCCATGCCCGACAAGCGTTGGAGGCAGAAGCAGCGGCCGCCGCTGCCCGTGATCGCGCCAAGCAGGCAGCAGAGGCAGAAGCTGCGGTGGCGGATGCTGCTGCTGCTGCCGATGCCGCAGTAGCGGATGCCAGCGAACAGCAGAAGCTGGCTGGCAAAGCAGCCAAGGCGCAGGAGAAAGCAGAGGCCGCCAAGGAGCTAGCGATCGAGAAGGCCCAGGAGGCAGGCCTTGAGCCGGAAGGATTGGATCCTCAGCCGGCTGACGCCATGCCTTATCGCGGCCTGGCCCATCGGGCCGATGGCAGCCCCACAGCCGCTGCGCAGCGGAACTACACGGATCCAGACAGCCACATCATGAAAAGCGACGGCAACCTGCTGCAGGGCTACAACTGCCAAGCGGCCGTCGATGGCGATCACCAGGTGATCGTGGCGATGGGCGTCAGCAACCAACCGCCGGATCCAGAGCACCTGGTGCCCATGCTGGAGCGCACCATGGCCAACACCACCCAGGTGCCCAGGACGTTCATTGCTGATGCGGGCTACTGGAGTGAGGACAACGTTTCTGCCTGCGAAAAGCGAGGCACCGACCCCCACATCGCGACGGGCAGGCTGCCGCACGGTCAGCCATTACCACCGATCTATGGCCCGATCCCCAAGGGGCTGGATGCCAAAGGCAAGATGGCCCGCAAGCTACGCAAGAAAGAAGGCCGAGAGATCTACGCCAAGCGCAAAACGATCGTGGAGCCGGTGTTTGGTCAAACCAAAGAAGTGCGAGGGCTGCGGCGCTTCCTGCTGCGCGGGCTGGCCAAGGTGAATGGGGAATGGATGCTCTGGGGAACAACCCACAACCTCAACAAGCTGTGGCGCCACCTGAAGAAACAGAGGCTGCAGGAGGCGATGGCAACGGGATAGGGGGGCAGACCCCCACGGCTGAGCAGAAGTCAGCGAACCGCGTCCGAAATTCAAAGGAAGACGGTAAAGAAAGAAGTGCCGAGCTGCGCTGGATGGCGTGAGCGGCGGCGCTACGAGCGACACACTCCTAGTTGCTGCGGAATCCCCGGATGGCGTCACCCCGCCCCCCGATCAACCAGCCCCCCAAGCCGGTGTGTTCGAAGTTGCCTCCGTGAGCTCCACCGACAGAACTTTTGCTTCTTCGGTCGCCACCCCAGGGGAAACAGTCACCCTAGAAACCACAGCCGCCGCAGAAGCCGCCGCAGAAGGCCCGGCCGATTCGGGCGCCGCTTCCGGCTCGGATGCTGGATCCGGCTCTACCAAGCCCGATAACTCCTTGGTGCTGGCCTATGCGGAGCGGGCCTTTGATGACTTGATGAGCTGGGCCACCAGCTCCGGCTTGATCAGCCCCCCAGTCGATGGCCAAGGCGCTGCCACCAGCAACGGCAACGGCACCAGGAGCACAACCACAGACGAGTCCCGGACGCTGGCGTTTGTGTCCCAAGCACTCGGCATTGAACCCGGCCTGTCCCGCGGCATGCTGCAAGCCCTGGCCCTTGGTGGCGCCAGCCTCTACGCCATCAACCGCTTTGGCGGCGGCAGGCTCAGCAGCTGGGTGCGGAAGCTGCTGCCTGCCGCCCCCCAGGTGGCCGCGGCCGAGCGCATCGTGGTGGTGTTCAAGCTGCTTTCCCCGGCCGGGCTGCACTGCCTGGTGGCGGCCCAGGTAGATGCGGACAAGCTTGAGATCTTGGCTGAGCAGGCCCTGCCGATGAGCCTCAGTGCCGCTGCCGCCCCCAGCCAGGCCGATCTGGAGCCCCACCTGCGCAAGCTGGTGGAGCGGGTCAGCAACCAGACAGGCACCCACGACCTACTGCTCTACGACCCGCACCTCCGCCAGGAGCTGCCCATCTACGACAGCCTTGGCCGCATGCAGGCCGAGTTGCAGCCCCAGAGCCTCGATAGCATCCTCGCCTCGCTTGGGCCCGACCAGCTTGTTGAGCTGCGCAGCTGGATCAACCGGCCCTCCGGCACCGACCTGCGCCAGCACCCCGTGGGCGATCGGCTCGAGAGGCGTCAGCGTGAATTGCGCCAGCGCATGGATACCGACAAGGCCTCACTTATCAGCCTGCTTGAGCTCAGCCTGGCCCTGGGTCAGCGCTTCGCCTGAGCCTGGCACCCCCGACTACTTGCGCCCCTGGCTATTTGCCCTCCATGACCCACACCCCGTTCCAGTCCGGGCCGGGGTTGTTTTGTTGCAGGTGCTCGCAGCGCTCTAGGTAGAGCGCACTCAGCCGGTCACCCGGGTGCAGTGCCAGTGCCGCCTGGAACTCGCCCATCGCCTCTGCCCACTGCTGTTGGCGGTAGGCCTGGAGCCCCGTGCCATAGCGGGCGAACACCGCATCGCGGTTGGGGAAGCTCGCTTCGGTGCTGAAATCCAGCAGCTCATGCACCAGCACCGGCTCGCTCTTGCCCTTCACCACCACCTGGTCTGCTTCCCGGCTCACATATCGGCCCTTGGCCCGCCGCAGGGTGGCATCGCTCACGAGCAGTTTGGCGCCATAAAACTTGCAGGCCGATTCCAGCCGCGCCGCCAGGTTCACGCCATCGCCGATCACCGTGTAGTTCATGCGCTTGGGGGAGCCGATATTGCCGCTCACCACCGCATCGGTGTGCAGCCCAATGCCGATCCCTATCGGCTGCTCCCCCCGCGTCTGGCGTTCGCTGTTGAAGTTCCCCAACACCTCCTGCATGGCGATCGCCGAGCGGATCGCCTGATCTTCGTCGCTGTCGCCCGCCACCGGCAGCCCAAACACGGCCATCACGGCGTCGCCGATGAACTTATCGAGCATGCCGCCTTCCCGTTGCAGGCAATCCACCATCAAGGTGAAGTAGTCGTTGAGGAAGCGCACCGTGCCCTGGGCGCCCAGCACTTCGGTGATGCTGGTGAAGCTGCGGATATCGCTGAACAACACCGTGGCCATGCTCTCCACACCACCAAGGGTGTCGGAGCCGCTGCGCAGTAGCTGCTCGGCGATCAGGGGGTCCATGTAGCGGGCCATCGTGCCCCTGATCCGTTTCTCCTCGCTGATGTCCTCGAGCATCAGGATCACGCCGATCGTGCCGAGGCGGGGGTCCTGCAGCGGCTGCAGGGTGATATTTACAGATGTGGTGCCCTCAGTGAGGGCCAGCTCCGTATCCAGCAGCTGGCGGCTCTCGCCGCGGTGCTGCACCTCCTGCAGTTGCAATGCCAGCCAGCCGTTAGGGCCGCCAAACAGCTCGGTGGCGGGCCGGTCAACCAATTGCTCCAGTTCGCAGCCGAGGATCCGGCAACTCGCCTGGTTGGCCGTGCGCACCAGCCCAGACTCGCTGAAGGTGATCACGCCGCTGGGCATGCTTTCGAGGATCGACTCCTGGTAGTTCTTGGAGGCCTCCAGATCGCCATAGCTCTGGCGCAGCTGGCCGGCCATGCCGTTGAACGACAGGGTGAGGTCGTTGACCTCATCGATGGCGCTGCCGCTCAGCCGTTGATCCAGCTCACCTTTGGCCATCGCATCGGCGGCGCCGGCCAGCTTTTGCAGTGGTGAGCTCACCAGCTTGGCCGTGAACCGGCTCACCAGCACCACCACCCCGAAGCTCATCAACACCAGCACAAGGCTGGTGGCGAGGGTGTTTTTCGCCGCTGCCAGGTAGTTATCTTCCGGCGTGGCCACCACCACCTGCCAGCGGATACCGGAGGGGTCGTTCCACATCCGCGTCACCACCATGCTGGCGCTGCCATTGATGCTGCGGCGCTCCGCCAGTTCCTGGCCAAAGCGTGGTTTCACCAGCTGGGCCATGCCGCGAACCAGCGGGTCGCTGGCTTCGGTGGCCCGTTGGCGCACCAGGCGTCCACCCTCGATCCCATAGAGCTTCTGGGCACTGGAGCTGCCCACCACAAATCCCTGCTGGTCCACCACCAGCACCGCCGCCCCCTTGCCGATCTGGAGGTTTTGCAGAAAGCGGGTGATCTGGATCGGCCAGATGTCGGCGCCGGCCACGCCAGCGGGAGCTTTGGTGGAACCGAAGGGCACGGAAAAACCGCTGATTGCCTCCGGATTGCCCACGGCTCTCTGATACCAGAGCATCTGCCGGGCATCAAAGCTCTGGCTGCGGATCGCCTCTCCCGGCTGGCCATCGGCTCCTGCTCGGGCGGTGATCATGGGGCGCAAGCCCGATCCCGGCCCCTGGCGGCTCAGTTCCAGCTCGTCGGTTTGCTGGTTGCGCTCCAGGGCGATGTAGGTGCCATCGGGGCGGGCCAGCTGCACATAGCCCAGGCCCTGGAACTGCTCCATCTCCGTCTGCAGCAGTGGCCCCAGCTCCAGCACCCGCCCCGGGCTGATCAGGCCGCTGCCCAGCAACCTGGCATTGATGGCGTTCACCTGGCGCGGGGCGCTGAGCTGGGCATTCAGCTCCTGCAGCACCCGCTCGCCGATCTGGCCACCCAGCTCACTGGTGAGCTGGGTGATGATCCGCCCCGCCATCTGATAGCTCAATCCCAGCACCAGCGCCATCGCCAGCAGCAGCTGGGCGGCAAAGGGGGCGAACATCAACTGGGGCAGGCTGCTGCGCTGGGGCAGGCGATCGCGCAGGTTCTCCAGCCACCGCAGGCGGGGGCTGCGTCGTCTTCGCCGGGGCACTGGGCCGCCGGGGCTCAGCTGGCTGGAGCTTTCCATTCTTCCCACTCCACAACTACATCGCTGATCGCGGCTGGATCTGGAGGTGGCATGCGGGAGAGCACATCCTGGGGCAGGCCTAGCCGCTGGAACACCTCCTGGCGCTGCTCCTGGGCCATCGAGGCCAGTGCCTGCACCACATCGCGGATCTTTTTCTCCCTGTAAACCAGGCCCATCAGGTGGTGCTGATCGTCTGGCTGGAGGCTTTCAAACCACTGCAAAAAGCTGGAGACGCGTTCGGCAGTGGGGCGGGGAGTGGCGGTCATGGTGGTTAGGAGCGGATGCGGCGCAGGGAGTCGATCGCCTTCTGCACCGCATCGGTGAGCAGGGTGATCACCCGTTTTTCGCGCACCACCAGATTCACCGATACGGTTTGGCCGGAGCTCACCTGGTGGCGGGTGCCGTTGTTCTCCAGGTAGAGCCGATCGAGGGCCACGTAGGCCGGAAAGCGTGGCAGGGGGTTCTCTGGATCGGGCGGCAGCGAATCGGTGCCGATCGCCTTTAGCCGGCCGGGGATGGAGCCAAATTGGGTGAAGGGAAAGGCGTCCACCCGCACCTGGGCTTCCTGGCCGGGGCGGGCAAAGCCCACATCCCGGTTGGTGAGAAACACCTTCGCCTCCAAGGTGCCGCTGGGCACCACCTTCAGCAGGGTTTCGTTGGCGCTGGCCGCATAGCCCGGGCTGGATGGTTTGAGCTCGAACACCATCCCCGCCAGCGGTGCGCGCAACATCTCATATTCCCGGGCCTTGTTCACTTCCACCAACTGGCGCTCCAGGTCGGAAAGATTACGCAGCGATTCCTGGCGCAGCTTCACCAGTTCGGCCTGCACCTCCCGCAAATTCGCTTCCGATTGGGCGATTTCCGAGCGCAGTTGCTGGATCTTGTTTTTCTGCTGCAGCACCTGCACAGTCTGAATTCCACCTTCCCGGGCCAGCGGTTCGATCTGGCTGAGGATCACCCGCTCGGTTTCTACCGAACCCTCCAGGCTCTCGGTGCGTGAGCCCAGGCTCTGCTCGCGGGCCCTGAAAGCCCGCTCCTGCTCCTGGAAGCGCTGGCGCTCGAGCCGCAACTGTTGCTGCAGGGTGTTACGCCGCGTTTGGCTCACTTCCGGATCAAAGCGCAGCAGCGGTTCGCCAGCCCGCACCGACTGGCCCTCTTTGACGAAGATCTGGCTCACCACCCCCGGGGCGGGGCTCATGATCGGCCGGGCTGCTCCCAAGGCCTGGATGGTGCCGTTGGCCACCACCACCTCATCAATCTTGGCGGTGACCGCATAGATAAACCCGAGTGAGGCGGTGCCGATGATCGTCCACACCACCGCCTGGCTCCACACCGGTGCAGCTTTGAGACGTACCTCCTGGTAATCCAGGGGCCTGGCCACCAGCGCGGCCTTGCTGCGTTTGCCCAGGTTGGTCATACAAGCGCCGCCTCCTGCTGGCTGTAGAGCGTGGCGTAGCGGCCGCCCAGGGCCATCAGCTCAGCGTGGGCGCCCTGCTCCACCAGGGCGCCCTTATCCATCACCAGGATCTGATCGGCGTGACGCAGTGCTCCGAGCCGATGGGTGATGAACAGCACCGTGCGGCCCCGGTAGGCCTCCATCAGGTTGCGGGTTACCTGCTTCTCGGTTTCCCCATCGAGGGCGCTGGTGGCCTCATCGAGAATCAGCAACCGCGGCTGCTTGAGCACCATGCGGGCAATGGCGATCCGCTGGCGCTGGCCGCCACTTAAGCCAGCCCCCCGCTCGCCCACCGAGCTGCTGTAGCCAGCTGGCATGGCCTGGATGAACTCGTGGGCACAGGCCACCTCGGCCGCCAGGCAGATCTCCTCAAAGGAGGCATCGGGGCGCGTCAGCGACAGGTTGGCCAGCACCGAGCCGTCGAACAGCAGGCTGTCCTGGGGCACCACGCCGATCTGGGCCCGCAGGGAGTAGAGATCCACCTTGCTGATGTCGTAGCCATCGATGCGGATCCGGCCCTCAAGCGGGTCGTAGAGCCGGGTGAGCAGCTTGAGCAGGGTGCTCTTGCCGCTGCCACTGCTGCCAACGATGCCGATGAAGGCACCGGCGGGGATTTCGAAGCCCACATTCACCAGCTGCAGGGGCCCCTGGTTGCCAAAGCGGAAGTTCACGCCCTCGTAGCTGATGCCCCCCTGCAGCGGCGGCAGGGGCGGCAGCTGTTCGCCGGCGATTTCGATCTCCTCGGGCTGGTCGATGATGTCGGCGAGCCGCTCCAGCGACAGGGCGGTTTCCTGGAAGTTCTGCCAGAGGGTGGCCAGGCGTAGCAGGGGGCTGGTGACAAAGCCGGCCAGGATGCGGAAAGCGATCAGCTGGCCCAGGGTCATTTCCCCCTTGAGAACCAACCCAGCCCCCACCCACAACACCAGCAGGCCGGAGAGCTGCTCGAAAAACTTGCTGGCCGAGCCGGCTGCAGTGCTGGTGAGGGTGTTGCGGAAGCCGGCCTGAATCTGGCCGCCGTAGAGCTGCTGCCAGCGCCAGCGGCTGTGCAGCTCCATCCCCTGGCCCTTCACCGTTTCCATGCCGCTGAGGGTTTCCACCAGGTGGCTCTGTACCCGGGCATTGGCCTCGGCCTGGTCGCGCAGCTGGGCGCGGATGATCGGCGCCGTGGCCGCCGTGAGCCCCACGAAAAATGGCACCACCGCCAGGCTCCAGAAGGTGAGGCTGACGCTGTAGAGCAACATCACGGCGATGTAGATCAGGGCAAACACCGCGTCCAGCACCACCGTCAGCGCCGTGCCGGTGAGAAAGCGGCGGATCTTTTCCAGCTCGTTGATGCGGCTGCTCACCTCCCCCACCGGCCGGCTGGCGAAATAGCCCAGGGGCAGGCGCAGCAGGTGGTCGATGATCGTGGCGCCGAGGGTGATGTCGATTCGGTTGGTGGTGTCGGAGAACAGATAGGTGCGCAGGGCGCCCAGCACCGCCTGGGCGATCGCCATGCCCACCAGCAGGGTGCCGAGCACATTGAGGCTGCTGAGGTTGCCCTGGCTGATCACCGCATCGATGATCTGCTGGATCAGCAGCGGATTGAACAGCCCAAACAGCTGCACAAAGAAGCTGGCGATCAGCACCTGGATCAAAATCCTGCGGTGCTGTTGGAGCGCCGGCAAAAACCAGCTCAGGCCAAAACGGGCCGTGGGCGAGCTGGCACTGCGCTCCACCGCCAACACCGCCACCGTTCCATCCCCGTTGGAACTGGTGAACGCCTCCAGGCCGCGCCACTCCTGCTTGCCACGGGGATCGCCCACCAGGGCATCGCCGGCGCCGATCTCCCAGAGCAGCTGGGGGTGGCCCTCCTGCAGCACCAACACCGGCAGCGGCAGCCGCGGCAGCTGGGCCGCCGACACCTCCAGCAGCGAGGCCCGCAGGCCCATCAGGTCGCACACGGCCGCTAGCTGGGTCAAAGCGATGCCCGCATCGCCTTGATGCTGGTGTTGGGCCACCAGGATCCGGCGCAACACGTCCTTGCGGAAGGGCAGGTCGAAGTGCCGCGCCAGCATGCGCAGGCAGGCCATCGGTTCATCGATCGGCCCCTCGCCGCGGGCCTGGGGGAAGCTGCCGTCGTCGCTGAGGCGGCCATACCAATCCTCGAGCGAATCGGTTTGCCGCTCCACCGCCACGATCGCGCCGGGGCTCTCCACCCATTCCGGCTCCAGCACCTCGGCATCGGGAGCCAGATCCCCGTCCACCACCATGGCCGCCGGTAGGCGATCGGGCGGCCAGCCCGGCGGTTGGGCCACCAGCCGGCCGGGCAGCTTGCCGCGCACAAACAGCTCCGCAGGGCCTGTTACCTCGGCGCCCGGTTCCAGGCCCTCGAAGTTGGCCGAGCTGACCAGCCAGGCCCCACCGCCGGCCTGGAGGCTGTGGCTACCTGGGGGCAGCAGCAGCACCTGCTGGTCGCCGAAGTGCTCCTGCAGTTGGTTGGAGGCCCAGTCCCGCAGGGCCTGGCGGGGGGGGCAGGTTGGGCCGGGGGCTGGCGGCCAGCGCGGCGTAGAGCTCCTCCAGGCTGGGGGTGGCCAGCGGCGGGCAGGGCTTGGGCAGCTCTTCGATGGCCGCCAAAAAGGCGTCTGCCGGCAGTAACCACAGCTGGGTGGGCAGGGCGGCCTGCAGTGCCAGGGCAGTCGTGCCACGCAGCAGGCTGCGTTCGCCCACCATGGAGCCCGGATCGATGCGCTTGAGCGTGAAGGGTTCGCCGTTTTCGTCCTGGGCCAGCAGCCGCAGCTGGCCCTTCACCACGTAGGCAACCCCCGGCGGCAGGCTGCCATGCTCAAAAAGTTTCTGGCCAGGACGCAACTGCAGCGGCTGGAGGGTTTCGGCCAGACGGGCCTGCTCTTTTGGCTGCAGCTGGTTGAAGGGCGTCCAGCCGGCCAGAACCCGCAGGGCAATTGCTAAATCCAAAGCCCCTCATCCTTGGGAAAAGTTAGCGGCTTTGAGGAGACGTTGATCATTTACGCGGATTTTGGCTGCAACGCCCCGATTTGGGCGGTTCAGCCTGAGCAATTGCTGATTATTTCTGCAGGGCCGCCAGCTGTTGCAGCTGGCGCTGCAGGGCCCGCTCCCCCTCCTCCAGCAGCAGGGTTTCCTGCAGGGCCGCATCCAGGCTGGCGGGCAGCAGCTTCTCCAAGCGCACGATTACCCACCAGCCTTCATGTCTTTTCGGCGGCCAGAGCTGCCCCGGCTTGCTCACCTGCAGGAGCTTTGCCAGGGCCGGATGGGGCTGGCTGAGGGGCACCGGCCCCAGCAGGCCGCCGCTGTGTTTTTCCGGTCCCTCGGAGAAGGTGCTCGCCAGGTCGGAAAACAGGGCCTCGCCCTCCTTGATCTGCTGGTAGAGCTCGGCGGCCAATTCGGCATCTCGTAGACGCAGCATTGAGTAGCTCACCCGGTCGAATTCGGCCTTGCGGCGTAGAAAAATTGTCTCCAGCCCGCTGCCCCAGCGCTCCCGGCACCACCCCAACCACTGCCAGGAGCGGGCTGCCATGCGGTCCAGCGCCTCTTCGCTGAGGCCGTGCTGTTGAAGCCATTGGCTGCGCCGCTCCGGATCCAGCAGCCCCAGCTTCTGCTCAAGTTCCTGGCGCATCTGCAGCAGTAGCTCAGGGGCCGGCAGCGGCCGGTTGCTCAGCAGTCGATCGATGCAGCGCTCTCGGGCCACCTGATCGAGCAGTCCCCAGCGGGCCAGATCGCTGTTTTTGAGCTCAGAGCACCAGTCGGTCGCCAATTTCCTTCAGCCCAGGATGTGGCCGTCGCGGAAGCGCACGATCTTTTCGGCCCGGGCGGCGACATCGTCTTCGTGGGTCACCATCACCACTGTCATGCCTCCCTGGTGCAGGGCATCAAAGATGTCCAGCACCTCGGCGGTGGTGTGGGAATCGAGGGCGCCGGTGGGTTCATCGGCCAGCAGCAGGGCCGGCTGGTTGATGATCGCCCGGGCGATGGCCACCCGTTGCTGCTGGCCTCCGGAGAGCTGGTTGGGCTTGTTGTAAAGCCGCTGGCCCAGCCCCACCCGCTCCAGGGCCGCCTGGGCCCTCTCCCGTCGCGCGGCGGCCGGCACCCCGGCATACACCATCGGCAGCATCACGTTCTCGAGCGCGCTCAGCTGGGGCAGCAGGTGGAACTGCTGAAACACGAAGCCCAGATCCCGGTTGCGCAGGTCGGCCAGCTGGTCATCGCTAAGCCCTTCCACCGGGGTGCCATTGAGCAGGTAGCTGCCGCTACTGGGCCGATCCAGGCAGCCCAGAATGTTCATGGCGGTGCTCTTGCCCGAGCCAGAGGCCCCCATCACCGCCAGGTAGTCCCCCCGGTTGACGGTGAGATCGAGTTTGTCGAGGGCGTGGACGGCCGTGTCGCCAGTGCCGTAAACCTTGTCTACGGCCTCGAGCTGTGCCACGGGGGCGCTCATGGGGCTCAACCGATCGCCTGCACCAGCATGGGCGTGCCGGTGACGGCCTGGCTGGCCCAGGTGAACAGGGGGTTGGAGAGAATGCCGCCCACCGCGGTGACAATCACACATCCCACCAGGGCGGTGCGTAGGGCCGGTAGGCCGGCTACGCTCCAGGAGATGGTCGGGTAGGCCTTCACCACGTCGGAGGCTTCCTGGGGCTCCTTGACCACCATCATCTTGATCACCGAGATGTAGTAGTAGATCGACACCACCGAGGTGACCAGACCCACCACCACCAGCAGGTATTGGTGATCGGCCCAACCGGCGAAAAATAAATAAATCTTGCCGAAGAAGCCCAGCATCGGCGGGATGCCGCCGAGGGAAAGCAGGCAGAGGCTCAGCCCCAGGGTGATCAGGGGATCCTTTTGATAGAGACCCGCGTAGTCAGCGATGCGGTCGGAGCCGGTGCGCAGGGAGAAGAGGATGATGCAGGCAAAGGCGCCCAGGTTCATGAACAGGTAGGCCGCCATGTAGAGCACCATGGCGGCGTAGCCGTCTTCGGTGCCGCACACCAGGCCGATCATCACGAAGCCGGCCTGGCCGATCGAGCTGTAGGCCAGCATCCGCTTCATCGAGGTCTGGGCGAGGGCCACCACGTTGCCCAGCACCATGCTCAGCACCGCCAGCACGGTGAACAGCAGCTTCCACTGGGCATCGAAACTCTCAAAGCAGCCCACCAGGATGCGCAGGGCCAGGGCAAAACCGGCAGCCTTGGAGCCCACCGAAAGGAATGCCACCACTGGGGTAGGCGAGCCCTCATACACGTCTGGAGTCCACTGGTGGAAGGGCACCGCGGCGATCTTGAAGGCGACGGTGGCCAGCACAAACACCAGGGCCAGGGCCGTTACCGGTGAGGCACTGGTGCGCAGGGCCACGGCCACCTCATCGAGGCCGGTGCCGCCGCCGGTGATGCCGTAGAGCAGGGAGGCGCCGTAGAGGAAAACGGCCGCAGCGGCGGAGCCCACCAGCAGGTATTTGAGGGCGGCCTCGGAGCTGCGGGCATCGCGCTTCATGTAGCCCGCCAGCAGGTAGCTAGATACCGAGAGGGTTTCCAGCGATATGAAGATGCTCACCAGGTCGGTGGCGCCGCACAGGAACATTGCCCCCAGGGTGGCGGCCAGCAGGATCCCGGCGTATTCCCCCACCGGCGTGCCGCTGCGCTCTACGTAGCGCCAGCTCAGCAGCAGGGAGATCAGGGTCGAGGCAGCCACCACGGCCCGGAAGGCGATGGCCAGGTTGTCGGCCAGGAAGGAACCCACGAAGGCGGGCTGCAGGTTTGGGTTGTTCCACTGCAGGGCCAGCAGCAGCAGAGCGCTGCCCAGGCCCGCATAACAGATCGGGGGCACCCAGCGGCTGGCGGCCTTTTCGCCGGCCAGATCCACCAGCAGGCAGCTGAGCAGGGCGATCAACACCGCCGCTTCGGGGGCGATGGCGCCGGCATTCAGCTGCAGATTCAAGCCCCCCGTGCTGGCACCACTGCCGATCGCATCGGCCACGGTGGAGAGGGCGCCGAGCAGAGACATCAGGGTGTTGGCGGTGAGCTGGAAGCCTTGACGAACAGGACTGTAGCCGTGCTGGGCGGTGGACCTGGTCGGTGGATGCGATAAAGAGGTATGCGGTTGTGCGCTGGTCTGTGGGTCACACCCTGGTGATTGTCGAAAGCCCAACGAAGGCCCGCACCATTCGCGGCTTCCTTCCGAAGGACTTCAAGGTGGAGGCCTCCATGGGCCATGTCCGCGACCTGCCCAATAACGCCAGCGAGATTCCGGCGGCCCATAAGGGCGAGAAGTGGGCAAACCTGGGCGTGAACACCGCCAGAAATTTCGAGCCCCTCTACGTGGTGCCGAAGGACAAAAAAAAGGTGGTCAAGGAGCTCAAGGACGCCCTCAAGGGTGCCGACCGGCTGCTGCTGGCCACGGACGAAGACCGGGAGGGAGAATCGATCAGTTGGCACCTGCTGCAGCTGCTCAGCCCCAAGGTGCCGGTGAAGCGGATGGTTTTCCACGAGATCACCCAGGAGGCGATTGGCCGGGCTTTGAATCAAACCCGCGAGCTCGACATGGAGCTCGTGCACGCCCAGGAAACCAGGCGGATCCTGGATCGGCTGGTGGGCTACACCCTCTCGCCCCTGCTCTGGAAAAAGGTGGCGTGGGGGTTGAGCGCCGGCCGGGTTCAGTCGGTGGCGGTGCGCCTGCTCGTGCAGCGCGAGCGGGCCCGCCGGGCCTTCCGCAGCGGCAGCTACTGGGACCTCAAGGCCCGGCTGGAGCAGCCCGGCGGCGGCTTTGAGGCCAAGCTCAGCCAGCTGGGCGGCGTCAAGATCGCCGGTGGTAGCGATTTCGATGAGACCACCGGTGGCCTCAAGGCCGGCAGCAAGGTGCGGTTGCTGGCCGAGGCCGAGGCCCGCCAACTCCAGCAGGCGGTGCAGCAAGCCCCCTGGCGGGTGGCCGAGGTGGAGGCCAAGCCCAGCGTGCGCAAACCGGTTGCCCCCTTCACCACCAGCACCCTGCAGCAGGAGGCAAATCGCAAGCTGCGCCTCTCGGCCCGGGAAACGATGCGAGCCGCCCAGGGGCTCTACGAGCGTGGCTTCATCACCTACATGCGCACCGATTCGGTGCACCTCAGCGACCAGGCCATCGATGCCGCCCGCAGCTGCGTGGCTGCCAAATACGGCAAGGAATACCTGAGCCCGGCGGCGCGCCAGTTCACCACCAAGGCCCGCAATGCCCAGGAGGCCCACGAAGCGATCCGCCCCGCCGGCGACAGCTTCCGAGATCCTGCTGCCACCGGCCTCGATGGCCGTGATCTGGCCCTCTATGAGCTGATCTGGAAGCGCACCGTGGCCAGCCAGATGGCCGAAGCCCGGCTCACCATGCTGGCGGTGGAGCTTCAGGTGGATTGCGGCGCCCTGGGGTTGGCCAGCTTCCGAGCCTCCGGCAAGCGGATTGATTTCGCCGGTTTCTTTCGCGCCTACGTGGAGGGTTCCGATGATCCCGACGCTGCCCTCGAAGGCCAGGAGGTGCTGCTGCCCAGCCTCAAGGTGGGGGATAGCCCCGCCTGCAAGGAGGTGGAAGCCCTGGGCCACCAGACCCAGCCGCCGGCCCGCTATAGCGAGGCGGCCCTGGTGAAGATGCTCGAGAAGGAGGGCATCGGCAGGCCCTCCACCTATGCCTCGATCATCGGCACAATCGTCGATCGCGGCTACGCCACCCTCCAGAACAATGCCCTGATGCCCAGCTTCACGGCCTTTGCCGTCACGGCCCTGCTGGAGGAGCATTTTCCGGACCTGGTGGACACCAGCTTCACGGCCCGGATGGAGAACAGCCTCGATGAGATCTCCCACGGCAAGGTGGAGTGGCTGCCCTACCTGGAGAGCTTCTACAAGGGCGAAAATGGCCTGGAAACCCAGGTCGCCCAACGGGAGGGCGACATTGATCCGGGGGCGTCACGCACGGTGGAGCTCGAGGGTCTCCCCTGCGTGGTGCGCATCGGTCGCTTCGGCGCCTACCTGGAAGCCAAGCGGGTAGCAGAGGACGGCAGCGAGGAGCTGCTCAAGGCCACCCTGCCCCAGGAGATCACCCCGGCCGATCTCGATGCCGACAAGGCGGAGCTGATTCTCAAGCAGAAGGCCGATGGCCCCGAGACCCTGGGCGAGGATCCGGAAACCGGGGAGCAGGTGTATCTGCTCTTTGGCCAGTACGGCCCCTACGTGCAACGGGGCCAGGTGAGTGACGCCAACCCCAAGCCGAAGCGGGCCTCCCTGCCCAAGGGGGCCAAGCCCGAGGAGCTCAGCCTGGAGGACGCCATCGCCCTGCTGAGGTTGCCGCGCCTCCTCGGGGAGCACCCCGATGGGGGCAAGCTGGAGGCTGGGCTGGGTCGCTTCGGGCCCTTCGTGGTGCACCACAAGGGCAAGGGTGAGAAGGACTACCGCTCCCTCAAGGCTGAGGATGATGTGCTGCTGGTAGGCCTCAGCCGCGCCATCGAGCTGCTCGCCATGCCCAAAAAGGGCCGGGGTGGCCGCACGGCCCTCAAGGATCTCGGCACCCCCGAGGGCGGCGAGGAGGCGATCCAGCTGTTCGATGGCCCCTACGGGCTCTATGTGAAGCAGGGCAAGCTGAATGCTTCGCTGCCGGAGGGCACCACCGCTGACACCATCAGCCTGGAGCAGGCGGTGGAGCTGCTGGCCGCCAAGGCTGCCTCTGGTAAGGCTGCCTCTGGTAAGGCTGCCTCTGGCAAAACTGCTACTGGCAAGCCCAAGGGCCGCAAGCCAGCGGCCAAGAAACCTGCCGCCGCTACACCCGCCGCCAAGAAGGCCCCCACCACCACCAAGACCGGCCGGCTGCGGGCCAGTGCCGTGCGGGTGATCAAGGCGGCCGATCGCTGATGGCAGCAGCCGGCCGCCGAAGCTTGGTGCTGGTGGCCGGCTTCCTGCTGCTGGCGGGCTGCAGCGGCACGCCGTTTGGGGACCAGTTGGCCGGCAGCTTTTCGGCGCCGCCAGCTCCAGCCCCCACTCCTGCGCCCTCCAGCCCCAAGCCCCCTCCCCCGGCAACGGCCACGAAAACTCCAGCCAGCAAAGGCCCAGACCCCAAAGCCAGGCCAGCCGCGCCCCAGGCCCCCTCCCCCAGCAACACCTCTCCAAGTAACACCTCTCCCACCAACCCCGCCCCCAGCAAGCCCGCCCCCTACCGGATCACGATCCAGCTGCCTGCGGCCGATCCGGCGGCCCCCGCCGAGGCGGTGACAGAAGCCCTGCGGGCGGCCGGACTGCGTTTTGAGGTGGAGATGATCGAGCGGATCGGTTCCCCCGCCGCTCCCGCCGCCGCGCCCACGGTCAGCCCCGCACCGGCGCCGCGCTGATGGGGGATCCCTCCCGCCAGCTGAACAGGCGCCAGGCGCGCCAGTTGATGGACACCGCCTATCTGGCCGCCGCCACTGCCCTGCTCTGGGTGGCGCTCTACTACCTGCCGGTTGGCAGCCCCCTGTTTCGCCTGGCCCTGCCCCTGCCCCTGGCCCTGCTGCAATTGCGCCATGGCTGGCGCTGTGCCGTTGAGGGGCTGGTGGTGACAGCCCTGCTGCTGGTGGCCCTGATGGGCCCGATCCGGGGCCCCCTGGTGATTTTTCCCTATGGCTCCCTGGCCCTCTGGCTGGGCTGGTGTTGGAGGCGGCGCGCCAGCTGGTGGCTGAGCTGGAGCGTCGGCAGCCTGATCGGTTTGGCTGGCTTCCTGGTGCGGGTGCTGGTGTTGTCGGTGATGGTCGGTGAAAACCTCTGGGTGGTGATCACCAGCGCGGCCGCCGGTCTGTTGGAGAAGGTTGCCGGGGCTCTGGGCCTGGCCACTGGCCTTGAACTGGCCCAGGTGCAGCTGGGGGCGCTGGCCCTGGTGTGGGTGCAAAACCTGATTGTGGTGCTGGTCCTGCACGTGGTGGCCTACTGGATCTTTGCGCGCCTGCAGGCGCCGATCAGCGAGCCGCCGGAATCCCTGCGGGCCCTGGTGGCCCTCGATCCCCTCTGAGCGGGCCCGTGGCCGCCGACCCATGGACCGGGGCCTGGCGGCAGCGCTGGCGTGAGTGCTGGCGGGCCACCCGCACCCTGGTGCTGCTGGCCGCCACCGACACGGCCGCGGTGCCAGGGATCTCGGCCGCCGGCGCCACCCCCGAGGCCAGACTCGGCACGGCGGCGGCCGATGCCGAGCTGCTGCTGCAGGGGCCTGGCAGCGGCCGGAGCCACGCCCTGCCCCAGCTGCCGGCCGGGGTGAGCCCAGCCCTGATCAGCCATGTGGTGTTGCGGGAGCTGGGCTTGCTGGAGCGCACCCGGGTGGTGGATCTGGGCTGCCCGATAGCTGCGGCCGTGCCCCACCTGCGCCTCCCCGCGTTGGAAAGCGCCGGCCCCGCCCGCTGCCTCAGCAGCGGCCAGGCCCTGGATCCAAATCGGGTGGCGGCCCTGCTGCAGCGCGGCCGCGACTGGGGCCGGGACTGGAACCCGGCCGAGCCGCTGTTGCTGGCCGAGTGTGTGCCGGGCGGGACCAGCACGGCCCTGGCGGTGCTGGAGGGCCTGGGAGTTGGGGCTGGGGGCCTGGTCAGTGGCAGCTTGCGCCAGCCCGCCCACGACCTCAAGGCGGCCCTGGTGCGGCGGGGGCTGGCCGCTGCCGGCCTGGCTGGTGCTGGTGCCGATCCCCTGGCGGTCCTGGCGGCGGTGGGCGATCCGATGCAGGCGCTGGCGGCTGGGTTGGTGGGCGCCGCTGCGGCGAGCGGTGCGCCGGTGCTGCTGGCCGGCGGCAGCCAGATGGCGGCGGTGCTGGCCCTCGCCCTGGCCCTGGCGCCGGCGGCGGCCCGGCCGGCCCTGGCGCAGCGGCTGGTGGTGGCCACCACGGCCTGGGTGGCCGAGGAGCCCGGCAGTGATCTGGCCCTGTTGCTGGAGCGCATTGGCGCGCTCTGGCAGGTGCGGCCGCGGCTGGCGGTGGCCGCCCTGCGCTTCCACGGCTGCACCAGCCCTGCCCTGCGCGACTACGAGCGCGGCTATGTGAAGGAGGGCGTAGGCGCTGGCGGCTTGGCCCTGCTGTGGCAATTGGCCGGTCGGGATCCGGCGGCCCTGGCGGCCGCCTGCGACCGGGCTTGCCGGATCGAGCTCGGTGTCTAGGGTCGCTGCCATGGCTCCTGTCTTCGGATCGCTCTCCCGCCGCCAGCTGCTGCAATTGGGGGCGGCGGCCGGCCTTTTGGCCGCCTGCCGCCCCGCTGATGGTCCCGAGCTGTTGCAGGTGGAGGGCGAGCTGCCGGCTGCCTGGCTGAAGCAGCTGCCTGGCCCCTGGCGTGCCCGGGCCCTGGCGAATCCCGCGGCGGTGCAACGGGCCGGATTTGCGGCGGGCCGGCCGGGGCCTGGTTTGGTCTCCCTCAGCGACGGCTGGGCCAGTGGTTTGGGCCGGGAGCGGCTGCAGTCCTTTGGGGCGCCCCGGCTCTGGGCCCGTCTGGCCCCCTTCAGCGCCGGCGTTTCCGGGCTGTTCGGCCCGGCCGGCTCCGGTGAGCTGGCCTTCCCCTGGGCCTACAGCCCCTGGGTGATCGCCCTGCGCAGCCGGCCAGATCTGGTGGCGCGGCGCCTGCAGGGCTGGTCGCTGCTGCTCGACCCCAGCCTGCGGGGCCGGCTGGTGCTGCCCTCGGCCCCCCGCATCAGCTTGGAGATCGTCAAGGGCGACTTTGGCCAGCTGGAGCGGCTGCGGGCCCAGGCCCTGGCCTACGACGACCGCGACGGCCTCAACCTGTTGCTCAGCGGCAACGCCGAGGTTGCAGTGCTGCCGTTGCAGCGGCTCATCCCCCTGCTGCGCCGTGACCAGCGCCTAGCGGTGATCTGGCCCGACAGCGGCGCTCCCCTCAGCTGGCAACTGCTGCTGCGACCGGCCGCACCCCAGGACTTTGAGCCGACTCCACCTCCGCTGGAGTGGCTCGGGGCGGTCCTGGAGCCACCGCTGCTGGAACCCCTGCTGGCGACGGGCTGGGTGCCTCCTCTACCCCAGGCGGTGCTGGAGCCAGTGGCCCGGCGTTTCCCCGCGTCGATGGCGGCCTTGCTGCTGCCGGGAGATGCCCTCCTGGGCCGCTGCTGGAGCCTGCCGCCGCTGAGCCTGCCCGAACAACTGGCCCAGCAGAACCTCTGGGATGCCGCCGCCCCCCGGCCCTGAGCCCAGGCATTCGGCTGTGGGGCCCTGTCGTCGCGGGCAACTGTTCGCCCGGGAAACTGTCAGCTTTCCGAACAGTCTGTACTGAACAAGGAACCCATCGCAGCGATCGATCCCCAGCCAGCGCTCTCCGGCAAGACAATGCCCCATCAAGCCCCACCCACCAAGCCCCCCCACCAAGCTCTAGCCCCAGAGCCGGCGGCGGGGGGCAGCGCTCAGGCGCCGGTGGGTGTCGGCCAGCAGCGCGGGGATCGGCAGCTCCAGCGGACAGCGGGGCAGGCAGGCGCCGCAGGCTTGGCAGGCCTCGGCGTTGAGATCCTCCCACCAGTGGCCGGCGCGGCCGATCAGGTTGTAGCGCTCCTGGGCAAAGGTCTCCATGCCGTGGCCCACGGCCAGGTTGCGCAGGCGCAGCAGTTCGGGGATCGGCACGCCATTGGGGCAGGGCAGGCAGGCGCGGCACTGGCCGCAGCGCTCCGTCCCCAGGCGCTCCCGGCCGGCGGCCTCCAGGCGCAGTAGGGCGGCGCGCTGCTCGGGGTTGAGCCAGCCTTCGTCCGGGCTGGATTGGCCCGATCCCCCCCTGGGCGCCGAGGGCCCGGCAAGGGCGGCGGCCCAGGCCAGATCGCCGGGCTGTTCGGCCCCCAGGCTCAGGGTGGAGATCCCCTGATCGAGCAGGAAGCGGTAGGCCAGCTCCAGGGGGTGGAACGGGGCGCAGTCGGCCACCAGTTCGGCCGGAGGGTCATAGAGGCGGCCGCCCTTGTCGGCCGGTGAGATGGCCTGCACGCCCAGTCCGCCCGCGAGGGCGGCGCGGGCCAGGGGCAAGCGGGTCTGGTCAAACAGATGCAGGTGCAGGCTGCAGAAACGGAAGCGACCGCTGGCCAGGGCGGCCTCGATCAGCTCGGGTTTGCCATGGCTGCTGAAGCCCACCTGGGTCACCAACCCTTCGCCGAGGGCCCACTCCAGCAACTCGGCGCCAGGCCCGTGCAGCGCCCATTCCAGGTGCTCAGCAAGGTTGAGGCCATGCACCGCCAGGTTGGTGAGCTGGGCAACGCCCAGGCGCTCGAGGATCGCCCGCAGTTGCTCCTGGCCGTGGGCGAGATCGCAGCCGGGCAGCACCTTGCTGGTGATTCGCCAGCCGCCTGGGGGCGCCAGGCTGTCCCGCTGCAGGGCCGCCAGGGCCAGGCCCAGGAAGATTTCGGCTGGGCCGTAGCCGGGGGCCGTATCGAGGTGGTTGATGCCCGCGGCCATGGCTGAGCGCAGCACCGACTCCATCTGGGAGGGGCTGTCCAGGGCCCGCATGGTGCCCAGGGTGAATGGCGACACCGCCGTTGCCGGTGCGGGGCCGAAGGGGCGCAGGCCAGAGTTTTCAGGCAGGTTTTCCATCCATACAAGCTCCCGCTGCGCTCTCCAGCCTCATGGGGCCGGAGTGTCGCTGCCTGGTTCCTCACTGCCTGGTTCCTCCCCGCCTTGCTCGCCCTCCGGGTGGGATTGTTTGAGGTGGCGCACCAGGTCGGCGGGGCTGGTGCTGTCGAGGAAGCGGCGGAAGTTGTCCTGGTCTTCGGCGTCGGCTTCGGCATCCACCGGAATTGAGGCGTCGGCCACCACCTCCTCCAGCATCCAGATGCTGCTGCCGGTGCGCAGGGCCAGGGCGATGGCGTCGCTGGGACGGGCATCCAGTTCCAGCCTGGTCGCTCCTTTGGCCGTTGGTTTGGCCGCTGCTTTGGCCTCGCCGGCCCCAGCCTCCCCAGCGCTGGCTTCGGCAGGCCCATCGCCCGCCGCTTGGCTGAGTTTGAGCACGGCCCGAAAGGTGCTGGCTTCGATCGTGTGGATGATCACCCGGTCAAGCCTCAGCCCGCCTGCCTCCAGCAGGGAAACCATCAGGTCGTGGCTGAGGGGTCGGGAGGGGGCTTCGTCACGGAGTCCGGCCAGGATGTTCTGGGCCTGGGCCTGGTCGATCCAGATCGGCACC
The DNA here is from genome assembly GCF_015840335.1 of Synechococcus sp. CBW1108. NCBI lineage: Bacteria > Bacillati > Cyanobacteriota > Cyanophyceae > Synechococcales > Synechococcaceae > Synechococcus > Synechococcus sp. CBW1108. The sequence goes on from NZ_CP060395.1 coordinate 2,285,045, forward strand.
TGGCGCCGGCCGGAGGAATCCCGTAGCAGCACGATCGGGCTGCGGCTGGCCGCATCCAGGCCGATTCCAGCAACGTGCATTTCGATCATTTCCCCCCCAGAACCCGCTGAACGATTATGACCAGATTGGTTCCTCCCGGGCTGGATCACCCATGTTCACCGGACTGGTGCAGGCCTTGGGCGTGATTCACCGCTGCCCGCGGGGGGTAGAGGTGCACTGGCGGCAGGCGGAGAGCCCAGCCTTTGGAGACAGCCTCCCTCTCGGGGACAGCCTTGCTCTGGGGGACAGTGTGGCTGTCGATGGGGTGTGCCTCACGGTGGCCCAGCGGCTTGTCGATGGCTTCCGCGCCGATGTCAGCGAAGAGACCCTCGGCCGCACCACCCTGGCCGCCAAGGCCGATCGGGGTGGGGCGGTGAACCTGGAGCCAGCCCTGCGACTGGCCGATCGCCTCGGCGGCCACCTGGTGAGCGGCCATGTGGACGGGCTTGGGGTAGTGCGGGCCCTCGAGCAGCAGCCGGCCTCCTGGCGCCTGGAGTTGGCCTGGAGCGACCCCGCCTACGGCCGCTACATCTGCAATAAAGCCAGCGTGGCGGTGGACGGGGTGAGTCTCACGGTGGCTGGCTGCGATAGCGATGGGGTTGGTTTCTGGATCGCTGTCATCCCCCATACCTGGCTCACCACCACCCTGGGCCAGCTGGCGGTGGGCGATGGGGTCAATCTGGAGGCCGATCTGCTTGCCAAATACACCGAGCGGCTGCTTATGGCTCGGGGGCCATCCAGCGACCCCGCCCACCAGGGGATGGACAGTTCGTTAAATGCGTCCTGGCTGGCAGATCACGGCTGGATCTGAATGCCCTGTCTACGGTTGGGCAGTGGACGCTCAAAGCGCTATGGGCTCAAGTTTGCTTTCTCCCAATGGTGCTGGCCTCAAGGCCTTCACCCTGTTTGAAGGGGTACTGATGCTGGTGCTGGGGGTGCTGGCCCTGATCTTCCCGGTGCTGGCCTCGGCCTGGATCGCCGTAATCGTGGCGATTGGCTTTCTGGTGGGAGGGATCGTTGGCTGGATCAGCAATCTGGCCCGCTCCCGCCAGCTGGGCCGCTGGTATTGCTTCTCCCGGCTGGTGATCTCCACCCTCTTTGTGGTGATCGGGGCCTGGATGATTCAGCAGTTTCGTGGCGGCCCACTTGAGGGTGGGGTGGTGGTGGCCAGCCTGGCCTTCGCCATCGGCATCGTTTTCATCCTGGAGGGGATCGTGTCGATGCTGGTCTCCCTCGGCCATATGGAGGTGATGGGCTGGGGCTGGGGCCTGCTCAACGGCATCGTCACCCTGGTGCTCGGCGTGCTGATTGTCAGCATGCAGGGCTGGGGATTGCTCTGGGTGCTCGGGGTGCTGGTGGGAATCAGTTTCCTGTTCAGTGGCTTTGACCTGCTGGCCTTCAGCGCCAGTTTCCACAGAGACGACTGAAGGCCCCCCTGGAGGCTCATTCCTCCAGGGGTGAGAGGGAAATTGAGCCGTTTTCCGGGTGAATTTCGATCCGGAATTCCTTGCCGGGCTCCAGCCCCAGCCGGCGGGTATAGGCATGACCGATCAGCAGGTTGCCGTTGCCATGCACCCGGGTTCGGAATTCGGCCTGGCGGCCCTTGCCCTGGCCCGTGCCACGGCCGCCGCCGCTGGGGGCATCGGGTAGCTGGTAGCCCTTGGCGGCCACTAGGGCTCGGTAAAAGCTCTTTTTCATCACCCGACCACTGGGCCCCACGTAGCCGCAGGCCCGGGCGATCTGATCTTCCGGCTGGTTGCTAAGGGCCCGGGCCCGATCCAGCAGGGCCTGGCCCGCCAGCATTTCCAATGGACTGTCTCCTGGCCTTGACACCATGGATAACTCTCGCCCTGGGTTGTTTCTAGGGATGATTCTGTCTACTTAAGCCGGATATGGCCATTAATGCCAGGGTGTTAAGACCATCGGCTCAGGCAATCCTGTTAAAGCAGATACAGAATCCCGTAGAGGACCACCCAGATCCCATCGACGAAGTGCCAATAAAGTTCGGCCGCTTCCAGGCCGAAATGGTCACTGGCGCTGATCCGTCCCCCTGCCCTGGTCTGCAGGGCCACGATGGTGATACAGATCACACCGAGGGTCACGTGAAGGCCGTGGAAGCCGGTCAGGGCGTAGAAGGTGCTGGCAAATAGGTTGTCGGTGAGGCTGAAGGGCAGGCTGAAATACTCCACCATCTGGCCGGCGAGAAATGCCGCACCCAGAGCTGCGGTGATGGCCAGCCAAAGCCGGCTTGCGCCTAGGTTGCCGCCCCTACATTCCTTGCCGGCCCGGTGGAAGGTGAAGCTGCTGATGATCAGCACCACGGTATTGATCGTGGGGAGCAGCAGCTCGAGTTCGTAATTGCCCCCTTCCGGCAGGGGATTCACGGCCCGGAAAGTGAGATAGGCGGCGAAGAAGCCGGCGAAGGTCATGCCGTCGGCCACTAGGAAGGTGGCCAGGCCAAACAGGCGGAAATCGCCGTGGCCCCCAGCTACGACCGGGGTGTCGCCATGGAGGCTGGTGCTGGTGTCCTGAAGGGGGGCGGTGCTGGTCATGGGGTGACCTCTTGCTTTTGGCCGTAGCCGTAGGGTTCGGTTACCAGGGGAGCCTCTCCGAGCCAGTTTTCAACCGGCGGCGGCGAGCTGGTCAGCCATTCCGGGGTAAGGGCGTTCCAGGGGTTATCGCCTGCCACTTTGCCGTTGATCGCAGTGAGCACGACGTTGATCAGCAGGGGCAGGGTGCTGATGGCCATCAACAGGGCACCCACGCTGCTGATCTGGTTGAGGGTGGTGAAGGCCGGGTCGTACTCGGCCACCCGACGCGGCATGCCGTTGAGGCCAAGCCAGTGCTGGGGGGCAAAGCAGAGATTGAAACCGATAAAGGTGAGCAGGAAGTGGAGCCGGCCCAGATCTTCGTTGAGCATGCGGCCGGTGAATTTGGGATACCAGTGGTAGAGGGACCCGAAGATGACGAACACGGTGCCGCCATAGACGATGTAGTGGAAATGGCCCACCACGAAGTAAGTGTCATGCACGTGAATGTCGAAGGGCACCTGGGCCAGGGCTACGCCGGTGATACCACCAAAGACAAAATTGACGATGAAGGCGCAGGAAAACAGCATTGCCGAGTTCAAGGCGATCTTGCCCCCCCAAAGGGTGGCAAGCCAGTTGAAGAATTTGATGCCGGTCGGCACGGCAATGAAGGAGGTGGCGATCGTGAAGAAAAGGCGCATCCAGGGGGGAGTGCCGCTGGTGAACATGTGGTGGGCCCAAACGATCAAGCCCAGGAAGACAATCGCCATGATCGAATACACCATCGTGGTGTAACCAAATAGCGGTTTGCGGGCATGCACCGGCAAGATCTCACTCACCAAGCCGAAGGCTGGCAGCACCATGATGTAGACCGCCGGGTGGGAGTAGAACCAGAACAGGTGCTGATAAACCACCACGTTGCCGCCTAGGGCCGGGTTGAAGAAGCCTGTGTGGGCAATGATGTCAAAGCTCAGCAGGATCAATGTGCCGGCAAGCACTGGCGTTGAGAGCACCACCAGGATGCTGGTGCCAAGCATGGCCCAGCAGTACATGGGCAGCTGCATCAGTTTCAGACCTGGCCTACGCAACTTGAGCACGGTAGCGATGAAGTTGATGCCGCCAAATATGGAACTGCCGCCAAGCAGCAGCACACTCAGGATCCACACCACCTGACCCGCCGCCGGGGTGGTGAGGCTCAGGGGTGGATAGGCGGTCCAGCCAGACTGGGCTGCTGCCCCGGCAATGAAGTAACTACTGATCAACAGAATCCCGGCGGGGGGAATCAGCCAGAAAGCCACCGCATTGAGCCGGGGGAAGGCCATGTCCCGGGCGCCCACGTAGAAGGGGATCAGGTAGTTACCGAAGGCCCCGTTAACCACCGGCACGATCCAGAGGAAAATCATCACCGTGCCGTGCAGGGTGAGAACTTCGTTGTAGGTTTCGCGGCTGACGAAATCGGAGATAGGGCTGGCCAGTTCGGTGCGGATCACACCGGCCAGGGCCCCGCCGATCAGGTAGAAGATGAAGCCGCAAACCAGATATTGCAGACCAATCACCTTGTGGTCGAGGCTGAAACTGAAATACTTGAGCCAGCCCTGGGGCTGCAGGCTGCCATTGAAATCACTTGGATTGGCAAGGGTCATGGCTATTCAGGTAGTGGTGGTGCTGATCGGGCTGTTCTGCTGCAGCCAGGCGCTGTAGGCCTCAGGCTCATGCACCACGACATTGGAGCGCATGCCACCGTGGTAGGGACCACAGAGTTCGGCGCACACTATTGGGTAACTGCCCGCCCTGGTGGCCGTGAAGGAGAGCACGGTCGGCTGGCCGGGGATGATGTCCTGCTTGAGCCGGAACTGGGGCACCCAGAACGCGTGGATCACATCTTTGGCCTCCATGTGTAGTTCCACCGATTGGCCGGCCGGCACATGTAATTCACCACTGGTGATGTTGGCATCCGGGTAGTGAAAGATGAAGGCAAATTGCATGGCGGTAACTTCCACCGGCAACACCTTGCCCATACTTGGAGCATCCATTCCAGCTGCCCCGATCCCCCCCCAAACCCTGGACGATGTCGAGGCCTGCATGGCTGGCTGGGCCATGGCCGCATGATCCATGGCCGAGTGGTCATTGAGGGCCACCATGCCGCCCATGCGCTCGTAGATGTCGTAGCTGTAGATACCTACAAACAGCACAACCACTGCGGGGATTGCTGTCCAGACAATCTCGAGGGGCAGGTTTCCTTCGATTGCCAGTCCGTCGCTCAGATCACCGCTGCGACGACGGAATTTGAACAGGCTGTAAACCAGCAGGATCACGATGCCGACAAACAGCATGGTGCCAATGCTGAATAAAACCTTAAAGAGTGAGTCGTAGGTGGCTGCGTTGCTGCTGGCGTCGATGGGCAACATGTTGATGTTGTTGCCTACACAAAGCCCTGTGAGCACAAGGGCTGTGGCGGCCGTCAGCACAGTCAGGGTGGTGCGGATCTGCACGCTTGGCGCAAAGCTTTTCTCCAGCCTATGGTTCCGAAGCGGTGGCTGCGCAGGTGAAGTTGCATTGGTTGCCAAACCAATGGGCCCGCTTCTCGAGATGTGCGGGATTGCTGATCCCTTGCTCTGATCGACCTGGCTAACTTGTGGCCACTAAAGGGCCGGTCGTTGCCATGGCAGCGAATCCTCAATCCGATTTGGGGCCTGGGTCAGATCCGGTCCTCCTCCAGCGCCTCTGCCTGCTGGCTTCCCACCTGGTAGTGGCCCTGGTGGCCCTGGTGGGCATTGGCGGTGCCACCCGGGTGATGGAGGCGGGCCTGGCCTGTCCAGATTGGCCCCTTTGCTATGGCCAGTTTCTGCCCGGCCGCCACATGAACGTCCAGGTATTTCTGGAGTGGTTCCATCGGCTCGATGCCTTCGTGGTTGGCGTTGCCCTGCTGGTGCTCACCGCGGCCAGCTACGTGTTGCGCCGCCGCCTACCTGGCTGGCTGCCCTGGGCCGCCGCTGGGTCCCTGCTCCTGGTAGCTGTCCAAGGGGCCCTCGGGGCCCTGACCGTCAGCCAATTGCTGGCCTCGCCCCTGGTGACGGCCCACCTGGCCACTGCCCTATTGCTGGTGGCTCTCTGCAGTGGTCTCTACCAGAGGCTCGCCATTGTGGGTCGGGATCTGGCTGCCCCCCCCCTGTGGTGGCTGGTTCTGGCGGCAATCGCCATGGGGCTGGTGCTGGCCCAATGCCTCCTGGGCGGCTCCATGGCCAGCCAGTGGGCAGCTGACCAATGCCTCAGTCAGGGCAATGGCTGCTCCTGGCTACTGGCCCATCGCCAACTGGCCATGCCGGCCGCCCTGGCGGTGCTGGCCCTTGCAGCTACGACCCCACTGCTGCCGCCTGGTCTTGGCCAATTGCCCGCCCTGGCCCTAGCTGCCGCTGGCCTGGTGGGGTTGCAGGTGGCCCTGGGGTTCTGGACCTTGAAGCTCCAGCTCCAGGCACCACTGGTAACAATTGGCCACCAGCTCACTGCCGCCCTGCTGGTGGGCCTGCTGGCAGCCGTGCTGGCCCGTTGCCTCGGCAGCCCTGGCAAAGCGCTGTCCTCTGCCCGGCTGGCGCCGGAGGTGATCCATGGTTAGTGCAACCGTTGTTGCCCCAGGGCCGGCCCCGATCCGCCCTTCTGTGCAGCTTCCCGCCTGGCTGGAGGTGGCCAAGCCCCGCTTGATTCCCCTGCTGCTCGCCACCACCCTGGGGGGGATGGCCCTCAGTGGCGGCGGCTCCCTTTCAGCCCGCACCATCGCCTGCACCCTGGTGGGAGGCAGCCTGGCCTCAGCAGCGGCCGGCGTTCTCAACTGCCTCTGGGAGCAAGACCTGGACGGCCGCATGCAGCGCACCAGTCGTCGCGCCCTGCCCTCTGGCCGCCTGGCCCAGCGCCAGGCCTTCGCCCTGGCCATCGGGCTGACGCTGCTCTCGGTGGTGGTGCTGGTGTTCGGCGTCAACCCCCTGGCTGCAAGCCTCTCCCTGCTGGGGCTCTGCAGTTACGTGCTGCTGTACACCGCCCTGCTCAAGCCCCGCACCAGCCAAAACATTGTGATTGGCGGCGTCGCCGGGGCAATCCCTCCCCTGGTGGGAGCTGCCGCCGCCACCGGCGCCCTGGGTTGGTCCTCCTGGTGGCTGTTTTGTCTGGTGATGCTGTGGACGCCAGCCCACTTCTGGGCCCTAGCCCTGCTGCTCAAGGATGACTACCGCTCCGTCGGCATTCCGATGCTGCCGGTGGTGAAGGGGGTGCTCGTCACCACCAGGGCCATCAGTCACTACGCCTGGGCGACGGTTGCCTTCAGCCTGCTCGGGGTGCTGGCCTTGCCCAGTGGTGGTCTGCTCTATGGCCTGATGGTGCTGCCCTTCAACGCCCGCCTGTTGCAGCTCAGCTCCCAGCTGCGCCGGGATTCGGAAAACCCCCAGCGGGCAAAGGCCATGTTCCGCTGGTCAATTTTCTACCTCTTTGGCATCTGCCTGCTGCTGCTGCTCGCCCGACTGCCCCAGGCAGCCCTGCTGGGTCCGGAGCTCCTCAACGTCCAGCGGGCCATGCTGCCTACATTGGTTGGCTGATTGGGGCGTCCTGGCTCGGTGATCGAACTGCAGCAGCTCTGCAAGCGTTACGGCGGCGGAAGGCGGGGTCAGGGGGTGGTAGCCCTCGATCAGCTCTCCCTGGAGGTGCCAGCCGGCTGCCTCTACGGCTTGCTTGGTCCCAATGGCGCCGGCAAGACCACCGCCCTGCGCATCCTCTGCACCCTGCTAGCTCCCGACAGCGGCCTGGTGCGGGTGGGAGGCTTGGATGCCCTGAGCGACCCCCGGGCCGTGCGGCGTCTGCTGGGCTACGTGGCCCAGGAGGTGGCGATCGACAAGATCCTCACCGGCCGCGAGCTGATGCGGCTGCAGGGAAACTTATACCACCTGCCTTGGCGGCTAAGCAGCCAGCGAATTGAGGAGTTGATCGAGTTGCTCGGCATGGCCGACTGGATCGACCGCCGTTGCGGCAGCTATTCCGGCGGTATGCGGCGCCGCCTCGATCTGGCGGCCGGGCTGCTGCATCGGCCCCAGGTACTGGTGCTCGATGAGCCCACCGTGGGTCTCGACATTGAGAGTCGGGCCGTGATCTGGGCGGTGCTGCGCCAGCTGCGTGACGGCGGCACCACGGTGCTGCTCAGCAGCCACTACCTCGAAGAAGTAGATGCCCTGGCGGATCAGCTGGCCATCATCGAAGCCGGCCGGGTGATCGCCCACGGCGCCCCCGCCGAGTTGAAGGCTGCCCTGGGTGGGGATCGGGTGACCCTGAGGGTGCGGGAGTTCAGTGATGCCGAAGAGGCCGAGCGGGTACGTGCCCTGCTGCGCGCCTGTGCCGGCGTGCGCCAGGTGGTGGTCAACCAGTCCCAGGGCTATTCCCTCAACCTGGTGATCGAGCACGAAGGTGTGGTGGAGCAGCTGCGCCGCCAGCTCTCGGCAGCCGACCTGCCGGTGTTTGCCCTGGCCCAGAGTCGCCCCAGCCTCGACGATGTCTATCTCCAGGCCACCGGCCGCACCATGATGGATGCGGAGCTGGCCGTAGCTGGTAGCCGAGATCCCAAGGCAGAACGCAAAGCGAGCATGTGATGACGATCTCCCCTTCCTCCTCTCCAGTCACCTCCTCTTCTTCCCCCTCAGCCCCGGCCGAGATCAGCCAGGAAACCCTCGCCCTCACCGGCCGCCTGTTTGTGCAGTTGCAACGTCGACCCTCCACCCTGGTGGCCGGGGTGTTGCAGCCGCTGATCTGGCTGGTGCTGTTTGGAGCCCTGTTTGCCAAGGCCCCGGCGGGTCTACTGCCCGGCGACATCAGTTACGGACGCTTCCTCGGGGCTGGCGTGATTGTTTTCACCGCCTTCAGCGCGGCCCTCAATGCCGGCCTGCCGGTGATGTTTGATCGGGAGTTTGGCTTCCTCAACCGGCTACTGGTGGCGCCCTTGCGCTCCCGCAGTTCGATCGTGTTTGCTTCGGTGCTCTACATCACATCCCTCAGCCTGGTGCAGAGCCTGGCGATCATGGGCACCGCAGCCCTGCTGGGCTACGGCTGGCCAGGGGCAGGGGGCCTGCTGCTGGTGCTGGTTACCCTGCTGCTGCTCGTGTTTGCCGTCACTGCCCTGAGCCTGGGCCTGGCCTTTGCCCTGCCTGGGCACATCGAGCTGATAGCGGTGATCTTTGTGGCCAACCTCCCACTGCTGTTTGCGAGCACTGCCCTGGCTCCGCTGTCGTTCATGCCCACCTGGCTCGGCTGGCTGGCGGCACTCAATCCCCTGACCTATGCGATCGAACCGATCCGCGCCGCCTACGCCGGGGAGCTCTCCCTTTCAGCGGTGGTGTTGGAAGCGCCCTTTGGCACCGTGACCACTGCAACCTGTCTGGGGGCTCTGGCAGTGTTGGCTGCAGGGCTGTTTCTGTTGATTCGGCCCCTGCTCGATCGCAAGCTCTCCTAGTTATCCCATTCCTGCCCGTGCTTCCAGTGCGCTGTCAGGCTGGGGGCTGTCAGGCTTGGGGCTGTCAGGTTGGCTAGTGCGGTAGATCTTCCCCAGGGAGGCCAAGTGGTGGCAGAAGTTAGGCCCAATCCGAGCGGCCTGATTGTTTCGGTTCAGGCTCCGGAGGGTTCCCCCATGCGCCACCCCGATGTGATCGCGGCCATGGCGGAGGCCAGTCTCCGCAATGGTGCCCGCGGGGTGCGGCTGGAAAGCCCGGAACATATCGGTGCGGTGCGACGTCACTGCCCCGATGCCCTGATTGTGGGCCTGTGGAAGCGCAGCTTCCCTGCCAGCTCGGTGTACATCACCCCGGGCTGGCAGGAAATCCTTGCGGTGTGGGGCGCGGGGGCAGATGTGATCGCCCTTGACGCCACCGAGCGGGTAAGGCCGGGCGGCGAGGAGTTGGAGCAGCTGATCGGCCGGGCCAGGCGGGAGCTGGGGGCGCCGCTGATGGCCGATGTCGACAGCGTTGCCAATGGTCTGCGGGCCGCCGCCCTTGGCTGTGACTGGGTGGGAACCACCCTGTATGGCTACACGGAGGAAACGGCTGGCATGCGTCCACCTGCTTGGCAGTTGCTGCCGCTGCTCAGGCAGCAACTGCCCCCCGAGGTGAGCCTGGTGTGCGAAGGAGGCATCGCCTGCCCCCAGCAGGTGCGTCAGGCCCTTGATCAGGGTGCAGACCTGGTGGTGGTGGGCACCGCCATCACCGGAGTTGACCTCCAGGTGGCTGCCTACGTGCAGGCCTGCTAGGGCTCACATCATCCCGGGCATTCCCATACCGCCCATTCCACCCATACCTCCCATTCCACCCATGCCGCCCATTCCACCCATGTCGCCGCCGGCGGGGGGGGCTTCTGGTTCGGGCTTGTCGACGATCACCACTTCAGTGGTGATCAGCATCGAAGCGATTGACACCGCATCCTGGAGGGCCAAGCGCACCACCTTGGCGGCATCGAGGATGCCGGCGCTGAGCAGGTCTTCGTAGACGCCGGTGAGGGCGTTGTAGCCCTTGCCCAGGCGCAGGATCTCGTTGGCCACCACGGCCCCGTCGGCGCCGGCATTGTGGGCGATCTGGCGCACGGGTTCGGCCAGGGAGCGCTGCACAATGCCAACGCCGGTGCGCTCATCGCCCTGGCTGGAAGCGGCCAGGGCATCCAGGCCCTGGGCCAGCTCAAGCAGGGTGCAACCCCCGCCGGCAATGATGCCTTCCTCCACGGCGGCGCGGGTCGCATTGAGGGCATCCTCGATGCGCAGCTTGCGGTTCTTCAGCTCGGTTTCGGTGGGTGCGCCCACCTTGATCACGGCCACACCCCCTGCCAACTTGGCGATCCGCTCATTGAGCTTCTCGCGGTCGTATTCGGAATCGGTGTTGTCAAGTTCGCGCCGGATCGAGGCGACCCGGTCGGCAACGGCGGCCTGGTGGTCCCCGTTGGCCACGATCGTTGTGCTGTCCTTGGTGATGGTGATGCGGCGCGCCTGGCCGAGTTCGGCCAGGCCGGTCTTATCCAGGGTCATGGCCTGGTCTTCGCTGACCACGGTGGCGCCAGTCAGGATGGCGATGTCAGCCAGCATGGCCTTGCGGCGATCACCGAAGCCAGGGGCCCGCACGGCGGCCACCTGGAGCACGCCACGGTTTTTGTTCACCACCAGGGTGGCCAGGGCTTCGCCTTCCACGTCCTCGGAGAGGATCAACAGCGGCCTGCCGTTTTTGGACACGGCCTCCAGAATGGGCACTAGGTCTGAGATCACACTGATCTTGCGGTCGGTGATCAGGATCAGGGCGTTTTCGAAAACGCATTCGCGCCGCTCCTGGTCGGTGACGAAGTAGGGGGAGCTGTAGCCCCGGTCGAAGGCCATGCCTTCGGTGATCTCCAGCTCTGTGGCAAGGGAGGTGGATTCCTCCACCGTGATCACGCCGTCGGCACTGACTTTGTCCATGGCCTCGGCGATCATCCGGCCGATCTCTTCATCGTTGCCGGAGCTCACGGTGGCCACCTGGCGGATCGCCTCACCGGCGACGGCCTGGGAGCGGGCGGCGATTTCTGCGACGATCTGGGCACAGGCCCTCTCCATACCCTTGCGCAGGCCCACCGGGTTGGCGCCGGCGGCCACGTTCTTGAGGCCCTCGCGCACCATGGCCTGGGCCAGCAGGGTGGCGGTGGTGGTGCCATCGCCGGCGGTGTCCTTGGTTTTGCTGGCCACCTGCTGCATCAGCTTGGCGCCCACGTTCTCGAAGGGATCCTCGAGCTCGATCTCCTTGGCGATGGTGACGCCGTCATTGACGATGTCGGGGGCGCCGAATTTTTTCTCGAGCACCACGTTGCGGCCGCGGGGGCCGATGGTCACCTTGACCGCATCGGCCAGGGCATTGACACCCCTCTCGAGGGAGCCGCGGGAAGCATCCGAGAAGCTGATCAGCTTGGCCATGGAGTGCGGTCAATTCGGGTGTTTTCAGGGTCCCACAGCAGCCCCGCTCCACGCAGGGGGGGGTGGGGTGGGGAAAGCCGAATCGATCCCCTCCTTGGGCTGCCGAATCCCGCCAGCCTCGATAGGGTCGACCCAAGCAGAAGGCGGGGAGATGGAGGATCTGCTGCAAACGGCCCTGGAAAGCGCAAACGAAGCGGTTGCGCTGGCGCCTGCCACCAGTGCCAATGCGATGGTGTTTGTCATGGTGGCGGTGTTCGGGGTGTTGATGGCCCTGGTGTACGTGCCGGTGCGACTTTTTCTCACAATTACCGCCCGTAGCCGCCGTCTGCGCTTGCTGCTGAGAATTCGCCGGCTGCGCGAGGAGCTGGGTCAGCCGATCACCAATCCCTGAGGCCCTAGCGCATCACCATGCCGCCATCCACCTGCAGTACCTGGCCGGTCATGTAGGCGGCGGCTGGATCGGCGGCCAGGAAGCGCACGGCGCTGGCCACTTCGGCCGGCTGGCCCATGCGCCCCAGGGGGATGGCCGCCAGGATCGGCTCCTTGTTGAGCTCGGCGGTCATGTCGCTCTCGATGAAGCCGGGGGCCACCGCGTTGACGGTGACGCCGCGGCTGGCGAATTCGGCGGCGCTGCTGCGGGTGAGGCCGATTAGGCCCGCCTTGGCGGCGCTGTAGTTGGCCTGGCCCGGATTGCCCATCAGGGCCACCACCGAGGTGATGTTGATGATCCGGCCGGCGCGGGCCTTCAGCATCGTGCGGCTGACGGCCCGGGTGCAGAGGAACACGCCGGTGAGGTTGAGGTCGATCACGCTCTGCCAGTCGGCGGTTTTCATGCGCATCAGCAGGCCATCGCGGGTGATGCCGGCGTTGTTGACCAGCACATCGAGCCGGCCCTCCTTGGCCAGCACCGCCTTCACCATCGCCTCCACCTGCTCCTCCTCGGCCACGTTGGCCTGGTGGGCCCAGGCCTGGCCCCCGGCCGCGGCGATCTCGGCTACCACCGCTTCGGCGGCCTGGGGTGAGCTGGCGTAGTTGACCACCACTAGGGCCCCGGCGGCGGCCAGCTCCAGGGCTATGGCACGGCCAATACCCCTGCTGGCTCCGGTGACCAGGGCCACTTGGTCGGCCAGGGGAGCGGGGCTGGGCATCGCAGCTAGGGCTTCACTGGCGCTGATCGTATGGCGTGGGCTGATCGTCTGGAGTAATCAGCCCAGGCCCAGGGCGGCCAGCACCTCGGCGCCCGTGAGCTGGCTGAGGGAGGTGGCGGAGCCCAGGCCCTGAACCCCGGCGCGCTTGGGCAGACTGGTGGCTTCCCGGCCCAGGGCCACCAGCGGTATCCCCAGTAGCAGGGCCAGTTCAACCGTCAGCGGATCGCTGGCCAACACCACATCGACGCTGGCAATCTGGGCTGCCCGCTGACGCAGGGCCCCGGCCGTGGCCCCCCCCAGGGCCGCCTGGGTCCGCAGGTTGGGCAGTTTGGTGCGGATCACTGCCGGCAGGTCCTGCCACTGGCCGGCGGGCCAGTCGCCAGCCGCGCCTGAGGGGGCGAGCAGCAGGGCCGGCCCATCCCCGGCAGGTAGGGCGGCGGCGGCGGCGGCGAGATCAGCCTGGGCCAGGGTGAGACGGAAGCTGTCGGCCTCAAGCCGCACCCCGATCGGTTGGAGGTAGGCGGCTAGGGCCTGGTTGGGCCAGGCGTCAGCGCTGGGTGTGATCTTTTTGGTGGCGGAGAAACCGCTGGCCGCAATTCGGGTGGGAATGTGGCTCAGGGACAGCATCAGGTCCATCTGGCGGCTGGGCGCCAAGTTGAAACACAGCTGAAAATCAGGCTCGCGCACCGATCCCATCAGGTTGGCCCAGTCGGCCAGGGTGGCCTGGTCGTAGGCGAAGGGCAGGGCCCGGCCCACCGCCGGATGCAGGCTCCAGATGGGCATGGCTGCCATCGGGCAGACCACCTGCACCTCGGCCTTGAGTTGGTCGGCCACCGCGGCGGCGGCGGCGAAACTCTGCAGCTGCTCGCTGCTGCCGCCCGGGATTAGAAACAGGGCGCGCATTGCAAGGGCATGGAGTCTGCGGCCTGATTGTATGAATTGGATCCGGTTTGACCCACTGAACGGGAGTTGCTTGTGCATTTGCTGATCGCCGCCGCCGGCAGCGGCCGCCGCATGGGGGCAGAGGGCAACAAGCTGTTGCTGCCTGTGGCGGGTCGGCCCGTGTTGGCCTGGACCCTGGAGGCCGCCCTGGCTTGCCCTGCCATCAGCTGGATCGGCATCGTCGGGCAGCCGCTGGATGGGGAGGCGATCGCCGCGATCGTGGCGGCGGCGGCGCCAGACCGGCCGGTCCGCTGGATCGTCGGTGGCGACACGCGCCAGGAGTCGGTGAGTCGGGGTCTGGCGGCGCTGCCGCCCGAGGCGGAGGGGGTGCTGATTCACGATGGCGCCCGCTGCCTGGTGGAGCCCGAGCTGCTGCAGCGCTGTGCCGCCGCCGTATCCGGCGGGGCTGCCGTGATTGCCGCCACCCCGGTCACCGACACGATCAAGCAGGTGGACGGCGAGGGCACGATCACCGCCACCCCCGATCGCCGCTCTCTCTGGGCGGCCCAGACCCCCCAGGGCTTTCCCGTGCACCAGCTGCGGGCTGCCCACGCCAGCGCCAGGGAGCAGGGCTGGAGTGTCACCGACGACGCGGCCCTATTTGAACTGCTTGGTCTGCCGGTGCAGGTGTTGGAGGGGCCGCCCTCCAACATCAAGCTCACCACCCCCTTCGATCTCAGCGTGGCTGCAGCGGTGCTCTCGACCAGGCCTGCTGCTCATTAGAGCTGAGTTGCAGCTGGCCCAATTCGCAGCTGACCGCTGTCGCCATCGAGCTCGGCCATGACCCCCAGGGGCAAAGCCGCATTGCCGGCCACATGGCCCACGGGCAGGCCAGCCACCACCGGCATGTCTAGATCGGCGGTGCGCTCACGCAGCACCTGCTCAAGCGAGAAGCAATCTGAACTTGCCCCCCCCGAGTTCCCATCGCAGTCGCTGAACGCCCCCAGGCCGATGCCGCCCAGCTTTTGCAGTGCCCCGCACAGGCGCCAGTGGGTGAGCATCCGCTCGATCCGGTAGGGGGCTTCGCCCACGTCCTCCAGCACCAGGATGGCGCCGCGCAGATCGGGCAGGTGGGAGGTGCCGAGCAGGTGGGTGGCCACGGTGAGATTGGCCGCCAGCAGCGGCCCTTTGGCGCTGCCGCCAACCCAGCCCTCACCCTGCAGGGGGGCGAGGGGTTCGCCGAACAGCACGGCCCTCAACCGCTCCTGGCTCCAGGCGGGCTCGGCCCCCAGGGTGGTCAGCAGGGGACCGTGGATGGCGCCGCCCTGGCCCTGGGCCAGCTGGGCCCAGAGCAGGGAGGTGACGTCGGAGAAGCCCAGCAGCCAGCGGCAGGGCAGGGCCAGGGGTTGCTCCAGCAGGCGAGCCGCGCCCCAGCCCCCGCGCACGCAGGCCAGCAGGTCGGCGCCCCGCCGGGCGGCGGCCTCCAGGTCGCCGCGCCGCTCCTGATCGCTGCCGGCCAGGTAGCCCCAGCTCCGCCCAGTCAGCGGGGGGAGCTCCACCTCCAGGCCCCACCCCTGGAGCACCGAGATGCCGCCATCCAGGCGGGCCAGGGCAGCGTCCCCAATCAGGGCCGAACTGGCTGCCACCATCTGTACCCGGTCCCCGGGCTGGAGGGGCGCTGGCTGCTTCATGGCAGTTGGCCCAGCACCAGGGCGAGCAGCAGCAGACCCCCGAGTTGCACCTGGCGGCCGAAATGGCGCCCGAAGGCCGAGCGGGGCAGATTCGGGCGCCTCAGCAGGGCCGCTTGCCACTGCATGCCCGCGGCTGCCACCAGGCCGAGGGGCCAGGTGATCCAGCCCGTGCCCTGGAGTCCTGCCGCCAGGCCCAGGGCCAGGCTGGCCAGGCCGTAGCTGAGGGCCACCGCCAGGGGTGCGCGCTCACCCAGGCTGAGGGCGCTGCTGCGCACGCCGATGGCCCGGTCGTCGTCCCGGTCGGCCATGGCATACACCGTGTCGAAGCCGAAGGTCCACAGCAGGGTGGCCAGCCACACCAGGGCCAGGGGCCAGCCGCCCGCCAGGGAACCCGTGCGGGCCGCCCAGGGGATCAGGACGGCAAAGCCCCAGCAGAGGGCAAGCACCAGCTGGGGATAGGCAAACCAGCGCTTGGCCGAGGGGTAGAGCAGCACCGGCGGCAGGGCGGCGATCGCCAGCCCCAGGCAGGCCCCGCGGCTCGCCGGCGGCAGGCCCCAGACCACCACCCCCAGGGCTACCAGCAGGGTGACCAGCAGCAACAGCAGCGCTTCGGCCACGCTGACCCGGCCATCGGCCAGGGGGCGGGTGCGGGTGCGCTCCACCAGGGGGTCGATGCGCCTGTCCCAGAGGTCGTTGGCGATGCAGCCGGCTGCGCTCACGGCCAGGCCCCCGACCACGATCCATCCCACCAGCTGGGCTGGCGGCGGGGCATGGGGGGCGAGCCAGAGGCTCCAACCGGCTGGAATCAGCAGAATCAAGCGGCCACTGGGCTTGTGCCAGCGCACCAGCTCCAGCCAGGCCCGCAGTTGGGAGAAGGCCATGCTCTTTTTCCATTGCGCCGCACCCTAGGGGTGCCGGTGGGATAGCCCGCGGATGGCAAAGTGGCGCCCTAGCGGCAGCAGCCGAGCCCGATGGTCCAGGTCCCCAACCTTCAGCCGGCCGGCCGGCGCCGGGTGGCGGCGATCGACATAGGCACCAATTCGATCCACCTGCTGGTGGCGGAGGTGGATCCCAAGCTCTGCAGTTTCAGCGTGGTGCTGGCCGAGAAGGCCACCACCCGGCTTGGCGACAGGGATCCCCACAGTGGCGATCTAAGCGCTGAGGCGATTGAGCGAGCCTTCCGCACCCTGCGCCACGACCGCGACCTGGCCCTCAGCCATGGCGTGGAGCAGATCGTCACCGCGGCCACCAGCGCCGTGCGGGAGGCCCCCAACGGTCGGGATTTCCTGGTGGCCCTCCAGGAGCAGCTGGGGCTGGATGTGGATCTGGTGAGTGGCCCGGAGGAGGCCCGGCTGATCTATCTGGGGGTGCTCTCGGGCATGGCCTTCGGCGACCAACCCCACCTGATTATCGATATCGGTGGTGGCTCCACCGAACTGGTGCTGGCCGACGGTCGTGATGCCCGCTGCCTCAGCAGCACCCGTATCGGTGCGGTGCGGCTGCAGCGGGAGTTTTGCCAGCAGGACCCGCTCCCCGCCGATCGCCGGGGATTTCTGCAGGCCTACATCCAAGGGGCCCTGGATCCGGCCGTTGCCGAAGTGAAGGCGGCCCTGCGGCCGGGTGAGCAGCCGCTGATGGTTGGCACCAGCGGCACGGCCATGGCCCTGGCGGCCCTGGCGGCGGCCGAAGACCCCAAACCCCCGCTCAAGCTCCATGGTTACCGGCTCAGCCGGGAGCGCATCGACCAGCTCACCGCCCGGCTGCTGGCGATGACCCCAGAGCAGCGCCGGGCCCTGAGCGCCATCAATGAGCGGCGCTCCGAAATCATCGTGCCCGGGGCGCTGATCCTGCAGACCGCGATGGCCATGCTGCAGGTGCGGGAGCTGGTGGTGTGTGATCGGGCCCTGCGAGAGGGCTTGATTGTCGATTGGATGCTGCGCAATGGGCTGTTGGACGATCGCTTCGCCTTCCAGAGCACGATCCGGGAGCGCACGGTTCTGCACCTGGCCCAGAGTTTTGGCGTTGACCCCTCCCGGGCTGATCGGGTCGCGGCCCACGCCCTGAGCCTCTACGACCAATCCCGCGGGCTGCTCCACACTGACGACGGCCCAGGTCGGGAATTGCTCTGGGCCGCCGCCCAGCTGCACACCTGTGGCAAGAGCATCAATATTTCGGCTTACCACAAGCACAGCTGGTATCTGATTCGCCATGGCGAGCTGCTGGGCTACACCGAGCTGGAGCACCTGAT
This sequence comes from Synechococcus sp. CBW1108, assembly GCF_015840335.1. Lineage (NCBI taxonomy): Bacteria > Bacillati > Cyanobacteriota > Cyanophyceae > Synechococcales > Synechococcaceae > Synechococcus > Synechococcus sp. CBW1108. Next base: position 2,302,528 of record NZ_CP060395.1, read on the forward strand.
GGTGGCGGCGATCGGCCGTTATCACCGGCGCAGCTTGCCGAAGAAACGGCATGAGTCGTGGCAGCTGATCGAGGGCCGCGAGCAGCGGCGCACGGTGAGTTCGATGGCCCTGCTGCTGCGGTTGGCCGCCGCCCTAGACCGCCGGCCGGCCCCGGTGATCGCAGCGTTCCAGGTGCAACGGCAGGAAGGCGCCGTGGGCATAGTTCTGGAACCCGTGGCGGCTCCCCCAGGGCAGCCGCAGGTGGATCTCAGCTTGGAGCGCTGGAGCCTGCAGGCCTGCGCTGCCGTGGTGCGGGAGGCCTGCGGCCTGGAGCTCAGGGTGCCGGAGCACTAAAACGCTGCCAGCGCACCTGATCGATCGGGCCCAGGACCCGGCTCGCTGCGGTGCCCAGCTGGGCCTGCACCAGATCGGGTCGCCCGGCGAGCACCTGCAGTCCGCCTCCTAGGGGGAAGCGCCGCTCGCCGTTGAAGGTGCCGCGGAAGAGGACCTTGCCTGCTTCGGCCTTCACCTCCAGCCAGCTGGGCTCCTGGCTGCGCAGCACGAGCTCCGGGCTGCTGGTGGCGACAGCCGCAGGTTGGGCTGCCGTTGGGATAGGGATGCGGCTGCCGGCAGGCCCAGGCTGGGCCCGCTGCTGCAACCATTGCTGGCGCAGTAGATTGCCCCCCGTTGCCACCCCAGCCAGGATTGCTGCTGCCAGGGCCATGGGCCCCAGGATCTGTGGGCGTGGGCGGGGGCCAGTTGGCCCTGGGGCGAGCGGGGTCTGAGCACTGGCGGCCTGGGGCTGGAATGGCCCGCTGGCGCGCAGCATCTGCAGGGGGCCACTGATGTCGATTGCCAGGTTGGAAGCCACCCTGCGGGCCTGGGCGATCACGAATACGGCTTCGGGCAGGCGGCTGGCATCACCAGCCTCTAGGGCCTGGAGCTGCTCCAGGCCCATATTGAGCCGACCAGCCAGCTCGGCAATGCTGAGACCCTGGGCCTCGCGGCCATGGCGGAGAGCCTCCCCTAGGGCTGAAAGGCCGCCAGTCGCGTTATTTGGGCAGGGGACCGGCAATTGGGTCAGGTCGGCGAAAAGCTACAGCAATTCTGCCTGCTGGTTGGGGGTCTGGCATCGACCCTGCTCAGATGGGCGATACTGGATTCGAACCAGTGACCCCTTCCGTGTGAAGGAAGTGCGCTACCGCTGTGCTAATCGCCCGCACTCCCTGAGCCTAAAACACCGCAGGCAGCCCATCGGCCACCATGGGGCAGAGCCAGCCGCATCGCGTGAGCGCCCAACCTCCTGGAACAGAGTTGTCCCTGGCCCCGTCTGGCGGCCCGGCCCCATTTGACGTTGACGTGCTGATTGTCGGTGGCGGCGTGTGCGGCACGGCCCTGCTGTTCGAGCTGGCCCGCTACACGGACCTCGATCGCCTCCTGTTGGTGGAGCGCTATGACGCCCTGGCCCGGGTGAACTCCAAGGTCTCCAACAACAGCCAGACGATCCATTGCGGCGACATCGAGACCAACTACACCTTGGAGAAGGCCCTGCTGGTCAAGCGCACGGCAGAGATGATCGTCCATTACGCCGATCTGCTCGATCCAGAGACCCGCAAGCGCTGCGTGTTTCGCACCCCAAAGATGGTGCTCGGCGTGGGCGAGCGGGAGTGCGCCTTTCTGCGGGAGCGTTTTGAGCGCTTTTCGCCCCACTTCCCCGCCATGGAGCTGCTCGACAAGCAGCAGATAGCCAGCTGGGAGCCCCAGGTGGGCTTTGTCAATGGCCAAATGCGCCCGGAGGAGCTGGTGGCCATCGGTATTCGCAGCACCTACACTGCTGTGGATTACGAGGAGCTCTCGGCCTCCTTTGTGGCCCAAGCCCGGCAGGCACTGGTCGGCAGCGGCCGCCAGCTCAGCCTCCAGCTCGGAACCAGTGTGGCCGCGATCAGCCCGGAGGGTGAGGGCTATCGGGTGGAGTTGGTTGCCACCGCCGGATGCACCAGCGCTGCAGGCCAGGCCCCCCGCAGTGTCCGGGCTCGCCATGTGGTGGTGAATGCCGGCGCCCACAGCCTGCTGATGGCCCAACGGATGGGTTTTGGTCTGGAGTATTCCTGCCTGCCGGTGGCCGGCAGCTTCTACTTCACCCCCGACCTGCTCCAGGGCAAGGTGTACACGGTTCAGAACGACAAGTTGCCCTTCGCCGCCATCCATGGCGACCCGGATGTGCGAGCCCCCGGCAAGACCCGCTTCGGCCCCACGGCCCTGCTGCTGCCGCTGCTGGAGCGTTATAAGCCGGGCTCGTTCTGGGAGTTCCTGCAGGTGCTGCGGCTGGATTGGGCCGTGCTCGCGGTTTTCTGGCAGTTGCTGCGCACCGCTGACATCCGCAATTACATCTTTAAAAACCTGCTGTTTGAGGTGCCCTGGCTGCGGCGGCGCCTGTTTCTGGCCGATGCCCGCAAGATCGTGCCGAGCATGGAGCTGGGCGACCTCAGCTTCGCGGAGGGCTATGGCGGCGTGCGTCCCCAGCTTATTGACAAGGCCAATCGCAAGCTGATGCTGGGCGAGGCCAGCATCGCCGCCCGCCCGGGCCTGGTGTTCAACGTCACCCCCTCTCCAGGCGGCACCTGCTGCCTGGGCAATGGGGCCCGGGATGTGGCGGCTATCGCCGAGCGGCTCGGCTGCCGGTTTGATCGCGACCGGCTGGCCCGGGAGCTCTACGGCGAGAAGGTCTCAGATGCCGCCGCGGAAGAGGTGGTTGTGGCTGGCTGAATAGAGTTTGGAGCGGGCTTCGGCCGGCGCCGCCAGGGCAGGACTCACCACGTAGAGGGTGGTGCGAATCAGGCCCCGTTCGCGGCTCACTTGGGCCATCTGGGCCAGGGGCACCACGCTGAGCCATTGGTCGGGCCAGCTCACCCGGTAGCCAATCGCCACGGGGGTGTCGGCTGGGTAGTGGCGCAGGAGTTCGGCCTGCACCTCCTCGACATGGCGGGCGCTGAGGTAGAGGCAGAGGGAGGCCCGCAGGGCTGCCAGGTGCTCCAAGGCCTCGCGCTCGGGCACGCCCGTGCGGCCACCGGTGCGGCTGAGCACGATCGTCTGCACCAGCCCGGGGATGGTGAGTTCGCTTTGCAGGGCCGAGGCGGCAGCCTGGTAGGCACTCAGGCCCGGCACCACCTCCACGGCGATACCGGCATCGGCCAGGCGGCAGATCTGCTCGGCGATGGCGCCGTAGAGGCAGGGGTCGCCGTCGTGGAGCCGCACCACGGTCTTGCCGGCGCTGGCCCGATCCAGCACCACCGCCAGCACCTGCTCGAGGGTGAGGCTGCTGGTGCGCACCTGTTCACAGCTCGCCGGAGCCAGGGCAGCGATCTGGGGATTTACCAGGGAATCGGTCCACACCAGCACCTCGGCCCGTTCCAGCAGCCTGGCTGCGCGCAGGGTGAGCAGGTCGGGGGCGCCGGGGCCCGCACCGACGATCCAAACGGTAGGGCTGGTCAAGCGGAAACTCCACTGGGGTCGGGTAGGGGGCTGTGGCGGCCGTACAACCACCAGAGGCCAGCACCGCCCAGCCCGATCAGCAGCAAACTCACGAGCTGGGCCATGCGCAGGCCGCCCTCACAGAAGGGCGGGGCGGCGAGCAGACAGAGGGGATCGGTCCTCAACCCCTCGATCCAAACCCTGCCGCTGCTGTAGGCAAGCAGATAGACGCAGCTGAGGGTCCCTGGCAACAGCTGGATGCGGCCCCTGCTGGCGGCGCGGAACAGGAGCAACAGCAGGATGCAAACCCCCAGATTCCAGATGGATTCGTAGAGGAAGGTGGGGTGAAAGTAGGCCTGGTCGAGAAATTCGCTGGGCCGGAAAGCCAGTGGAATGAACAGCTTCCAGGGCAGATCGGTGGGTAGCCCGAAGGCCTCTGAGTTGAAGAAGTTGCCCCAGCGGCCTATGGCCTGGCCCAGGGCTACCGCGGGCACCAGTACATCCAACAGGGGCCAGAAGGGCTGCCTGCGCCAGCGGCAGAAGAGCACCGCAGCGAGGCTGCCACCGAGCAGGGCGCCGTGGATGGCGATGCCGCCTCGCCAGATGGCCAGCACATCGAGCCAGTTGCAGCCGTATTGGCGCCATTCCAGGAGCACGTAATAGAGCCGGGCACCCAGCACCGCCCCCAGCACCAACAGGGGCAGCAGGTCTGCGATCAGGGAAGGTTCGATGCCGCGGGCCCGGCCCAGCCTGGTGGCCAGGCTGAGACCCAGCAGCACGGCGATGGCGATAAGCAGACCATACCAACGCAAGGCAATGGGACCCAGCTGGAAAACCAGGGGCCCCGGGGAGGTGAAGATGGCAAGCACGCTGCTCAGACGATGCCTTCTGCGGCCTGGACTTTCTCCACCTGACGCTTCTTGAGCACCAGCATGATCTGGGCCAGGGCGATGGCGGCGAAGAAGGCCAGCAGCCCGTAGATCCGCACCGGGTTCTGGAGCACCACCTCCGCATCGAGCTGGCCAAAGCCGCCGACGTTGGGATCGTTGGTGATGGCCGCACCGGCCGTGACCGCATCGCCCACGGCGACCGTCAGGGAGGGGCCGGCGGGCACGGTTTCGGTGGCCGTGCTGCCATCAGGGGCGGTGATCTCCACCAGGGAGGAGCCATTGTCTCCGGCGCTGATGGCCGAAACGCTGCCAGTCACAGGCGCATTGAACACACCGTTATTGCTCTTTTCACCGGTGGGGTACACCTGGCCCCGGCCCCGGTTGCCGCCCACGTGGATTTGATATTTACCGAAGTGGATGCTGCTGTCGGTGGCCGGATCTGGGGAGAGGATCGGGAAGACGATCTCTTGGTGCTGATCCCCCGGGAGGGGACCAACTAGCAGGATGTTGGGCTGGTCGTCGGAGTATTGGGTGTAGTAGATGCCTGCTGTCTCCTCCTTCAATTCATCGCTGAGCCGGTCTTGGGGGGCCAGGGTGAAGCCATCGGGAAGCATCACAACCGCACCTACGTTCAGACCTGCGGGGCTGCCGTCACCGGACACCTGCTGCACGCTGGTGTCGTAGGGGATCTCCACCACCGCCTTGAAGACGGTGTCGGGGAAGATGGCCTGGGGCACTTCGATTCGGGTGGCCTTCTTGGCCAGATGGCAGTTGGCGCAAACGATCTTGCCGGTGGCTTCCCGCGGGCTGGCGTAGTTCTGCTGGGCCCAGAAGGGGTAGGCCCAGCTGGGGCTGGCGCCGGTTAAAAGCACGGCAAAGGCGATCAGGGAGCCGAACAGCAGGGAGAGGGAACGACGCATCACGGGATCAGGCGACAGACGGGAAGGGGAAATGGGGATCGGGGGATCAGGCCCACCAGGGCTTGTCGCCGGTGCGGAAGTCGGTTTCGCTCCACTGGCTCATGAAGACGGTGTCGTTTTCCACCGCAACGTGGGACAGGGCCAGGGAGAGCGGGGCCGGGCCGCGCACCACCTTGCCGGTGGCGTCGTACTGGGAGCCGTGGCAGGGGCACATGAACTTATTGGCGCCGCTGTTCCAGGGCACCACGCAGCCCAGGTGGGTGCAGATGGCGTTGATGCCGTAGCTGCCGATGGCATCGCTTCCCTCCACCAGCAGGTAGGTGGGGTCACCCTTGAGTCCCTGCACCAGGCTGCGGTCGCCTTCCTTGTGGGTGCTGAGCCAGCCGCTGGCCGTAACTGTGTTGCCCAGCTCATCCTTGGCGGTGGTGCCGCCGCCGCTGCCTGCTGCCTTGGGGGGGATGAAGTAGCGGGCCACCGGATAGAGGGCGCCCAGGGCTACGCCAGTAACCGACCCGAAGGTCAGCAGATTCATGAACTGCCGACGACCCATTCCGGGGACATCACCATTTGAAGCGCCAGTGGAAGCGCTCGCAGGCAGCTGGGTCATGTCGGCTTGCCGGGACAACGTATTGCCCATTATGAACCTTGCCTGTGCGGTCAGGAGCCCGCCTGGGGCCTCTCAGCGGTGGCTGCAACATGCTGTTGTGCAATCCCTTGCCGCCAGCGTCGCGTGAGCCCTGGTCTGCCCCTGCCCCCCAGCCCCATGCCGGTTCCCGGCGAAGGCGATGGAACTCTCTCGGGCCAGGAGGTTTGGGACCTGTTGCTGGCCCGCTGGCAGGTTTCCTACGATCTCCAGCTGGTGCAGCGGCGAGGCCGCATCTATTTGCAGGTGATGTGGGCCTACCTGGAGCAGCAGTCCTTTCCGCTGAGCCAGGAGGGTTACCTCCTCAAGCTCGAAGAGCTCAGCGGGCTGCTCAATGGTCTGGGGGTGGCGGGCCAGGTGCGGCACTGGCTGCTCACCACCACCGACAAGCCCAGGCAGGGGCGGGCGATGGGACTGGCCTTAGAGATTCCTGCCGGGCGAGCAAGCGAGTTTCTGCTCTGAATCGGGCTGCTCAGGCGGGGCGCAGCCTTTCACTCAGGGCCACCAGGGCGATGCCCACCAGGTAGAGGGCCGTGATGGCGCCGGAGAGCAGCAGCATGGTCACCGGATCGGTGGAGGGGGTGAGTACGGCCCCGGCCAGGGCACTTGCCAGCACCACCCAGCGCCAGCCCGAGATCATGGCCTTGGCCTGCACCAGCCCCAGCGCACCCAGTAGCAGCTGCAACACGGGCAACTGGAAGGCCAGGCCCGTGGCCACCATCAGCAGCAGCACGAAATCCAGGTAGCGCTCAATCGACCAGCTCGGCTCCACCACGTCAGCGCCGTAGCTCACCAGGAAGTTCAGGGCCGCAGGCACCAGGGCCCACCAGGCGAAGGCCAGCCCGGCCGCAAACAGCACCGCTGAGCCCGCCACCGCCGGCGCCACCAGTCGCCGCTCCCTGCGGCTCAGACCTGGCAACACAAAGGACAGCCCCTCGTAGAGCACGTAGGGGAGGGCCAGGCTGAGCCCCGCGTAGCCAGCCACCTTCAGCGATACGAACAGAAATTCCCCTGGCGCCAGCTGCAGAAAGCGGATGCCCTCGGCAGGCATTTCCAGCAGGCGCACCAGTGGCTTGACCGCCAGCAGGCAGCCAGCGGCGCCCAGGAGCACCGCCAGCAGGCTGCGCAGCACCCGCCGGCGCAGCTCCTCGAGATGGTCCACCAGGCTCATCTCCACCTCCCCAGGAAACTCCTCGAGGTTTGGTTGGCTGGCCAGCCGGATGGGGGGCGGAGCTGGCTGGGGCAGATCCGCTCTCCCTGGTTTGGCTGGATCGGATTCGGCGCTCATGGTGACAGTCCCCCAAGCAGGCTAAGAGCGCGCTGGGGCTCGCCCCAGAGCACGGTGCCGCCGCGATGGCGCACCGTACCGGGCGCGGCCCCGGGGATGCGCTGTAGGTCTTCGGTGGGAACCATCACCACCGGGACCCGCAGGTTGCCCCGGCCGCGGCTGAAGTGGGCCGCCAGATCTGCGGCGGCCTGCAGATCGCCCTCGTTGGCCAGCCGCTGGGAACTCTTCAGCACCACATGGCTCCCCGGCACTTCCTGGGCATGGAACCAAAGATCTCCGCGGCGGGCCTGCCGGAGGCTGATCCAGTCGTTTTGGCGGTGGTTGCGCCCCACCTGCAGGGGCAGGCCGGAAGCGGTGTGCAGTTCCAGGGGCTGGGGCACGCCCTCGACCACGGAGCCGGGCCGGGCCCGGCGGGGCACGCTGCGGCCAGGTCCACTGCCTTGCCCAGATAAACCGCCCAGCCCAGGCAAACTACCCAGCGCTTCTAGGTCAGCGGCCAGGCCCAGCACCTGGTTGAGGTTTTCGGCCTGATCGAGATAGGTGAGGCTTGCCTCCAACCAGGCCAGCCGCTGGTGGTGCAGCTCCAGCCGCGGAGTGATCGCCGCCACGGAGCGGCGGCGTTTGCGGGCGGTTTTGTAGAGCTTCTGGGCTGCGTCGATGCACTGGCGGCTGGGTTGGATCTGGCTGAGGAGGGCGTCGGCCTGATGCTGCAGGACGTCGGCCTCGGCAACTGCCGCCAGCAGGGCCTCCTGTTCCCGGGCCTGACGGGTTTCTTTGGCGGCGACAGCCTCGAGCCGGTGGCGCAGTTGCTGTCGATGGTGCAGCAGGGCGCTGGCCTCCAGCTGCTCGCTGAAATAGGCGGCCAGGCCCCGGTTGATCCCCTGGGGCTCCTGCGGGCACAGTTTGCCCCAGCAGCGGTAGCCCTGCGGCTCGATGTGCCAGCAGAACTGCTCCCCTGCAACGGCGTCGAGCCACTGGCGCCATAGCTGCCAAAGCAGCTGCCATTGGGCTGGGCTGAGCCCGCCCACCTCGAGCTCCCCCCAACCCGGCGGCAGCAGCTGACGCAGCAAGGCCGGGCTCATTCCCTGGTAGGCGTCCCTCAGGGCCTGCTGCAGCGGCAGGGGCACCAGGCTCAGCCGTCTCTGCCAGCTCTGGAAGCTCTCCTCGAGCCGCGGGGGCTCGCCGGCCAGGGGGGGCGGGGGCTGGTAGGGATCCCCCGTGCCGATTGGCCGCAGGCGCGATTGCTTCGGTTTCACCTGGCGGGCCAGAGCCACCACCTGGCGCTCGCCATCCAGCAGCAGCAGGTTGCTGTGGCGCCCCATCAGTTCCACCACCAGCCAGCCCAGCACGGGCTCGCCAGGGCGTCGGGCGAAGCCAAGCTCCACCACCCGCTCCCAGCCCTGCTGGAGAATTTCCACCAGGGCCAGCCCCCGCAGGCCATGCTGCAATTGCTGGGCCAGGGTGCTGCCATCGCCCTGGCGGGGCGGCGCTGGGATCGTGTGCAGACGGGCAGCTTCCGCCTGCCAGCTGAGCTCGAGCCAGTGGGGCCCGCTGAGGCTGCGCAGGCTGAGTTGCAGGGTGTGGGGGCTGGATTGTTGGGCCTTCTCGAAGCGGCTGGGCAGTAGTAGTGGCCGCCATTCAGCCAGCAGCGCCCGCAGGGTCGTCACGTCCACTGCCTGCAGGCGAGAGGGGGCCATGGGCAGGGCAGGGGCTTCGAGGCTGGCTTCTACTCTGCAGGCCAGAGCTGATGTCTGCCATGAGCGCCCTGCCCGGCCGCCTCACCCTGATCACCGGCCCCAGTGGGGTTGGCAAGGGCACCCTGGTGAAGGGATTGCTGGAGAGGCACCCAGAGATCTGGCTCTCCATCTCGGCCACCACCCGGGGCCCCCGGGCCGGCGAGGTGGATGGTGAGCACTATTTTTTCCTGAGTAGGGATGCCTTTGAGCGGCAAGTGGCCGGGGCGGGCTTCCTGGAGTGGGCTGAATTTGCCGGCAACCTCTACGGCACCCCCCGTCAGCCGGTGGAGGCCCAACTTGCAGCTGGCCGGCCCGTGCTGCTGGAAATTGAGCTGGAGGGGGCCCGGCAGGTGCGCAGGAGCTTTGGCGCCGGATTCCAGATTTTCGTGGAGCCGCCCAGCTTCAAGGAGCTGGAACGCCGCATCCGGGGCCGCGGCAGTGACAGTGAGGACTCAATCGCTCGCCGCCTGGAGCGGGCCCGCATTGAACTGGCGGCAGCCCCGGAATTCGACGCCAGGCTGCTGAACGGCAACCTGGAAGAGGCCCTTGCTCAGCTGGAGCAGCTGATGGGCCTGAACGGCTAGGCCGCGGTCTGAACTGCTAGGCCGCGGTCAGAGCGGATGGAAGAGCAGGTCGGGGAAGAAGCGGTTGAACTCGATCAGGATGCCGGCCGTGATGGTGAACCAGACGGCGGCAAAAACCGGAGCGGTGGTGAGGAACTTTTTCATGGTTGAAATTCAGGACAGGACGGGTCGCAGTTCGAAGTTGCTCAGCGTGGCGAAACTGCTCAGCGTGGCGAAACCGTGACCTTGTCGTCGGATTCGAGCAGCTTGCCGCTGGTGAGTTCGCCAAAGGCGGCCAGGGGCCAGGTGGCGGCGGCCAGGGTGCTCTTGAAGGCCAGCGGCAGATCGATCTGGATCTCTTTCATGGTGGCGTCCTTGTCGCCCCGGATCGCCCGCAGGTAGTTGCGACCAGCCCAGCCGATGCAACCGGCTATGTATAGGAAGGCAATACCCGGGATCATGAAGTCGCCGGCGTGGCTCCAGCGACCGTCCACGATCAGGTGGGGCAGGCCATCGGCACCGCAAACGGCCTGGCTGTACATGGCAAAACGGGCCTTGGCCTGCTCAGTTTTGGCGGTGGCGGCCCGCTGCTGAAAGCGGGCGCTTTCGGAGCAGGGGGTCAGGCCCGCCACGTCCGCATGGGCCATGGGGGCAAAGCCGACCAACAGGAAGGCTGAGAGCAGAACTGCGAAGAGTCTGGGGGAGATAAAACGGCGCATCAGACGCGGGGCCGCGGGGCAGGATGTCACCCACGGACAGTACGGGAGCTCCCCAGCTCAGATGCCCACGGTTCTTGCCCTCGAAACAAGTTGTGACGAGTCGGCGGCAGCGATTGTGCGCGACCGGACGCTGCTGGCCAGTGCCCTGGCTTCCCAGGTGGAAGAGCACGCCCGCTGGGGGGGTGTGGTGCCCGAAATCGCCTCCCGTCGCCATGTGGAGGCCTTGCCCCAGCTGATCGCCCAGGTGTGCCTTGAAAGCGATGTCGCCCTGGCCGACCTCGACGGCATTGCCGCCACCGTTGCCCCCGGCTTGGTGGGGGCCCTGCTGGTGGCGTCTGTGACAGGTCGCACCCTGGCTCGCCTCTTTGCCAAGCCCTTTGTGGCCGTGCACCATCTGGAGGGTCACCTCTGCTCGGTGCAGCTGGGGGAGCCACTGCCGCCCGGCCCATACCTGGTGCTGCTGGTCAGCGGTGGCCACACCGAACTGCTGCGGGTCGATGGGCCCGGCCGCTATCTGCGCCTGGGCCGGAGCCATGACGATGCGGCCGGAGAGGCTTTTGACAAGGTGGCCCGGCTGCTGGGCCTGGCCTATCCGGGCGGTCCGGCGATCGAGGCCGCTGGCCGGGAGGGCGATCCCAGCCGCTTTGCCCTGCCCAAGGGCCGGGTATCTCGCCCGGAGGGGGGCTATTACCCCTACGACTTCAGTTTCAGTGGCCTCAAGACGGCGATGTTGCGCCAGGTCCGGGCCCTGGAGCAGGCCAGGCCCGCTGAGCCCCTGCCCCTGGCCGATCTGGCGGCCAGCTTCGAGCAGGTGGTGGCGGAGGTGTTGGTGGAGCGGAGTTGCCGCTGCGCCCGGGAGCAGGGACTTGAAACCCTGGTGTTGGTTGGGGGAGTGGCAGCCAACAGGCGGCTGCGGGCCCTGCTGGAGCAGAGCTGCCGGCGGGATGGCCTGGCCTGGCGGGTGGCGCCGCTGGCCTACTGCACCGACAACGCAGCCATGATCGGCCTGGCGGCTGCCCAGCGGCTGGCGGCCGGTCAGACCAGCTCCCTGGAGCTGGGGGTTGGGGCCCGAATGCCGCTGGAGCAGGCAGATCGGCTCTATGAACACCCTGGATGCTTTTAATGCAATGCCCGTAGGCTGGTAACCCTGCGGATCGGTGCGGTGCCATGACCCCCCTCGACGGCGAGAGCGATCCCCTGGAGCGTCCTGCTCCCACGTCACACTCCCCTGTTCAAGTAGCTGGCGAGCCCAGTCATGTCGCTGGCGAAGAGGTGCCGCCAACCGAGCTGAACGCCTGGCGCCGTGGTTTCACTCCCCAGGCTGAGATCTGGAATGGTCGCCTGGCGATGGTTGGGCTTTCGGTGGGACTTTCAGTTCTGGTGGTGGCCCGGTTGGCCAGCCGCTGACTATCTATCGCTGCATATTTTTCCTGAAAATCAGTAGCGACCACGCAGGGCCTGGGCCAGTTCGTTGGCTTTGGGACTCTCGGCAATGGCGTCCACGGGGTTGACCCGGCCCTGCTCCACCAGGATCTGCAGGGATTGGTTGGCAGTCTGCATCCCGTCAAAGCCGCTGCGGCCCATTATTTGCTCGATGGCGTCGAGTTCGCCGCGCTGGATGTAGTCCTTGCAGGCGTCGGTGTTGATCAGGATGTCGTGGTAGGCGGCCCGTTTGCCGTCATTGGTTTTTATGAGCCCCTGGGCGATTACGCCCAGCAAGGTCTCCGATACTGCCCGGCGCACGCTCTCCTGCTCGCTGGGCGGGTACATGCCCAGCATCCGTTCCACCGTCTTGATGGCGGAGTTGGTATGGAGGGTGGCAAACAGCAGATGGCCGGTCTGGGAGGCCTCGATGGCGGTGTCCAGGGTTTCCCGGTCGCGAATCTCCCCGATCAGGATCACATCCGGATCCTCCCGCAGGGCTGCCCGCAGCGCTTTGGCAAACAGCTTGGTGTGCTGGCCCACCTCCCGCTGGCGAATCAGGGAGCGACGACTGACGTGCACAAACTCAACCGGATCCTCAATCGTGAGGATGTGCCGGCTCTGGTTGCTGTTGATCCAATCGACCATGGCCGCCATGGTGGTGCTCTTGCCAGAGCCGGTGGCTCCGCTCACCAGGACCATTCCCTTGGGCCTGCGGCAGAGCTCCTGCAGCACCGGCGGCAGGTTGAGGTCTTCGAGGCTGGCGATCTTCTGGGGGACCAGCCTCAGCACCATCGCGGGCCCCCGCAACGAATCCATCAGGTTGATGCGCACCCGCACAAAGGGGAAGGCGTGGGAGCCGTCGTAGTCCTTATCGCGCTGGAAGCCGTCGATGGCGGCGGGGCTGAGCATCTCCCGCATCCAGCCGTTGAAGCGGGCCGCATCCGTGCTCGGCCAGCCGGTGCCTGTCATTTCCCCCCTGGCCCGGAAGCGGGGTTCCTCACCCACGCCGAGGTGCACATCGGAGAAGCCCTGCTCGTGGGCGATCCGCACGATGCCCTCCAGGTTGTCAGGCTGGCTGACGCTTTCGAAGCTGGGGCGGCTGGCGGCCGGCGGTGAGGGGGGCGCGGCCGGGAAGGGCGAGGGGGGAAAGGGGGATTGACTCATGGGCCCAGCGGCGTTGCCCCAGCTTCGCGGCTGCGCTTCTGTCTGTCAGCCCCGGATTTCTTCCCGGATCTCTTGCCAGCGCCCTTCGTAGGATTAGCCCTTCGTAGGATCAGTAAGTCTGCAAAGCTTCGGTGTCTAAGCCCTTAGTCACGATCGTGCTGGGCACCCGTCCGGAGGCCATCAAGCTGGCACCGGTGATCCGGGCGTTCCAGCGGGCCGAGGATTTCCGCACCCGGGTGGTGCTCACCGGCCAGCACCGCGAAATGGTGAGCCAGGTGATGGCCTTGTTTGGCCTGACGGCCGACCACGACCTGGACCTGATGGTGCCCAAGCAGACCCTCACCCACATCACCTGCGGCGCCCTGCAGGGGCTGCAGCAGGAATTCGCCAGCCATCGCCCCGATCTGGTGCTGGTGCAGGGCGACACCACCACGGCCTTCGCCTCTGCCCTGGCGGCCTTCTATGAGCAGATCCCGGTGGGCCATGTGGAGGCCGGGCTGCGCACCGACAACCTGCTCGATCCCTTCCCCGAGGAGGCCAACCGCCGCCTGATCTCCCAGGTAACCCAGCTGCACTTTGCCCCCACCCCCCTCTCGGCGGCCAACTGCCGGGCTTCCGGCGTGGTGGGCACGGTGTTGATGACCGGCAATACGGTGATCGATGCCCTGCTGCTGATGGCCGAGCAGGCACCGCCTTACCAGTTGCCCGGCCTGGATTTCGAGCGGCAGCGGGTGATCCTGGCCACGGTGCACCGGCGCGAAAATTGGGGTGAGCGGCTGCAGGAGATTGGCCGCGGCTTCCGTGAGCTGCTGGACCGGTACCCGGACACCGCCCTGTTGCTACCCCTGCACCGCAATCCCACCGTGCGCGAACCGCTGCAGGCCCTGTTGGGCGACCATCCGCGGGCCTTCCTAGTGGAGCCCCTCGACTACGACCAGCTGGTGGCGGCGATGCGCGGCGCCACCTTGGTGATGAGCGATTCGGGCGGTCTGCAGGAGGAGGCGCCATCGCTGGGCAAGCCGGTGCTGGTGCTGCGCCGCACCACCGAGCGGCCCGAGGCAGTGGAGGCGGGCACCGCCCGGCTGATTGGCACCGACAGCGCCGACATGGTGGCGGAGGCCAGTCGCCTGCTCGACAACCCCGAGGCCTACGAGGCCATGGCCCGGGCCCACAACCCCTTCGGCGATGGCCAGGCTTCGGGGCGGATTGTGGAGGCTGCCCGCAGCTTCCTGGTCTCAGCGCAACGGGCGACAAGCCCCTAGGGGCGTTTCTTGGCCCAGGGGGGCAGGTCGATGAACACCCGGGTGCCGCTCTTGAGCCCCGAGATTATCTGGGTGTCCTTGCCGCTGCTGATGCCCAGCTCCACCGGCTGGAAGGTGGGCTGGTTGTTCTTGCCCACCAGCAGGACTCCTGGGCGGCCCGATTCGGTCACGATCGCCACGGTGGGCACCAGGGTTTCGGCCCGCACCTGGCCGGTTCGGAAGCCGATGTCGGCGGTCATGCCGATCCGCAGCTCGGGCGGCTCACCCACCAGGCGCAGCACCACATCGAAGGAGGTGACGTTGTTGATCTTGACGGCCCTTGGTGTGATCCGCAGCACCTTGGCCTCGAAGCGCTGGTCTGGAAAGGCATCCACCCGCACCGTGGCGCTTTGGCCCATGTGCACCCTGCCGATGTCGCTCTCGGGCACCTTGGCAATCACTTCCAGGCCCTGGGAGAGTTCCACGATCGAGGAGCTGGTGGCGCCTGCGGTGGCTGAGGCGGTGGTGGTGGGGGTCACAAAGGAACCGGGATCGGCGAAGCGCTGGCTGATCACGCCAGCAAAGGGGGCCCGCACCACCAGCTCGGCCAGCTCCACCCGGCGGGCTGCTAGCCGTTGACCAGCGGCGCGCACGCCAGCTTGATCCACCAGAAAGGTGCTGCGCACCCTGTTGTAGTCACTCAGGCTGATGGCGTTCTGGCGATAGAGCCGCTCGTTGCGCTCCAGTTCGCTGCGGCTGCGCACCAGTTCGGCCTGGGCTGAGTTCAGCTGGGCCTGGAGCTCCCCCAAGCGGTCGTCGAGGTCACCGCGATCCATGCGGGCCAGGGCCTGGCCGCGTAGCACCTGGTCGCCCTCCTCCACATAGAGCTCTTCGATTACGCCTTGGCGTTTGGGGCTCACATTCACCCTTTTTTCAGCTGCCAGCTCGCCACTGACACTCACCACGCCAGGCAGGTTGCCGGAGGCGGCAAGCACGGTGTAAGTCGCCAGGCTGGCGCTGCTCGGGCCGCGCTGCCGCTGGATCAAGGCGATGCCAGCCACCAGCACCACCGCCGCAGCGGCCGCTGCCCACAGGCGCCGTTGCTTTTGCCAGGGCCGGCTTGGGCCAGGGCCGGGCCCGGAGATTGGCTTTGACGCTGCCGATGGGCTGGACACTGCCGGTGGCGGAGTGAGGGTGGGGATCAGCCTGGGGGCGAAGATCACCATTTTCGCTGCTGGGAGCCCTCGCCTGCGGCCCGTAGATTTCAGCAATGCTCAAAGCCGGAATCGTCGGACTGCCCAACGTCGGTAAGTCGACCCTGTTCAACGCCCTGGTGGCCAATGCCCAGGCCGAAGCCGCCAACTATCCCTTCTGCACGATCGAGCCCAACTCGGGCATCGTTTCGGTGCCGGATCCCCGCCTCAACCAGCTGGCGGCCCTCAGCTCCAGCAAGGAGATCATCCCCACCAAGGTGGAGTTTGTGGATATCGCCGGCCTGGTCAAGGGGGCCAGCCAGGGGGAGGGGCTGGGCAACAAGTTTCTGGCCAATATCCGCGAGGTGGACGCGATCGTGCACGTGGTGCGCTGCTTCGAGAACGACGACGTGATCCATGTGAGCGGTTCGGTGGGCCCGGCCCGCGATGCCGAGGTGATCAACCTGGAGCTGGGCCTGGCCGACCTATCCCAGGTGGAGAAACGCCGCGAGCGGCTCAAGAAGCAGGCGCGCACCAGCAAGGAGGCCCAGGCCGAAGATGGGGTTCTAGAACGGGTCCAGGCCGAGCTGGAGGCCGGCGGGGCGGCTCGCAATTTGGTGTTCAGCGCCGAGGAGGCACTGCTGCTCAAGCCCCTAGGGCTGCTCACCGCCAAGCCGATTATCTACGCCACCAACGTGAGCGAAGACGACCTGGCCGGCGGCAATGCCTATTGCCAGGAGCTGGCCGCCGTGGCCAAGCAGGAGGGGGCTGCCACCGTCCGCATCTCAGCCCAGGTGGAGGCCGAGCTGATCGAGCTGCCCGAGGCGGACCGCGCCGAATTCCTGGCGGGCCTGGGGGTTGAGGAAGGCGGCCTGCAGAGCCTGATCCGGGCCACCTATGCCCTCCTCGGCCTGCGCACCTATTTCACCACCGGCGAAAAGGAAACCCGCGCCTGGACGATCCAGGCCGGTATGACCGCCCCCCAGGCCGCCGGGGTGATCCACACCGATTTCGAGCGGGGCTTCATCCGCGCCCAGACGATTGGCACCCAGCAGCTGCTGGAGGCGGGCTCGCTGGCCGCAGCCCGCACCAAGGGCTGGCTGCGGGCCGAGGGCAAGGACTACATAGTGGCGGAAGGGGATGTGATGGAGTTTTTGTTCAACGTCTGAGGTTCCGCGTGGGCTGCCGCGGCGTGAACGCCGCTGGTGCGATGGGCGCGAGGGTTGCTGGCGGTGCTGGCCCCAGGTTGTCTTGTCGGGCTGCAGCGGTTTGCGGTTCCAAGGGGGGGGCTCAACGCTCCAGAGGTTCGGAACGTGCTGCATCAGGACGGTGAACTGGTGGTGTTGGTGTGAAGTCAGGGCAGCTCAAGCCAGCTGCGCAGGGCGAGATCGAGTTCAGCCAGGGTTCCTGATTCCAGGATCCCCACCACGGCACCGACAGCGGCTGTGGGCACTGTGAAAAGCTTGTCTGCCATGAGCTGTGAGGGTTTGCGCAGCCTATTGCTGCCACTGGGGTTCACGGGAATTCGCACCAGTGGTGCCTCCAGCAGGGTGCTGGTCAGCGGACAGAGCGTGACACTTGGATGACCTTGAAGCCAGCGATTGGCCTGCACCACGACGGCTGGTCTTGGCTTGCCTGAGTACACCCCAGAGGTGGCAACCGTCACGATTAATCCCCGTTGTAGAGCCACCGTCATGCTGTCCAACTCCGTCATGCGGTCCAATCAGTCCAGTCCGGAAGTTGCTCACTCCAGTTGGGTTTGCCGCTGTGTTCAGCAATCAAAGCCGACTGACGCCGAGCCTCATCGTTATTACTGAAGCGCTGCACATATTGCGCTATCGCCTCACGCACACAAGCGCTCCGGCTCTTTCCCATGCTCCGCGCCAGCCTATCCAACTGCTGCTCCAGCTCGGGCGCCACCCGCACACCGATCGCCATTGTGGATCTCGTTAAACGATTTGTAGAACACCCTAGCGCCCTCTTTCCGCATCAACTCATCTGTTGATGCCTTCTCCCCTCTGGCCGCTGGTGCTAATCAGTCATGCTTGACGAGACCCCTGTGGATCGTGTCGTGACCGTCAAGAGTTCGATCTCTCTAAGCGATGACCAGGACGCCTGTGCCAGATCCGATCCCTGGCGGAGACCGGCCGTTTCCCTTCAATGAGTTCCGTTCTTCAGCAGGGTCTAGATCTTTTGTGGCAGCAGCACGCCGATGCCCAGGCCGATCGGGCGGCCTTGCACGCCCTCCTTGCTTAGCGGGCAAGTGGCCCGTTTGTGACGTCCGGCGAGCTGCGTGAGCGCCTGAGCAAGTGGCGGGCATGACAAAAGCTGCATGGACCGTGGTGTTCGCCGCCGCTGCCGAATGGGATCTCGCCCTCATCGAGGCCTTTCTCAGTAAGGCCTATCAAGACTTTGGAGACCCCGCTGACCAAGCTGCACTCCACGCGGCAGCTAGAGTTGACGCCATAGTTGCCCACTCGGAACGACTGGCTGTGGCCCCAATGCGCGGGTCCATCCACGACGACCTCTTGCCAGGCCTGTGGTATCTCGCCCTTGGTCAGGCGATCTACTAGGCCATCTACTGGTTTCAGATCTGCGCAGAAGCGGCCTAGATTTGCATTCTCGCCGTGTTTTATGGCGGACAAGATCGTCAACTTCACATCCTCGTGAGGCTGCTTGGAACGAGGCGCTGAGAGCAGTGCGGCTTGTGGCCTTGAGCTCCAGTAAACCGGATGTCAAGCGACATTGAAAACAGAGCCACTTCCGACCAGCTCGCTGATCTGATCAGCTGCCCCCCCCGCTTCCACGCCGCCACTGCTCAGGAATGTGTGCAGCTCGCACAGACCTATGCACATCGCCCGCGCAACCATGTTCGCCCGCATCGCCCAGCAAGGCCAAGCAACGCCGAGCTCAGTGGAATCCTGATCAGCGCGTTCGAGTTGGGATTTCCCTGCTGGGGGAACACGGCGGATTTGCCTGATCCTTTGGAAGGGGGCCGGGGGCCGGGGGCGGGGGCTCAGAATGGCCCCAACATGCCCCCTTACCCCGTGACCGATCCGGCCCAGCAAAAACCAGCCCAGACAAACTCACCTGCCAACTCACCTGCCGACTCTCTCCACGACTTCGACGTGCAGAAGGAGCTTCATCAGAAGATCCGCAACGATCCCGACTACGACGATTGGGAGTACGGCACCGAGCCCCTGCCCCATGAGGCCTGGGTGGCCAGCCAGGCCCCTAAGCCTGAGCCGCCTGCCGCGGTTTAAGTCGTCTCACCAGGTTGAGCCCCGCCAGGCACAGCAGGGTCATCCCTATCCAGAAGCCGCCGGCGTGGCGCTGGGCGTCGAGGGCCCGCCCCGCCAGCAGCGGTGCAGCCAGGGCGCTCAGGGCAAAGCACTGGGAGAAGAGGGCCATGGCCAGGCCCCGATGTTCAGGCGGGCTCAGTTCGATCACCGCCTCGGTGGCGATCGGCAGAAATGCAGCTGCCCCCAGGGCCAGGGGCAGCTGGGCCAACAACACCAGCCACAGGCCCTGGCGGGTGAGGGCCGAGAAGGCCAGCAGCACTGTGCCGGCGGCAAAACAGGCGAGGCTGAGTCCGAGGCCGTGGGCGATTGGCCTGCGGGCCAGGGCTTGTCCCACGGGCCACTGGATCAACACCAGCAGCCCCAGCTGAATGCCAACCAGCAGGGCGCCGAGGCTCTCGGGCATGGCCGCCCGCTCCAGCCCGCCCCGCACCAGATCTAAAGGCAGGGCGCTTTGCATCAATACGGGTAGGGAGGTGGCCAGCAGGCTGATCGCCAGCACGGGTAGCAGGGCTGGCAACCATTGGCGCCAGGGGGTCTTGGCGGCGGCGGTGGCAGCGGACGGCTCCGGGTTGGGCAGGGGCTGGCGCAGCAGCAGCAGCACGAGCACCAGGGCGCTGATGCTGTCGACCAGGTAGATCCCCCGCAGCCGCCCCGCCGCCGCCAGCAGGGCTCCCACCAGGGCGCCCGTGGCGATGCCTGCCGCATCGGCGCTGCGCGCCATGGCATAGCCCCGGGCAGAGGGGATTGGCGCTGGACCCGAGCTGCAGCCCAGTGGCACTGCCAGCTCGATCGCCGGCCAGTAGAGGCCTGCGGCTACGCCCAGCAGCAGTTGGCCCTGGACATAGCCAGCGAAGCTGCTGGTGCTCGCCAGCCGCAGGTCACCAAGCACAATGGCCACTGCGGCCAGCAGCACCGGGATTGAGCAGGCCAGCCCCCGATCCACCAGGGCGCCGCTCAGCAAGCGCCCCAACGTGCCGGCCAGGGCCGCCAGCGCCAGCCCCTGGGTCACCGCCTGGGCGCTGAAGGCTTCCTGGTGGAACACGATCGGGGTCAGGTAGAGCACCCCGCCTGCCCCCACCGAGGCCACCAGCCGAACCAGGGACACGTGGCGCAGGGCAGCCGGGAACTGATCCAGCCATCCGCTTGGACGGATGCGGTGGAGTTTGCACAAGCAGGGCAATTCACGGCAGGGTGCCAGTCTGGCGGGTGTCCTTGCCCCTGGTTCCACTTCCGGTCTTGTTTCTGCGTCCCTTCGCTGCCCTGCTCCTCGGTGCCATGCCCCTCGGTGCCCCGGCCCTCGGTGGGATCGCGAGCCTGCTGGCTCCCCTGCCGGCCCAGGCTGCCGATGAGTTGCGCCTCCAGCTTGACGGGCTCGAGCTGCCGATTGATCTGGTGGAGCTGGAGGCCTTTACCCGCCAGCCGATGCAGTCCACCCGCCCCGGGGACGGCAATAGTGATCTGGCTGGGAATTTGGCTGGGGATCTAGGGGTGTGGCTCAACCTGCTCCAGCCCCAGAGCCGTCGTGACCTGATCCGGCTGCTGCAGGCCCCCCTGTTGCAGAACCGCAGCTTTGGTCAACAGCTGCTCAACAGCTGGACCGGAGAGCAGATGCTCAAGGAAGCCGGAGGGCTGCTCACCGTTACCGTCCCCGCCAGCAAGGGCCAGGGTCCCAGCACGGCCCCGTTGCTGCTGGCCAGCCTGCACCAGCTGCTGCAAAGCCAGGGCAGGGTGTCCACCCTGGAGCTGTTGCGCTCCCTGCCCGTGGCCAGTGTCACCCTGCGCATCGACGGGGCGCTGGAGCTGGCCAGCCAGTGGCGCAGGCAGCTCCAGCGTCAGAACGGCGCCCTTGCCCAGCTGCGCCAGCTGGGTTTGCCGCGGCGTAGTTCCAGGCCCCTTGCCTTTACGGGCTCCTTGAGCCGCCTGCCCAAGCGCCTGCTGTTGACCGTGCCCCACCGGGCCACGCCCCTGCCGATTGAGCTCTGGCCAGCCCACCAGCCCCGCCGGGGCCCCTGGTTGCTGGTGATGCCCGGCCTCGGCGGCAGCCCCGACCAGCTCAGCTGGCTGGCGTCAGCCCTGGCCGATCGCGGCTGGCCGGCGGTGGTGCTGGAACATCCCGGCAGCGACCAGCAGGCACTGCAGGCCTCCCTGCTGGGGGATGCGCCGCCACCGGGAGCCGAAGCCCTGCCCCAGCGCCTCGCCGACCTACAGGCCGTGCTGGAGGCCCAGCGGGAGGGTCACTTGCCTTCCTTTGGCCCTTCGCCGGCCGGCGAACAGGGGGTGGTGCTGCTAGGCCATTCCCTTGGGGGCTTGACGGCGCTGATGGCTGCTGGTCTGGTGCCGGAGCGGGGTTTGGCCCGGCGTTGTGAGCTGGCCATGGTTTCCTTGCCGCTCGCCAACCTCTCGCGGCTGATGCAATGCCAGCTGCCCGGGATCATCGGGGATGGGGCGGCCAGCGCCGCACCGGGGCTCGCCCAGGTTTCCCAGCCCACCCCGTTGCTGGGGGTGGTGGCTTTCAATGGTTTCGGCAGCCTGCTCTGGCCCTACCGGAGCCTGCAGGATCTCAATCTGCCCGTGCTGCTGGTGGGAGGCAGCCTTGATCTGGTCACCCCCCCTGTTCAGGAGCAGTTGGCGGTGTTCGCCCGGGCCCGCCACCCCCGCAGCCGGCTGGTGCTGGTGGAGGGAGCCAGCCACTTTTCGCCCGTGCGGATTGAAAGCCGGGGCGAGGCCCTGTTTCAACTGGGAGAGGAGCTGGTGGGCATCGCGCCGCTCAAGGTGCAGGCCCTTTTGCTCAACTTCACCACTGAATTTCTCCAGGGTATGGAGCAGCCCAGCCTGCTTTCCCCCCAGCTTCGCGAGCAGGAGGGCGTGCAGGCCTACGTGCTTGACGGCGGCCAGGCCCGCCGTTGGAAACAGCGGATTCCGGAGCCCTGAGCTCAGAAGCTGATGCGGGGATCCAGCAGGGCCACCACCAGGTCCACTACCACCGTCACCAGCACCACCAGGCCAGCTACCACCACGACAATCCCCTGCACCAATGGGTAGTCGCGCTGGCTGATCGCTTCCTGCAGCCGGAAGGCGATGCCTGGCCAGGAGTAGGTGACCTCGATCAGCAGGGCGCCGCCGATCAGCGATGCCACCGTGATGCCCGTGATTGTCAGCACCGGCAGCAGGGCGTTGGGCAGGGCATGGCGCAGCACCACCCGGGCTTCGCCCAGGCCACGGCTGCGGGCCGCCTCCACATAGTCGGAGCCGAGGGTGCGGCGCAGGTTGAGCCGCAAAGCATTGGCGAAGATGCCGCTCAGCAGCAGGCCCAGGGTGGCCGCCGGCAGCACCAGGTGCCGCACACTGCCCGCCAGCTGCTGCCATTGGCCCGTGGCCAGGCCAGAGCGCAGGCTGTCAAATAGGTAGAAGCCGCTGCCTTCCGGTGGCAGCAGGGTGGGCGGGAAGCGGCCCCCCACCGGCAGCCAGCCCAGCCACACGGCAAACACCAGCTGCACCACCATCGCCGCCCAGAAGGGCGGCAGGGCATAGGTGCCGATGCCATAGAGACGGCCGGCCAGGTCGAGCTTGCCCTCGGGCCGGGCGATGCCGGAGAAGCCCACCGCCAGGCCCACCAGCGCCGCCAGCAGCAATGCCACCACCCCCAGCTCCAGGGACGCCGGCAGGCTCTGGCGGATCACCGCCGTGACGGGTTCCTGGTTGGTGAGGGAGGCGCCCAGATCGCCATGCAGCAGCTTGCCCAGGAAGGTGCCGTATTGCTGCAGCAGGGGCTGGTCGAGACCCAGCTGGGTCCGCAGGGCCGCCCGGGCGCTCTCGGGGGCGCGGGTGCCGAGCAGGGCATCGATCGGATCGCCTGGAGCCAGCCGCAGCAGCAGGAAAACCAGGCTGGCGATCAGCAAGAGCATCAGCGGCGCCAGGGCAAGCCGGGCGGCCAGGTAGCGCAGCAGGGCGCGACGGCGGCTCATGGCTTGTTGAGCTCCTGCAGCAGCAGCCGGCCGGAGCCGTCGAAACGGGGCTGGCTCACATTCCGCTGGGCCCAGGCCCGGGGTGCCACCAGCCATACCGGCAGGTAGGGGTTGGCAGCGGCGGTTTGGCGCTGGATGCGGCGCAGCTGGGCGGCCCGGGCGGGGCCGGTCAGGGAGGCACTGCGCTCCAGCTCCTGCTGCAGCCCTGGTTTGGCCCAGAAACTGCCACTGGCGGCGCTGGCCCCCTTGAGACAGCGCTCACCGCGGGCCTCCTCACAGCCCAGCAGGGGCACCAGGTAGTTGTCGGCGTCGGGGAAGTCGCCCATCCACTCCAGCAGGATCAGCGGGAAGGCTCCCTCCCCCAGCTGGCGGTAGGCGGTGGTGGCCTCCATGCCGGTCACCTCGAGTTCGACGCAGTCGCCCAGATCTTGGCGCAGCTGGGCCTGCCAGGTCAGGGCAAACATCCGGTCAGCGGGAATGTTGGAGCGGAAGGTGAGCGGCAGGCTGAGCCGCTTGCCCTGGCAGTAGCCGGCCTGGCGGTAGAGGGCGCGGGCCCGGGGCGGGCTGTAGCTGGGCCAGGCGGTGGGGTCGGAGCCCTTGAGGCTGGGGGGTACCAGATCCCGCAGCGGCGGTCGCAGGCCCAGGGTGACCCGGCGGCTGATGGTGGCCCGATCGAGGCTGTAGGCCACGGCCTGGCGCAGCCGGGGATCGTTGAGGGGCGGCTGGTCGGTGAGCAGGGTGAGATAGCCGATCTCGAGGGCTGGCCCGCTGCCCTCCTGCAGCTTGCCTGCCGTGGCGCTGCGGCGCAGGGCCGCCTGCTGGTCGATCTCCAGGCTGGTGGAGAGCAACACGTCCACTTCGCCGCTCTGCAGGGCGCCGAACAGGGCGGTGGAATTACTGAGGGACACCAGGTCGATGCCGCCGTTGGCCGCTCTGGCTCCCCAGTAGCCGGCGAAGGGCTCCAGCCGCTGCTGCTGGTTGGTGAAGAAGCTGAGCCGGTAGGGCCCTGTGCCGACGAAGCGGTCGTTGAGGAAGCTCTTGCGGTGATTGCGGTAGGCGCTGGGCGAGAGGGGCGTGAGGTTGACGGCGCTGAGCAGCTCTGCCAGGGCGCTGAAGGGGCGCTTGAGGGTCAGCTCAAGCGTGTAGGGCCCCACGGCCCGCACCCCGCTCACCCGATCCCCCAGGAGATAACTGAGCTTGCCGATCGCCAGGAAGCGCTCCAGGGTGAACACCATGGCCGCAGCGTTGAAGGGCGTGCCGTCGTGGAAGCGCACGCCCTGGCGCAGCTCCACCCGGGCCGTCAGCCCATCGGCACTGACTTGAGGCGGGGCTAGCGCCAGGCGCGGCTCCAGCTGGCCGCGGGCATTGATGGCATAGAGCGGATCGCCGATCGCGCTCAAAAGCTGCATGGCTCCGAAGGTGTAGCCACCGGCTGGATCAACCGTGTCCACCCGGTTTTTGCTGGCAACCACCAGGCGCTTGATCCCCCCATGGCTGGGCCTGGGCGCCCTACAGCTTGAAAGGAGAAGCACCAGCCCCAGGCTGCCAATCAACAGGGCCAGGGGGAGGGGCTGGGCCAGGGTTTTTTTGACTGGCGACTGGATCAACGACTTGATCAGCCGCGGGGCGCGGGGCAAGGGGCGGCCGTCAGATGGGAGCCATTCAAGTAGAGGCCATTCAAGACCGATGGGGCGCGGCCAGACTGACGTTCTGCAGTGAAATTTCAAAGACTTCCGAGCCCTGGCGGGTCAGGGGCCAGCGGCGCAGCCAGCAGCGGTCGTGGTGGTGGTCGATGCCGATCACTTGATAGAGCTGCTCATCACTGCCCAGGTGGACGCAGGCTCCTTGGTGAAGGTCGGCCGAGTTGGGGGAGCAGGTAGTAGTGGTCATAAAAGTGGTAATGGACATAAAAGCGTTTACGGATCGAACCAGCGGAGAAGCTTAAGGATTGCTTTCGATTGATGGAGCCACTGTGGCTTGCCGCGGGCCTCGCTGGCCAGGCCAGGTGGCGATTTGCAGACCTGACCACGGCCAGGCCTAGAGGGTGCGGAGACAGGCGGCCACGGCGTGGACGTCGCTGAGGGCGGTAATGCCGGCCAGGGCCTGGCGGAAGTTGGCTTCGCACACCTCGTGGGTGATCACCACGATTTCGGCGTCGCCGGCGCTCTGGGTCTCGAACTGCACGATCGACTGGATCGATACCCCCGCCTCCCCGAAGCAGGTGCCGATCTTGCCGATCACACCCGCCTGGTCGCCGGTGCGCAGCCGCACGTAGTTGCGATGTTTGGTGATGGCGCTGTCCACCAGGCGGCAGGGGCGCCAGCTGCTGGCCGCCAGCAGCGGATCGAGGGGGGATTTGCCGCCACTGCCCATCTGGTTTCCCAACTGGTTGCCCATCTGGTGGATCACTTGGCGGATGCCGGCGATGTTGAGGATGTCGGCCACGACGGCCGATGCCGTCGGCCCGGCCCCGGCTCCGGGCCCGTAAAACATCACTTCACCGACCGGATCCCCTTCCACCAGGATTGCGTTGTTGACGCCATTCACCCCGGCCAGGGGATGGGCCTTGGGCAGCAGGGTGGCATGGACCCGCACATCGAGCAGCTGCTCGGCCTGCCCGCCAGCGCTGGGCATAGCCACTTCATTAGGCATAGCCTCGGCGACTGCCAGCAGCTTCACCACAAAGCCCAGCTGGGCCGCATAGGCCACATCGCGGGCGTCGAGCTGGTCGATGCCCGCGGTGGGGATGGCGTCCCGGGGCACGCTGCCGCCGTAGGCCAGGCCGGCCAGGATGGCGATCTTGTCGGCCGCATCCCCCCCCTGCACATCAGCTGCGGGATCGGCTTCGGCGTAGCCCAGCCGCTGGGCATCGGCCAGTACGTCGGCGTAGGCCGCTCCCTCGGCCGCCATGCGGCTGAGGATGTAGTTGGTGGTGCCGTTGATGATGCCGCTGACCCGCTGGATGCGGTTTGCGCCGAGGGATTGCTTGAGCGGTTCGATGATTGGAATGCCCCCGCCCACAGCGGCCTCGATCAACACGTACACGCCATGGGCGGCGGCGGCGGCGGCGATCTCCTCGCCGTAACGGGCGATCACCGCCTTGTTTGCGGTCACCACCGGCTTGCCGGCGGCGATCGCCTGCAGGATCAGGGAGCGGGCAGGCTCGAGGCCGCCCATCACCTCCACCACGATCTCGACAGCAGGGTCTTCGATCACTGCCCTGGGATCTGTGGTCAGCAGGTCGCTCGCCAGCGCCACCGGCCGCGGACGGGCCAGGTCGCGCACCGCCACCCGGCACAGGGCCAGCTCTGCCACCAGCGGATGGCGCCCCTCCGGGCTCGCCAGGATGGCCGCCACCCCTGCCCCCACCGTGCCGAGCCCGAGCAAGCCGATGCCGATGGTCATGCGCTGGGGGATTGCGGAACGGCGATCCTAGAAATCCGTTGCGTCGAGGTTGTCAAGCCGCTGTGTTAAGACGCCGTGTCAAGCCGCCAGGCATTGGGCCTGGGCCTGCATCTTCAGCAGGATGTTGAGGAAGCCGTTGGCCCGCGATGGCGTCAGGCTGGTCTGCAGGCCGGTGGCGGCGATGAAGGCCGGATCGATTCCTGCCGCTTGCTCTGGCGTCAGCCCCTCCAGGCCTTCGATCAACAGGGCCAGCAGCCCCTTGGTGATGGCGGCGTCCGAATCGCCGCGCCAGTGAAGGGTGCCGTTGACCAGCTCCCCAGCTACAAACACCTGGGAGACGCAGCCCTTCACCTTGAAGGCTTCGTTGCGGAACTCCTCAGGTAGGGGGGCGAGCTTCTTGGCCAGCCAGAGCACATATTCGTAGCGGCGCCTGGGGTCCGCAGTGCCGGCCAGGCGTTCAACGATGTGGTCCAGGGCGGGACTGCCCGTGGGGGCGGCCATCAGTTGCGATCTGGCCGGCGATCTGGCCGGTGCCGCTGACGCCAGGCCATCAGCCCACCGATGGTGCTGAGGCCGAGGAGGCCCAGGCCCACACCCAGGCCATCGGAGAGCTGCTGGAGGTGCTGGCTGCCGGGCTTGTCCACCGGAGCCCGGCCTGAGTGCACCTTGCCAGGCAGTTCCAGATAATCGCGATGACCGGGTCCCTGATCTACCTGCACCTCCCAGTGGGCCGTGGCGTCCTGGGGCACCTGGAAGCGCAGCTGGCCAAGGGCGTCGGTGCGGCCTACCTCAATCGGCTGACCGCCAGGGGGAATCAGGCGCACCACCGCATCGGCGGCGGGCTGGCCATTGCCGAAACGGCTCTCGAGCACCATTTGATCGGTAAGGCTGCTGACCCGCTCCAGGCTGCTTTCGATTGCATGGCCCAGGGCCGGTGCCTGGCTCAGGGCCGTAGCCGCGACGCCCAGGAACAACAAGGCTGGCAGGAGGCGCAGGCGCATTACGGGATCAGGAGGCTTGCCAACGACTATCGCTGCTTTTGCCCGCCTGGACCATCCGCACCATCGAACTCACCATCATCGAGAGGGCGTCATTACTTTGGCCGCGATTCTGAAGTTCGGCGGCCAGCACCTGTTCCGGGGCCGAGATGGGTTTGGCTGCACAGGATTTGGCTGAAGAGGTTTTGGCTGCGAAGCGGGAGGCAGGCAGGTCCAAATCAGGAACATTTCGGTGAAACGATCCTGGCAAGGAGCGAAGTCGACTGCGGCCCCCGTAAAGCCTTTGTCAACAACTCTTCCCATTCACCAGTCCAGCCAGGCCAGGCCGTCCTCATCCAGCCAGCCCTGGAGGGGCACATCCCAGGGATCTCGGGGCAGGCGCTCCACCCGGCAGCCCCGCGGCAGCACCGCCACTACTGGCACCTGGGCCCAGGCCAGGTCGGCCCGCAACCGGTCATACCAGCCACCGCCATAGCCCAGGCGGATTCCGGAGGCGTCGCAGGCCAGGGCTGGAACCAGCAGCAGCCCCAGCGCCGGCGCTGGCAGCTCCCCAGCGCCGGCCAGCGGCGCTGGGATGCGGCAACCATCTGGCTCCAGGGGATCACCTGCCCGCCAGGGCCGGTAGACCAACCGGGCACTTGGATCCCGTGGGCTTGCCGTGATCGCAGGCAGGGCCAGTCGGCCGGGCAGCAGGTTTTGCAGCGAGAGCAGGTTGATTTCGCCGGGCAAGGGGCAGTAGAGGCCAAGTAGGCGGCCATCGTCCAGCAGGCCGGCCACCTGCCGCTGGGCCTGGGCCTCAATGGCCGGTTGGGCTCTTTCTACCAACCCCTGGCGCAGGGCCCGGAAGTGACGGCGCAGGCTCGCCTTGGTGGCTCCGCCGCTGGCGCTCATCGCTGGAACCAGCCCGTCAGGGCGGCGGCCAGGGCATCGGCGGCGTCGTCGGGGCTGGGCGGGGTGTCGAGGTTGAGCTCCCGCATCACCGCCTCAAGCACCTCCTCTTTCTGGGCGTGGCCATGGCCGGTGAGGGCCTGCTTGATCTGCATCGGCGGAAATTCCACCACCGCCACGCCAAAGCGGGCCAGAGTCATCATCAGCACCCCCCGGGCTTGGACCACCGAGATCGTGGTGCTGGAGCGGTAGAAGAAAAACTTCTCCACCACCGCCAGCTGGGGCTTCCAGGTGCGGATCAGTACCCGCAGGTCGCGGGCGATCTCCACCATCCGCTCGCCCTCGCTGCGGCCCGGTTCGGTGCGGATGATGCCGCAGTCCAGCAGGTGCTGGGCGCCGCCGCGCTGCTCCTCCACCTCGATCACCCCATAGCCAACGCGGGCCAGGCCGGGATCGATGCCGAGGATGCGCACTAGGCAGCCAGGGCCAGTTCGAAGGCGCTGCGGTCGGCGGAGTCGGGCCGCTCGAACACCTTGCAGAACACCTTCACGACTCTTTCGCCCGTGTCGATCTGCTCGAGGGGGTCCTTGCGCAGGCGGTGGCGCAGGCAGCAGGCCACCACCCGGGCCACGTCGTTTTCGTCCACCTCAGTGCGCCCCTCGAAGGCCGCCAGGGCCCGGGCGGCCCGGTTGGTGACGATGTCGCCGCGCAGGCCATCCACATCCAGCTCGCCGCAGACGGCGCTGATCCGCAGCCGTAGGTCGTCGTCGAGCTGCACCTGATTGAGCAGTTGCTGGGCCGCCACCACCCTCTCCTGCAGGGCGTCTTGAGTTGTCTGCACGGAGTTGTTGAAGCCGTCGGGGTCGCTGTCGAAGGCGGTGCGCTGATCCACCACCTGCACCCGCAGCTCCGGATCGCGCACGGTGCGCACCTCCACACTCATGCCGAAGCGATCGAGCAGCTGGGGCCGCAGCTCCCCCTCCTCCGGGTTGCCCGAGCCGATCAGCACGAAGCGGGCGGGGTGGCGCACACTCACCCCTTCGCGCTCCACCGTGTTCCAGCCTGAGGCGGCTGAATCCAGCAGCACGTCCACCAGGTGGTCGTCGAGCAGGTTCACCTCATCGACGTAGAGCAGGCCGCGGTTGGCCTTGGCCAGCAGGCCGGGTTCAAAGGCGCGAACGCCCTCGCTGAGGGCCTTCTCGATGTCGATGGTGCCGCAGAGGCGATCTTCCGTGGCTCCCAGGGGCAGGTCGACCATCGGCACCTGGCGGGGCTCCACCGGCAGCGACTCCCCCTGCTCGGCCCGGGCACGCACCTCGGCGCTCTGCAGGTCGGGGTCCACCGGGGAGCTGTTGTAGGGGTCGCCGGCCACAACATCGATTTCGGGCAACAGGTCGGCCAGGGCCCGGATCGTGGTCGATTTACCGGTGCCCCGGTCGCCCATGATCATCACGCCGCCAATGCGCGGATCGATCACGTTGAGCAGCAGGGCCAGCTTCATCTCCTCCTGCCCGACGACCTGGGTGAAGGGGAAGACCCTGCGCTTGCGGACTGGCGTCACGGACGAGTGGCTGGAGTTGATTCGGATTGTTTCACAGCTGGCTCCACAGCTGGATTAATTGCTGGATCTGGCACCGGCAACAGGCTGAGCACCTGGGGCGGGGTGGCATCGGCCGGATAGATCAACCGCACCTGCAGCTGGCGGCTGGCCCCTGGCGCCAGGCTGATGGTGCCGAAGGCGGGGCTGGGCTCACCGGCCCGCTGCACCAAATGGAAGCTGCGCCGGCCAAGGGGCCGGCTGCCCGGGCTGGCGCCATCAAGGCCCGTCACCTCCACCGTGCCGCGGAACATCACCGGCCGACTGCCACTTGTGCTGCCATTAGTGCTGCCGCTAGTGCTTTTGAAGCGCAGGCCACCGCTGGCGGCATCGCCCTTGAGCGGTGATTCCAGGGCCAGCTGCAGGGCCACCGGCTTAGTGGTGTCGTTGCGGAGCGGAATGCTGAGGTCGTATTCGACGCCGTAGTTGCCGTGGGCGGCCCAGGCGGTGCCTGGGTAGAAGGCCTGCAGCTCGGCGGTCTGCACCTGGCCGCTGCCGAGGCTGCCCCGCTCCAGGCTGCTGATCGGCCAGGAGATCGGCGCCCGGCTCACGCTCAGCCAGCTCTTGCCCGGATCGGTGATGCGGGTGCGCCAGGTGCTGCCCACCTGCACCCCACTCACCCGCGAGTACACCATCCCCCCCTTGCTGCCCCGCGGGGTGGGGCTGTGCTCGCGGGGGCTGAGGCCCCCCTCCAGCAGGGCGGCCCAGCTAGAGGCGGCCGGCGGCTCATTGCCCCGGCCGAAGGCCGCCAGGGTGGCCAGGCTCACTGGGGCCGAGCTCTCCAGCCGCAGCTGCAGGTTGCGGCCGTTGAGCAGGGGGTCCAGACCCCGCACCGGCAGGGGCAACATGATCAGGGTGGTGGGAGCGCCCGGGGTCAGGGTCCAGCTGGCGGGCAGCTCGGGGCTGCGCTGGCGGGAGAGCAATTCGGTGGCCACGCGGCTGCCGGGGCCAGCCCACACCGGGGTGGTGCCCTGCACCATCAGGGCGGGCAGGGGCAGGAATGGGGCGCCGGCCTGGCCGGGTTCGATGGCTTGCGATAGGGCGGTGGAGCCGGCCAGCAGCTTCAGGGTCACGGGCCCGGGGCCGCGGGGCGCCGCCAGCACCGCCAGCCAAAGGGTGGAGTCGAGGCTCTCCGGCTTGCCCGCATACACGTGGTGGCTGAACAGATCAAAGCGGCCGTTCAAGGCCACATCCAGGTGGGCTGCAGGCACGCCGCGACCAGTGCCGGGGAAAGTGGAAAGCAGGATCCCGGGCTCGCGAATCAGCTCGGGATTGTTGTCATTCACCAGCAGCACCCGATCCAGGCCCCCGGGCAGGGGGGCAACGCTCTGGGGACGCAACACGACGGGGGCGGGCTGGGCCAGGGCGGCGGGGCCAGCCAGGCTGGTTAGCAGCAGCAGGGGCAGCCAGCCGGCCTGGAGCAGGCGAGGACGGTTCATTTGCGGCCCACCAAGGTTTTGGCCACTTCGCCAGCCATGGCACGGATCAAATCGGTGGAACGGGGGTCGTTGAAAGGGCCCTTCACCATGAACGCAGCCACGGCCCGCTGGCCGGTGGGCAGTTGGATCAGGGCCGCATCGGAGTAGGCGATGCCGATGTCACCAGTTTTGTTGTAAGTGGTGATCCCGAAGCTCAGCAGCTCGCTGTCGGGGTCCGCGGCGTCCTTGCCGAGGCCCTGCAGCAGGCCCAAAGGAATCAGGGTGTTGGTGCGGGATTTGCCCATGATTTCGCGAAACAGGTCGCGGGCCCGGGGGCTGAGACTTTCGCCGGTGTCCACCAGGGCTATCGCCCTGGCCAGGTCACGGCTGCTGGTGGTGTTGGTGCCGTTGAGGTCGGGCAGCCAGTTGTTCACCGCCGTCGAGGGCAAGTTCATGGCAATGAAGCGTTCGTTCAAGACGGTTTTGCCGCCCAGCTTTTTGATCAGCAGGTTGGTGGCGCTGTTGTCGCTCACCCGGATCATCTCCGTGGCCGCCTCAAAGAAGGGAAAGCGCGTACCAACCGGTCGGCTGGCCATCCAGCCGGCGCCGCCGCCCACCAGTTCCTTGGTCAGGGCGAGGGGATCGTTCCAGCCCAGCTTGCCGCTGTCGAGGTCTTCGAGGCCCGCCAGCAGGATCGGCGTCTTGATCGAGCTGGCGGCGGGCAGGGGCAGGTCGGGCTGGAGCTGGGCGTAGCGGCCGTCGTCGAGCACCAGCAGGAAGCCGCTGGCGGTGAGTTCTTTGTGGACTGCGGCCAGTTGGCCCCAGCGCTGGCTCAAGGCTGTCAGCTCGGTGCGGGGCTCAAATGAGCCCTGGCTGAGCCCCTTGCCGCTTTTGGCCAGCTCTGGCTTGGGTTCGGCGGCATCGCCGGCGCCCTGGGCCAGGCGGGGCGCCAGCAGCTTGAGGCTGGTGCCGGTGATCACCCCCAGGCCGATGCCCATTACCACCAGACGCAACACCAGGCGCAGGGGTTGGCCCCAGCTGCTGTTGGGGGGACGGGTTGGCCGGCCGGCGGACACGGAGCCCTGCAAACAAAGTCTTCCGAAGCTAAGGGGTCCGTCCAGGCCTGTCGCCGCGCTCACTGGCCCAGCGCAGCTGGCGCACCATGCCCCTCACCAGCGCCACCTCCTCGCTGGAGGCCTGGGCCCGCTGTAGCAGCCCCCGCAGCTTGGCCATGCGGGCCTGGGCGGTGTGGGGATGGAGGAAACCCACCTCGAGCAGGAGGTTTTCGGCGTCGCCGAGCATGGCTTCAATTTCCTGGCGCTGGCATGGTTCGGGCAGGGGCTGGGCGGAGCTGGGCGGGGCCTGCAGGCCACGCCAGCTGTGCAGCACCATGGCGACGGCGTGGGAGAGGTTGAGTGATGGGTAGGCCGCACCGCTGCCCAGGGTGAGCAGCCGGCCGGCCTGAAGCAGCTCGTCGTTGCTGAGGCCCCGGTCCTCCCGACCGAAGACCAGGGCAAGGGGCGCGCTCCCCTGCCGCAGCCAGTGCAGGGCTGGCTCGGGCGTCAGCAGGGGCAGGGGTTCGCCGTCCCGCCGGCCGCTGGTGGCCACCACCCGGCGGCAGTCGGCCAGGGCGGCGGCCAGGCTGGGGAAGAGGCGGGCCTGCTCGAGCACCCAGGCCCCGTGCACCGCCAGGAGCCGGGCCTCTGCGCCCAAATGGTCGCAGCGGGGGGCCACCAGACGCAGCTCGGCGACTTCGAAATTGGCGCAGAGCCTGGCGACGCTGCCCACATTCAACGGACCTGCGGGCTCCACCAGCACCACCACGAGTTCGCTCGCTCTGCTCACACCAGTCCGTTGAGGTAGGCCAGCAGGTCTGCCATGGCCTGGGGTTCGGGCTGGAATCGGGGCATCGGCGGAGTGCGCCCACTGACCACCTGCTGGATCAGCTGGCGCGAATTCTTGCGTTCGGCCACGCCGTGCAGGTTGGGCCCCACCAGCCCCTGGCCGGCAATGCCGTGGCAGCCGGCACAGTTGACTCGAAACAGCAGGCCGCCGTTTTCAGCCGAACCGCTGAGCCCCAGGGCCTGGCGGGTGTAGGGGTCGGCCTGGGCTGCGGGGAGCACCAGCAACAGGGCCACGATGCAGGCCGCAGCGGCCATTCCCACCAGGGCAACCACCAGGCCGGGGCGGCCCGGGGCGGCCTGCGTTGGGGCGGCTTCAGATGGCGCTACTTCAAGTGGTAGGGGAGGGCCAGTCACAGTTGGTGCGGAAGGCTCGCGATTGGGGCCATGGGCGTGAAAGAATTGAATAGTTGCAGTAGTGCCTCCATGATCGAACCCCTGCTCTGCGGCATTGTGCTCGGTCTGATTCCAGTCACCCTCGCCGGCCTGTTTGTGGCGGCCTGGAACCAGTATCGCCGCGGCACCCTGCTCGACTGAGATCCCCCAGCACTGAGCCTAGGGCTGGTTGAGCAGCATCAAGCTGGAGCTGCCATAGGTTCTTTGGTCAGCCAGGTGCCAGCCATCAGGGATGGCTGGCATTGTTTTGGTCGCGCATTCCCACACCAGAGTTCCACCGGGCCTGAGCCAGCTGCCTGCGGCCACCCTTGCGGCGATGGCTTGGTAGAGCTCAGCGGCGTAGGGCGGATCGGCATAGATCAGATCAAAGCTCTCCTGCCCAGCGGCCGCGAGCCAGCGGCATACCTCGCGGCAGTGCACCTCCCACTGGGCCATCGAGGGGCCCAGGCCCAGGCCCACCGCATCCAGATTGGCCCTGGCGACGGCGGCGATGCGGCAGTCCTGCTCAATCGCCACGACCCGTAGGGCCCCCCTTTGCAGGGCCTCGCATGCCATCACGCCGCTGCCGCTACACAGATCCAGCCAGGCACAGCCGGGCAACTCTGCCGCCAGCAGGTTCATCACCGCCAGGCGCACCCGGGAACTGGTGGGCCTGGCGGTGTTTCCAGGTGGACTCTGCAGACGGCGACCACCGCTCAGCCGCAGGCTCATGGGCGGCCCAGCCAGGCCAGCCAGCGGCGCAGAATGGCCTCGCCGTGGGGTCCGGATTTCTCCGGGTGAAACTGGCAGGCGCCAATGGCTCCCTGCCAAACCGCCGCTGTGACGGCGGTGTCGCCGAAGCCCACAAGGGCGGTGTTGCAGGCCCCATCGCTGGGATCGGCGGCATAGGAGTGCACGAAGTACACCCAGCTCTCGGGGGCGTCGGCGGGCAGCAGGGGGCTGGGGCTGGAGGGGATCAGCGGCGCCCAGCCCATGTGGGGTATCGGTTGGTCCGGGTGACGCGGCAGGGCCCGCACACGACCCTTGAGCAGGCCCAAGCCGGCAGCTGTGCCCTCATCGCTGGCCTCAAATAGCAGCTGGAGGCCCAGGCAGATGCCCAGCAGCGGCCGCCCTGCTGCGCACCAGGAGCTGATTGCGGTGGCCAGGCCCCCCTGGCGCAACCGCTCCATGGCCGGGTCGAAGGCCCCCACCCCCGGCAGCACCAGGGCCGTGCAGCCCTCCATCTCCTCGGCGCCATGCACGGTCTGAACTGAAGCGCCCAGACGTTCGAAGCCTCGCTGCACCGAGTGCAGGTTGCCCATGCCGTAATCGATCAGGCCAAGGCGACTCATGGTTGGGGGGAGGGTTTGCGGCGGCCGGGCTGCTCCAATGTCTGGTCGGGCGGCAGGGCCAGGTCGTTGAGCTGTTCGAGCAGTTGATAGAGCCGGCCGATGCGGCGCCGGTCGAAGTGGAAGTAGAGGCAGGGGCGCAGCAGGCCATGGTCGTCGACGGTTTCGCTGGCCTGGATAACCCCCTGATCCACCAAGTCGTCAAAGCGGTGATTGAGGTCGTCGAGCTGCTCGCTCTGGAGAGGGGCTTTGAGCAGGAGCTCGATGCGGTCGTCGCCGAGGCGGGCTGAATGGAACAGGCGGTAGAAGTGGCTGATGCGCTCCACCGCCTCTTCAGCGCTGTGGGCTTCAATCAGCAGATCACCGTCTTCAGGAGAGATCAGCCCCCGGGCGGCGAGCCCCTGGTTGACATCCCGTTGCCAGCCGCTCCAGAAGGCGTCGCCTGGGGGGGCAAGCAGCACCAGGGGAATCGGCGGGGTGCGGCCTGTCTGGATGAGGGTGAGTGATTCGAATAATTCATCCAGGGTGCCGAAACCGCCTGGTAAAACGACGAGGGCATCGCTTTCCCGCAGAAAGAAGAGTTTGCGGGTGAAGAAATAGCGGAAGTGCAGCAGTCGGCCGCCGCAGCTGCTGACAAAGCGGTTGGGGTGCTGCTCAAAGGGCAGGTCCACATTGAGGCCAATGCTCGCTTCGCAGCCCGCGCCACTGTTGGCGGCTTCCATGATTCCGCCGCCAGCCCCGGTCATCACCTCGAAACCCGCCTCAACGGCGCTGCGGGCCAGCTGTTCGGCCAGCTCGTAGCAGGCATCACTGGCCACGGTGCGGGCTGAGCCGAAGACTGTGATCTTGCGGGTATCCCGGTGGGGCTGGAACACCTCCAGGGCTTCGCTGATGTCAGCGAGGGCCCCACTGACCAGTCGCCATTCCTGGTAGCCGCGTTCGCGGCTACCGATCTGCAACAACGACACCAGAGATCGCTCAATGAGGTGCCGTTGGGGGTGGTTTTCGAGTTCCTGGGTCAGGGCCTGGAGCGGACTCTGACCGAAGCGGGATGGGTCGCTCAGAGGTATTTGGAAATAGTGCCCGAGAGGGTGGTTTTGGGAACCGCACCCACGACGGTGTCTACCTTCTGGCCGCCCTTGAAGATCATCAGAGTCGGGATGCTGCGGATGCCGTACTGGCTGGCGACGTTGGGGTTTTCGTCAGTGTTGAGCTTGAACACCTTGATTCTGCCCTCGAATTCGCTGGCGATCTCGTCGACGATCGGCGCCACCATGCGGCAGGGGCCGCACCAGGGTGCCCAGAAATCAATCAGCACGGGCAAGTCACTCTTGAGCACATCCTGCTCAAAGGAAGCGTCAGTGACAGCAGCAGAGCTAGACATCCTTGCAGGATCAGGGTTCTGCGAATCTAGCAAGGTTGTTGGCACCCACCCAGCAGCTTTGCAGGCCGTTATCAGGGCTGGATTGGGGTGGGTGAGGGGGGAAGACAAAAAGCCCGGAAGCACCGGGCCGGAGGGTGTGAGGAGTGTGTGAGCCGAAGCTCGCACATATTCACGCTAATCCCGCGCCCTATTTGCCCATGCCGAGCTGCTGGGCCTTCTGATACACCTTGCCCTCGGTCAGTAGGGAAGGGGCCACTACCACCTCCACCCCATGCATCTCCTTGAGGGTGCGGGCCCCCAGGGTGCCCATGGAGGTGCGGATGCAGCCCAGCAGGTTTTGGGTGCCGTCGTCGAGGCAGGCCGGGCCGCGCAGGATTGTCTCTATGCTGCCGGTGGTGCCCACCTTGATGCGGGTGCCGCGGGGGAGCAGGGGGCTTGGGGTTGCCATGCCCCAGTGAAAGCCTCGCCCGGGGGCTTCACTGGCGCGGGCGATGGGCGAACCGATCATCACGGAGTCGGCGCCGCAGGCAAGACACTTGCAGATGTCGCCACCGGTGACGATGCCTCCATCGGCCACGATCGGCACGTAACGGCCACTCTCGGCCAGGTATTCGTTGCGGGCGGCAGCGCAGTCGGCCACGGCGGTGGCCTGGGGGATGCCGATGCCCAGCACGCCCCGGCTGGTGCAGGCGGCTCCCGGGCCGATGCCGACCAACACGCCGGCGGCGCCAGCCCGCATCAGCTTGAGGGCCACGTCGTAGGTCACGCAGTTGCCGATCACCACCGGCACGCCGAAAGTGCGGCAGAGAACCTCCAGATCCAGGCTGGCCTGGCCTTCGGGGCCGAGGTGTTCGGTACTCACCACCGTGGCCTGGACAAAGAACAGGTCGGCGCCGGCCTCGGCGATCGCCGTGCCGAATTTCAGGGCGGCCATCGGGGTGGCGCTGACAGCGGCGATGCCGCCACCCTTCTTGATCTCGGCGATCCGCTGGCGGATCAGGTCTTCGCGCACGGGCTGGCTGTAGAGATCCTGCATCAACGGCACGAACTCCTGATTGCCCACCGCCGCAATCCGATCCAGCACGGGATTGGGATCGTCGTAGCGGCACTGCACCCCTTCCAGGTTCAGAACCCCCAGAGCGCCCTGCCGGCTGAGCTCCAGCGCCATCGCCACATCCACCACGCCATCCATGGCACTGGCGATGATCGGGATCTCCCGAGCGATGCCGCCTAGACTCCAGCTGCTATCGGTTGTAGCGGGATCAACTGTGCGACTCCCCGGCACCAGGGCGATCTCGTCGATGCCGTAGGCCCGGCGAACTGTACGGGAGCGACCGAGCTGAATATCCACCTGGAGATTACGGGTTCGGGCCAAGCTATCAACCGGCGCGCTACCAATTGCCTGTTTTTGTCAGGGTTCAGCCCTGGCCGCGAAAGGATTTCCAGCGCTTGCTGAGGCCGCCCAGCAGTTGCTCGCGCTCGCTGCTACGCAACAGTTTGGGTACGCCGTAGCGCACCATCCAGACCACACCGGCCAGTTCCAGCAGGCCGGGAACCAGCGGCAGGCTCTCGATGGCCCCCAGCAGGGCGCCATAGATCCTCAAGACCAGCAGCACGCCCACCAGGGCCGCCAGCAGGGTGACTGGCTTGCTCGCCTGGGCCCAGAAGCTCTGGAGTTGGCCCTGATTGAGCCATTCGCGCAGCTTCTGCAGCAGTAGCTCCCATTCGCCCCCTTCGCCGCTGTTGGGTCCATCGTCACCAGGCCCTGCCTGGGCAAGGAGCGGGGCGGCACTGGCTTCCACACTCAAGGTGGTGGCGACGCTCGGTTCTGGAGCTTGTTCGGGAACTTGTTCGGGGTCTGGGCCCCCATTCCCGTTTTCAGGGGTTGCGTTCACGGGGGCAGGGTTATGGGTGGATTCAGCCATGGCCCAAGTTTACGGCCGCTGGGCGTCCCGCCCCCAGCTAGGCCTCTATCGGTAGCAGGCTGGCTCGCGAACTCAGCGCTGCGGCGGGCAACCTCAGGGGGAATTCGCCGCGGCACAGGGCCCCCACCAGGGCCTCTGCAATAGCGGCCGCCAGCCGCGGGCTGTGGGAGGGGGCGCAGGCCACGGGCTGCCCCTTCAAACTGATCTCGCCGCAGAGCAGCTCGGCATAGGTGACGGAGGCCAGCCTCGGTTTGACCCGGCGGGGCACCGAGAGGTCGAGCACCGGGACCTCCAGCTGCTCAGGACCGGTGGCCGCCTGAAGCGCCACCCTGGCGTTGACCAGGGGCACTGGTGCCGCGATCGCCACCAGCAGGGCGCTGCCATGGCCTTCAAAAAAACAGGGCCGCACCCATTCCGGCCGCAGGTCGTGCAGGTCGACGCTGACCGCGGCGGCGGCCCCGGGGGTGCGGGCATGGCCGCTGGCCTGGCGCTTGCAGCCCGGCTGGTGGCCGCTGCCCGCCCCAACCACCCAACCCAAGCCACCCCCTACCAGCACCGGTGAGCCCGGCCCCAGCAGGGAGAGCCCGGGCATGGTGAGGCCAATGCTGCCGGCGCCGCCGCAGTTGTAGAGGGCATTTGCGGCCTTTCCCAGCAGGGTGCCGTAGGGGCTCGGGCAGGGACCTGCGGCTCGGTTCACCGCCACAATCCCATTTTCGCTGATAGCCCGGTGCAGCAGCAACCGGCCCGCGCCGATCTGCTCGAGGCTGAGTTCGGTGTGCAGTTCCCTGCGGGGGTGCAGTGGGGTGGCCTCACCGCTGGCATTGAACGGCAGCGATTGGCCTTCCAGCAGGGACCTGAGCAGCTGGGCGCCGCTCAGGGCGGCCCCCTCCCCCAGGCCGCCGCCGATGGGTAGCACCAGCTCGCCACTGCCGCAGCCGGTCAGCCCGGGCACGCCCGCCAGGAGGCCGGTGCGCAGGCGGATCGGCGGGTCGGTGGGGCCGAGGCTCAAGACTAGGCAGCCCTGATCCATGAAGCCCGCATCGGCCGCCACCACCACATCGGTGGCGGCATAGGCCTCGGCCAGGCCCACCTCTCGCACCAGGCTGCGATATTCGGCGGCGACCCGCACCCGCAGCTCGCCTTGCTCCTGCCGCTGGCGCAGCTCGCCCTCCTGGCGCGGCGGGCACTGGAGCTGGGATTTCGGCTGGGATTGCGGCAGCGATTGGGGTGGGAATGCAGGGGCAGTCATGGCGCCATTGGGCCGGATCCGGGCAATCCCCCGGAGGTTCGATAAACTTTCTGTTGATCAATGCGGTCATCCATGGCGGACCCCAGCGGACCCGGTGCTGACTCACCGGGGGAGTCCGGCGGTAGCGGCAATTCGCGGATCATCCAGACCGATCTGCGCAATGAAATGTCGCGCTCCTATTTGGAGTATGCAATGAGTGTGATCGTGGGCCGGGCCCTGCCCGATGCCCGCGATGGTCTCAAGCCGGTGCACCGGCGCATTCTCTACGCGATGTACGAGCTGGGCCTAACCAGCGACCGCCCTTACCGCAAGTGCGCCAGGGTGGTGGGTGAAGTGCTCGGCAAATACCACCCCCACGGCGACACGGCGGTGTACGACGCCCTGGTGCGGATGGCCCAGGACTTCAACATGCGCATGCCCCTGGTTAACGGGCACGGCAACTTCGGCTCGGTGGATGGTGATCCCCCGGCCGCCATGCGCTACACCGAATCACGGCTGCAGGCGCTCACCACCGATAGCTTGCTCGATGACATCGAAGCTGAAACTGTCGACTTTGCCGACAACTTCGACGGCTCCCAACAGGAGCCCACCGTGCTGCCGGCCCGGATCCCCCAGCTGCTGCTCAATGGCTCCACGGGCATTGCCGTGGGGATGGCGACCAACATCCCCCCCCACAACCTCACCGAGCTGATCGACGGAACCCTGGCCCTGATTGCCAACCCCGAGCTCGATGATCTGCAGTTGATGGCGATCATCCCGGGCCCCGACTTCCCAACCGGGGGACAGATCCTGGGCCGCCGTGGCATCCGCGAGACCTACACCACCGGCCGCGGCTCGGTGACGATGCGGGGTGTGGCTTCGGTGGAAACCCTGGAAGTCAAGGGCCGCCCCGATCGGGATGCGGTAATCATCACCGAGCTGCCGTTCCAAACCAACAAGGCATCCTTGATCGAGCGCATCGCCGAGCTGGTCAACGACAAGAAGCTCGAGGGGAT
The DNA here is from genome assembly GCF_015840335.1 of Synechococcus sp. CBW1108. NCBI lineage: Bacteria > Bacillati > Cyanobacteriota > Cyanophyceae > Synechococcales > Synechococcaceae > Synechococcus > Synechococcus sp. CBW1108. The sequence continues at coordinate 2,342,512 of NZ_CP060395.1, forward strand.
TGCCGACATTCGCGACGAATCCGACCGCGACGGCATGCGGATCGTGATTGAGCTGCGCCGTGACGCCTACCCCCAGGTGGTGCTCAACAACCTGTTCAAACTCACGCCGCTACAAAACAACTTTAGCGCCTACATGTTGGCGCTGGTGAAGTCAGAGCCGGTGCTGCTCACCCTGCGCAAGATGTTGCAGGTGTTTATCGACTTCCGTGTCGAGACGATCGAGCGGCGCACCCGCTATTTGTTGCGCAAGGCGGAGGAACGCGACCACATCCTGCTGGGCCTGCTGCTGGCCCTCGACCAGCTCGATCCGATCATCGCCCTGATCCGGGCAGCCTCCGATGCGGCCACGGCCCGGCAGCAGCTCCAGGAGCGCCACGGCCTCACCGAGATCCAAGCCGACGCCATTCTGCAGATGCAGCTGCGGCGGCTGACGGCCCTGGAGGCCGACAAGATCCGCCTCGAGCATGAGGATCTGGTAACCAAGATTGCCGACTACAAGGACATCCTCGGCCGACGTGAACGGGTGCTCACAATCATCACCGAGGAGCTCGCTGCACTGCGCAGCCGGTATGACTCCCCTCGCCGCACCGAGATCCTCGACCTCGAAGGCGGCCTCGAAGACATCGATCTGATCGCCAACGAACGATCGGTGGTGCTGCTCACGGAGAACGGCTACCTCAAGCGGATGCCGGTGAGCGAATTTGAAGCCACCAGCCGCGGCACCCGCGGCAAGGCTGGCACCAAGACCCAGGGTGAAGAGGCCGTGCGGCTATTTATCAGCTGCAACGACCACGACAACCTGCTGCTGTTTTCTGATCGGGGCGTGGTGTACACCGTGCCCGCCTACCGGGTGCCGATCTGCAGCCGGGCCGCCAAGGGCACGCCGATCGTGCAGATGCTGCCGATCCCCCGCGAGGAGCAGATCACCTCGCTGCTGGCGGTGAGTGAATTTGCTGAAGACGCCGTGCTGGTGATGCTCACCAGTGGCGGCACGATCAAGCGAACCCGCCTCTCGGCCTTCGCCAACATTCGCTCCAATGGGTTGATTGCCATCGACCTGGTGGAGAGCGATGCTCTCACCTGGGTGCGGCTGGCCCTGCCCGGCGACAGCATCCTGATCGGATCGCGCAACGGCATGACGATCCACTTCCGGCTCACCGATGAGGAGCTGCGGCCCCTGGGCCGCACTGCCCGCGGCGTGCGTGCCATGAACCTGCGCCCCGGCGACCAGCTGGTGAGCATGGATGTGCTGCCCGCCGAGCTGGCCGACCAGGTGGCCAGCGCCGGCGTAGGGGACGATACCCCTGACGACGAGGCTGAAGAGGTGGCCCCCAGCGAGGGTCCCTGGGTGCTAGTGGCTGCCGCCAGCGGCCTGGGCAAGAGGGTGCCGGTTGATCAATTCCGGCTGCAGAAGCGCGCTGGCATGGGCCTGCGGGCGATCAAGTTTCGCAATAAGGGCGACGTGCTGGTGGGGCTGAAGGTGCTCGGCGCCGGCGAGGAGCTGCTGCTGGTGAGCGAGAAGGGGGTGATCGTGCGCACTCAGGCCGATGCCATTCCCCAGCAGTCCCGCGCCGCCACCGGCGTGCGCCTGCAGAAGCTGGATGCCGGCGACCGCCTCACGGAAGTGGTGCTGGTGCCGCCGGCGCCGGAGGAGGAAGAGGCCGCCCCCACCGAGCCTGGGGAAGCCGTCGTCACCAACACTGAAGAGTGAAAAGCGGATACGGCTTTTTACCGTATTATCAATTCACCCCGTTGGCTGTGAAGACGTGGCCGTCGATGAGCGCCTGGATCTCAAGCTCAGCGCTGCAGACAAGCAGCTCTTTGCCCAGGCGGCAGCCATCGAAGGGGTTTCCATGGCTGCTTTTGTGCGCTTGGCGGCCAAGCAGCGTGCCACCGAAGCCATTGAGCGCGATCAGCAGATCACACTGTCTCAACGGGATTTCAAGGCCTTTCATGCCGCGATAGCTCAAACGTTTGAGCCGAATGCGGCCCTGCGGGATGCGTTGGAGCAGGCCCGCACATGCGTGAGCCGTGTTTGAGGAGCAGCAGCTCGACCCCATCCGTCACAACCGCAAGGCGTTCTCTTGTGGTGAGCCTGCCCTCGATCGCTTTCTGAAACAGCAGGCGCACCAAAACGTGCGCCGTGGTGTGAGCCAGACGTTCGTGCTCGTCCCGCCAGATGCTCCTGCGGAGATTGCGGGTTTCTACACGCTGGCACCGGCGGAGGTCTCGTTGGCCGATCTGCAGCCTGGCGATGCCAAGCCACTGCCTCCCTATCCGGTGCCCTGTTTTCGAATCGGGCGCCTGGCCCCGGGATCAGCGCTGGCACGGGCATGATCTCGGCCCCCTGTTGCTGGGCTTGGCCGTGCAGCGGTGCCTCAACGCCACGCGCTCGGTCGGAGGCTATGCCCTAGTCGTCGATGCCAAGACTCCTGCAGCTGCGGCGTTCTATGCGCACCATGGTTTTCGTTCTTTTCAGGACACACCACGAAGCCTCTATCTGCCCCTGTGATGCAGCATGAGCCTTCTCCGTACCGCCTTGATGCCCACTGATGTGATGGTGGTGGTGCTGGGGGGGGGGCCGGCAGCCCTGTGTATCGCCGCTGCCCTGGCTGAGCAGGGCCTGGCCGTGGCGCTGCTGGCCCCCCACGATGCCCGCGCCCCCTGGCCGAACACCTACGGCATCTGGGGGGAGGAGGTGGACGACCTCGGCCTGGGCCACCTGCTAGAGCACCGCTGGAGTAACACGCTGAGCTACTTCGGCAGCGGCGCCGCCGACCCGGCCGACCCAGCCAACCAGGCCACGCAGCACCGGCGCGACTACGGCCTGTTCAACCGCTCGGCCCTGCAGGGGCAATGGCTGGAGGCCTGTGCCCGCGGCGGCGTGGCCATCCTGCAGGGCCAGGCCACGGGCTTCGAGCTGGAGCCTGACTGTGGAGGCGGGGGAAGTTCTGATGGCGAGAACTCTGGATGCTCCATAACCGTGCTGCGCTGCGCTGACGGCAGCCGCCTGCGCACCCGTCTGCTGGTGGATGCCACCGGCCATCAGCCGGTGTTTGTGCAACGACCCGATGAAGGCCCCGTGGCCGGTCAGGCGGCCTACGGGATCACGGGCCGCTTTTCGGCGCCACCGGTGGAGCCCGGCCAGTTCGTGCTGATGGACTACCGCTGCGATCACCTCAGCGCGGCTGAGCGGGCCGAGCCTCCCACCTTCCTTTATGCCATGGACCTGGGCGAGGGACGCTTCTTTGTGGAGGAGACCTCCCTGGCCCTGGCGCCACCGGTGCCCTATGCCACGCTCAAGCAGCGCCTCGAGCGGCGGCTGGCCCATCGAGGCGTCGCCGTGCTGGAGGTGGAGCACGAGGAGTTCTGCCTGTTTCCGATGAACCTGCCTTTACCGGATTTGCAGCAGCCGGTGCTCGGCTTCGGCGGGGCGGCCTCGATGGTCCACCCAGCCTCGGGTTACATGGTGGGCTCGCTGCTGCGGCGCGCGCCGGTGGTGGCAGCGGCGGTGGCGGCGCTGCTGCGGGCCGAGCCGCAGGCTGGTTCAGCCCGTCTGGCCCAGGCGGGCTGGCAGGCGCTCTGGCCCCTTGAGCTGCGCCGAAAGCACGCCCTCTATCAGTTCGGGCTGGAGAAGCTGATGCGCTATTCCGAACCCCAGCTGCGGGCCCACTTCGCCACCTTCTTCTCCCTGCCCAATCAGCAGTGGTATGGCTTTTTGGCAAACACGGCCACGGTGCCCGAACTGCTGGCGGCGATGGTGCGCCTGTTTGCTGCGGCGCCCTGGAGCGTGAAGGCCGCTCTGATGGCGCAGCGGGGGCGGGAGTGGGCGCTGGGGATGCGGTTGCTGTGGCCGGCCGGGCTGTAATGGGGCGGTGAGTGCGCCCCTCAGTTCCGCAGCGGCACCCAGTCGGCCGCGTTCAGCAGGGGGAAGAGTCCATCTTCGATGCTGATCGCTTTGAGCCATGGGGCTGGCAGCTCGGTGCCGTTGTCGATCGCATCGATCAGGCGCCAGAAGCGATCGAGGTGACGCTCGATCCGCTCCTTGGCCAGTTCGGTGGTGGTGCCTGCCCGCAGGATGAAGCTCCAGTCGGAGCTCTGGGCCAGCAGCAGCTCCCTTCCGGCCTGGGTCAGCAGGCTGCGTTGGGCCTCGCTGCCAACGCCCTGCTGCACCCGTCGCACCATCGCTTGGGATGCCCGTTGCCATTCGGCCACCACCCAGGCGTTGGTGTCGTTGAGCCAGTAGTCGTGATAGCCCCCCTGGCCCCAGCTGCTGGGGGAGGGGCGGCATACCTGCAGCGGCTCGTCGCCGCTGAGGGCTTCCCGCAGGGTCACCAGTCGCACCCCCGCGCTTTCCGCTTGACGGAACAGGGCAGCCAGGAACTGGGGACCCTCGAACCACCAGTGGCCGAAGAGTTCGGCGTCGAAGGGAGCCACCAGCAGGGGCCGGCGCTCCATCGAGCTCGCCAGGCCGGTTAGCTCCTCGGCCCGCCCCTCCAGGTAGGCGGCGGCATGGTGCTCGATCCGCTCGGCCGCGATGGCGGGCTCGTAGGGCTGTTTTTGCTCGAGCGGGCAGCCCTGGGCCGTGACCCGGTGCAGTTTCAGGCCCAGGGGCCGGCGGCTGCGGATGCCGTGGCTGGTGAGTTCGGCTTCGGGCAGGTCCCAGCCCAGGTCGCGGTGGAATTCCCGGTAGGCGCCGTCGCCTGGATAGCCCTCGCGGGCGCTCCACACCGGCAGGGTGGCGCTGCTGTCGCGGCCGAAGAAGGCCGCCCCCGCCGGCGAGCAGATCGGCGCAAATACCCCATAGCGGGGGCGGGGCAGGGCGTGCAGCAGCCCGTGGCCATCGAGCACCGAATAGCGCAGGCCGCAGGCCACCAGCTGCTCGTCTAGGCCCTCGTAATAGGCGCACTCCGGTAGCCAGATCCCCAGGGGGCGCTGCCCGAGCAGGCGTTCATGTTCCCGCACGGCTGTGACCAGCTGGGCCCGCACCGCCTCGGGCACCTGGCGCAGCAGGGGCAGGTAGCCGTGGGTGGCGCCACAGGTGATCAGGTCGAGCACACCCAGTTGCTGCAGCCGCTGGAAGCGTGGGATCAGCTCAGCCCCGATCTGATCCCACTGGCTCACCACCGCGGCCAGTTGTTGGCCCAGGTGGGCGGCGGCCGCCTCGAGACCCTCCGGTGCCTGCAGCAATAACTCCTGCCGCAGGCCAATCCAGGGCAAAAATCGGGCATTGAGCTGGCGATCTGCCAGCAGCGAAAGCAAGGTGGGCGAGAGGCCGAGGGTGAGTCGGGGGCGCTGGAGCCGGTTGGCGGCGGCGGCCTCCAATACCGCTAATAGGGGTAGGTAGCACTCCTGGAGTGCCTGGAAATACCAGTCTTCCTCCAGCGACCCAGGCTCGTTCGAGCGAACGTAGGGGAGGTGGGCGTGAAGGACGAGGGCCAGATCGCCTGCGGCCATGACCATCCAGCGGTCAAATCACTTTAGGCGCAACCCTCTTTGGCTCTGCCGCGGCCGCAGGGCAGGCGCCCGCCTAGAGTGGGGCTAACTCATAGTCATTCCGCCTAGAGGCGTAGTTATGGCCCGCGACCCCGGCCGCGTACTGATCTTCGACACCACCTTGCGCGATGGCGAGCAGTCGCCCGGCGCCAGCTTGAACCTCGAGGAAAAATTGGCGATCGCCCAGCAGCTGGCCAGGTTGAACGTCGACATCATCGAGGCCGGCTTCCCCTTTGCCAGCTCGGGTGACTTCAACGCCGTGCAGCGCATTGCCGCCATGGTCGGCACCCCGGATGGGCCCACCATCTGCGGCCTGGCCCGGGCGGCGGCCGGCGACATCAAGGCCTGCGCCGACGCGGTGGCGCCCGCCGCCAAGCGGCGCATCCACACCTTTCTGGCCACCAGCGACATTCACCTGGAATACAAGCTGCGCAAGAGCCGGGCTGAGGTGCTGGCGATCACCGCCGAAATGGTGGCCTACGCCCGCTCCCTGGTTGAGGATGTGGAGTTTTCCTGCGAGGACGCCGGCCGCAGCGATCCGGAGTTCATGCACCAGGTGATCGAGGCGGCGATCAGGGCCGGGGCCACCACCATCAACATCCCCGACACGGTGGGCTATGCCACACCGGCCGAATTTGGCGAGTTGATCGCCGGCATCAACGCCAGCGTGCCCAACATTGACCAGGCCGTGATCTCGGTGCACGGCCACAACGACCTGGGCCTGGCGGTGGCCAACTTCCTCGAAGCCGTCAAGAACGGCGCCCGCCAACTTGAATGCACGATCAACGGCATCGGCGAGCGGGCCGGCAATGCCTCGCTCGAGGAGCTGGTGATGGCCCTGCACGTGCGCCGCAGCTACTTCAACCCTTTTCTGGGCCGACCCGCCGCGAGCACCGAACCGATCACGGGGGTGCGCACCGAGGAGATCACCAAGACCTCGCGGCTGGTGAGCAATCTCACCGGCATGGCCGTGCAGCCCAACAAGGCGATCGTGGGCGCCAACGCCTTTGCCCATGAATCGGGCATCCACCAGGACGGCGTGCTCAAGCATCGCCTCACCTACGAAATCATCGACGCCCGCACCGTCGGTTTGGCCGACAACCGCATCTCCCTGGGCAAGTTGAGTGGCCGCAGCGCCTTCCGGGCCCGGCTCGAGGAGCTGGGCTACAGCCTGGAGCGCCACGACCTCGACGACGCCTTCGCCCGCTTCAAGGAGCTTGCCGACCGCAAGCGTGAGATCGGCGACCGGGATCTCGAGGCGATCGTCAGCGAGCAGGTGCAGCAGCAGGACAATGGCAGCTACACCCTCAAGAGCGTGCAGGTGAGCTGCGGCACTGGCCTGCAGCCCACAGCCACCGTCACCCTGGTGACGGCCGATGGAGCCGAACTCAGCGAGGCTGCGATCGGCACTGGGCCGGTGGATGCGGTGTGTCAGGCGCTCAATCGCCTGGCCCAGGTGCCCAATGAGCTTGTGGAGTTTTCGGTGAAATCAGTAACCGAAGGCATCGATGCCATGGGCGATGTGACCATTCGCCTGCGCCATCAGGGGGTGCTGTATTCGGGCCACTCCGCCGACACCGACATCGTGGTGGCCGCGGCCCAGGCCTTTGTCAATGCCCTAAATCGGCTGCTGGCCGGGGCACAGCACCAGCCTTTGCACCCCCAGAAAGCACCGCTGCCTGTCCTGGGTGATTTGCCCCTGGCCGATCGACCCAGGGTTTGAACCAGCCCATGCCCGTACCCCCGCCCCCCCGCCAGCCCAGGCACGGCAACCTGCCGCTGGCGGCAGCCGCCCAGCTGATCCTCCTGTTGCTGGTGGCCCTGGCCATGCTGGTGCCCCTGCTCTGGCTGGTGAGCACCTCGCTCAAGGGCCCTGCTGAAAACATCTTCACCAGCCCTCCGGCCTTGCTGCCAGCCCAGCCCAGCCTGGAGGCCTACACGCGCCTGTTCGGGGAGAACCCGATCCTCACCTACCTGCTCAACAGCACCATCGTCAGCGCCCTGGCCGTGCTGGCAAATCTGCTCTTCTGCTCCCTGGCGGCCTACCCCCTGGCGCGGATGCGCTTCAAGGGGCGGGGCCTGGTGCTGGCCCTGGTAGTAGCCACGATCCTAATTCCCTTCCAGGTGGTGATGATCCCCCTCTACCTGCTGATGGTGCAGATCGGGCTGCGCAATACCCTCTGGGCCCTGATCATTCCCCAGGCGGCCACGGCCTTTGGCATTTACATGCTGCGTCAGAGCTTCCTGGGGGTGCCCGTCGAGCTGGAGGAGGCGGCCCGCTGTGACGGTTGCACGCCCCTGGGGGAGTGGTGGAACGTGATGATTCCGGCGGCCCGGGCCGACCTGATCACCCTGGCGATGTTCGTATTCATCGGCACCTGGAGCGATTTCCTCTGGCCCCTGGTGATCCTCGATGAACCCGAGCTCTACACCCTGCCCCTGGGCCTGCAACAGCTGGCCAGCAGTTTCTCCCTCGACTGGCGCCTGGTGGCGGCAGGCTCAGTGATTTCGATCCTGCCGGTGCTGGTGCTGTTCATGGGGCTCCAGCGCTACATCCTGCCGAGTGCCAGCGGCGATGCGGTGAAGGGCTGACGGGGAGGTAGGGCTCAATTGGCCGGTGTGGCCGGCTTGAGCGGCGGCAACGGCGCCAGGGGTGGTTCGTCGCTCAGGGGGGCGGGAGCGGCTTCGGTGGCCTGGTTGCCGCGCAGCCTGCGCAGCTCCTGAGAGAGGTTGGCGTTGGCGCTGCTCAAGGCATCGATGCGAGCACTGTTGCGTTCCACCACCTGCAGCCGCTCCACCGTGGTGCGCAGCTGCTGCTCGAGCCCGGCGGTGCGCTCAAGGGCCCTGGCGTTCTCAAGACCTTGCACCTGCTCCTGAAGCTGGCGAATGGCAGCGCTCTGTTGCCGGGTTTTGCCCACCATCACCACGAACAGCACCAGGAGCATGGCGGTCACTCCGGCCTGGAGCCAGGGAACCCAGGCCAGGGGTGTGCGATTGGCTGCGGAGTTGTCGGGGGCTGGAGTCATCAAGGCTGGCAGCTGATTATGGTTCGATCCTGGCGGGCCGGCTGGCGTTTGTCAGGCATTGGTAGGGGCCTGCCTGGGCAGAACGCCTAGGGTCGGCGGATCCTCAAGGATTCAGTCTTCCGATGCAATCTCCTATGCGCTCAGGCGCAGACAACGGCTTCGGCGGACTCTGGCAATTGATCTTCGCAGCCATCCTGGGGGGATTGGTGCTGCTTTCGCAGACGGTGTTCATCGTGCCGGCCGGGAACGTGGCCGTTGTCACAACCCTCGGCAAGGTCACCGGACAACCGCGGCAGCCAGGGGCCAACCTCAAGATTCCCCTGGCCCAGAGCACCTCCCTGTTTGATGTGCGCACCCAGGTGCGGCCGGAGCAGTTCTCAACCCTCACCAAGGACCTCCAGGTGATCCAGGCCACCGCCACGGTGAAGTACGCCATGAAGGCTGCTGAGGCGGGCCGCGTCTACGAAACGATCGCCACCGACGATCAACAAATTTATCCGCGGGTGATCCAGCCCTCCCTGCTCAAGGCCCTCAAATCGGTGTTCTCCCAGTACGAACTGGTGACCATCGCCACGGAGTGGAACTCCATCTCTGAGCTGGTGCAGGAAAAGGTGGCCGACGAGCTGCGCAAATTTGACTACGTGAGCGTGCAGGGCCTCGACCTAACCGGCCTGCAGATCGCCGAGGAATATCGCGCCGCCATCGAGCAGAAGCAGATCGCCGAGCAGCAGTTGCTGCGGGCCCAGACCGAAGTGCTGATTGCCGAGCAGGAGGCAAAGCGCTACGAGACCCTGAATTCCAGCCTCGATGACCAGGTGCTCTACAAGCTTTTCCTCGACAAGTGGGACGGCCAGACCTCGGTAGTTCCGGCCTTGCCTGGCTCACCTGGTGGCGGCACCCCGGTGATCGTCAACTCTCGCCGCCCGTGAAAGCGAGCTGGCCTCAGCTGGCTTTTTGCAGATAGGTGCTCAGGTGCTTGGGGAGCGCTCTGGCAAGGGCCTCCTCGGGCTTGAGCCAATGGCAGCTCATGATCTCCAGGCCATCGACTATGACCTCTGGCTGGCGGTTCGGATGCCAGGCAAAGATCGTCACCGTGTTCCGACCGCCCGCCGACATTTCGGTGAGTTGCCAGGGATCCTGGAGCTCCTGCGGCGCCACCTGGATCACCAGTTCCTCCTCCAGCTCCCGTATCGCCGCCTGCAGCGGCGTCTCCCCGGCTTCGATTCCGCCACCGGGCAACGACAATTCCCTGCGATAGCTGGTTTCCACCAGCAGCACTCGCCCTTGCCACCAGATGGCCACCAGGGCGCCATGGGTGTGGGGTTTAGCCACCAGCCGATAGGTTTCGTATAACCCGGCGGCCAGTCGGTAGAGATGCAGCCGGGCAACGGCTCGCTTCAGCAGGGACCGCATGCTCACCGCCGTCGTGCTTTTGTCCTCCATGCTGCCTTCCGCCGTCGATTGGACCAGCTGCCCAGTGGGGCCGACTGCCTGGTTCTCGCTGAGGGACTCCCTGCTGCAGCTGCTCACCACCCCAGCCCTGCTGCTGCCTCTGCTGGCGAGCCTGGTTCTGCTGCTCTGTGCCACGGCCCGCCTCGGCTGGGCCTGGCGGGCCCTGCTCCCGGGCCTGGCCGTGCTGCTCGCTTCCTTGCTCTACAGCCCGCTGACCACCGCGGGGCTCAGCGACTGGCTCGACAGCCAGATGCCGCCGCCCCATCCCCCATCCCCAGGGCCGGCCCTGGCCGTGCTGGTGGGCCGGGGCCCGGAGATCGCTGCGGCCACCACCGCCCAGGCGGCGCGCCTGCTGCGCCAGGGCCGGGTGCAACAGATATACGTTTCTGGGGACACGCCGGCCACGGCCCAGCGCCTCCTTGAGCTCGGCGTGCCCCCAGGCCGCATCTCCGGGGACAGCTGCGCCAGCACCACTTGGGAAAACGCCAGCCTCACCGGCGCCTGGATCCGCCACCAAACCGCGGCCTCCTCCCTGCCGGCAATCGTGCTGATCACCGATCCCTGGCAGCTGCCGCGGGCCAGCCGCGCCTTTGAGCGCCAGCAGCTAACTGTGTTCCCGCTTGCTGCCGAGCCTGCCCTCCTACCCGCCCAGCGCAACCGACTAGCCCTGCGCGAAAGCGCGGCAACCCTGCTCTACGGCCTGCAGGGTCGGCTCTGAAATGGGCTCTGAACGCCCCGAACCAAGGGCTTGCTGCAATCCTGCATGCGGGGGGACCTCAAAAGTTTGCATTGAGGGCTCGCAGAGAAAGAGGGGGCTATAAATCAGTTCCATCACCACGCTTATGCATGCCCCTTCGGCGCGAACTGCCGGCGGTCGCACTTTGCGGCCTCGCGCTGTTGACGGGCTGCACTCCCTCAACCCCTGAGGCGGCCAGGCCCATTGTGGTCGACACGATCGAGGCTCGCCCCGTCACCTTCCGCCAGGAGGTGGCCACGATCAGCACCCTTGATGCAGTGGAGGCGGTGCAGCTGGCGGCCCAGGCCGGCGGCCGGATCCAAGAGCTGCGCATTCGTCAGGGGGACCGGGTGCGGCCTGGCCAGCTGCTGGTGGTGCTCGATCAGGCGCAGCTGCAGGCCGAGGTGATGAGCCTGCGCTCCGAACAGGCTAAGGACAGGCTCAACTATGAGCGGTTTGCTTTCCTGGCCCGGGTGGGGGCGGCCAGCATCTTGCAGCGCGATGAGCTGCGCCAGGGCTACATCGCCGCTACCGCCAGCCTGCGAGCCCGGGAGGCAGACCTTGGCTTCCGCGACCTTCGCTCCCCAATCGCTGGGACGGTCGGGGATGTGACGGTCAAGATTGGGGATGTGATCCGGGCCGGCGACCCCTTCACCACCGTGATCCGCAACGGCGAGCTCACGGCCCGCATCGACGTGCCAGCCCGGCTGCGCAACCGGGTGCGGCCTGGCCAGACGGTGATCCTGGAGGATCCGGGCAGCAGCCAGCCCCTGGTGCGCGGTGTTGTCGCATCGATCGATCCCAGTGTCGATGTCGGCAATCAGGTACTGCTGGTGAAGGCCACCTATGACAACAGGAACGGCAACCTGCGCAATGGCCTGCGGGTACGCACCCGCCTGGTTTTGGCCAGCACCAACCAGTTATCGGTGCCTGTGGGTTCCGTCATCCAGTCCTCCGGCCAGAGTTATGTGTACCGTCTCGGTACGCTGCAGGAGCTGGAGCGGGATCCGGGCCAGGCGCCCCTGGAGCGGCTGCGGCAGCTGCCGCCGAATAGCCGTTTCGCCCTGCAGACCCGCGTGCAGCTCGGTTCCCTGCAGGATGCTCGCTACCCGGTGCTGCAGGGCTTGGACGCCAGGGCCCTAGTGATCAGCAGCAACCTACTCAGCCTGCGCCATGGCCTGCCGGTGCAGCAGGCCCAGTCGCAGTAAGGAGAGGAACCCCTATGTCCGCCTCCAACCGTTTCATCCTCAGGCCGGTGCTCACCACGGTCTGCAGCCTGCTGATCGTGATCGCTGGGCTGATCGCTTTGCCGATCCTGCCGATTGAGAATCTTCCCGATATCGCCCCGCCGACGGTGCAGGTGAGCGCGCGCTATCAGGGCGCCGATGCGGTGAGTGTGGAAGAGGGCCTCACCGCGGTGCTGGAGCAGCAGATAAACGGGGTTGAAAACATGGAGTTCATCACCTCCACTAGTGCGGCCGATGGCAGCAGCGCTATCAGCGTCGCCTTCGCTAGTGGCACCGATGGCGCCATCAACCAGGTGAACGTCCAAAACCGGGTGGCGCTAGCCACCCCGCAGCTGCCCGCTGAGGTGCGCCAGTCGGGGGTGACTGTGAGTCAGGCCTCCAATTCGATTCTGCTCGTCTACAACCTGGTCAGCACGGATCCGGCCCGTCCTTACAGCGTCGAGACCCTCAGCGGCAAGCTGGATCAGGGGCTCACCGACCAGGTCCGGCGGGTGCGGGGCGTGGGGGAGATCACCTATTTCGGCAACCGCCGCCTGGCGATCCGGGTGTGGCTCGATCCCGACCGCCTCACCCAGCAGAAACTCAGTGCCGCCGATGTGGTGGCGGCCTTGCAGAGCCAGAACCGCCTGGTGCCGGCCGGGCGGATCGGTGGTGCGCCGGCGCCCGCTGGCCAGCCTTTCACATTCTCGGTGCAGCTGCAGGGCCGGTTGCTGCAAAACGAGGATTTCGAAAACCTGATCCTGCGTAACACCGGCGACGGGGCGCTGGTGCGGCTGCGGGATGTGGGCCGCGTCAGCCTTGGTGGCGAGAGTTACGACATCAGCGCCACCGATCTGCGCGGGGTGCCCTCGGTGGGCCTGGCCATCTATCAGCTCAGCGGCAGCAATGCCCTGGAGGTATCCAAGGGGGTCGAGCAGGTGCTTGCGGAGTTCCAGGCGGGCCTGCCGCCCGGGATGAAGCTCGAGAAGATCTACGACGTCACCGATTTCATCAGCGCTTCGATCGAAGGAGTTAGCAATTCGCTGCGCGATGCGGTGGTGCTGGTGGTGCTGATTCTGTTTCTGTTCTTGCAGGATTGGAAGGCGACGCTGGTGCCAGCGATCGCCATTCCAGTGGCGCTGGTGGGCACTTTCGCTTTTGTGAAGGTGTTCGGCTTCAGCCTCAATCAGCTAACCCTGTTCGGTTTGGTGCTGGCCACCGGCCTGGTTGTGGACGATGCGATCACCGTGATCGAGGGCACAGCGACGCGACGTGCCGAGGGGCTCACTGCCCTGGAGGCCGCCAAGGCGACGATGGCCGAGCTGTTCGGGGCGGTGCTTGCCACTTCGCTGGTGCTATTTGCCGTGTTTCTGCCGGTGCTGTTTTTCCCTGGCGCCACCGGCACGATCTACCGCCAGTTTGCGGCCACGATCTTGTTCGCGATCGCCATTTCCACCTTCAACGCGCTCACCTTCTCGCCGATGCTCTCGGCCCTGCTGCTCTCCCGCCAGGACCAGGAGCCCAGCCGCCGCACCTATGCCATTGCTGGCGCGCTGCTCGGATTCCTCTACGGCCTGCTGGTCAGCGGTGGTGGGGTGCTGCCGGCGCTGGGAATGCTGATCTTGGCCGCGCTGCTTGGTTACGGCCTCAGCCAGGTAAGTGGCCGGCCGCTGCTGCTGCCGGTCTGTGGCGCCGGAGCGGTGGCTGGCCTGCTGTTGGCTGGGCTGAGCAGCCCATTTTTGGCGCTGCTATGCAGTGGTATTGGTGTCAGCGCCGGCTGGTTCACCCCCTGGATCTTCCAGGCTTTCAATGCTTTCTACGGTCGGGCCGAGCGGGCCTACGACAGTGCCCTCAGCGGCGTGCTGCGCCATAGGGGCACGGTGATGGCGGCCCTACTAGGCGGCATCGTGCTCACTGCGGTGGCCTTCAACGCCATTCCTTCCGGCTTCGTGCCGGTGGAGGACCAAGGTTATGCGATCGGCATCGTCCAGGCTCCGGAGGGTAGCTCCGATGCGATCACAAGCTCGATCAACCGGCGGGTGGCAGCAATTCTGGCCGAGGAAAAAGCGATCACGGCGGCGGCTGTGTTCAGCGGCGCCAGCCTCAGCGGCAATGCCCCCAACCGCGGCTTGTTCTTCTTCGGCACCACTAATTGGCAGGAGCGCAGCGCGCCGGATCAGTCGATGGAGGCGATCGTGGCGCGGCTGAACCGACGCTTTGCCAGCCTGCGGGGGGCCAGGGTGATCGCCATCCAGCCTCCCTCAATTCCCGGCTATGGCAATGCCGGCGGCTTCGAGTTCCAGCTGCTCGATCGCAGCGGCGGCGGCCTGTCGCTGCCGCAGTTCTTCAACGCCGCCCGCCGGCTGATCCAGAATGCCAATGCCCAGCCTGAGCTGAAGGGGGTGTTCACCCAGTTCAGCCCTGAGGCTCCCCAGATGGAAATCACCGTGGACCGCGCCCGGTTGGCATCGCTGGGCATCGACTTCGGCCAGGCGATGCAGACGCTCAGCCTCAACTTCGGCGGCGCATACATCAACGACACCTTCCAGGAGGGCCGGGTGCGGCGGGTGTTTGTGCAGGCGGACGCTCCCTACCGCTCTACGCCGCAGCGACTGGAGGATCTCTACGTACCCAGCGCCAAGGGGCAGCCAGTGTCGCTGTCGGAGTTCATTGATATCAGCCCCTCCACCGGTCCGGCGGTGATCCCCCATTTCAACCTCTATCGCTCGATCAAGGTGGAGGGTGAGGCGGCAGCCGGCCGCAGCTCCGGCCAGGCGATAGTCGCCATCCAGAAGGTGTTCGATCAGCTGGGGGTGAGCGGCATCAGCTCCGACTGGACTGGCCTGTCGCGGGAGGAGGTGAAGGCCGGGTCGCTGGCGATCGTGATCTTCGCCATGGGAATTCTGGTGGTCTACCTAGTGCTGGCAGGTCAGTACGAGAGCCTCAGCGATCCGCTGATCATCCTGATGACGGTGCCCGCCGCCATGCTCGGGGCCCTGCTTTTCCTCAGCCTGAGGGGAGAGGTGCTCAACATTTATGCCCAAGTGGGTTTGGTGATGCTGATCGGTCTGGCGGCCAAAAATGGGATCCTGATCGTGGATCAGGCCAACCAGCGGCTGGCAGATGGGCTGCCGGCCTTGGAGGCGGCCCGGGAAGCGTCGCGGGCGAGGCTGCGGCCGATCGTGATGACGGCGATCTCCTCCCTGTTCGGCTTCCTGCCACTGGTACTCGCCAGCGGCGCTGGTGCCCGCAGCCAGACCTCCCTAGGCACGGTGGTGTTCGGCGGCCTGCTGGCGGCCACGCTGCTCAGTCTGTTTGTGGTGCCCGTCTTCTACGTGGTGATGAAGAGCTGGCTCGGCGGTGGTCCCGCGTACGGTTCAGCGGGTTTGCCTGAGCCGATAGCTGCTGCGCCGGAGCCCGGTCCATGAACCGCGGTGCTGGTCGCCGATCGACCAACCGCCGCGTGCTGGCTGCTCTGCTGGCCGGCGCCCTGCTTGGAACGGCGTTGGCACTGCTGCTGCAGGCAACTATCGCCCGTACGGCGACGCCCCTGTCCCCGGCGCGTGCCCTCTGGCAGCTTTGGCTGTTGACGTTTGCGGGGGGCCTATCCGGCTTTGCCCTCAGCACGGTTAGGGAGCTGCAGGCCTCCAACCCGGACCCCGCATACCACCGGCCCCGCCGGCCACCCGAACAGGGCGGTGGCTCACCTTCGGCTCGGGATTCTTAAAATCCGAATGAACTTCATGGTTTTTGGGAGGAATTGCGTACCTCCTCGGTTTCCTGAATGGTGAGCCTGCTGATCAGCACCCCCATGACAGCAGCTATGTAAAAAGTTCCCGTAACGGCGATCATCACGCAGATCATGCTTGCTGGCGCTGTCATGGGCACTACATCGCCATAGCCCATGGTGGTAAGACTAACGAAGGCAAAATAATTCAACTCCGCAAAGTTAAGCCCCCATACCGAGTGATCCAGGCCAACTGCCCCGCTGCCGATGTCAATGCCCCGGAAGCTGCCCGGCTGGATGGTTTCCAGACCGCACAGCAACAGACCGCTGGCAAGTCCCAGCATCAGATATCCAGCCAGGGCTCCCTGCAGCACGGCCCCATTTATTCTGGATTCCCGCGCCAGTCGCTGGATCAGCCGAATGGCACTCCAGCCACCGAATATTGTCCATAACAGGATCACTGGGATGCCGGTGTTGCGCATCTCCACGGGAGTCAGGTTCCATAACAGCCAGAAAGCTATAGCAGCAATGCCGAGCAGTCTGTAGGGCTTGGAAGGCGCGCCTCCTGTGGCGGACTCCCTGGGTTCTGGACTTAAGCCCTGAATCAGGACGATTCCCAGAGCCAGATAGCCGAACGAGGCTAGTCGACTCCAGGGCATGGGTAGGCCAAAGCAGATCATCAGGGCGATGCATGAGAGGAGCAGGCGCCTGTAGGAGTGAGATCGCTGCATTGATGTTGCTCCACTGGATTTAATTATTTCACGCTTGGGTCGGAGCCTCACGGCTGCGATTCATCATGCTCCGCGAGCGCGCAGAGCCCGCTGCAGCTTAGCCGCCCTGCCTGGCCCGTTCTTCTCAAGATTTCGTAACACGATTCCGTAAGTTGAACGGCAGAGTGGTGTCGCATATGGTTTTCAAGGGGGCGACACCTGTTTAATTGTGTAACCCCAGAGTTTGACTGGAATTGCCGACCCTGCTTGTCAGGCTATTTCTGATTAGCTACTTCGCTCGCTGATGCTGAGAGGTTGGCGGCGGCCAATTTAAGATTCTAAATGCAATAATAGCAAGCAGAAGAGAGTATTAATAAGGGCCCGTCTTGGTAGTGCTGAAAATAGTGATGGTGCGCCGGCTGGAGCCCAGCCAACCCCGCTAAGCGCTGAGCTGGCTGCGCGCCCATGCAACCTGGCTGCTTAGGCGGCTATCAGCGGCATTGGCCTGCTGATCGGCACTGCATCGGCGTCTCTCCGTCTCGTCAAATGCTGGCCGATTGGGCCCGCTCGTGCCCCGGCCTGTGGGCCGTTGGCAATTGATGAGATCCGTTTGCCTCAGAAGGAGCTGAGCCAAAGACCAGCTGAGAAGAGAATGGGTCGCCTGAGATTCGAACTCAGGACCAATCGGTTAAAAGCCGAGTGCTCTACCGCTGAGCTAGCGACCCGCGCCCTCTGGGCACGTATGGAACGTATCACCCAGCGGCCACATCCTCCAAGGGGGCCAGGGCAGCCGGGAGAATGGCCAAACCTTGTGCCCCAGTCCATGGGATGTCTGACTGGCACCACTCCCTGGCCTGATCCCTGGCCTGAACCCAGGATTGATCCCCTGGCCTGGGTAGCGGATTCAGCCGTCGTCATTGGCGATGTGAGGCTTGCCGCCGGCGCCAGCCTCTGGCCCACCGCAGTGGCCCGCGGTGATGTCTGCCCGATCCTGGTGGGCGAGGGCAGCAACGTGCAGGACGGTGCGGTCCTCCATGGCGATCCGGGCCAGCCCGTGACCATCGGAGTTGACGTCACCATTGGCCACCGGGCGGTGGTGCATGGCGCCACCCTTGAGGACGGCTGTCTGATCGGAATTGGCGCGATCGTGCTCAATGGAGTCACGGTGGGGGCAGGGGCCCTGGTGGCCGCCGGCTCGGTGGTCACCAGGAATGTGCCCGCCGGTGCCCTGGTGATGGGAGCGCCTGCCCAGGTGAAGCGCCAACTCAGTGCCGAAGCCCAGGCCGGGCAACGCCAGCACGCCCGCCACTACCGGCAGTTGGCCATGGCCCACGCCCAGGCCCGCAGGGAAAACGGATGAAGACAAATCCGGAATCCAACGGGCATCGGGGGCGGCACACTAATTAAGATCAGAGAATCCTGTTTCCCCACCTTCCATGGACGCTCGGCTGCTGCTGGTTGTCGCTCCGATCCTGCTGGCTGCGAGCTGGGCCGTCTTCCACATCGGTAGGGCCGCGGTGGGCCAGCTGCAGTTGATGCTTAAGCGCGCCCGCGCCTGAGCCTGGTTTGGGGCTCCTAGGGTCGGATCCCCAGGCCCTTGCACCGGTGAACTCCAGTCCTGCACCCCTTACCGGCGCCAGCTGGGATGTGATTGTGATCGGCGCCGGCATCGGCGGCCTGGTCACAGCCTCCCAGTTAGCTGCCAAGGGGGCCAAGGTGCTGGTGCTTGAGCGCTACCTGATTCCAGGCGGGTCGGGCGGCAGCTTCAAGCGCGCCGGTTACACGTTTGACGTGGGCGCCTCGATGATCTTCGGCTTCGGCGAGGAGGGCCATACGAACCTGCTCACCCGCGCCCTGGCCGACGTGGGTCAGCACTGCGACACCATCCCCGATCCGGCCCAGCTCGAATACCACCTGCCCGGTGGTCTCAATGTGGCGGTCGACCGCGACTACGGGCGCTTCATCACCGACCTCTCGGACCGTTTCCCCCACGAGGCCAAGGGCATCCGCGCCTTCTATGACGCCTGCTGGCAGGTGTTTCGCTGCCTCGACGCGATGCCGCTGCTGTCGCTGGAGGATCCGGCCTATCTGGCCAAGGTTTTTTTCCGGGCACCGCTGGCCTGCCTGGGGCTGGCCCGCTGGCTGCCGGTGAACGTGGGCGACGTGGCCCGCAGGCATATCAGTGATCCGGCCCTGCTCAAGTTTATCGATATGGAGTGCTTCTGCTGGAGCGTGATGCCGGCCGATCTCACACCGATGATCAATGCCGGCATGGTGTTCTCCGATCGTCATGCCGGCGGCATCAACTACCCCAAAGGTGGCGTGGGCGTGATCGCCGCCAAGCTGGTGGCGGGGCTCGAAAGCCATGGTGGCTCCATTCGCTACCGGGCCCGGGTCTCCCAGGTGCTGCTGGAAAACGGCCAGGCCGTTGGGGTGCAGCTGGCCAGCGGCGAAACCATCCGCGCCCGCCGCGTGGTTAGCAATGCCACCCGCTGGGACACCTTCGCGGGCGAGGGTTCCCCAGCTACCACCCTCGTAGATGGGGCCCATACGCCGGCGGCCGAAACCACCTGGCGGCGGCGCTACCGGCCCTCGCCATCATTTCTCTCCCTGCACCTGGGTATCGATGCTGCCCTTGTGCCCGCTGGCTTCCACTGCCATCACCTGCTGCTTGAGCGCTGGGAGGAGATGGAGGCTGAGCAGAGGGTGATCTTCGTGTCGATGCCCACCCTGCTGGATCCTGCGCTGGCCCCCCCCGGCCACCACATCCTCCACAGCTTCACCCCCAGCTCCATGGAGCACTGGCAGGGGCTCAGCCCATCGGCTTACCGGGCCAAGAAACAGGCCGACGCCGATCGGCTGATTGGTCGCCTGGAATCGATCCTGCCGGGACTCAGGGGCGCCATTCGCCACCGGGAGGTGGGCACGCCCCGCAGCCACCGCCGCTTTCTGGGGCGCATGGGCGGCAGCTACGGGCCGATCCCGGCGCTACGGCTGCCGGGGCTGCTGCCAATGCCCTTCAACCGCACGGGCATCGGCGGCCTCTACGCCGTGGGGGATTCCTGTTTTCCTGGCCAGGGGCTCAATGCGGTTGCCTTCAGCGGTTTCGCCTGCGCCCATCGGATCGGCGCAGACCTGGGCCTCAATCCCTGGCGCCTGCCGGCCTGAGGGGATGGCCTCGGGCTCAATGCAGCTGGCGGTAGACGGTGCCCAGCCCCCGCAGGATGAATTCAACTCCAATTGCCAGGGTGAACAGACCCATGATCTTGGTGAATATGCTGAGGCCCGCCTCACCCGCAAATCGCACAATTCGCGTGCTGAAGCTGAACACCAGATGATTTACCAGTACTAGGGCTGCGATTGCGGCAAGTAAATTCAACTTGGCTGTTGCTTGATCGGCCAGATTGGCGAAGAGAATCACGGCCGAAAATGTGCCGGCGCCGACCGTCAGCGGGATGGCAATCGGCACCACAGCAGAGGCGTAAAGCTGGGCATCACTTCCGCAATAGGCCTGGTCTTTGATTTCAATTGCCTTGATATCTAGGGCACTGGGCTGGCGTGATTTCATCATCTCAAGCCCCACGCCGGCGAGTAGCAGGCCGCCGGCAATCTGAAAGGAACTTATCGAAATCCCGAAGAAATCCAGCACCGCAGTGCCAACCAACATGAACAGCACCAGCATGGCGAGGCAGGCCCCACTGGTGATCAGGATCATGCGCTTGACCTTGGCGCGAGGCAGGCCGTGGGTTTGGGCCAGGAAGGCACCAATTGCCGAAACGTTATTGCCGATTGCCAGCAGACCGATCAAGTAGTGCTGAAAGGTGCTCGGTTCCATCAGTGATGAAAGGCTTGCTCATCCTGATTGGATTCGGGCAGGGGGGCGGACAGGCCATCAAACCATTGGACGGCCCGGCGAATGTCATTCAGCAGCTGATCGGCCATGTCCCGGCTGAAGCCGGCCCGCACCACAAACCTCAACACCGCCATCTGGGTGCAATCGGCGGGCATGGTGTAGGCGGGCACCTGCCAACCACGGGCGCGTAATTTCTCAGACAATTGAAATACGGACCAATTTTCAATCGCCGGATCCAATTGCACTGCAAATACCGGTAACTGGCCAAGGGGATGGCTCACCAGCTGGAAGGCTGAAAGCGCGGCTATCGAGTCGGCCAGATAACAGGCGATCGCCTCAAGAGTTGCCATGCGCTGGCTGTAGCCAGCGTGGCCCAGATGGAGGAAATTGAAATATTGGGCCACTACCTGGGCACCCGGCCTGGAGAAGTTCATGCCAATGGTGGGCATCTGGCCGCCGAGATAGTTGACGTTGAAGCGCAGCTCCTCTGGCAGGGCTGCCTGCTCGCGCCACAGAACCCAGCCCACCCCGGGCAGCACCCCGCCGTACTTGTGACCGCTGGTATTGATCGACTTCACCCGCGGCAGGCGGAAATCCCAGAGCAGATCGGGCGAGTTGAAGGGTGCCACAAATCCACCGGAGGCCGCATCCACGTGTATCGGGATGTCCAGACCATCGCGCGCCTCAAGTTCATCCAGGCAGCGCTGAATCTCGGCGATGGGCTCATAGCTGCCATCGAAGGTGCTGCCCAGAATGCCCACCACGCCGATCGTGTTCCCATCGCAATGGGCCGCAGCCTCCTCGCCGTTGAGCTGGAGCCGCTGGGGCGTGATCGGCACCAGACGGGGCTCCACATCGAAATAGGCGCAGAACTTGTCCCAGCAGATCTGGGTGTTTGAGCCCATCACCAGATTGGGGCGCCGGTCATCCAGCCCCGCCGCCTGCCGCCGCTGGCGCCAGTGCCACTTGAGCACCATGCCACCCAACATGCAGCCCTCACTCGATCCCGTGGTGGAGGTGCCAACGGTCTGGTCGGGATTCTCCGCATGCCAGAGGTTCGCCAGGATCCGCAGACAGCGCTCCTCAAGCTCCGCCGTCTGGGGATATTCGTCCTTGTCGATCATGTTCTTTTCAGCGCACTCCTGCATCAGCAGCAGTGCTTCGGGCTCAATCCAGGTGCCCACAAAGGTGGCCAGATTGAGCCGTGCGTTGCCATCCAGCATCAGGTGATCGTGCACCAACTGATAGGCCAGATCGGCCCCCAGGCCCGATTCAGCCAGTTGATCGCGGGGAATCTGGGTTGGCAGATTCAGCTGGGAGAAGCGATGGCCCAGTTCGGAGTTCAGATCCAAACCCGCTGGACGATTGGGCAGGCTCACCGATCAGGCGTAGGCAGGGGGCA
The DNA here is from genome assembly GCF_015840335.1 of Synechococcus sp. CBW1108. Taxonomy (NCBI): domain Bacteria; kingdom Bacillati; phylum Cyanobacteriota; class Cyanophyceae; order Synechococcales; family Synechococcaceae; genus Synechococcus; species Synechococcus sp. CBW1108. The sequence goes on from NZ_CP060395.1 coordinate 2,364,140, forward strand.
ACGCAACCTAGGCCTGGCTGCATAGGCTGGCAGGTATGCCCGGAATCCCCCCACCCAATTCTGCAGATCTGGCTCGCTACCTAGAGCAGCGCGGTGAGCTCGCCAAGCCTTGGATGCTCCAGTTGCTGCGGCTAACCAAGCTCAAGGAGGCCAAGGACAGCATGGATCCGGATGCCTACCTGGCCAGCCTGCAGGAGGCCCATGCCGATCTGATGCGACTCGGCGAATTCTGGAAGGGCCGAGAGCAGGAGGTGTTCACCGGCCAATACCAGCCTGCCGAACTGATCGAACCCCTGCCCGGCTCGCCCGAGGATCGATGAACTCAGCCCTGGGCCCAGCAACCCCCGTTAGTTACCCGATGGCACCGCTGATCCGGCTCACCCTGATCGGCCTCTACCTCGCTTTGGTCGCCCCCTTGCCGCTGCTGGCCAGCGGCGCTGTGCGGGGAGCCCTCTGGCTGGCCCTGCCGCTCGGATTTGTTCTGGTGTTCGCGGCCACCAGCGAGCAGGTTGAGCTCAGCGATGGCGGTATCCGCGTTGGCCATCCGCTCTGGTGCGCCTGGCTGCTGCGCCGGGGCTGGAACCTGCCCTGGACGGCCATCAGGGCTCTCACGCCGGTGACCACGAGCCAGGGGGGCCGGGTGTTCTACGTGCGATCAACTGACGGAGCTGCCTACCTGCTGCCCCAGCGGGTTGCTGGCTTCGAGGATTTTCTTGGTCGTTTCTCCGAGGCCACCGGCCTTGATACCGGCTCGATTGGCCGGATCAGTCCGCCCTGGACCTACCAGCTACTGGCAGTCCTCAGTGGCGCCATGCTCGTGGGGGAATTGGTAGTTGCCCTGGCGCAAGGTTGATAACACCAGGTTGATCACACCAGGCTGATCAGGCGAGGCTATTAAGGGGCTGGCGGGCGGGCTCTTCTTCGGCAGCAGCTGGCTCTGGCAGGGTTTCGAGGCTGAAGCGATAGCCCTGTTGGCGCATGGTTTCGATGCCGCCCCCCTCGCCCAGGCCGGCCTGCTCGAGTTTGCGCCTGAGGGTGAGCACCTGGGTGTCCACCGAGCGGGGCCCACCGCTGAACGGAGGCCAGGCCATTCGCAACAGCTCCTGGCGACTGCGCACCACTCCGGGGGGCATCAGCAGTGCACAAAGCAGGGCAAATTCCCGCGGACTCAACTCCACAGGTTGGTCGCGCAGGGTGACTTGGCGCAGCAGCACATGGACTTCCAAGGGGCCGACGCAGACCCTCTCCTGCAGGCCGCTGCCACTGCGACGCAGCAGGGTGCGGCAGCGGGCGGCCAGTTCTTCCAGGCCAAAGGGCTTGCGCAATACGTCGTCGGCACCCGCATCAAGCAGGGTGACAACCGGCTCAGAGCCGGTGCGGGCCGTGAGCACCATCACGGGACAGCGCAGCTGGGCCGCCAGCCGCAGGGCCGAACTCTCATCCAGCAGTTCGGCGCTGATCAACAGATCCGGAGACTGGTCTTGACAGACCTCCAGGGCTTCCCGGGCGGTCGCCACGGCCGCAGCCAGGTGGCCATCCTGACGCAGGCGCTGGGCCAACACCGTGCGCAGGGTGGCATGGGGATCCACCACAAGCACCCTCTGGGGCTGATTTCCAGCCTGGGGACCCTGCTGAATGGTTGGAACTGGCGGAGTTGGGGAGCTGATGGTGTACGACCTCAGGCACTTCTACGGTAATGGAAGTGGCCGAGGAAGGTGCGAATCAGCTGTGGGGGTGCCCCAACCAACCCCGCTTCGCACCTGCTGGCCTAGGGGGGCAGAATGGACCTAGGGCTGTTGACCCCATGACCGCGCTCCAGCATCCAGACGCCATCCGCCACTTCCAATCCCTGTGTGATGCCTGCCAGGATTTGGCCCACCGCTTCCACAGCCCTGCCGAGCTGCGCCTCTATGCAGACGGCTATTTGCATGCCTTGAGACGCACTGCGGTGCTCGATCCGCTCAGCCAAAGACGACTCGAGGAGCTGATCGACCGCTGGATCATGGATCCTTCCAGCTTTGTCGGGCCGGACGGAGACCCCCGCATCCTCTACGAAACGGGGCGTCGCTGAAGCGGCCTCAGCTGGCTAGGGCAACCTCGAGGGTCTCGCGCAGCTCTCCGGAGTTGTACATCTCGATCAGGATGTCAGAGCCACCGATGAATTCCCCTTTCACATAAACCTGGGGGATGGTGGGCCACTCGGAAAATTCTTTGATGCCGTTGCGTATCTCCGCATCGGTGAGGACGTCAAAGGTTTCAAACGGCACCCCAACGGAGTGCAGGATCTGCACCACGTTGTTGGAGAAGCCGCACTGGGGCATCAGCTTGTTGCCTTTCATGAACACGAAAACCGGGCTGGTGGCCAGCAGCTCTTCGATGCGTTGGCGGGTAGGGGCGTCCATGGAATCAGGCGGGGGTGGATGTTTGCAGGGCCAGGGCGTGGATTGCTTCGCTGGCCAGTTCTTGGCGCAGGGCGCCGTAGACCAGCTGATGCTGTCTGACACGGGTGAGGCCACTGAAGGCCGAGGAGATCACCGTGACCTGCAGGTGGTCGCCGCCGCCGGTGAGATCTTCGACCTCCACGGAGGCATCTGGCATGGCCAGGGTGATGGCGGCCTTCACCTGGTCGGGATGCACCATCGAGCAATCAATGCGGCGAAGTTCTGGAATCTAAGGGGCTCAGCCGCCCGGTGACGCAGCTGCCCCGGCCGTGTAGGGGCTTGCGGCAAAGCCGATTTCCACCAGGCTCTGGTAGGCCTTGCGTCCCTCTGGATTGGCCGGCGTCATCACCTTCACCACCTCTACTAATAGGGGCACTGCCACCTCGGGCTGGTTCTGGCGGCGGAACACCGCGGCCAGCCGCAGGTTGGCCTGGGCCATGGCTTCAAGGGTCTCACGTCCCTTCTGGTCCATCTCTCGGGGGATACGGGCATCGAGGCCGCGGAATGAACCGCTAAGGTCGCGGTAGAAGCCCAGCAGCCGGCGAGAGGCATCGCGGGCTTGGTCGTAAAACTTGCGAGCCTCCGCCAGATTGCCACTGGCAGCGGCGGCATCACCACGGGCCAGCAGGGCCCTGACCCCGTCGAGGCTGAACGGGCTGGCAGATGATTCCAGGGCCCTCTGGGGTTCTTGCTGGGCATGCACCGCAACTGGGGCCAGGAGGGTGGCCAGGGCCGTCAGGGCCAGGCCCATAACGCAGAAGAGGTGGGTCGATCTCCGCACAGCCAGCAATCACAATCGATCCAACTCTAGGCGGCGAGTTCAAGGGCTCCGCGGGCCTGGCTTTCGGCCGCCTGCATCGCCTGGGCTAGCTGGGCGGTGCAGGCGATCGCCGCGGACCTCCCGCCCGCACCGATCGCCAGGGGGGGGGCGAAGCAGAGCGCTGCCCGCCCACCCCAGCGGGGCGGCGAATGGTCGTAGGCGATGCCCACTGGAACGAGCGTTACGGCCACCCCTTGAGCGGCAGCCAATAGGGCCAGCCGGGCCAGGCCCTGGTGCAGGTGTATGGGGGCTTCTTGCCGCTGGATCTGGCCCTCTGGAAAGACCACCAGTTGCTGGCCACCTGAGAGCAGATCCAAGGGGTAGCGCAGGCTCGCCATGGAGGGCCTGCCCTGATGCACTGGGAAGCAGCCCAGGCGATGCAGCAACCAGCCCTGCAGCCCTCGCATCTCGTCCACCGTGACCATGAAGCGGCAATCCCGGCCCGTGACACGGCGCCCGGCTGCGTGGGGCAGCAGCAGGGCATCCCAGCGGGAGCGGTGGGTGGGGGCCAGCAGCACCGGGCCGGAACTGGGCAGGTGCTCCTGGCCCAGCACGAGCACCTGGCTGAAAAACAGTTTCAGGGCTATGTCCTGGCTGACCACCATCGCCAGGGGGGCCAGCCAGGGATTGATGCCATTGCACAGGCCCCGTTCCCGGGGAGAAACCACTGGGCCCGACTGCACCGCCAACAACGGAGGAATGGGAATTTTTACGACGCTAGAGGGCCTGGACGCTCACCCGAAGCCGCTGCGGGCAGTTGGAGGGGCGTCCTGCTTGGCTGGGCGCTGGAGGGCGGGGGTGGCATCCATAGGATCTCGCCGGGCCCTTCCCCAGCCTCTCCCCCCCATGGCCAGCCTCGGCGTCAATATCGACCACATCGCCAACGTGCGCCAGGCCCGCCGCAGCTTGGAGCCCGACCCGGTGAGCTACGCCCTGCTGGCTGAGCTCGGCGGTGCCGATGGCATCACCGTGCACCTGCGCGAAGACCGCCGTCACATCCAGGACCGCGATGTGGAGCTGCTGCGCCAGACGCTGCGCACTCGCCTCAACCTGGAGATGGCCGCGACGCCTGAGATGGAGGCGATCGCCCTGCGGATCGGGCCCGACATGGTCACCCTGGTGCCGGAGAAACGCCAGGAGGTCACCACCGAGGGGGGCCTGGATGTGGCTGGCCAGCCCGGCCCCCTGGGGGCGATGGTGGAGCGGCTCCAGCACGCCGGTATCGGTGTCAGCCTGTTTGTGGATGCCGAGGCGGTCCAGCTCGAGGCCTGTGCTGCCAGTGGGGCCCGTTGGGTGGAGCTCCACACCGGCGCCTACGCCGAAGCAGGCTGGGCCGACCAGCCCCGCGAACTTGCCCGGCTCTGCGAGGGCAGCTTCATCGCCCGCAGCCTGGGCCTGCGGGTCAATGCCGGCCATGGCCTCACCTATCAGAACGTGGAACCAGTGGCGGCGATTGAAGGGATGGAGGAGCTCAACATCGGCCACACCATCGTGGCCCGCGCCCTTGCCGTGGGGCTGGAGCAGGCGGTACGCCAGATGAAGTCCCTGGTTCAGAATCCGCGCCACGATCCCCTGTTCGGCAGCCGCCAGCCATGAGCACATATCACTTCATCGCCGCCAGCGAACCATTCCTCACCGTCGAGGAGCCCCTCGAGGAGGTGTTGCGGGAGCGCACGCGCCATTACGGCGAGCAGGGCAAGGCGATCGATTTTTGGCTGGTCAAACGGCCGGCCTTTCTCCAAGCCCCCGAGCTCGAATCCCTGGCCGCCGCCGTGCCCCGTCCAGCGGCCGCCGTGGTTTCCACGGACGAGAAGTTCATCACGTTTTTAAAGTTGCGGCTGGAATACGTGGTGTGCGGACGCTTCGAAGCTCCCAGTGCCTCGATCGCCGACCCCCTCGCCGGCGGAGCCAACTAAAACAGGCCCAGAAAGCGCTTGCGAGGGCCAGGGTCGCCGTCTTTCTCCTGCTGCCCGTCCTGCTTGTAGCGGGGCTTGTTGTCGCCGATGGTGAGCAGGGCCTCCTTGTTCTTCCACCACACCCAGTCGCGGATCGGGGGGGTGTTGGCCAGCTGCTGACGGCTCAATCCCAGGCCCAATCTGGCTGAGGCGTCCAGCAGCACATCCAGCATCTCCTCACCGTTGCGGCAGCGGGCCAGGGCTTCATTCGTGCGCTTGGCCCCATTGAGGGCCTTGACAAGGGCATTGACCCGCTGAACCACCGACAACGACGCTGGGTTCATTGGGCTAGCGGCTCGCTGCTGCGACCGTACCAGCGATGGCCGGTGGGGGGGCTGACAAGCGGACGGTCATCGGGCGAGACTGGATCCAACGCGATGGACCGATGACGTCCCCCTCACGGACCTGCCACCACTGGGTGATCGGGGACGTCCATGGCTGCGCCGACTCCCTGGAACGACTGGTAGCCCGATTGCCGAGCGGCGATCGCCTCGTCCTTTGCGGGGATGTAATCAACCGCGGGCCCCAGATTCGCCGCACCATGGAGCTGGCCTGGGGCCTGGTGGAATCGGGCCGGGCCGTGTGGCTCAAGGGCAACCACGAGGCCGACCTGGTGGCCGCCCTCAACCAGGGCGACTGGTTTGCCCACCGGGCCCTGGCCGGTTCCGACACCTACCGCCAGCTTGGCGATCGTCACTGCCGCATCTGGCAGGAGCGGCTTGCCCAGTTGCCCTGCACCTACGGCGGCCCGGGTTGGCTCGCCACCCACGCCGGTTTCGATCCCGCCACCTGGCAGGTCGACCTCAGCATCCGCATGGCTTTCTGGCAGGCCTATGACGGCCGCTTCGGTGAGGTGGTGATCGGCCACACCCCTGGCCCCTACGTGCGGCGCCTCGGCCAGATCGTGATGGTCGACACCGGCGCCTGCTACGGCGGCGAGCTCTCGGCCTACTGTCCGGAAACCGGCGCCGTCCGTTCCGTTCCTGGCCTGCAGCAGGGCCAGTTCGGCAGCTTCAGCCAGCAGCTCCAGAGCTGCCTGCCTTGATCCCCCACCGCTGAGCCAAGCCATTGCTCACCGTCTTCCGGGGCAACCGGGCAGAACATCTGGCCGAACTTCTGGCCGCCCAGCTGCGGCTGAACCCCCCGGGCCCCTTCGACGAGGTGCAGGTGGTTGTGAACACCTGGCCCACCAGCCGCTGGCTCGGCGAGCAACTGGCCCTGAACCTCGGGGGCATCTCGGCCAACATCCGCTATCCCTTTCCAGGCAGCCAGCTGCGCCGGATCGTCAATGGGCTGCTGGCCGATGCCCCCGGCGACCGGGATCCCTGGCGGGCCAACCAGTTGGTGTGGCCGGTGCTGAACCTGCTGCCCGAGCTGATGGAGCAGCCCGAGGGCGCCTCCCTGCGCCACTGGTGGAGCTGCCGCCAGGGCCGCAGCGGTGAACTCGATCGGGCCCAATGGCAGTTGGCCCGCAGCATCGCCGACGCCCTCGACGATGCGGGCCTTTACCGCCCTGACCTGCTGGCGGCCTGGTGGGCCGGCGAGGCCAGTGCGCCCGAGCAGGCCTGGCAGCGGTCGCTGCTGTTGCAGCTGCGTGACCTCCTGGGGGTGAAACCCTTCGGATTGCGGCTGCTTGACGCCATCGCCCTGCTGGAGCAGGGACCGGCGGCAGCAGCGGAGCTGCCCAACCCCCTGCGCCTCTTTGGGCTCAGCAGCCTGGCGCCGATCCAGGTGCAGCTGCTTCAGGCCCTGAGCCTCCACACCCAGGTGGATCTCTACCTGCTCACGCCCTGCCGCGACCTGTGGCAGCGCTGCACCAGTCGTCGCCAGCTGCTCAGCGATGCCATCGCACTGCGTCAGCCCCTTGATGGCGAGTGGCTGCTGCAGGCCTCTGGGATGGAGGCCCGTTTCGGGCGCCTGGGCGGCGAATTTCAGCAGTTGCTCGAGGGCAGCGGCGAAAGCGAGCTGGGCCAGGGGCAGGAGAAGGATCTGTTTGTGGCTCCCGCCGCCGGCCATCACGGCCCGGGGCCTGCGCCCCTGCTGCATCAGCTGCAGCAACAATTAGTGGATCCGGCTGGCCAACCCCAGCTGCAGCTGGCTGAGGCAGACAGCTCCCTGGAGTTTCACCGCTGTCCTGGCCCCCTGCGCCAGGTGCAGATCGTGCGCGATCGCATCCTGCAGCTGATGGCCGCAGACCCCACCCTCCAGCCCAGGGACGTGCTGGTGATGACGCCCCAGGTGGATGCCTTGGCGCCCTTGGTGGCGGCCGTGTTCGGCGATGGCGACGCCACCGGCGTGAGCCTCAACTGGCGTCTCACCGACCGTAGCCAGCAGAGTGAGGCCAGCCTCAGCCGCAGCCTGCTGGCGCTGCTGGCGCTGGCCGGAGAACGGCTCACCGCATCGGCCCTGGAAGCCCTGCTGGAGAGCCCTGCCCTTCAGGCCCACTTCCAGCTCAGTGGGGCTGAGATGGCAGCGCTCCATCCGCTGCTGCAGCGCTGCGGCTTCCGCTGGGGCCTCGATGCCGAGGAGCGGGGCGGCCTGGCGGGCGGCAGCCTCGCCTGGGCAATTGACCGCTTGCTGCTCGGCCTGGTGCTGCCGGAGGAACCCGGTCTCGCCCCGGCCGAAACCGCCCCTTTGGCCTGCGGTGAGAGTGTGGAGCTGGTGGGCCGCTGGTTGCACCTGCTCACCCGGCTGCGCCACTGGCTCAAGGAGCTGCGGCGGCCCCGCCACTGCGATCGCTGGAACAGCTGTCTACGGGCCCTGCTGGTCGACCTGTTTGGGGAGGGCGGGGCCCAGGCCTGGGAGCTGCCCCTGGTGCTGGCCGCCATCGACGACTGGCAGCAGGCCGCCGCGGGCTGCGATCTGAAGCTGGAGGCGGCGGTGGTGGCCGCCGTGCTCGATGAGAGCCTGGCGGCCGATTCGGGCCGATTCGGCCACCGCAGCGGCGCCCTCACCATCAGTGCCCTGGAGCCGATGCGGGCGATTCCGCACCGGGTGGTGGTGCTGATGGGGCTCGATGCGGGCGTCTATCCGCGGCAGCAGCAGCGGCCCGGCTTCCACCTGTTGGAGCAGCAGCGCCGTCTCGGCGACCCCAATCCCGCCGACCAGGACCGCTACGTGCTGGTGGAGTCCCTGCTCTCGGCCCGGGACCACCTGCTGGTGAGCTGGAACAGCCGGGACCCCCGCAGCGGCGAGGAGCTGCCGCCTGCCACCCCGGTGCGCCAGTGGCTTGAGTGGCTCCAGGGCCAACTGGCCTGTAAGGGCAGCCGCCTGCTGGTGGACCACCCCGCCAACCCCCTTGACCGGGCCAATTTCCAGCCGCTGGCTGGGCGGCCGCCGGGCAGCTGTGATCGGCGCCTGCTCCGCGCCCGCCTGTTGCTGGACCAGCCCGCAGGACTTGACCCCCCCCAGCCCCTGGCCGCCAGCGAGCCCCCAGCTGAGGACCCTCCAGCGGCCGAGACCAGTCGGGGGAGCGATTCCTATGCCGACCTGCGCGACTGGCTGCTCGCCCCCCAGGCCACCTGGCTGCAAGCGCTGGGGCTGCGGCCGCGGGAGTGGGCCGAGCGGCTCGATGACCTCGATCCCCTCAGCCTCGATGAACGGGGCCGGGCTGCCCTGCTGCGCCAGGCCCTCGCCAACCCCAACCCCAACAACATCGCCATCGACCTGGCCGATAGCGCCACCTGGCTGGAGCGGCACCGGGGCCAGGGCCTGTTGCCGCCCCTGGCGGCCGGTGAGCTTGAGGCCGGTGTGTTGAGCCAACGCTGGCGCAGCCTCCAGGCCAGCCTGGAGGCCCTGGGGCCCGAGCACCGGGACCAGGCCCAGTGGCAGAGCTGGCATCAGGAGCTGCTGTGGCGAGGTTCCTCCCTGCTGGTGCTGCATACGGCCAAGCCCCGCAGCCGCCACCGGCTGGAGCTGTGGCTGGCGCTGCTGCTGGCCGCCGCCGCCGACCAGGACCCCAGCGGCGGGGTGGTGGTTGCCCGCGGCGAGCGTGACTTCGGCGTGGCGCTGCGCCTGCTGGCGCCGGAGAGGGATTTCGCCCAGCGGGAACTGCAGCGCCTGGAGGCCCTGCGGCAGCAGTGGCGCCATCGCTGCTGGCCGGTGCCGCCTGAGACCGGCTGGGCCCTGCTCGAGAAGGGGCCGGAGCAGGCCATCCAGACCTGGGAGGGCTCCGGCCAGCGGGGCCCCGGCCAGCTCCGTGGCGAACGCCAGGAACCGGAACAGGCCCTCTGTTTCGGCAGCGACCTCAGCGGTGCCAGCCTGCTGGCCAGTGGGGTGGTGGCCGCCCAGGCAGAGGAGCTACTGGCTCCCCTGCGCCAGCAGCTGCCATGACGACGCTGCCTCCCCTGGCCGAGCAACCCTTTGAGGCCAACGCCTTCCCGCTGGATCCGGGCATCCGCCTGCTCGAGGCCAGTGCCGGCACCGGCAAGACCTTCGCCCTGGCCCAACTGGTGCTGCGCTACGTGGCCGAGGCCGAGCTGAGCCTGCGTCAGCTGCTTGTGGTGACCTTCACCGATGCCGCCGCCGCCGAACTGCGGGACCGCATCGGCCAGCGGTTGCAGTTGGCCCTGGCCTGTCTGGATGATCCGCAGCTGGAGGCCCCCGATCCCACCCTGGCCCAGTGGCTGGAGCGGCAGCGGCCCCGGGCGGGATCCCTACGGGCCCGGCTGCTGCTCGCCCTCGAGCAGCTCGATGCCGCCGACATCACCACCATCCATGGCTTCTGCCGCCGCAGCCTGCAGCGCCAGGCCCTGGAGGCTGGCCTGCCCCCTGAGCTCCAGCTCGAAAGCGACAACGGCACCCTGGTGCGCCAGGTGGCCCACGACTACTGGCAGCGCCAGGTGTTGCCCTTGAAAAGCACCCTGCTGGCTGGGCTGCAGCAGCGGCTGGGTGGCCCGGAGCGGCTGGAGAGCCTGCTGCGTCAACTCGATGGCGACCCGGCCCTCCAGCTGGAGCCCCTGCCGCCAGAAATCGATGCTGATGCCCCCCTGCCCCCCCAGCTCGAAGCCCTCTGGGCTGGGGCCTGGTGTCGCTTTCAGCGGCTCTGGGGCGACCATGGCCGCGCCCTGGAGGCGGCTTTCTGCTGCTCCGCCGGCCAGTGGCGCGCCCTGGGAATTAAATCCACCACTCCCTACAGCCCCCGACCGACCAAGGACCGTTGCGCCCTGGTGGACGGCTGGATCGCCGCCCAGCCCAGCGGCGGTGACTATGGGGCTACGGCCGGCGGCGGCGCCGGGGGGCTGCTACGCGACTACTTCCACCCGGGTGCCTTTCTCAAGCTGGCTCGCGGCATCGAAGGGGAGCGGCCATCCCTGCCGGAGCGCCCCCTGCTGGAGGCAATCGCCCAGGTGCTGGACGGGCCGGCGGAGGCCCTGCTGCTGCATGCCTGCCACTGGGGCCGGGCCGAGTTGAACAGGCGCCGTCGCCAGAGTGGCCGGCTCGGTTTCGCCCAGCTGCTGGAGGGCCTCGATCCAGGCGAGCAGGCCAGCACCCCCCTTTTGGAGGTGGTGGGGCAGCGCTACGCCGTGGCCCTGGTCGATGAGTTTCAGGACACCGACCCGATCCAGTGGCGAATCCTCTCGCGGGCGTTCCAGCCCGGGCGGCACCGGCTGGTGCTGGTGGGCGATCCCAAGCAGGCGATCTATCGCTTTCGCGGCGGCGAATTGGCCACCTACCTGCGGGCCCGCCAGGCCGCCATCGCCGGGGGGGGCATCAGCAGCCTCACCGACAACTACCGCTCCACCGAGGCCCTGATCGCAGGCCTCAACGGGCTGATGCGGCCGGGCCTGCGCCGCAGCGGCCTGCCCGTACCCCCGGTGCAGGCCAAAGTGACTCGGAGCGGCCTGGTTTTGCCTGAGGGTCAAGCCCCCTTGCAGTTGCTCTGGCTTGGCGGCCAGCGCCGGGCCGGGCAGAAACCGCCAAGCCGCAGCAGCTTGGAGCGGCAACTGCCCGGCCAAATCGCCAGCTTCATCACGGTCCTGCTCAAGCGGGGCCTCGACGCCAACGCCATCTGCCTGCTGGTGAGCACCCATCGCCAGGCCGAAGCCCTGCGGGGCGCCCTCGAAAGCTGTGGCATCGCCAGCCGGCTGGTGAGCCAGGGGGATGTGTTTGAAAGTGCCGGTGCCACTGCCCTGCAACGGTTGCTGGATGCCCTGGCCGAGCCCGGCCGGGCCCAGCGGCTGCGGTTGCTGGCCGCATCGCCCCTGCTGGGCTGGAGTGCGACCCAGATTGCCAAAGCCAGTCAGGACGAATGGAGCAGCCTGGCCGCTCGCCTGGCCCAGCTCGCCGCCCAGCTGCCCCGGCGGGGGCTACTCGGCGTGCTGGCCAGCCTGCTGGAGCAGCGGCAGCTGGCCCGGCTCTCCCTGGGGGGGCGGGTGCTGGCGGATCTGCAGCAGTGCGGCGAGCTGGTAGCGGAGCGGATCCACTCAGACCAGCTGGGGGCGGCTGCGGCGGCCGACTGGTTGCGGCGGCTGCGGCTCGATCCCGACCGCTCCGTGCCCGACGCCCACCAGCCCCATAGCGATGGGGTGGATGCGGCCGTGTCGGTGGTGACCGTGCACCGCAGTAAGGGGCTGGAATATCCGGTGGTGATCTGTCCCTACCTGTGGCAGGCCCCCGGCGGCAGCCAGGGACCCCAGCGACTCGGGGTGCGCTGGACACCTCCGCAAAGCGGTGATCCCCTGCTGGACCTGCACCTGAACGGTCACTGGGGTACGGGCCATGCCGCCAGAGACCAACAGCTGCAGGCCGAACTGCAGGAGCGGGAGCGCCTTGCCTATGTGGCCGCCACCAGGGCCCAGCAGCTGCTCGTGCTGGCCTGGGGCCCGGCCCAGGGGCAGCAGGGCAACCCCCTCCACCCCTGGCTCTTTGACCAGGACGATCCCCCCTCTGCCCACCAGGATCCCTACGGGGGCCGCAGCGATGGCGAGTGGCGAGAGCTGCTGGAGCAGGAGATCGCTCGCCGCCAGCTGCAGCTCACCCTGGTGGATCCCCCCGCCGCCAGCGGCGCCCCCCTCCAGGCCTGCGCCCCCCTAGCGGCCGAGCCGCTGCAGCGGGGCCCGGTGCCCTTGGCGCCTTTCGACACCACCTGGGGGCGGAGCAGCTACACCAGCTGGACCCAGGCAAGCCACAGCGCCGCCCCCGACGCCCTCGAAGAGGGCCGGGAAACCGATGCCCTGGCCATGGAGCTCGAAGTCCAGCCCGGAGATGACCCGGGCCCCCTGGCCTGGACAGAAGACGGCCCTTTGGCCAGCTTCCCCAGGGGCGCCCAGGCCGGGGATTGCCTGCACCGGATCCTCGAGCAGATCGATTTTCGCCAGAGCGTGGCCCACCAGAGCGAAGTTTGTGCCAGGGAGCTCCAGCGGGCCGGTATCGCCGCGCTCCATAACGAAGCGGTGCTGCTCGGCCTTGAGCAGCTGCTGGCCACGCCCTTCGGCGGGGAGCTGGGGGGTTTCCAGCTGGCCCAGCTGGCCCAGGCCGAGCGCCTCAACGAGATGAATTTCGACCTGCCCATCACCCTGGTGCGGGCCAGCTCCCTGGCGAGTCCATTCGCTGCCCACCCCCAGGGCTGGTTCGGGGGCGCCTACGCCGAGCAGCTGGCCCGGCTGGAGCTGGCCAGCCAGGGCTTCCTCACCGGCTCGATCGACCTGGTGTTTCGCCATGGCGAGCGCTGGTGGGTGGCCGACTGGAAGAGCAACTGGCTGGGCGAGCGAGATGGCCAGGGCCAGCCCCTCCACTGCGGTCCACGCCACTACGGCGCCGCCGCCATGGCCGAGTTGATGGCCACCAACCACTACCCCCTGCAGGCCCACCTCTATCTGGTGGCCCTGCACCGCTACCTGCGCTGGCGTCTGCCGGGATACAGCCCCCAGCTCCACCTCGGCGGCTATGCCTATGTATTTCTGCGCGGGGTTCCCGGTGCCACCGAGGCGGGGGCGGTGCCGGGAGTGTTTCTGGAGCGCCCGCCCCTGGCGCGGCTGCTGCAGCTAGACCAGAACCTGGGGGGGCCAGCATGAGCAGCTCGCCCCCAGCCCAGGAGCAACCGCGCTGGCTGCAGGCCCTGGCAGCTGCCCTGGGGGAAGCCCTGCCGCGGCTGCACGGCTGCAAACCCGATCCCCTGGTGGCCGAACTGATCGGGGCCCTGGCCACGGCCCTGGCCGAGGGCCAGCTGGAGATTGCCGTGCCCAGTGCCCTCCATCAACAGGCCCTGGCCAGATCGCCGTTGGCCGCCGAGCCCGATGGCCCGCTGGTGATGACGGATGGGCGATTGCAGTGGCGCCGCTGGCAACGCCAGCGGGAAGGGGTGCTGCAGCAGCTGATCGAGCGGGCCCAGCGGCCCCTGGAGGCCGGTGGCGGGGCAGCTCCCGCAGCCCAACTGGAGGGTCTCGACCCTGATCAGCAACTGGCCGTCAGGGCAGTGCTGGAGCAGGGCCTCGTGCTACTGGAGGGCGGCCCGGGTACCGGCAAGACGAGCACTGTGGCGCGCATGTTGGTGGCGCTGGTGGCCGAACAGCCGGCCAGTCGCCTCCAGCTGGCCGCCCCCACCGGCAAGGCCGCTGCCCGGTTGCGCGCCGCCCTGGCGGGCACAGACCTGCATCTCCCCTGCAGCACCCTGCACCGGTTACTGGAGAGCCGGGGCGATCGCTTCGGCCGCAATCGCCACAACCCCCTGGCCCTCGACCTACTGGTGGTGGATGAGGTGTCGATGGTGGATCTGCCGCTGATGCAGGCCCTGCTGGATGCCTTGCCAGCCAGCTGCCGGCTGGTGTTGGTGGGCGATGGGGCCCAGCTGCCGCCGGTGGGTCCAGGCTCGGTGCTGCTCGACCTGCAGGAGCCCGCTCGTCGCCTCGCCCTGGGCAGCGCCGCCATTGAGCTGCGCACTACTTACCGCAACAACGGCCGTATCGCCGCCGTAGCGGCGGCGCTCCGGGAGGGGGAGCAGCCGCTCGAGCCCCTGCTGGCCCGCATGCTGGACCCGGCGCCAGCCGACTCAAACCTGCAGTGGCTCCAGGCGCCCTCCCACTGCTTACCAGCAGCCCTGCTGGAGCGGTTGCGGCGCCACCAGTTGGATCTCGAGCAGCTCTGCCGCCACTGGGCCCCCAATGATTCCTCTGCCACCAGCTCCCTGCTGGGCGCCCTCGATCGCTGCCTGGTGATGTCTCCGCTGCGCCGCGGTCGCTGGGGGGTCGGGGCCATCCACCAGGCCCTGCTGGGGGAAGCCGCCACCCGATCGCCCCAGCACTGGCCCCTCGGCACACCGGTGCTCTGCCGCCACAACCTGGTGGACCTTGGCCTGGCCAACGGCGATGTGGGCCTGGTGGTGGAGCATGGCGGCGAGCGCCGGCTGCTGTTTGCGAACCCGGGCAGCCCCGAGCCCCTCTGGATCCACCCGGCCCAGCTACCGGATGCCGAGCCGGCCCTGGCCCTCACGGTGCACAAGGCCCAGGGCAGTGAGGCTGAGGAGGTGTGGGTGCTGATGCCCGCCACCGGCCGGCCCCAGCAACGCCTGCTCTACACGGCCCTCACCAGGGCAAGGCAGCTGGCGATCCTGATCACGCCGGTTACCACCCCCTTTTAACAGCCGCCCCGCCCCGCCAAAGTTATTTGGTGAGCACAACCGAAATCCCTGGCCCAGGTGGAAGGGTCGAGCGCCCCTGGGGTTGGTATGAATCCCTGGCCAGCGGCGAGCACTATCTGGTGAAACGGCTCCTGATTCGCCGCGGCCAGCGGCTCAGCTTGCAGCGACACCAGCACCGCTGCGAGCACTGGGTCGTAGTGGCAGGCGATGGCCAGCTACAGGTGGCCGATGAACTGATCGCCGCAGCCGCGGGAACCAGCGTGTTCATCCCCCAGGGGGCCCTGCACCGGGCCAGTGGCGGCCATGGGGATTTGGAGATCGTCGAGGTGCAGCGGGGCGAGTGGCTCAGCGAAAACGACATCGAAAGGCTGGCCGACGATTTTGGGCGGATCTGATCTGCTGGGCGGTCGGGGGACGGCCAGGGGGACGGCGATCGTGATAAAGTATGAATCTAGCCTTTTTCAAGGGCAGGGCAGTTTTATTAATTTAATTGCGGGCAAGTAACACTGAAAGGTTTGAACAAGTTGGCTAGCCGCGTGCGCGCCTGCTCGGGATCATCAGCTCAGTAATCGTTGCCTTCGTTGGGTTTCTGCCGGCCTGCGTTCAAGGATTTTCCCAGCCAGAGCTTTCCCAAGCCCTGCTTCACCAGGCCCAATTAAATCCAGTGACTGAAATTTCCAGCGGCAGCAGTTCACCCTGCCCCGCCAACCTTGACGCGGCTGCCAACCCAGCCGCAGCCGTCAATCCCCCTGCAGAACAGGGCTTTGGCTGCTTTGGTTTTGGCTCCGAACTCCTCCAGGCCCTAGAGGCCATCGGCTACCGGGAGCCTTCGCCGATCCAGAAGGCCGCCATCCCCGAGCTGATGCTCGGCCGTGATCTGGTGGGTCAGGCCCAGACCGGCACTGGCAAGACGGCGGCCTTTGCCCTGCCCATGTTGGCCCGCCTCGATCCAGCCGAGCGCAAGCCCCAGGTGCTGGTGCTTGCCCCAACCCGGGAACTGGCCCTCCAGGTGGCCGACGCCTTCAACAGCTATGCCTCCCAGTTGAATGGGGTTCGCATCCTGGCGATTTACGGCGGCGCCGATTTCCGCGACCAGATTCACCAGCTCAAGCGCGGTGTGCAGATCGTGGTGGGTACCCCTGGTCGGGTGATGGATCACATGCGCCAGGGCACCCTGGACCTCTCCAATCTGCGGGCCCTGGTGCTCGATGAGGCCGATGAGATGTTGCGCATGGGCTTCATCGACGATGTCGAATGGGTGCTGGAACAACTGCCTGAAAAACGCCAGGTTGTGCTGTTTTCGGCCACCATGCCTGCCGAAATCAGGCGCATATCCCAGAAGTACCTCAACAGCCCTGCCGAGGTCACAATCAGGCAGAAAGCTGCCGATGCCAGCCTCATCCGTCAGCGCTTTCTGATGGTGCATGCTCCCCACAAGCTGGCCGCCCTGGAGCGCGTACTCGAAGCCGAAACCAGTGAAGGCGTCATTGTCTTTGCCCGCACCAAGGCGATCACCATCACCGTGGCTGAGTCCCTGGAGCAGCATGGTTACGACGTGGCAGTGCTCAATGGCGATGTGCCCCAGGCCCAGCGGGAACGCACGATCGAACGGCTCAAAAGCGGCCAGGTGGATGTGCTGGTGGCCACCGACGTGGCGGCCCGCGGGCTCGATGTCGAGCGCATTGGCCTGGTAATCAACTACGACATCCCCTTCGATGCGGAGGCCTACGTGCACCGCATCGGCCGCACCGGCCGGGCCGGCCGCACCGGCGACGCCATCCTGTTTCTTACACCGCGGGAGCGTCGCTTTCTGGGTGGGCTGGAGCGGGTCGTGGCCAAACCGATCGCAGAGATGGAGCTGCCTAGCAACGCCACCATCAACCAGAACAGGCTTGACCGCATGCGGGCCAAGCTCACCGGCTGCCTCCAGACCCCCGAGAGCAGTGAGCAGGAAAGGGCCCTGCTGAGCGAAATTCTGCAGCGGGTGGCCCAGGAGCAGGGTTCCAGCCCCGAGCAGTTGGCCCTGGCTGCCCTGGAGCTGGCCTTGGCCGGCAAACCCCTGCTGCTCCAGGGTGAGGAAAATTTCCATCAGGTGCGCCAGAACGGGCCGGGGCGCGATGGCGGCCGCGATCTGGGGGTTGGCCGTGAGGGGGGGCGGGACCGCGGGCGTGGGGAGCGGCCTTCGGGTCCGCCGGAAGATCACATGGAGCGCTTTCGCGTCGAGGTGGGCTGGCGAGACCGGATCAAGCCAGGCAACATCGTGGGTGCCATCGCCAATGAAGCGGGTCTGAATGGTCGTTCGATCGGCAGAATTCAGATCTTCGACACCCACAGCACCGTCGACCTGCCCAAGGGAATGCCCGAAGACGTGTTCCAAGGCCTGCGCCAGCTGCGGGTCATGAACAAACCGCTGCAACTCTCACGGCTGCAGGGCTAAGGGCAAGGTCGGGGCTGCTCCCACCATTCCACCCACCATGCGTCCTCCCCTGCTGCGATTGGCCCCCCTTGGCTTGCTCCTGCTGGGGCTGCTCGCCAGTGGGAGCGAGAGTCGGGCCACCAGCCTGGCCGAGGTGGTGAAGGCCTTCTGTCTCTCTGCCTATCAGGCCGATCTCAAGCAACAGGGAAAGATCCTCTCGCTGGCCCTGATCGATCGCACCTGCGACTGTGTGGCCGGAAAGGTCGCCCAGGGAAGTGACGTGGAAGAGGCCAACGAGGCCTGCGGGCGTCCGCCGGACCTGCGCTCGGTGAGGATGTCCTCACCGCAGCCAGGTCCAGGGCCCATCAACTAAGCGCAGAGCCTGGTGAGGCTGCCAAGGCCAAGGCTGGAGAGCTCTGCCATGGGTAGGCGTTCGACGGCGGCAATCAAAGAGCACTGGTTGGCGGCAGTTTCACTGCTAACCAAGCTCTGCAGCAGGTCAAAGCGATCCTGGATTGCCAATTCGCCATCTTCGCGCCAGGCGAGGCTCCAGGGGACGGGGGCTTGCATTTTGGGGCTCCCTCTGAATCAGGATTCGCTGACAATGGAGCACGATCGGGGTCTTGGTCGGCGGCCTAAATGGTCTCTTCAGAAGCGCTTCATAATTCTCCATGAAGCCTGGCTTCGGCGG
The DNA here is from genome assembly GCF_015840335.1 of Synechococcus sp. CBW1108. Taxonomy (NCBI): domain Bacteria; kingdom Bacillati; phylum Cyanobacteriota; class Cyanophyceae; order Synechococcales; family Synechococcaceae; genus Synechococcus; species Synechococcus sp. CBW1108. Next base: position 2,382,040 of record NZ_CP060395.1, read on the forward strand.
GCCTAGTTGAACCGCCAGTAGGTAAAATAGACAAGATTCGCAGGCGTTCGGCCACCATCAGGCGTGTCCAGGATCCACTGGCACACCCCGAGAACCGCAGCATCTCCCGAATCAGTTCCAGGAATTTGCTCCGTTAATGACCATTTACGTTGGCAACCTCTCGTTTCAAGCTGAGCGCGAGGACCTGCTTGATCTCTTCGGCCAGTACGGAGAGGTGCGCCAGTGCAGCCTGCCCCTCGACCGGGAAACCGGCCGCAAGCGCGGCTTTGCCTTTGTTGAGCTGGCCGATGACGCAGCCGAACAAAATGCCATCGACGATCTCCAGGATGTCGAGTGGATGGGCCGCATGATCCGCGTAAATAAAGCCACCCCCAGGGAAGGGGGCGGTGGCGGTAACCGTGGCGGCGGCGGCGGTGGCTATGGCGGCGGCGGTAACCGCTGGTAAGCCCCCTGCTGCCTCTGCCAGCCCTGGGCCGGCTGATCAAAGCCCTGCGGCCCTATCGCTTCCGGCTGGTTCTGGCGACGGGTTGCTCGGTTTTGAACAAGCTCTTCGATCTGGCGCCTCCGGTGCTGATCGGTTTGGCGGTGGATGTGGTGGTCCAAAAGGACACCTCCTGGCTGGCCCGCTTTGGCACCACCACCGTGCCCAGCCAGTTGGGGCTGCTGGCGGTGCTCTCCTTTGTGATCTGGAGCGCCGAGTCGAGCTTCGAATACCTGCAAGGGCTGCTCTGGCGCAACCTGGCCCAGAGGTTGCAGCACCAGCTGCGACTTGAGGCCTACGACCACCTCCAGCAGCTGGAGATGGGCTTTTTTGAGCTGGGCAGCAGTGGCCGGCTGATGGCGGTCCTGGGCGACGACATCAACCAACTGGAGCGCTTCCTCGACCATGGCGCCAACGAGATCCTGCAGCTGATCACCACCGTGGTTGTGGTGGGCGCCGCGATGGTGCTGCTCTCGCCTGACGTTGCCGGGGTGGCGTTCATTCCGATTCCATTGATCTTCTGGGGTTCCCTGCATTTTCAGCGGCGGCTAGCCCCCCTCTATGCGGCAGTGCGGGCGCAGGCCGCTGACCTGGCCAGCCAGTTGGGCAACAATCTCGGCGGCATGTTGACGATCAAGAGCTATTCGGCCGAGCGCTGGGAGCTGGCTCGGCTGGAGCGGCTAAGTGAGGCCTATCGCCAGGCCAACCGCCGCGCCATTCGTCTTTCGGCCGCCTTTGTGCCCCTGATCCGTTACGCCATTTTGTTTGCCTTCATCGCCATTTTGGTGATTGGTGGTCTGCAGGCCTGGCGCGGTGAGATCGCTACGGGCAGCTACGCCTTCCTGGTGTTCATCACCCAGCGCCTGCTCTGGCCGATTACCACCTTGGGCCGCACCCTCGACGACTACCAGCGGGCCATGGCCTCCACCAACCGGGTGCTGGACCTGCTCGATACCCCGATTGCGATCCCCAGCGGCGAGCGGCCCCTGCCCCTGGCCGCGGTGCAAGGGGCGCTGAGCTTTGCGGGGGTGGACTTTGCCTATCGGGACCGGGAAGGCCTGCTCACCGACTTCTGCCTGGAGGTGCCGGCGGGAAGCACGCTCGGCATCGTCGGGGCCACGGGGTCGGGCAAGAGCACCCTGGTGAAGCTGGTGCTGAGGCTCTACGAGATCCAGGCAGGCAGGATCTGTCTCGATGGGATCCCAATTCAAGAGCTGCGCCTCGACCACCTGCGCCGCGCCATTGCGCTTGTGAGCCAGGAGGTGTTTCTGTTCCCTGGGACCGTGGCGGAGAACATCGCCTACGGCAGTTTCGAGGCCCCCCGGGCCGCAATAGTGCGGGCAGCCCAGCTGGCCGAGGCCGCCGCCTTCATTGATGCCCTGCCCCAGGGCTACGACACCGTGGTGGGGGAGCGGGGCCAGCGCCTCTCCGGCGGGCAGAGGCAGCGCATCGCCCTGGCTCGAGCCATCCTCAGGAATCCCCCGGTGCTGATCCTTGATGAGGCCACCGCAGCGGTTGACAATGAAACGGAAGCAGCGATCCAGCGCTCCCTCGAGACAATCACCGCCGGGCGCACCACCCTGGTGATCGCCCACCGGCTTTCGACTGTGCGTCATGCCGATCGGATTGTGGTGATGGATCGGGGCCGAATCGTTGAAAGCGGCCGCCATGACCAGCTGATCGGAGCCGACGGGGCCTATGCGAATCTCTGGCGCGTGCAGGCCGGCCTGCGCAGCGGTGAGCCCCTGGGCCCGTAGGGCCCTGATCGTGAAATAGCTTTTGGGGGATGAGACCCACCCAGAACCATCGGCCCCGCAGAAGGGGTAGACGCGCTTCCCTGTTGCTGGCGATAGGAATTGGGCTGGGCGGTGGCCTGCTGCTGGCCGCGCCGCTCTCCCAGCTGCTCTCCGATGCGGGCTCGGGCCGGAACCCCGCTATCACCAATCCGTTTGCGGCCTGGAGCGGCATCACCAACCAGGACATCCTGCTGCTCGGCACGGATGTGGGGGGCGGGAACACCGATGTGATCGCCAGCCTGCGCGTCGATGGCGGCATCACCCGGATCACCCAGGTGCCCAGGGACACCTACATCGAAGCGGAGGGGTATGGCCCCCACAAGATCAATGCCCTCTACAGCCTCGGGGGGACAGATCTGCTTAAAGGAGAACTCTCCCGCAAATTGGGACGACCGATCACCCACCACGTGGTGGTGAATTTGTCGGCGATCAGGTCTATGGCCGATGCCCTCGGCGGCATCGAGGTGGACGTGCCCAAACGGATGGCCTACAGCGATCACAGCCAGGGGCTCTACATCGATCTGCAACCAGGGCTGCAGACCCTGAAGGGCCGCGACCTAGAGGGCTTCCTGCGTTTTAGGCATGATGAGATGGGTGATATTGGTCGGCTGGAGCGCCAGCAGCTGGCCCTGCAGGCCCTGTTTCGCAAACTCACCCGACCCGAGCATCTGGTGCGGTTACCGGTGCTGCTGGCCGCCGCAGGAAAAAACCTCAAAACCGATCTGGGCCCGATGGAGCTGGGCGGCCTGATCACTGCCATGGGCACGACCCAGCTGGAGACCAAGCGGCTGGGTGGTCGCCCCTTCTATCGCAATGACATCAGCTACTGGGACGCCGAGTGGCCCCAGCCCGCTGCAGAGGACTCCGCCGAGAACGGTGGTCAGAATGGTGGTGAGAATGGTCGCTATCGCTTTCTGTTCTGATCGCCATCTTGACCAGGTTCGCCGTTGCTGCGCTGGGACAGGGTTATCAGGGCCAGAACCAGGGCCACCCCGGCAAGTAAGGGGGTGGAGGCGGCCACGGTCACCCCGAGGGCAGCAGTAAACCAGATCGAAGCCGCACTGGTGAGTCCGCGCACCTCAGGCAGGCCCCTCTTGTCAGCAGCAGGGGGCACCAGGATCTCGCCAGCCCCCAGGAAGCCAATTCCGGTCGCTACCCCCTGAATCACCCTGCTGCGGGCCTGGGGGTCGTCACCGGCCGCCAGCACCATCAGACAGGCACTGAGGCCCACCAGCACATGCACCCGCAGGCGGTTGGGATGGCTGGTATTGCCGTGGTGGGCGCGGTTGATGCCCACGGCCAGGCCGCAAAGCACCGCCAGGCCCAGGCGCAGCAGGATCTGCAGGTCGGGGCTGAGGGCCGGCAGCCAGCTCATGGCCGCCCCCTCACGGCAGCCAAGCGCATGGTGGCCGATCCCCATAAGCTCGTCTCAGCTCAGCGTTGCCGCAGACAGTGCAAAACCAGCTGCTGCGCAACAGCCTGAAGCTCTTTGTAGCCGCGCTCCTCACAGCCGCCATTGCTGTCTGGACCGATCGCGTTCAATTTGCCTGGTACCCACTGTTTGCAGTGGTGATGGTTGTTGATGATAACGACGACCACACGCTGCAGGCCGCCAGCGGCCGCATCCTGGGCACCTTGGCGGGAGGTCTGATTACCTTCCTGGTGCACACCATCCTCGGCGGTTGGATCGGGGTGCTGGTGTCGATGCTGGTGATGATTCCTGTACTGCAGCTGTTGGGCTGGCAGAGCGCCCTCAGCACGGCCTCACTGGTTGCTGTGATGTTTCTGATGCTTCCAGGCCATACGGCGCTGGGCTGGGACTACGTGTTCAACCGCGCTCTCGACACGGTGGTGGGCTGCATCGTGGCAATCCTGGTGGGCCTGCTGTTCTGGCCGCACAACAGCAGCAGCGAACTCAATACCGCCGATGGCCGCCTGCGTCGCTCTCTGCAAAACCAGCTGCAGGCCTACAGCGACTGGCTGGCCCAACGGCGATCCAGGCCCGAGCCGCTGAATACTGCCCCGCTCACCAACGACCTGCAACGGATGGAACAACTGGTGGCTCAGGAACGCAGCGGCCCTCGCCATCAGGCCCTCAAACGCAGCGGCTGGGAGCAACGGCTGCGGCTGTGGCAGCTCGCCCACTTTCACTGGATCGCCTGGGAGCGGCTGATGGCCGGGTTGCCGGAGCAGCAGACCCTGCAGGCCGATCTGCTGCATCGCACGGTGGTGGACCTGCAGCGGCAGCTCAGCGGAGAGCCCGGACCGACCCCAGGGCGTGAGCCCCAGCGTTGGCAGCAGCTGGCCCAGCAGCTGCAGCTCCCGCTACTGCCGCTGCTGGCCCTCGCGGAGGAGGGGCGCCCGCTGCCTGCCTGCCTGGGCGGGCTGAACCGAATGGCTCCGCTGTGATCAACCGCAACGGCCTGCGCACCGCCTTCACCGCCGGGCTCGGCAACGCTTTCGCCAGCTTGTCAGGGGTGGCGGACAGCCAATACGTTTCCCTGGCGGTGTTGGCGGTGTCCACCGGCACCTATGGCGGCGCGCTGGCCCTGGGCAGCCAGCGCCTGCTGGGCACGGCGCTCGGGTCGGTCCTGCTGCTGATCGGCTACGAGGGTCTACAGGGAATGCCGATGCCCCTGGCGATTGCCATCACCCTGGGCGCCTTGCGCCTGCTGGGCGGCCTGCTGAAGCTGCAGGTTGGCTACAAGGTGGGCGGCATCGTCATCGTGATGGGCTGGCTCGTGCACGAGGGCGGCCTGGCCGAATGGATTCCGCTTCGCTTTTTCTGGACCTGTTTCGGCGTGCTGATCGCGTTGCTGGGCCTGCGGCTTTTCTGGCCGGCCCGCGGACTCGACAGCAGCCTGGGCCAGGTTGCCGGGCTGCTCGTGCAGCTGCAGAGCTGCTTCCGCGACCTGGCGGCGAGAGTGGATCCCGCCAGGGCAGGCCTGGTGGCGGGTCAGGCGGCCGATCCGGTGGGGATCGGTCGCTACCGGGCCCTGCGCAACCAGCTCGTTGCCATCCGGCGGCAACGGCCAGCGCTGCTGCAAGAGCTGGGCACCCTGCCGGAGCGCCATCCAGCGACGCTGCTGATGGCGAACTTTGAGGCCACCGCCTCTCGCCTGATCACCCTGGTGGGCGGCCTTGTGCGCGAGTCCCCCACCAGCCAAGATCCCCAGCTGGTGGTGCAGTTGCACCGGGCCGAAGCGGAGTTGCTGCAGGCCATGGCTGGCCATCTGGGCCAATGGGAAGGGCAGATCCGTGGGCGCCGTGGGTTGCCCAAACCACCCGAAACCGAGCTGCAGCTGCCGCCCAGCTGGCAGCAGTTGGGCCAGGAGCTCAACAACCCCACCGCCAACTCGGCTTCCCTGGAGCGGCTGGAAAGGATTGCCAGCCGGCTGATGCTCTGCCGCCAGGCCGAGCAGGCGATTCGCGATGGCGAAGCAAACTGGGCTGCAATCCTGGGCAAGGCCTGAACCCCGTCAATTGCCGTCCTCAGCCAGCTGCTGGGTAACCACAAGCAGCTGGACACGCCGAGCCAACCCGCTGCCGCCCCGGAAGCTGAACACCCCCTAGGGCCGCAAAGCCGCTGTGCAAATCAGACTGCGCCCACCAAGGCGCTGATCTGCATCACCGTGGCAATGCGCAACCGCGTTCTGGCCCTGTTGTGGTTGGGGCTGATCCCGGCCCGGCTGGCCCCGGCTGCGCTGTCCGCCCCACGGCCCGCATCGCTTTCTAGCCAGCCGCGGCAAGCCCAGTCCACCGAGCTGATCGAGCGCAGCTGGCAGCGGCTGGATGCGGAGCTGCGGGCCCTGGATCAGTTGCTGCCAGGCGAACCCGAGCCCCCGGTGGGCAACGTGCTCAGCACCCCGGAGCTGCCCGCCAACCTGATCCGGGCCAACCAACCCGCCAGCGGCCCGATCCAACCTGCCGACGCGGTGGCCGGTCCACCCCTGGATCTGCCTACCCCCCAGCAACTCCAGGCCGGCGGCGTGGCCAGCCTCAGCCTGGAGAAGGCCTTGGCCATCGCCTTTGCCAACAGTGCCAGCCTCCAGGCCCAGCGCGATCAGGTGGCCGCCGCCCTGGCCAGCGTCCAGGCAGCGATGGGCACCTACTGGCCCACCATCAGCGCCTTTGCCGCCGGCGGCTACGAGGGCAACCGCAGCACCACCACCGCGAAAAAGCCCAACGACAATTTGGGTTTTGGCCCCATGTTTTCGCCGAACGGGGTCCTCACCCCCGGACCTGGCGGCACAGCCATCCCCACGGCCGGCCCCTTCTATGTGCCCAACGGCGGTTCCGTGGCGGCCACCTCCGGGGAATGGGGCGTTGAGGGGGACCTGCAACTCAACTACGCCCTGCTCGACTTCGCCCGCACGCCCACGGTGAAAGCCGCCCGCGCCAGCCTGGAGCAGCAGCGCAACACCTATGCCAACCAGCTGCGCTCCCTGCAGCTGCAGGTGAGTGAGGCCTACTACCAGCTCCAGCAGGACGAGCAGCTGGTGCGCGTCTACGACGCCAACCTGCGCAACGATCTGGTGATCCTGCAGGACAGCCTCGACCTCAAGCAGGCGGGCCTGGTGCCCAGGCTCGATGTGCTGCGGCGCCGGGCCATTCAGGCAGCCGACGAAGAGACCCTTATCCAGGCCCTGGCCGACCGGGCGGTGGCGCGCCGCAAACTGGCGGTGCTGCTCAACCTGCCCGCCAGCGTGACCCCTAACGCCAGTGACCCGATCGTGGTGCAGCCCCGCTGGCCCCTCGATCTGGAGGCCAGCCTGCTGGCGGCCTACCGGGGCAATCCCGAACTGGAGCGATCCTGGCCACCCGCACGGCCCTGGCCCAGCAGAGCCAGGCCACCGCGGCCGGACTGCTGCCAAAGCTCTCCCTGTTTGCCAGCGGCGGTGGCAGCAGCTCCCAAACCAGCCTCGGCGACTTCACGCTTGCCGGGGGCGGCTGCTGCGGTTCCACCGCCCTGCCCTTGAGCACCACCAACGGCTGGGACTGGTCGGTGGGTTTGACCTTTACCTGGCTGCTGTTTGATGCCGGCACCACCGCTGGCCAGGCCCGTGCCCTGACCAAACAGGCGGCGGCCACAGCCCAGCAATATGCCGCCAGTCGCAACGACATCCGCCTGCGGATCGAGCAAGCGTTCTTCAACCACGAGGCCAGCCTGGCCAAGCTGAGTTCAGCGCGCCGAGGAGTGGCGGCTGCCCTGGAGGCCTTCCGTGACGTGCGTCTGCGCTACCTAACCGGCCTAGACAGCGAGCTCAATCTCTCCAACACGCAGGACCGTCTGATCAACAGCCTGGTGCGGCGGATCAACGCCACGGTCAACGTGAATATCACTTACGCGAAGTTGCTGAAGGAACTGCTGCCGATGCCGCGCGATCCCAATCTGCCGATCCAGACCCAGCTTCAGCTCAGCAGCAGTGGCGCCGCCACCCAACCTTGAACGGGCGACACCCCATGGCTGCCGCCCTGCCCTCCCTGAGCCCTATTTGGCGCAACAGTCTGCGTATCTGGCTGGCCAGCACCCTGACGATCGGGATCCTGTTTTGGTCAGGGCGCAACCACCTGCTGGGGCTGGCTCTTGTGATGGCTGTGTTGTTCGTGAATGAGAACGACCTCACCCCCGCCCGCAGCATTGGCCAGCTGGTGGCCGGCGCCTTGATCGGCATCCTCACGGCCATCGTGCTGCACGAGATATCCACCAGCTGGGTGGTGCTGGGCCTGGCCATCCTGATCACCGGTGTGCTGGTGCGCAGCATCGGGCTGCTCAAAGGCCTGAGTACGGGGTATCTGAGCTGCTGGGCCGTGGAACTGATGCACCGCGGCAACCAGTTCAACTGGCCGATGATTTTTGACCTGGCCTTCGCGGCGGTGGTGGGCATCTTGATGGCGCAGATCGCCACCTGGGCCCTCTGGCCACGCCGCCCCCTTCAACAGCTCCCTGCCCTGGAAGCCCGGATCGCCAGCCAGCTCGAGGCCCAGATCCTGGCAATGCAGCAGTGGCTAGATAGCGGCGGTGAGCCCCCAGCTGCCCTGCGCTCCCAGGATCTGCTGCCCAGCATTCAGCTGTTGCAACAGCTTCGCGACCAAAACCAGGGCCGTCCCATGCCCGCCCACACCCAACACCGGCTGTCGCGCTGGGCCCAGGCCGGCAGCATCTGGCGACAGGTGTTACGCCAGTAGCTGCTGCTGGAGCCCCTGCTACGGCAGCTGGACACCCCCCTGCCGGCAGGCAGCCCCCAGCCCCTGCTCCGCAGCGCGCTCGCCAGCCTCGCCCGGAACTTGCAAACCCAACCCACCGCCGCTCCAGCGCCAATCCTCTCGAGCCCAGCTCAAGATTGGCTGGAAGAAGCGGGGCGTCTGGTCGCCCCCCAGCCCCTGCTGCTGGCCATCGGCCAGCAGTGCCATGTGTTGAAACAGCTGCTCCAGAGCCGGGCACTGCTCAGCGCGGGCCTGGCCCAGCTCTCGGCCTCGAAGGGATGACCAGCCCAGCCCTGCGGGACAACCTGCGCCTCGCTGCCACTGTGACGGTGGTGAACGGCTTCGCCAATCTCTCCGGCCTGCCCTTTGCGCTCTACGCCTCCCTGGCGGTGCTGAGCGTCACCGTGGGCAACTACGGCAACACCCTCGAACTCGGCCGTCAGCGCCTGGTTGGCACCGCCATTGGCGCCATGGTGGTGTTCTTCGGCTACCGGGCCTGGGGGCAGCTGCCGCTGGTGGTGGGCCTGCCACTGGCCCTGCTGCTGGCCCGGCTGATCGCCGGCTCGTTGCGGCTCACCGTGGGTTATGGGGTCTGCTGCTTCGTGGTGGTGATGGGCTGGCTCACCCATGAGCAGCAGCTCGACAGCTGGATCCCCCTGCGCCTGTTATGGACCGCGTTCGGAATCCTGATGGCCCTCCTCAGCCTGCGTCTGTTCTGGCCGTCCAGAGCCCGGATCCAGCAGCGCGAGGGGCTGCTGCAGCTGCTGGTGGATCTGGGTCATACCCTGGTGCAGGTGGTGCAGCACCCGCCAACAGCGATTCAATCCCAGGCGCAACGTCGCCGCCAGCTGGGGCAACAGATCCGCAGCCTGCGCATCAATCTGCAGGGCCTGCGCGTCCAACGCCAGAGCGCCCTGCTGGAACTGGGCACCCTTGCGAGTGCGCATCCAGTGGCACGGATGTGGGCGCTGCTGGACCAGGCCAGCGAAGCCCTGATCCTGGATCTCGATGAACTGCGGCGTCTACCGAATGCCGACTGGCAGGGCTGGGGTCTACAGGTCGACTACGACGCAGGCCTGGCTTTTGTGCAGGGTGTGGTCGAGCGTTTGCTGAGCTGGCGACAGCAACTGAGCGATTCAACCCGGTTGCAGCCACCGCCGAGCCAACCGCGTTCGACGCTGTCCTTGGAGGCCCTGCAGTCGCCCGAATCCAAGGCTGCCTACGGGCGGCTAAGCCCCGAGCAACTGCAACGGGTGGCCGCTCAGTTGATGGTGCTCAATCGCATGGATCACACCATGGAGAGCACCGAACGCCAATGGCGAGAGCTTGTGAGTTGAGGGTTCAGGCGTTCGTGTCCGCCGACAATGAAGTTGGCCGGTCGGCGACAAGCTCGTTGGCCGGTGGGGTGAGTGCTGGAGACCCTGGTGCCGATGCGCAGGGACCAGGTGATGCCGGCACCACTGACAAGCCACCAACGCAATCTGTTCATGACGAAACGACGAGGCGGCAGCAGCCAGGAGGCTGCTGCCGCGGCGGCGGGCATCTCAGTGCGCAGTGCTCGCCGGATTGAATGCAATCAGCTGCAGCCGCGGGCGAACCAGCCCCGTGGCCGCACCCGCCCCGATCCGCTGGTAGGGGTATGGGAGGAGGAGCTGGTGCCGTTGCTGCAGCGCTCACCCGCGCTGACGCCGATCACGCTCCTGGAGCATCTGCAGCAGCAGAAACCTGATGTGGACTGGATTCCGCTACAGCGCACCCTGCAGCGCCGGGTGCGGGAGTGGAAGGCACTGCACGGCCCGGCGCCGGAGGTGATCTTCCCTTTGAGCTATGAGCCTGGCGAAATTGCCTTCTGTGACTTCACCCAGCTCAAGGGGGTGGAGGTGACGATCGCCGGCCAGGTGTTCCCCCATCTGCTGTTCCACTACCGCCTGGCCTGGAGCGGCTGGAGCTATGCGCAGGTGGTCCAGGGCGGCGAGAGTTTTGCAGCCCTCTCCGAGGGTCTGCAGAACGCTCTGGCTGCCTGCGGCGGGGTGCCAGGTGAACTGCGCACCGACCGGTTATCAGCAGCGTGCCGTAACCGCAACGGCAGTTTCAGCTCCGACATCACCCGCCGTTATCACGCCCTCTGCAGCCACTACAGCCTGGCCTACAGCCGCAACAACCTGGGGGTGGCGCATGAGAACGGCCGTGTGGAGAGTCCCCATGGCCATCTCAAGCGGCGGATCGAGCAGGCGTTGCTGCTGCGCGGCAGCAGTGATTTCGAGACGCTGGCTCAATACCAGGCTTTTCTGGCTGCAGTGCTCGAGCAATACAACCGACCGCGTCTGGTCCGGCTGGAGCAAGAGAAATCGGCGCTGCGGCCGCTGCCGCGGTTTCGTTTTGCCGACTACGACATTGAACAGCTCACGGTGCGGCGCACCAGCACGATCGAGGTACGCAGAGTCGTGTATTCGGTGCCGCCGCGGCTGATCGACCAGCGGCTGACGGTGCGGATCTTCCACGACCGGCTGCAGCTGCTTCTGGGCCGGCAGATCGCCTGCGAACTGGAGCGGCGCCACGGCGGTGTCGAGCGTCATGGGCGGGCGTGGAGCATCGATCTGGAGCACCTGATCGATGCGCTCAGGCGAAAACCCCGGGCATTGCTGCACTGCAGTTACCAGCGGGAGCTGTTCCCCGATGAGCGCTGGTGGCAGCTGTGGCAGCAGCTGCGCAATGGCGGTGACCGTGACGCCGCCGCCCGATTGATGGTCGAGGCGCTGTATGTGGGCTGCCGCCTGGCGGGCTACGAGCCAGTGCTGGGTTGGCTCGAGAAGGCCCATCAACGGCAAGGGCTGTCGCTGGCGGCGCTGCAGCAACGCTTCCGGCTGCCGCCCCATCGCCCCCACCCACCGCAACGCATTCCCCAACACAGCCTGCAGAGCTATGACGACCTCCTTGCCCTCCATCCCGCGGCCCCAGGCGGCGGAAGCCGCCCTGCCGATCCTGCTGCGACAGCTGCGGTTGGCATGGATCCGCTGCCACTGGCAGAGCATCGCCTCGCAGGCTGAGGGCGAGGGCTGGAGCCCCAGCCAGTTTCTCTATGCCCTCTGTGAGCAGGAGGTGGAGCAGCGCCAGCAGGCCCGCCAGCAACGGTTGCTGCGATCAGCCCAGCTGCCCTGGAGCAAGGTGCTGGCGGATTACGACCATGGCGGCCGAATCGAGGCGCACCGATGGCAGGAGCTGGAGGCTCTGAGCCGCCAGAGCGATTGGCTGCAGCGGAGTGAAAACGTGCTCTTGTTCGGCCCCAGCGGTGTGGGCAAAACCCATCTGGCCATCGGCATCGCCCTGGCGCAGATCGGCCTGGATCAGGCCTGCCGCTTCTATCCCGCCACGAGCCTGGTGCAGGAGCTGCAGAAGGCCCGCGCCGAATACAACCTGCCGGCAGCGCTGGAGCGGCTGGATCGCTACCCGCTGCTGCTGATCGATGACATTGGCTATGTGCGGCGGGATGAACAGGAGAGCAGCGTGCTGTTTGAGCTGATCTGCCACCGCTACGAGCGCCGATCGCTGCTGATCACCGCCAATCAGCCGTTCACCGCCTGGGATGAGATCTTCCCCAGCAGCTCAATGACCGTGGCGGCGGTGGACCGGCTGGTGCACCACTGCCACATCGTCGAGATCAGCGGCGACAGCCACCGCCGCGCCCAAGCAAGCCGGCGCAGCGGCAGCAAATAGCCACAGCAGCCGTAGAGAAGCGGAGAACAGCCCGGGAGATTGTCGTCCGGCGACAACCTGGTGCCGATGGTGCCAGACCCCGGCGGGGAGCTCCGCGCTGCCGGCGGACTGTGCGGTCCGCCGGCTCGTGCGCTCCAGGGCAAGGTTCAGCGGAGGTCTCGGCGCCTAACCGGCCAACGTGGTTGTCGCCTGGTGCCGATCAGAGGAAGTCAGTGCTGGCAATGGCTCTGAGCGATGGATGGCTCAGTATTCGTGTCGCCTCCAGCGCCATTTCCCCCCGGTTGTCGCCGGCGACAACCGGGGGGAAATCAGTTCCCCTCACCGGCCAACTTGATTGACGCCAATCGGCCAAGGGGGTTGACGCGGGACACGTTCGGCCGCGACGACCACCAGCGCTCAACGCGATATAGCAGCACCACCACTAACACCACCAGCCAGAACCACAGCTCCGGTGGGTTGGCATTGAACAGGATCAGCAGCAGCACCACCTCGCTCACCAGCCAGGGGAACTCTTGCCGCAGCAGGGGATTGCGGATCCGGGGAAGGGACGGCGACTTCACAGGGGCGCTCATGGAACGGTGTTGGGCTGACGCAGGGAAGGCAGGTTCCAGCGCAGATCGATCCAAGGGGTGCGGAAGCCGCCGGTGAGGGAGCGCAGGCCCGGAATCACGTAGCTGATCGGCGAGCGCCACTCCACGTAGGCATGGGTCGAGACCGTGAGTCCGTCGCGGATCGGGAACACGCCACTCCCACCCGAGAGGGTCCAGCGGTAGCCGTCCACGCTGGAGGGATCCCGTTCCAGCTCGATTTCGCTGCGCATCACCGGATCGTTCTGCGTCAGCGCCTGGGCCAGCTGCGCGTTGCCGGTGGTGGTGGAGATGTCGTCCTGGGTTGCGGGCAGGGTGAGCACCTGCGTCACCTTGCCCACGATGCCGCCGAAGCGGCCGCGCTGGTTCCACTGCGGCACCACCTCCACCGGCAGCCCCAGGGGCAGGCGGCGGGCATCGGCGGGCGCAAAGTAGGACACCACCCGCAGCGGGCGGTCTTTGGCGCTGGGTTGCTCAGGCCGGCCGATCGTGCCCAGCCGCTGGCCGGTGCCCACGGTCTGGCCGGCGATCACCTGCAGATCCAACACCGTGCCGTTCCGGTCGGCATGCACCTTGCCGTCGTAGGCGATCTTGGCTTCGGTCACCTGAATCTGACGCTTGAGATTGTCGATCTGATAGCGACGCTGCAGGGCTTGGGTTTCGATCGTGAGCTTCACCTGCTGGTAGTTGGTCACCACGTTCTTCTCGTTGATCTTCACGTCATCGAGATTCACGCTGGTGCTGGTGAGCCCCTGCTCCGCCGACACCACCTCAGAGGACAGCGGGGCCACCACCTCGCGCTGGGCCAGGAAGTCGAGATTGCGCAGTTTGCTGGCGTAGGTCGACTGCAGTTCGCCGTAGCGACGGCGATCGTCGGAAAACTTGGCCAGAGACGTATCCAGGGCCCGCTTCTCGGTGAGCAGACGCAGGGCATCGCGCTCATCGAGCTGGGCGTTGTGCCGCTCCAACTGACGCAGGTTGCCTCGCTGCTGGTCGAGCTGGCGCTCCAGCACCGGCAGATACAGCTGCATCAGCACCTGGCCGCGCGCCACCTGCTCACCCTCCTTGACGAACAACTCCCGCACCTGGCCGCCGGCCCGGGCGTTGAGGATGCCAGCGTTGTCGGGGTAGATCAGCACGCCCATGCCTTCCACCCCTGCCAGGCTCACGCCCACCTGGTTGTGATCGCTCAGCCCCTGCCAGCGGGCCTGCAAGCGCTGAAACGGGCCGCGATGGCTGGGCTCCGCGGCGGTGGGGCTGGCCTGGGTTATGGCACTCAGTTTGCAGGATTAAAAGGCACCTGTCAGGCCCAGCTGCTGCAGGCGCCGCGTCGCCGCAGCTGCCGGCACGCGCTCCAAGGCCAGGGCCTGGGCCAGCAGGGGCGCCAGCACCGGCACCTGGCTAAAGCCCGCACTGAAGCCGGTGAACAGCCACAACCCAGGCGCCCCAGCTAGCGGACCCACCAGGGGCAAGCCCTCACTGCAGAAGGCCACGGCCGCCTGGCGCAGATGGCCGGGCAGGGCCGCCAGCGGCGCCCCCCAGGCTTGGGCCGCCAGCTCTTGGCGCAGTTGCCCCTCCACTTCGGTAGGCGGTGGCGCTGCGCCCAGCTCCAGTCCCGGTCGCACCAGGGTGTGCTGGCCCAGCAGGGCCCCAGTGCCCCAGGGCACCAGGCCCCCATCCACCAGCCACTCCGGCTGGTCCAGGCCGGCGGCGCGGCGCTCCAGCGCGACCCGCCCAAAGCTGGGTGGCAGCCAGGCGGCGGCGCGGCCCAGGCGTGGCGGGTAGGCGGGCAGCTCCAGCACGGCTGCCCAGCTACTGCGCAGGCGGGAGGGCAGGGCCGGCCAGAGCTGGCGGCAGTGGGCGCCAGCGGCCAACACCAGCTGGGGGGCCTGCAGGTCGCTGCCATCGCTGAGGTGCAGCTGCCAACCTTGCGGCGACTGGCGCTCCAGGTGCTCCAGCCGGGCCGGGCGGCACCTCACCCCCGCGGCCGCCAGAAGCAGCGGCAGGCGCGCCACCAGCACGGCGCTGTCCACTTGGGCGAATGGGAGCGGCCACCAGGCACTCAGCGCCCCCAAGCCGGTACCGCCAGCCTGCACCCGCAGGCGGCAGGGCCGCCAGCCCAGCTCACCATGGCGCTCCTGCAGGCGGCGCCAATGCTTGGAAGCCCCCACCGCCAGCCGGGCCAGGGGGGTCGCCGCCAGGGGCCAGCCCGGCAGGGCGCCATAGCTGATACCCGTAGCCGAATCCGCCCCTGCGGGGCCAGGGGCATCGATGAGGCTCACCGAGGCCCCCAGGTCCCGCAACTCCAGGGCCAGCAGGCCACCGGCCAAGCCACCGCCAACAATCACCACATCGGCAGGGGCCGAAACCGTCACACCAACAGGGTGAAGGAGGAAACCACCAGGTGGAACATGTCCTTCACCTTGTTCCAGCGGATTTCGTTGGTGCTGGCCGCAAAGGTGTAAAGCCGGCCGCGATCGAGCACCACCGTGGCCAGCTCGTGGCGGTCGCGGTCTTCGAGGTGCACGGCGTATTCGAGGTCGTAGAAGGTGCGGGGCCCCTCCTGGCGCTCGGAGGCCTCCACCAGTTCCGCCGCCCGGCCGCTGCCTTCAGGGGCGATCACGGTGCGGCGCAGCTGTTCGCCTACGGCCACCGCGCTGCCCAGTTTCTCCAGGTCGTTGGTGGGGTTGACCTCGGAGATCACCAGGCTGAGGGTTTCATCACTGTTGATCAGGTCGTGGAAAACCACCTGGGGACCGCCGCTCACCTGCACCCGGGTCCAGCCGGTGGGATAGAGGAAGGCATAGCGGCCATCGGGGCTCTGAAAGCTGTTCAATCCGGCGGCTGAGGCGCTGCAGGCCGTCAGCAGCCCGGTCAGCAGCCCCGCCAGCAGCAGGGCAACCAGGTGGGGCAGGGGGGAGGGAAGACCGGCCCCTTTGCGGGTTTCAGCCATGGCGACGGCAAATGCTTGGCGCCATTCTGCTGGGCCGCCAGCATGGGCCCGATCGCCCCCAGTTCCGATGCCCCGCAGGCCTACCTGGGTCGACCGGCAACAACGTCGCCACGACTCCCCCTTCTTCCAGCTGCTGGATAACTCCTTTCTCTTCCGCCTGGCCCTCTCGGCCGCCGGCGCCCTGACCCTGCTGCTGGTTGTGAACAGCTACGCCACCTGCCGCAACAATCAATGGGTCAAAGGCTGCCTCTGGCGGGATGCGGAAGCCCTGATCAGCGTGGGCAATGTGGAGTCACTGAGCATCGTGACGGCCGCTTTCCTGTATGTGCTCGAGGGCCAAAAGCGCAAACAGCGGGAAAATATTGAGGCCTACGAGCTGCTGAAAACCTGTAATGAGTCGGGGGCTCGCTGGCTGCTCGGGCGCATCCAAGCGCTGGAGATCCTCAACTGCGCTGGCCTGCCCCTCGACGGCCAGAATCTTGCTGGCTTTGACTTGCACAACTTGCATGCCCCCCGGGGCCACTGGCATCAGGTCAACCTGGAGCACAGCGTGTTGCGCAACGCCAACCTGGCCGGCACCGACCTCACGGGCACCAACCTGCGCGGCGCCGACCTGCGTGGCGCCGACCTGCGGCACGCCATCCTGCGCAACGCGATCCTGGAGGGCGCCGAGCTGGAGGGCGCCTTGCTGGAGGGGGCCGACCTGGAGGGCGCCGACCTGGGCGGGACAAACCTGCCTAAATTCAGCCCACTTGCGGCGAATCGCTGAGCGGCTTCACGCGCCCGTTGGCCCGGCTGATTGACCAGTTCGAGCGACTGCCGGGCATCGGCCCCCGCACGGCCCAGCGGCTTGCCCTGCACCTGTTGCGCCAGCCGGAGGAGCAGATTCGCAGTTTCGCTGACGCCCTGCTGGCCGCCCGCAGCCAGGTGGGCCAGTGCCAGCGCTGCTTCCACCTCTCGGCCGAGCCGTTCTGTGAGATCTGCCGCAACGACGAGCGCAGCAACGGCCAGCTGTGTGTGGTGGCCGATTCCCGCGACCTGCTGGCGATGGAGCGGACCCGGGAATTCAAGGGGCACTACCACGTGCTCTGCGGCTTGATCTCGCCGATGGATGGCATTGGCCCCGAACTGCTCCAGATCCAGCCCCTGGTGCGCCGGGTGGATGCCGAGCAGATCAGCGAGGTGATCCTGGCGCTTACTCCAAGTGTGGAGGGGGATACCACCAGTCTCTACCTGGCCCGCCTGCTCAAGCCCTTCACCGAGGTGAGCCGGATCGCCTATGGCCTGCCGGTGGGCAGTGAGCTGGAATATGCCGACGAAGTCACCCTGGCCCGCGCCTTTGAGGGACGTCGAGCCGTCGAATGAGCTCCCCATCCCGCTATAGCGCCATTGCCCCCGAACAGCGGTTGCCGGCCTGGCTGCGCCGTCCCGTCGGGACTGCTTCCCAGCTGGAGGCCGTGCAGGGGGTGGTCAAACAGCAGCGGCTGCATACGATCTGCGAGGAGGGCCGCTGCCCCAACCGGGCCGAGTGCTACGCCGCCGGCACGGCCACCTTCCTGCTGGGGGGGCCGATCTGCACCCGCAGCTGCGCCTTCTGCCAGGTGGACAAGGGCCAGGCCCCTGCTCCGCTCGATGCAGCTGAGGCGGAGCGGGTGGCCGCGGCAGTGGCCAGCCTCCAACTCTCCTATGTGGTGCTCACGGCCGTGGCCCGTGACGATCTGGCCGACCACGGCGCCTGTCTGTTCACAGCCACCATGGCCGCCATTCGCCGCAGCCGCCCGGGGACGGCGATCGAGGTGCTCACTCCCGACTTCTGGGGCGGCCATCGCGACGAAGCCGACGGCTTGGCGGCCCAACGGCAGCGGCTGGCCACCGTGCTGGCCGCCGAACCGGTGTGCTTCAACCACAATCTGGAAACCGTTGAACGCCTCCAGGGGGAGGTGCGCCGCGGCGCCACCTACCGCCGCTCCCTGGCCCTGTTGGCCGCAGCCCGCCAGCTGGCACCCCAGATCCCCACCAAGAGTGGCCTGATGCTGGGGCTGGGTGAAACCCAGGAAGAGGTGGTGCGGACCTTGGCGGATCTGCGTCGTGTTGATTGCCAGCGCCTCACCCTGGGCCAGTACCTGCGCCCGTCGCTGGCCCACATGCCCGTGGCCCGCTACTGGACCCCCGCCGAATTTGAGCAGCTGGGCAGGGTCGCCCGGGAGCTGGGGTTTGAGCAGG